>CP059069.1:2926560-4389840 GCA_017798145.1 Akkermansiaceae bacterium | reverse complement strand
GATGAAGAGGACGTTGGGCTGCGTTCGCGCCCCGGATGCTGCCTGAAGGGAAAGGACGACGGCTGCGAATATTGATTTTTGCTTGCCCACTCAAAAAGCAAAACCCGTTTATCCGGAGGGATTCAACGGAAAACAGAACAAAAAATGGCCATGGGCCGCTGCCACGGGCCGGGATTGGAGGGACTGAAAAATCGGGTTTGCCTTGGCTGCCCGATGAAACGGCCTACGTTTTGGCGCATGAAGATCAGTGCCATATTTTTCCTGTCTGCCGCCCTTGGTGCTGCGGAGAAACCCAATTTCCTCATGATCTACAGCGATGACCTCGGCTACGGCGATGTCTCCACCTACGGCACATCGGATGTTTCAACGCCCAACATCGACCGCCTCGCGAAAGAGGGAATGCGATTCACCCGGATGCGAGCGAACTGCACCGTCTGCTCGCCTTCCCGCGCCGCCCTTCTCACCGGAATCCATGCCGACCGCGCCGGGGTGCCAGGGGTGATACGCACCGATCCGGAAGGCTCCTGGGGTTATCTATCCCCCAAAATACCCACCCTCGCCGACAAGCTCCGCGAAGCCGGCTACGCCACCGCACTGATAGGGAAATGGCACCTCGGCCTCGAATCCCCCAACACCCCCAACGAGCGCGGCTTCGACCACTTCCACGGCTTCCTCGGCGACATGATGGACAGCTACTACGGACATGGCAGGAATGGGAAGAATTTCATGCGCCTGAACACGGAAACGATCAAGCCCGAGGGGCACGCCACGGAGCTTTTCAGCGAATGGGCCTGCGGGTATCTGCGGGAACGAGGGGCTTCCGGAAAACCGTTCTTCCTCTATCTCTCCTACAACGCCCCGCATTTCCCCATCGAGCCGCCCAAGGAATGGTTCGAGAAAGTCAGGCAGCGCTCACCCGGCCTCAACCCGAAGCGCGCCAGGAACGTCGCCTTTGTCGAACACCTCGACCACTGGATCGGCACGGTGCTGGCCGCCCTGCGGGAGTCCGGCCTCGAGGAAAACACGGTCGTTGTATTCAGCTCGGACAACGGCGGCTCCATCCCCCACGGGCAGAACAACGACCCATGGCGCGGCGGCAAGCAGGATCATTACGACGGTGGGCTGAAAGTGCCATTTTCCATCCGCTGGCCCGCAGGGATCAAGGCTGGCACCAGCAGCGGATATGAGGGATTGGTCTTCGATGTATTCCCAACCTTCCTTCAGCTGGCCGGGGTGCCGCCTGCCCGTGATCTCGATGCCCGCAGCCTCGTGCCCATCCTGCGGGGAGCAGCTGATGACACCCCGCGCGAACTCTACTTCGTCCGCCGCGAGGGCGGAGCCTATGCCGGGAAAAGCTACGAGGCCATCATCCATGAAGGCTGGAAGCTCATGCAGAACGATCCGTTCAGCCCCCTCGAACTTTATCACCTCGCGGAGGATCCCCAGGAAAAGAACAACCTGGCGGCAACCGAGAAAGCCAAGCTCGCGGAGTTGACCGAAATGCTCCGCAAACACATTGCAAGGGGCGGTGCGACGCCATGGCGCGCCAAGTAAGCGCTGAATGTGATCCTGCAGTGTGACGGCTATGATGTTTCTCCAACGGCAGCTCATTTCATCCGACGCGCAGTCCCATCCCCTGCTCCGTTCGATTGGGAGGCAGATGCCCTTGGTGCTTGTATGCCGGATGGCCGCGGGTTCTGCTAGCTGCGCATGAGCGATGAACCAAATACAAGGCTGCGGCTCGCGCTTTTCCCGAGGGCGGAGGCGGCGGTGCGCGGTGGGCATCCGTGGGTGTTTGCCGACAGCGTGAAAGCACAGAACCGACCCGGCACCACGGGTGAGCTGGCGGTGATGTACGACCGCAAGGATCGCTTCCTCGCCATCGGCCTTTATGATTCCGATTCACCGATCCGCACCCGCATCCTCCACTGCGGCAAGCCTGCGGCGATAGGCCGGGACTGGTGGATGGGAAAGGCTCTCGCCTGCCTTGCGCGACGGGAGGGCTCCGTCCTAACAGACAGCACGGACGGGGCGCGGCTGATCAACGGCGAGAGCGAGGGTTTTCCCGGGATCGTGGCGGACAGGTATGCGGACACTCTGGTGGTGAAAATCTATGCGGCGGGATGGCTGCCGCATTGGGACGTGATCGAGGAAGTGTTCCGCGAGGTGCTCTCTCCGGAACACCTCGTCCTGAGGCTGAGCCGCAACATCGCGGCGATGGCGGCGGAGGCGGGGATCGCGGAGGGCTTCCGGGGCGCAGCCGGCCGTGAGACGGTGGTATTCTCGGAAAACGGGTTGCGCTTTGAGGCGGCGGTGATGCACGGGCAGAAGACCGGGTTTTTCCTGGATCAGCGCGAGAACCGGGCACGAGTCGAGGGGCTGTCAATGGGGCGTGATGTGCTCAACGTGTTCAGCTTCACGGGTGGCTTTTCCCTCTATGCCGCACGCGGTGGCGCGAAGTCCATCACGGATCTCGATATCAGCCGTCATGCGCTGGACAGTGCGGCGCGCAATGTTTCGCTCAATCCGTCGCTTGCCTCCGTGGAGCGTCATGCTGTGCAGGCGGATGCGTTCAAGTGGTTGGAGGAGACGGAGGGAAAATACGATCTCATCATTACCGATCCGCCAAGCCTGGCCAAGCGGGAGTCTGAAAGGGAGGGCGCTGTGCGGGCATACGGGAAGCTCAATGCCGCCGCCCTGCGCCACCTGCGCCCGGGCGGGATTCTCGTCGCCGCATCATGCTCCGCACATGTCCCCGAAGAGGAATTTTTGCGGGTGGTGGAAACGGCGGCGCGCGATACCGGACGGATATTCCGTGTGCTTTGGCGCAGCGGCCATGCAACGGATCATCCGGCGGATTTCCGCGAGGCGAAGTATCTCAAGGCCTTGTGCCTGGAGTTTCCATGAGCAGCACGCGCTAAAAACCAAGCAGTAGGATACGGTAGATGCCGTTCGGATCGGAAGGCAGCGGAAAGCTGGTGCTTGAAACCTGGCCGACAGCTCGCACCGGCGGATGCGGTGCATTACCCCAGCCGCTTTCGCCGAGCAGTTGCAGCTGGTAATCCCTCCCAGGCAGGCTGTCCCAGGTGATGGTGAGGCGCTTGTCCGCGCCAACTCCGGAAATGGCCATCCCGAACTTCTCAATCACCAGGCGTATCTCCTGGCTGAACGTGTCGGCGACGTAAACATTGCCAAGCGCATCACAGACAGCGGAACTTGGATTGGAAAGATCAGCATGACGGGCTGTGCCGGAAGAACCGCCGGAGAAAATCGCGGCCGAACCGTCGGCGCCCACCCGGAAGAGCGTGTTGCAGAAGGATTCGCAGACGATGAATCCCCCTTCAGGATGGGGCGATACATCCACGGGGACGGAATAACGCACCTCCGTTTTCGCGCCGGCCTTGCAACCGTGTTCTGCCGGATCCCCGGAAAATGTGGTCACGGTTGCCTGCGGCGTCATGCGGCGTATCGCGTGGTTATCCGAATCCGCGATGTAGAGATTTCCGTCCGATCCCATGCACATGCCGAGCGGGGCGCTGAAGCGGGCGCTGGCTCCGGCTCCGTCGGCCCAGCCCCATTCGCCAGCCTTGCCGGCAACGGTCGTCACGTTCCCCTGCATATCGACGCGGCGAATGAGATGGTTGCCTGTATCGCTCACATATAGATCACCCCCCGCATACGCGATCCCACCCGGGCTGTTGAAGCGCGCTGCGCCTCCGCTGCCATCCGGGTTGCGCGGCACCACGGCATAGCCGGATGCGGTTCCTGCCGGGACATCGGCGGTGCTCCCCGGGCTGCCGGCAATCGTGCTGACCGTCCCATCCGCTTTGATCATGCGGATGCAGTGGTTGCCGCTATCCGCAACGTAGAGATCGCCCTCCGGGGAGACCGCAATGTCTGCCGGGAATCGGAAACGCGCCGCGCCGCCCGCACCATCCGCCCAGCCGCCGACACCCGGCGCGCCCGCAACCGTGGATACCACACCCGCCGCAGTGATCTTGCGGATCACGTGGTTGCGCGCATCGCAGAGGAAAACATTACCCTGGGCATCGCGGGCAAGCCCCATGGGATCGTTGAAAGCCGCCCCGGCGCCTTTCCCATCGCGGTGCCCCGCCTCACGGTTCACCCCGGAGACCGGCGAGACAACAGCCTCCCCGTGGAGGGCGGCGGCGGCCATGGACAGCGGAATGAAACGGAGCGCTCTCATGGGATTTACAGCTTCGTGTGACGTCATCACAAAGTCTCAGAACATGGCTTCCAGGGAAAGGCCGAAAATGAGCAGCATTGGAAATTGAACAAAACCGCGCGAAGGTGACGCTAGACAAATAAGAGAAAATGACAGTTACAGAAGCCCCGATACAGACCTCACCCGCCGCAAGCGCTTGGCGCGAGTGGATCGAGGAACATGCACCGAAACTTTTCCTGTTCGCGCGGAACCAGACACGCACATATGAGGATGCCCAGGACGTGCTCCAGGATGCCATCCTGAAGCTCGTGGAGAAGATACGCGGCGGTGAATTCGTCGGGGGCCAGGATGCATGGCAGCCCTACCTTTACACCACCATACGCCGCCTCGCCATCGACCTCTCCCGCAAGGACGACCGCCGCAAGCGCCGGGAGGACAATGTTTCCGCAGACACCGAGGCGGAGCAATTTGAGGCGTTCCATCCGTGGTTCGACGCGGAAGGCGCCGATGACGAGGTTCGCGCCCAGCTCGAGGAAGCGCTCAAAGCCTTGCCGGAAAAATTTTCCGAGGTCGTCATCATGAAAGTATGGGGTGAAAGGACATTCGCGGAAATCGGGGAGGCGCTGGGAATTTCCCAAAACACGGCCGCCTCCCGGTATCGCTATGGACTGGAAGCCCTGAAGCGCGAACTAGGCTCCGCCCGCAGGCGTGGCGACCTCTCCATCTGAAAAACCCACCAAGCGAACAACAAGATATGCCAGACATCCCAGACATCTTCGTGGAGGAACTCCGCAGCAAGGCACCCGCACTGCCGGATGCCGCGTTCCTAGACCGCCTCACCGCCTGTGCGGAAGGCACAGGCCTTGAGCTCTCCAGCGAGGACGCCGCCTTCGGCCTCGCGCTAGCCGCCGTCAAGCCACGCCCGCTGCCCGCCGCCTTCCATGCGTCCCTGCTCTCGGCGGTCGGCGAGACTCCCTTCGCCGTGGATGAAAAGATCGTGCTCTTCCACAAACAGTCCAAGGCCGGCCTGGAAAAGGTGCGCCGCTTCCCTCGCCTCAACGTTGCGGCGGCTGCCGCCGTGGCTTTGCTCGGAGCTCTCACCGCATTCATGATCCCGTGGGGCGGTGCCGGAAAGGCCACAGCGGGCAATGGGAAACCTGCGGTGGGGAAAACCATCCCCAATGCCAGTCCCAATACGCATCCCGATCCGAATTTCGTCCCGGCCGGATACGGGCGCAACCTCAGCGAGACCCGCGACGAAGGCGTCATCTGGCGGGGCAAAAACCAGCCACACCGGGTCTGGCGGCTCACTTTCACCGACATGGTTACCCTGAAGAACGAGAAAGGCGAGACCTACCAGGTGGAGAAGCCCCGCCACGAGTACGTCATCATCCCGGAAAAGATTGACTGACTCTTTCGGGAGACAAATCCCCTCATCTACTACGCTCCTAGTATAGAAAGCAATCGATATGAAAATCGGAATAGGAATCATCTCTGCAAGCGGCATTATTGTCGGACTGAACGTCATCCCGAGCGCCGCCGCCATCGAGCCGCCGCCTGAGACAAGCACCCCTCCCGCAGCCCTGCTGCAAGGGGAGGATGCACCGGCGCAGCGCGCGGAAAGCTCCCCATTCATCGGCATCGCCACGGCGGAAGTGCCGGACATGGTGGCGGATCACCTCGGCCTTGCCGCGGGCACGGGCGTAATCATCCGCACCGTGTGCCCGGACAGCCCTGCGGAAAAGGCAGGACTCTCCGCCAACGACATCATCACATCCCTAGACGGCAAGCCTGTCGCAAGTCCGGACGCCCTCACCTCGGTAATCCTTGGCCGCAAGGCGGGCGACCGACTGAAGGTGGATCTCATCCACAAGGGCAAACCCGCCAAGGTCGAAGTCACCCTGGCCGAGCGCCCTGCGGATGCCATCGCCCGGACGGACGCCGAGCCTCTCCTCGATGGCATACCCAAGATCCATGCGGATCGACTGCGCAGCCTGTTCGACCAGAATCTAGGCGCCTTCGGACGTGGAGATGCGCCCGACTCCCAGTTTGAGAACGCCTTCCGCCAGATGCGCGAACGCTTGAACCTCCTCGGCGGAAGCATGGACTTCACCTTTCCCGAAGGCGGAACCATCCAGCAAAACTCGACGATACGCCTCATGGACGGGGAGGGCTCCATCGAGATCAAGACCTCTGCAGGGGACACCCAGGTGAAAGTCCGCGGCACGGACAACAGGATCATCTGGGAAGGGCCGTGGAATACGGCTGAGGACAAGGCCGCCGCACCGGAGGACATCCGGGATCGCGTCGAAAAGGTGAGCTCCGGCAACGGGACTGGCTTTTCCTTCCGCCTTGGCAATCTGCGCGACAAGGCTGACACCATCGACAACTGAAATTTTCCAGGGAGGCAAGGCACACCCGCTCATGGCTCAGGCCGGGGCGGGTGTGTTGATTTATCGATATTGGGGTAAAGGCGCAGGGCTCACTCAAACTCCCCGAACAATGGCAATGTCATCGCCATTATGCCGGTCTCTGCGCTGGGCAAGAGTAAAAGCATGTCACGGGAATTCGGATTCCTGGAGACATAGCGGTCGTAACAATTCATCACGTTTCCGCTTTCGTCCGTGAAGGATACCTGCATCTGGAACATCCCGTTGTCCTCTGTGGCCGGCTTCGCCAACGCACGCTCACCCGCCGGCACCTTCGTCTCGGCGGCGCCAAGGGACACCGTTCCCTCATGCGCGCTGAGATTCAGGATCAGCAGGCTTCCTTTCACAAAACCCGCCTTCTCCGGATCCACGAAATGTGCATCGTAGGTCTTCGACTCGGTGTTCGCTTTCAAAAAGACCAGGCCATGGCGCGCGTCCGCCGGAAAAGTGAACTTGCAGATGGATTCGAGCTTGCCACCTTTTCGCACGGCGAGGTGCAGCTCGCCCTGCTTGGCGGGCAACACGTCGGTGGTGAGTGACGACCTGATCACCACCTTGCCCAGTTCCCGCCAACCGCCTCCTTCTGCGCGCGAGGCGAGCACCAGCTCCTGATCCTCCTCAAGGCTCGTGGCGCATACGAGGCGCATTTTTTCCCCGTCCGCCGCTGCGGTGGGTGCGAGGGACATTGCCATCGACACGGTTGCGGCCAGGACGGAAGCAGGGAACACGCGGCGCGTGAGTGGAAGGGTGGTCATAGCGATGGTGGTTTTTTTGTTGCTGGAGATTGGATCAATCAAAGGGGCCGAATTCGGAAAGGCTCATCGCGCGCAGGCCGGTGTCCGGATCAGGGAAGAGCAGGACAATCTTCCTGGTGTTGGGATTTGAGGAAACATAGCGGTCATAGCAGGCCACGATGTTCCTGTCCTTGTCCACATGGCCGATGAGCATGCGATACATCCCGTCCTCGTTCGCATCGATGGCCTGGACCACCTGCTTGCCTGGAGCCACAGTGATGTTCTTATTGCCCATCACAACCGCTGCCGGGACACCACCATAGTTCACGATCAGTGCCTTGCCTTTCTGGAACCGGAGCTTTCCTACATCGATCACCTGAATGCGGTAGGTGTTGGTTTTTGTGTCGGGCAGCATGATGAGGATGACCCGTTTCGAAGCCTCGGCGATGGTGAACGAACATAGGGATGCGAATCCCTCACCTTTCCTCCTAACCACATGGGTAACGCCTTTTTGCACGGGCACCCAATCGCCGATGAACGCTGTGCGGAGCTCGATCTTGCCATACTCCCTGAATTCCCCAGCCTCGTTTTTCACTGCCAGGATCGCTTCCTCATCCGCTTTGGTCAGAGTCTGCACACAGAGTATCCGCGCCTTGGGGCCTTCCTCCCTCTTATTGGGAACTGGCGCTTCCTGAGCATGGCAAATGCCAAGCGAGGAGATGGAAGCAAGCATGGACATGCATAGCGAGAAGGCCGGACGGACAAGCCCTGCAATTCGTCGGGAGCCCGGAGCGGGGAATGTGTTGCGATGCATGTTCAGATTTCCTTGGAGTTGAGCCAGCGGAAGGAAATGATCTTGAATTTCCTTCCGAAGCTTTCGTTTGCCGCAGTCAGCGTCCCGGTTGTATCCGGCGCGTCGGTGGCGTCCACATAATCCGGAGTCCTCTGGACAACCGCCTCGCACCACGCCTTGGAAAGGATGGTGCCGGTGGAACTGCGGTGATCCCCGTATGTGCGGATGACAAACGTATCGCCACGCACCGTGATCTGGGGGCCGAGCGAGGTGAGCAACGCAGCCTGGCTGAAAAAGCCCGCCCCACCGATGGCACGTGCGGGTGTTGGCTCGTCCGACAATGTGTTCTTGCCCGCAAGCATGGATATGTCGGCGCTCACCAAGGTGCGCCCTGCGCCGAGGAAGCGCGAGTTGATCCCGGACTTGTCGATGGCAGCTTGCAGCGCACCCAAGGCCTTTTCTGCGGCAGTGGCTCCGTTCGGGCGGCGGTTCACGAAGTCCGCCATGTTCAGGAATGGGCCGCGCGCTTTCACTTCCTCAACGATGGCCTTCGAGAGCTTTTCCAGATCGGAATCGCTAAAATCCCGGAATCCTCTCCAGTCCCCATCCGTACCGCTGGTGGCTTGGCTGACCGCATATCCAAGGGTGCCGAATGGATGGCTCTTTTTCTGGGCAGAACCGCTTGCATCGAGAAGTTCCTGACCCTTCACACTCGTCAGAAAAGCCTTCCATGCCACCTCCGAAGTCGAGTTCACGTTGAACGCGCCGTCGACGAGCAGGTATTTCGTGAGCTTGTTGACGGCGGCCGGCTTGAAGTCGTCGCCCGTGAACAGCTCGTCCAGGGCCTCGCTGAGCGGCTTGCTAGGGTGATAGATCAGGCGCTTGTTGCGGAGCCCGCCACCGGTTTCGGCGAATTGGCGGAACTGTGCGAGCGGGCTGCGGGAATCGCTCATCCATGTCGAGGCACCGGCCCCACGTCCATCGACGATGCCGGAAAGGAACCATGAATCCCAGAGCGCGGTGTTCACCATCCATGACTGGTCGTGGTAGGTGCCGTCTTCTATGACATCGGAGCTCAGGAATGGGTTCGTCCATGAGTTGCCTATGGATTTCGCCAGTGTCACCATGGTCGCCTCTGGTTCCATCCCGTTTCCGTTTGGGCGTGGGGCAGGCATTGTAGGCAGGGTGTCCGGGGCGGCGCTGAGCGAGGGACCACCTGCAAAACGACTGGAAAACCCGCAGGCGATCGCGTTTTCGAAAGCCCCAAGGGAAAGGGGTGCCACCAACGGTATGCGGCGCTTGACCACGTTGAAGCTGCCACCCAGACCCGCTTCCCGTGATCCACCATGATATAGATTCCGCCCGCCGGCCCCCGCCGCCATGGTGCGGTCGTTGCCGAAGGCGTAGTCCATTGGATCCGCGATGCTCACCAATTGTGAGCTATGCATTGTCAGCAAGGTATTTGGAGCCTGATTGGTTATGGCAATCATGTTGGTGGTCGCCGGCTCGTGGATCAGATAAGGGCGTGAAGGGATTGCATTCGGTGGCTGGAAGCTGGTGCGACTCCTTTCGGTGTTCGACATTGTCGTAAACATGATCACCGGCAAGGGTTTCCCTATGAACTCACGAATTTCCGGCCTTTGCGAGGGCCGGATCGACGCAGGCGTGTAGGTGCTTGTCGGCGCGGTGTTTAAATTGCTGCCTCCGCCGCCCCCGAATCGGTGTGTGGCCAGGTTCGTCGTCCCCCCGCCGGACGTATCGGTCATCCTCGCATAGGATGAGATCCATCCGCTGGGAGTATTCCCATTGCCCGCAGGGGCTGGGATCATCGAGAAATCCATTTTATCCGTTGGCCGCAAGCCGGTGGCCCGTAGACCGTCCGAGGGATCGGGCCTGTTGTTTGTATCCCATGCGCCGTCTTCAATGCGAACTCCGCCACGCGGCACGTAACCTCGCGTCAGGTTGACCTGGGTGGCCTGCGTGTCTGTGGTGGAGGCGCCGAACACAGCTGCCTCCCCCGCCTCAAGGGTGAAACCGGTCTGTAGGGAGGATTTGAAGAATTGGCTGTTGATCGGCTGAACCACATGACCGACGATCACCACACCATTCCTGGTGATGTTCCAGTCGGGCCTGTAGGGGAAACCCTCCGTATCCACGCGGAAACGCACGCTATCCGGCCACACGGTCGGGATGTCGTTCGGGTTTGAGAGGGCGATGATGGTGTCCATGTTCGCATCCATGCGGTAGGTGACCGGGTTGGTTCCCGCCTCGGGGGACGCGATGAGGGACAGAATGAGGCTCACGGCTTCCATGGTCGGCTTCCGATAGATGAAGAATCGGTCATTTACCATCTGCGACCTGCTACTTTTGTTGACCAGCTGCGGTTTTCCCGAGCTCCAGTCGATCTCGCGGTGGATCTGGTGGAACAGGTGCAGTTCCTCGAGGTTGATCCCCCAGCGATTCGCCCCAGCGCCGCTGCTGGGGGGGATATACGCGGCATTGGAAATCGCACCTTGTTCGGTGATTTCGAAACGGTTCATGCGCCCGTCGGCCAGATAGAGCGGCTTGTTTTCCAACTCGGCGATTGGACGTGCCAGCAGGCTGCTTAGATCTCGCTTGAGACGCCCTTCGCGGACATCTGCGAGAACTCCGGAAGAATGCACCGTGAGGTCATGGATCGCGGCGCCAACCCCGCTTGCACCTAGCCCTGCGGCAAGGCCGAGCGCACCGGTGGAAACCGTCGCACCGCGCTGGCCCTCCTTCCAATCGAGCGAGGCAAGCTCCGTGAAAGCCTTGTGGCCGACATTCGGGGCGGACTGTGCGTTGAAAAAGGCATTCGCATTGCCGAATGCCGGGTTGTTCGGCGATTCCGGGCCTGCATTGACCTTGGCCTTTACCGATTCATCGGAAACCCACCAGGCAATCTTCCCCTTTTTCCCGGGATCAGTCAGCTCGACCAAGGGAGCCGAGACGAGATCATCCGCCGCCGCGTTGGTGCCGAGGCTCCCGGTTCCAAGCAATGACACCATGTCCCCCGTGGTGACACCCGTACCATCCGCGCCCGAGACGAGCCATGTGCGGAATTTCAGCACGCGGGATTGCGGGGTCGATGGGGTGGTGCTGTTGGCGGGATCCGTTTTCCAGGCATCGAAGACACCGACCCATCCGGGATTCCCACCGGGCTGCCCGCCGAGATCATGCGGGGTGGAGATGCGTGAATCCGGCCCCATCTCGCGCTGCAACTGGCCGATGGCCATCATCAGCGCCATCCGGGCATTGGCGCGCGCCAGCATATTCGCATCCCCCGCGCCGGATGCCCGCAGGGCGATCGAGGAGATCGATAGCATGCCGAGCGCGATGATGCTCAGGAGCACCATCAGCGAGAGGGTCACGACCAACGCGAATCCGCGCGACTCGCAAGCACGTTTCCCGGTTATGAAAACGGATAGCCCGATGGGGTTAAGTGGGTTTGGCATTACAAAGTAAATGGGTTTGGCCAAAGCTGACTTCTTTTCTATTACATGCAATCCAAATCTTTCGGAATCCGGAGAAATCGGCACAACTCCAGGCCGGAGATTGGTGCCGACGCCACTCACGGAAACGAAAAAGCCATCCCAACAAGGGGATGGCTGGGAGCTTGTTCATTCGCAAACCCGATGACCTGCGGGATGCGAGGCGCAAGGCAGCTACATGTTCCGCCAATTCTTCTGGGGAACCACGATGGTGTCATGGACATCAGCCAGCACTGACTTGCCTTCGATAGTCCTGAGGTCGATGATTTGCTGTTTTCCCATACGGATCAGGATCACTCGGTTCATCGCACCGAACTCATCGGGCCCACCCGCAGCCTGTATGGCTTGGTAAACCGTCAGTCCGTTGCGGAAAGGTTTTGCCCCGGGAGCGTTGACTCGGCCTCCCAGGTGAACCTGCTGCTCGACAGGCGCGATATCGTTCTGGTTGGCGAGCACCTGGATGACCGCGTTGTTGAAAATCCCGCCATCGCGGTAAGCGTTCTGGATCGATTTCGCCAGCACGTGGGACTCCAGCCCCGCCGCGCGGATCTCGCCGACGAAGGGCATGTTCACCATCCCGTTTTTCGCAACCGGATAGGTCTCGTCGATCTTCGCCTTCTCTTCGGCGGGCACTCCCATGATCTTGATGATGACGGATTGGCCTGCCTCGATCTGCGCGAAGGCCGTCGAAATCATGGATGCGAGCGCTATGAGAAATATTGGTAACTTTTCCATAACGGGATAAAACGTCATTTCCGGATTGATGGCAAGCCTGGGATTCCCCTTCGTGGATACGCTTGTGCTGGGGAAGCCGGAAACAGGCATGGCTCTCCGGCAGTTCATTGCAGTATGATGGTCTCCGTCCCGCCGGGCAGGGTTTCCACAACACGGCGAAGCTTGCCCTTTTTGTTGAAGAAAATTTTCAGGGTCTTTGCACCGTCAGGGTATTCCAATGGATTGGCGGCGGGGTCGGTGGGATTGGGAAAGAGCGCGAGCACTTCTTCCCTTTTCATCCCGGTGCGGAGATTCCCCTTATCCGCTGGGGGTTCGGAACTCCCGAACGTGATCGTTCCGATGTCGATTTTCTCCTTCTCCTTGTCGAGGCGGATGGTGAGCACCTGGCGCTCCTCGTTTGGCCTGCCCCAGTTCGTGAAAACCGTTGCGGTGACGGTGGCCGGGCCGACAACGGTTTGCTGGCGCGATCCGAAATAGTTCGTGCTGATCGCGTAGCCGCCCTCAGGCGCCTTGCGGATCATGTATTCCTCCGGGCCGTAGCCATCGGTGATGTCCTGCGAGACAAGCCCGCCGCGGGCGGTGCGGTTGTGGCTGTAGCAGGCTTCCTCGCCGCCGGGTTCCATCACGTGCAGGTCCATGTCGGTCGCATCCGCGTCCCAGGACATGACGATGCGGATGTCGGTGTCGAGGTTGTCGCGCAGGCGCTTGTCGAATTCCGGGATCACCGGTTTTTTGGCTTCCGGCCAATCCTGGCGTTCTGTCCAGGCGATGAGGCCGTTCATTTCCTCCAGGGCAAAAATGGGGATGCTCTCACCATGGCGACCCCAGCCGCCCAGGGCGACCTTGAGGAAAAGACCCATCGCTTCCTCAAGGTCGGCCTTGGTTTTCTTGGAGCGACCGCGCTCGGAAAGGGCGAGTGCAAGATCGCGGAACGATTGTGGTTCCTCCGGGCGGAGCTTGGCGACGCGGCGGAGGATGACTATGGCCGGATCAAACTCCCCCGCCTGCTGCAAACGCCATGCAAGCACGCGCAGGAGTCCGGGCTCCTCGATGCGAAGCTCGGCGAGGTTTGTGAGGATGCGGCGGGCGAGGGCTTCTTCGCCGTCCCCGAAAAACACCCCGGCGCAGTCGAGGAAAAAGGCCGGGCTTTCCGCCCACTTTTCCCGTTGATCCAGATAGGCGGAGTAACGCAGCCCGTCCTTGGCCGCGCGTATCGCTTTCAGGTAGGGGGTGTCGGGGCTCCAGGGCTTGATCTCGATGGAGGCGCCTGGTGCGGAGCCATCCTTACCCGCTTCCATTTTCGCATCGATACCTCGAGCGAATCCACCGCCTCCACCGCCGGTGTTGCGCTGGAGTTGTTCATTTGGCGCGGCAAACGGATCCGCTGCGGAAGCAGGCGCGCTGGGAGCCGCCTCGGCAACCGCGCTGTCTGTCAGGGCACGTTCGTTTTCCTCACGACCATTTCCCCGGGGCTCAACCCTGGCTTTCGAGAAATCGGTTTTCCACCATGCGACACGCTCTTTCCAAAGACCTGCGATCTGTTCCAGGCGCCGGGCAGGATCGGCATCGTTCTGCTTGGCCAGGCGTTTCATCTCCCCCTGCCACTGGCGGCGCATGTCCGGCAGGGTGGCCGGTGGCTCGATCTCGTGCCGCACCCATTGGTCGAGGGTCTCAAGGACGATGAGCGAGGTCGCGGGGCTGACGATGCCGTATGTCCTGCCGAGTGTCAGGAGTTCGTCGGAAAATTCATCGGAGCGCGGCGAGAGTTGGCTTACGCGGGCGGCGGCCCAGGCGGTGGCCAGGATTTCGCCCTCGGTGGCATCGGCGCCGCTTAGGGCAAAAGGTTCCGACTCGGAGCCATCGGCGTATTGGATGCGCACGGATGCCTCATCGCCGGTCAGCTCGCCGAGCAGGCTGATTCGGCCTTGGGCGGGCTGGCCTATCCCCTGGACGTTTGCGACACCGGTGCCCTTGATCCCGATGACGCGGCTGGAAGGGTTTTCGATTTCAGACCATGCCGCTTCCGGGGTTGTGGTCTGCAGGTCGATCAGCGCCCCGGCGCAGGCCTGACGCAAGGCCTCGCGGTTCGCCACCGTCTGCGAAACGATCGCGACGGGTATGGAGCCGCCGAATTCCAGCGTCACACCCGAAAGGGTATCGAAGCCATCGGTGAAAAGCAGGGTGTGGGCGGCTGGCTGGCTGGCAAGGACGGAGATGTCCGTGCCACCGTCATAGGGCGCATCCTTGATGGCGGCGATGAGTTCATCGACGTTCGCGAAATCGCGGGAGGGCTCCGGCATATCGCGGAAAACGGTGAGGGAGTAGCCGGTGGCCTTGGTCCGTTTCAGAAGCTCGAATTCCTTCGTGAAATCCGCGCCGTAGCGGCTTCCGGAGGCATCCCAGAGGACATGGATTTTACCGGGCTCCGGTGCGATCTGTTTCCTTGCCGGGGCAAGCGCCGTGACCATGAAACGGTTCGTGCCCGCCGCATCCCGCTCGATGCGCTGGAACGAGACAGGGGGCTTCGGCAGCGCCACGAGGATGTCCTCGCCGGGCTTGGCGTTCTCGGAGGTGGAAGCGACCCGCCAGATTTTTTCGGCTTTCTCGAAGCGTGCATCGCCAAGGCCACCGACCTCGGGCGCGATGCCGTCCGGGGCCGATACCTCGATCTTCACGTCCAGTTTTGCGATGACCTCGCGCGGCATGGGGATTTGGAGGGCCGCATCACCGTTCTGGGCGGTGGCGAGCGGCGTGGTGTAGGTCAGGCGGATGCGCCGCTCGCCGTTGGCCGGGAGCGGATAGATCCGCGTGCGGTAGAGGTTTCCCTGGATGTGCTCGACCAAGCCCGGATCGACGTTTCGGCGCACCTCCGTCTCGAAGGCGACGCGGGCGCGCTCCTTGGTCACGACCACGCCATCCACCAGCACGCCGGCTATGTCCAGTGAGTAGCCACAGACCGCCGCGCCGTCGGGCAGGGGGAAAACCAGCTCGCCCTCGAGGTCGCGGGCATTGGGGTTGTGGAAAACGATCGTGGTCTCGACCACGGCATGCAGCCCGTTGACCCGTGATACGACCGACATCTCGCGGGTCTGCATCGGCCCGACATCCGGTGTGCGGACGACAATGCGCGGCGGCGGCATGGGCGGCATGATGGGCATGGGCATCCTGATGAAGCCCCTGTCGTCCTCCTGGGCATGGGAGGAGGGCAGCGAGAACAGGCTGCAGGCAGCCGCTATGAGCAGGGTGATGGACGGGGATTTTTTCATGATACGGCGTGGCTGGGTTTCCCGGGGAGTGAGATCCCCTACCTACATCAGACACGCGAAATGGGGAATCCTTGGAATTTTTCGGAAAAAATTCCGCCGTTCCGAATCCGATGCGGGGTTGCGGTGTCCTGGGATACGTTGAAAACTGTCCTGGAAAATGACAACCAGCCATCACAGCCGCGCCTTGTTGCTTTCCAGCGCCGCGCTTCTCCCTTTCAGTGCGGACATGGATGCGACAGAACCCAAGCCGGATGCATTCCGCACGGCCATCATCTACGATGATGTATTCCTCGAACACGACACCGGCCCGGGTTTCCCGGAGCATGCGGAGCGGCTGCGCATGCTGACGAAACATCTCAAGGGGCATCCGGTTTCGGAGAGATTGCTGTGGGCGGCGCCGGATGAAAGAGCCGATCCCCTGCCGTGGATCAAGGCCGTCCACGATCCCGGGTATGTCGCCGCGCTGAAGCGTGCCTGTGAGGCGGGGGAGAAGCAGATGCACGGCAGCGCGGACACGCCGATCTCCACCCGCACCTACGAGGTCTCCGCCAAGGCGGTGGCCGGGGCGCTGACGGCGGTGGATCTCGTCATGGAAGGCCGCGTGGAAAACGCATTCGCCGCTCTGCGCCCGCCCGGACACCATGCCATGCCCTCGAATGCAAAGGGCTTTTGCTTCTTCGGGAACGCAGCCATCGCCGCACGCTATGCGCAGAGGCAACACAGGCTGGAACGCGTGATGATCGTCGATTGGGACGTGCACCACGGCGATGGGACACAGGCGGTTTTCCTGGAAGACCCATCGGTCTTCGTTCTCTCCACCCACCAATACCCCTTCTACCCCGGGCCGAGCGGCGCACCGGAAATCACCGGCAAGGGCGCGGGCGAAGGGTTCAACCTCAACATCCCGCTGGCGGCGGGCAGCGGCGACAAGGCCGTGCTCGCAGCATACCGCACGCAGCTTTCCGAAGCGTTCCGGAAATTCAAGCCCCAGCTCCTCATCATCTCGGCGGGCTTCGACGCCCACGAGGCCGATCCCCTCGGCTCCCTCGGCTGGACCAGCGATGTCTATGCCGAGCTGACGGAAATCCTCCGCGCCCTCTGCCGCGAGCAGGGACACGGACGCATCGTATCGCTCCTTGAGGGCGGCTACAGCGAACGCGGCATAACCGAGGGCGTGCGCCGACACATCGAGGCGCTCGAAAAACCCGCCACGATACCCTGAAACCGAGAGATCGGATCCACTGGCTTTGGCCATCCACTTTCCCCTTCTCGACAAACGCGGGATCGGATCTACCCTGTTTGCCATGAAGTCCTATGGAAAATGGCTCTTGCTCGCGGGGATTTCCTGCGCGGGCGCACAGACACCCGCCACTCCGCTGCCGCCGTCCGCCGAGAAACTCCACGAGTATCTGCGCGATGCGGGATCCGATCCGGAAAGTGCCGTGAACCGGCTGCTGGCTGGGGTCGATACGAACAAGCTCTTTTATTTCCCGACCCGGGACGAGCCCGCCACCCCTGCGAAGTGGGGATTCAGATACGACGACATCGATTTCCTTTCCACGGACGGCACGAAACTCCATGGATGGTTCATGCCCGCGAAGGCGGCGCGCGCGAAAGGCACCGTGGTATTCTCGCATGGCAACGCCGGATCCATCGGGCACCACCTGGGCTTTGTCCTCTGGCTGGTGGAGGCCGGCTACCAGGTGTTCATGTACGATTACCGCGGCTTTGGGAAATCCGGCGGCGAACTGGATCGCAAAGGCATGGTGGAGGATGTGAAGGGCGCCTTCGCATACGTCGCGGCACGCAAGGATGTGGATGCCGGGAAACTCATTTCCTTCGGCCACAGCCTCGGCGGCGCAAAGTCCGTCGCAGCTCTCTCGGAAAAGCAGCCGGAGGGTTTGCGGGCCATCGTGATCGACGGGACCTTTTCCTCCTACCAGGCGATGGCGCGCATCGTCGGCGGCGAATACGGGGCGAGGCTCATCACCGACGATTTGTCGCCCAAGGATTTCATCGGGAAACTCAGCGACACCCCTCTGCTTGTGGTGCATGGGGATAGGGATCAGGTGGTGCCTATTGCACAAGGCAAACAGCTCTTCGATCTCGCCAGCGAACCGAAGACATTCTTCGAGGTGAAGGGCGGCAGCCACGGGGACTCGCTGGCGCGAAATGAGGGAGCCTACCGGAAACGCATGCTCGCATGGCTCGAAGGGGTGCTGTGACCGAACCCTTGGCAGCCATAACGAAGAAACGGCATACCTTGCGGGATGCCGTTTCGTGAAGAACGAATCTTTTCCGTTCTGTGGCTCAGCCAATCTTCGGCTTGCCGACGCGGCGGACTGCGCCGAAACGCTTCTGGAACTTGTCGATGCGGCCCTCGGTGTCCACGAACTGCGCGAGCCCGGTGAAGAAGGGGTGGGAATCGGAGGTGATGCCTGCGGATATCACGGAGTGTTCGACACCGTCGATGACTTCCTTCTTGTCCGAGGACTTGGTGGATTTCGTGACGAAGCGTGCGCCCGTGGTCATGTCAACGAAGACGACGGGGTTGTATTGTGGATGGAGATCCTTTTTCATTGGAGTGTTCTGGTTGCCGCACGTACCAACGCGCGGGGCGGGGAAAATGGCCGAAACGGCGGGGCCTGTCAAGGTTTTGCAGGAGCGATATCCTCTTTGGCCATGGGAATGGTGTTCCGCGGAGCGGTGGTCTGACCGTACAAGTGAAAATCCGGATTTCTCGGCACCCTTGTTGCGCACGCAGAGCATTTTGCGCATCACGGCGGCGGAAATCTCCCCTGTTCCACGGAGGCTTACTGCCTAGGGATCGGCCTACCGGCGCAGCGGGACGGGGATTTTCCCGGCGGAGCGGCGGGGTGCCCTTGATGGAAAGTCAAACTGGACATGCAAGGCGCAGAGCCTTTCAACACTCATCGGGTACGCCTGGTGAATTCAAACCGGGAATCTTTGCGCCTTCGCGTCTTTGCGTTTCAATATCTTCGTATGGTTCTGCGGCTCCGGGCGATTGTTCACCAATCCAAAAATCACCAAAACCGCCATTGAAAGCCAAAGAACCACCTAAGGATAACATGAGATTCCCCCGTCTCAGACTGACACCCGAAGCCACACTCTCTCTGAAAATGGGCTGTGAATAAGCCCCTTATCCCTTGAATTCCAATTGGTTAACTTTTCCAAAATTTACAGCTTTCCTTAACAGGCGGGATCCGCTATTTTCAAAAAGCACCGAGCATACGTGCAGTCTTTTTGAAAAAATTTTAACTTTAGGGTTGATTACTATCCGGCAACCCGGTTATCTTCTCTTTCGCAATGGCTGTGCTCCCTTACATGTCCCCAAACATGAACACTACAACCAGCCAAAATGAAAAACACACAACCAAGTGCCTCCGGCACCTCGGCGAAAGCCGATGCCGATCGTCTTGCAGACTTCGTCCTGTTCACGCAGAGAAGCTGCATTCTTAACCTGTCAAGCGAACTCAACAAGGGGAACGTCTCATTCCCCCAGTTCTTCCTCCTAACCTATCTTTCCAGCGAAGACTATCTGACCATGTCCGACATCGCGAAAAAAATGGGACATTCCACGGCAGCCGCCACCGGCCTCGTGGATCGGTTGGAGAAACTGTCCTACGTTGAGAGAGTTCATGCAGCCGAAGACCGCCGTAAGATCATGGTGCGCATCACATCAAAGGGAATCGACCTTGTTTCCAAGATGCGCAAGGAGATCGCGACGGATCTGGCCAACATACTGGCAGGCATGGATGAAGAAGAGGCCGAAACAGTGGAACACACCAACCGTGCGCTCAAAAACCGCGCGATTGCCTAAGACTCTGTCTCCCCCCTGAATAATCCAGCTTGGCGATTACCAAGCGCCTCCGTTACGGTTCACCCCGTGACGGAGGCGTTCTTGTTTCTAAATCCCATCTCCAGCATCCCCGGATTCCGCGCAGACTGGATACCCCGCCTTTCCGAGGTCGATGTCCTGGGCGACCGAGACTTCGCGCTGCGCAACCTCGCCCCACACCATGACACGATCATCGCGGAAAGGTTTCCCGAAACCCTCACCCGCCACCACGCCGAGCAGATCCACGGAAATCGAGTCGCCCTGATCGATTCTCCTTCGGGAACGGCTCCCATCACCCACCCCCTCGTGGACGGGCTGATCACCAATCTCCCAGGCCAACTCCTGGCCATATACGTCGCCGATTGCGCTGCCATCTACCTCGCCGATCCCGTCACACGCTCCATCGCCCTCCTCCATTCCGGGAAAAAAGGCACCGAAGGCAACATCCTCGCCGCGGCAGTCGGCAAAATGGAAGCCACTTTCGGCACCGACCCCGCCGACCTCATCTGCGCCCTCTCCCCCTGCATCCGCCCACCCGATTACGAAGTGGACATCGCCTCCACCATCGCCGCCCAGGCACGCGGACTGGGCATCCGCAACTACCACGACTCCTGCGAAAACACCGCCTCCGACCTCACACGCCACTACTCCTACCGGATCGAAAAAGGCCAAACCGGCCGCATGCTCGCCCTCCTCTCGTTATCAACCTTTTCCGCTGATCACAACCGACCGCAGGGAGATGGAGGGACAAATTGAAATTCAAATCCATCCCTCAAATCATTCGGCACTTTCCCCATGCTCTCACCGGCAAAGATCAACCTCTCCCTCCGCATCCTCGGCAAGCGGCCCGACGGCTTCCACGAGATCGACACCCTCATGGCCAAGCTTCCGGGACTCGCGGACGGGATCACCATAACCCCGGCGAGATCCTTCTCCTTCACCTGCGACGATCTATCGCTCCCCACCGACAGCGGCAACCTCATCGTCAAAGCCGCCGAAGCACTTGCAGCCGAATCCCGGGAATCCCTTCCCTACCACATCCATCTGGAAAAACGCATCCCCCACGGAGCCGGCCTTGGCGGTGGCTCTTCCAACGCCGCCACCACCCTTTTGGCACTTAACGGACAACTCGACAAACCCCTCCCGCCGGAAACCCTCCACAACATCGCTGCCGCCCTCGGCTCCGACATCCCGTTTTTCCTATACGCCGGAACCGCCCGCTGCACCGGACGCGGGGAAATCATCACCGCAGCCAAGAACCCACCGCCGCTCCCCATCGTCCTATTCAAGCCGATGTTCTCCGTCCCAACCCCTGATTCCTACCGCAACTGCCTCGATGCAGAGCCCCTCCCCGGCATCCGCTACGGTGAACAGCATCTCGGCGAACTCACCCTCATCAACGACCTGGAAAAACCCGTCTTCCGAAAACACCGCTACCTCGCGGAACTCAAGGATTGGCTGCTCCAACGCCGCGACACGAGAGCCGCCCTCATGTCCGGCTCGGGCTCCACCGTATTCGCCATCCTACGCCCCAACGCCGACCCAGCTCGCCTCATCAACTCCGCGCATAAGTATTTCGACCAAAACCTCTGGACATGGTCGGGCAGCTTGTGAGGGACAGCTGCGTCTGCGACCGCCTTCTTACGCTCATAAGCCTCCCACGGCATCCAGAAAACACGGATATTGCGGCTTCCAACCTGTCTCCGCTCTCAGCTTCGCATTGGAAACCCTCTTGTTCGTCCACCCACGCTTCCGGTTCAGATCCCTCGGCCCGCTGGGCGGCAGATCCCTCCCGAAAATCCGTGCCAGGCCCTGATAGACCTCCAGCTGCGTCAGGCTCTCCGAATCGCTGACATTGAAAATCTGCCCCGCCGGGAAATTCCCCATCGTCAGGAGATCCACGACCGCCCTCGCCGCATCGTCCCGGTGGATTTGGTTCAGGAAACGCCCGCCGTCATCCTCGATCACCGCCTCCTCTTCGAGAAATTTCCGCAGCAACACGCTTCTCCCCGGCCCATAGATCCCGGCCAATCGCGCCACGATGCCCCCTGCATCCAGGATCACGCGCTCCGCCTCCAGCAGGAGTCTTCCTGTTTCCCGGTCCGGCACCGTCTCGGATTCCTCTGTCACAAGCTGCCCGCCCACCTGCGCATACACCGAGCTGCTGGAAGTAAAAAGGATATCCGCCCCCGGAAAGCGTGCCACCAGATTCCGGCAGCCCTGCAGATACACCCTGCGATACGCATCTTCACCACCCCGGCCAGACGAAGCGCAATGAACCACCGCATCCGCATCCGGAAGCCTCCGAACGCAATCCGCATCCCCCACATCACAAGCCAACAATCCATCCCCCCCGCCCAGCGAAACGCCCTGCGCATCCCATCCTTCCTCCCGGAAAATCCTCAATATCTCCTCTCCGAGATACCCCGCACCAATCACAAGAACCCTGCTCATCGACAGCAGCCTATCCCAAAGAGCCAGCCCATCAACCACCTTCCCTTTGCCAAAGGTGCGATTCCCCCACCAAGGCCGGCCTCACCTTTTTTCGGTGGCTTGCGCCGCCAGCCAGTCGACGCAGAACGCGCTCCAGGTTTCCAGCCTATCGGCAAGCTCCCCGTTCAACTCGGATACACTCGCCCAGGAAAGGTTTGCCAGAGCCTCCTCCCGGGAAAAAACCTCCTCGCCCTCCAGCTCCACCAGATGGACAACCCCCAGATGCACCTGGCCGACGGGATTGGAATCATCGTTGAGCAGCCCGACGACGCTCATGCTGTAATCGCAGGCGATATCCAGCTCCTCGTCGATCTCCCGCTGCACCGCCGCATAATACGCGGCCGCTCCCTGCCTGCCCTCGCCCATGTCCACCGGATTAATGTGCCCGCCGACCCCGACAGAAATCTTTGCATGCAGGCGGCTCTCCCCCCCGGATTTCCCGCGGGTGTAGTATAGCACCCTGTCGCCACACCTGAAGATACAATAAGGGATCAGCTGCTTGTGACCCGGATCTTCCTCCGCCGCCGCCCTATCCATGAAAAAATGGTTCTCTGCATCCAGCAATGCCTCCACCGCATCATCCACCCGCTCCGTTCGCAAGCCCTCGAACATCCCCAGCCCCTCCAGCAAACCGCGTTTCACCACCAAGACTTCCTCCCCTGCATATTTCGACATGCGGGAATGCTTGGAAGTCCGCCCTGCGCGGTCAAGCCAAGTTCCCGCAGAAAAACCGCAGCCCCGCCCACATGGCCTGGCGGATGGCCGGAAACCCCGAGCGGTGCGACAGGCAAAGGTCACTTCTTTTCCAGAAGCTCAAGCATCCCCTTCCCGAGCGCCTCGCCGACGAGCATGTAGGTCTCGGCATTCTGGTTGTAATGGAAATCCTGATCCTTTGGTGATTGATCCGCAGGCCTCCAGAAATCGCGGGTCTCCACCGATTTCACGTTGCCCTTGAACTCCGGGTATTTCCCCTTCTCCCCACTCACCGCGAGTTGCGCGTTGGCCACCGTCACCGCATTTCCCGCCATCTCCCATCCGCCGAAGCCGATGGTGCCGACCACGAAAGGCGCATCCGGTGCCTTGAATTCCTCGCGCAGCGATTTGATCAGGCGGACAAGATTCTGCTCATAGCGTTCCGCATGAACCGCGCTGCCCTGATCCTTGTGCCCTTGCCACCAGACGAACCCGGCGATCTCATACCCGCGCTCCTTCCAATCCGGAAACTTGCCATCGAAATTTTTCAAAACCTCATGCGCCGCCTGGAAGCAATCGTCGTATTGCTTGCCCGCATACCAGTCCACCGGCACCGGCTCCGTGCCCTTTTTCCAAGAGTCCGGCGTATCCTTGTAACCCGCATAGACCGTATCCCCGATCTCGAAGCGCTCGCTGCCCGGCGGCAGGAAATCCCATGCCAGCGACCTATTCCCCTGTGAGGCTTTGAGCAACAAAACCGGCTCCTCATGGTAATCCCCGATGATGTTTCCAAACCCAAGCTCCGGGCCGATGTTATTTTCCCCCGCGCCGCAGCCGGGTGCCAGCCACTTGTCGGCGGTGGCTGTCACCACGCCCTTGTAATAGACATCGTCGCGGGATTTCCAATTGCCATCCTCATCGATGAGATGGGGGAACTTGCCGTCCTGCTTCACGACGGTTGAGAGCGTGCCTGGGATATCCACCCGCGCATACCAGCCCAGACCCCCGGCGTCCTTGTTCAGGTAAGTGATCTTGAACGGCAGCTTCTTGCCCGCCTCCAGCTTCATCTGGACATGCACCGGATTCTTCCCCGCCTCCTTGCGGTAAACCTCCTTGCCATCGACCATCATGATATTGTCCGCAGAAGCACCGTAGCCGGGGCGGAACTCATATACGCCCGTCTCAGGCATCGCCACTTCCCCGCGCACAACCTGCACCCCGCCACCTGGATACGGAGTGGGCGAAGTGCCGCCGAAGCTTTCCAGCTTCAGGGTGCTCACCGCCTTAAGCGCATCGTAATCCGCCGCTGGGTCATACTCCCCTTCGTAAACGGAAAGCACAGGATCGGTGAACTCACCGCCCCAGCGCGTCCCGCCACCGTTCACCTGCCCGATCCCGACCATGTTGGATTGCCCCGCCATGATGTAAACCTTGACGGGCTTTGACTCGGAGTACGCAGAAGTGGCTGCGAGCAAGCTTGCGGCCAGGGCTAGGGATGCGGTGTGGCAGATTTTCATTTTCCAGTGGTCGGTTGTTCGTTTGGAAACAACTAGCACCCCTAGGCTGGAAGGTAAAGGCGCTTGGACGCATTGGCCTCTTGCAACAAGCAATACCACCGAAGATCGGCTAACACTCCATCCGCCCCTGGACGGATGGAGGCTGAAAGCGGGCTGTGCCGCAGTCCCGGTTATGGCTTAACCGGCTCAGGCTTTTTCGCCCAGACCTGGCACCAACCGGCGGCGGTGACGAGCTTGCCTCCGAAGGCACCGCATGGCCCGGTCGCTTCACCGGCCTTGCCCGTGTAGAGCGCACAGTTGTCACACCTTTGTTCGGGCTTGTGCATCGGGTATTTTGTCTGATCCACCTTGGTGGTGTCCTCCCTGTAGCCTAGAGCCACCGCAACGGGATCGGTCTCCTCGAGCTTAACGGGAGGTGGTGGCTCTTGGCCGAACGCCCGACCACAGAGCAGCGCGGGGATGGCGGTGGAGACAGCGAGTTTGCGGAGGAAATTACGGCGGTCGTTCATGATGTTGTTTGGTTGGAAACAACAAAACCCTAACATGTGCGTCGGAATCCGCATTCCGTAAAATGCGCAAAAAGGCGCAATTCTTGATTTTAAGCCACCAAGGGGAAATCGCTCGGGATCTTAGCTTCAAGCGGTTGTGTTGGGATCGTATATGGGGCATCACCCGCTAAGTAACATTCCCCTGCGTGACTGTTCAGGTGCGAAATCCAGCGGTTCGCCTGCGAAGGCGGCTTTGATGGGGCGTGTGAGGATCAGGCCGGTACGGTGTGAAGAACTGCTCGGCGCGTTCGAGCCCAGCGCGATGAGCGGCCAAGCCTTCGCTCCACTTGTCGCATTCTCAGAAATCGTGATTCGAGACGGTAGGGAAGCCGCACCATACCTCATCCGTTCAGAAATAAGAATCTCCAAAGCGCCCCTGACCCACCCGATCCGCCCTCACTGACCGATCTGATCCGGTTCGGTCGGCGCACACGGCCAGATTCAAATCCACGGGAAATTTCGTATCGCACTTTTCGGCAGGGATCACATCCTTCCTTGGTTCCCATGAAAATCCTCACCGTCCTCTCACTCCTCAGCTCCACCATCGCCACGATGCACGCGGAAACAAAGAACCCACCCCTGACGCAACCCCTGGATCTCCGCAGCGACGGGATGACTCCTCCTTTCTGCGACTCGCAGAAACCGGTGATAAGCAAACGCGGTTTCATCAAACGCGATGAGGGTCACCCGCTCGGAGGCTCGGCGAAACCGATGCTCACTTGGAAGATCGTTTCCGAGGAACGCAATGTCACCGCAAGCGCATGGCAAGTGCTCGTTGCGAGCAGTCCGGCTCTGCTCGAGGAGGGAAAAGCGGATCTCTGGGACTCCGGGAAAACGCCCGCAGGCCGGGCGCCGGGGCTGGAATACGGTGGAAAAGCGCTCGCAGCCGGAGCCTCATGCCATTGGAAGGTGCGCTGGTGGGGGAAAGGGCAGGAACCATCCCCGTGGAGCGAACCGGCCATCTGGGAAGTCGCCCCCGCAACGCCCGCCGACTGGCAGGGTGCGCAGTGGATCGATGACGGCCGAGAAAACCCGACGGAGGACGCGGATTTCTACAAGCCAGACCCAGCCCCGCTCATGCGACGGGAGTTCGAGATACCGAAACCAGTCACCCGCGCACGCCTGCACTTTGCCGGACTCGGCCTTGGCATGGCCAGCATCAACGGCCAAGTCCTGGACAATTACGCATTCAATCCCCCGTGGACAAACTTCGACAAGCGCATCCTCTTCAGCAGCCACGACGTCACCGACCGCATCAAGGAAGGCAAGCACTGCCTCGGCATACGGCTAGGCAACGGTTGGTACAATCCCCTGCCCCTCCGCATGTGGGGTCACCGCAACATCCGGGGCTCCCTACCCGTCGGCCGCCCCCGTGCCATCGCGCTCCTTGTGGTGGATCACCCGGATGGCACCTCCACCACCATCACCACCGGTGATGGCTGGACCACCGCGCAGGGGCCGACCATCCGCAACAGCATCTTCATCGGTGAGGAACGCGATGCCAGGCTTGAACCCACTGGCTGGGACAAACCCGGCTTCGACGACAGCAAATGGAGCAAGGCCAAGGTCAGCGGCGACTCTACGCTCGAACCTCTCCAGCCGCTCCAAATGCCACCCGTGAGGCACAAAGGGGGCTATCCGGCACAGACCATCACCTCACCCAAGCCCGGGGTTCACATCGTGGACTTCGGGCTGAACCTTACGGCAGTTCCCGGAATCAGAATCAATGCCCCGGCCGGCACCCGGATCACCTTCCGCTACGGCGAGCTCCTCAACGAGGACGGCACCCTCAACCCACTCACCAGCATCGCGGGACAGATCAAAGGCTTCAAAAAAGGCACCCAGGAATCCAAGGGTGGCCCGGGTGCGCCGGAATTTGCGTGGCAGCAGGACGTTTACATCGCCAAGGGCGGTGGAGAGGAAACCTTTGTCCCACGCTTCACCTTCCACGCCTTCCGCTACATGGAGATCAGCGGATTGCCCACCACTCCTTCCACCAAGGATTTCAGTGCCCTTCCATTCCACACCGACCTGCCCGATGCCGGCAGTTTCTCCTGCTCAAACGAAGACCTCAACCGCATACAGGAAATCTGTCGCCGCACCTTCCTGAACAATGTTGTCACCGTCCAGTCCGACTGCCCGCACCGCGAGCGCTTCGGATACGGAGGTGACATCGTCGCCACCAGCGAGACGTTCATGATGAATTTCGACATGTCCGGCTTCTACTCGAAGACCGTCCGCGACTGGGCCGATGCCGCCCGCCCCGACGGCCGCCTGACCGACACCGCGCCCTTCGTCGGCATTGACTACTGCGGCGTCGGCTGGGCCATGGCCCATCCGCTCCTGTTAGAACAGCTCCACCAGCACTACGGCGCACGGGCATTGCTCGATGAGCAGGTTCCAGTCGCGATGAAATGGCTCGATGGCGTGGCAGCAAGCCGCAAGGAAGGCCTCGTCACCAACGGCCTCGGCGATCACGAATCCCTGGAACAGGGGAAGGGACCGGAGTTCCTCACAGCAATGTTCATCGATGCCGCCCGCAGGGTCGCGCGCCTGGCCCGCCTCATCGGGAAAATCGATGACGCAACCCGCTACGAAGCCATCGCGGAAGAGTCCGCCACCGCCTGGTCCAAGGCTTTCCTCGACAAGGAGAGCGGCAGGGTCGGCGTCGCCACCCAATCCGCACAGACCTTTGCGCTCGGCTACGGCGCGGCCGGCGCGGCGGATCGCAAGGCGGTATTCGGTGAGCTTGTCCGCAACCTGACAGCCCCCGAGGATTCCCCGCGCCTCACCACCGGTATCTTCGGCACCCAGATCCTGCTCGACGAGCTTTCCAAGAACGGCCGCAGCGACCTTGCCTACGCCCTGGCCGACCGCGACTCCTTCCCCTCATGGAAGTGGATGCTGAAAAACGGCGCCACCACACTTTGGGAAGACTGGGAAGGCGGTGCCGACGTGAAATCCCATAACCATCCCATGTTCGGCTCGATCTCCGCGTGGTTCTTCAACTGGCTCGGCGGCATCGAATGCGCGGAGGACGCCGTCGCCTTCGACCGCATCCTCATCCGCCCGCAGACCGTAGGCGGCCTGTATTGGGTGAAATCCTCCCACGATACCGTACGTGGCAAGATTGTATCAAACTGGCATATCAAAGGTGAGACCCGCGAGTTCGAAATCACCATCCCACACGGCGCGACCGCCAGCGTCGAGCTCCCCGCCCTGCCCGGCGATGTCATCACGGAAGGCGGCAAGCCCCTTTCCGAACATCCGGAAATCCTCCAAACACGCGGCGACTCCACCAAACACAGCCTGAAGCTCGGCGGCGGCCGCTACCGATTCAACGTGGCACCCGGAGAGTGAAGAACCATTGGAACACCCCTTCCCACACTTCCGTCCCAGCACTCCCACTCACGCTTTTCAGAAAAAAATCACATGATTAGCGTTCACACAGATCAGGCGGCTGCTACCGTTTCCACGAAATGAACCAACTCGACCAACTCAAGAAGCTCACCACGGTCGTCGCCGACACAGGCGATTTCGAGGCCATGAAGGAATTCATGCCCCAGGACGCGACCACAAACCCCTCCCTCATCCTCCAGGCCGCAGGGAAACCCGAATACCGCCCTCTCATCGACCGCGCCATCGCCGAGTTCAAGGGCGGCGGCCTCTCCGGCCAGGCGCTCACCGATGCCGTCCTCGACCGCATCCTGATCCTCTTCGGCCTGGAAATCCTCAAGATCGTGCCGGGCCGCGTTTCCACCGAGGTTGATGCCCGCCTCTCCTTCGACACGGCTGGCACCGTTGCCAAGGCACGCGAGCTCATCGCCGCTTACGAGAAGGAAGGCATCCCCCGGGATCGCGTGCTCATCAAGATCGCCTCCACGTGGGAAGGCATCAAGGCCGCCGAAGCCCTCGAAAAGGACGGCATCCATTGCAACCTCACCCTGCTCTTCTCCTTCGCCCAGGCGGTCGCCTGCGCAGAGGCCAAGGTCCAGCTCATCTCCCCCTTCGTCGGCCGCATCCTCGATTGGCACAAGGCGAACACTGAGGGCACGCCCGATTTCGAAGGGGACAAGGATCCCGGAGTGATCTCGGTGAAGGCGATCTACAACTACTACAAGAAGTTCGGATACAAGACCGAGGTCATGGGCGCCTCCTTCCGAAACAAGGGCGAGATCACCTCCCTCGCCGGTTGCGACCTGCTCACCATCGCGCCCAAGCTCCTCGCCGAGCTCGCCGCCTCCGGGGAATCCATCGAGGCCAAGCTCACCCCGGAAATCGCCGCCGCCGATCCGGTGGAGAAAATCTCGCTCGATGAGAAATCCTTCCGCCTGATGTTCAACGACGACGCCATGGCAACCGAGAAAACCGCCCAAGGCATACGCGGCTTCGCGGCCGATATCGTGAAGCTGGAGATCCTCGTCAACGCGGCTCTCACACCCTAGGCAACTCCATATCCGCCCACCAAAACGACAACCTTCCACGACCATGGGCATAAGAGGCTACCTCCCGCATTCCGCCGTGAAGGCATTGGTATTCTGGATACTCACCGCCTGCACCGCGGCAGCGACCTTGGCCGGAATACTCCAGTCATGGGGTGCCATCGGAAGGGAAATCGCAAACCGCTGCCTCTGGACGGCCTTCATACTCGCGATGGGCAGCATCGCCTTCCTCGTCATAAACTGCGTGTTCGGCGATCTCGGGCAGGCCATCCTGGGAAAAGACATTCCCCAGCCCAACATCGATCCCGCATTCCGCGAGCGGCTCAAAACCGCCAAGACTCAACCGCCGCAGGGCGGGCAGGGCTAGAGCAGCTTGCGCCGCACCAGATCGAGGGCTGATTGCGAGACGGATTGCTTGAAGTCCTTGCGGTTGCGGGGGTGATAGACTTTCACGGCCGCCGTCTCCCCGCCCCTGGCGGCAAGGCCGATCCATGCCGTGCCGACCGGCTTGTCTTCCGTCCCACCCGAGGGGCCGGCGATGCCGGTGACGGAGACGGCGAGATCGGCCTTGCTTTCCGCCAGCGCACCTTCCGCCATGGCGCGGGCGGTTTCCTCGGAGACAGCTCCGTGGGCTGCTATCGTTTCCGCAGGGACATGGAGCTGGCCGGTCTTGGCCGCGTCCGCATAGGTGACCCAGCCGTGGGTGAATGCTTCCGAAGCCCCTGGGACATTCGTGAGGCGGTTGGCGATCAGTCCGCCGGTGCAGCTCTCGGCGGTGGCCAGGGTCATGCCCTTTTCCCGCAGCAGGCGGATGACGGTGGACTCCAGGGAAGAGCCATCGTCGCTGATGAGGAATTGTGAGAATTTCCCCATCACCAGATCGCGGGCGGAAAGGATGCTTTCGCCGTTCCCGATCAGGCGCAGATCGACCTCACCCATGCGCGCGCAGTAGCCGTATTCCAGGCCGGGAATGGCCGCAAGCTGGTCATCGATGCCGTGGTGGAAATCGCTCTCGCCGATGCCGGTGAATTTGAGTTCGGAAACGGTGGCCACATCCGCCACCCCCGAGAGGGCACGCAGCCGCGGGGCGACCTCCTCATGGAACATCGGGTAAAGCTCGCGCGGCGGGCCGGGGAGGAGGAAGACGGCGCAGTTGGAAAGCTTGTTGATTCGCGGCGGGATGTAGAGGCCGGGGGCTGTTCCGTTCGGGTTCGGCAGGACATCGGCTCCGGTGGGAACCATCGCCTGCCGCAGGTTCGCGGGTGCCATGGTTTTGCCGCGCAGTGCGAAGAACGACTCCAGGGCGCTCAAGGCCTGCCCGTCGAGGTGCAGCTCCAGTCCAAGCGTTTCCGCCACGACCTCGCGCGTCAGGTCATCGCTCGTCGGACCGAGACCGCCGGTGATCAGGATGACATCGGCGCGGACAACCATTTCCGCGAAAGCCTCGCGGATCGCATCGCCATCGGGGACGGTCGCCTGCCGGGCGATGCGCAGACCCATGGTGAAGAGCTGCCGGCCGAACCAGCCGCCGTGGGTGTTGAGGGTGTTGCCGAGCAGAAGCTCGGTGCCGGTGTTCAAGACTTCAATTTTCAAAATTCAGCTTTCAATCAAGGGTGCAGGATCGACGACTTCCCATTCCTTGGAAGTTGAATTCAGGAAGTCATTCCCAGAGGTAGGATTGCTTCGAGGCGATGGGTGCGCCGCCGTGGAGCAAATCGATCTTCCATGTGAGCACGCGACCGTTCTGGAAATAGTCGTCGCCGATGATGGCGAATTCCTCCTTGCCGGAGGAAGCGCCGGGTTCAAGGGATCTGGTCATCGTCTTCACCTTGCTGCCGCCCTGTTGGTATTGGAAACGGATCTCGCGCCCGGTTTTTCTGGTCGTCCCTGTAGGTGTATCGCTCCAGATTACGGTGTAGTATTGGCCGAGCCTGCCCTTGCGCTCCTCAAGGCTGACCGCCCCGTAGAGGCGGCGGAGCTTCTCGTTGCGCACCATCGGATCGTTCTCCTTGAGAGTGTCCTGGTCGCGGAGTGTGAACTGTTTCACGACCAGCGGCTCTGTCGGAGCGGAACAGGCGGCGAGAAGGAAGGCGGCGAGGGTGGCTGTTAGTTTCATATCCTTGGGTCAGTTGGTTTCGAGACGCGCCTTGAGGCGCTTGAGAACCTCCTCGTAGGCTTCCATGACATTGCCGAGATCGCGGCGGAAGCGATCCTTGTCCATTTTCTCACCGGTCTTGAGATCCCACAGGCGGCAACCGTCCGGACTGATCTCATCGGCGAGGACGATCTTCGACGGATCGGAGGCGAGCCTACCGAACTCCAGCTTGAAGTCCACCAGCTTCAGCCCGACCTCGGCGAAGAACCCGGAGAGGATGGTGTTCACCTTCAGCGCGGACTCGCGGAGGAAAGCCATGTCTTCCGCGGTCGCCAGACCCATCTCGCGGATGTAGTCGTCGTTGATGAGGGGATCCCCGAGTTCGTCGCTCTTGTAGGAGAATTCGATGACGGGCTGGGAAAAGGGCTTGCCCTCTTCCAATCCGGAGCGCTTGCAGTAGCTGCCCGCCGAGACATTGCGGACGATCACCTCGACCATCAGGATCGTGACTTTCCTGACCTCCACGTTCGTCTCGTCGATCTGGCGGACGAAGTGGGTGGGGATGCCGGCTTTCTCCAGGTATTGGTAAATCAGGGTGCTGATCGCGTTGTTCAGCCGCCCCTTGTTCTCGAAGCTGGCCTTTTTCTCGCCGTTGAATGCGGTGGCATCATTCTTGAACTCCATCCTAAGCGTCGCGGGGTCTTCCGTTTCCCAAAGTCGCTTCGCTTTCCCCTCATAAATCGGCTGCATTCCCTGTGGTAGGTTTTCCCTCCCTGGCGGTCAAGCCTGCTCACCGGCGGGATTCCGTCCGCCGCCCGCAGTGGCGGAAGCATCGAGCCCGTTCCAAAATCCGGCGGCAATCAAACGATCCCTTGCCGAAGCGCCTTGGAGACCGCTTCCGTCTGGGTGCGGACATGCAGCTTCCGGTAGATGGAGCGCAAGTGCATGTCGACCGTGTGGGCGGAGATGGACAGGTCTTCGGCTATCTCCTTCTTGGAGTATCCTTTCACGAGCGACTTGAGGACATCCTCCTCGCGGCTTGTCAGCGCCTCCACCTCCTCGACCGGGCCGTGCTTGGAGAAACCGTTGAGGATCATGGTGGCGATCGCGCTGCTCAGGGCGGCCGCGCCGTGGATGACATCATGGAGGCCGCTTAGGATCTCATCGGGATCCGCGGTCTTGAGGAGATAGCCGGAGGCTCCGTTGCAGATCGCCCTGTAGACCCGCTCGCGGTCGTCGAAAGCAGATAGGATGAGCACCTTGAGATCGGGAAATTTCTTTCTGACCTTAACAAGCACCTCAAGGCCGTCCATCCTGGGCAGCCCGAGATCGAGCAGGAGCACATCCGGGTATTCGGAGGTATATTCCAGCTTCTCGAAAAACTCATCGGGAGTCGAGAAATGGTAGGGACATTCAAGATCGTCCTCGCCATCGATGAGGCGGCGGATCTGCTTTGCGAAAACCTGGTGATCCTCGAGAATCCAGATCTTGGAGATTTTCTTTTTTTCGCTCATTTCAGGTTGGGTGCGGCAATGAGTAGGGATCGTTTCACCATCAGGAGGATCCTGGTTCCCTTGCCGGGTTCGGTTTGCATGACAAGATCACCTTCCAACACCCGCGCCCTTTCGTCCAGCTTCCTTACCGTCTTTGTGACTTCCTTTCCGTCCACGACCACTTTCGGAAGCCCTTTGCCGTTGTCGATCACTTCCAGAGCCAGCTTGTCGCCCTCGTCCCAGAGCCGGATCGAGACGCTGGTCGCGCCGGAGTGCTTGAGTATGTTGTGGACAGCCTCCTTGTAGAATAGGAAGAGATGTCGCTTGGCATCCAGAGAGAGCTTCGCGGCGGCTTTGCCCGAATCGCACTCGATGCTGTAGTCCACCTCGCGGAGCAGCCGGGTAGCCGTCTCTCGCATTCGGTGGACGAGATCCCCGATGGAGTCCTGTTTCCTCTCCAGCAGCCAGACGATGTCCCTCATGGCGAGCGAGCTCTCCCTGGCAATGCTCTCCACCTCCCCCAGATCCTGGCTCACCCCTTCCGGCCCGTGCTGCCTGACGAGGTCTTTCCTGGCCGTGCGGGCTATGAGCGAGATGCTGCCGAGATTGCTGCCTATGTCATCGTGCAGGTCGGAGGCGATGCGCTTGCGCAGCTCGTCGATCTGGTTCCTGGAGATGAGCCGCCTGCGCTCGACGATGAAAACGGGGATCAAGAAGGTCAAACCGAGCATCATCGCGGAGCCCCAGGTTGCGTTGAGCTCGCTCTCGGAAGCCATCTGCGCCTGCATCGGTCGCAGCGCCTCGATTTCCCTTTCCAGCCTCCACCTGTCATGGAGCTGGGTGAGCCAGGATCCCACGGGGATGATCTCGCGCGCGCTGGCGAAGCCGTCCGTTAGGTAATCCACATCTGCGGTGTCGCCAGCGAAGCTGCGCGTGACCTTGCGGCCTTTTACGATGTTTATCCCGTCTGCCCAGACCTGGATTTCGGAAAGCCCGAACATCGGCACTTGGCCGACCATGCTTGCCTCCAAACCGTTGATCTGAATGGCTTTTGCGGAAACGCCGCCGAGATCCAAGACAAACGGCACATCCTGTGGCCCCCCCTTGAAGGGCGCCTCCCAGGTGCGGACGGATGTGAACCCCACCTCATCCTCAGCGAGCACCCGCACCTCGAGTTTTTCCGGTATGACGCTGGCCTCAAGCATTCCGTGGATTTCCATGGGGAATAGGATCAGGAGATCAAGTTTTTCGGTTTTTCCGAAATCGGAGCCCCATGAGATCGCCTGCCCTACACCGTGGACCTCGAAGCTTTCCGGCGCGACCATCCCGTCGGCCCAATTGCCACCTTCCCACGAACCCAGTGGCATCCTCCCATCCGTGAGAGCCTCGGGATACCACATGTTCTCAACCCGCAGCCCCCCAACATCGGAAACCTCGCAGCCGAAGGAAACCGGAAAGCCCCCGGAAATCACAACAAGCTCAGAAAGTCCGAAAACCTCGCTCCTCCCACGGAGGCTCCCCTGCCAGACTGTGATCCTCACATACCTAGCCACAGCACCCTGGCCGGAAAATTTCACCGGCTTGCCACCTGTGTCGGGGAAAATGTTCCGCCCTGTATCGTAAAGCACACGGTGCTCGGAAAAACCCGCGTCCGATGAGAGCTCGATCTTGAACGCTTTCGGGAATATACTCCCACCCTCACCTGACTGGAGCGGGATCAGGAAGAGCGTGTCGATGGGGAAATCCCTTCCCAAATCAACCGTTAGCGAGGGCGGCGCATCCGTCGGATCCTTGCGCGCCCCCCTGCAACCGACACCGTACCTGAGGTTTTTTTCCTCGTGCGCGGCGAGCGATATGAGCTGTCGGTTGAGGAATTCCACCCTATCCTCCATCTTGACCAGCTTGGGATTGAAAAGCCTCGCCACCTTGCCGATCGGATTCGACATGACCTCCGACGCCAATAGCCCCTCCCCGCAGGAAATCGCTGCGAGCGCACAGGCAGCCAACATGCAGGCTGACTGCCGTCTGAAAATGAGCAAGGGACTGCTGATCACTGGGACGAGAATGCAGAACTTTTTAAAATTATCAAGGTTAATTAACTAAAAATTTACCCCACAGGCCATGAAATCATTGCCGAAGCCATCGAAAATCAAAGCGCCACTGAAAATGTGCAATTACGAAAATTTTATCCTTGCTAAGCAACCGATTCGGATCACTGATCGGGGTTTGATCGAACCAAATATGGGTTTGCTCGCTCTTTGTTTGATCCGTGACGCCAGGATCGGGGGAATTGCTTAAAGAAAACTGGCGTCAAATCTGAACAAATGGACATTTATGTGGGCAATCTGCCCTACACAGCAACTGAAGGAGAAGTTTCCGACCTCTTCGCCGCATACGGCCCCGTCGAACGGGTCAAGATCATCACCGACCGTGACACCGGGCAATCCAAGGGATTCGCCTTCGTGACCCTGGGCGACCAATCCCAGCTCAATGCAGCCATCGAGGCGCTCAACGGGCAAGATTACAGCGGCCGCGCCCTCCGCGTGAACGCATCGGAACCCCGTGAAGCACGCCCGAGCGGCGGCGGCGGTGGTGGTGGCTACGGCGGCGGCGGTGGTGGCGGCGGCTACGGCGGCGGTGGAAACCGTGGCGGCGGTGGCGGCGGTGGTGGTGGCGGAGGCTACAAAGGCGGCGGTGGAAACCGCGGCGGCGGACGCGATGGCGGACGCTGGTAATCCACTGCAATCACAAGTTCATAACCGAACAACTCCAGCGTCCGGCTCCCTTGATTGGGGCCGGGCGTTTTTTTTACCGGAACTGGCGTTGCGCCTCTCGGTAGTCGTAGCCCGCAAGCTCCATTTTCAGCACGAGACGCTCGCGGGGCAAGCCATGCGTCTTGATCAGATCGTCGAGGCACTCCGCATGGTTCCTGAGCTCCGTATTCAGCAAGCCGACAAGCATGTGGGGATCCATCGTCTCCCATGTGGTGAAATCCATGCCCCTAGATAGCGCCTGCATCCCCGCCAGGCAAGCCGCCACCCATGTCCGCGCCGCAAGACCAGCACAGGTCGAAGTTGCCCGGATTGGTCTCGCCGCATGACGGGCACCGTATTTCCAGATCCGCGCCCACCGCATTCTGGGTGATATGATTGCGGATGATTTCCATGGCCTGCGGATAATCCCCTTCGTCGATGACACACAGCGCGGGGAAAAACTCCGGGATGGGGATCTCGGTGAGGCCGGACATGGTGAGGTGCTTGTTCCTCACGATGGTGGCGATGCCCTCCGCCTCCAGGACGGACTGGAAATACCCGACCTTCGTGAAATCCCGCTCGCGGAATAGTTCTTTCATTGGCGCGACTGATACACCGTCCGGGGCACCCCCGCCACTGCGGACTTGGCAGCATGGGTTTTTGCATTGGCTTTTGCGAATCAGCGGGCAGGATCCGGGCGTGTCGGGATTCCTGCAGCAGAAATGGCTCATGAATCTCTCTCTGGCGTGCGCGCTCGCACTCCTGGCAGGCAAGACCTTCGCGTCGGTCGTCACCGGCTCATCCGCCATCTACTCGGATGCGGTGGAGTCCGTTGTGCATGTCTTCGCGGTGGCATTCGCAGCCTGGGCACTGCGTCTTTCGCATAAGCCAGCCGATGGCACCCATCATTTCGGGCACGACAAGATTTCCTACATATCATCCGGCTTCGAAGGGGCGATGATCTCCGCCGCCGCCGTGTTCATCCTCTATGAGGCGGGCAAGCAATTCGTATATGGGGTGAACCTGCAGAACCTCGGCATCGGCCTCTGGATCACTTCGGCCGCCGCCGCAGTGAACCTCGCCCTCGGGCTCTCCCTGGTGCGGATCGGGCGGAAATCCGGTTCCTCGCTTATCCGCGCAAACGGCATCCATGTCCTCACCGATGTATGGTCCAGCCTGGCCGTCATCACAGCATTGGCCCTGGTCAAGCTCACCGCTTGGGTCTGGTGGGATCCGGTGTGTGCCGTCATTGCCGCCCTGAATATACTTCGCATCGGGCTCAGGCTCATTCGCGACAGCCTTGGCGGCTTGCTCGACGAGGCGGATCCCGTCATCGAGCAACAGGCAAGGGATGTCCTCGATAGGGAAACGTGTTCCCGCGATCTCGCATACCATAATTTCAGGCACCGCCATTCCGGACGCGCCCATTGGGTGGAATTCCACCTGGTTTTCCCGGATGGCATGAGCGTGGTCGAAGCGCACAGGCAAGCCACGGACATCGAGTCTGCGGTTGCGGAAATCATCGCTCCCGAGGGAAGGGTCATCACTCACCTTGAGCCGCGCTCCTCGGAGCAGCGCATCGAAAACTGGGAGAAACCCTAGTTGAATGCGATGCGGTAAGCCCAAAAAAGCATCAGCACCGTGGCCGTGGCAAGGAGCAGCATCATGGCGAGACTCTGCCTCTGCGCCCGCAGGGTGTTCTCGATCTGGCCGCGGCTCAGGCTTCTCTCGAACTGCCTGATCTGCTCTCGCTCCCTGATCTCCGCCATCGGCGGCATGGTCGAGTCCCGCTCCCGCCTCTCCCGTTCAAGCCTTGCCGGCAGCTGTACGACATCCTTGTGGGCTTGCTCGAGATTCCTTTCCCTTTCGCGCAACGCCAGCAACTCCGCATCCTCCTCAAAGAGATTTCCCTGTTTCAGTTTTGCCATGGCTTCACTTGATGAGGTAGGCGATGAGCGCGAGCGCACCCAACGCGATGATGGGAAGGTTGAACGCAAGCCCGCTTACGAACTGGCTGCGGAATTCAGATTCGCCGCCTTTCGCCTTGGCCTTGCGGCGCGCCCCCTTGGACGACCTCCCGAAAATTCCTCCTGCCCGGCTCCCCTCGAAGTATGCCGCCGCCTGGTCGTATTCGTCTGCGGCCTGGTCGGTGACCAACGTCGCCTTGTCCAGCTTCTCATGGAGATTGTCCCGCGTCCATTTCTCCGGATCGTGCTTCTGGATCTTGTCGAGGTGCTCCGCAAAACATGAGCGGCACTGCTCCAGCTGGCTCGTCTCCTCGCGCAGGGCGACAAGCTCCCTATCGATCAGGGTGATGGCCGAAGTCAGCCTCTCGGTCAGCTCCACCTGCTGGGAGAGGAACTCGCGTTTCCTAGCGGTCAGCTCTTCCAGCTCTCGTTTTTTGCGCTCCAGCTCCTCGCGCTCCAGCTGGATGCGCTCCAGCTCCAGCTGGGCGTTGCGGATCTTGTCGTCGTAATCGTCCTGGCGCCCCCCGCGCTTCGGCATGTCGAGCTGGCTGGTGCGTACATTGATCGGGTGGGTGTATTCGGTGGGTGCTGGCATAACCGTGAAAATGTTTCGCATTTCCTAAACAATTTCGGCCGCCAGCGCGAGATAAATCTGCGGAAAATCATGGTTTCCTGATATCAGGCACAACAGTGGGATCAACCGCGGGACGGAAACAGCGGGACGGAAACAGCGGGGATTTGGCCACCGATCGCGCAAGATTCACAAACTGTCCCGCATTCGGTTTCACGATCTCTGCCTGAAACTGGGATCTGAATCCCAGTTCCCGGCATGCTGCGTAACGGCGGATCCTGATATGTGCCTTGTGCGACTTCTGTGGCGGTTTTCTCGCCGGCCTCATCTCCCTGCGGGGCGCAGTCGCCCCAAACCCACCGGCGTTTTCCTGTTTTCAGCCTTGTAAGTAAGCAAACCCGCCTATCGTATGCGGCATCATGAAAAACACCATCCTAGCCATCATGTCGGCTGCCGCCGCCGCAAGTTTCGCCGCCGAAGTCCCGAAAGTCCTGCCCATAGGGTCAGACATGCCGCCCTTCGCCTTACCCGGCACCGATGGCAAGCGGCATACGGAAAAGGATTATGCGGACGCAAAGATCCTCTGCATCATTTTCACCTGCAACCACTGCCCTGATTCCGTGGCCGCCGCCGTCCGCACCGAGGAAATCCACCAGGCCTACAAGAACAAGGGCGTTGCCGTCGTCGCGGTGAATTCCAACAACCCTGCCAGCCTCCGCCCCGACGAGCTCGGATATTCCCCCTACGGGGATTCCTTCGAGGAAATGAAACCCTTCGCAGACAGCCACGGCTGGACCTTCCCATACCTCTACGATGGTGAGGTGCAAGCCTTCGCCACCGCCTGCGGCGCCCAATCCACCCCCCATGTCTTCGTCTTCGACCAAGACCGCAAGCTCCGCTACACCGGCCGCATGGACGATGCCGGACGCTCCAAGGGCCCCGTCGAGAAATCCTATATCCGCGATGCCTTCGACTCCATCCTCGCTGGGAAGGAAATCGCCGAGCCGGTGACACGTTCCTTTGGATGCTCCACAAAGTGGCTCTTCAAGGGCAACAGCGTCGAGCAGGACCAAAAGGCATGGGAGGAAAAGGCTGTCACCCTCGATGACCTCGACGAAAGCCTTGCCAAAGCTCTCCGCGAAAACAAATCCGGCAACGTCCGCGTGATCAATTTCTGGTCCACAACCTGCGGCCCATGCGTCGCCGAGTTCCCCATGCTTGTGGACACCTACCGCCGCTTCCAGAACCGCAATGTCGATTTCATCTCCATCTCCATGGATCCGGCCGAAGATAGGGACAAGGTGCTGAAATTCCTCGAGTCCCGCCACGCCGCGCTGTCGAACCGCACCAAGCCTTCCATGGAAAAGGAAGGCCGCACATCCAACAACTACATCTGGGCGGGCGGCAATCCGGACAAGCTTGCCGAGGCCATCGCACCGGAATGGACCGGCGCCCTGCCACTCACCGTCATCATCTCCACAAAGGGGGAAATTCTCTGGCAGGATGCCGACGAAGTGGATGCCGTAGAGCTGCGCGCGGAGATCCTAAAAGGGCTTGAGTGAAAATCGGCGCCGCCCCCAGATACTACGCGATCCCGTGATATCGCTATTTCTGGAACATGCGAACATACGCATGTTGCCGGAGCGCGGTTTCTTCCCCCATCTTGCTCAGGCACAGTCCCGGAATCTCAGCGTAAGGCGGAGCCGCTAGTCGGCTCCGCCTTACGTATTCCCGGATCCGCGCCCCCCCTCCGCATCCGGGCGAATGCGGATTTCGTGAAGCGGTACGGAGAGCCTTTCCGCATATCCTTGCCAATCCGGCGCTGCCTGCCATAGAAACCGCCATGCCTTCGCTCATCGTACTCGCCGCCGGAATGGGAAGCCGCTACGGCGGACTCAAACAGATCGACCCCATGGGCCCCAACGGGGAGACCGTCCTCGACTACTCGGTGTATGATGCGATCCGCGCAGGCTTCGACCGCGTGATCTTCGTGATCCGCGAGGATTTCGCGGATGCCTTCCGTGAAGGGATAGGCGCTCGCTTTGCCGGAAAGATCCGGGTCGATTACGCTTTCCAGAAACTCGATGACCTGCCAGCCCCCTTCACACCTCCCGAAGGGCGCAGCAAGCCTTGGGGCACCACCCACGCGGTGCGGGCGGCGCGGCACCTCATCGACGGCCCTTTCGCCGTGATCAATGCGGATGATTTCTATGGCCGCGATGCCTATGCCCGCGCCGCCGGTTTCCTGGCCGATATTTCCGCCGACACCTGTGCGCTCATCGCCTATCCGCTGGAGAACACCCTCTCGGATCACGGCCAGGTGAACCGCGGGATCTGCGGGGTTTCCGCCGAGGGGCTCTTGGAGAGCGTCGAGGAATTCGTCAAGATCGGCAGGGAAGCCGATGGCAGGGTGACAGGTGAGGGACTGGATGGCGTCCGCAGCGAAATCCCGGCATCAGCCCCCGCCTCGATGAATTTCTGGCTCTTCCCGGCCGAGTTCGTGCAAGATCTTGAAGGCGAGTTCATGGAATTCCTCGGGAAACACTTCGGGATGACCGGCGAATCCTACATCCCCACCGTTGTGGACTCTCTCATCCGCAAGGGAAAGACCAGCTGCCGTGCGATCACGACAAGCTCCTCATGGTTCGGAGTGACCTACGCGGAGGACAAGGATCATGTGGTCAAGGCAATCGCGGATCTCATCGCCGCCGGCGAGTATCCAAATTCGCTGGGGGACTGAGCCCCGGATCCCGGAAAGCAATCGGGCGTGCTTGGATTTGACCCCAAACACGCCCTGAACTTGCACATTCCCCCCAAAGATCCCCGCAGCCTGCTGGCGTTGCCTACTTCCCCCCGGAGATAGGCTCGCAGCACCAGTCTGCAGGAAATGGAAATGTCACGCTCAGGAAATTAACCGAAATTAAATTTCCCAAGAGCAAGTCAATTAATATTTTGAAAATATCAATCAATCAAGGATGAAATTCTAACATTTTCTCGATTCCTGGCCCTGGAGGCACTGGGAGTACAAACCAAGGGCGCCGGATCCCTTGAATTTCCGGCGCCCTTGGGCCCTTTGGGGGGCTATGTGCTATCCCTTACACGCCCTCATCCTACCCGCAAAACCCGACAAGGGAATCACGCAATCGCGTAGAACTCAGATTTTTTGCGCAGGGTCGAGATCTACCCCGAAGAAATCGGCCATCACGCACCGGTAAACCTCGTGCTTGAAGGCGGGCAGCCAGTCGAGATCGAACTCATCCGGCTGGATCCAGCGGTATGCGCCGAATTCCTGCGGGATCTGGTTCACGTTGACGGGTGGTGCGGATGGCTTGAGCTTGCAGAGGAAATACGTCTGCTCCTGTCCGTGGTTGCCGTGCTTCCTGATCTTTTTCACACGCACATCCGGCGGGTAGAGGTAACGGTAGCCGTCTCGGCGGCTTATGATCTCATAATGTTTGCTGGCGATGCCGATTTCCTCGCGCACCTCGCGGAAAAGCGCCTGCTCCATGCTTTCACCAGCATCCACACCGCCTTGGGGGAATTGCCACGCCCCTTGCACACCTGCGCGCTCGCAGATGAGGAGATTTCCATCCGCGTTCACCATCAGCGCCGCGACGTTAGGGCGGTAACGAACCATGCGCATAGCATGCTACCGAAGGGATGAACTGGCAATGATTAAGTTTTCCGTAGTATTTTTGGAAGCTGGCCAAGCGCCCGCTTCCCGCATAGGTTCCCACCATCATGAAAAAACCAGCCGCCGTCCTGATTGCGACACTCCTCCTTGCCTTCAACGCATTTGCGCAGAACAACAACGGCGGCACCAATGCCGATCCGGACAACCCCAACGCCAACGGACCCACCGACAGGGAGGTGCGCAACGGCTATTGGGAGGCAAACCTTGCTGGCGGCAACTACCTCGTCGCCCTCGGCAGGATCTCCTCGGTCAGCCGCCACAAGTATGTCCTCGACGGCACGCTCATCGTCGATGAGGTGACGGTGGACACCACCGGCCAGGCGCTGGCACGCTTCTATTTCATCACCCCGATCACCGCCACCGGGGTCGGTGCCGCCGCATCCGATGCCGCGGAGAGGGCGCTCGCCCTTGTGGACGGCGCGGCCAGGCGTGCAGGCACCGAGGTGCAGGATATGGTCGTGAAGAAATACCCGCTGACGACGCACAGCAAAACGATCGAATACCGGCTGCTTTCCGAGCAGCAGCTCAACGGGCTTTACTCCAGTGTCAGGACGGCTTGGGTGACTGGCAAAGGCCGGGTGTTCACATCCCGCTAGGCCTGCATTTCCGCGCTCGCCAGGTGTCGCTTGCGCGGCAAGGATGCCGCCCATGACAGGACAGGAGATTCGCGAGGCGCTCGATCGCGCCAGGGTGCTGCCAAGCAAGCAGCTCGGCCAGAATTTCCTGACCGATCCCAACATGGCGCGCTGGATCGTCTCCCAGCTCGAGATTTCCGAAGCCGATACGGTCGTCGAGGTAGGGCCGGGCACGGGCTCGCTCACGGAGCATGTCATCGGAAAAGCGAAGCGCGTCGTCCTCGTGGAGTTCGACGGAAGGCTTGCCGGTGCGCTGAAGGAAAAATTCTCCCACCGGGACGATGTGGAGGTGCATCATGCGGATGGGGCGAAGTTCGACCGCCGCCTCCTCTTCAGGCACCGCCCGGTCAAGTTGCTCGGCAATCTCCCCTATTCCTCAGGCGGGGCGATCATGAAAAACCTGTTAGGGCGTCCCCACCCCTTTTCCCGCGCGGTGATCATGCTGCAGAAGGAAGTCATCGACCGCCTCGGCGCGCAGCCCGGAGGCAAGGATTACGGCATCCTGAGCCTGCGGATGCAGGTGAACTGGGAAATCAAATCCCTGCGCGTGGTCCCGCCCGACGCGTTTTTCCCGAAGCCCACCATCGACTCCGCCGTAGCGGTGCTCACTCCACGCGATGAGCGAGGGCAGGAACCCTTCGATGCCCGCCTCTTCGATGAGCTGGTGCGCCGCGGCTTTGCACAGCGCCGCAAACAGCTACGCAAGCAGCTCCCGGATTCCCCACCATGGGAAGGGATCGCGAAGCGCATGGGGCTTTCCACCACCGTGCGCGGCGAAGAGCTGGATCTCGGGAAATGGATCGCCCTGACCCGTGCCTACGATCCCCACCCGCTCAAGGACAATGCACAGAAGGCGGATGAGGTCTTCGATGTGGTGGATGAAAACGATGTCCCCACCGGCACGGCCACCCGCTCGGAAGTCCATTCCCAAGGCCTCATCCACCGCGCGGTCCATGTCTTCGTTCTCAACCGCAACGGCGACCTCTACCTCCAGAAACGCTCCCTCATCAAGGACATGAACCCGGGCGTCTGGGACTCCAGCGTCTCCGGCCACCTCGATGCGGGGGAAGGCTATCGCGAGGCCGCCGTCCGCGAGCTGGGCGAGGAAATGGGCATCCGCGACATCACCCCTGAGGATCTCCGGCATCTTGCGACGGCCGCTCCTTCGGAACATACCGGCTGGGAGCACGTCCACCTTTTCCTCATCCGCCATAACGGCTCCATCCGCTTCCCGGCGGCGGAGATCGATTCCGTCATGCCCTTCCCGGTGGAGGAGATCGCGGCTTGGCTCGCGGCTTGCCCGGATGATTTCTCGCCCGCATTCCGGCTGCTGTTCCGGGCTTCCGGCCTGTGAGGCGCCGGATCATCTTTCACCAGCCACACGGGTGTTGCCTATCGACAGGATTCGCATTTCCCAACAGGATTCCCTGCCGCCGCCACGCATTGCGTTTCGGGCCCAACGGTGGCGGATGCACAACCCCTTCCCATCATGAAATTCCGCATCTTCGCCGCCGCACTCCTCGCCCTCTCATCGGGGGCTTGCCAGAAAAAGGCACAGGGGGTGAATCAGGTCAAGGAGCCTGCCGAAGCGCCGGTGGCTCCGGATTGGAAAGCCCATCCCATGCTGGGCTATGAGGTGCTCCGCGAGCTTCCCCATGACACAGGGGCTTTCACCCAGGGATTGCTTCTATCGCACGGTGATTGGATCGAAACCACCGGCGGATATGGCACGTCGAGCATACGCCGCGTTGAGAAGGAAACAGGAAAGGTGCTGAGGAAAAGAGACTTGCCTGCCAATTTTTTCGGGGAAGGCGTGGCGGACCTGGATGGGAAACTCCATCAGCTGACATGGCACGGCCGGCAGGGCTTCCTTTATGACACCAAGACCCTGGAGCCCTTGGGGAACTTCAGATACGATGGCGAAGGCTGGGGGCTCACGAGCGACGGGGCATCCCTGGTCATGAGCGATGGCAGCGACCGGCTGCGTTTTCTCGACCCCAAGACCTTCCGCGTCTGGCGGGAGCTGCGGGTGCGCCTCAATGGCAAGCCGGTCAATCTCCTCAATGAACTGGAATTCATCGAGGGCGAGATTTTCGCAAACGTGTGGCACAGCGATTTCATCCTGCGCATCAACCCCAAGGACGGCACCGTCCTCGGCGTGATCGACCTGACCGGGATCGATGCCAAGTCCCGTAGGCTCGATCCCGAACATGTGCTCAACGGCATCGCCTACGACCCGCAGTCGCGGGAATTGTTCGTCACCGGAAAATGCTGGCCGAAGATCTATCAGATACGGCTGATCCCGAAACAATGAGATTCCGACGCGGATAGCGAAAGCCGCCCAAGGCACCCACACTCCTTCCGGCCTACGGCTTGCCCAGCCAGTAGGCCGCCGCCGTAGCCACGAGCAATAGCATGGCGATGATGAGCTTCCTTCTCATTGCGGCTGTTCCTGGGGAGCGCCCTCCGGCACTTGCGCCGTTTTCCCGCCGTATTGCGGGATCATCGCAGAGATGGAGGAAGCCGGAACGCAGTTTTTTACGACCATCTGCAAGGGCCCCTGCTCCTTGCCCTTGTAGTAGATCGACTGGGTGGAGCTGACCATCCCGATGACCTCGCCTGCCGCGTTGAGCACCGGCCCGCCTGAGGAACCCTTGGCATAGTCCGCGGTGATGGACATCTGCAGGATGCCCGCGCCGCCGGGTGCCTTCGGGCGGTTGTGGTAGCGGGAAACGTGGCCGAAGGTGTGGGTGAACAGCCGCTGGTCCGGATTCCCGATGACCTGCACGGCCGTGCCGACCGGTGCCGGTTCGCCGATGCCCAGCGGCTGGAGACCGCTTGCGTCGACGCGGAAAATGGCGATGTCGTTGGCTTCGTCCGCAGCGAGGATTTCCATGACCCGATGGACTTTCCCGTCGATGCCGCAGACACCCATCGCCCCGCCCTTGGTGTTCGCGAAGACATGGTGGTTGCTCACCATCAGGCCATCCTCGGCCAAGGCCCATGCCGTCGCGGTTCCCGAGGAATGCCACTTGTCGCACTTGCCGCATTTGTAAACGGAACCGATGAGATAGACGGATGCATCAAGGTTCTCCGGGGGGCTCACCGCAGGAATCGCAAGATCCAGCTTGGCTGGAGCCGCGGCCACATCTTTCGCGAGCTGGTCTGCGGTGATGCCCTCTCCCGATTCGGCGAAATCGGAGACACCTTTCTGGAGCGCGCGGATCAGGGCGGCATCGTCGATGACGACCGGTGCCGCGCCCGCCACGGCGGTGAGCAGAACAAGGGCTGGTATGGTGCGCAAATTCATGTTTGTTTGCTTGTTAGGAAGTCACCGCACTGCGGTCGTCGCTAAGGCCGGATTTCTCCAGGAAGTAATCGTAGCCGCCGGTGTATCGGGTGACTACGGCGCCATTCTCCGGGTTCTTTTCATCGCGTGTCACATGCAAGGTCGTTTCCGCGAGGGTGCGGATGAAATGCACGTCGTGGGAAATGAAGACAAGCGTGCCTTCGTAGGACTTCAGCGCGTTCACGAGGGAGTCTATGGAGAGGATGTCGAGGTGGGTCGTCGGCTCGTCCATGAGCAGGAGATTGGGCGGATCGACGAGGAATTTCACCAGGTTGAGGCGTGATTTCTCCCCTCCGGAAAGGACGCCGCAGCGTTTCTCCACATCCGCCCGGCGGAACAGGAAGGTGCCGAGGATGGCCCTGGCGTCCTCTTCGCGGAGGGTGGTGCACGCGCCCATGACCTCATCGAGCACCGTGTTGTATTCGTTCAGGGCCTCGGCGCGGTGCTGGGAATAGTAGCCGATCTTGGTGAGGTAGCCGGTCTCCTTTTTCCCGCCGTCGATCTCCAGTTCCCCGGCCAGCAGCTTGAGCAGGGTGGTCTTGCCCGCACCGTTCGGGCCGACAAGGACGATCTTGTCCCCGCGCTCGATGGTGAGGTCGAGATCCTTGTAAATGCGCTTCCCCGGGTATGACTGGCCGACTTTATGGAACTCGATGACCTTCTGGTTCGAGCGCGGAGGCTGCGGGAATGCGAACTTGAACGGTTTGCGCGGGGCGCGGGGCTTCTCGATTTTCTCGATCTTGTCCACAAGCTTGATCCGTGACTGCACCTGGGCCGCCTTCGAACCCACCTGCCGGAAGCGCTCGATGAATTCCATATGCGCCTCGATTTCCTTGTTCTGGTTCCGGTAGGCCTGGACCTTGCGCTCATAGACCTTTTCCCTCTCGTCAAGATAAGCCGTGTAATTTCCGGTGTAGGAAATGAGCTGCATCGCATCCGGATCGATTTCAATGACGGTCTCGATCATCATGTCCATGAAATCGCGGTCATGGGAGATCATCAGGATGGCCCCCGAGTAATTCAACAGGTAGCGCTGGAGCCAGAGGAGGGAGATGAGGTCGAGGTGGTTGGTCGGCTCGTCGAGCATGAGCAGGTCGGGCTCCATGACAAGGAGGCGTGCGAGGTGGGCGCGCATCACCCAGCCGCCGGAGTATTCGCGGGCCGGCCTGTTGAAATCCTCCTGCTTGAAGCCCAGCCCGGCGAGGATTTTCTTGGCCTTCGGCTCAAGCTGGTAGCCGTTGAGCGCGGTGAACTGATCCTGCGCCTTGGCGAATTTCTCGGTGGAAAGGTCGCCTGATTTCTCACCTTCGCGTATCGTGCGCAGCAGGCCTATCATTTCAGGCGTGATCCCCATCGCGATCTCGATGATCGTCTCATCGGAAGGCTCGCCCGCTTCCTGCGGGAGATATCCTGTGATCGCGTATTCGTCGCGGTCTATCGTGCCCTCATCCGGCTGGTCCTCATCGAGGATCATCCGGAAAAGCGTGGACTTCCCGGCCCCGTTCGGGCCCACGAGGGCGACGCGCTCGCCCCAGTTGATGGACATCTCGGCCTCGCGCAAAAGGGTGCGCCCGCCGAGGGTTTTCGTAAGTTTCTTGATCGTCAACACGCGCTCTGGGTAATGGCAACCCGCAGGGACTTCAAGGATAAGCCGACACCACCGCCCCATCAGGGAAAAAAATCCGAACATTCTCTTGCAAAGCCCGGCCCTTCGTCATATTTCCTGCGCCCACCCAAACCGGAAAGAAAAGCTCGGATGGCGGAATTGGTAGACGCGCTAGACTAAGGATCTAGTAGGGAAACCTGTGGAGGTTCGAGTCCTCTTTCGAGCACTTTTCCATTTAGGATGAACAAGTTAGGGAGCCGTAAGCGGCTCCCTTTTTTGTTATGCCCTTCAATACTGGGCAGAAGAGGCGGCATGCGGCCTTATCCCATGGGGTCAAACCGTGCAGATCCCCACCCCCTGCCTCAGGCTGGCTAGCTTGTCCGGGTTTTTCGGGATGAACTCCTGGCCGACGTAGCCGCTGTATCCGGTTTCCACGATGGCTCTCATGATCGCCGGATAGTTAAGCTCCTGGCTCTCATCGATCTCATTTCTCCCAGGCACGCCGCCGGTATGGTAGTGGGAGAAGTAGTCATGCTTCGCCCGTATCGTGGCGATGATATCCCCCTCCATGACCTGCATGTGGTAGATGTCGTAGAGCAGCCTGAAGTTCGGGCTCGCGATGCGATCCACAAGCGCCGTTCCCCATGCCGTGCGGTCGCACATGTAATCCGGATGATCCACGCGCGAGTTGAGAAGCTCCATGGAAAGGATCACACCGAGCTTTTCGGCAAGAGGCAGGATACGCCTCAGGCCTGCCTCACAGTTCTCCAGGCCCTCCTCATCGCCCATCCCGTCACGGTTCCCCGGAAAGCAGATGAGCTGCCTAGCGCCCACCGCCGCGCAGTCGCTGAGCTTTTTTTCATAAACCTCCACAAGGGCATCGTGGTGCTCCGTTCGGTTGAAGGATTTCTCGATCATGCCGACCTTCACGCCGTGCTTTGTGACCGCCGTCGGGAAGGTCACCATCGCGCAGTCCAGGCCATGCTTCCTGAGGATGGGGAAGTCCGACGTTTCAACCAGCTCGATGGATTGCACACCCATCCCCTTCGCTGCCTCGCAGAGACTCTCGAGCGGGATGTCATCATAGCACCAGCGGCAGACGGAGTGCTTGATCCCGCCCGGTTTCCCGGCGAGGATGGCTGCGGCTGCTTCGGTGGCGTTGTTGTTTGCTGGGGCTTCCATGTTGGCGTGCGGAAAGCGTGGGCCCGCAAAGATCGCTATGCAAGGGACAAGCCGGGGGTCGGGCGTTTCCGGCGTCTTGGCAATTGACCGCAGCCCGTCCAGCACCTAATCAGCCCTACCCGGATTCCAAAACCGCCGGGCAACCAACCAATTTCCCCACCCCATGTACGACCGTAAAACCTGGATCGTCCTCGCCGTCTGCGGCGTACTGATCGCCCTTAACATCCATTTCACCCCGAAGAAAGCCCCGCCCGCGCCGAAGCCCGTTGCTGAGGACACCGGGCAAGCTGCAGCAACCGCCGGGGAGGCCGCGCTCAGCGTCGAGACCCCTCCCCCTCCCACGGAGGAGGAACTCATCGTCCTCGAGAACGAGAAAGTCGCCTTCACCCTCTCCAACATCGGCGGGGGCATCAAGTTCGCGGATCTCAAGGAGCAGAAAAACGTCGGCAGATCCTCAAAGGTGCGCATCAACATCCACGGAGCGGGCCCCATCGCGGGTTTCGTGGACGATAGGGAGAAACTCGAGAACTCCACCTACGCCTACAAGGCGGACCAATCCGTCCCCGGCGAGACCGCCGTGTTCATCGCCAAGCTGCCCACCGGCGTCATCGCCAAGAAAACCTTCTCGCTGGAAAATTCCGACATCCCCGGGAAAGGCTATTTCCTCAAGCTGGATCTCGCATTCGAATACACCGGCATCGGCGATTTCGACCTCTCCCGCTACGGACTTTTCCTGGGTTCCTCAGCGCCCCTCCACGAAAAGGAGCGGGCCGCATACACGGGCTTCTTCTGGTATTCGGACAACGAGATGCACTTTCATGCCGCGACAGGCTTCAAGGGCGGTTGGTTCTCCTCGGAAAAATCCATCATCAACAGCGAAGCGGAGGAGCAGATCCAGTACGCGGGCATCACCAACCAGTTCTTCTCCATCGTCATCCGCCCGGAGAAGGAAGCCAAGACGCTTGTCTGGGGAAAGCCGCAGACCGTATCACTCACCGAGGGTGGCAAGGAATACCCTGCCGTCCAGGCAGCCATCTCGTTGCCTGAAATCTCCCTTTCCACCGGCCAGCCCGTCAGCCTGAGCTACCGCATCTTCGTCGGCCCAAAGGCGAACACGATGCTACGCAAGCTCGACAACGCGGAAGGCGGCGGCGACGGCTGGGGCGACATGATGCAATACGGCTTCTTCAGCCCGGTGTCGCGCTTCCTAAACTGGCTACTCAACCTCCTCCACGATGGCCTGATGAAGGTTTCCTCCCACGAGTCATGGGGGCTCGCCATCATCTGCCTCACCCTCATCGTCCGCATCGCCATCTGGCCGCTCCACGCGAAATCGACCCACTCGATGAAGCGCATGTCCAAGCTCCAGCCCAAGATGAAGGAGCTGAAGGAGAAATATCCCGACGACCCCAACAAGCTCAATACCGAGATGATGGGCCTCTACCGCAAATACGGCATCAACCCCCTCGGCGGATGCCTTCCCATGCTCATCCAGATCCCTATCTTCTTCGGATTCTTCCGCATGCTCGATTACGCCGTGGAGCTCCGCAACCAGCCTTTCCTCTGGGTCGATGACCTTTCGCAGCCGGACACCGTCGCCCATTTCTTCGGCATCCCGATCAATCTTCTCCCCATCGTCATGGCCGCCACCAGCGCCATCCAGATGGCGATGATGCCCAAGACCGGCGACAAGATGCAGCAGCGCATCATGATGTTCATGCCGCTGATGTTCTTCTTCTTCTGCTACGCATACGCCTCCGCCCTCGCACTCTACTGGACCACGCAGAACATCTTCTCCATCGGACAGACCTACCTGATGAACAAGATCCCCGAGCCGGAACTCGTCGCCCGCAAGGACGGCGGCAAGAAATCCTGGGTGCAGCGGATGGCCGAAAAACAAGCCGAAATGCAGAAGCTCCAGCAGCAGCGCGGCAAATCCGGCGGCATGCGCGATGTCACCCCGGACAAGCCGAAGAAAAAGGGTCCGCCCCGCACGGGAGGCTGATGTGAACCGCAGGAGGCTCTGCACTGCTGCGGCTCTCATCCGCAGATTTCCGTCGGCTCAACGGGGTGGAAGATGGAATCCGTTCCTCTGTTCAGCACGCAGCGTCAGAGCTGGGAATGGGAATCCCATTAGTCCAAAGCCTGCGGTGCAAAGTCCTACAGAATCCCGCCCGGCGCGTAAGCCGAAGCCTCAGGCCATTTCTGCTCAAGTTTTCTGACTTCTCCGGAGAAAAAGTTCACCTGTGACTTGGCGGCGCCGACTTCCTTGTCGCCCTTTTCCAGGATCTCGCCGAGCTCGTCGCGGGATAGGCCCAGTCGGCCGTCTTCGGCAAGCCGGTCCAGCAGATTGTTCTTATCCACCGCACCCGTGCGCATGTCCGCAACCGTCGCAACCGCGTGCTCCTTGATCGCCTTGTGCGCAGTCTCCCGTCCGACCCCGCGTTTCACCGCCTCCATCATCACCGTGGTGGTCATCAGGAAAGGCAGGTAACGGGCGGTTTCCGAAGCGATCACCGCCTCGTAGGCGTCCATCTGGCCGAGGATCGTCAGATAGGTCTCGAACATGCCGTCGATGCAGAAAAAAGCATCCGGAAGCATCACGCGGCGCACTACGGAACAGCTCACATCGCCCTCGTTCCACTGGTCCCCGGCGAGACCGGCGGCCATGGCGAGGTAGCCTTTGAGGATCACGTGGAAACCGTTCACCCGCTCGCAGGAACGGGAGTTCATCTTGTGCGGCATCGCGCTCGATCCTGTCTGCCCCGGCGCGAAACCCTCGCTGGCGGTTTCGTTCCCGGCCATGAGGCGGAGGGTTTTACAAAAGGATGACGGGCCGCTCGCCAGCTCCGTGAGGATGGAGACGACCCGCAGATCCAGCGACCGCGGATACACCTGGCCCACGTTGCTCCACTGCTGCGGGATGCCTAGATGGGCGACGATGCGTTTCTCAAGCTCGGCGACTTTCTCCGCATCCCCACCGAAGAGCGAGAGCTGATCCATCTGCGTGCCGACCGCCCCTTTCAATCCACGCACGGCATAGCCGGCGATGACATCCTCCAGCATGCGGAATCCGGAAAGCAGCTCCTCCCCGAACATGGCTATGCGTTTGCCCAAAGTCGTCGGCTGGGCGGCGACATTGTGTGTCCGCGCGGTCAGCACCATCTCATCCCACTGCTCCGCACGCTCGCGCATCCCACGCAGGGCTGCGACGGTTTTGTCCCGAATCAGCAGGAGGCTCCGGAAAACCTGAAGCTGCTCCACGTTCTCCGTGAGATCGCGCGAGGTCAGCCCCTTGTGGATCTCCTCATGCCCGGCCAGCCCGTTGAACTCCTCGATCCGCGCCTTCACATCGTGGCGGGTGACCCGCTCGCGATCCATGATGGACCGCACATCCACATTGTCCTTCACCTCTTCATAGGCCGCGATGGCCTCCTCGGAAATCCCCAGCCCAAGATCCCGCTGAGCCTTCATAACCGCGATCCAATACTCCCGCTCCAACACGATACGCCCCTCCGCGGACCAGATCTTGTTCATTTCCGTGGACGAATATCTCTCTGCAAGGACGTTGGGAATCATCGCCGCCAGAAAGCCCCCGTTTCACCCGGCAAGTCCAACCAAAAATCCGCTCAATCCCCAGCCTTCCGAGAAACCGGAGGCAAGCGCCGCTTCAGCACAGGCAGATGATGCGGCATGACGGCGGAAAAAAGGTGCACCAGCGGGTAGGAAAGCAGCGCCAGTATCACCGCGGAAACGAACATTCCCAGGAACAGGTTCGCGGCATTGATCTCGCCGACTTCCGGCACGTTGAAGTGTACCTTGCGGAGGAAATGCGGCATCGGGAAATGCAGCGCGGTGATCATCCAGTTCCCCAGCCATGCCTGCGCCAGACCCAGCGGCACGTTCGTGAACACATTGGAAACCCAGCAGCCCGCCATCGCGAAGGGCACATTCACCCTGAACCGCATCGCCAGCACCGCCGCGAATAGCATCTGCAACGGAAGAATCAGGATCATCGAGAAAAACAGGCCGATCGCCAGACCCGAAGCCACCGTATCACGGCACGGCACCCAGAGCTGCCTATCGAAGAGCGGCCTGGTCATCGTCCGCCACCACGGCCTGTCGCGCAACCTGCGGTGCCGCAACATCCGGTAAGCGCTCCTCACCAATTTCAGATACCGTTCCTTCATCCTTCTCCCGCGCCCAAGCTCGCATCCCCTCCCCCGCAAGCAAACTGTAAAATAGGGAGAGCCGTCCTTTCAGGCGGCAGGATTTGGCAAAGTTCCCGATGTGCCGAGGTGGATCGCGCGGATTGCGGCACCGCCGGAAGGGCTGCTTTCCTTTCTCCATCCCAAGCCTTGCAACCCTGGCTCCAGATACCCAAACTGCCGCCACGCCCCTATGGAAATCTGGCAAGCCATCCTCCTCGGCCTCATCGAAGGCATCACCGAATATCTCCCTGTCTCCTCGACCGGCCACCTCATCGTCGCCCAGCGCCTCATGCACATCGGCACCGCCAACGGCATCGACAAGCTCGCCGCCGACTGCTTCGCCATCTGCATCCAGGGCGGAGCCATCCTCGCGGTCCTCGGCCTCTACTACAAACACGTCCTGAAAATGCTCATGGGAGTCCTCGGCCGCGATCCCGAGGGACTCAAGCTCGCCGTCGCCGTCCTTGTGGGCTTCCTCCCCGCCGCAGTCCTCGGCCTTCTCCTCAACGACATCATCGAGCAAAAGCTCTTCGGCCTCTGGCCCGTCATCTTCGCATGGGTGGCGGGCGGCTTCGCCATCCTGTGGACCGTCCGCTGGCGGAAACGCCACCCGCCCCGCGGCAACGGCCGCGACATCCTCAAGCTCGCCTGGCAGTCCGCCCTCTTCATCGGTTTCCTCCAGTGTATCGCCATGTGGCCCGGCACATCCCGCTCACTGATGACCATCTGCGGTGGCCTCATCGTCGGGCTCTCGGTGAAATCCGCCGTCGAGTATTCCTTCCTTCTCGGCGTGCTAACCCTCACCGCCGCCACCGCGAAAAAGGCCATCTGGAAACTCGGCGAAGCCGGCCCCGACTACGATGTCTGGTTCGGCGGATCCAAGCTCATGTGGGATTCCTACGGCCCCATACCTCTCATCGCAGGCATCATCGCTGCCACCATCTCCGCCGCCTTCGCCGTCAAATGGCTCGTATCCTTCCTCCAGTCCCACGGCCTCGGCATCTTCGGCTGGTACCGCATCGTCCTCGGAATCGCCATCGGCACCCTCGTCCTGACAGAAACACTACAGCCATGATGGAGAACCGCGCCTCCGGCCGGTTTCTTCGTTATGATTTTGAAATTTAGAATTCAAAATTTAGAACTTCCCCAAATGCATCCATTCCTATCCCCAGACTTCCACGTCCGCTGGTCCACACTGACCCCGGAAACCATCGTACCATCCATCACCCAAGCCCTCGCCGACGCGAAGGACGCCATCGGGAAAATCTGTTCCCAGCCAGCCTCGGAAATCACCTACGAATCGAGTTTCCTGGCCTTGGAAAACGCCACGGAAACCCTGTCGCTGGGCTGGGGCAGGCTGCAGCACCTCGATTCCGTCTCCGACAATCCCGCCCAACGCGAAGCGCTCAACAGGATGCTGCCCGCAGTCACCGATTTCTACTCCTCGCTCTCGCTCAACCCCCAACTGTTCAAGATCCTCAACACCTTTGCGGAAAGCCAAGCCGCCGCAGCCCTCCCACCCATTCACCAACGCCACATCCAGGAAACCATCGAGGATTTCAAGACCTCCGGCGCCGCCCTTCCCGATGACAAAAAAGCCCGCATCGCCGCGATCGACTCGGAACTCTCCAAGCTCACCAAACAATACTCCGAACACGTCCTCGATTCCACCAACGCATGGGAACTCGTCATCGACGACAAGGCCAAACTCGCCGGGCTACCCGAATCCGCCCTCGCCGGCGCCGCCGCCAACGCCAAGGCCAAAGGACATCCGGAGGGCAGCTATCGTTTCACACTCCAGTTCCCATCGATGTATCCCATCATGCAGCACGCGGAGGACGAGAACCTGCGCAAGACCGTCTGGGAGGCTTCGGTCAACGTAGCCGTCCACGAGCCCTACGACAATTCCTCACTTGTCTGGGAGATCCTCAAGCTCCGCCACGAAAAGGCCCAAATCCTAGGTCATGCGAATTTCGCCGACCTCACCCTCCAGCGCCGCATGGCCCGCGACGGCGAAACCGCCCTCGCCTTCGTCGAGCGGATCCACGAGCGTATCGAGACACGGTTCAAGGAGGAGGTCCGGCAACTCGCCCAATACAAGGCCACCAAGGAGGGGCGGCATCATGGCGCCCAACTACCCCAGCCTCTGGAACCATGGGAAACGGCCTACTACGCCGAGCTCCAGCGCAAGGAAAACTATGCCATAGACGACGAAGCCCTGCGCCCCTACTTCCCCGTCACCGGCGTTATGGAAGGCATGTTCGAGATCGCCACCCGCATCTTCGGAATCACCATCACCCAGCTCGAAACCATCTACTACGAACCCGGTAGCCCCCCCGACCCTGCCATGGACGGGGCAGTCGAGACCTGGCACCCGGAGGTCACATTCTACGAGATCCACGACTCGGAAACCGGGAAACACCTCGGTTCCTTCTACGCCGACTGGCACCCGCGTGAAACGAAACGCGGCGGCGCATGGATGAACTCCCTTCTCACCGGCGGCCCCGGCGAGCCCCACCTCGGCCTCATCATCGGCAACATGACCCCGCCCGTCGGCGGTAAGGACGCCCTCCTAACCCACCGCGAGGTAGAGACCATCTTCCACGAGTTCGGCCACCTTCTCCACGGCATGCTCTCCGATGTCCCGGTGAAATCCCTTTCCGGAACCAACGTCGCATGGGACTTCGTCGAGCTGCCCTCCCAGATCATGGAGAACTATTGCTGGGAGCGCGAGACACTCGATCTCTTTGCCCGCCACCACGAGACCGGCGCAACCATCCCGGAAGACCTTTTCGGGAAAATGGTAGCCGCCAAGAACTACCTCAGCGCAAGCACCTTCATGACCCAACTCGCCCACGGCAAGCTCGACCTCGAGCTCCACATCCACCTCGGCAAATACCTCGGCCGCCACCTCGATGAGGTGACCCGCGAGATCCTCGCCACCTACCGCGCTCCCGTCACCACCCCCAGCCCCTCCATGGCGCACCGCTTCAACCACCTGTTCAGCTCCCCCACCGGCTACGCCGCCGGCTACTACTCCTACAAATGGGCCGAGGTGCTAGATGCGGATGCCTTCACCCGATTCCAGAAAGAGGGAATCCTCAACCCCGAGACAGGCATGTCGTTCCGCCGGGAAATCCTGAGCAAAGGCAACTCCGCCCCCGCAGAGACCCTCTATGAGAACTTCATGTCCCGACCCGCCGACCCCACCGCTCTCCTCGCACGGGCAGGCTTGGCCTGAAGCAGTTGAGAGTTATATGCAATTTGTTGAAGAGTCTCAAACTAGGCACCTTCGCCAATAACATTTAGCAAGCAACTTCCAATCGAAACCCGATCACCGGAAATCCCCGCCCAACAGCCCCCGCTCCGCTTTCATAACATGTCTCCGAAAAAAATATTAATCGCCTGTGGGGGCACCGGCGGCCACCTCTTCCCAGGCATCGCCGTCGCTGAGTCCCTGCTTGCGCAGGGACACGAGCCGCTGCTTCTCATTTCCCAGAAGAAAATCGATTCGCAGGCATCAGCAAAATATCCGCACCTCACCTTCAGGGTGGTCCCTGCAATCGCAAAGCCCGCCACACTCTCCCCGAAGATGCTCCCTTTCCTCTGGGCGCTTTACCAATCCATCCGGACATCGAAAAAGATCATCCGTGAATTCGGTGCCGACGCCGTTCTGGGCATGGGAGGATTCACCTCGCTCCCCCCCGTCTATGCCGGGCACAAGCTCGGAAAGAAAACATTCGTCCACGATTCCAACGCCCGTCCGGGACGGGCGAACATCCTCACCTCCCGCTTCTGCACCAAGGTCTTCATCGGCCTCCAACCCGCCGCCGCCTTCTTCAAGGCACCCACCCAGCTCACCGGCACCCCCGCCCGCCCGGAAATCCTCAACCTCCCCTCCCGCGCCGATGCCGCCGCACGCTTCGGCCTCGACCCTCACAAGCAGACCATCCTCGTCACCGGCGGCTCGCAGGGTGCGCTCGGCCTCAACCAGCTCACCGCAAAGGCCGCCCCCCTTCTTCCTGAAGATATCCAGATCCTGCACATCGCCGGCCCGAACGACCGCGACCGCATCGCCTCGGAAAACCCCGTCCAGCGCCCCGGCTACAAGCTCATCGGCTTCTGCGACCAGATGCCCTCCGCCTACGCCCTGGCGGATCTCGTCATCGCCCGCTCCGGAGCATCCACCCTCACGGAAATCTCCCTCGCCGGCCTCCCTTCCATTCTCGTCCCCTACCCCTTCGCCGCCGACGACCACCAGACGGCAAACGCCAGGGTTTTCTCCGATGCCGGAGCCGCCAAACTGATCCAGCAGAAAGATCTCACCCCGGATTGCCTCGCCAAGCTCCTTATCGGCCTACTCGCCGATCCCGCCGCGCTTTCAAAAATGTCCGCCGCCGCGAAATCCCTCGCCATTTCGGATGCGCCCGAAAAAGTCACTGCCGAGATACTGAACAACTGACATAACTGCATGAAGAGCAACCTCCGAATCGCGTTCATCCTCTGCCTGGCAGCAATCGCCTCCTCCCCGCTCCCTGCCCAAACCGGCATCCATCCGCTGATGAAAATGGAGAACGTCTATCCGGAGAACGACGTTGAGCTGAAGGTTTCCGCAATGTGCTTCATGGGTGCGGATCTCTACGTGACCGTGTTCACACCGGACCGGCAGAACCAGGCGCCGTTCAGGGAGGGCGAGGTTTTCCGCATCAAGGGCTTGGGCGGAAGTGACGGCCCCATCATCGCGGAAAAGCTCATGGGCGGACTCTACGAACCAACGGCCATCGGGACTTTCTCGGGCAAGATTTACATAGGAGAGAAGGACAAGATCTCGCGGCTCGATGACAGGAACGGCGACGGAAAATTCACGGCCGATGAAAAAACCGTCCTCATCGACGGCATCTCACAGCCGAATTTCCATACCTACACCGTCGGCTTCGGGAAAATCGAACGCGACGGCAAGACCTACCTCGCGGGAAACCTGACGACATCGATCAAGATCGGGGGCGCGCGCGAATACAATGTGACGGTGAACCCCAAGACCCACCGCGGCTCATCCTTCATGCTCGGCCCCATCACGGGTTCGGAAACGGCGGAGGACGTCGATATCGAATACCTCGCCGGCGGCTACCGCACACCCAACGGATTCACAGTGGCATCCGACGGAAGCCCCATCGTTGTCGACAACCAAGGTGTCTTCAACCCGTCCAATGAATTCATCCGAATCACCAGGGGCGGCTTCTACGGCCATTTCCTGATGAAACGCGACGATTCGAACGTCGCCGCCTTCCAGCCGGACGAGGTGGATTCCTTGGTCGGAGGTTCGAAATACCAGCTCCCGCCCACCGTCCACATGCCGCAGGGATCGGTGGCCCGCTCGCCCGCCCAGCCGATGGAGCTCAAAGGCCTCGAAGGCGAACTATCCGCCTACAACGGCCAGTTCCTCGTGCCGGATGTCACCAAGGGAACGATGACCCGGATCTTCACGGAAAAGGTCGGCGAAGTGTGGCAGGGTGCCGTTTTCAATCACTCCGCAGGCTACGACAAGGCGGGGGTGAACGGCTTCACCGCCGGCCCGAACCGCCTGATCGGGGGCCCCGATGGGAAATACTACATCGGCGGCATCGGCCACGGCGGCCTGTGGCGCATCCAGGGCGTGCCCGGCGAGCCTTACACCGGGCTCCAGCGGCTTTCATTCAGGGAAACACTCCCGGAATCGTTCAACGAAATGGTGGCCGTGCGGGACACCAAGGAAGGGCTGGAAATCGAGTTTTTCCGGCCTCTGGAATCCGCGCCGGAAGCGGGGAAACTTTCCATACGCCAATGGACCTACATCCCGACGAACGGTTACGGCGGCCCGGATGTCGGGATGGAAACACTTGCACCGAAGTCCATGGCTTTGTCCGAAGACGGGAAACGCCTGTCCATCGCCATCGATGGTCTCCGTGACAACTCGCCCCCTTTCGTGACCCGCAAGGAGTATTCGAACGAGAATGTCGGCTGGGTCGTGAACCTGCGTATCGAGGATGCGTCCCTTTGGGCGAACGAGGCCTGGTACACGATGAACAAGCACCTGGGCCAGACATCCCAGCGCCCCGTTGGCATCGATGCGGCGCTGGCCACCAGGCAACCAATCAAATACGCGGAGGCGGTTCATGCCGCGGTTTGCTCAGCCTGCCATGCCATCGACGGGCAACAGCTTGTCGGCCCCAATTTCAAAGGTCTGTTCGGACGCAAGCAGAAGGTGACCCACCGCGACGGCAAGACATCAGATGTCACCGTGGATGAGGGTTACATCATCAGATCCATCCTCGATCCCACGGCCATGTATCCCGTCGGGTTTCCCCCCGCCATGCCGGATCCCGGGCTATCCGAGGATGAAGCAGGAGCGATCGCGAAATGGATCAAGACGCTGAAGTGAACTACCTGATCGATATGACCTCGATCGATTTGTCGCCTCTCAGGTTTGCTTCGTCGGCAAGGCCCGTCTTGCTGAGCATGAGGTAGGTCGGTTCGCCCGCCTTTTTCCGGATTCTCAAGTCCTTGCGCACGGTCATGTAATTCAGATGATAGGAGGTTCCGAAACGCCTCCCATTGACGGCTCCCACCGCCAGGGTCCCGCTATTCGGCTTGTCGCTTCGCACCGCCTGGAGCCAGACAAAGTAATCGCCCTTCACCCCATCCGGGAAAGGGAGAGGCCGGTGTTTCACCTCCAGCCCGCTCTGGCCCGATGCTTCCAGCTTCTTCGCCCCGGCTTCCAGGTCGTAGGCCAGGCGCGTTGCCGCATCTGTAATGAGGATGCAACTGGATTGCGATGCCAGCACGGCCACGGCTGCGATTGTATGGATGATTTTCATGGTTTTGACTTCCCCAGTTCCTCCGCCAATTCCTCCAGCGGGTAGCTCCAGATTTCGCTGAGGGTGGGGTGATACCAGTGGACCTTGAGCAAGTCCGCCGGGGTCGCGCCGAGGGTGATGGCGACGGCCATGGCGTGGATGAGCTCCCCGGCATCCTTGCCGACGCATTCCGCTCCGATCAACTTGCCGCTGTCGCGATCCGCCCAGGCTTTCACGTATCCGTATTTCGCGTCCATGAGGATGGATTTCCCGTGGTCGTCGAAGGGGTAGTCCGCGACCACCGTGCGGATGCCCTTTGCCTCGGCCTCCTCCAGGGGAATCCCCGCACCGGCGATCTGCGGATCGGTGAAGACGACGCCCGTCCTGCCATCGTAGTTCACCGGGTTCGGGCATTTTCCGGCGGCATGTTGCGCGGCGACCTCACCCTGCATGATCGCGATGTGGACGATCTCATGCGGCCCGGTGACATCGCCTGCGGCATAAATGCGCGGGTTGGCGGTCCGCTGCATGCCATCGACCTCGATATGCCCGGACTTCCTTGTCTTCACCCCGGCGTTTTCCAGTTTCAGGCCGGAGACATTGGGCTTCCTGCCGAGCGCGTTGAAGAGATGGGCGGCGCGGGCTTCCCGAGCTTCCCCGCCCTGGCGGAAACGGACGACGAACTCGCCGCCTTCCTGTGCGACGCTTTCCAGCGCGGTGTCCGTATGAAGCTCGATGCCCTCGTCGCGGAACGCCTGCATGACAACCTTTGCCGCATCCTCCGACGTCTCCCTGAGGATGATGGGGCTGCGCTGGATCTGGATGACTTTTGATCCCGCCCTGTTCAGGAATTGCGCGAGCTCGCAGGCCACGATGCCGCCGCCGAGGACGATGACAGACTCCGGCAGGAAATCGAGATCCAGCACATCATCGCTCGTCCAGTGCGGAGTTTCCCGGAGGCCGGGGATGTCCGGCGTGTTGACCACGGAACCCGTCGCGATCATGAAATGATCCGCCGTGATCCGTTGTCCGGAATTGGCAAGATCCACCGTTTTTTCATCCACGAAAAACGCCCGGTCGCGGATGAGGTGAAAGCGATCCGATTCGAGCTGCTCACGCCGGTAGGAAGTGAAATCGCCGATGACATCGAGTTTGCGCTGATGAAGCGCGGCCATATCCATCTCCGCACCGGAGATATTCAGCCCGAATTTTTTCCCCTCCTTGGCAAGGTGCAGCACCTCTGCGGAATAGATCAGGGTCTTCGAAGGCATGCACCCGCGCAGGATGCACAAGCCTCCGAGTTCCTCCGCGTCCTCGATGATGGCGACGTTTCCGAACGTCTCCCTTGCCGTCCGCGCCGCCGCATACCCGGCGCTGCCGCCACCGATAACCACGTAGTCGAAATGCTTTGTTTCCATGCCCCAGACTACCTAGCAGCCATGGCATGACAAACACGTATCGGGCAGGCCAAACCGGACTGACCCACACCTACGGTCACCTCGTTTTGCATTTTCACCGCGAATTCACGCGAATGAAGAGAAGAAATTCGAACCGCTGAGACGCAGAGTGCGCCAAGGAAGAACTCCCAAAGCGAAGCTGGAATGGGCATTGTCCGAGAGCGGGAATTTTTAAGCATGCTTTCCGGGATCCGCGTCCATTGGCGTGGAATCGCGGTTCCTTGATAAAAAAGAGTTTCCCAAAAACCAAACCTTCCCAGGATTGACAGCAATGTCGTTCTCGACGTCGTCACCGAAGATCCGATCTGGGCCGACTGGTCGGACGAGGCGATCACCCGCACCAAACGGGCGGACACGCGGAAGCCCTCGGCATCCCCATCCTCACCCGGGACACCGCCCCCTATCAGACCTACTTCCCGAAGGTGGAATTGATCTGTCCCGAAGCGAAATGACGTGGGGATCCCTAGCCCAACTCCGCATACTCCAACAAGCCCTGCCGCCCGCCCTCGCGGCCGAAGCCGGACTCCTTGAAGCCGCCGAAGGGCGATGTGGGGTCGAACTTGTTGAAGGAGTTCCCCCATACCACGCCTGCTTTCAACTGCGAGGCTACCTGTAGATATTTCGATCCCTTGTCCGTCCAAACCCCGGCGCTGAGGCCGTAGGCGGTGTTGTTCGCCTTTTCCACCGCCTCTTCCGGCGTGCGGAAGGTGAGCACGGAAAGCACGGGGCCGAAGATCTCTTCCTTCACTACGCGGTGGCTCTGGGTGACAGCGCCAAGCAGAGTTGGGGCGAAGTAAAAACCTTTCTTCGGCAGCTTGCATTCCGGTTGGAAAATTTCGGCGCCTTCCTTCACTCCATCGCCGACCAGTTCGGTGATGCGCTCCCATTGGCGCTTGGAATTGATCGCGCCGATGTCGGTATTCTTGTCTAACGGATCGCCGACTTTCAGGGTCTTCATCCGCAGCTTCAGCTTGCGCATCACCTCGCTTTCGATGCTTTCCTGCACGAGCAGGCGTGAGCCCGCGCAGCAGACGTGGCCTTGGTTGAAGAAGATCCCGTTGATGATTCCCTCCACCGCCTGGTCGATGGCGGCGTCTTCGAAAACGATGTTCGCGCCCTTGCCGCCCAGTTCAAGCGTCAGGCGTTTCCCGGTGCCTGCGAGTTCCCGCTGGATCCATTTCCCGACACCCGTCGAGCCGGTGAAGGCGATCTTCGCCGCCGTGGGATGTTTAACGATGGCACCGCCCGTTTCGCCGAAGCCGGTGACGATGTTGACCACGCCGGGAGGCAAGCCCGCATCGAGGATCAGTTCAGCGAATTTCAATGCGGTCACCGAAGTGCTCTCCGCCGGTTTCAGCACCACTGTGTTTCCCAGTGCGAGGGCAGGCGCGAGTTTCCACGCCAGCATCAGCAGCGGAAAGTTCCACGGGATCACCTGCCCGACGACGCCGAGCGCCTTGAGGTCTTTTCCGGGGGCTGCGTAGGAAAGCTTGTCCGCCCAACCCGCGTGGTAAAAGAAATGCGCAGCCGCCATCGGGACATCGAAATCGCGAGCCTCCTTGATCGGCTTTCCTCCATCGATCGTTTCCGCCACAGCGAACTCCCGCGCCCTGTCCTGCAGCAGCCGCGCCAACCGGTAGAGATATTTCCCGCGCTCCGCGCCCGGCAATTTCGACCAGGCGGGGAAGGCTTTCGCCGCCGCGGCATAGGCTGCATCCACATCCGCCGCATTCGCCAGGGCGATCTCGGAAACCTTTTCCTCGTTCCGCGGGCTGATCGAGTCGAACCACTTCTTGGACTTCGGATCGACGAATTTTCCGCCGATGAAAAGCTTGTAGCGATCCGCGATCTCCGCCGGAGCCGACTCCGGGGCGGGATCGAACTCCCACAGATCCCCGAACAATAGTTCCCTGGCCACCGGCTTTCTGGTCTTCGCGCTCATCGGGTTCACTTTCCTACCGCGCATCCGGCTTGGCGAGTAGAAATCGGATTCCGCCTTCCATCGGTGACGATGACCGCACAACGCGAAACGCCCCCGGATCACACGCCGATTTCCCACGGCTCGCGCATGGGCTGGTCCATCAGCGCGTTGGCGGCGGGATCATCAAACTTGAGCGCCTTGGAGTCGAACCTGAGGTTCTTGTTGAGGCGGTGTGCTGTGACACCCATGTTGACGATGGTGCAGGACCAGAAGCCGTTCTGCTCGTTGAGCGCGAATTTTTTCCGGGTGCGGACGCATTCATGGAAATCGGTTTCCTGGGCACGGGGCTCCGGCAGGGCGGCGACCTTTTTCTCGAAATCCGGTATGTCGGATTTGAAACCACGGTAGATTTTCCCCTTCGGCCCCTCGATGTAGGCGGCTTCCTTGTCCTTGTTCTCGCCGTCGAGGACAATCTTGCAGCCGTCTGCGTAGGTGAATTCCATCCGCCGCCATGTCCCGACGGCCTCCGCGTCCTGCGGGTCGGCATCGATTTCCACGGAGACGGGCGCCTCTGCGTCCTTGCCTAACAGATATTGGACGGGATCGAGGTAATGCTGGCCCATGTCGCCGAGGCCGCCGCCGTCGTAGTCCCAGTAGCCGCGGAACTTCGCGTGGACACGCTGGCTGTTGTAGGGCTTCTTCGGGGCAGGCCCAAGCCACAGGTCGTAGTCGAGCTCCGGCGGGACGGGCTCGGGCGGGAGGCCGGGTTTTCCTGCCCAGGTATTGAGCTTCCAGTCGAAGCCGGTCACGCCGGAAACGGTAACCTTGAGCGGCCAGCCGAGCATGTCCGCATCGACGGCTTTTTTCAGGGAAGAAACGGGGGTACCCATGCCGTAGAAATTGTCCTTGAAGCGGAACCATGTGTTCAGGCGGAAGATTCGGTTCTGAGCCTCGACTGCCTTCACCATGGCGAGACCTTCGCCGATGGTGCGGCTCATCGGCTTCTCGCACCAGATGTCCTTGCCCGCCTTGGCGGCCTCGATGGCCATGATGGCGTGCCAGTGAGGCGGGGTGGCGATGTGGACGATATCGATGTCATCGCGGGCGATGAGTTTGCGGAAATCGGAATAGCCGGTGATGCCCGCTTCCTCTCCGCCGGACTGCTTCATCCGCTGCGAGAGATGCCCGGTGTCCACATCGCAGAGCGCGAGCAGCTTCCCGGGCATCTTGAGGTGCTGGGCGCTGATGCCTCCGCAGCCGATGATGCCTTTGGTGAGTTCCTCCGAGGGCGGGGTCTGGCCGTTGAGGCCGAGAACGCGGCTCGGGACGAATTGCACTGTCGCCATCGCGGCGATTGTCTTGAGTGCCTGGCGGCGGGTGGAGTCCATGGATTCTGTTAGGAAAAGCTTTCAGCAGCCGCAACCCGAGCCACAGGAGGCGGCACGGCGTTCGGCGAGTTTTTTCTCAAGGGCGATCGCTGTCGGGGTGATGGAGAGTCCGCCGAGATTCGTGCAGCGGACTTCGCGCGGCATCTGCTTGGCCACCTGCTTCGCGGTCTCGATGACCTCGTCGAGCGGGATCACCTGGTCGAAGCCGGCGAGCGCCATGTTTGCGCAGGAAAGGGCGTTGGCGGCCGCCATCACATTCTTGCCGAGGCAGGGCGCCTCGACGCGGTTCGCGATGGGATCGCAGATCAGGCCTATCATGCTTTGGAAAGCCATGGAAGATGCGGCGACCGCCTGATCCAGAGGGCCGCCTGCCAAGGTGACGAGCGCCGCCGCCGCCATGCTTGCCGCAGAACCGCCCTCCGCCTGGCAACCGCCGACCTCCGCCGCAAAGGTCCAGCGGGTGGCGATGAAGACCCCGATGATTCCGCTGGCGAGGAGGGCTTTTGCCATTTCGTCCTCACCGAGCCCCATGCTCTCAGCCATCGCCACGACGGCTCCGGGCAGTGCGGCGCAGGCACCGGCGGTGGGCGCTGCGATGATGACACCCATCGAGCTTTTCACCTCCATCAAAGCGGTGACATAGAGGATGATGCGGTTGAGGGCGCCGCCATCCAGCAATTTCCCGTCGCGCATCAACTCATCGAAACGCCCGCACTGGTGGCCAAGCACGCGGTCATCGTATTCCGTGCCGGCGATGCCTTGGGCGATGGATCGGCGGACGATTTTGACGATCCTGACCATCTTCGCGATGACCTCTTCCTCGGTGAGGCCGCCGCGCGCCATCTCATAGTTCACCGCCAGTTTCCACAACGGGGTGCCCTTGCCCGCGTCGTGGACGAGCATTTCCTCGCAGGTGGTGTAGGGAACCGCCGTGTCCTTGCGCGACATCACGGGAAGCACGGGCGAAAGGCGCTTCACGCAGGTGACGCCGGGCATCTTGGAAAGGATTTCTTCGCCAACGAATGACGGAGCCTTCACCTCGAACATACGCCGCCCTCCGGACTTATGGAGGATGATTTCATCCGCCTCAAAATTCGCCATGATCCCCGCAACCACCTCGTCTTCTTTGCCATCGGCCCAGATCAGGGTCTCGTGGCAATCGCCGAACATGGAGACGCTGAAGCCGTCGATGTCGATCACCTCCATCATTCCGCCGCCCGTGGAAATGGCGCGCAATGTATGCACTTCCTGATCACTGCGAAGAGTGAGCCGATAGGTGTTCGGATGCGGATCCCCGGCTTCCACCGTCTCTATGGAGATGCGCACCCCTGTATCGCCGAGCGTCCGCATGGAGCCGGGAAGCCGTTCGTCATCAGCATCCCAGCCCATCAGTCCGCCGAAAAGCCCCATGTCGGAGCCTTGGGTGTCGTGGGTGGTCGGCAGCGAGCCCTCGCGGTCAAACTCGACGAGGACATCGGTGAAATCGCAATCCATCAGCTCACGTGCCAGGCGTCCGATCCGTAGCGCGGCGGCGCAGTGGGAACTCGACGGCCCGCGCATCACGGGGCCGATCACGTCATTGAAAATGCTTACGATCATCAGAAGGTGCGGTAATAGAGAGGGGCAAGATGTTCGGAAATGGCGGAAAGTCGAGAGCAAGGTAGATTATCGTTATCGGATTTCAACCCACTTGGCAGCCGGAACCCACCACAGCTCCCGCCGTGGAACATTGGAAGCAATTATGTGGAACGTTGTTTCCGGCTTGACGGCCCCCTGCTGCGCTCCGATTCTCCCCTTCTTCCGCAGGGCTTTGCCAGCGACCTCTCGAAATCCGCGCGTGCGGCACGAAACCCGGGTCGGCAGGGCACACGGGAGAATCGTAATTTTCCATTTCAAACCGTTCATTACCAAACCTTTCCACCAACAAGCCTTTCATGTTCAAAAATCTTTTCGGAAACATGTTTTCCAGCGACATCGGGATCGACCTCGGCACCGCGAACACCCTTATCAATGTCAAAGACCATGGAATCGTCCTGCGCGAGCCCTCCGTGGTCGCCGTGAAAGCCGGAACCAATGAGGTTCTGGCGGTCGGCGACGACGCAAAACGCATGTTGGGACGCACCCCTGGCAATATCGTCGCCATCCGCCCGCTCAAGGACGGGGTCATCGCCGATTTCGAGGTCACGGAGGCAATGCTCCGGCATTTCATCAAGAAGGTGAACAAGGGTCGCCGCTCCAACCCGCGCGTGCTCATCGCCATCCCATCCGGCATCACCGAGGTGGAGCGCCGCGCCGTGCGCGAATCCGCCGAGCAGGCCGGCGCCCGCGAGGTCTATCTCATCGAGGAACCTATGGCCGCCGCGATCGGCGTGGGCCTGCCGGTGCAGGAGGCTTCCGGAAACATGATCGTCGACATCGGCGGCGGCACCACCGAGGTCGCCCTGATCTCCCTTTCCGGCATCGTCTATGCCCGCTCCGTCCGCACCGCCGGGGACGAGTTGGACGAATCCATCATCCAATACATGAAGCGCGCCTACAACCTGATGATCGGTGAGCGCACTTCCGAGGAAATCAAGATCCGCCTGGGCTCCGCAGCACCTCTCCCCAAGGAGATGACCATGGAGGTCAAGGGCCGCGATCTCGTCGCAGGCCTTCCGAAAACCATCACCATCACCTCGCAGGAAATCCGCGAGGCAATGGCGGATCCTCTCAACACCATCGTGGACGCAGTCCGCACAACCCTTGAACGCTGCCCTCCGGAGCTTGCCGCCGACCTTGTCGACCGCGGCATCGTGCTGGCCGGTGGCGGCGCCCTGCTCAAGGGGCTCGACCGTCTTCTCCGTGAGGAAACCGGACTTCCCGTCCACGTCGCCGAGGATCCCCTCAGCGCAGTGGCGGAGGGAACCGGCAAGGCGCTCCAGGAACTTGCACTCCTGAAGCGCGTCACGAACACCGACCGCTGAGCCCCGGAGGCTCCCCGCAGGGGGAATCCCAACGGCCATGAAACCGCTCAACCTGATCGCATTGCTTCTCTTCCTCGCGGGAGCGACATGGGCGCTTACGCGCAGCGAGACCGTCGTGCGCGAAATCCAGGTCGCCTATTTCAAGGCCATCTCCCCCACCCTCAAATCCGGATCGGCACTCGAAACGAAAGCCCGTGCGCTGCTAACGGAAACGAAGCACTCGAAGGAACTCGAGGCGGAGCTTTCCACGATACGCGGCGAGATCGGGCGGCTGCGCATCATCGAGTCCCGCTTCAAGGCGCTGGAACGCGAGAACTCCGAGCTCCGCCATGCCCTGGATTTCAAGAAAGCGACGAACTTCGATGTCGTCGCCGCACAGATCATACGCCGCCACCCGACGACGTGGTGGCAGACCATGGAGATCGATGCGGGGGAAGACCGCGGCATCGGCATCCAGCTTTCCGTGCTTTCCAACGACGGCCTCGTCGGCATCATCGACCGCCCCTTCAAGCAACGCTCATCCGTGCTCCTCATCACCGACGAGAAATGCCAGGTCTCCGTCCGCGTCGAGGGATCGCCCGAGGTAGGCATCCTCAGCGGTCAGCGCGGCGAGTTCGACCGCAACCCGCTGCTGCGCCTCCGTTTCCTCTCGAAGAACGCCTCCCTCAAGCCCGGCCAGCGCGTCTTCACCACCGGTCGAGGCGGGATCTTCCAGCCGAACATCCTCGTCGGCAGCATCGTCTCCATCGAGAGGGGTGCGCTTGATTCCGAGGCGCTGGTCAAGCCCGCCGTCGATCTCAGCGATCTCGGCACAGTCTTCGTCGTCCTTTCGGAAAACCACTGAACCTCCCGGAAAACCTTGCTCCGATACAACGTCAGCACCATCCTCCTGCTACTCGCCGCATTCATGGTGCAGCAGTTCGTGCCCGCGCTCACCGGCCTGAGCCATGCCCGCATCCTCCTCGTCCACCTCGTTTTCCTGTGCGCCGCAGTGACGGTCGCCACGCCGACGATGCTAGTGCTCGCCTTCATCGGCGGCATCCTGTGGGATGCCCACACATCGCTTGCCCCCATGATAGCGGATCCTGAGGTATACACCCAGCCGGTGGAATCCCTGCGTTTCGGCTATTCCATCCTGCTTTTCGGAGCCATGGGCTTCCTGATGCAGGGGCTCAACCCCCTTTTCCGCCAAGGGAAATGGCATTTCTCCGCAGCCCTCACCGGCATCGCCACCTTCCTCTACCTCGCCGCAGACTACTGCCTGATCTCCTTCGTCCGGGGCGATTTCGTCATCAGCCGCTCCATCATCCGGCTGATGTCCTACACTTCGCTGCTTACCATGCTGTTTTCACCCCTCATCTTCTGGCTGCTCTTCCTGCTTGCAAAAGCCTTCGGCCACTCGCTCTATCCGGAAGCGGGAAAAAACCGCAAACGCTGACACGACAACCATGGAACCTCGCTTCAGACTCAGGCTCTACCTGCTGACCGCCCTCATCCTCGTGGGTTTCGGCACCCTGTTGTCCCGGCTCCATGAATTCCAGATCGAGCGGCAGGCGGAATTCCTCGCCCAGGTGCCGGGGAACCGCACCGTCACCGTCCGCGAGCCGGGGATACGCGGCGAGATCACGGACCGCAACGGCATCCCCCTCGCCCGCAACCTCAGGAATTACGTCGTATCCTTCAACCTCGATGAGATCGCCGCAGCCTACCGGCTCCAGCACGACGAAAGCCCCACCCTCGATCGCCTCACCACCCAGAACGGCCTGCCCAGGAAACGCTCGGAAAAGGATATCGTCGCCATCGTGAACCAATGGACGATCAAGCCGCTCCAGGAGCTCGGAATGGCGAAAAACTACAACGCCGCCGCCCTCCGCACCCACTACCTCACCCACGGCGGATTGGTGCCTTTCACCTACCGCGCGGATCTCACCTATGAGGATTTTTCCCGCCTTGCGGAGAGGAACCTCGAGTTCCCCGGTGTCACCCTAAGCATTCGCCCGCAGCGCCAGTACGCCTACGGCACCCTCGCCTCCCATGTTCTCGGCTACCTGAAGCAATGGGAAAAAGGGGAGATCACCTCTGCGGAAAAACGCGAATTCGACCACTATGTCGGCGACGAAAAAGGCATCGCAGGCATCGAGGCCACCATGGACAGATACCTCCGCGGCCCGGAAGGGCGCAAGACGGTGCTCAAGGACGAGAAAGGCCGCACCATGGGAATACTCGACTACACCAGGCCGGGCATCGGCGCGGAAGTCCAGCTGGCCATCGACGCCCGTATCCAGTTTCTGCTAGAAAACACGCTCCGCCGTGCAGGGCGCGCCGCCGGGGTGGTCATGGACGTCCGCACCGGCGAGGTGCTCGCCATGGCCTCCGTCCCGGATTACGATCCCAACGCCTTCATCCCATCCATCTCCCGCGAGAAATTCATTTCCTACAACTCCAACAAGCAGCTATCCCCCTTCACCAACCGGGCCATCACATCCTTCACGCCCGGTTCCACCATGAAAATCCCCACCGCCATCGCCGGTGCAGTCCAGGGCATGGCGACGCGGAATTTCACCTGCGACGGCTTCGTCATGTATGGCAAGCACCCTGTAGGCTGCTGGCTGTGGAACCAATCCAAGGGCAGGCATGGCTCCATCAGCCTGCCCAAGGCCATCCAGCAATCCTGCAACCCCTACTTCAACCGCCTCGCCAACACCATGGGCTCCAAAGCCATGGTGGACGGCTTCTCCATGGTCGGCCTTGGCAAGAAAACCGGGATCGAGCTGCCCAATGAGGATCCCGGCATCCTTCCCGGCTCCCGCCAATGGCGTGCGGCGCTTCCCGGCGCGGTCATGACGCCCGCACTCACCGCATTCCTCTCCATCGGCCAAGGCGACACCATGGCCAGCCCCATCCAGCTCGCCGCCATGACCGCCACCGTCGCCAACGGCGGAAAATACTTCAGGCCCAGGATCGTCCGCAAGGTCACCGCAGAGGACGGCACCGTCCTTGTCCCTGACCATCCGGAACTCGTCATCGACCTGCTCCGCTCCGGCGTGAAGGAAACCGATATCGAGCTGGTGCGCAAAGGCATGTGGATGGCCGTCAACGAGGCCGGCGGAACGGCCGGAAAAGTCCGCATGGATGATGTGGAGATCGCCGCCAAGACCGGCACCGCCCAGACCGTGGACAACGGCCAGAAGTCCAATAACTCCTGGGTCATCTCCTTCGCCCCCTTCGATGAGCCGCGCTATGCCGTCGTCATCATGTCGCAGGCGGCCGGCTCCGGCGGCGGTGTCTGCGGCCCGCTTACCAAGATCGTTTACACGGGTCTCTTCGCTAAGGAGCAGGGCATGAGGCTACCGCTCAAGCCACAGACCGAATACAAGGGAAACCTGGAATTCATAAAGGCCATCGAGCCGCCCGAGGACATCCTCGCGGCCATTGAGGCCTCGGAAATCCCAGTCGCACCTCCCGGCGCCACCCCAGACGCAGATCCCGATGAAATCGGAGAAACCGGCAACGAGGTCGGCGAGGTGCTACCCGAGCTGCCAACCGGCACCCTCCCCACCGAAATCTCTCCCAAACCAACAATCACCCAGGAAACGGACCGTGAAGGTCAAGTGATCCCGCGTGCCACACCCATCGAGGAGTGAACCGTTTCCAAAATACCAGAACCATAATTTCCAACCAACACACATCACGTGATCCAGAAAATCAAAAGACTGTTAGGCATCGGCAACACCGACCCATCCCAAGGCAACACCATCATCGTAAACGTAGAGAAGCTTGAGCGCCGCGTCGCACTCCTGGAGGACGGTGTCCTCGAGGAATACACCGTGGAGCGAGAGGGTGATCAGAACATCGTCGGAGGCATCTTCAAAGGCCGTGTCAAAAACATCGAGCAAGGTTTGAAAGCCATGTTCGTGGACATCGGCCTGGATAAGAACGCATTCCTCCACTTCTGGGACGCCATCCCCGCCGCACTCGATGGCGGCCTTGAGGAAATCGAGCGCGAGGGTAAAAAGAAGCAGCAGAAGAAAATCACCTCCAAGGACATTCCTTCCATCTACCCGATCGGCTCGGAAATAGTCATCCAGGTCTCCAAGGGACCCATCGGCACCAAGGGGCCGCGCGTCACCACGAACATTTCCCTCGCCGGCCGCTACCTCGTGCTGATGCCCTTCACCGAGCAGTTCGGGATTTCACGGAAAATCGAGGATCCCAAGGAACGCCAGCGCCTCCGCCGCATCGTCCAGAACCTCTCCGTCCCGGAAGGCATGGGCATCATCATGCGCACCGTCGCCCAAGGCACACGCGCCCGCCACTTCGTCCGCGATCTAGCCATGCTCCTTGAGCAATGGGACTCCATCGACAACCGCCGAGCCAACAACCCCGCCCCCTGCTGCGTCTTCCAGGAGCCGAACCTCATCGAGCGCACCGCTAGGGATTTCCTCACCGAACAAGTGGACCGAGTGCTATGCGACGATGCGGAAACCACCGAGCTCATCCGCGAGATCGCCGGAAAAATCTCCCGCCGCGCCAAGCGACGCATCCACCACCTCCCCACCGCCAACCAGCCGATCTTCGAGCGGGTTAACATCCAGAAACAGATCGACGAGGCATTCTCCCGCCAGGTCTGGCTGAAATGTGGCGGCTACATCGTCATCGACGAGACCGAGGCGCTCATCTCCGTGGACGTTAACACCGGCCGCAACCGCGGCTCCAAGGATGTCGATAAGATGATCCTCCAGACCAACGTCGAGGCCGCCGAGGAGGTCGCCCGCCAGCTCCGCCTCCGCAACATCGGCGGCTTGGTCGTCGTGGACTTCATCGACATGCGCCACCGCCGCGACCAGATGGCCGTCTACAAGGCCATGAAGGAACGCGTCAAAAAGGACAAGGCCAAGACCCAGATCCTCCAGATCTCCGCCATCGGCCTCATGGAAATGACCCGCCAGCGCCTCAACGAATCCCTCCGCGACTCGATGTACGAGCCCTGCCCCTACTGCCAGGGTCGCGGCCGGGTGAAAACCCCGATGACCATGTCCATCGAGATCCAGCGCCGCCTCAACACCGTCATCCAGTCCCGCCGCGACCAGGTCGGAGACCTCATCGTCGTTGTGAACTCGGACGTCCTCAACCGCTTCAAGCAGGAAGACGCGAAAGTCCTTGTGGAACTCGAGCGCTCCCACTCCGGGCGCCTCATTTTCCGCTCCGATCCCACCCTCAACCGCGAGCGCTTCGCCGTCATCGACGCCACGACGGAGAAGACGATAGAGCAGGGCTAGGATTGCTTCTATAGTTTCCCTTCAAAAGCCACCCCGGAGCAATCATTCGGAGTGATTTTTTTACCATTTGTGAGAAACCACTTGGGTTTCTAGGCGTTAAAATAATTTAATTATACTTGAAAATTGATCGGCTCTAAAATTAAAATCGTGGTGCTTTCTACATACGTTCCCATGAAAACATTAAGATTTAACGGCCTTAGTGCCTCTCGCCTCTCCGGTCGTAAGCAATTGCTCGCCGGTTTCCTCACCATCTTAGCAGGCGTCGGATCGCTCGCGGCTCAAATGACCGCTATCCCGCAGCTTAGCAGCCGCCCCGGTGCAGCATACACCATCTACCTCAACGTGGGTGGTTTCGACTACAATGGACTTTGGAATGGCCACGCAACCTCCCCTGGATTCACTCCTGCCGTCAACCGCGATGCTACCAATAGCACAGGCTCGTTCGATGCTGCCGAACAGGCCCAAATCAAGAAAATTTGGGCACGCCTCGCCCAATCCTACACAGGATTCGATGTGAATGTCACCACGGTCGATCCAGCAGTCGCAGCCGGCCAGGCTGCGAACGATGCACAGCGCCAGGCCTACTACGATGCCACCCCAAACATGCTGCACACCGTGGTTGGTTCTCAGATCAGAACATCCGCTCCGGCACAAGGCAGCCTCACCCCGCAGAGTAAATGGTATGATGATGGTGCCGATGGCGTATCGGGGCTTGGAATCGCCGCCGGTAACGACCCGACAGCCAGTGGTGCCCACACCAACTGGATGTTCTCGGAAGCCCAGGCGGGTTCCGCCACAGGCGGAATCATCAACGGCGACTACATCGGCGCGGTATCCGCACACGAGAACGGCCACGCATTCGGACTCATTCATCAAGGCGATTTCACTACCGGTTCCTCCGTAAACACAAGCGCTGTAAATGAATACGGCCTTGGCGACACAGTATCTGGCAACGGTTCTTACGTGGCAATCATGGGGCAAGCCTCCGGCAACCAGCGCGTTGTTTGGCGTGACGGCACCGTTTTTCCAAACGGTTCCCAAGAACAGCAGAACGACGTAAAAACCATGCTCTCCACCAACACCGCAGCAGCTGCCAACACTGCCGGAAGAATGGGCGGAGTTGACCTCAAGTTCATCGACGACGGGGTGGGCAAAAGCATCGCCACCGCCAGCGTGCTGGCAGTAAATTCCGATGGAACCGTCAACTACGTGATGTCATCGGGTATCATCGTTCCGAAAAGTGAATCCGATCCGCAGGCAATCGGATCATCAAATTACACCTCGGACTACTTCAGCTTTGCAACAGACGGAACGCAAGCCATCACCCTTACCCTGAACAACAGCACCCAGTATCTTGAAGCCGGCGTTGCTGATGGTGTGGGAACTTTCCGCGGAATTCTTGAAATCTTCAACGCGGATGGCACCCAATCTCTTGGTAATGGCACAGAAGCTCCCGACACCCTGACCAACACATTCAGCAGCGGAGGAAATTTCGCAGCAGGAAACTACCTCGCGAAGATCAGCAGCAGAGGAGGCCACGCGGAGGACACCAATGGCGTCTATAAACCCGCCAACTACTTCGAGATGGGCGGATTCTTCCTCACCGGATCAGGCTTCATGCCTATCCCGGAGCCTTCCGCAGCAATCATGGTTCTGTTCTCTGCTGCATTCTTCCTCCGCCGCAGACGCTAGGCTCACCTTCTTAGGAAAAGGCCGTGATGGAATTCCATCACGGCCTTTTTTGTCGGGTGGAAGTATCCGGATTTGGGTGCAACGCCCGAATATGCAGCCACCCAGCACACGCATTCCCAATCGGTTGCAATCCGGGTCTTGCATTTCCTCACTGCGGCATGTCCCCTGCTTCTTCAACTTGATCAGTCGCAAACCGATTACCCCTCCCTACCCATGCCACGCAAAACAAAGCTCATCGTCACACTCGGCCCGGCCACACAGGAACAGGAAATGATCGGGAAACTGATTGATGGCGGGGTAAATGTCATGCGCCTCAACATGAGCCACGCAAAGCACGAATGGGCGGCGGAGATGACCAGGCTCATCCGCGCCGAATCGGAAAAACGCAACGCACACACCGCCGTCCTTTTCGATCTAACCGGCCCCTCGATACGCACCGGCGATCTTGAGAAGCCCTACGAACTGAAAGAGGGCGACAAGGTCGAGTTCCGCCGTGCGGATGCGGAGGCTTCCACCCCGCTTTCCACCACGGTGAACTATCCCGGCCTGATGGGAGACGTGAAGGCGGGCAACACCCTCGTGGTGGACAACGGCGCGCTGCTCATGCGCATCGAAACGGCCTCCGAAGACCGCATCATCTGTGATGTCCGCACGCCTGGAACCATGGGTTCCCGCCGCCACATCAACCTCCCTGGAGTCCGCCTGAACCTCCCGGCGCTCACGGAAAAGGATCACAAGGATCTCGCGCTGGCCGTGGAATGCGGTGCCGATTTCATCGCCGGTTCCTTCGTGCGAGACGCAGCCCACGTCGAGGAGCTGCGCGGCGCGATGGAGAAGCTCGAGGGCGAGGCGCAGATCGTGGCGAAGATCGAGGATCAGGAAGCCGTCCGAAACATCGACTCCATCATCCGTTCCGCGGATGCGATCATGATTGCGCGGGGTGATCTCGGCATAGAGGTTGATTTCGAGGACTTGCCCATCCTGCAGCGCCGCATCGTGAAGCGCTGCCATGAGCTGAGCAAACGGGTCATCGTCGCCACCCAGTTGCTCGAATCCATGATCACCAACCCCACGCCCACCCGCGCCGAGGTGACCGATGTCATGAACGCCGCCTACGAGGAGGCCGATTGCCTGATGCTTTCCGGAGAAACCTCCGTCGGGCGCTATCCGGAACGCTGCGTGGAGGCGCTTGTCCGCATTTCCTCCCGCATCGAGCGCTCCGGTGGCCACGGCTTCGGCCAGAACGTCATCCTCCGCGACGAGCGCCAAAAGACCGCCCGTGCGGCCGTCACCCTCGCGGATTCGCTCCCGGACGCACGCCTTGTCGTGCTAACGCGGCGCGGGGTGCTCGCCAACAACGTGGCCATGATGCGCCCCAAGACAGGTGCCTTTTACGCCTTCACCCCCAAGGAAAGCGTCTGCCGCCAGCTTTCGCTGACTCGCGGCGTCCGCCCCTTCAGGACATCCTTCGCATCCAACATCGAGGAAACCATCCAGCGCGCCACCGCCCAGCTCCGCGAACTGGGACTTGTCCGCCCGGGCACACCCATGGTCATCGTTTCGGACATCCTCTCGGATCATTTCGCCGCGAACTCGATCCTGCTGCACCATGCGTGATGCGGCCGGGTGAAGCCCGGATAGGGAACCCGCCCTGTTATCAAGGCCCGCCAAGCACTTTCTCCAGCAGCCGCACCATCACTGCGCCGGCCGCTTTCCCGGTTTCGAGAACTTCCTCGTGATCAAGGGTTTCCTGCATGCCCGCCGCCCAATTGGTGAGACACGAGAATCCGGCGACGCGCATTCCCAGCGCCCGCGCCTGGATCGCCTCCAGCACAGTGCTCATGCCGACGGCATCCGCACCAAGCGTGCGCAGCATCCGCACCTCGGCAGGCGTCTCATATTGCGGGCCGCGCAGACCGGCATACACACCCTCGCTGAGATCCACGCCAGACTCCGATGCCGCTTTCAGGAACTCCAGCCGCCATGCCTTGTCGTACACATTGCCCATGTCGATGAAGCTCGCACCTACCAGGGGTGTCGTAGATGTTAGATTCAGGTGATCGGAAAGCATCATCCATCCGCCCGGCTCGAAATCGGGGTTCAGGGTTCCTGCTGCATTGGTCAGAATCAGGGAATCGACGCCGTGCTCCGCCATCCAGCGCACCCCAGCCGTGACCGCCTGTGCGGGATGGCCTTCGTAAAGGTGGACCCGGCCTTTCATCAGGACGACCTCGCAGCCACCGAGCTTGCCAAAAACGAATTTCCCCTCATGGCCGGGAACTGTGGAAACGGCGAGCCCCGCCGATTTGAAACCGACCTCCCGCGTCACCTTCACCTGATCCGCCAAAACACCCAAACCCGATCCAAGGACAATTCCAATCATGCCCTTGATTAGCCTTTTCCGGTTGGCTCCGGCAAGCGCGGAACCCGATTGCGCCAAAATGCCTGCCTGTGGAAAATCACGCCAAACCGCAACAATGCTTTGCATATCCGTAGCAATCCTTCATCATACCCGCCGATGCGCTTTCCTGTCCGCACTCTGGCACCTTGGCTCCTTGCACCGCTTCTCACACAATGCGGCACCAGAACCGCGCCCCAAACCAACGCCGTCACCGGCCCCTTCGACAGCCGGGGAAACTACATCGAGGAATGGGTGGATCAGCCTGACAAATGGTACCGGCCTGCGGCCCCAACCCAGAATCCCAAGCCAAAACCTCTCTTTGCGAAGAAGGAGACACCGCCGGCACAGAAGCCGCCGGAAATCGCAGTTGTCCAGCCACGGCCTGAGGTAAGCCAGCCGAAGCCCAAACCCAAGCCCGTGGTGGTCAAGCCGAAGCCCAAACCGAAACCCGTGGTGGTCAAATACACGGTCAAGAAGGGCGACAACCTCTCAAGGATCGCCAGCAGGCATGGCATCGGCCTGAGCGCATTGCGCCGTGCCAACGGTATTTCCGGGGATTTGATCCGCCCCGGCCAGGTGCTCACCATCCCCCGCTGAACGCCGCTTTGCGTTTGGCAATGGCGGGATCCGCGCCTATCTCTTGCGGTGCCCGGCGGCATCGCCGGCCGTCACTTCCGATCCCATGAAACATCCGCGCCCTTCGTTACTCGCTGCATTCTTACTTGTCGCAGCATATCTCCCGGCTCACGCCGCATTCGAGTCCTTCGAGGGCGACGGCTTCGGCGAATGGCAGGCGGAGGGGCAAGCCTTCGGACTCTCTCCCGTCCACGGCAAGCTCGATGGGATGAAATCCTCCTTTGGTGCCTATGCGAACGAGGCCTTCGCGCTCTCGGCCCATGGCGGAGATGACGCGACGGGCACTCTCACATCGCCCGAGTTCACGATCAGGGAACCCTACATCGCCTTCCTCATCGCGGGTGGCGATACGGCGGGAAAAACCGCGTTTCAGCTCCTCATCGATGGCAAGGCCGTGATGGAGGCCACCGGATCGCGCAGCATGAGGTTCGGCTCCGGGCAATTCGATGTCTCCGCCCTCAAGGGGAAGCGGGCGCGCCTTCGGATCGTCGATGGAGCCAAGGGCGAATGGGGATTCATCGCGGTGGATGAGATCGTTTTCTCAAGCTACGCAAACACCAAGTTCCCGGTTTCCACGAGGAACGGAAAACCGTTCATCGAAGGTCTCGTCGCTTCACACGTGATCGAGGGCACGACCATCCCGGACGGCAGCACCCTGAACATCGAGGCCAGCTACGGGGATGGAAAAGTCATGTCCCCCACCGCCCTCACCTTCGACGAGCAGGGCAATGTCTATATCGCCGAGACCCACCGTTTCCGCCGCGGCATTGAGGACGACAGGAACCATCTCTACTGGTATCTCGATGATCTCCAGGCCAGGAAAACGGAAGACCGCCGCGCCCTCCACAAGAAATGGGAGAAAAAACTTTCCCACGCTTACATGACCAAGGAAAGCGAGGTGATACGCCGCCTCTCCGATACGGACGGCGACGGCACGCTCGACGAATCCAAGGTGTTTTCCGACGGCTACAACGACGTCCTCGATGGCACCGCAGCAGGCGTGTTTTTCTACGACGGCTGCCTCTACTTCGCCTGCATCCCGAAGATCTACAAGCTCCGCGACACGGATGGCGATGGCGTGGCGGATGAGAAAAAAGTGGTTCAGGACGGCTTCGGTGTGCGCATCTCCCTATCCGGCCACGATCTCAACGGTTTCACGCTCGGCCCGGACGGGCGGATTTATGGCACGATGGGCGACCGCGGCTACTCGCTCATCACCAAGGAGGGCAAGGAATACAACTATCCCGACGAAGGCGCGGTGTTCCGCTTCGAGCCGGACGGCTCTGGCTTCGAGATCGTCCACACCGGGCTGCGCAACCCTAAGGAAATCGCCTTCGATGAACTAGGCAATGCGATCACCGTCGACAACAACTCAGATCAGGGAGACCGCGCAAGGGTCGTTTACATCGTCGAGGGTGGGGACTCCGGCTGGCAGATGGAGCACCAGGCGATGCACACCTTCCACCGCCAGATCGGTCTGGAGAAACGCCCGCCCAGCCGCTGGATGGATGAGAGAATGTGGGAGCTGCGCAACGATTCCCAGCCCGCCTACATGCTTCCGCCTTCCGACTACCTCACCGCAGGCCCCTCCGGCCTGACCTACCATCCCGGCGCAGGTTTCCTGGAAAGCGAAAAAGGCCGTTTCCTCATCTGCGACTACAAGGGCGGCGCGGCAAGCTCCGGGATCTGGTCCTTCGCGGTGGAGCCGGACGGCGGCGGCATGAAAATGACCGACGCCCGCCAGTTCAACTGGGGCGTGGCAGCCACGGATGTCGAATATTCCTTCGACGGGCGCGTGTTCATCACCGACTTTGTCACCGGATGGCAGACCCACGAGGACGGCCGCTTGCTTTCCCTCAACGCCGGTGAAAACATGTACCTCCCTGCGGAAACCGAACACGCGGCGGAGCTCATCCGCGAGGGCTTCGGCCAGCGCAGCGAAGGGGAGCTTGCGAGACTCCTCGCCCACCCGGATTCACGCGTGCGCCTGCGTGCCCAGGTTGCGCTGACACGCAAGGACGGTGCGACCATGGTGTTCAAGGCTGCCGCCGCCTCGGAAAACCGCATCGAACGCGTCCACGGCATCTGGGGGCTTGGCATTCTCGCGCGGCGTGGCGCGGCTCCATCGGCCACCGATGATTTCTCATCCCTACCCAAGAAAGGGCTGCGCGAAGAAGCCGCCAAGGCCATCATCCCTTTCCTCACGGATCCCGATCCCGAAATCCGCGTCCAGGCGCTGCGTGTCATCGGGGAAGCCGGCATCCCCGGGGATTCGCTGCCGCTCGGCAAGCTGCTTTCCGACGACTCAATGCGTGTCCGTTTCGCCGCAGGCATCGCCATCGGCAAAACCAAAGCCATCGGCCACTATTCCGCAGTCATCGATTTCCTCCGGAAAAACAACAACCGCGATGTCTATCTGCGCCACGCCGGGATCTACGCGCTGGAACACATGGCAACCAATCCACGCCAGATCAGCATTTTCACGGGAGAGAGTTCCCCCGCCCTTCGGCTCGCCGCGGTCGTCGCACTGCGCAGGATGAACAGCACGGAGCTCGCCCGTTTCATCAACGATACCGATCCCAAGGTTCAGGACGAGGTGATACGCGCCATCCACGAAAAGGACATGACTGACATGCGGCCGCTCGCCGCAGCCCTGCTCGACACCCTCGACACGCGCGAATGGGCGCCCTTCATGCTGCGCCGCCTCATCCACAACGCATACCGCATCGGCACCACAGAGAACGCAGCCCGCATCATCAGGGTCGCCGCCAACCCGGATCTTCCCGAGGAAGTCAGGATGGAATCGCTGCGCCTTCTCGCGAATTGGGAAAAGCCTTTCCCTGTGGACCAGCTCACCGGCCATTGGCGCCCCCTCGATCCCCGCCCGCGCGAATCAATCGTCTCCCCGCTCGAGGATGCACTGCCCGGCCTCCTCAAGGGCGATGCCATCGCCCTGACAGGTGCGCTGGAATTCATCGGGCAATACAGGATCGACATCGCCTCCCTGGATTCCGGATCGCTGCGAGCCATCGCCGCAAACAGCGAGCTTCCCGACAAGGCGCGCACCATGGCGATGGAACTCTACTCCAGGCGCATGCCTGCGGATCTCAAGGATTTCCTGGTGAAACTCGCAGGTGACAGCTCGGATGCCACGGCCATCGCCGCACTCAGCCACCTTTCGGAAATCGCCCCGGATGCGGCGATCCCGCTCATCGAGGCAGCAGTATCCACCGGCAGCGCATGGCGCGCCCAGCAGGCCTGGCCCATCATTGCAGGGATTCCCGGCGAGGAAACGGCAGCTTTCATCGCCAAGAACCTGGGCTCGCTGAGGGAGGCGGACGGCATTTCGCCCAGCGCCATCGAACTCCTTGCCGCCGCCGCCACCCGCAAGGATCCCGCCGTGACCACAGCACTCTCCGCCTTCGAAAAAGCCATTGAGAGCAGCGATGATCCGCTTGCGAAATACAACGTGTCCCTGAAGGGTGGGGATGTGGCGAAGGGCGCCCTCCCTTTCGCCTCCCACCCCGGCGGCCAGTGCATGCGCTGCCACAAGGCTGAGGAGAGCGGCCACTCCGGAGGCGGTGATGCCGGCCCCAACCTTTCAGGGATAGGCGGGCTCCATGACCGCCGCTACCTTTTGGAAGCCATCGTGAATCCAGGCGCTGTCGTCGCGCCCGGCTATGGCATCACCTCAGTGACATTCAAAAACGGAGCCAGCCTGGGAGGCAACCTCGTCGCGGAAACGCCGGAATACCTGGACATTTCCACCCCGGAAAAAACGCTGCGCGCGAAACGCAGCGACATCGCATCCTTCACCCCGCCCGTTTCCGCGATGCCGCCCATGGCGCTGCTGCTCCAACCCTCGGAGACCCGCGATCTCGTGGCATGGCTGGCTTCGCTGAAAAAGTCGCGCAAGCAGCCAGCGATCCAGGAGCCAGAAACAGTGGATCCCGCTAAGCTCCCCGGCGCGCGGAACTGAGCCGCCTCACCTCACCAGATCTTCCTCATACATCAGCCGGAAGCCGCTGCGGTTCAGCACGGAGGTTGCGAAATCGTAATCCTCCACGTGCATCGCCAGCAGCGCCCGGCCATCCGGCCCAGGAAGCAAGGCGTATGCAAAATCCAGGTTCGTCTCCGCCACCATCAGGATATCGAGGCACTTTAGCAGGCCTGACCCCGCTTCCCTGAGTGCGATCACCACCAGATCGCAGGTGGTGTGCGGGATACCTTTCTCGCAGAAAATCGCCTCCGCGGAATCCGGATCGGAAAGCACCAGCCGCGCCACCGTGGCATCACGGGAATCCTGCACGCTCAGGCCGATCACCTCGATGGCGGAAGAACGCAGCAATTTCACCAGCGAAGCCAGTGCGCCCGCCCGGTTGGGCAGCATCACGGAGAACTGCCGCACCGGCGTCCCGTTGTCCGCGACCGCCGCGCCGTCATTTTCAAATTCCTGATCCATGAACCTTATTCCTGAAACTAACCCCTTGGCCCGCGAAGGCGCAAGGTGCGCACTTCGCCGCTCTCCGCATCCTCGATGACGAGCTGCGCCGGGCGGACATCGTTCACGATGAACTCCCTGCCATCCTCCGAGCGGAATTTCTGTCCGGGCTTGGCCACATATCGCCGCCCCGTCGCCGCATCCTCCACCAGCGCCACCGGATCATGCCCAGATGCCGGCCTGCCTTCCAGCCACTCGCGCCTTTGGCCGCTGTCCCTGTCCTCCACCTCCACGATACCCACCTCGATGGGCTCGCCGCCATTGAGCTTGCCTTGCTCCGTGCGGCTGAAAACCCTCACCACCACCAGATCGGAGCCGGGGATGGCCTCGCCGCCGCTCACCTCGATATCCCTCGGCGGCGCACCAGCAAGCCGCAGCGAGGCCACGCCTCCGAAGACCTTTTTCACCTCCACAGGCAGTTCCCGCTGGCGGAAACGCCGCATCACAAGCGGAAGTTTTTCCACCGGTGAGGCGGAAGGCGTCCCGGAATCGGGAGGGGTGCCGGCATCACCGGATGCCTCCTCGCCAGCAGTAAGAACGGTGCTGCCGCCTGCCCCGCTGACCGTCGCCCCCCCAAGGCTCCGCACCGACCCAACGCCACGAACCAGCGGGCCGGCTGCGGCCCCTGAGGGCTCGCCATCCAATCCATTGCGGACTTCCCCCGTCTGCTCCCCGGCAAGACCGCTCCCCTCCCTATGCTCATTTTCCGGCAGCATACCGAACTGCCCCCCACCCTGTCCAGCCACCGGCTTGTTCCATGGCACATCGCCCGTATCGTTCGCAGCCAACGCACCATCATCGCCCGCAGCTTCCAAGTCGGCGGCCACATTTTCATCCACGTATCCCTCCATCTCCACGGCGATCTGCTCATCCGTTTCCAAAGCCAGCACGTCACCTTCAAAACCCTTCTCGATCAGCTCCGCAATTTCCGCATGACCCGCAGCCACCGCAAGGCTCTGAGCCGTCTCCCCGCTTTCGATGGTTGCGAAACGGCTGGCTCCGATATCGATCAGGAGCGCGGCGGCCTCCTTGTGGCCGTTCTGCGCCGCTAGCATGAGCGGCGTCCTGCCGTCCTCCATCCGCGCATAGACGGAAGCCCCGTAATTCGTCAGCACATCGATCACCTCCGCCTGCCCGACGATCGATGCCAGCAACAGAGCGGAATCCAGGTCATCCCGGTTGTAGGGTGCAAGCTCTTCGACCGATCCCTTCCCACCGGCCGTCACCGCCAGCATCAGCGGCATGAAGCCATCCTCGTCCCTGAGCATGGGATCCGCGCCCTGGCGCAGCAGCCACTGCACCATCGCCGGCTTGTCCGCCAGAACCGCGACCATCAGCGGCGTGCGGCCTTTCGCACCCTGTGCATCGATGGGAAAACCCTTGTTCAGGAGGAACTCCGCCGCCCCCTCCGCACCCGCTCCCGCAGCAACATGCATCGCCGCATTTCCATCCCCGTCCTGCACCTTCACATCGAATCCGCCCTCCGCCATCTTACGCATCACCGCCACATCGTTGCCCGCCACCGCACCGAACCAGCCGTCCGCCGTCATCTCGTATCCCGCTTCGCGGACTTCCTTGCCCACCGCATCCGATTTCTTCCGGCAAGCCGAAAAACCGGATGCTAGAACCAGGACAAACAGAAACCTGAGAAATGTCATGGCCGCTTGATACTTCAGGAAAGTTAATCATTCAATCCCTAAAACGGAACCGGACCAACCCTTCCGGACGGCTCCGGGGGCTCAGTTGAATTTCACTCCGCCGAAGCCCTTGGCTCCGAGGGCTGATGGCGCGTTCGGGTTGCGGCGGAAGGCGAAGAAATTCACTCCCCTGCAGATCTGAGCCATCATCGGGAATCCCACGATCAAAGCCAGCGGCGGGAAGACCAGCGAACCGATGCAGTACATCAGGAACACGCCTTCGCTGAGCCTAGGGGCGGCCTTCAGGTCATCATAACTTGCCACGATGCGGTTCCAATCCTTCGGCAATCCCGCAAGCGCCACAAAGATCCAGTAGATGTTGAAAAATGGGATGAACAGGAAGCCCACCGCTTTCCCGGGGCTGGTGGCGGGGTTTCCCGCACGCAGGCAGCCCCATGCACGATGGATGTTGATGAGCGAGAAGACCATCGAGAGAAGCAAAGACAGGCCGCCAAGCCCCATCAAAACCATGCCGAACGCGAATTTCCCGGTGGCCGCAGCGGTCATGGCATCCTGGCCTGCACCCGCCGCCTGGGCGTCGATGGCAGACTTCGCCCCCATCGAGAAACCAACGATGGCCAGGATGAACAGGATGAAGCCGCCGAGGAACGACCACATCCACAGCGAGAAGCTGACCGCCTTGACCGGGAAAAACGGATATGCGCCCCCTTCGGCCTGGGGAATCTGGGAAGCGGCGGGCGCAGCTCCTGCCAGGGGAGCGGGTGCGCCGGGAGGCCTCCAGGCGGCAGGCGCCGGGCTTGCGGCAACTTCCACGGCAGCTTCCGGAAGCAAGCCCTCGATCTGCGAGGCTGCCGCCCACTCGGCCATACCCTCAGCCCAGACCATGGTTTCCGCCGTGATGAGGCCTTCCCGTGCATATTGCACGAGTTGCTCACCACTGTAAGGACCCGTTTGCTCGCCGTTGCTGTTTACAAACCATTGATCGCTCATAGGCGGAAATCATCAGCACCCGTTTTCCTCAAATCAAGACCTATCGAAGCATCCGCAGGCCAGGCGGGTGCACACCCCGGGCATCCCCCAGTTAGAGCCGCAGGCGCAGCGCGTTGCCGACCTGTTACCGAAGCCCCCGACCCTGCCACACTACGGGGGCATGTCCTCCAGAACGTGATGGTCGCCGTCAGCATGATGGTTCCGCACAGCGAAACCGGGGTTTTCCAGGCCTGCTTCGACACCATGGCTCAGGCGGCTCCCAACGGGGGGGAGCGGTCTGGCGTTGTCCCCAACAAAGCGAGCCGGCACAAATCGAGGTCGCCGGGCCGGAATCGCATTCGCCTACGAGTCATCAAAAAAGCCCGCCCCCGCAACCGGGGGTGGGCTTCCTTGTTGGATTCACTGCAGACGCCAGGCGATCCGGCATCCCGGAAAATCACCCGCTGCCCTATTCCTCTTCGGCTTTATCCCCTTCGGCTTTTTTCGCCTCCATATCCTGCGTAATCTTCGCCTTGATCGCGGCGATCCTCTTGGCCATCGGGCTGCCGGGCACCACTGCATCCGCCTTGTCGAGGGAGACAAGAGCCTTGTCCAGGTCACCAAGCTGGGCGTGGATCATCCCTTCCACGAACACGAGCTGCTGGAGCATGGGTCCCTCGAAATCCCCAGAGGCGATGTTTTTCGCGACAAGTTCCTGGGCTTCCTCGAATTTCTGCTGCGAGGCAAGGGCGTTGAGCTCTTTCTCGAAATCCGCCATTTTTGCCTTGAGCGCGATGCCTTTCGCAAAGCCGCTCTCATCTTTGGGATCGGCCTTTTTGATGGCCTCGATCTGCTCACCGTAGAAAGCGCCGAGCATCGCTTCATCAAGGCCGATCGCCTTGAGTGCGGCGACGAGCGCCTTGGCTTTTTCCACGCCCTCCAGCTTCTCGGCACTTGCGAATGCCTCGTCGCGCAGTTTCTTGCGCTCCGTGAGCTCGTTGAGATGGGTGACGTATTTCTCCGGGCCGCCCGCCTGATAGCCGGTCTTGGCAAATGGCCTGCCTTCGCCGTCCATGAGCAGGATCGTGGGGTAGCCCCGAATGGCATACTTGCCCTTCAGTTCCTCGTTCTGGGCGATGGTCTCGGGTGAAAGCTTCGATTTGTCGCGCGGATAGTCCAGTTCCACCAAAACGAAGCCGTCCTTCACCCCATTCTTGAACTCGTCATGGGAAAAAACCTCCTTATCGAGCTTGATGCACCAGCCACACCAGTCGGAGCCGGTGAAATCGACCAGCATGACCTTGTTTTCGGCAGCCGCAAGTTTGGCGGAAGCGGCGAAGTCGGAAGACCAGCCCTCGCCGCCGGCGTGAGCAAGGGTGGAGCCGGAAAGGATGGCGGTGGCCACCATTGCGAGATTCAGTTTGTAGTTCATGACGGGTAAGAATCCGCACCAGATCCGCAGGATGTCGAGCCGGAATATTTTGCCGACGCCCGGCGGCCTGATCCGGGATGCCCATGCTTGCCAGATCGGCGGGTACGGCCTCCCTACGGCTTGCGCCTTGGCGGAGCCGCGGGCCTGTCCCCGGCATCTATCACGCCGTTGCCATCGGTATCCATTCTCTCGAAAAACTGCCTGCGCCTTTCCTCCGGCAACTTGGAGATAAATTCGCCCTTGCTGAACTCCTCATAATCCAGGCCACCGCTGTTGTCCGCGTCGAGATGTCGGAACTGCTCCTTGGACTTGCGCTCCGCATCCTGCCTCATCAGCCGTATCTCCTCCTTGCTGACCATGCCGTCGCCATCGCCGTCGAGCCTTGCGAAGATCTTGATGCGCTTGTCCTCAGGCAGGCGCTGGATGTGCGGGGCCGCGAAGAATTCCTGCTTGGTGATGTTCCCGTCCAGATCCTTGTCCATGCGCCTGAACATCTCGCCGGGATTCCCGAAGGGCTGGCGCTCGCGCACGTCCCGCCCCTCCATCTCCATACGCCTACCCCCCTCTTTGCCGGGCCTTGCCTCAGGGTGCGGCCTTTCAGGCATACCCTCCCCCGGCCGGCGCAAATCGCCCTCGGCCATGGTCGCCGGGGTGAGAATCCCGGCAAGGAACAAGGTCACAAGTATCGTCTTCATCGAAGTTTAGCGTTTGAAATTTCCTATTTCGGCGCAAGCATCCGCAAGCCTTTTTCCTAAACACCTTGCGTTACAAAAAGTTTCGCGGGAATTTCCGCCAGTCCGCCCCAAAGATCAAGACCATGCACATCAGCGATATCCTCGGTTCCCCAAAGCCATCCCTGTCCTTTGAGTTTTATCCTCCCCGCGCGGCCGCTGCATGGGAGGAGCTTTATGAAACCATCCGTGATCTTGAGACGCTCTGCCCGTCCTTCGTCTCCGTGACCTACGGTGCCGGCGGCTCCACCCGCGAGCTGACCCACGATCTCGTCGTCCGCATCAAGCAGACCACCAGCATCCCGCCAGTCCCGCACCTCACCTGCGTCGGCCACACCCGCGAGGAGATCGATGCCATCCTGTCCCGCTACGCCGAGGCCGGCGTCTCCAATATCCTCGCCCTGCGCGGAGATCCTCCGAAAGACCAGCCGGACTACGATTGGTCCCAGGGCGATTTCCGCTACGCCGCGGACCTCGTCACCCACATCCGCGCCTTCAACCAATCCGGCAAACATCCGGATCCGCGCGGCTTCGGGATCGGCGTCGCCGGCTTTCCCGAAGGCCATCCGGCCACCCCGAACCGCGTCGATGAACTCGACCACATGAAGGCCAAGGTCGATGCCGGGGCAGATTACATCTGCACCCAGCTCTTCTTCGACAACCATGATTTCTTCGACTACCGGGAGCGCTGCGCCATAGCCGGGATCAACATCCCCATCATCGCCGGCATCATGCCCGTCACCTCCACAGGCGGCATGAAACGCATGGCGGAACTCGCCGCCGGTGCACGCTATCCCGCGAAACTTCTCAAAACCCTCGACCGCGCCGCCTCCAAGAACGATCCTGGAGCCGTCGAGCGGGCGGGCATCCATTACGCCGCCCAGCAATGCGCGGAACTCCTCGATGGCGATGTGGCAGGCATCCATTTCTACACCCTCAACAAATCCCACGCCACCCGCCAGATCTACGCCTCGCTCGGTTTGTAGGAAAATTTCCTGAGATGCTGAAAGATTTGGCACGGAACCCGCTTATCTCTCCATGTCGCAAGACAAGCGGTCCGGTCGAGACGCCCCTAGGTTAATGGGTTTTCCAAAGGGATGATCGACCGGGCCGCTCTTTTTTCCCCACGCTGGGATTTCAGACCTTGAAAAGCCCGCCCCGCTTCCCTCCCAGGACGGCGGCACCCATGATGGCTACGGACAGGAAAACCATAGCCCAGACGCCCAGCGCGGCGGCCAGTTCGGTGCCGTTCCCGAGCGTGCTGAGGAGAGTGTAGATGGCCTTGGTGATCGGGTAATGCTGCGCCTGTTGGGCGAGGATCAGGCTGTCGCTCACCTCAAGCATCGCGAAGGCGAAGCCGAGGATCGCACCCGCCGCGACGTTCGCCCCGATCAGCGGGATCGCCACCCGCCGCATCATCCGCAGCGGAGTCGCACCCAGCGATTTCGCCGCCTCCTCCAGCGCGGGATTGCTCTGCTGCAAGCCCGCCACCGCCGCCCTCACTACATAGGGCAAGCGCCGGATGCAGTAGGCGATCACCAGCAGGAAAAACGGGCTGCCGCCCGCACCGACCAGAAACGCGAACGGCTTCCCTTCCTGTGAGAGCGCGAGGTAACCGAAAGCCATCACAAGCCCCGGCACGGCCAGCGGCATCATCACCAGCGCGTCCAGCCAGCCGCGTATTTTAAGATCCGATCTCACCACCACCCACGCCACGCAGAGCCCAATCAGCACCGCCAGCACCGTCGCAGTCCCGGCATACATCAGGCTGTTCTGGATCGATGGCACCACCAGCCCGTTGCCGAGCGCCTCGATGTAGTGCCGCATCGTCAGCTCATCGGGGATGACCGTCCCATACCACCGTTCCGCCAGCGAAAGGAAAACCACTCCCGCATGCGGGATCGATGCGATCAGGAAAGTCCCGAGGAAAAACGCCGCACAGGCCAATCCCTTGATCCCGCCGATCTTCTTCCCATCGCTGCGCCCCTTTGGCCTGGGCGCGGTGCCCAGCGGAGCCCTGCCCATCACCAGTTTCGCCAGCGCGAACACAGTCGCCGCGACCACCAGCAGGATCGCCGTCAACGCGTAGGGCACCGGGTTTTTCTCCAGCCCCTTGATCCCGTCGAAAATCTGCACCGGCGCGATCCGTGCATAATCGAAAACCAGCGGAACACCCAGCTCCGTGAACGACCAGATGAAAACCAGCGAACTCCCCGCAAACACCCCAGGCATGGCCAGGGGCAGGGTGATCTTGAAAAACCGCTTCCAAGGCGGGCAACCCAGGTTCTCCGCCGCCTGCTCCATAGCCGGATCGAGGTTCGAGAGCGCGGCGGCGATGTTCATGTAGAGGATGGGATAAAGATGCAGCGCGTTCATCACCACGATCCCCAGGAAACGCCCTTGCGCCAGCCAATCGAAAGGATGTGCCGCGTCCATCGCACCGAGGTCGATCAGCAGGGCGTTGAAAGCCCCGTTCACCCCCAGCATCTGCTTGATCCCCACCGCACCGACAAAGGGAGGCAGAATCATCGGAGCCAGCACCAGGATCCCGAGAAACTTTTTCCCAACGAAATCATAACGGTGCGCCACCAGTGCCAACGGAAACGCCAGCAGCAGCGTCAGCAGCGTGCTCACCACACCCATCATCAGCGCGTTCCAGAGCCCCTCGCGGTAGATCGGATTCGAGAAAACCGACCCGATGAAATCCAGGGTCCACACCGTCCCGCCGTCCACATCCTTGGCCTCGAAAGCCTGCTTCACCACCATGCCCGCCGGATAGATGAAGAATACCGCAAACAGCGCCGCCACCCCAAGGCTGATCGCCCACGCCATCTTTCGGTTCATCATCGGCGCTACGCTACCTAGGCATCCGATGGATCGTCAACCGCCCCGTGGCAAATCAGAACGGCGGCTCACCTCACCGCAAAGACGGAGACCGGAGCATCCTGGATCAGGCGCTCGGCATTCGTCCCGATGAAATGGCTCATGATCGGCGATTGCCCGTGGGTGCCCATCACCACCAGATCCGCCCCGCAGGAGGATACGTGGCCGGTGATTTTCACGGAGGGCATCTCGGACTCTAGGATCACTGCCTCATGCCGCACACCCTCCAGGATGGCGGAGTGTTTTTTCAGGCACGCGGCCATCCTTGCCTTCGCGGCGGCACGGCATTCCTCCTCGTAGGATTCCGGCGCATCCGCAGCGTGCTCCAACACACCCCCCCAGCTGTCGAGCCCAGGAGGGAAGATCACGTTGACAATCTCCAGGGCCGCCCCGCTGCGCCCCGCCATCGCTGCCGCCCGCCTGATTGCCCGATCCGCCGTGGCGGAGAAATCCGTGCAGACCACGATTTTCCGGAAATCACCACCCTGCCAATCCCGCAGAACTAACACATCGCAGGGAGCCATGCGCAGACATCGCGCCGCCACGGAGCCAAGCCGTTTCTTGGTCAGGTCATTCGCGGCAATGACCAGGAAATCCGCACCCAGATCGGCGGCCAGCGCCGCCATTTCCACGGCGGGCTTGCCGATGCTAACGGTGAAGCTCAGATCGACAGTCCCGTCCTTAACACCCGGAAGCCGGGCGAAACGCGACTCCGCCTGCTCCCTGAGCGCCTCGAAACCGGGATTCCCGTGGCCGCTCGCCTCCCTGTGCTCGCGCATGCTTTTGTCCAGCACATGCACCGCGACCACGCTACCGCCGCAGGCCGACGCCGCGTGAAGGGCGTGCCGAAGCACTACCGGGGAGGAATCCGAAAAATCAATTCCGGCAACTATCATGGGCTTCTTCTTTGTCTCGTTCATCGCTTTATGGGTTTTACACCGGCACCATGGCCTAGGCTGAGCTTCGCAGGCAAACACACCTTTTGCAACCCGCCAGGAAACCATGCGCAGCCTATCGCACACCATGCTAAGGCAGGGTTGGACAGCACCTCGATAAACAGCTAGAAAATCCGCCCCAACGCTATCCAAGCGACCCGGTGTTCACCCATGGACTACTCTCATCTCATCGCCAAACGAAAGGACCGCTTCCGCGAACTCGAGGAAGCGGTCGGCAACCCGAATCTTTTCGACAACCCGAAACGCGCCACCGAAATCCTCCGCGAACACCGCAAGCTCCAGCAGACTCTCAATCTTTGGGAAACCCTGCAATCCACCGAGACCCAGCTCGCCGACAACCAGGAACTCGCGAAATCCGATGACCGGGAAATGGCGGAGATGGCCGCCGAGGAAATCCCGGAGCTTGAGAGATCATTGGTAAAACTCCGCGAGGACATCCAATACGCCCTCCTCCCCGCCGATCCCAACGAAGACCGCGACGCACTCATCGAGATCCGCGCCGGTGCGGGCGGCGACGAGGCATCGCTCTTTGCAGCGGAAATGATGCGCCTCTACCAACGCCATGCCGATGCGATGGGATGGAAGTCCGAGCACCTCGAAAGCTCGCCCTCCGAGGTCGGCGGCTTCAAGGAGGTCATCCTGAAAATCACCGGCGACGAGGTCTTCCGCCACCTCAAATACGAGTCCGGCGTCCACCGCGTACAACGCGTCCCCGCCACCGAGACCCAGGGCCGCATCCATACCTCCACGATCACCGTCGCCGTACTCCCGGAGGCGGAGGAGGTTGATGTGGACATGAAAATGGAAGACCTCCGCATCGAGGTCTGCCGCTCCGGCGGCGCGGGTGGCCAGCACGTCAACACGACAGACTCCGCCGTCCAGATCTTCCACCTTCCCACCGGCCTCTACGTCCGCTGCGAGCATGGTCGCTCCCAGACCAAGAACAAGGAGATGGCCCTGCAGATCATGCGCTCGCGGCTCTACGAAAAGAAAATGCAGGAACAGATGGCCGAGTATTCCGAGAACCGCCGTGCCCTCATCGGCTCCGGAGACCGCTCGGAGAAGATCCGCACCTACAACTTCCCCCAGAGCCGCATCACCGACCACCGCATCGGGTTCACCACCCACAACATCGACGCTGTCATGTCCGGCTCACTTTCCGAGCTGACCGACCAGCTCATGAAACACGAAATGGCCGAGCGTCTCGCCGAGGCGGGCATGTAATGTGGCGGAGGAGCTCATCCGCCATGCAAACACTGACAATTCCCATGCACTCCCAACTCGAAACCCTCCCCCCGGAGCATGCCGCCATCCTCATCCGCAAAAAACGTTTCTGGAAAAAGACCATGTGGATCTCGCTGGGTGTCGGCGTCATGCTGGCCATGATCGCCGTCAGCGGAACGGTGATCAAAATGACCGCCGCGTTCTCATCGCTGCAGGCAAATGGGTCCGCAGACCCCAGCGTGCTCGCCGGCGACATCTCCGAAGCCATGCTCATCAGCCTCTGGTCGCTGCCACCGGCACTGCTCGCATTTCTCATCTTCCTCGTCTCCCTCATACGCTGCCTCTCCCTCCCCAAGCTGCCCGAAAACTCAACCCAAGCCGGCTGAAAGCACGGCACTCCCGCATGATCCCGCGCCTCCTCCTGCTCCTCACCTTCGGATCCCTCGCGGCGCTCATCGTCGTGGACCTCGATCCCGTGTCCACAAAGCTCCAACGCCTCATCATCCTCGCCGCGATGCTTGGAATCTGGCTCGGCCCCGTCCTGCTATCCTGGAAAAGGAAATCCGCCCGCTACATCTTGCTAGCCCTCCCCCTGCTCCTCATCATCCCATTTCTCCTCCCCGCAAAGCCCATCAACCGCGAAGCCCTGCGCGACGATTTCCTCCGCCGCATGATCTCCTACCAAGGCACGAAATACCACTGGGGCGGCGAAAACGGGCGCGGCATCGACTGTTCCGGCCTCCCCCGCAAAGCCCTGCGCGAAGCCCTTTTCTCCAACGGCGTCAAATCCATGAATGGCGGCAGCCTCCGGCTCTTCTTCAGGCAATGGTGGAACGACGCCAGCGCCAAGGCACTCGCCGAGGGATACATGGATTTCACCATCCCAACCGGAGAAAGTGGCACCATCGCACAAATGGACTATGCGAAGCTCCAGCCCGGGGATCTCGCCGTCACCGCAGACAGGCGGCACATCCTCGCCTACCTCGGCGGGGAGGATTGGATCCAGGCGGACCCAGGCGCAGGCAAGGTCACCATCGCAAACGGCAGGACATCGGAAAACGGCTGGTTCACAGTCCCCATCACCACACACCGCTGGAGCATCCTCACGGAGCGCGGGCTTTAGTCCGCAGCAACACGATGCAACCCTCACAACTCGATATCCTCCCCCCGGAGCAAGCCACCATCCTCATCCGAAAAAAGCGTTTCTGGAAGAGGGCGATGTGGCTGGCCTTGGCTATCACTCCCCTGTTTTTAGCAATGGCCACCAAATGCCATTCCATGGCGATGAGTCAGGTTTTCGGGACAATTATAACAGTGGGACAAATTGAAAGACCTGACGGATTTGAGAAATCAATGGACGAAATTTCATTACTGGTCGTGACAACAAAAATCACCCTGTCCCTCGCCGCCCTAGCCTCCCTCCTCTTCCTCACCGCCCTCATCCGCTCCCTCAGCCTCCCCAAGCTCCCATCACCTCCTCCCGACACATGAAAAACAAACCCAACGTCCTCTTCATCTTCGCCGACGACCTCCGCCCGGAACTCAACTGCTACGGCTGCAAGCACGTCATCAGCCCGAACATCGACCGCCTCGCGGCAAAGGGCTGCCTGTTCGAGAAATCCTACGTCCAGATCGCCGTCTGCAACCCCTCCCGCGCCAGCATGCTCACCGGCAAGCGGCCCGACGAGCTGAGCCTCTGGGGCCTTGACACCCATTTCAGGGAAAACTCCCCGGATGTCGTGACGCTGCCCCAGCATTTCAAACAGAACGGCTACCACACCGCCGCCATCGGCAAAATCTACCACAACGACAAACCCGACCCCATCTCCTGGTCGGAGCCGCAGATGCACATCCCCGGCTACCCCTACGACCCGGATGCCGTCTACCGGGACGACGGGAACATCCATTACCTCGAGCAGAGGAAAAAACAGATCACCGAGGAGGAAGGCACAGGCAGCCGCTTCGTCGATGAATACGGCCAGTGGTACCTGAAAGCCTGCGCAACCGAAATGCCCGACGTCCCCGACGACGCCTACTACGATGGCGCCCAGACTGACGTCGCGCTCGCGAAGCTCAGCGAGTTGAGCAGGCTCGACAAACCCTTTTTCTTCGGGCTCGGCTACTACCGCCCGCACCTGCCCTTCAACGTCCCGAAAAAATACTGGGACATGTACGACCGCGAGACGATCGAGCTGGCGGAATACGACATGCCGCCGCTCGGAGCGCCTCCCATGGCCCTGAACAACATGCGCGAGCTCCGCGGCTACTCCGATTTCAAGGATTGCACACACCCCAACGAATCCCAGCTCAACGCCGAGGACTCCCGGCGGCTCCGCCACGGATATTTCGCATCCGTCACATACATCGACACCCAGATCGGCAAGGTGCTCGACCACCTCGAAGCCCTCGGCATCCTCGATGAAACCATCATCATACTGTGGGGCGACAACGGCTGGAAACTCGGCGACTACGGCAGCTGGTGCAAGATGACGAACTACGAAATGGACACCCGCGTCCCTCTCATCATCAAGCCCGCCCAAGCGGTTGCGGACGATGGCAAACGCCCGCAGATCGTCGAGTCCGTCGATATCTACCCCACCCTCTGCGACCTCGCCGGGCTACCTCGCCCGGAGGGCTTGGCCGGTGAAAGCCTTGCCAAGCATTTCGAAAACGCCGATGCGGAAGGCAAGCCCCATGCCTTCAGCCAGTTCCTCCGCCACGGGATCTGGAGCGCCCCGGATGGGATCGAGACAATGGGCTACTCGATCCGCACCAAGGACTGGAGATACGTCGAATGGTTCCACAGCGATAAATCCGATGTCATCGCCAGGGAACTCTACGACATCACCAGCCAAGGCCTTGAACAACTCAACCTCAGCGGAAGACCCGAGCATTCCGAAACCGAAAACCACCTGGCCCGGCTGTTGACCGGCTATCGCGGCAACTGCCTGCCCCTCAAACCGAGCAAGCGGCGCTGACCTGGCGTCAACCGGGGCGATCCGTGCCCCCAATCCGCAGGCCCGAAAAAATCCCCTTCCCCGCTAACTTCGATGTTGGACGTACGTTGATCGCCGTCCAAGCTCCCCCCGCGATCAGCCACCTGGCAGTGCGCGACCTGCGCGCCCCTGCGATCCAGCCACCACAGGCCAAGGCAAACCTGAAATCCCCAACTCATGAAAATCCTCCTCACCACCTGCAGCTACCAGGACACACCCGGCCCGCACCACGCCCTCATGGAATCCCAGGGCTGGGACATCGTCCGGGAGCGCGGCCCCTTGCCGGAATCTCGCATGCTGGAGCTGGCCGGCGAAGGCTTTGACGCATTCCTCTGCGGCGACGATGCAATCACCCGCGAGGTTTTGGAAAAATGCTCCCCAAAGCTCAGGGTCATTTCCAAATACGGCATCGGCCTCGATAAGATCGATCTGCCCGCCACCCGCGAAATGAAAATCCCCGTGCTTTTCACTCCAGGCGTGAACCACGACACCGTCGCCGAGCACACCATGCTCCTGCTCCTCGCCATCACCAAAAACCTCTACCCTTCCGTAAGCGCCACCAAAGCCGGCAAGTGGACCCGCCTCACCGGCTACGAACTGCTCGGCAAGCGCATCGGCCTGATCGGCCTCGGCCGCATCGGCCAGGAAGTCGCAAAACGCGCACACGCCTTCGGCATGCAGATCCACGGCTTCGGGAACTACTGGCCGGAGGATCTCGCCGCCCAGTTCTCCATCACCCGCCACGACTCGCTCGACTCGCTTTTCGCCGCCTCCCAGATCATCTCCCCTCACACCAAGCTCACCCCGGAAAGCCTCCACTGCGTCAATTCCGCCCGCCTCAACCTCATGCCGGACAATTCCTGGCTCATCAACACCGGCCGCGGCGAGCTCATCTCACAGCCCGATGTCATCGCCGCCCTCGATTCCGGGAAACTCGCCGGTTACGCCACCGATGTCCTCGACGAGGAACCTCCCGCCGCGGATCACCCCCTGCTCACCCATCAAAAGGTCATCGTCACACCCCACGTCGGCTCCCGCACCTACGAGTCCGTCCCCCGCCAGGCGATGAAATCACTCACCAACCTCATCAACGCCCTCAGGGGCGAAGGCGAGTGCAACTGCGCCAACGGCGTGATCTGAGCGGCCTCACCATACCGCCCCGTGCAACTTGCGAAACCCGAACTTCGCCCATCCGCACCCCTCGCCTTTGCCCCTCCTAGCCCACCCGGGCGCGGAAACCCTCCGCCTTGACCCTCCCACCGCATTCCCCTATCGAAGCCCGAAGCACCATGTCCAACACCATCATCTACACCAAGACCGACGAGGCCCCCGCCCTGGCCACCTACTCCCTGCTCCCCATCGTCCAGGCCTTTGCGAAATCGGCGGCCATCACCGTGGAAACCCGCGACATCTCCCTGGCCGGCCGCATCCTCGCACAATTCCCCGATCTGCTCTCCGTCGATCAACAGATCGCCGACCATCTCGCGGAACTTGGCAAAATGACCCTCCAGCCGGATGCGAACATCATCAAGCTCCCCAACATCTCCGCATCCGTCCCGCAGCTCAAGGCGGCGATCAAGGAACTCCAGGAAAAAGGTTTCCCCATCCCCTCCTTCCCCGAAAACCCCTCCACCGAGGAAGAATCGGAAATCCGCTCCCGCTTCGCGAAAGTCATGGGCTCCGCCGTCAACCCCGTCCTCCGCGAGGGCAATTCCGACCGCCGCGCCCCCAAAGCCGTCAAGGAATACGCCCGCAAACACCCCCACTCCATGGGCGCCTGGGCCAAGGACTCCAAGACCAACGTCGGCACCATGGCCGGCAAGGGCGATTTCTTCTCCAACGAGAAATCCCTCACCGTCACCGCCGCCACCGACGCGAAAATCGAACTCATCGCCGCTGACGGCACCACCACCGTCCTCAAGGAATCCACACCGCTCCTTGCCGGTGAAATCCTCGACGGCACCTTCATCTCCAGGGAGGCGCTCACCACCTTCCTCGACTCCCAGATCGCCGAGGCGAAGCTCTCCGGAGTCCTCTTCTCACTCCACATGAAGGCCACGATGATGAAGGTTTCCGACCCCATCATCTTCGGCCATGCGGTCAAGGTCTTCTTCAAGGACCTCATCGCCATCCACGCCGATACCCTCGCCCCGCTCAACATCGACTACAACAACGGCTTCGGCGATCTCGTCGCGAAAATCCAATCCCTCCCCGCCGACAAGAAGGCCGCCATCGAGGCGGACATCGCCAAGGCCTACGAGAACGGCCCCGCGCTCGCGATGGTCAATTCCGACAAGGGCATCACCAACCTCCACGTCCCCTCCGACGTCATCGTCGATGCCTCCATGCCCGCCATGATACGCACCTCCGGCCAGATGTGGAACGCCGCAGGCAAGCAGCAGGACACCCTGGCCGTGATCCCGGACTCCTCCTACGCCGGTGTCTATCAGACGGTCATCGACTACTGCCGCGAGAACGGCGCGCTCGACCCACGCACCATGGGCTCCGTCCCCAACGTCGGCCTCATGGCCAAGGCCGCCGAGGAATACGGATCCCACAACAAGACCTTCGAGATACCCGCAGACGGCACCGTCCGCGTCACGGACTCGTCCGGAAAAACCCTCCTCGAGCACACCGTGCAAAAGGGCGATATCTGGCGCGCCTGCCAGACCAAGGACGCTTCCGTCCAGGATTGGGTGAAGCTCGCCGTCAACCGCGCCCGCCTCTCGCAAACCCCCGCCATCTTCTGGCTCGACGAAGCCCGTGCCCACGATGCCGAAATCATCGCCAAGGTGAAAACCTACCTCGCCGACCACGACACCACCGGCCTCGACATTTCCATCCTCCCACCCGCCGAAGCCTGCCGGAAAACCCTCGAACGCATCGTCCAAGGCCTCGATACCATTTCCGTCACCGGGAACGTCCTCCGCGACTACCTCACCGACCTCTTCCCCATCCTCGAGGTCGGCACCTCCGCGAAGATGCTCTCCATCGTCCCCCTCATGAACGGCGGCGGACTCTTCGAAACCGGCGCCGGCGGCTCCGCGCCGAAGCACGTCGAGCAGTTCACCGAGGAAAACTACCTCCGCTGGGACTCCCTCGGAGAGTTCTTCGCCCTCGCCGCATCCTTCGAGCACCTCGCCGAGACCGCAGGCAACCCCTCCGCGAAAACCCTCGCCGAGACCCTCGACGCCGCCACCGGCCTCTTCCTCGAAAACGACCGCTCCCCCGGCCGCAAGCTCGGCACCATCGACAACCGCGGCTCCCACTTCTACCTCGCACTCTATTGGGCGCAGGCGCTCGCCGCACAGGACTCAGATGCCGCCCTCAAAGCCCTCTTCACCCCCATCGCCAAAGCCCTCTCCGAAAACGAGGCCAAGATCGTTTCCGAACTCAACGCCGTCCAAGGCAGCCCCGTCGATCTCGGCGGATACTACCTCCCCGACGACGCCAAGGCCAACGCCGCCCTCCGCCCCAGCGAAACTCTCAACACCATCCTCGCAGCCCTGTAGCTGACCCATCGGCGTTTTTTGGAACCACCTCGGTGAACACGGGATCCCCTTTCCACCCAAGCTACGCAGCATCCCGGATTCCCCGAAGATCCATGTGCCCACCGTCTTCCGTTCGTTTCAGCTCAAAGACGACCAGCGTCCCGTCCGGATCGATCCCCGGGAGATCGATCCGTCTCAGGCTTCCCGACCAGCCCGAATACTCCTCCGAGATCACAAGCGTTCCGGCAGAGATCACATCGATGTTATCCTCCTGCAGCCTTTGAAGATCCTGTCGCTCGCGGATCTTTAGCGCAGCCATCGTAGGTTATTCGACAGCGTTGAGTTCGTTTTCTCCGAATTTGCAGAGGGCATGGTTCAATTGGCTTCTGGTTCTGCCAGCGCCTCCTCCACCGCCCGGAACTCCGCCAACGCTGCTTCCAAACTCTCCACGATCTCCGCCGCCAGCAAGGCCGGGGCCGGGAGATTCTCGCTGTCTTCCAGGCTGTCGTCCTTGAGCCAGAGGATGTCTAGGTTGGCTTTGTCTCGGGCGATGATCTCCTCGTAGGTGAATTTCCTGAAGCGGTCGGTTTCCTTGCGTTGATATAGGCAGGGACGGCTCTCCGAGCTGTCCGTCTTCGGGGTGGTGGCTTTCTTGCCTTCTTCGGACGCCTGCGGCGAGGCGTCCCTACCTGTGTAACAGGCTTTGAAGTCGTCGAGGTCTTTGTTGGCGAGCGGGTTGGTTTTGAGGGTGAAGTGCTGGTTGGTGCGGAGGTCGTAGATCCAGAGGTCTTGGGTCCAGGGCTTTTCGCTGGCTTCCTTGCGCTCGAAGAAGAGGACGTTGGCTTTGACTCCCTGGGCGTAGAAGATGCCGGTGGGCAGGCGCAGGAGGGTGTGGACGTTGCAGCGCTTGAGGAGTTCGCGGCGGATGGTTTCCCCGGCTCCGCCTTCGAAGAGGACGTTGTCGGGGAGGACGACGGCTGCGGTGCCGCCGATCTTGAGCTCGCTGACGATGTGCTGGAGGAAGTTGAGCTGCTTGTTGCTGGTGGTCGCCCAGAATTCGTCGCGCTCGTATTCCTGCTTCTCGGTGCTGATCTTACCGTCGTCGCCGACGATGGTGTAGCCGCCTTTCTTGCCGAAGGGCGGGTTGGCGAGGATCATGTCGAACTTCCGGCCGCTGGGCTGGGCGAGGGCGTCGGCGCGGTCCACGGGCGGGTCGTTGGCGTCGGCGGTGGAGCCGATGCCGTGGAGGTAGAGGTTCATCGCGCAGAGGCTGACGACGCCGGGGACGATGTCGGTGCCGCGCAGGGCTTCCGTCCTGAGGTGCTTGATCTCCGGCTTGCTGAGTTTGTTGTGCTCCTGGATGAAGTCGTGGGCGGCGAGCAGGAAGCCGCCGGTGCCGCAGGCGGGATCGCCTATCACCTGCCCCGGCTTCGGAGCCATCACATCGACAATGGCGCGGATGAGCGGGCGGGGTGTGAAATATTGGCCGGCTCCCTTGTCGGAGGAGCTGGCGGTCTTTTCGAGCAGGCCTTCGTAGATCGCGCCCTTGATGTCCACGTCCATCCCGGACCAATCCTCGTCAGCGATCATCTTGATGACGCGCTGGAGGTCGGAGGGGTTGGAGATCTTGTTCTGTGCCTTGCGGAAAATGATCCCAACAAGTCCGGGTTCCTTGCCGAGGTTCTCAAGGGTGTGGCGGTAGTGGATTTCGAGGTCGTCGCCGCTCTTGCCACTCAACACGCCCCAGGCAAAGGCGCCGGGGATGGGGTTGTCGAAGCCCAGCTCGGTCATCTCGTCGGCGAGCTTGAGAAAGAGCAGATACGTGATCTGCTCGATGTAGTCGCCGTAACCCACCCCCGCGTTCTTGAGGACGTGGGCGTAGTTCCAGACTTTGGAGACGATGGATGCGGAGTTGTCGGACATGAAATGGGCGGGGTGGACAGGTGGAATGAAAAAGTGTAACGTATCGGAAGTCAGAGAGACGGATTCAACAAACCGGCAGCCATGAAACCATCGGAAAAATTCAACCGCGAATCGCGCGACGCTGAAAAGCGTGCGTCCCGCCGTGCCGATGAGGAACGCCTCAAGGCCGGTGAGGATCCCGCCATCCTGCAGCGCGAGAACTCCATTTTCCCCGAAGAATTCTTTAGGAACGCGCGCATCTCCAATCGCAGGCAATCACTCGGACGCTGACGGCGATGGAGTCCGACCCCCGCGTTCTTGAGGACGTGGGCGCCTGCCCGCCGTAGCCCGGAGGGCGAAGGAGGGTAGTTCCAGACTTTGGAGACGATGGAGACTGAGTTGTCGTTGGACATGGTTGGTAAATCCGAAGAGTGGCTTAGTTTGAAGGTGGTAGGAAATTTGAACTTGCGGGTTCTTGGAGCTTGTGGGATCTTGCCTCGGGCCTGCCGCACCTGAATTCCGACTCCATGTCGTCGAAGGGTAACCTTCTCAGGGTGATGGCGGGCTTAATTTTTTGGCTGAGGTGAGCGGGTTTTTGCGGGTGTGGTAGTGGCGGTTTCCAGGATACGATGGTGAGTCATAGAGATCCACCACCAAGCTAATCTTCTCGTTTAGGAAATCGTAGTATCGGGTCTCTCCACGTTCGAAAACCCTCTGGACTGCCCAGCACAAGTAGTCCGCCACATTGAGGAGGGGTTCCGTATGATGGTTCTGAACGTTAAAGACGACCTTGCAGGCAATATCTCCAAGGCCGTGTTTCTTCGCGTGTCTCTCGGTCGCTTTTACGAGCGCACGTTCCAAGTTCGCATTCTTCGTGCTGTTGCCCCGCTCCGCGATGTTGAGCACCAGTTTCTGATCCATCTTCAGCTTGTTTTTGAGCAGGTGCGACAGCAGATCGGCATAGAACTCGGCATCCTTGCCATTGTGCTTGGAGGTGAAAAGCGCAGGAATCTTTCTCGCCACCATCACCTCCACCGAGCAGTCCAAGCCCTCGATGAAACGGAAAAACCGTTCCCTTACTTCTGGTGGGTCGTCTGTGGCGTGAAAATAGAACCCCTTGCCCTGGCACTTCTTACGAATACTCGGTATGACATTCAGGTAACGATCTTCCAGAACCTCATTCTGCAATGCCCGCACCTGATCCCGAACCTCATTGAGATCCCCATTGAATTTCACCATCCCGATCGAAAACGACAGAGAAATGCCCGGCTGGCCGACAATGGGAATTCTCCCTTTGCCAAAAAACGTGGTGTCGCCCGCTTCGTCGAGGAAACGGTGACTGGTCACGGGCAACACGGGATCCGAATCAGAAGTCATCGGAAATTGGATGGCTTGTCAAAGCCCAGCTCGGTCATCTCGTCGGCGAGCTTGAGGAATAGCAGGTAGGTGATCTGCTCGATGTAGTCGCCGTAACCCACCCCCGCGTTCTTGAGGACGTGGGCGTAGTTCCAGACTTTGGAAACGATGGAGGAGGAGTCGGGCATGAGATAAATAGAGTTTCTTAAAAATCAAAAATTACAGCTAGGTGTGAGGCGTCACGAAAGGTGTTTCTGGTCTAGCCACCAACACGAAAGATCAGTGAGAGCGTCTGCGAATTCTGCAAAACTGGGACTATTCTTACGCATAATGTCTGGGCGGCAAGATTTCAGCCAAGTGACACCATGAACCGTTTCCACGTAGGGCTGATCGGATTGGTTGAGCTTCTTAATTATTGATTTCCCCTTTTCACCCTCAAAAGAAGGCGGAATAAGCTCAGCATCGATCTTTGCAGCACCGGCGAAGGTAGCGTAGTCCGCGAGAATCCAATTCTCAATATCTCGATCCGGGATCCCTACAATAACCTGCGTATCGAGACCCTCCTTGGACAGGTGTTTCAAAAACTCCTCTCGGATCTCGGCTACAGTTTCTTGTCGCCTTTCGCGATCAAAAATCACAACCAGCGGCGAGTATCGTTTGTGAAGAAGCCGCCCGAGGGATCCGACACGTTTAGCTATTGATTCCAAACATACACTATCTCCGTTGCAATTAATCCTCTGAACAGGTGCACTTGGACAAACAATCTGGATAAACTTCTGTTCCATGTTGCCCTCAACTAAGTATGCGGGTTTCTTAATCATTTTGAAGGGCGTCGCTAACATAATAGTAACCAAGACCGAATCCAGTGCGGCTAATCTCATTCGAAACGTCTGCCGCATTTGAACACCTATTGGCGCGAGTGTGTCCGCCGGACATTGAAACAATTATCAGTTCTTCGGGCCTGCAATGATTGAGCAGTGTCTCGCTGTGTGTCGTCATTAAGGTGAATCGATGGGAATCGTCTTGAAAAAGGATTTCTCGAAGAATTGTGACGATCTGACCCTGCATTTGGGGATGTAGATAGTTTTCAGGCTCTTCGATGCAGAAGACAGATGGCGCGGTGATAGCCGCCGTAACTACGGCCAGCCATTTGAGAGTCCCGTCGCTCATGAGGGCAAGGGGTAAGGATGCCTCGTATTCACCGCTATGAACCTTGAACCTCACTCTCAGGAGATTCTCAAAGGCATCATTTTCTACCAAAATATCTTCGACGGTAGAATTTACCAGTCCAAGGTATGCCTTCAGCTGATCCATGCCGCTCGGATCATACTGGTGTCGGCCATGATGGTAGAAATACGGAATGTGGGTGAGCGTAGGTGGGTTCTTGCTCCGTTGCAAAGCGTAGAGGGTCGCGGCCAAGCCTGATCCGTCTCGTGAGATTCCCGGAGCCCGGGCGCTATCCTCAGGCAGTTTCAATTTTGACGGAACCACGTTATAAATTTGCCCGCCTGTTAGATCTCTGGATATCGCCCATAGGTTTGGCGTATAGCGGGAGATTGCTGGAACAAGTGAGATTGTGCCGCTCTCAAGAATTTCGGCAATTACCTCCTCAGGTTTGGGGACGTCGGGGTTGTTCCCGCCCGCCTTGACTCTCCTCGGATAGTATGGAAATTCTAGGAGAGAGTCATCAAATGCATTTGTGGTTACTTCTGTTGTCCCGTCGGTTTGAAACCTAGCTTCAAGATCAAGACCCCACTTTTCGATTTTTACCAGATCTTCGCCCTTAGTGAACCTATCTAGCCTAACCAGCTTCAGTCGTTGCGTCTTGAAGAATACACTGTCCGCTTCTTCTGGGAACACGAGCGAAAACGAATACTCGTAACCGCAGAATGGCTTCTCCTCTTCACTGCCTAGCTTCTGTTCCCGGCGTGTGCGTCGGACTTCGACCGGAACACACCCGTAAATCCGTGCTGTGATAGTGCGTTCATAGGTTGTTCCTACACGCCGAAAAACAGCGCCAGCACCACCAGTGCGACTTGTAGCTTCTGATGCGTCAGTGTCCATCAGGTGGGCAATAAATTCGAAAAAGGAAACTATGTTCGTTTTACCGGCGCCATTCGGACCGACTAGAATATTTAGACCGTGGTCAAAATTGAGTTCAAATTCCTTTAGGCTCTTGAAGCCGTCAACGTAGATTTTCGTAATCATAATAAGGTAGGCATTGTTAGAAAATCTTGCCAGAGAAAGCCGCGGCAAGTGTAGATTGGCGGAGGCGGTTGGAGCGGGTGATTTGGCGGTCGAGTTCGGCTTCGAGGTGGTCGATGGCGGTGGTGCGGGCTTCGACTTCGGCGACGACCTGACGTTGTTCGGCGATGGCCGGCACGGGAATCGGGATCGCCATAAGCTTTTTCTGGTTTAGAGATGATTGATTTACTGCATGCTGAGCGATACTCATGAAATACCCGGAGAACCGCAAGTGGGTGAGAACATAGTTTAGATACTTGGCGTTGATCCGTTCGCAGGGCCGCATCAGCAGGAGGTTCATCCCGTGTAGAAGCTCGCGGTTCCCAATTGCGACTGCGGTCTTTCCAAGGTGCAAATCGCTATTGATGTGGCTAAACAGGATATCGCCGTCGCGGACCATGAATTGGGCGCACTTCTCCCGGTCGATTTCTCGAACGTATCGAACTCTCTTGTAGTTGATCGTCGCATTAGAAATGGTTTCGATCCGGGAAACTGGGATCCCGGGCGGCTCTTTACTCTGTTCAGCGGTTGTCCCATTCGCCAAACGGTCAAGCAGGTCACCCAACATTTCGGTTGCAGGCTCACCTTGGGGGTGTTGTTCGCGCCAGGCTTGGGTGAGTTGGCCGGTGACGGCGGCGGCGAGGACGGATTGGCGGTAGCGTTGGAGTTGGGCTTTGGCGTGGCGCAAGGCGGCGACGCCGGCGTCGAGCCGCGAAAAGAGTTCCTCAATCCGCGCCACGATGCGGCGTTGTTCGGGGAGGGGGGGGAGTGGGAGCTCCAAATCTGCAACGTCCCCTCTTCGCAGGCTAGGAACCGCTCCACCTCGTGTCGATGCACCAAGATCAACTTGGCACATGAAATAGAACAAGAAACGAGAAGTGGTCATGGCCGATGGAACCAGCGCCATCACATTATTATCCACAAGTGACTCTACACCGAGAATTGCGCGGCGATTCAGTGCAACAGCAGCTCCAATCTTTGCAAAGACCACCGAGCCCTCTGGAAGTGTCTTGGCACGGATTGCTTTTACCTCGGTTCGCGTAAGATAATGCTCGCCTCTTGTCAGGGTGATCATGCCCTTCTGCCAATGACGCGAAATGTCACCTACTTTGAAAAAGGGCAATTCACCTTCAGTGCGACCCTGATACTTTTTTGGAAATCCGTTTCCAGAACGAATATCGGCAACGTCTTCAAGCTTCACGATCGTCCAAACTTGTGCCGCCCCTACAGGGCTCTGATTCTCCGGGGGTGAGTGACCCAGGGAGTTGCCCTGGGCTGGGGTCTTTCGCCCCTTTGGGGCTTCCTCCTCCGCCAAGGCTACGGCGGCCGAGGGAGAGGCGTTGGAGCGGGCGCGGGGCATCAGGGTTGTTTGGGGAGATCCTCGGGATTGCTGACGATGGGTTCCAAGCCAGCGGCGCGGGCTTTCGCGATGGCTTTGGCGGAGGCACGCTTGATGGCCGCGTCCATGCCGATGAAGTCGGGATCGTTGAGCGGCTTCACAGGCGTGGGCTTGCCAGAGTCTGTGCGGTAAAGGGTGACATCTTCCATAAGCTTTTCAGAGGCGGAGTTATCGCCCGTTTCCATGAGGATTGGCGGCGTGTGGGAAGCATCGTAAATCGCCCATTCATCGACAATGCCAATGTAATCCTCTTTCAGGTGCTTCCAGCCACGGAGGTAGCGGCGGTGGATTGTTTCCACGGGGATATTGTGCCCTCCGAAGGAGACCCTCTGCGCCACCCTTTGCACGGCGAACCCGGCGTCCGGGAGTCTCAGGAAACAGAGCTTCACGGTATATCCGGCCATCTTCCACTGTGGAATGAGGCGGAGGTAGGTGCGGGAGGAAAGCGTGGTCTCCAAGGCGAAACTTTTCCCTCGCGAAACAAGATCGCTCATCCTCTCCAGCATCAGCCGGCCTGCGGTGAAAGCAACCTGCTCCGGCTGGAAGGGGCTCAGCCCGGCGGCGATGAGATCGGCGTTCACGAATTCCGGGCAACCCGCTTCGTTTGGGAGGAGTTCCTCCGCAAAGGTGGTCTTCCCCGCCCCGTTGGGCCCGGCGATGATGAGGATTTTCTTCACGCCTTGGGTTTGCGTTTCGCGCGGTAGGGAGTGGGATCTTCGGCGACTTTGGAGGTGGATGCTGCGGCGGCTTTGGGTTTCGCGGCTTTGCTTTTTGCGGCGGGCTGGAAGCGGATCTTCAATTCACCGCCGACGGCACGACCGGCGCGGACGAGGGTGGCGATGGTGAGGTTTTCGCTGCCGTTGAGCAGCCGTGTGATGCGGGAGGGAGGTACGCCCATGCGGTCGGCGAGTTCGCTGCGGTTGATGCCTTCGCGCTTCATGAACTGGAGGAGCTCCTCGACGGCCTCAAGCTTGCAGAATTCGATTTCGCTCTCGAGGGAGAACGGCTCGGCGAAGGCGTCGGCGAGCGGATTGCTGACTTTCTCGTAAATGATCTTCATGGTTTCGGTTCGGCGAGGGTGATGCGGGTGTCTTCGAGTAGTTTGGCGCTGAAATAGGCGTTTCGGATGGTTTTTGCGGATTGGATGTCGGCGTTCTGTTCCTTTCGGTTGCCCTTTCCGCCGCCGTTCGTGCAAAGAATCAGGTGACCGATTCCATCGATTTCATCGTAGAAGGCGTAGAGTCGGATGCCGGGGCGCTTGAATTCGAAGACCCCTTCCCCGACGTGCTTGAAGGTGAGTTCGTTCGCATAGCGGTCGTGGTTCGCCACCGCCCGGATCCGTTTCCGGATGAAATCCCATAGATTGCGGTCATGTTTCCGAAGTTGGGTGAGGAATCTGTCCGCGTGATCCTTGCCATCCATCCCGAGGGTGACCACGCGGCGTGCCTCACCAAGATGTATGGAACTCAGGACGATTTCAACCGGCTTTTTCACTTTTATGATAAATTAGGAACTAACCGATCAGGCGACGAGGATGGTGTTGAGTTCCTCGATGATGTCCTTGGGATCGCCTCCGAAGGCTTTGCGGGCGACAGCAAGGGGGACGCCTTCATCGGAATCCACGCTTTGCCAAGCATCGAGGTAGGCGGCCTGGTCGTCGGTGGCGAAGGCGCCGTTGAGGGCGACGTAGTTCTTTATGACGGCTAGCCATTGGCGCTGGGCGTCGTTGAAGCGCTCCCCGTGTTGGGCGAGCCATTGCTGGTAGCGGGTTTCGACGAGTTCAGGGAATGGCGCGAGCGGGGTGAGCTCGGGATCGGCGGTGTGGCGGACGAGGGAGATGAGGTTGGTAAGGATCTTGACGGGGTTGCGGGTGAGCGGGCGTTTCTCCAGATGCTCGTAGGCGGACCAGACTTCGGCGGGGGCGATGTGATAGGGCGGACGGGCGATGGCTTCGGCCAGGGCTTTGAGTTCCTCGTAAACGAGGTGCCGCTTGGCGTGGGGCTTGTTGTAAAGGATCTGGAGGGCGGTGATTTCGTTCTGGTTGTCTTCGAGGAATTGTTTCCAGTTGGTGATGAGGCCTTTGGCTTTTTCCTCGTCGTAGCCGGTCTCGAGGACTTCGTCGCTGGCGAGGTGGTCGATGGTGATCTCGCGGTCGCGGCGTTTGCTTTCGAGGAGGTCGCGGAAGGCGGGATTGGTGGCGATGGGGGCGGAGGCCTTGTTTGCGAGTTCCTCGCGGGCTTTTTGAAGGGCTTGTTCGGGAGGGAGATTGGCATGGCGGTTGGAAACCGCCGCCACGTTGTCGGGATCGGTGGCTTTAAGGAGATCGGAGGCGAGCTGCTTGAGGGAGATGCCGCCGGTGGCCTGGAGTTCGGCTTTGTCGGAATCGCTGAGCGAGCGGTCGAGGCGGGCGAGGCGGTTGGCGAGGCTGGTGAGGGTGTCTTCGTCGCGGTGGCCGATGGCGACGTTTTTGAGAAGCTGGTCGAAGGCGACGGTGGGCTTGCGCTCAAGGGGGCGGGAGTCGGTCTTGTCGGACTCGGTGACGCCGACGGCATCGACGAGGGCGAAGCGGGTCTTGGCTCCGGCATCCGGGGTGACGGTGGCGAGGTCGGTGGGATCGATGGTGCGTGTCCCCCGCCCTTTCATCTGCTCGAAGTAGAGCTGGGAGCGGACATCGCGCAGGAAGAGCAGGCACTCGAGGGGCTTGATGTCGGTGCCGGTGGCGATCATGTCGACGGTGACGGCGATGCGGAACTCGGGGGCGGTGCGGAAGGCCTTGATGATGTCCTCGGACTTGCCGCTGGCCTTGTAGGTGACCTTTTTGCAGAAGTCGTTGCCCTTGCCGAATTCCGCGCGGACGTGGTTGACGATGTCCTCGGCGTGGTTGTCGTCCTTGGCGAAGATGAGGGTCTTGGGCACCCAGTCGCCGGTGCGGCCGGGAAAGAGATCGGTGAAGAGTTTTTCCCGGAAGGTGGCGATGATCTTCCGGATCTGGTCGGGGACGACGACGGAGCGGTCGAGCTGGGTTTTCTGGAAGGATTCCTCCTCGTCCTGGACGGCCCAGCGTTTCTCCCGGGTGAGGCGGTCGCGCTTCTGGTAGTCGAAGCCGGCATCGAGCTTGGTGCCCTGCTCGGAGACGCGGGTCTTGATGCGGTAGATGTCGTAGCCGACGTTGACGCCATCGGCGACGGCCTGGACGTGGGGATACTCGGTGACGAGATTCTGGTCGAAGAAGCCGAGGGTGGCCTTGCTGGGGGTGGCGGTGAGGCCGATGAGGAAGGCGTCGAAGTATTCGAGAACCTGCTTCCAGAGATTGTAGATGGAGCGGTGGCATTCATCGACGATGACGAAGTCGAAGGACTCGATGGGGATGCGGGGATTGTAGGTGACGGGAAGCGGCTCCTTGCCTGCTGTGCTGCCCGCGCCTTCGTAGCCGGAGTGCTCGTCGGCCTCGTCGTCGAACTGGGCGTTGTTCGCAAGCTGGGCGTAGAGGCGCTGGATGGTGGAGACGGTGACGCTGCAGACGGGATCGATGCCTGCGGGGCCGAGCATCTGGACGTTGTAGAGGTCGGTGAAGCTGCGGCCGTCGTCGGGGGTGGTGAAGTTCTGGAACTCGCGGACGGTCTGGCGGCCGAGGTTTCCGCGATCGACGAGGAAGAGGATGCGCTTGGCTCCGGCGTGCTTGATGAGGCGGTAGGCCTGGGTGACGGCGGTGTAGGTCTTGCCGGAGCCGGTGGCCATCTGGAGGAGGGCGCGCGGGCGGTTGTCGGCGAGGGATTTTTCGAGGTTCGAAATGGCGTCGATCTGGCAGTCGCGGAGCGGTGCGGTGTTCAGCTCGGGGAAGTTCCGGAGGCGGGCGCGGAGGGTATCGGGCTGCTGGACGAGATCGACGAGGTGCTCTGGCCGGTGGAAGGCGAAGACGGGGCGCGAGCGGGAGTCGGGGTCGCGCTGGTCGCGGAAGTTCGTCTCGACGCCGGTGGTCTGGTAGGTGAAGGGCAGCGGATCCGCCCAGCGCTGCGGGATCCAGTTCTTCGCGGTGGTGTAGCGGGCGGATTGCTCCGCGACGGCGGAGAGCGTGGTGCCGACTTTCTTCGCCTCGACGATGCCGAGCGCCTTGCCATCGACGAAGAGGATGTAGTCGGCAAAGCCGCTGAAGGATTGCATCTCGCGGACAGCGACGCCACGCGAGGCGGCGAGGTTCAGTTCCTTGATGTCCTGCACCGCCCAGCCCGCCGCCGCCAACATGGCGTCGATGGTTTCGCGGGCGGATTGTTCAGGGGTCGGCATCTGTCATTGGGTTTCTAACCGACTTGCCCGGAATACGGGAAGGTCAAAGTGCCGGAATCCATGTGTGGGAATTCGATTTGCGGTATATGGAAAGGAAAACGGCCCGCTCAAATCTAGATTCTCTTCGCGGCGCGATTTTCGCCATCGGATGCTTGCCGGATGTGCCGTGTCCTGAAACGGAGAAAGCCCCGTAGAACGGGGCTTTCATTGGTTGCGGGAGCAGGATTTGAACCTACGATCTTCAGGTTATGAGCCTGACGAGATACCTGACTTCTCCATCCCGCGTTTGGATGTGCGCCTTGCGGCGGGGCAGAAATGTATGCCGGGAGAATGCTCTTAATCAAGGGAAAATTTTGCCAAGACCCGTGTTTTTTGATTCTTTGGGCGCGGCTTGATGAATGGTTTGAACATGGGACTGGAGATCCTCCGAACGGACGAGTGGGAAGCGATCGCCTCCACCCACCTCGCGGCGGCTTGCGTTTTCACCGGAGCCGCCCGGCTTCGTCGTGACCGCGGGCGGCGGCATCCAGTGGAAGATTTCCTTTTCGATTACTATCCCTACAAGTTCGCGCTGCTGGAGCAGTGGCATCCGGGGCTAGGTGTCGCGCTTGAGTTCCAAGACCGGGAAAGCCTGCCGGAGCGATTCCGGGGGAACGCCTACCGGATCCACGGAAACCTCTGCTTCGCCGATCCGGCGCGGCTTTCCGATAAGGAAAGCGGGCGACTCCAATGGATCGCCGGACTGCTGCGCGCGACGCAATCCCACGCCCCGAACTTTGCCTGCCACGGGCTTCATGAATGGGCAATGGTTTACCGCGCCGAGGAGATACGGCATGCCTCGCTGGCACCGCTGCGGCTGCCGCAGGCGGAGATCGATGCGCTCATCGAGTCCCGCCCCGTCGCCTGCACCCACCACGATGCGTTCCGGTTTTTCGCGAAGCAGGCACGCCCATTCAACCGCATCCAGCCATCCCTGGAAACCCGCCACGAAAACGAGCAGCCGGGCTGCGTCCATGCCAACATGGATCTCTACAAATGGGCCGCGAAATCCATGCCCTGGATCGGTTCGTCCCTTCTGCTGGAAAGCTTCCGGCTCGCCTCAGAACTGCGCGATCTGGACATGCGCGCCAGCCCCTATGATCTCTCCGCATGGGGTGTCGTCCCGGTGAAAATCGAAACCCCGGAAGGGCGCAGGCAATACGAATGGGAGCAACGCCGACACGCCGCCGCTGCGGCTGAACTTCGCGCCCGGCTCATCCACGCCATCGAGGGCGCACTGCCGTCCTCAGACAGAGTGCCAGCCAAGCTTTTGCCGTAGTGCCTCGTAAAACGAAGTCCCCTCCAAGCGCAGGAGATTGAAGGTGCGGTCGGACTTCCTCACAATCACCCGGTCGCCCGGATCGATACGGGTGGTGTCCCTCCCATCGACGGTGAACAGCATCGGCCCGTCGTCGGCGCGTTCTGGGGAGATTTCGATCACGGAATCGTCGGACAGGACCAGCGACCTCTGGCTGAGGCTGTGGGGGCAGATGGGGGTGATGACCATCACCGAGGATTGCGGCGCGATGAGAGGGCCGCCTGCCGAAAGGGAGTATGCGGTGGAGCCGGTCGGGGTGGCGACGATGAGGCCGTCGGCGCGGTAGCGGTTGAGCCACTCCCCGTTGACCATCGCCTTGAGCGTCACCAGGCGCCCGGTCTCGCCGCGGGCCATGGTGACCTCGTTCAATGCGTGGTAAACGACGGTCGAGGCATCGGGACGGATGACCGTCGCCTCAAGCAGAACCCTGGGGCAGATCGAGTAGCGGCCTGAAGTCACCGCATCGGCGAAGCCCTCGATGTCCGCATCCGTGCAGCTTGTCAGGAAACCGAGGTTGCCGATGTTTATGCCGGCCACGGGTTTCTCGAATTTCCCGAAACGGGAGACGGCGTGCATCATCGTGCCGTCCCCGCCGAGCACCGCCGCAAGATCGACAAGCCCGGCGAATTGCGACGCGGAGACCCCGCCTTTTTCACCTGCCATTTCGGCCGTCCTGTGATCCAGGATGCACTCACAGCCGCGCCCCACCAGCGCCGCCCGCAAGGCGAGCATCGTTTTCAGTCCCGCCGGTTTCTGCGGGTTGAGCAGTATCCCTACTTTCAATCCCATTGATCCTGATAGGGAATTGGCCCGCTGACAAGCAAGGAAGCGGATCGCGGAAAAGTCATGCCTTTGCCATGAGTTCCCTGACCTTCGGGACGATCTCCGAAAGCTCGTCCACCACGACGAACTCCCCGTCGTAGCACCATTCGCCGAGGAGCTTGATGAGCGGCGTCCAGAAGCGCATCCCGTTCCTGTCGAGCCTGTCGAAGACGATCACCGGCTTGCCCTCCATGCCCTTGTTCCCCTGGTGCTTGAAGATCATCAGCGCCAGCATTTCCTGCACGGTGCCCGCCCCGCCGGGGAAAATGACGAACGCATCGGAGCGCTCGATCATGATTTCCATGCGGGTGTAGATGTCCGGCCTGAGCCAGAAGCTGGAAAGCCCCTCGGGAAGCCCCTCCAGCTCGATGATGTGCGGGACGTTTGAACCTCCCGCCCAACCGCCGGCATCCACCGAGCCGCGCACAACCTCCCCCATGATCCCCGAATTCCCCGCCCCGGAAACACAGCCGAAGCCACTCTCCGCAAGGCTTTTTCCGAGCTGGTAGCCATCGGCAAGGTAGTCCTCCTTCTCGATCGAGGCGGAGCAGAACACGCAGACATTCCCGATGTGCCCCTCGGGCAGCGGGGTCTCGAAGGACGGCCCTGCGGGCTCGCCCGTCCGCTCCCTCCCGGCATCGGGCAATCCGATCTGCCGGGCACGGTCGAGGAGTTCGATGACATCCTCGACATGATCCGCGGAGAGCAGGTAATCCCGCGGGTCCTGCTTCACCGTCCCCATCGCGTTGAGATGGGCGAGAAGCGCGTAGAGCGGCGTCCATGACTGGTCGGAGTTGAGCAGCACGGTCGGCTTGTTCTCCAGGTTCCTGTCCAATGTCTGGTAACCGACGAATATCGACACCGCCTTGAACAGGTCCTCAAGCGTCGCCCCGGGTGTGAACACGAAGGCATCCGCCTCGATGATCTTCCGCTCAATGTTGGAAAGCGAGATCCGCTGGTCGCCGTTGGAGTTGTAGATGTCCCAGCCCTTGCTGAAGAGCTGGTAGAGCAGTTTCGCCCTCGTTTCCCTGTTGCGGTCCCTCTCTCCCGTAACCGTTCCGGCTAATCTTACCTTTGGCATGTCTTCGTTTTCCTGAAATGTTTCCGCCCCGTCTTTGGCTGGACGTGAGGGCGGTTGGAAAGCACATTCTCGGCCATGGATGAATTTCTGCAAGCTGCGGTTGACGAGGCCAGGAAAGGCCTCCGCGAGGGGGGCATACCCATAGGCAGCGTGATCGTCCTGGATGGGGAAATCATCGGCCGCGGCCACAACCGGCGCATCCAGAAAGGCAGCACCATCCTCCACGGGGAAATGGATGCCCTGGAGAACGCAGGCCGCATTGCCCCGGCCACCTACCGCAGATGCACCCTCTACACCACGCTCTCCCCCTGCCCCATGTGCAGCGGGGCGATCCTCCTCTACAGGATCCCCCGGGTGGTGATTGGGGAAAACAGGACATTCCTCGGTGCGGAAGACCACCTCCGGGCAAACGGTGTCGAGATGACCGTCGCCAACGATCCGGCCTGCGTTGAAATGATGCAGGACTTCATAGCCGCCAACCCTTCCCTCTGGAACGAGGACATAGGCGAGATCTGACCGCATCCCCTGCCCTGAAAACGGGTAGGCCGCCGGGGAGTCCCTTCCCCGGCGGCCCGATAAGGTCGTCATACCATCACCCACACCCATGAGATCAGATAGACAACTGCTGTTACACCCTTACATGAAACCGACATTGTCGGTGTCCAAGGGGGATAGACCCTACGGAAACCGGAATGTTCAAAATTTCCGAAATTATTTCGGCGGCTTGCACCGGTCGCAGCCGCATCAGTTCTTGGCGGGCTTTTTCCCACGCTTTCCCTTCCCGGCGCCAGGATCGTAGTTCGGGTTCGGTGTCATCATCTGTGCGCCGGAGGCCTTGCGCCATGCGGCCAGCTTCCCTAACAGCTCCGCCGCCTTGGCGGGGTTTTCCTTTGAAAGATCCCTTTTCTCGGAAGGGTCTTCCTTCAGGTCGTAGAGCTCGGTGTTCCCGTTCTCGAAGAACTCGATCAGTTTCCAATCGCCATGCCGTATCGCGCCGTAGGGCTTGGTGCGGTGGTAATGCGGGTAGTGCCAGAAGAGGGTTTCGCGGGGCAAGGAGGCCTCGGGATCTTTCAGGAGATTGGCGATGCTGATGCCGTCCATGTGCTGATCCGGGCGCTGCTCCAGCCCGGCGAGATCGAGTATGGTCGGATAGAAGTCCATGCCGATCACAGGCACCCCGCAGGAAGATGCGGCGTCGATCTTGCCCGGCCATTTCACGATAAGCGGCTCCCTGACCGCACCTTCATGGGAGAAGCCCTTGTAATCCCGCAAACCGCCGCTCGTCCTCCTGTCATCGCCGCCGTTGTCCCCGGTCAGGATGATCACGGTGTCATCGGCGATGCCCATTTCCTCAAGTTTCGCGACGATGCGGCCAACGCTGTCATCGAGTCTCTCGACCATGCCCGCCCTCCTCGGGTCGAGCCACTCGTCCTTGGCGTTGTCGAAGGTCTCTGCCTTCTTCGTGTATTTTTCCACCAGTTCCGGCGGTGCCATCAGCGGCGCGTGCACGGTGTAGTAGGAAAAATAAAGCAGGAAGGGTTGGTCGCGTTTTGTGTTGCCGAGGAAATCGACGGCCGCATCGGTGAGCTTGTCTGTCAGGAAATCGCCTGGCTTGCCGTCATCCAGACCCGGCATGCCGAAGGGCGAGAAATATTTGCCCGGCCCCTTGGGCTGCCCCCATTCGCGGCCACCGACGTTGGTGTCGAAGCCGTGGTCGGTGGGGAAATGCTCCTCGAAATCAGGCTGGCCGTTGGGCATGAGGTGCCATTTGCCGAAAAATCCGGTGGCGTAGCCCGCCTCCTTGAGCGCCTCGGGGAGCAGCACCCGTTCATGGTCGATTTTCATTTTCCAATCCGGGATTTTGAGCTTCGCCTTGGGGTTGTTGTGACCCGCGATCCAATCCGTCAGGTGCAGGCGTGCCGGATAGCAGCCGCTGAGGATGGCGGCGCGGCTGGGCGAGCAGACGGTGCAGGCGGCGTAGGCGTTGGTGAAACGCATGCCGTCCTCGGCGAGCTTGTCGATGTGCGGGGTCTCGTTGAATTCCGCCCCGTAGCAGCCGAAGTCCCCCCACCCAAGGTCATCAACCAGCAGGAAAACGATGTTGGGCTTGTCCGCTGCCGCGGAGAGTGGGGCGCATGCCAGAAGGAACGGGAGGGCAAGGGTTTTCATTTTCATCGGTGACACTACAGGCAGCGGCACGGCGTTTCTTGCAAGCCGGAACCCGTTCACTCCGGCTCTTCCGCAGGCGGGCCGGTCTCGAAGCGCATGAGTTCCTCCACGAAGGTGAGAGGGATGCCGCCGGTCTCGCCGTTGCGGTTTTTCGCGAGGACGAGCTCCGCCTTGCCTTCCAGGGCGGCGCGTTCCTCCTCGTTTTCGGCATAGTATTTGTTCCGGTAGAGGAGGCCGACGAGGTCGGCGTCCTGCTCGATGGAACCGGACTCGCGCAGGTCGGACATTCGCGGGACGCCGAGGCTTTTCCCCGTCCGCCCTTCCGGGCCGCGGTTGAGCTGGGCGAGGATGAGGATGGGGATGCTGAGCTCTTTCGCCAAAGCCTTGATGCCGCCGGAGATTTCCGCGATCTCGCGTTCACGTGAGTTCTCCGCCTGCTTGGTGCGGGATTTCATGAGCTGGAGGTAGTCGATGGCGATGAACTCGATGTTCTCATCGCGCTTCTTGCGGCGGGCTTTCGCGCGCAGCTCGTTGATGGAGATTCCTGCGGTGTCGTCGATGAAGAGCTTGGAATCGATGATCTGCTGCGATGCGTTGCGGATGCGCTCCAACTCCTGTTTCTTGGGGGAGTATCCACGGGTGAGCTGGGAGACGGCGAACTTCGCGCGCGCGAATAGCAGGCGCTGGACAAGCTGGGCGGAGCTCATCTCGCAGGAGAAGACCATGCACGGCTTGCCTTGGTCGAGGCAGATGTTTTCCACGATGTTCATCATGAACGAGGTCTTTCCCATCGAGGGGCGGGCGGCGACGACGAACATTTCCCCCGCCTTGAGGCCGCCGGATTTCCTGTCCAGCTCCTCGAAGCCGGTGCTGATCCCCGCCGAGACCTTCTCCTTGGAGATGAGCATCTGGAAATTCCGCATCACCTCCTCGACGGTCTGCTTGAGCGTCTGCCCCTGGCTGGTCTCCGCGCTCTCGCGGATGGCGAGAATGGATTGCTCAACGGAATCGAGGAGCTCCGGCACCTCGTCGGGCGCCTCATAGGCCATCGCCACCGCCTCGTTCGAGCTGCGGATGATGGAGCGAAGGATGAACTTGTCCTTCACATGCTGGAGGTGGTGGTGGAAATGCCCCGGGCTGGGCGCATAGGTGTACAGCTCCGTCAGGTAGCCCGGGCCGCCGCATTTCTCCAGCAAGCCCTTGTCGAGCAGCCGCTGCACCAGCGAGACGAGTTCCACCTCGTGCCCCGCCTCGAAGAGTTGGATGAGAAAGCCGAAGAGCGTCGAGTGGCCCGGCAGGTAGAAATGGGAGTGGGTGAGTTTTTCCTCCACCGCCCGGCCTATGTATTCCTGCGGATCCTGGAGCATGGTTGAGAGCAGGGACTTTTCCGGCCCGACGGCGTGCGGGAGGGCGCGGGTGACGTCGTCCATCGGCTGAGTGCCTTTGTCGGGGCCTGCGGAAAAGAGATTTGCGGGTGCTTTTTTCGGGGATTCGGCCATGGGTGGGGCGCATCCTGTCGGCTGGATGGCCGCTTCGCAATTTCTAAGCTTCCATGCAGCCCATTTCCTCTGGAAGAACTGTGAACAACCGCCATCCTGAGGGTCATGCGAGTTCTCCTACAACGTGTTTCCTCCGCCTCCGTCAGCATTAAGGGGGAACGGATTTCCTCCATCGGCCCCGGTTTTCTCGCATTGCTGGGGATCGCGGGCGGGGATGATGAAAGCGACGGCGGATGGCTGTGCGGGAAAATCGCGCGGATGAGGGTGTTTGCGGATGAGGATGGGAAAATGAACCGCTCCGTCCTCGATGTCGGAGGGGATATCCTGGTTGTCAGCCAGTTCACGCTCCATGCCTCCACAAAAAAGGGCAACCGCCCTTCATTCCTCGATGCCGCCGCCCCCGCGCATTCCGAGCCGCTCTACGAATCGTTCTGCGCGGCCTTGGAGGCGGAGATCGGCAAGCCTGTCGCCCGCGGCGTCTTCGGAGCCGACATGAAAGTCTCCCTGACCAACGACGGCCCGGTGACCATCTGGCTGGATAGCCGGGACAGGGAGTAGGCAGCTAGTATCTGGTGACCGCACTCCTCACGTCGCCCGCTCCCGGTTCGGGGACCGCAGCGACGACATCCGCGATCTTCGCACACATCGCGTCCCATTTCCCTTCGGAAAAATCCAGGGGGGCTGACATCATTTTCCGGAACTTCGCAAGCCTCGCCCGCGCATCGTCGCGGATATCGGGGGATAGCTCCCCGATGGCCTGCGCTGCGGTTTCCGCGGTTTCGGTTTTGTGGCAGATCATCGCGAGATCGTTGCCGGCCTTGATCGCGAGCTTCACATCCTCGCCGCGACCGTAGCGGGCGGCGATCGCGCCCATGTCGAGGTCGTCGGTCATCACGAGGTGCTTGTCGAAGCCGAGCTGGTCGCGCAGCCAGGCGGTCACAATCGTCCTCGAAAGGGAGGCCGGCAGCTCCGGATCAAGCTTCGGGAACATCACGTGTGCGAGCATGACCGCATCGAGTTCCGGCATCAGGGCGGTGTAGGGGATCACGTCCTCCGCCATCATTTCCTCTTTGGACGCATCGGAGAAAGGGAGATCCTCGTGGGGGTCGGATTGCGCCCTGCCGCAGGCGGGGAAATGTTTCCCGCAGCCAAGCATCCCGCGCTTGCGGGTCCAGCGGTTCCACATTCCGGCGCGGTTGATGACATCCTGACAATCCCGCCCCCAGCACCTCTGTCGCAGCGCGTTCTGCATCCCAGGGAAATGGTCGAGGTCCAGCACCGGCGCGAAGTTCAGGTTGAGCCCCAGCATGCGCAGCAGCTCGGCCGTGAGCTCCCCTGCCCTCGCGATCTGCTCGGTCTCCGGCTTCGCCGCAAAGGCCGCCGCCGAGGGCAGCGCAGGGGCAATGCCGGCCGTCCGGGTCACGCGCCCGCCCTCCTGGTCGATCGCGAGGATGGGCTCGTCCATGCAAAGCCCGCGCAGATCGTCCGTCAGCTTGCGGACCTGCTGTGGGCTTTCGATGTTTCTGGTAAAGAGGATGAATCCGGCAGGCTGGAGTTTCCTGAAAAGGGAGGCCTCCTCCGGGGAAAGCCCCGTCCCTTTCACACCAAGCAGCAGCAGCGAACCGTCCATTTCCGGAAGCAAAGGTCATACCCTCGCCCCAGGCAAGCCGGTAGCGTCCGGCGATTCACCCAATCTCCATCCTTGCCCATCCGCCGCTTTTCCCCGAAAACCTCTGGGGATGAAGATACTTGTTGTAGGAAAAGGCGGCCGCGAGCACGCCCTGATCCATACCCTATCCCTCTCCCCCGCCAAGCCGCAGATCTTTTCCTTCCCCGGCAGTGACGCGATTTTCGAAATCGCCCGGCCGACCGATGCCACCGACCTGCCCTCGCTCATCGCGTGGATGAAGGGCAACGGGATCGATCTCTGCATCGCCGGGGAGGAGTCCTACCTCGTCACCGGCGAGGGCTTGGCGAATCTCTGCGAGGCCAACGGAATCCCCTGCTGGGGGCCGCCCAAGGAATCCGCGCAACTGGAGGCCAGCAAGGAATTCGCCAAGGATTTCCTGGTGCGCAACGATATCCCCACGGCGCAAGCGAGCGCCTGCGATTCCCTGGAAAGCGCCATCGCCGCCATCGCAGGCACCTACCCGACGGTGCTGAAATTCGACGGCCTCGCGGCAGGCAAGGGGGTCGCCGTGTGCCCGGATGAGAAATCCGCGATGGATTTCCTCAACGAGGTGTTTGTGGAAAAACGCTTCGGAGAGGGGCGGCTGTTGGTCGAGGATTGCCTGACCGGCCCGGAGGTTTCCATCTTCGCGGCCATTTCCGACGATGATTACCTGATCCTCACCCCCGCCCGCGATTACAAGCGCCTCGGCAACGGCGACAAGGGGCCGAACACCGGAGGCATGGGCGCGGTGGCCTCGCGGAAACTCATTTCCGCAGAGATGTTCGCGGTCATCGACGAGTCCATCGTCGCGCCTACCGTGGCCGCGCTGCGGGCCGAGAAGCTGCCATACCGGGGCTTCCTCTACTTCGGCCTCATGCTCACCCCGGACGGGCCGAAGGTGATCGAATACAACTGCCGCTTCGGGGATCCGGAATGCCAGGCGGTGATGCCATTGCTGCAGGGCGATCTCGCCTCATTCTGCCTGGAGGGTGCCAAGGGCAATCTCCGCAAGGATCTGATTTCCTTTTCCGACAACTGGTCCGTCTGCGTGATCCTTGCTTCCCATGGATACCCGGAAAGCTCGCGCTCGGGCGATGTGATCTCGGGCATCCCTGATTGCGGCCAGGCGGTTTTCCACTCCGGGACGCGGCTCTCCGGCGGAAAATGGCAGACCAACGGAGGGCGCGTGCTCGCATGTGTGGCAAGTGCACCGGACAGGATCACGGCGGTCGAGGCGGCGCATGCGGCAGCGGAAAAAATCTCCTTCGACGGCCTGCAACGCCGCACGGACATCGGCATACTTCATTTTCCGGAAGCGAAATCACATAGCCCGGAAAGCATACGGCTCACGCTCTCCCCGGATGACATCGCCGCAGGCATCGGGAAGCTCGCGGAAGCCATACAGGCAGCCAATCCGGACAAACCTGTCGCCCTCGTTGGGATCCGCTCGCGCGGCGATGAAGTCGCGGAACGGCTGCTGACCCACCTTTCATCGGATGACAGGGAGCTCCAGTTCGGCGTCCTCGACATATCGCTCTATCGCGATGATTTCGAGCACCTCCACTCGAACCCGAAGCTTCAGGAAAGCGACATCCCCTTCCCCGTGGACGGAGCCCACATCATACTCGTGGATGACGTCCTTTTCACCGGGCGCACGATACGCGCCGCGCTCGATGCGCTTTCCGATTACGGGCGCCCGGCGAAGGTGGAGCTGGCAGTTCTCATCGACCGCGGGCACAGGGAGCTACCGATCTGTGCGGACTACGTGGGAATCGCCCTTGAAACGCAGCGACTGGAACACGTCCATGTCTCGCTCGAAGGCACCGACGGGGAGGATCTCATCCGCGTCGTAACACCCATGCGGCCATGATACCCGATAAGAAAAAGAGCCCGGAAGAGATTGCCGCGCTTCGCGAGGGCATGGGGGTGCCGCCCCCCCCCGCACAGCCGGAAAAAGCCCCAGCGGCGAAGCCAACCATGCCGCCCGCAAGTGATCCCGCAGCAGCCCCCCTCGGGGCCGAGGCGGCGATGGCGAAGCCAGTTGAAGCGGTCATCCAACTGGACATAGCGCCCATCCCCAGCCGGGTGGAGGCCGCTGCGGCGCATCGCCTCCGCAAGCACGATCTCCCTTTGGCACCCGCCCCACCGGTGCCTGCCATGAACAAGACCGCCCTTCCCGCCCACCGCCATGATCCCCGCGATATCGCCCAGATCCGCAAACGCGAGGCTCTGGCTCAGTTGCAGAATCCCGGCTCGGATCCGGCGTCACACCTCCGCAGGCAGACGGCCCATCCGCTGCTCTATGCACCCGGATATCTCCTTGCACTCGCGGCGGCGGCATGCGCCTACCAGCGCACGGCCCCCATCACACCCATCGTTCTGCTCGCCTTGTCCCTGGCGGTTTCCCTATACATCGCCATGCGCAAGCCGCGCTCACGGCACCATGCCGCGCTGATCTTCATGCTGGTTTTCCTAACCTCCGCCTTCGGACTCCTACACTACGCACCCCTTTTCCAAAATGGCCCGTAAAGACCTGCTCGACATCGCATCGCTTGAACGAGGGGAAATCGACCTCCTGCTGGATCAGGCCGCCCCTTTCAAGGAGCTCTTCACACGTTCCGTGAAAAAGGTTCCTGCGCTCAAAGGGAAATCGGTTCTCACGCTTTTCTACGAGCCATCCACCCGCACGCATTCGTCCTTCGAGGTCGCTGCAAAAAGGCTTTCGGCGGATGTGACGAATTTCGATGTCAGGCATTCCTCCATCACCAAGGGCGAATCGGTTCGCGAGACGGTGGAGACCTTGCAGGCGATGCGCACGGACTACATCATCGTCCGCCACTCCCGCTCCGGCCTGCCGGCAGCGATCGCGGCGCAGACCAAGGCATCAGTCATCAATGCCGGGGACGGCGCCCACGCCCACCCCACCCAGGCCTTGCTGGACGCTTTCACCATCAAGGAGAAATTCCCCGAACCCGCCGGGAAGAAAGTCCTCATCATCGGAGACATCCTGCACTCCCGCGTCGCGCGCTCCACTTCCTGCATCCTCAAAAAACTCGGGGTCGACGTCGCCTTCCTCGGCCCCGGCTCGCTGCTGCCGAGGAACGGCCCGGAGAACATCGTGCGTTTCACGGACCATGCGGAGGCGATGAGGTGGGAGCCTGACATCATCTATCTGCTCCGTGTCCAGATGGAGCGGCAGGACGCGCCGTTTTTCCCCTCCATACGCGAGTATCACAGGCTCTACGGCATCACCGACGCGCGCCTGGAGGAAATCCGCAAACGCGGCCTGTATCTCATGCACCCCGGCCCGGTGAACCGCGGTGTTGAGCTTTGCGATGCGGTGATGGATTACGAACGCTCGCTCATCAACGACCAGGTGGAAAACGGCATCGCCGCCCGCATGGCCGTGCTCTATTACCTGAAGCCGGCGAATTCGGAACGCTAGCCGCCCCCGAAAAGGATCAGAACGGGATGTCGTCCTCTTCCTCGTAATCGCCGGCGGGTGCCGGGGAACCGCCCTGGCGGTCGCCGCCGGAGCTTCCGCCCTCCTCGCTGTTGTATTGCCTGGTGGCTCCGCCCTTCCCGTCCGGAAGGAACTGGAGGATTTCCCCGACGACCTTGAGCTTGCTGCGCTTTTTGCCGGTTTCCTTGTCGTCCCAGGTATCCATCTGCAGGCGACCTTCAATGAAGACGCCACGGCCTTTGGTCAGGTATTTATGGGCGTTCTCAGCGGTGTTTCCCCAGACGGTGACATCCACGAAGATTGTCTCATCCCTCCAGCCACCGTTGCCGTCCTGGGTCCTGCGGTTCACGGCGATGCTCAGATCGGCCACGGCGGAGCCTTTCGGGGTGTGCCGCAATTCGGGATCGCGTGTCAGGTTGCCGATCAGCATCACTTTGTTGAGGTTGGCCATAGGAAAAGGTGAGGTGGGATATGGGGGATTCGGCGAGATGCCGGACGGGAGTTATGCCACGCGGTTGAACTGGTTCATGTAAACCGAATCGTTCAGGGCGAGCTTTGCCTTGATCTTGGTGATGCATTCCGGCCCGCCGGAGATCGTGTAGGTGACGTAATGCGCACCGTTGATCTTGCGAGGGGTGTAGGCGAAGTCCTTGCGGCCCATGTTCTCGATTTTCTCCACCTTCGCCCCTTCGGACTCGATGTCCTTGGAGATTGCGGTGACAAGGTCATCCATGCTGCCTTCCTGGCTCTTGGTGGTCAGGACTATCAGGCCTTCGTATTTGCGGCTCATCTTGGTTGTTCGGGGTTGGTTTGTTGCGTGGTGTGTTGAAACGGTTTGAAGCCAAGGCGACACCTTGGGAGCGCGAAAGCTGAACCGCTTCCAGGGCGGTGGCAAGCATGTTTTCAAGGCTTTCCCGCTCATCGGGTGCGAACTTCCCCAGCACGTGTCCGGTCATGCCAGCCCCGCCCTGGGCTGCGCCTATCCCCATTTTCAGGCGGGGGAAACCCTCGCCGCCGAGGTGCTCGATGAGCGATTTGATCCCGTTGTGCCCTCCCGCAGAGCCTTTTTCCCGGAAACGCAGGTGGCCGAGCGGCAGGGCTACGTCGTCATAGGCAACGAGCATGCGTTCCGGATCCCATTTGAAAAACGCCATCAGCTGCCGCACCGAACGGCCGCTCAGATTCATGAATGTCTGAGGCTTCATGAGGAGCGTGCCGTCGGCCAGCTTCGCGATGTGCGCCTGGAAACGCGGCTCGGATCTGAACTCCACGCCCTCCGCCGCAGCGATCCTGTCTAGCAGCATGAAGCCCACGTTGTGGCGTGTGCCTTCATACTGCCTGCCCGGATTCCCCAGGCCTATGACCAGCGATATCGGCATTTTGGTTTGCGGAGCATCCATTTGCAGGCGTATTCCTGGTAAACGAAAACGCCCGGGGAATCAATCCCCGGGCGTCCGTTGGAACGGATTGTATCGGGTTCGCTCAGGCATCCGGCTTGGCCGCCTTGGCAACAGCAGGGGCTGCTTCGGTGACTGCCGCCTGCTCGGAAACGAGGGCTGCCGGTTTTCCGATATGCGCCACAACGACATCCGCCGCGTGGGTGGCCTTGACACCGGCCGGAAAATCCAATTCACCGATGTGGAGTGAATCTCCCTCATCAAGTGAGGTCACATCTTTTTCCAGGAAATCCGGGAGATCCTTGGGAAGGCAGATGATCTCGATCGTGTGGGCGTATTGCTCGAGAATACCGCCGGCCTTGACACCCTTGGCCTCACCGATGAGATGCACGGGGATGTTGGCGGTGATTTCGGTCTTGTCATTGACCGCCAGGAAATCGACATGCAGCGCATGACCGGTCAGCGGATCGTGCTGGATGGTCTTGAGGAACACCGAGCGGGTGCCTTCGCCCTCGACATCAAGGTTGATCAGGATGCTGTCCGAGGAGCTGTGGGCGAGCAGCTCGGAAAAGGTCTTGGCGTCCACCTTGAGGTTCTCGCTTTCGACACCGCGCCCGTAAACCACGGAGGGGAGCCAGCCTTCGCGGCGCATTTGCTTGAGTTTCCCGGAGCCGCTGCGGAGGCGGGGAGCCGCTTTGAGTGTGGTTGCCTTGGACATTTCTAAAATCGGTTGGTGGTGGATCTTCGTTTCCGCAAGGGGCTTTTCCTCCTGCGGGGCGCGTTCTGTATACGGCAAATCGAGGCTTGTCAAAAACTTGTTCAAGCTTTCAAACAAATCTTCAGCGATGGCTCGACCTGCCGGGGCAAGCGGGCGAAGCTCGTCCCCGTGCATATCCTCATCGCGCCGGACAAGTTCAAGGGCTCCCTGACCGGGCGCGTGGCGGCGCAGGCGATACGCGACGGCTTTGCCAAGGTTTTCCCGGATGCCGCCTACATCCTTCTGCCCCTTGCCGACGGCGGAGAGGGCATCCTGGATGCTTTCCGGGATGCCTCCGATGACGTCAAACCCGCCGGAACCACGGTCTCCGATGCCCTCGGGCGCGATGTCGAGGCCTCATGGCTGCTCATGGCGGACGGCACCGCCATCATCGAGTCCTCCCAGGCGAACGGTCTCTGGCGGATCGCGGAAAACGAACGCGATGTCCAACGTTCATCCACCTTCGGGGTCGGACAGCTGCTCCTCGCAGCCGCCTCTGCCGGAGCATCACGCATCATCGTAGGCATAGGCGGCAGCGCCACCAACGACGCGGGAATCGGCCTGGCCTCCGCCCTCGGCTGCCGTTTCCTGGATGAAAGCGGGAACAACCTCGATGCCATCCCTCTCAACTTCCCGCGCATCACCTCCATCGACTCTTCCGGTCTCCGCAAACTCCCACCCATCCGCGTTGCCTGTGATGTTTCCAACCCACTCCTCGGCCCACGGGGCGCGACCCGAGTCTATGGCTCACAGAAAGGGCTGCCGCCGGAGGCCATGGAATCCGCCGAAGCAGGCCTCTCCCGGTTCGCGGAGATTTGCGGCGCACATTTCGGAACCCGCTTCCAGGAAACCCCTGGCGCAGGTGCCGCCGGAGGGCTCGGATACGGCCTCATGACCTTCTGCTCCGCCTCCCTCGAATCGGGTTTCGACTGCATCGCCGGAGCCCTCGGCGCAGAAAAACTCATCGCCCTCGCCGGTCTGGTCATCACCGCAGAGGGTTCGCTCGACTCCCAGACGCTCGAAGGCAAAACCCCGCATGGGGTTTCAAAACTCGCCCGGAAGCACGGTGTGCCAGTCTATGCCCTTGCGGGCCGCCTCGCGGACGAGGAACTACTGCACGGCCACTTCGATGGGATCGCCTCCATCATGAATTCCCCGATGACCTTGGAACAGGCCATCGAAAGCGCCCCGCAGCTCCTGGAACTGGCCGCAACCCGCCTCGCCCATACCCTGAGAAATTCCAAATCCTGAATGCGTTTCGGAGACAGGAAGCCACCCATGCATTCCTAGCAGAAACGCCGCATCGGCATCCTTCTTGCCGTCGCTCTTTTCGGAGCCAGCACTCTGGACTGAGGGCATCCGCCTCCCCTGCTACCTCATCCCCCTCGCCCACCTGACAACTCTCCTCTTGGTTTGGCTCCTTGTCATGAACCGCATCGCCCGCCTCGAAGAGCTTCCAGAACGCGGCGCCCGGGCAACCACCACCTCACTCGTCGTGCTGGAACCACAGCAGAACCAGCAAGCCGATCCCTATCCCCCACAGCAGCCAGCTGTTGAAGACGAAATACGGGTAGGCCATCAGAACCAATCCGATCGCCACTGGCTTCCAACGATCCAGAGTCCTGCCGTAGCGCCAGGAACCCCAGCCTATCGCTCCGAAAATGAAGCCCGCCAAAAGATTGTATGCGTTGAACATCAGCTTATGTGAAACATACCTCGTTTCCACCGCATATCAATCCACAAATCCGCTTGCCAAAAGCCACCGCAGACATCCATCCTCCCGCCCCGCGAAAGCGCGCTTAGCTCAGCGGTAGAGCACATCCTTCACACGGATGGGGTCGCAGGTTCGAACCCTGCAGCGCGCACCATCTTATCCCATAAGGGTTTGCGATAAAAAAGGCAACTGACTGCACCCTAAATTGCACCCTAATCCAAAATCGCCCAAATGTGGTATTGATGAGGGCATACACCACGGCTTTGGAGGTAGTAGAGGATGCGATCCTGCACCACTGACAAATCCGACACTGTCAGCCCAATGTCGGCAGGCGTCATCGTTGTCGAGTATGTCATGGATCAGCTTTGTGCGCCACAGATTGGCGGGAGCCTTATCCCTGCGAAAAAAATCACACTCCGTCACACTGGCTTCGTTGCGACTGTCACGGCGACAATGATTTACCGGGCCAGCATGGTGAGCCGATGCGTGCGAATCGGGATCGGTGGAGAATCAGCCTGACTTATTCCCTCGCCACCTTGAGCCGCTGTTGAAGCACCTCCCATTCGTTCACGACTGGTGGAAACTCCTCACGCCGATACAGACCCTCCACGAATTCCTGATAGGTCGTGGCTACGACTTCACTGCCCTCTACCCGGAGAAGATTCTCCTCGGAGAGCCGCTGAAGCAACGCGTCACGCTCCAGCTTCTTCATGTGGAAGTTCTTGAGAAGCTCGGTTGTGGTAACCGTCCCCTTGCTGCGCAGCCTGGTGAGTATCTTGATCGCCTTCTCACGGAGCGGCTCGCATTCCGGGCCGAGGTAAAGTCCCCGGCCAGTCCATGAAAGCCCTGCGACGCTGAGCACCATCCCCCGCAGGGCGTGCCCATAGATGTCCCGGACGAGAGCCCCAAGCTCCTCGACCTCTCCACACATCCGTCCCGCGAAGCTCACAATCCGGTCGCAGATGCCGTCCAGTTGATGGATCGCCTGCTGGATGGCGAACGCGTGATCGTAGGGCAGCAACGCCAACCGCTTCCGGAGGGCATTCCGGTAGGTGCGGGTCCACTCCGATGTCGGCAGACGCGGCGACGTAGCCACGGGCGCAATGACCGCGTGCCGCCATGTTTGCGCCAAGGCCTGCAGCGCTGGAGCATTATCCACCTTGAGGGAATCGCACTCCAGGTGCGGCACCAGGAATAGGGGCTGGCCGTATGCCACGATTTCGTTGGCAGTGCGCGCTTGTGGCAGGCTCACCGAGCCGGAAAGTGAGATGCTTTTGCCAACGGGAAAAAGATGGGGGCAGATGCCCTGAGGGAAAACCAGCTTGCCCGGGTGGTGTTGCAGATCATCCAGGAACACTTTGCGATCCTCGTCGCCATTCAGACGCAGGATGATTTGTCCCTCCTCATCGGCAAGCAGCCCGTAGTCCGGGTGCCAGGCCTCCGCATACGGACGGCTGTGCCCGAATCCATGGGCTGTGATCGAGGCTGCATGAAACCGCTCCTCGGCATTCCGCGCCTCTAGCTGACGCATGGGGCTACCTTCCAGCTCACGTCCCATTTGCTGTCGCTTCAGGTAGGCGTTCATCATGGACTGCGGAGCCTGCTCGACGGCCATGTGCATGAAGGGGCCCTGTCGCTGCACGCGGGGCTTGGTGTCCTCCTCGTTGTAGACGAGATCTTTCACGAACGAGTCAATCGGATCGTCCGCCGGTTCCCCGGGGTGGACGAGCAGCAGTGATGGCACCTGAGGCGTGAGCTTGATCCCCTGCAGCTGCCAGAGGCTGAGCACCAAGGCGGTGGTGGCGGCCGTGCGGGTCTTATCGTCCTGCGAGCAACCGTGGATGAACTCGGCAAGCACCCGATGCGGCGGCTCCCCGAGCTGGGTAAGGGTGGCGGGAGGTGTCCACGCAGGTAGGCCGGTAAAGTTGTCAGCGATCATACGTCAATGAAGAGGTTCTCCAGTTCCTGTTTTTGGAGCATCCCTGCCTTGGTGCTCTCCCATTCGTTGCCGATCCTCTGCACCCACCGGGCCGATTGCAACCGGAGCAGCAGTTCATCGCACTGGCTTGCACTGATCCTCAGCGACCGGTAGATGTCGCGCTTCGGCAGCCGGCCTTCACTCAGTCTGATGTGAACCCGCCTTGCTAGTTCCTGCAAACTCTCCCGCTCAGCCGATCCGAGCATCGCAGCCCTCGCGTTGGCCATGCGTAGGATGACCCAGCGTGCCAATGCCTCCACCTCAGAGGGAGCCAATGGGAGTCGCTGGCGGGGCGACGCGTTGGCGAGTTCGATCAGGCCGAAGGAAAGGGTGGCCAGCAGGCTGCGGGCTGTTCCTGTGATACCGGGGAGGCGGCTCTCCATGCCTTCCAGGAACTTCACCCACCGCAGTTGGCTGCGGGTGAGATCAAACGCATGGATCGTCGGGCTGGCGTCGTGGTTGTTCAGCCGCTTTGCAAAAGCAGACGAGAGAGCCTCTCCGAAGCGCCCGGTCATGTTATCCGCACGCACCATGCCTTCACCTGCACCGTCCTCGACGGCATCGGGGCCCAGGTTCCCATCCACCAACCACACCATGCGGTTGTGCCAGGTGGCTTTGCCGGATGAGTTCTGTGCGATCTCACACAACACGGTGCCCGGGTCGGTGATGAGGAAGTTCCCTGCCGCCGTCTCTCCCCACTCGCCGCAGGGGAATGTCCCGTTCAAAAGTGCGTTGCAGGTCTCCGACATGCTGGAGGCGTCGGCGGCTGAGTTCAGCCCAAGGACAACCAGGGGACGGTTGTGGTGGAGTCCGACCAGCTGCTTGTCCAAGTGCCGGGGAGTTTTTGCCGTGACCAAAATCTTCGGGTGGGCTGCGAGGTCTTCGATCCGGGGATTCGGAGGCAGGCCGATGACATCCTTCCATGATTCCACCACGTCCTCGGGAACTAGGGGATCGCTGTGCTCAAGCCGGTAAAGTGCGTTCCCGGAGTAGTTCGCCTTGGGGCCGCTCGGAAACTCGACCGTCCCCAGACCATCCCTCTTCGCATCCGCAATCTTGTCGCCGATCAGCCGCCTGAGCTGTGCCAAGAGGTTGTTCTGGCGGACGGCTGTTTCCGTGATGACATCATCGCGCACAAGGCTCGTGGTCAGTCCTCCGCTGACGAGCAAGCTTGCTCCGACCCGCATCCGTCCCGTCTGCGGTGATCCAATGCCGCTGCCGGTGCGAGCGACGTTGGCCAGAGTGACAGCCATTGTGGCCAGGACGTTGGCGCCGGCGTTGATGTTGCCTTCGCCGAGACTGGTGGCGTTGAAGGTGGTGAGAAGTTGCTTTAGGTGAGAGTGCGATTCTTGATGCATGACCCGTGAGTTTGAGGCTGTTGTCGCTGACACGATCCGTGTCGAGCCATCATCGGCCATTGTAACTCACAAGCATCGCTGGAGAAGCATTTTAATAGATGTGAATTTTTGTATTTTCCATGTGGGTGAAAGGATGCTCCTCACCCAACAACCGCTATCCGCGAAGCTCCAGGTGGCGGGTTGGGATCTCACGCGCGGAGGTCTGTCGAAGATCGAGGCTCGTTTGCGGCGGGTCAACGACGCCGAGTTGCTGGTGCTTGCCAAGGTGCTGCAGTGTGGCGTGTCCGACCTCTATCCGGGCAAGCCCGGAGACCTGGCGCATTTGCTCAGGCAGTCTCGCGGATGAGGGTTAACTCTTACCTTGTGCGCCTCGAACAAACCTTCAAATGACCGACGGAAAGTCGTCATCATTTTCATCCCGGACTCCGGCGGTGATCCTGCGAGCCTCGGCGATTGCGTCGGCGGCAGTGGAAAGGAGATCCAGCAGAGCCCGTTGCTGTTGATCCGCCTCGCGTCTGGTGCCGACCACGTAGCGTTCGATGAAGGCATCAAGGCTCGGCCTGTTGATGAGTCGCCTGCCGCGACTGTTGCCGGGAAGAACGATGTTGGCCGAGACGATGTGGCCTTCACGTATGTAAGTCCAGATGGTGCCATCGGACAGTCCTGAGTATTTCGTGGCTCCTTCAATGGTGAGCCACTGGGGTGCGATTTGCTGGTATGGTTTCATGGACACCGAACATGCCTTGCGGAGGTGTCCAGCCGGATAAAAAAAGCCATGCCCCGGAGCCCCACGGTCAGGGACTCCGGGAATGACATCATCTCTTCGATTGGGGCGACGCATCCGATCCCCTGGCCACATGGCAAAGGTGCCGCTCGCGCGACATCCGCAAGTCGGACTCCCAGCCGGGTCTCACTCCATCGAGCAAACGACGGATCACATCCTCTCCGAAGAACTCGATCAGGTCGGAGGCGATGCGGCGTTTCAGCACTAGGGCGGCACTGTCCTTGAGACCGCAGCGTTTGCCAGCCTCACGCATGGTGCCTCCTTCCACCAACACAAGGATGGCGGTGCGGTGGCGTGGCGGGTGCGAGGCAAGGAAGCTCTCCCAGTCGACGTTGCGCGCGGCTTCCTCGGCTGGGTCGGGTTCCTGGCCCTGATAGTGATAGGGCGTGATGACATCGTGCAGGGTTCCGGAATCCCCGGTCTCGAACTCGACTTCATCATCCAGCCATTCGTGACGCGCCTTGCCATCGATCTGGCATCCGGGCGAGAACACGTCGCTGCGGCCGGTGTAGTAGCTGCGGCGTCCGCTTCTCGCGGCCTTGGTGGCGTAATACGCCATGTTTCCGGCAGTGAACTTGCGGCCCGCCTGCTCCGCCGAGTCCATCATCCGAGCCGCCATCAAGGTGGCGTCCTGGACGATTTCCTCGTCGTCTTCATGTCCGACCTTCGGGATCGTGTGGACGGATTTCTTGAGGCGTGGCACAACTTCGTGAACTAACATTTCTTCCATCATTGGGCTCATCTTGGGGTTTCCTTTCGGTTTGTTGTTGAAAGGCAAACGACACGACGGCCCCCACCCGGGAGCCTGCCGTGGCGATTGCCAGGTGGCTCCCGTGTCCGCGTGTGAAACGCGGATGCGGGGAGAGGGGTTGAAATACAGAAAAGGCGGCTCCCGGTGAGGGAGCCGCCTTGATGCGGTGGATGGTGGATGCGGTCTGGGAAGCACCTCCTACGTGGAGGACTCCGCCTCGAACTCTTCCATGGTGAGCCCCTTGCGGCGGACATGCAGCCGGATGCATGCCTCGACGGAGCGCTCCAGCTCATCGTAGGAATGGACCCTTCGCAGACCCTCCGGGGTGTTGTGGAGGAGATCGTCGAGGATTTCCGGGTCTTTCAGCAACGCGAGCGGGACGCAATCGTGGTCGGGGATTTCTTCGCAATTCGGCATCATGGTGACCCGCACCGGTGCTTCCACCTGAGAGCCGCAGAAGCAGCATTGCGCCCGGTTGAGACGCTTTATGCAGAAGTGGGCGAAGTCGTTATCGGATTCGATTACGGACATGACGTCGATCGGGATCGATGCCTCGCAGTTCGGGCACGGGTGCCACTGTCGCGAAATGTTGGAGGGAGGGATGAGCAGGTTCATGGGGTGGCTTGGTGGCTATTTCATTCTCGCGATCCAACGGCTGCTGCGCTTCTCGGAGGTCTCGACCGGGTATCTGTCGGACACCCAGGCGGCGAGTCCGGTGTGGACCTGGATGACGCTTTCGCGGCGGTCGCGGCGTGTCCTGACTACCTCCCACGGAATCCACCTTTTGCTGAACAGGGGGAGGCCTGTGGCATTGAGGATGAGAACGTCATCGGGCGAGCAGCCGGCGACAACGATCCAGTGGGTGGAGTCGGCCTCCTGCCCCGGCATCTGGACGGTCGTGATGATCATGTCGCCCTGGCGGATCGCCTCACTGACGTTGGCGGCGTTCAACGACCGCTTTATGGTTGTCTTGAATCCCAGCTCGTGGAGCGCACGGCGAACCCGCCGGGTGGGTGTGCCGCCGCATGGCTGGGGATTGGTGTATCGGAGCGTCGTGAACCAGTGTTTGGGCTTCAGATAATTCGTGTAGGCACGGATCACGGTGGCAACGGCGGCGGCTCCGCAGCTGTAACTGTCGAGCTGATGGAAGCCGCAGACTTTCTCGATCACCACCGAACGGCGGCGCGAGCCGGTTGTCCAAAGGTCGGGGACGGGTGCTTGGATGGGTTCGTACATGGTTTTGAAATGGTGAGGATTGGCCTCGGCTATGAGGCGGGATGATAGGTGAACCAGCCGCCCGGCGGGAGCAGAAAAGCTCCCACCGGGCGAATGGATGGCGTTGAGGGAAGATACCTACGGTTTCTCTCAATACCTAATGACACCGGGCTGGATGGAATTCCGCTCGGGCATCACGGTTGCGGGGCGAGATTGCGACAGACGTTCTGCTATACGGGGTCGGTCGGCTAGTCGAACACGACCTCTTCAGCAGAAGCGGCGCCATTAAAAGCTCTTTACACCGGACTTCACTCCTGATTTCTCCTATGAACCTCGATTACGCGGAAAGATCGACCATTTACAGACAGGCTCGAGTCGAGCCCAAGCTTTACTTTTCTTTGCATTATGGTTTCAGCGAGCGGAGCCTCATGACCGATACGACGATCATCCCATGAAGTTCTGCCGCGTACTATGGTAAAAGAAAATGAATAACTCTCGTCGTCGAATTTGATTTTCACTACATCGCCAATTTCGATTTTCACTTCGTCGCCAGCGTTGAATACGCGCGGATTTGATTTTTGAGGCGTGCTTTTTTGGGCATCAGAAATCGTCGATTTAGAAACAGAAATCTTTACTCTATTATCACTGGCATAGAAACGTCCCCTCTCTGTTAAAGACCATGAATAGTCGTATGAGCTAAATTGCGTCAATCCGCGCTCTTTCAGCCGATAAAGCTCGCTACTAATAAGGTCTTTATCCAGCAAAAGTGAGGAAGAAATCAACTCGGCAGACGCCTCCTTGTTTGCCAAAAAAAAGCTCAAAATTTTCAAAGAAGACATAATAAATAAAAATACTAGAAGTTTTTTCTGACACGGCTCAGATCATGTTTTTACTAGCATTCAACCGCCTTCCCACGGAAAATTCTTTTCGCTTTTGTAGTTCCTCCATGCCCGGATCATCTCCTGTTCCTCGTTTGGAACGACCGGGCCTTCTTCAAAGCGTTGGATTTCCTTGGTCAGGAAGAGCCTGATGGCACCAGGAGGACCGTTGTTGTTTTTAGCGACCAGCAACTCAACACATTCCTCGTCCGTGATCGGAGGTTCCCTGTGAAGCAGTCCGATGAAGTCGGCTTCGTGTTCGATGGCACCCGCCTCCCTAATGTCACCGATTCTTGGCAAGCGTCCCTCAGCCCGGCGTTTTAGATGGGCGCTCACGAGAATGGGCAATCCCAATTCCAGGGCGAGGTTTCTGATTTCGTGTATTACCCTAACCGTTTCACGCTTGCGGGAGGTTTCGGACGGAGTGGATTCCGACCGGATCAAATGGAGGTGGTCGATCACAATGAACCCAAGGCCAGCTTCGGCACGTGCATCACGAGCTTTGGCTGCGATCGCCTCAATGGTCAGGTCCCGTATGCCGTCCAGAATCAGTCCCGAGCCAGCCAGTTCATGCGCGGATTTCTGGATGCGCATTAGGTCGCCTTTGTTAGGAGTGTATGCGGGATCGGTAAGCGCGTGGAGAGGCGCCATGGCCCGGTTGAAGACCAGTCTGTCGATAACCTCAGGGACAGAGAGGTCGCCGGTGAAGAAAAGGGATGGGATCTGCTGCTTCAGACACACCTCTGCCAGAATCTGCAGGAGCAGGGAGGTCTTGCCCATGGAGGGACGTGCCGCGATCAAATAGACCCTGCCGGGTTCCAAACCGTTGCTCATTTCGTCCAATAGACTGAGGCCAGTGGACAGCCCACGGGATGCAACATCGCAAAAAAGAAGCCCCTGGCATCGCTCCAGAGCATTTTGCACGAGGGATTTGACATCTGTGGCCTCGGGCGCGTCTGAGACTGTATTGGCCGCCGGGTGCTTGCTGGAATTTTCAGCCAATGCCGGGTCAAGAGCCGTTTCATCACCAGCGGGTTCTTGGTCAGTCGCATGCTCTTGGATTGATTGGCTCATGGCATTGCGGTTATGTTGATCCGAGAGCCGTTGGGCGGCAAGGTGAAAGCAGGTTACGGATGGAAATGGGAGCGCTGTGATTTGAGAAAGCATGGTGGCGGAGATGACTAGCAAATCAGGCTACAATTGCTGCTGAGCTAAAAACCAAACAACCCGCCGGGCCACGCGGACCCGGCGGGTGTGGTGAATGCGTTTTGCGGTTGATTGCGCCGCGTGTTTCCGATGGAGGTCAGGAGAATGGAAAGACCCGCTCCGGACAGTGCCGGGGCGGGTCTTGTGTGAGGTGCGTTGCTATTGCCGTGGCGGTTACACCCTCGGCGGGGTCGCCAGTTTCACGAGCACGGTGATGACCACCGCGCCGATCAGTATGGGCAGCCAAAAGTCCGAAAAGATCGAACAGCACAAGGCGGCGATGGAGATCCAGGCGAACGCTTTCAGGTATGGGATGGGATTCATGAGTAGGAATGGGTTGTCCTGCTCTGGATCACCTGAGACGCACCATTTCGTAGAACAGGAAGGGCACTACCGCGAAGTAGAGACCCGCCCAGAACGATTCGGTGATGGAGCCGATGATCCAGGTCAGCAGGAGGATGATGATGAGCCGGAAGAGGAAGCCGCGAAGACTCATGGTTTCAGCGGATCATCTTGCCGAGGACGGACACGACGGCTCCCCCGAGAAGGGAGAAGCCGATGATCTTCAGCCCGTCGCCGACGGGCTTCGTGTCGGTGACCGGGATCGGTGGTGGCTTGGGCGTCGGCTCCGAGCAGGATGCAAGCGCGAGCACCAAGGCGAACCCCGCGAGCGGGATCAGAAACCATTTCCGGTTTGGGAAACGGCGTTGGGATCGCAGCATGGGCTGACAGGGATGAGAGATGTGTCTGTGTAGGTGTGGAATCATTTGGGATGTCGGCTAGGTGTGGAACGAAGAAGCCCGCCGAGGCACAGGGCCGGGCGGGCTTCTTGAGGTTGGATGATGTCAGGCAGGTGCCTTGGTCATTCTATAATGACACGGTCACGTCAGGTATTTCGGGCTACCTACGAATCATCAGATCGATTCTCGATGCGCGTTCCTTGAAATTATCTCGGCCATGGTCACTGAAACTCTTTTCAAGTTCTCTTCCAACCATGACTGACCTTGTGCATCCGTCTTGTAGAGTTTGGCCGCCTTGATAGTTCTACGGGAAAAGTGCTTGGCGTTTGTATGAAGCCGCTTCACTGGGAACCGCTGATTCATGGCATTCTCAAAAAATGGTTCCGCTCCCTTCAGCTCCCGAATGGCGGCTTCGCTGTCGAGCTTTGATGCAGCAGTGGTTTTGACCTGAATGAGGATGTTTCCTTCGGTCTTGTGTCCGAGAATCAATACGTCAGCCCCATGGTCTCGTCCCCGAGGAGTCAGGATCACCCTTTCGGCGTCCCGCTCGTAAAGGCATGCAATCAATGCCTCGAAATGGTCCCAAGAGAGCTTCACGGCATCGGCAATACCAATCGGGCGGCTTCTGTGATCACCATTGGCTTCTGCATTGCCGAAGATCTCGCCGAAAAGTTCTTCCTGGCCGACTGCTTGCGTTGGGATCAGTCCCAGCGAGCCTGCGAGCTGCTTCTTCTGGTCGATGAGCCGATGTAAGCCGGTATCAAAAGTAGTGATTGGGCGCGACGGGTGCTCCAGCAGGGGGAGATACACGCGGACATCACGCTTTTGACCGATCCGGTAGGCGCGGTCGGTGGCTTGGTCTTCTTTCGCGGGATTCCAGTGGCGTTCGAGGTGGATGACATGGTTCGCGGCCGTGATGTTGAGCCCGGCTCCTGCCGCGATGGGGGAAAGAACGCAGATACCAAAGCCGGGGGCCTTTGAAAACTCCTCGATCAGGCCGAGCCGGGTCTCGTTAGAACGGCCGCTCGCGACAGCTTTCGTGTCCCCGTTGATGACCGAGATCTTGACCCCGTAGATGATCGATAGATGCCGGCGGAGCAGCTCTTGGAACTTTTTTTGAACCGCAAAAAGAAGGACTTTCTCCCCATCACCTCGAATCGTGTCCAGTTGTTCCAAGAGCCACCTGAGTTTTCCTGATTTGCCAAAATAGGCGCGGCTCTCAGTCTCGCTTGAAGCCGGTGTGCCGGCAGCGTCTCCCGACAAGTCCGGATGCAGGCTGACTCGACGGAGTTCCCACATTGATGCCAACCATTGGTTGGTTTTCCTTGTGCCCTCTTCAAGGTCAGCTGCTGCGTTCGCGCAGCGGAGAATCTCATCGTAGATCTCCGCTTGCTCGTTCGTCATCGGGATTCTAACCGGCAAGATCGCCTTGCTTGGGAGACCTTCCAGGGCCTCTTCCTTGGTGCGGCGCAGGATCAGGGTATCGAGGTGTTTTCTCAAGGACTCACCGATCTCCTGCATCCTCGACGGGTCTTGTCGGATCGGGTGAATCCAACGGGATCGAAAGTCCTTGAATGACCCGAGTGCACCGGGTTCGACCGTATCCATGAGGCACCAGAGGTCACCCAGGTGGTTCTCTACCGGTGTCCCACTGAGGGCCACCCGAAAGAACCCCTTCATGGCTTTTGCAGCAATGGTCTGCAGAGCGTTGGGATTCTTAACGTTCTGAGCCTCATCGAGGATGACGGCGCTCCAGTTGCAGCCAGCAAAGGAGAAACGATGGTCACGCAGAGTGGTGTAAGTCGTGAGAACCACGGTTCCCGGCATGTCGAGACTCTGTTCATCACCGTTGCCAAAGGTGAGGCCATACTGCTCTACTTTGCCGCTTTCTCCGTTCAGCCCAGGACGCACAACATCTTTGCCGTTAGGGATTGCATGAAATCGACCGAGCTCCGCCGCCGGGATTGCCTGAACGACCCTGCTGAATGGCGAAAGAGCATCGCCGAAGGTCTTGGCTATCTCGCCGGCCCAGTTCTCGACCAACGACAGCGGACAGACGATCAGGCATGCGGGTGCGGGTTGTCCGACTTTCTCTCGCCACGCCAGAAACCATTCCCTGAGGAAGACGAGGGTGGAGAGCGATTTGCCTAAGCCCATGTCATCGGCGAATAGGGCTCCGGCTCCCCAGTATTTCTGCTCCTCAGACCATCGCTGAGGCTTTCCGCATCTCTCTGCATGAAGCCCGAGCCACTGGACAGCATCCTTCTGGTGGGGGAAGGGGGACCTCGGATAGATCGTGTAGTCAGGCTTGATACTGATCACTCCCTCTTCAGCTTCACCATTCGTGCGCAGCCCCCACCTCAACTCTTCGTCGTTCGATTCGATAATCGGCACCTGTCGGTTCGGATCGACGTCGTCTTCGATCGTCTCAGAATCTTTGGGAGGAGCATCCTCATTAGATTCATCAGAAGGCTTCCGCTCCTTCTCCGGTTCAGGCTTCTTGTCGAACCAGTCGATCTTTTCCCCCAACTCACCGGCCGCCCCCAGGTAACCTCCGGCCCACTCACCGATGCCGATCACCCGGGGCAGGAACTCCACCTCACCATGGACGAACTGGTGGTCTGCAAGCCACTTGGCCGGATCCTTGCGGAAATTCGCCGCCTCCCGTGGTGGAACCCTCCTTGATCGCGCGACGGATCGGGCCTGCTCGGTTTGGTTCGGGTCAAGAAGCACCAAGGTGTTCCCGATGCGAAGGATTGCCTCTTCCCCATCGGCATCGAGTTGGGCCACTCTGGTCGCGATCTTGCCGACATAGTTGCGGAGAATCGCTGCCGGATCATTCCCCTTCTTGTCTGCCTCACCGAGTAAGCGCCCGAGTTCCTCAGTGATTGGCACCGGGGTCAGTAGAATCGATCCGTCCTTTTGGTCCCTAGCGTCGACAGTCACTTCCACCGCTGTCGTAATCTCGATCTTGCCGGCGGACGAGGCATCAGCCCGGCACCCGCGGCTCGCTGCATCGGTGAGCACATGAATGAGCCGGAGATGGTCTACCTCAGACTTCGCCTCCAAGGACTGCCATTGTCTGTAGCCAGCCAAGCAGGCGTAGGTCTCAGGATCGGGAAGATACCGTTCCTCTCCCACTTCGAGGATGGCACCTCGCAAACTCCAAGAGTCGATCCGATGTCCCAATGGATCAACGATCCTAAGCTTCGCTGCGAAATCACAAAGGTTCGGAACGCTGTGGGTCTCCAGGATCAATGAACCGGGCCATGCAGTTGGAAGCCCGAAACACTCCCGGGTTCCGGCGTCCAGGCGAACCGCATCCTCCCCGGGCAAATACACGCCCCCTCGCGTCTCCTGCACGGATGCCTCCCCAGATTCCAGGAGTTGCTGGAATCGCCCGTAGGCATCGGCAAGCCGTCCCTTTGCCAACCCCAGACTAACCTTATCAAAATCCTTCTTATGCTTGAAAAAAACAGCGATGCCTTGGTCGTCGTATGACCACCCAAGTGGAATTGTTTCGCGGAAAATAGCCATTTTGTGCGGAGTTCAAAGGCCGTGCCACTCGATGTGGCGCTGGCGTAGCTGATAGTCGAAATCCCACAGCCAATCACCCGTGTGATGGCGCTGGAAGATGTGGCATTTGTATTCTGAAATTCTGAAACAGCTGTCGTCGAAATACCGACCTGGATTTGCGCTCCAAAGGGTTGGGATCGGAAAAGATTCACCTCCTAGAAAGCCTCGCAGCGCGAAGCTGTGCGTGCCCTCGATCAAATAGACGTCGTCGGTACATCGCAGACAAACGAAACTGGTGAGTTCCCGTCCCCCGCTCGTCCTGAGAGGCCTCAAAGTTTCGATCATCTTCGGAGTCAAACGATCATAGGTCAAAACGTCGACGATCAACCGCGCATCGATAACCTTTCCCAGATCGAAGATTTTGAGCAGCATCTTAGCCCGTTTCTCAAATGGCTCGCCGGCAGCGGTCCCTCCCAAGCTCTTCCTCAAGAGTTCGATAAACTGCCGAAGCGTGAGTTCGGTAAGTGCCCGAAGTGCAACGTTTTTTTGCCGTTGTCCGGCCCATCCCCACCAACGGGACTGCTCAGCCGGATCTGGCAAACGGGGATCACACGAGTAGGTCACAATCTTCTCCTTCCACCCTGATGGCACTTTCTCACTGAACTCGGAGATCGACCGATCGATCAGGATCCGGATGACCTCCGCTCCCAATGGATAGCCCGACCGCATTCGGCGCTCCTTGGATTCAAGCACCAGAGTATCGAGTTCCTCATTGATTTCATCCGGGGAGGTGTCCCTGATCCGCGCCACGATCATCTCCTCAAAGAGCCGTTCGCGGAACTCGCTTTCGATCGGCACTCCAAATCGCGCAGCCAAGTCCTTGATTGACTCGCCCACGCCTCTCTGTTTGGCAATCTTGCTTGGAGCATCGGCGACAAAGAGTAAATCGGCATGCCTCTGGTAGGCTCTGGACGCGTCGTCGAACAATCGGTCTTCCGGCTCGATTCTCCAAGAGGCACCTAGCCGGTCCGCAAGGAATCCCAGCGCCCCGATCCGATCTTCCCCGTAGTGGGCGAAGTAAAGTTGGGTCGCCTGCCTGCGCAAATGCTTTTTGAGGTTCTGTGTCCAATTACCAAGGATTGACGTTGCGATTTCCTCGTCGAAGGGCGGCAAAAGTTGCCGGGTTTCGTCATCGCCCAGATCCATCAAATACAGCGACAGCAACTGGGATTCTCGCCGTGGAATCGCAGTGTAATCGTCAAACTTATTCCCTGCATTGTAGCCAGCCTTCACTCGCCTCCGCAATTCGGCGACCTGATCCGGCGTTTCAAGTGAACCTTGCTCGCTGAGGTGACTGGTGATGCGGTCGAGGATCCTGATCCGCTTCTCCAGCTGAGGAATGCTTAGCTTGGGCTCTTTCAAGGGTTTCAAATTGAGATCAAACGCACTCATTCCAATCCCTCCAGCTTGTCGATTAGCTCATCGGTTTTTGATCGCATCCGCTGGAGCTTCTCCTTGAGACCGGTGAGGTCTTTCTTTTCCTGAGACGCCAAGGTAAACCGGATGTCGATGCGTCGATCCGCCGGGTTCCCCGGGTCATCGTCCGCGAGTTCCTCAGGCCGGGGCATTCCGGTCGGGCGGGTCTCCGCGTATCCGCTGGTCGAAATCAACGGGCGCTCTCCGTTCCCGTTGTCTTGAGCCAAGGACTTGAGCGCCTTTAGTTCCGCGTAGCTCCCAGGTTCCTCAGTCCAGTATAGCCAGAGTGAAATCGCCCGGTAGGTGCTGAGTCCCCAGTTGCCCATCTCTCGCCGATTCGGAACGGCATCCGTGTGGCCTTCAATGAAAACCGTATCCAAGATGCGCCTGTTGGCCTCAGCTTTCAGAGCCTTTACGAGGGCCGCACCGATCAGGTCTGCGGCCGGGCGATAACGCTCCTGAACCTCAAAACGATTGAGCCCGAATGACAGTGCCTTCTCGGGGATGCGGAGCACCGTGCCATTCTCAGTCACCAGCACTTCTATTCCCTGCTCCTTCAAGTCCTTCTGGATCTCTTCGAGCATCCCTTCCAGGCTTTTCTCCCGGAGCCCGACGCCTTCGAGAGCGCTGGCCACGGCCTGCTGCGTCTCCTGAATCTCGGCAAGGCTCTCTCGGAGCTCAATTAACGAAAGCCTTACCTTCTGCCTGTCTTCTTCCAGTTCCTTCTGCTTCAGGTGAAGCTGGATCATCATCACCACCAGAGCTAGAATGAAGATGGCCAGCAGACTCGCCATGAGGTCGGAAAAGGAGAGAAGGAACGGATTTTCCTCATCGCCATTTCGCTTCTCGCTCTCTGGTGGTCTGCGGAACATCAGTTGTTCATTTCGTTAGTCAGGTCGGTGACGGCTCCCTCAAGGATCTGAACCTGGGCCGAGAACTTGCTCAGCGATTCGTTCACCGCCCGAGTCCAAAGCTCCATGTGGTTCCGGGTGTTGCCTTCGACGGACTCGCCATACTGATCCAGGATGTCCTGAAGTCGGTCTCGCATCGCGGTCAGGCCCAGTTCGACACCCTGAATCCACTGCTTCTGGTGCTCCACGAGCTCCCGATAAACATCACGTGCCGCATCCGCTCCCTCCTTGATCTTGGAACTCGCGGTTTCCAGCGTCCCTGACAAGCCCTCCAAGGATCCCGGGATCGGCTCCAATTTCTCCGCAGCGCGCTCTCCCGCCGCCGCAGCTTTCTCCGATGCATTTGCGGCCGCCACTTGCTTCTCCGATGCCGAGCTGATGTTTGCCGACAGCTGCCCAAGTGCCGATCCAGCCTTCTCCAGGCTCACTGCCGAAGTGCTCAGGCTCGTAGCCAGCGTTTCGATCTGGGCAAACTTCGTTGCTGCCTCCGCGACCGTATTTGCAAGGACTTCGGTCTGTTGCAGCAGCAGACTCGACCGCTTCTCATCACGAACCGCTTGCTCTTCCGCCTGTCCGCCTAAAATTTCCGGGGTCTTGCTAAGTATCTCTTTCAGTTCGAGCAGAGGTTGGCCGAGCGAGGCGATGATCTGGGCTCCAGAGGCAACGGCCTCCTGCACCTCGGGCAACTTGTCCCCGATCTTATCCAGTTTGTCAGCGACCAGCTCGTTCTTGGAGGCAGCCTTCTCCTGGGCGCCAGCAGCCTCTGCATTTTTCTCGGCGGAAAGGGTGAATGTCTCGCGCATGGAACTCAGCTCGGTTGCCGCCTTTTGCAGGTTTGCGGCTCCCTCCTGCAGTCCCTTTACGACTTCCTCGTGCGCCGTGAGACGTTCGACCGCCTGGGTCATTGCTGTCTGGGATGACTTAACGGTCGAGTCCACGCCATTGAGGAGAGTGTCGAACCCCGAAATTGTGGACGAAAGTTTTTCGCTGGCAGCACCAAATTCCGTTTTGAAACCGTCTGACATCCCAGTGACTGCTTGTTGCAGGTTGGCGAGTTCATCAGTCAGCGCTTTCGACATCAGATCCGCGCTCATCTTGCCAAGATCCTGTGCCTGGCCTCCGAGAGCTTCCTTGACCGCTTCGGTGATCCCTTCGCCAATCCGGTTGATCGCTTTCTGCATCTGCTCGCCGATTGCCACCGCCAGCCCCTTGAGGATCTCTTCCTGCTGGGATGAGGAACGGTGCAGGGCGATCATGCTCTCTTCCGGGGTGTAGCGGGGTGCCAGGGAATCGAAAGCGGTTTGCACGCTCCGGATGCGACGCACGGCAAACCATTCGAGGATCTTTTCGACGAGGGTGAACAGGATGCTGCAAGTCACACCCCAGACCGAGGTCACGAAGGCAGTGGAACTTCCCTTGATGAGCGGAGAGATGCTCTTGTCCAGGTCTTCGATGTTTTCCGATCCGAGATCGAGCCCTCCGATTCCCATTGCCAGGCCGACGAAGGTGCCGAGCACCCCGAGTCCAGTCAGGATGGCCGGAGTCGCCATCAGCAGGCGGCTGCCGACGATTCCCTGACCCATGCTTGCGGTGTTGAATACTTCGGACGCGGGGCCGCACCTCTTTAGATCTCTTTCGAGCGGCGCGCCCGCACGCGGCACTTCCACCAGCATGTCGTTGAAATCCGATGCCAACCTGCATCCCTTGCGTTGGCTCCACCCTGAGCGCGTTTGTGACAGCGCACCGTTGGATCCGAGTTTCTTTGCCAGCCGGAGGTATCGTCCTGTCCTTATCCCGACCTCGATCGTTCTCCAGATGGCCCATGTGATGAGAATCAACCCAATGCCAACGATGCCAACGACCCAGAAGTCCGTCAGGTCGCGGAGGTCATCGATGGGCCATTTCCATTCGCTCCAGTGGCGGGGCACCAGGGAATCCCAGCGTAGGGGTGTGTCTTGGGTCGGCATTGTTTATCTTCCTGGAACGTGGATTGGTGACTTTTCTAACGATCTGGCGGCTTACTTCCAGATGATTCCGATGAGCTGGAACAATAGTTTATGCCTCGCCTCCAACTCGTCAGGGCCGAACTTGTCCAAAGGCTGGAGGTCGAGTTGGTGCTCCTTCTTCAACGCGGTCATGTCGAGCTTCGACTTGTAGCTGTCCGCACGCAGTGTCTCGTTCCAGTAAAGGGTGTTCGCGTAGGATTTGAGCTTTTTATGATAAGCCTCGTTGTTGCTGGAGATGTTGTCCTTGCCCTTGAGCAGGAGGATGCCGCCGAGGCGGTTGCGCTCTTGCTCGAAGCGTTCCTCGTCGCCGTCGAAGAGCGCCTTGTTCTCAGCGTTCCATGAAAGGATGTGCTCCACATGGAAACCGGTCTTGACCCCGGTCTTGGTGACCAAGTCGGCGATGGGGTGTTTGAGGTTGAGGTTCATGCCGTTGGCAAGGAACTCATCTATCCGGGCGAAGAAGTAGCGTTTGAAGCGGGTATTGAGGTTGATGCCCGTCTGCTTGAATGCAGCGTAGCTGAGCGGCTCGGCCTCGTTTACGTTACGGCGCGAGGCGATGGCGGAGGTCAGCTCGGCATCGAAGGCGGCGCGGAACGTCCCGGCATCTTGCTCGCGAATGGCGGCGGCGATGCGGACGAGCGAATCAGCGAACTCGTTGCTGTCATAGGCGCTCTGGAGTTGGAGCAGGGCAAAATAGCGATCCACCTCTGCGGTGGCGGCGCGGATCTTCTCGTCCTCATCGGGATCATCCCGGAGACAGGCGGCCAGCACGAGCAGAAACGGGGCATCGAGGTCGAGCAGGTAGTTGTAATAGACCCCGCGAAACTCCTGCTGGTCGGTGTTGTAGGCGGTGCGGAGTTTTATGAATAGGTTCGAGTAGTAGGTGAAATCGCCCTTGAGGAAGGCTTTCACTTTCGCCGGGTTGTGCAGCAGGCCGAGCTTCTCGTCCATCTCAGTGGTGAACATGGCGCGATGGTAATCTCCGTCGAACTTGGTGCCCTCTCGGCGGGTGTCGGCATACTTGGCCTTCAGGTAGAAGCGGAAGAACACGTCCAGCTCGTCCTCCTTGAAGGCATTGATCGCGCCAGCCTGCGTTTCCCACAGCTCGTTGTAGTGATCCTTGTCGAGTTCGATCTTGTCAATCTGCCCGAGCAGCTTGCCTTTCAGGATCTCATACGGGCGGAGCTTCACCCCGCGGTCGTTGATGACCTCGAAGACCATCGAGACGTCGGTTTGCTCCACGGCCAGGTTGATCAGCACCAGCCGGTAGAGGAAATAGAAGGTGAAGGTCTCGAAGCTGTGCCGGTCGGTGAGCTTCTTGTCGATGAAGGTGCTGATGGTGGCGTAGTTCTTCACCATGTTCTCTGCGGTGATGCCGCTGGAGATGTCGATCTCCTTCGCGTCCTTGCCGTCGAACAATCCTTGCTGCGCTTTTTGGTGTCCGATGTGGTTCATCCAGAAGTGGCGGTCGAAGCCCTGCTGGCCGCCGATCTTGGTCTCAAGCCACCCTTGAAGCGGGGACTGGTGCTGGATGGCCAGATGCCGCAGCTTGATGAGCATGAGAGAGAGGGTGGTGAGTCGCTGCTGGCCATCCACGACGTAGGTGCGCCCGCTGACGACGTTGGTCACGTAGGTGTTGAGGTAATACCAGGGATAGTGGGCGGTGATGGTTTCCTGCGAGGGATCGCGGTCGGCGGTGCGGGCGTATTGCTCTGTGAATTTGAAGAACACGTCGTCCAGCAGTCGGAGCACCGGTTCGTCCGTCCAACGATAGTCGCGCTGGTAGAAGTCGATGTAGTAGGCGGTGTTTGAAAAGACGCGGTCGATGTTCTGTTTGTCGGGGGAAATGTCCATTTTCGGTAATTTGTTGCTGATCTTGAGAATCTGTTTGGGGGCTGGGATGACTTGAAGAGGGAATGTAGATGGGGCATAGTTTGGGTCTTCAAGATCCGGGGAGCAGTTTCCATGAAGCCCTACCGTGCTTGTCCTTGGACCGCATCGCCCAACCTTTGGTGGCAGCATGGTCCGTCATCCCATCAGCTTCACTGGGAGCCACAAAAACCTCCAGTTCTGCACTTTTGATGAATCCAAAAGCCTTCCCGGGAGCACGCTCAAATCGACCCTCGACCGGAACCAAGAATCCAGGAAGGTGAGCAGGCTCTGAACGCTCCCAGCCAATCACAACAGTCTTGTCGTGCTCGTCCCGCAGCCAGCGGACCTTGATGCAGTCCCCGGTACGAAGTTCGCCGGCTTCGCGCCATCGCTCAAAATACAATGGAATGAACTCCTGCGAAGGCGTGCCTACTGAGGCCAGCTTCTTCTCCGTGTTCACGTGGCCAACCACTCCTGTTTCCAGTGTGCCGAGATCTTCGGAAACATCGACATGCTTCCATGCCAGAACCATACAGGCGGCGTCATCCTTATCCTCGAACCTCGCCTCGATCGCGGAAGCATCAGGCTCTGGCAACTTGTCCTTGGCGAACTTCAGATTCCGTATGCCGAGCCCGACACAGTAAAACAGCATGCGGTTGGCCTTTTCGAGCGGGCGGACCAAAACGCAAAGTCTTGCTGGCAGGCTGGCTGCCAGCAGTTCATCCGCCCTCGCAGCAAAAGGCTCTGCATAGTGGTGAACATCTGGTTCGCCGCCCTCTGGCGTCTGGTCATACCAAGCTGGCATCGGTTCTCGCCACTCCTTGCCCGACAGCTGCCGGAGCCGCATCGCCTCATCCAGGCTGGCCTTGGCCGCGGCCACCTCTCCTTCATCGGCGAGGAGGTTGGCATAGATCTGGTAAAGCGGAACCTTGAACGAGCTGTCCTCACACTCACAAAGAATGGCACGCGAGAATGCGGCCTTGGCTTCTTCACCTGAAAGTGTCTCAGCGAACGCCTGCCAGCGCCAGAAGTCGCTTGGGTTCCGCTGGACGGTCTTGAGAAGCAGAACCCGTGCCGCGTCTGTATCGCCACGAACCCACAACAGGATTCGTCCCAGGTGGTATCTTGGCCATTCGCCTTCCCCGAACGAATCTTTCCACTCGTGGAGGAGTTGGCGAAGGGCCGGTCGATCACCTTGAAGGGCAGGGTGCTTCTTGATGCACTTGTGAATGGCGGTGAGCAGTTGGTCTTGGAATGGCTCAAAGTCGGAATCCTCCCGATCATCCGCAAATTCTTCCGGCTTCAGGCGATGCAACCCTAACTTCTCCACAAGCGGAACCAACCCAACCCAGTTCTCCGCATGGAGCTTCGCTTGGATCAGAATGCACTTGAAGAGCATCGCATTCGGATCCCAGTCGGTGGACCAGCAGGCGAGAAACTCGTCAAGACACCATGCAGCGACCTGCGGTTCCTCCGCTCCAATGTCACGGAGCTTTCGGTAGAGCACCCATCCGTAGGCTTCGCCAAGCGATGATGTCAGGTCATCGCCTTGGACGAGCGGCCGCAGCAGCGCCACCGCGTCGTGGTGTTTTCCAGCCTTGCTGAGTTCGGATGCATTGGCAACAGGATCGGTTCCAAGGATTCTCGCCGCACATTGGTGCATCACGTCGTCTGTTGCTTCCTTGGGCATCTTGAGCTCGCCCACCTCCTCGCGCACCGCGGCAACGCCTTTGGTGTCTCCGGCGTCCCGGAGGCGCTTGAATTCGTCGTGGAGACACCAGAACAGCGTCCGGACAACCCATGGATCTTCCGGGTCGTCCGTCTGAAGTCGTCGTGCATGCCCGAGCGCTTCTTCGAGGTTCCCGGCCTTGCGGAGAGCGTTGATCCCTTGCGTTGAGACCTGTTGTTGCTGGTCAGCCATGGATCGGGTGTATTCCTTGGAGGATTTCGATGATTGTATCGGGACAATCCGAGTGCGGAAGGCAGCTGCTCAAGGTGCCCTTCCCGTCGAAGTGATAGTTGACGGTTCCCTCGGCCATTCCGGCGCGCAGTCGAGTAACCAGATGATACTCGGTATTAGACTTGAGGAAGACGACTTCTACCCCTCGCGGACTGAACTTTTCCTCCAAGGCCTTAACGAAGGCAGCGTGCGACTCCCGAACATTCGAGGATGCACTTCCATCAGGAACGAGAGTCTGCCCTTTCAGGGGTGCCAGAATGTTCGATGCCTGTTGGTCCAGCTCATCCTGACCGTTCTTCGGCATGATCTGAACCCGGCTGACGCGGTGGTTCGACTTGTAGTGAACCGCGACAGTGATTTGTTTCTCAGCCACGCCCAGAATGACGCGTTCTTGGTATTGGTGACTGCGAGTTCCTACGATTTTCCAGCCCTCCGGGAGGAGCGCTTCGACGAGAGACTTAATCGCTGCGCCGGGATTCACCGCATCTGAGGATTTCATGGTCTCGGTCGAGCCATGGGCTTGGATCGAAGTAGAAGCGTCCGTTGACGGGGCGGACGGTGTCTCCACCTTGAAGGGGCGGACAAGCCCCTTCTTCGGCGTCAGAATAGTGTGGTGAAGAGCGTTCGTGGCGACGACCGAGGTCTCAGCCCGGGTGAGCGCTGTGTAGCTCCAGCGAATCCCATCTGCGTTGAGTTTGTTCTTACCCGAGAAATCCACGAACACAGTCACCCACTCTCCACCCTGTGCTTTGTGACAGGTGATGGCGTAGCCGTATTTGAGCATCACCGCGTTGAAGTAAGGGTCGGACTTCAAGGCCTCCTTGAACTCCGGCTGGCCGGGCTTCAGGTCTGGGTGGCGCTCTTTGAAGTCGACGTAGAGCGCCTTCGAGTAGTTTGAGGAAATGTCCGCATCCCTGTTCTGCAGGCAGTCTTCCGAGATCTTGCAGGTGATGTCGAAATGCCCCTCCCGATCGTGGGGGAACCTAAGTTTGGCCTCCCGGAACTCCAGCTTGATCATCTCGATCTTTCGTTTCCCAGTTTCGTCCGGAACATTCAGGGGCACCTTGCGAACCTCAGTCTGATCCGCGCAGTCCACGATCAGGCCCATCTGGCCATTCAGAAGGGCGCGTTCGTATCGGTAGTTGTTCCGGACCACAATGATCTGATCTCCGGGCACAATGCTGGCGCTTCCCGGAAACAACCGGCTTCGCACGGCATCGTTGTAATCCTTCGTCTTGGCATTCGTGTCCGCCACGATCACCGAGCGGTTGATGGACGACGGATCGCGCTCCCGGACAAAGGTCTCGACAAACTCGTCGGGGCGAAGCTCCCGGATCGCCTTCCCGTCTGACACAAAGTCAAAGCTGGGGAAACGCTGGGTACGAAGGAGCTCACGCATTTTGGTGGCATTCTCCAGCACCGGGCTCGAATCGACCTGGCGAACGACGTCCGTCAGTTCACAGCCATTGCTTCGGATGAAGCACTTCTTCCGGAGATACTCCGCATCAAGGGCCGGTGACTTGTTCATTCCGACGGGTGGGAGCTGCGCGTCATCACCCACGAGGATCAGCTTCTTCCGGTAGTCGTTGGCATCGAAATTGATGTAGCGCAGCAAGTCACTGAGAAGGCGTCCGGAGCCAAAGTGCATGAACTCGGACTCCGAGTAGACGTCGGAGAGCATTGATGCCTCGTCGACGATGAAGACGGTGTCGTGTTCAAGGTCGTTGTTCTTCAGCTCAAAGTAGAACTTGTAGGTCACGTCCCCATTCTCATCGACCTCGCGGTATTCCTTGAGCGCAGCAAGGGAGTAGATGTGACGGTGCACGGTGCTGGCGTCAACCTGATGCCGATCACGAAGCACGTGGGCGGCCCTTGCCCGTGGAGCCATCATTTCAGGCTTCCGGTGAACTGCCTGCAGGTACCGAACAAGGCCTCCGATCAGGAAGGTTTTCCCGGTTCCTGCATAGCCGCGCAGGATAAAGCAATGCTCATCCGAGCTGTCCAGAAAGCGCTGGAGCTCATCGACGGCGCGTTGCTGGGACGGAGTAAGGGCCTCATCTCCGAAATAGTCCGCTAGGCGCTTCTCCGGGGTGAGAATGAACGGCGGCTGCGCATCCTCCTTCGGCTGGGACTCTTCAACGACGTCGTCATCGCCGCGTTCTTTGAGGGCCTCTAGGCTACGCTCGGCAGCATCGATCTGCTCGGCTCGTGCCTTACCGCCGCCGATCAGTCCCGAGAAGGCTCGGATCGCCGCGAGATGCACCGCGAACTCCGTCAGAGGAATGCCCTTGACCGGCCAGTGACCTTCGCAGCGATTACGGACCTCCTTCATGGCTCGGATCGTATCGCGAGCTTCCTTGTCCAGCGCCCTGCGGGACTTCAAGAAACGGAAGTTGGCTTGAAGCAAACCCAGCAGGGAGCCGAGATCCATGTCCGCGAGCTCCTTCCACTCGCCATCCGCGATTCGCTGTTGGTCCCGCTCCTGGACGACCTCACAGACGTGGTGCCTCCACCAGTTCTTCCCGCCATGGCGCAGGAACTGACCATGCAGCCACTTTGCGAGATCGCTGCCTAACCCGTGAAAGAGCTCGATGAGCTCCGTCCGGATCTTCGCAGTCGGCAGTAGTCTCGGAGTGGTGGCCATAGAGATTGCGGGTTCTATTCAAATCCCTTCTCCTTGAATCCAAGGGTATTCGCGTTCTCGGAGACGATGCGGACGGTGTTTTCGTCGAAGCCGCTGTCGCTCTCTGCTTCGATTTCGAGGCTAATCGTGAGCTTGCTGCCGTATTTCGCGGAGAGGTGTTGGATCACTTCGTCCACGACCTTCTGGACGGAGGAGCTGACTTTTTGTGGGGCGATTTCGACTGAGCCGTAGAATCTCGTCTTTGTCGCCGCTTGCGGGGCAGGCTGCGGGCTTGTGCCGGTTCCTGTGGTTGTGGGCGTGGTTGTTCCGTTGCCCGCTTGCGTGGGGTGTGTTGGCTGGCCGAGGCCGGAGTCAGGTGGATGTGTCGTTGCGGCTTGAGCCATGGCCGCGTCGGGTTTGATTAGCAGACTGTCGCCGATCTGGACGGAAGGCGGACGCTCAGTGGTGTAGAGGCCGAGGTATCTGTCTTCGTCCGAGTCGTATGCTTCCGCATAGGCGAAGAAATCGGGCATCAGACTATTTCCACTGAAGGCGTTGCGGATGGCTTCCACGAGGAGATCCGGGTGCAGCAGTTTCGGCAGGAACAGGAATGTGGCGAATGCGGACGCGACCTCACGTGTGGAGATGTGGTTTTTCATACCCCAGAGGTGGCGATCCAACTCACGGTGGAGATGGAAGGGGTTGAACGATTGGTGGAGGATTTCCTTGTCGCAGAGTTTTTTGCGCACGGAGCGGGGCTTGTCGTCGTGCCCAGCACAAGGAATTGCGAGCCATGTGATCTCCGGGCTTTTTGGGTTTTTGGATTCGGGAACGAGGATCATGCTCCAGGCATCGCCGAGCTGTGCGGTGGTGGTCTTCTCGAATTCCTCGACTTTGGAGACGGCCATTTTCTTGTCGGCGGCGGTGAGTTCGAGGCTGTCCTGACCGCGATCGATGCCGCGCCAAGCGAGCAGGGAGGAGGTGGACTCGCGCAGCCGCTGCAGCTGGGATTCTTCCGCAGCGAGGAAGACTAATCCGTTGCGATGTGTGCGCGGGCGATTGGCCGCTTGGGTGAGCAATTCTCCGGCAAGGATTTGGCCGGGTGTGCCATCCGGAGATTTGGTGACCGGAGCACTGGGAGGCAGGATGATGAGTCGCGTGGCCGGCTCGTCGGCGATGTCGGCAGGATTGGCCGCGAGCTGGGTGCCGCCGGGGAATGCGCTGCGGCCCTCCCACTTGGCTAGGCGTTTGAGGATTTCCGCATCGACCTGGTCGCTTTCGAGGATGGATTTGGCGCGGTCCTTGGCCAAGCGGGTGACGCTGGGCTGCAGGGCGAACCAAGAACGCGAGGCATCACGGTAAAGGTAGGTCGCGCGGTCGGACAGACGGCGCAGGGCATCGCCGAATTTTTCCGGATTCTCACCGGGCTGGGTGCACGCGAGCAGAAGGTGCTGATCGTCCACGCCGCGGTTGGGGCCGCTGGTGGGAGCGGCGGCGATGAAGATAGAGCGGGCGACGCGGCGGCAGGCGGAGTATTTCCCGAGGCCGCTGTTTTCGCTGTCAATGAGGTGCGCTTGAGCTCCTTGGCCGTCGATGTCGGTATGGATCACGCCGTCCCAGCTTCCACCGCCGGGGAGGACTTCCTTGATGACGCTGGAAACCCTGGGGCTGTCGAGCGAAACCGAGGCGGGCATGATGAGCAGGTTGCGGTCGTCGCGCTGCCAGAGCTCGGAAATCACAGCAGCCATGAAACGGAGTACGCCACGGGTTTTCTGGAACTTCTCCAGCGTGGACCAGACACCGTCGAGCTTGTCGAAGAGTTCCGGATGGATCGGGTAGCAGGCATCGAGCTTGCGGCGGTAGGCAAGTTCCGAACAGTTGGACGGGAAACCGCCTTTGGAGCTGCTGTAAAGTTCATGGAAGGCTTTCACGACCGCGTCGCGCGCCGGGTAGTCGAGGTGGCTCTCGAAGAGGCGGCGGCGAACGATTTCGTAGCCTTCCTCGGTGCGGATGGATTGCCATGGAGTGGCAACACGCTGGAACAGATTGGAGAGTTGCTCGAACGCCGCTTCTCCCCGTGCTCCGCCCATCTCGATTCGGGAGGCGGGAAGTGATGCTACGACCAGCGCTTGGGGAACCACCTTGGCTGCTTCAGTAATGGACTGGGCGAAACCGAAGTTTGATTCGTAGGAGCCGGCTGCGAGACCTTGGGTATCGACAGTTTCGCGCAGGTAGGCAACCCACTCGTCGATGAGAATGAGACAGGGGCCGGCCTCCCGCATGAGATCGGCGAGTACTTCAGCTCCCGGATTGGTGCCGGATTCATCCGAGCTGCGGATTTTCTCGTAGGCCGCCGCCCCACCGAGTTGGTGGGCAATTTCACCCCAGAGCGTGCGCACCACAATACCATCGGGTTTCTTCCGGGGCTGGTTGACGCCAAGCTGGTGGCCGGCGATCACCACCCTTCGTGTGGCTGGTGTATCGTTGACGCCGGTCTCGCGGAGCAGACCATCCATGCCAGCGAGCTGGGTTGCTTTCGTGTCTCCGAAAAGATGATAGAGGGCGAGCAGCGAGTGGGTCTTGCCTCCGCCGAAGTTGGTCTTGAGTTCCAGAACCGGGCTGCCGCCATTTCCGTTCAGGCGGCTGAGTGCGCGCTTGAGGAGGTCTTTGAGGCCGTCGGTCAGGAATGTGCGGGCGAAGAACTCCCGTGGGTCGCCGTATTCCGAATTGGCCAGTCCATAGTGGACGGCGTGGAGGTCGGCCACAAATTCCGCTTCGAGGAAATTGCCCTTGGCCACGTCCGTGTGCGGTGCGATGACCTCGCGCCAAGGCTTCAGTGCCGGGAGCGGGGTGCCCTCCATGGCTGAGGTGCGGCGGGTTTCGCGTCGCGCTTCTTCCTGAAACTGGACTCGCATGACGGCCTTGGCCATTTCGCGCAGTTTCTCATGGGCATCACGGCCATCAATGGCCTCAGCCACGCGACCGAGTGTGTCTAGGTCGCGGTAGGTGTCGTCATAGGAAAACGGCATGTCGTGCGCCCAGCGGTTGCGGATGTCGTTGGCCTCGTGAACGAGTGAGCGGACGCGGGTTCGTTCGTTCTTATCGAAGCGGTGAGTGAACAGGGGCCCCCACAACTTGATCACCATCCGCAGCAGGGCCTGGATTTCCCAGTGGGGGGTTCCGTTCACCGTGCGGACCTCGCACTCCTGCATCGCCTGTTCGATTTCGGCTTTGCGCGGACCGGTCGCGGCCTCGTCGAGGATCGGGACGAGGTAGGCAAGCAGGGCGGGCTGGAGTTCTTCGAGCGCCTGGCCGACGCGTTGTTTGTTGGATAGGGCCATGGGATTGGTTCAGGTTGATGCAAGATTCAGCGCGGTGGAGCGGAACGCCACGCCCGACCATGGCGACACTTTCAAGGGATGCTCCTTGAGATACTCCTTGAGACGGAAGTGGTGGGGATCGAGTTTCATGGCTCAAAGGTCGAAGCTGGCCTGCACGGGTTTCGCTGCGGCGGCGGGGAGTTGGGCTGCGAGGTCGCTGTAGTCCTGCCAATTGGTGACGAGCTGGTTGTAGGGCTGGGCGAGTTCGCTCCACTTCTGCTGATCGCAGAGGGTGAAGAGGCGGTAGGCCAGCTGGCGGGCCTCGGCGATCTGGGTATGGCTGAGGGCGGCGATTACTTTGGCGCAATCACCATCGCCGCCGCTCTCGGCGAGGCGGATGAGGTGGTGGACAACTTCCCAGACGGTGAGGTGTGGGTCGCCCTCCGGGCTCCATCCTCCCGGAAGTTCGGCTGGCTTGAGCAAGCGGGCCTTGCCCTTTCCGGATTCGAGGACGCCTGCTGCGACCACGCCTTGCACGGAAACGTCGGTGGCGGTGGCGATGAGTTCTGCGTCGCCGTAGGCGGCGGCAGAGAATCCGTGTTGTGCGAACCACTTACAGGCGAAGCGAGTGTGCGGGTCCATGTCCGAGATTTGGCCGTCGAGCAGATGGCCCAACTCGTGGTTGATGAGCTGCAGCGCCTCGGTGACCGACATCGGCTTGCCGTCGCCCTTCATCACGGCGGCGTAGCGGGAAAAGATCGCCATGCCGGGACCGATTGCAGATTGCGGCAAGTCCACCGGCGATAGGTTGGCGTGCTGGAGTTCGCGCAAGGCCTCGGGCAGCTCGGCTTCAAGCGCCTCGATGAACTCGCGCTTGGTGATTGTCTCTGCCGTCTGGGTTCTCTGCCGACAGACAAGGACGATGGAAGAAGCAAGGGCGGAATTTCCAAGGCTTAGTACCCTCGTTGATTGTTCGCTGCGAATCGGCCATGTGCCTAAGACAGCGAATCCGGACTCGATCACAGCTCCAAGGAATGTTGCCCAACCCGTTGAAACGAGGCCCTCTGATTTGATCTCGTTTTGCTTGAACGCGTAATACAAGGTAGTCGGGAAACTGGGGTTAGAGAATTCCGCCCAACGCTTCGCTACCGCTGACATCCCATTCAGGAAAAAGTCCTCTGCCTTCTTCTTGCTGCCGTGGCGGGAGGTAGATGCTATCAGCTCGTCGGTTTTTGGAACGAGAATGCCGCCCATCAGTTTTGGAAATACCGACTTCAGTGTTCGCCGCTGCCACAGATAGAACAGATCGGATAAATCTGCATAACCGATGTTGTCGTAATACGGCGGATCTGAAGAAATGATTGGCTCGCCATCATAACGATGGGTTTGGGCATCCTGTTGGAAGGCTTTCGCCTGAGGTTTGGCGGGCAAGTAGCGGAAACACTTGGTTTGGTATTCGATGCTAGGGCCAAATCCGCCAACAACATCCGCTAGAATGTTGGCTTCCCCATAATCCCAGACCATCGGGATCGCCTGGCGGCTAAACAGGTTCATGATCTTTTCGTTGCCGCATCTCCAGCCCACGCAAGAATTGTTGAAGTCCACTGAGCGACTGACAGCGTTTGCCAAATACACCGCCACGGCATCGGCGTAGGCGTGTGAGCCGATGCCGGATTGTTCGAGGGTGGTGTCATCGTTGGGGAGGTGACCGGCGGTTCGGGTGTCGGCGAGGATGCACTTCCGCGCTTCTGCCACCAGATCGGAAAAGGTCGTCAAGGCGACGAGTTGGCGGGGGGTGAAGAGTTTGCCGAAATCGTCCATTCCATAGGGCTCGCAGCTCCCACCCGTTAGACGTGGGATCTTTCCACTCGGTGCCCATGTTGGATTCGCAGATGCTGCTGCCTTGACTTGGGCATCGGAAGTCGGGAGGTAAACTCGGCCTCGCTGCCCTTCACAGACAACAGACATGATCTCCGCCCCCATGTGTCCTCTTTTTCCTGTCTCTTTGATGTAGTTTCCAGAGATCGCGACACCGGAGACAAGGCAGTGGAAATCAGACCCGCGTCCTGTCGCTTTCGTTCCCGCTTCCACGGCCGCCGAGTTCTTCGGCTTCCTGACGCGAATTTCAAAGCGGTAGTCGCCATTTTCGACAACTGGTTCGACGTAGGCTTCTTTGCCCTTTTTCTTGCAAAGCCAGAAGGAGGAGACCAGCGGGACAGGTTTCCCCTGCAACGCCGGGTTCGGGCTGGGCACCGTGCGCGCCCACAGCCAGGCGATGACGGTGAGCTCGTCGCCCGCCTTGTAGCCGGCCTTTATCAGGTCGGGCCGGGCATCAATGAGTTCCTGCGTGAGTGTGTAGGGCGGGTAGAGGTGGCCGATGCGCTTCTTCGCCTCCTCTCGCATCCACCGGCCATAGTGCCGCACGTCTTCGGCGAGACCCTGCGCGCCCTTCCAGGTGGTGGCGGCCTTTTCCTCCTTGGTCTTGCCCTGCCACTCCGGGTTCACCGGCGGCAGTCCGGCGAACTTGGGTGGGATCTCGATCATCGCCTTGTTGATAAGCACCGCCACAGGGTTGAGGTCGGAGGCGTGGGCTTCCATCCCGAGGCGCTGGGCTTCCAGTGGGATGGCTCCGCCACCAGCGAAAGGATCGAGCACCGGCGGCATGGGGGTATCGAGCGGCTTGCCCTCACGCTTGAGTTGGCGCTGCCAGGATTTCAGGATTTCCTGTTGGGCCTGCTTGAAGAGGGATTCGTTGGTGGTATTTTCCCAGACCACCAGCTTGCGAACCATCTCGTGGAGTCGCTCGCGCTCTTTCTCGATGAGGCGCTCGCGTAGCCGCGGGGAAAGATCCTTTTCGCCTTCCGGTTCCATCAGCAGTTCCTGCTCGGTGGCCTTGGCGCGGGCCTTGTCCTTCACCAGCTCGTCTGCGTAGCCCGAAGGATCGTCCACAAGCTGACAGAACAATACCGCCCGCGCTGCCGCCAGCGGTCGCCGCGCCCACCAATGATGGATCCCGCGTGGATGAGGGCCGATTCCTGGCAGCTTTTCGTATGCACAGGCATCGTTGATCTCCTTGAGCGGGATGGAGACCTCGATGAGTTTTTTGGGGTAGGACATGGCGTGAATTAGTGAGCAGTAGTGGTGGCTACCCTTAACTGGACTTGTCGGTAGATTTCTTCTTGGTGGCCTTCTTGGCTGCACCTTTCTTCTTGGCCGGGCTGTCTTTGGCCTCCTCTGCAGTTGGCACCGGTGGCAGGAAGTTGGTTGAAGGGATAATGACAGCGCTGTGGGGGCCGCGACCGGTGGCAGCGCGAATCATTTCCCGTGCGACGCCAAAAGCATGGTATACCTACGTGGCTCTGATACTCGCTCAAGCCTTTCCCCTGTTGGGCCACCCGGGAGTGCGAGCACGACTCCTTGGAGGGAAACAGCGAAGGTGTAGGGAATGTTCCCGGTGTCGCAGGGAGTTTGCTCGATGGAGAGGCCGACGAGCCAACTCGTCCCATTCTCCTCTGGATCCGGGGTGTCGAGCTGTTTGACACTGTGTTTGACGGAGATCAACTCGAGGTCGAGCTCAGTGTTCGACTTTGGGTCATAGTCCGGGCAGGCCTCCATGCGAATGGAGTTTGCCCAATAGTCCATGAGTTGGAGGGGTGCAGGTTTCATGATGATGCAAATGCCATGTATTCCTCCACAATGGAGGATTTGAGTTTTGGTGCGCGGGCACCTTGAAAGTCGTAGTGAACGACGCTGGGTGCACGATGGATCTTCCGGTTGCGGAGGAAGCGTTCGCTTGAAAGTTCAGAGCGCGGACCGGTGACGGCCTCGAGGCTCGCGGGGGCGAGGAAGCCCTCGTCGAGAAGGCGGAGCATCCTGTTGACGATGCCCGTGGGGTAACCGTGTCCGTTCTCCCAGCGGGAGAGACTCTTATCTCCGCAGTCGAGAAGCTGGGTGAGCTGCTTTTGGGAGAGGCCGAGCCGTTCGCGCATCGCCTTGATGTCGGCACCGGTCATGATGCCCAGCTCACGGGCCTTGATACGTTCGATTCTTTCGCTGGATTCGGGAGTGAGGATCTCCTCGCCGAAGTTGCGGAAGACTTCGACCTCAATGGTTTCGACGAATCGCTCGGGCTCATTCGCGGTTGCCGGGAGGTAGATGTCGAAGTTGGTCGTGTAGGTCTTCAGTTTCATTTGTTCTTTTTTATGTAGTCCCGGATTGCCTTGAGGAGCTTGCCGGAGTTGTCGGTGTGCATGGAAATCATCGTCAGGTGGACTCGTTTCTCATGGACCGCGATTTTGACGTAAAGGGGTTCGGGCAGTTTGAGGGGGTGAGGGCAAAGGAGGGCCCAGGTGTCGGCGATCGTGTCATCGGTCTCGTCGATCATGTCGAAGATCTGCTCCCCGAGCATGCCAGGCGTCCGCAGAACTTGGAGACAGAGCTCGTAGGCCTCGTGCTTGAAGCTGAGGCCGGCGGCAGACATTTCTCGCTGAGCCCGGCCAGTCCATAGTATCTTGCTGGAATCCTGGCGCTCAAGAATCGGAATAACCACGTCGAGCCACTTCTGTGGCAAGGGAGCGACTGTAGTTTTCTTGGCAGGCATAGTGGCTTCACGGGTGGAAGGTATCAATTGATACCCTCATTGCAAGGAGAGATTTAGGCAGTTTTTGTATTCGGCTGGTGTTGCCCCAGAAATCCGACGACGACCTTGCCGGTCGCCCCGTCCCAGTTGAAGGCGATCCGGATGGTTTCCCGGGGATCCGAGCTGGTTCCGCACTTGAAATGGGCCGGGAGCTCGATTTCGCGGCTGTCGTGGGTGCAGACGTAGTAGGGGCGCCATTTCGCATTCCGCATGGTCTCCTTCTTCTGATGCGTCCGGAAGTTCCAACCCGGCACATGCTCAGCAAAGTCCCCTTCCAGATCGGAGTTGGGTTGCTTGCCTGACTTGGCGTCGTGGTAGGTAGTCGCGAGCCAGCGGAAGGCCTGGAGCACCTCTTCGGGATGATTGAACGGGCTGACCTTCTCCTCCGACTTGCTGTTGAATTGGAAGGCCAGCTTGTCGGAGTATTCCGACTCCGCCCGCTCGATCGCTTCCGGAACCGACTGGACGGGGAGTTCGGCCTCGGTCGCACCCACCTGCCCCGACTTCCGATCGGCAAGCGCTTGCTGAAGTTGGCCAACAAGGTGTTTTTGACGAGCCGCATCAGAGCGGGCTTCTTCAAGCGCGGTGTTGAGCGTCGCAGTCTCGGCTGTCAGATCTCGATTCTCTTCCTCAAGGAGCTCCAGATACTCGTCGGTTTCGCCGGACTCCTTGGCCTTGGAGATGGCTTCCTGTCTCGCGAGGCGCTCCAACGCCGGCCAGGTCAAGAAGCTCTCGTGGATCGAGTAGGCCGCCGTTTCCGCGATCATGGAGTGAAGCTCCTGACCGACGAGGTGAGGATCCGTGCGGTTCCACTTCTCGATTTGGTAGCGGAGGAACAGCGGATGATAGTCCGGTGGGCTGTGGCGGCGAAAGCCGGGCCAGTAGATTCTGGTCCCGCCGTCGAAGCAGTTCAGGTGACGGGGCAGGGAGCTTTCCAGGTGCCGGGTCGCATCGACATCTTCCGCGACAATGACGTGTGCCATTCCTGCCAAAAACTTCGCCAACTCATCGGGATCGGTCGTATAGCTGCCATCAGCGGTGCGAGGCGTGACCAGGATGATCGGGTGAGTCCGATCGGTGCTCTCAAGGACCCGGATAAGAGTGGCGACATCCTTGCCACTGTTACGGAACCTGAGTGGCGAAGACGACAGCGGATAACTTGCCTTGCCACCGAACTGGTCGAGAATCCGTCTCACGATTCCTGGCGTGTTCGGCTTGCGATTGACCGGGGCAATGAATCGGCCCTCACGATGGATCAGGAGGGAGCAGCTAAAAAAGAGCTGCCCAGCAGGTGTCTGCAGCAGGGTCACCTCTGATGACCAAATCAGGTAGCGATTAGACGTGTCGGGATTGCGGATCTTGACTCCCCAAGCCTGGGCTCCTGCGTGAGAAGCCTTGACCGTTTCAATGGTGCTGGTCTTCGCCACCGCGATCCTCGGAACGGTCTCCAATGTGCGAGGGACGGCTTGCGGCTTCGTGATGAACTGGCGGGTTGCCACCCACTTCAACACCTCGGAGCCACAAGCGCTGAAGACGTCTTCCGCAGCGCTCCCCTCAGGAATGGGGATCTCGAAATTGACTCTGTTCAGGATTTGCATGGCGGTTGTTCAGTTGAGTCAATTTGATCCTTAGCGGATGCTGAAATCCGGCTGAAAGTCAGCTCGCCCTTGGTGCGTCGATTAGTCCAATACTCACCGGTCATTTCGGTGGGATCCTCGGAGTCAATCTCCAGTCGGGTGGTGCCGAAGTGGACGGGACTATGGTCTCGAACGCCCGCCCTGGGCAAGCTTTCGTAGGAGTAGGTGAGCTGACGACGTTGGGAATCGGGCTCGATCTGGAATCCCGCCGAGAAGCTCCGGCTTGTCATCTCCTTGGTCTGGACCACGCAGCTGAAGGTGGTGAGGGTCTGGCGAATGGTCATTCTCACGGGGATGGCTTCTGGAGACTCTCCATTCCCGCCGTTCACAACCGGGGTGACCGATCCTTCCCAGTCCCCGTTCAGGTCCGGCGCTATTACCAACCAGGGGTTGAGGAATTTCCAGCGCCAGAGCCACTTGCGGAAGACAAACCAGCCCGCGAGTTCGGCCGTGACTGCAAGTGGCAGCTTCCTTGCCACCGCCCGTGGTTCCGTTAGGTTGGTGCCGGTAGAGAGGCAGATGATGACGAGCGCGGCGGCGAGGAATCCAACCGCGACCCAGACGAAGGACTTTTGATTTAGCAGAGGAGCGGTGTTCATGGTTAGAATCGAAGATAGTGCCAGCAGGCGCAGAGGAATGCATGAGCCTGTTGGCGGGTCCATGGTTGCGTGGGACGAAAGAGGTATTTGAGCTCGCTTACCTCTCCCCATTCAAGGCAAGGCTCGTCTTCCTTGGTTTTCGGAATGAGATGAATCAGGCATGCCCGGACATCCGCAGTCAGCGATGGGTTTCCGAATGATGGATTGGGCACATTCCAGATCAGGCACTCGATGAGGAACGAGGCGATGTCGTTTGCTTGGCTAATGCCATCCTTCTGCATTTGGTTCCGGAGATTTTTGAAGATGCGGATGACCTTCTTGTAGCGGCGAGCGGTGTTGGTGTGTTTTTGGACGCCGTTGCTGTAAACCTGTTCCGGCCAGTTGATGATTCTGGATGGATTCCCGTCATCGGGCCTCAGCTCCACGCCTTCGATCCATGACCGGTCTGACGCGTAGCGGCGGTGGGAGAAGGTTGGGACCGCATCGGCATCGACACGGTAGGTGTTGCTCTTGAGGTCGAAGGCTTTGTTGCCGCGATTGACATGCTGTCTGCCGAAGTAGCGGACAAGAGCCGCCTCCACATCGTTCTTGAATTCGGGGTAAGGGTAGTCGCCAGAGACATTGCCAAAGTGTTCATCGGAGGTGTCTTTAGGGTATTCGGCGAAAAACGGGTTCTTGCAGCAGATGCAAACATCCACGTCGCTCTCAATCCGGATGTTGGTGCGGTTGCGATACGATCCTTGAGGAAAGACGACGATGTTCCGCTTGTTGAGCTTGGAGTCGTCCCCAATGGCCTTTCGGATTGCGGCGACGGCACGCTCGCATTTCTCATCCTCCGTTTTTCCCGGGCCTTGCGACCAGCGCGCGAAAGTGTCTTCCCATTTGTTCATGACGATTTGTGTTTGTTAGGAAATTAGATTGCAGAATCTCCTGATGCGATGATCTGCTCGATCTCGATTCTGAAGGCGGAGGCCTCGAAGGGGATACCGTCGTGGAAGGCGTTGGTTCGGTAGATGGGAGCGCTCGCGCCGCCGTTTTCGACCGGGACGTATGCGAGGATCCAGTTGTCGGGGTTGTTGAGGGCGCAGATGAGTTCGTTGCGAGTGAGGTTGATGAAGGTGGCGGAGGGGTGGCGGGCCTTGACCTCGATGAAGCGGAGTTTGCCGGATTCGCCGCAGCGGGACTCGATGTCGTAACCGCGGTTTTCGGAGGAAACGTCCTTGGGCTCGTTGCCAAGGGAACGCTCGTATTCCATGACGGCCTCCATGGCGGCCAGTTCAGAGGTTTTGGTATCGCGGACCCGGTAAGGGGTGGTGTCTTCGCGGACGCTGGCGGAGTGCTCCGGCTCCAATGGCACCGAGCGGAGCATGCTTTCAGGGATGATCAGGGCACCGCCGGTGACGACAGGCGGCAGGGCTGTGATTTCCTTCTCGCGCTCGATTTCATCAATGCGGACGCGCAGGCGCTCGGCCAGTTCGTCGCGGCGGCGTGCTGCCTGGGTGGAGTTGAGCTTGCCGGGGGATTTGCCGGCGCGTTCTTTTTCTTCGAGCTCGACGGCGCGGTTGTCCCAGAACGCGATCTCGCGGGTGAGGCGACTGTGGACCTGGTCGCGGGTTTTATCGAGGTAGTGTTCGCGGCGGGTGCGGACTTCGGCGAGGTGGCGGGGCACCAACTCGGAGATGGCGTAGGTGCGGGCCTGAGTCTCCAGATTGGTGGCGAGCCAGTCGGCCTCAAGCAGGGAAGCGATGGTCTCGCCGTCCTGTTCGCGGGGGCATTCGTAGTCGAGGTAAGGGGCGGCGCCGGCATCGTGGATTTCGCCGTTTTCGGTGAGCTCGACGAACTGGAGACGGCGGGAGAGCAGGCGGCGGTCCGAAGACCCCTTGCGTGCGGGGCGGCCGTCGGTGACGTCGCTAAGGATGTAGAAAAGCAGGCGGGGGCGATCCGTGCGGTTGTGGGGATCGATGAGGATCGTGCCCTCGCGGAGCAGGTTGCGGTTCGATTCGAGGACAAGATCGATGAGCGAATCGAGCAGCGGGTGGCCCGGGGCAACGAGAGCGGCGGGTGGGTGGCCGTCGATGCGGACCTGCTCCTTGTGGAAGGTGATGCGCTCGTAGGACTTCAGGACGGGTGCTCCACGGCCAACGATTCGGTCGCGGCGACGGATGTCGAGCGGGACGTTTTTGATCTCGAAGCGGTTTTTTTCGCGGGGCAGCAAGCGCCCGCCCTGTTCGTCGAAGGCGGCCTCGAAGAACCCGCCGACATGATGGGGCTGGAGCCGCAGGGTGTTGGCACGCTCCATCTGGTCACAGAGATCGCGGATGCGGGAGTCAGTCAGGCCCTCGTTGCCGAGGGAGCGCTCGTCGATGAGGCTCTGCAGGCGCTCGTGGGAGAATTCGGTCTCGATCACTTGGCTGAGGTAGTCCTTGGCGGATGGATCGTCGGCCCTGCGGACGGCATCGATAAGTAGTTGCTTGAGGGACTTTTCCTTGAAGAGTTCTCCAAGCACGTCGAAGACCGCACCGTTGAGCGACTCGCATTCCTGTTCGAGTTTCTTGAGCAACTTGAGGAAGACGTCGGCCTCGCGGGTTTCCTCGGCGATGAGATTCCAGAGCCAGCATTCCTCGCGCTGGCCGATACGATGGATGCGGCCGAAGCGTTGTTCGAGGCGGTTCGGGTTCCAAGGCAGGTCGTAGTTCACCATGAGGTGGGCGCGCTGGAGGTTGATGCCCTCGCCGGCGGCATCGGTGGCGAGGAACACAAGCACTGCTGGGTCGTTGGTGAAGGCCTCCTGGATGGCGCGACGCTGGTCGCGCGGAGTCTGGCCATGGACGGTGACGACGGCTTCGTCGGAGCGGTAGAAGGCCTTGAGCTTGGCTTCGAGATAACGGAGTGTGTCGCGGTGCTCGGTGAAAAGGACGAGCTTGCGGCGCTTGCCACTCTCCTTGTCGCGGACGATTTCGTCGAGGGCCTCGGCCAGCTTCACCCACTTGGTGTCGTTGCCGGAGGCCAGCACGGCTGCTGCCTGCTTTTCCAGACCCTTGAGCGTTTCGATTTCGAGTTCGAGCTCGTGGATGGTGAGCGCGGTGGTGGCGAGATCAACGACCTGCTCCTCGGCCGCTTCGAGCTCGTATTCGGGGGCGTCTTCAATGTTGTCGATGTCTTCCTCGTCGAGATCCGGCAGCTCCGGGGTCGGGGAAAGCCGGGCCTCGGCGCCACGCTTGAGCAGGCGTTCCTCGCGCAGGCGCTTTTCGAGGCGTTCGCGGCGACGTTTGAGGCTCTGGAAAATCGCTTCCGGGGACGAGGCGAGGCGGCGTTGGAGAATGGTGAGCGCGAAGCCGACGGTGTTGCGGCGGTTTTCATCGAGGTTGTCGGCGCGGTTGAATTCCTCGCGGACGTAGCGGGTCACAGCTTCGTAAAGGGCGGCCTCTTGATCAGAGAGCTTGAAGGGCAGCGTGAAGGCGTGGCGCTTCGGGAACAGCGGCTTACCGTCCATGGTGATGAGGTTTTCCTTCACCATGCGGCGCATGAGATCGGAGGCGTCCTGGGTGTGGGCTGCGTCGCGGATGCGGCCCTCGAAGCGGTCGCCGTCGATCAGAGAGAGGAAGAGCTGAAAGTCCTGCTCCTTGCCATTGTGAGGTGTGGCGGTGAGGAGTAGCAGTTGCCGGGTATTGGCAGAGAGGAGTTTGCCGAGTTGGAAGCGCTTGGTTTGCTTGAGTTCGTTGCCAAAATAGGTGGCTGCCATTTTATGGGCTTCATCGACGATCACCAGGTCCCAATCAACTGCCTTGAGTTTCTCCTGCACCTCCTCGTTGCGGGAGAGCTTGTCGAGGCGTGCGATGCAGAAATCATGCTCGGTGAACCAGTTTCCAGTGCGGGATGACTCCAGCGCGTCATTGGTGAGGATGTCGAAGGGGAGGGAGAACTTCTGGTCGAGTTCATCCTGCCACTGCTCCACCAGGCTACCCGGGGCGACGATGAGGCATTTGGCGATGTCGCCTCGGATGACAAGCTCCTTGATGAGCAGGCCGGTCATGATGGTCTTGCCGGCACCGGGGTCGTCTGCGAGGAGGAAACGAAGAGGTTGGCGACCAAGCATGGCCTCGTAAACCGCTGTGATCTGGTGGGGCAGCGGGTCGACGTTGGAGGTGTTGACGGCAACGAAGGGGTCAAAAAGGTAGCCGAGCTTGATCCGTTGGGCCTCGGAGGCGAGTCGGAAGCGTTGTGGGTCTGCGGTGAAGCTGAGTGGGCGCTTGGTCTCCTCCAATTTCAATTTCGCCTCGTCGTCACGGTAGAGCAGCCGGGTGTCGGTGCGCCCGGAGGCTGCTTGGTAAGTGATTTCAGCGCAGCTGGACCCGATGAGGTCGCAGCTCTTGACGGTCACCAGTTCGCCAGCGGAGACGCCGTGGATGCGGTCGCCAACTTTGATCTGCTCAAGTTTCATGGCTCCAACCTAGTCACCAGATGACACTTGAAAAGTCACGAGTGAGTTCATAGCGTTACTCGAAAGTAACGAATGGACATCATCGAACTGAAGCAGAGAGGGCTGACCTTGGACAAGCTCCTGGCGTTTCTTGCGGTGGCGCGGGCCGGTTCTGTGGTTCAGGCGGCGGGAGGCGTAGAGAGCCGCCGGAGTCTGATGAGTCGACAGATCGGAGAGCTTGAAGGTGCCTTGGGAGCGGATCTATTTATCCGGAAGGGCAAGAGCCTCCAGATCACATCGGCCGGCAAGGAGCTTGCTCTCCTGACCGCCTCCTACCTCGACGAGCTCGAAGCGCTGTCGGCTCGGTTCAGCGGTGACAAGGGCATCCTGAAAATAGGAGCCGGGGCGGCAGTCCTGGAAGCGATGGTCTATCCAGCCATCCGCAACCTGCGCAGGACGCTGCCTGATTATAGATTCGAGTTTGTGCCGGATAGCACGGAAGGGATCGTGCGGCAACTGCACGACGGCGGACTGGATGTCGGCATCGTTCGTTCCAGCTTCGAGGATTCCTCCGTGGTTCGGCGGCCTTGTGGAACGATGAAGTTCGTCTTGGTCGGGAGGAGGGACTTTGACAGCAACCTGCCGGACTGGTCCGTGATGCAGTTTCTCACCCGGATACCCATGGCGTTGATCCGTGGTGATGGTAGTCTGGTCACAACTTTGCACGAGATGGCGAAGGCAGCGGGAGCGGATCTGGTGCCCACATGTTTCGCCGACACCTTTGGACATGTGAAGCAACTCCTCTTGTGGGGACAGCCCGGCGGGCTGCTGCCGGCGATCCTTGCCACTGACCTTCCTCGAAGCGACTTTCATGTCCTTGACGACCAGCAGTTGATCGCCCTGGACCGGCGACTCGATCTAGTGATCGATAAGCGTGCAGCTAGGGTAAGAGATCGGCTCGATGGAATTGCCCAAATGGTGGCGAGGTCGATTCGTGACAAAGAGCAAGAAACAGCGCCCTCCATGGCAAGGATGGTGGAGAATGTTTCAAGGCCAAGCTGAGGAAGTTTGGGAGCTTCACCTCCGGCGGCGGCGCGTCATACGGCAGCTTGTAGTGATGGAACACGTCCCGAGTGCGGTTGTAGATGTCCATCTCGCTCATCCCGGCGCGCTCCATCATCCCCAAAAGCAACAATTCTCATCCTCGTCCACGATCGCGAGGAACTCGTCAAAGAGCAGCGCCTCCGGGTGCGGCGGATAACGCAGCGGGGGCTGTGAGGGCGCCAAGAATGCCTAAAAATCGCGCAGACCTACCGCATCACAGGTAGACATCGAAGTAGCGGATTTCATCTCGCCGCTCCAAGAGAGGCAGCCCTTTAGGGGTCAGGTAGATGGCGTAGTCATTGTGACCATCCGAAAGCATTTCATTCAGTTCCTGAGTGCCAACAATGCCAGCCTCCTTCAGCTGGTACACGGCACAATCGATAATGGATTCAACGGAACGATACTCATACAGGTTCCGCTCCTCCTCGGTTTTGCAAATTTTGCCGAGCAACCAGTCATGAAGCTCCTCCTCCCCATCGTAAAAGCGGCTGTAAGGCACGCGAAATTCGTCTTCAAGGATGTCGAGAAGCAGGTTGCCTGCGCGTTCCACCATGTAGGCTGGGTAATCTGCCATGAGGGAACTCTGCACAGACGCCCCGCTGGATGCAAACACACGCTGCTCGGGCTGTACTCGCGAGCATCGCTTGGTGGATGGCGCCCTTCCCCGCCGTCCCGCCGTCATGGTGTAATTCCAAGAAAAGCTACAGTAGTGTGACCTCGCTGTAGCTTTTCTACGTCTTACCATACCACGCCGGGGACGCCGGGACGCGCGGGAAAAACTCATGCAACAGGCACGATGGAGTAGAACTTTTGCTTCTCGTGACCCCGACCCTCGACATAAACATCGCGCTCCACCCGTGCGACTGTGAGGCCATCGACGGTGACAGGCTGCCCCTCCGTGTCCCGGAACAACCTTCCAAGGATTTTACCCGCCCGCTGATGCGGTTCCTCCCGACCCAAGGGGTTGCCCGGAAATTCGATTCCGGCATCCTCCGCGATACTAACCAGTTGGGCGGTGGTCAGCGCCATCTGCAACTGCTTGCCATCCCGCGCCGCGATCGTCACCTCACGGAGCCACTGCAGTGCGGGGTTCGCTGTCCGCGCCTGCTCCTCAGAGTGGCCGTCGAGCAGAGGGGCGAGCTTGAAGATGTTCTGGACGATCCAGTCCAGAGACCTACACCAGCCCCGGAAATCGTGGCGGCTATCGTCTGTCTTCGGGCATCCGTTCTGAGACCACTCCTTGATGACCGAGAAGACCGCGCCAAGGTAGAACGCCTGCTGTGCCTCAACATGCGCCTCCAGACTTCCCTCGGCGTATTCCTTGAATTGGTATCCCGAACTCTGCTTTCGGATCCGGGTGATGATTGATCGGTTGGCGATGTCCCTCGTGAACTCCGCGCCGTTGGTGGAGAGCTGCCAGTTGAAAGGCCCCGTGTCGACATCCGCACTTACGCGCAACGCACGGCATGTGACCCTGCCAACCCCCCGTACTGCCTGTTCCAAAATAGTAGAATCCAACTTCCCCCGGAAATTATCGAGCGTCACAAATGGGCGCCCCTTGATGAGTGCGGTAGAAATGGCTTCGTCCAAGCTGCCGACGCCGCCACGGGGCGCGGGGATAGCGGATGGGATCTCGTTGTAGGTCCGATTCACCAGCTTTTGACGGTAGGTCTTCCCTGACTGACTTTCCGTGGCCTCCCCGACGTCCAATGGGAAATCATCGTCGATCCAGTTGCCCATTTTGAGAGCCGGGCTGAGGAAGCTTGCAACGGCTCGCGACTTGTCTGCGGGTGTTACGAAGTTGAAATCATCCAACAAACCCAGAATCGCGGCCGTGGCAGCTTCCACTGGCATTTCCGGAGGGATCTCACCGTCGGTGACGTAGGTGCCGCCAGCGTGGGGGTGATACCCACGTCCGAGGACTTCTCCATCTTTGCTCAGAACCGGACATGCTGCCAACTGCCGAACCGGCGGCAGGTTGCTGGTGGCGGAATCTGAACACAAAAGAATTTTGGCAGCGCTGATGGGCATCCTACGGCTCCGCCAGATGTGTTTTCCCTTCCCACCCCCTCCCCCCTCCTGCCACTCCCTCCGGGCTACTCGATGACCGAAATTCTCGAGGAGGCTGCAAAAGCGCTCCGGGAAAAGCTGCTCAAAGTGATCGTGCCCCTTGCCGCCGCCTTTGATCTCATGGACGGTTCCTCCGCGGATAAACAGCCGGTGCTTAGGCGCGATGGTACTGAAGATAATCTCCCCGGCCTCACGGTATTCGATTTCGCCGGCAGGAACGGGGAAGACTCCCTCAGGAACGTCCACGCTGTCGCAATTGCTCTTTGCTGAGGGAAATTGATACCCGTGCTTCCTAGCCAAGTGGACAAGAGTGCCTGCGGTAATTTCAGTCAGGCGGGTTTTGAACTTCTCGCTGTATTCGCCTGGTTCTTCCTCTGGGCTCCACTCTTTCAAAAGCGCGGTTCCGGCCGCTTCGTCCCCGGTGGCAGACCATACGGCTGACGATACTTTCAGCCAGGTATCGTAGTCCGGGCGAGTCGGAATGCAGGTCAGCATGCCCTTGATAGTTTCCGGGGTGAGGGGGTCATGCTTCGCGCTGGCAGCATTGCCTTTGGCGTCTTGACTCTCCAAGATTGAGCACTCCCCCGGTGTCATCGATGCACCTCTCGAATTTTTCGCCGACGTGACGGGTAGCACGGTGGCGGGCGATGTCATCAAGTATGCCTCAGGGTCGAAGCTCACGAAGCACAGCCTCGCTGGATCCTTGGTGCTGGCGTCGAGTTTCAGTCCGTATTTCTCACGAAAATACGATTCCGCAGCAGTGAACGCGGCAGTATGCTCCGATTGGGTTGCGCAAACGGGGATGCGGATGATGGCCTTCACCCCGAACTTTACGCTCAAAAATACGGATTGGACATGTTCGTCTCCCGCGAGCATTTCCTTGATTTCGTCAGCGGCGCGGGGATGGAAATCTTTGGCGTCAAAGTCACCCTGCAGATAACCGCTGTGCTGGAAACGACCCTCTTTGTGTGCACCTGCTCGGAGACCCTCGGTGACCAGTCCCGACAGAGTCACTGACGGTAACGTCCTCTTGATTTCGTCTGCCCGTTGATGGTCGCCCTGTTCCTCGAACTCGCGGATTTGCTTGATGGTCTCCCCGTAAGAGCCGAGCCTCACCCTAAGGATGAAAGCGATGATGGTGGTTTCCTCCGTCGGAGTCCGGTCATGGATGCGTCTGAAGAAGGAAATTGGTGACTTCAAGGGGTTACCCTTCTCCGCCTCGGCGGTCGTTTTCGTTGAGCTATGAAAAGCTGCGGTGGATTGATTGTTAGACATGTCCTGCAATGGTTTTTTCGATTGCAGGCCACCTCGCGATTTGAGACATTTCGACAGGTTTCCAAACCGTCGGGCCGTTTCCATTCGCGTGGGGCGGCCTGATTCTTTATGGTTTCAGAGTTTCGGTAACACTAGCCTTGCGGGAACTGGCAATGTTGGAGTTCATGGCTTCCTGGTTCGCCAGAAACTCGCGGATCGAGGCGACGTTGTAGAGCCGGGCACCGTATTGCTTCCCTTCTCCACGAAGGGACACAGAACGAATCTTCTTCTCCAGGCGGAGGTTATACAGGATCGTGTGCGTGAGCCCGAATTGCGCGGTGACTTGCTTTTCACGCGCCCACTCGGCTTCTGAATTGGTTTTGGTAATGTTGTTGGCGTACATAATGACGCCGCCCAATTTTACCATTTTTTGACCCTTGGCGAAAGAACTCCTACTTTTTGTTTGATCGTCCTCGGCCATCGGGCAGTGGCCAAAACAGCGGATCTGTATCAAGGGCATTCTGCATCACTAGCCATCTCCCGGCGTCGGTCGCCTGTTGGTCATTGAACCCAAGCTCCTTGAGCTCGGCATGCGATGGCACGCGGCCCTTCTCTTGGGAGAAGGCTAGGGACTTCAGCACAGCCTGTAGAGTCTTTGACTTTCTCCCGCGTGCCCGCCCTGCTTTCGCATCAGCTATCGCCTTTTCCACCTTGCTTTTTGCCCCATGGTCAACCTTGGGCTGCTGGGCAGAATTGTCCTTGGTGCTGGGCGCACGGCGGCGCGGCTCGAAGTGATTGAGAATCCTTTGCTCCATGTCGGCTTGTAATCGCTTCACCAACTCCAGTTCCTCGCGCAGCGAATCAATGTGTTCCATCAAGGTATCAGGATCATCAATGGCAAGCTCCAGGTCAGCACGCGCACTGCAGATGTTGGCATAAGAGTCGGCTGGAAAAACCAGTGTCCGCTGAGAACCGTCCTCGTCCTCTACAGTGCCTCCGCACAAAGCGCGAAGATCTCGGGGAAGTTCGTCTCGCTTGTCGCTCATGACTTGTCCGGGGTTAGTCTCGGCAGCTTGGCGATGGCTTTCCGTCCGGCCTTCTCGTCCGGATGACTGTAAATCTGATGACTTTCACGGGTGCTGTGTCCCACCAAGGCCATCCTGTCTTCTTCACTCACGCCAGCATTGCGGAGCCAGCTTGTGAAAGTATGACGCAGGCTGTGAAATCCCTTCTCCCATGTGATGCGCCCCGCGCCCTTGCCCTGCCCCTCTTCGATGATTCTGGACGGCTTGCCTCGATCCACGCCAGAGGCGGCCATGATGCCCTTGAATGTGTCGGAAAGCCCGTTTGCGCCGTTCACTCTCTTTTTTGCCAGTGTAGGAAAAACTGGGGCGGCAGGTGAATCATCGGCAACCGGGGCGGCCATGAGATAGGCGAGCAAGTCGGGCTGGATCGGAATGTGAACTTCGCGCTTTTTCCTTTTCGTCTTCGATGGGATGAGAGTGATTTTCTTTGCGTCAAGGTCAACGGCTTCCCATGACAAACGAGCGGAATCGCCAAGCCGTAACCCTGTGAACGCTGCCACAAGGACAAGCCCGCGCCATTCCTCGGAAGGGGCGGCACCTACCAGCTTCCCGACTTCCTCCAGCGTGAACGGCTTCCGCTCCTGACTGTCCCCCGTATCGGTGTCGGCAATCGCGGTTCCGCATGGATTGAAGGCAACGATTCCCTCGCGCATGGCTGCCCGGTAGATCGCCCCCAGGTCTTTGACATAGGAAAGCACTGTCTTCCCCGCCCGCCCCTCATCCTGCAGTTTCTCTCGCCACTCGCGGACATGCTGGGAAGTGACGCTTTCGAGGGGCTTCTTGCGCCGTTCATCGCCAAGCCATGAGAGGAAGGCTTCCGCGTGGCTCTTGTATCGCGCCATCGTGGCCTTGCTTGAATCCCTCCCCTTCCTGCGGAGCCATTCCGCCGTCCAGCTTTCGAGCGTATAAGCGGGCATGTCCTCGCCCGTGGCAAGGGCAAGCAATCTGGCAACGTGCTTTCGTGCTGATAGCGCGGTGAACTTCTCCAGCTCGATCTCCGCGCCCATCTCGACAAGGATGGCCTTTGCTTGCTGTGCCTTGTCGCTTCCTGATTTCACGATCCCTTGTGCTGCCCGCTCCATGTCAGCAGCGGCAAGAAGGGCTTCGGATTTCTTCGTTTTCCCTGTGGATCTCCTGACTTGCCGTAAACCGCCGTTCACAAGGTCGGGGACGTAGAATTGCGCCTGATAGACTTTCGAACCTTTGCGCTTTTTAAGTGATGCCATCGCTTTTCGGGATTTGGTGTCCCTAAACTGTCCCCTAGTTTTGGACGGCCAGCAAGTTTTCACTGTTCCAAAAGCCCGGTATTTCCTGGAATCCATTGATTTACAAGGGGAGCTTTTCCTTTCGCAGGTTCGAACCCTGCAGCGCGCACCATCCGGCTTCGCGTTCATTCCCGCCGCCGTTCTTTCTCGGCCTCCCGGTTTGACCTAACGGCCATACCATGCACCCTTAGGCGCATGATTCGCCTCCCTCTCTTCTTAGCCTGCGCACTCACCCTGTTCATCTGCCCTGCTCTTTCCCAGGAAAACACCCTCTCCCCCGATCCCCGGATTTCCACCGACATCCTCGCCCTTTCCCTGGATCCGCTCACCGAAGAAGAGCTGGAGACGCAGACGGCCATTTGGATGGCAGCGCTCAAGGAATCATCAACCCGCATCGCAGAAAACGAGATCCGGCTCCTCAGCGGCGAGGGCGATGCCAGCGCGATCAGCGCAGAACTGCTGCTTCTCCGCGAAACCAAGGCGGAGATCCTGACGCGCACGCAGATCGTCCTCGAAGCCTACGAGCTCAAGGGAGGCGATGCTTCGAAACAAATGAAATACCTTGCCGCCGTCCGTGGCATCAAGCCGGCCAACAACGATGTCGGCACCCGCGTCCATGCCTTCCGCACATGGCTGGGCGCCGAGGACGGTGGCATGCGCATCCTTCTTGGAAGCATCAAATTCATTGTCGTCCTCGCAGGTTTCTGGCTGCTATCGGTTTTCGCAGGCAAGCTCATCCGCCGCTCCATCTCAAGGCAGGCGAACATTTCCGCACTCCTAAAGGTGTTCATCAACAAGATGGCCAGCCGCATCATCCTCGGCATCGGCATCATCGTAGCGCTTGGCACGGTCGGCGTGAACGTCGGAGCCGCCCTTGCTCTCATCGGCGGCGGTGCGTTCATCCTCGCCTTCGCGCTCCAGGACACCCTCAGCAACTTCGCCGCAGGCATGATGCTGCTCATCTACCGCCCCTTCGATGTCGGCAGCGCCGTGGAAATCGGCGGGATCAAGGGCAAGGTGGACAGCGTCAGCATGGTCTCAACGACCATTTTAACCTTCGACAACCAGAAAGTCCTCGTCCCCAACAAGAAGGTCTGGGGCGAAACCATCACCAACATCACCGGCATGGACACCCGCCGCGTCGATATGGTCTTCGGCATAGGGTATTCGGATGACATCGGGAAAGCCGAGGAAATCATCGCCCGCGCCGTCTCGGAGCATCCGCTTATCCTCAGCGAGCCGGAACCGAACATCGGCGTCCACGAACTTGCGGACTCCTCGGTGAACATCCGCTGCTGGCCATGGGCCGCCACCTCGGATTTCCTCACGGTCCGCACTGAAATCACAAGGCGCGTCAAGGAGGACTTCGATGCGGCGGGCATCTCCATCCCCTTCCCGCAGCGCGACATCCATTTCCACGGAACCGGGACGAAGCCCGCTGGTGATTGAATCATCTTGCCGCCGCTATTTCCCCTGCCTGCGGAAAAGCAACCTGAGGACGAAATAGAGAGGCGCGGCGACGATCATCACGACGATGGAGGCCTCGGTCCTCGATGCCGACTCCATCCAGGAATCCGCATCGCGTCGCGATCCGATGACTGCCACGGCCAGCAGAACCACGCCCAGCACGAGCATCCCGAGCAGCAGGAATGGCAGCCATCCGGGAATTGGTTCCTCCCCGCCCGTCTCATTGAAACCAACGGCGGCAACACCTACGAAAAACATTCCCATCGTCAGCAGGAAACACCGCGCGAACGTAACCCACTCCGGGGCAGCCCCCTTCCGTTTGCCGCGCCTTCTCAAAACATTCACCTCGGGAAATTCCGTCCCGGCTGGGCCGATCTCGTCAGGTAGCCGAGCTTCTCCTTCAGCTGACCGAGTTCCCTGCGCATGGTATCCTTCTCCCCATCGGTGTATCCTGCAGCTCCCGGCCCGAGGAATCCGCCCCCATCGCCACCCGCAGGCTTCCCTGCGCCCTCCGCAAGCTGGGATTCCAGGTATTCCACGCGGATCTGAATCCGGGCGATCTCCGCCTTCTCCTCCGCCGTCAGCTCCTTCGATTGCGGAGCTCGCACCACCTTGGACCTGACGATTTCCTCAAACGTCGCGATCCCGGAGCCGATAATCTTCCCGCCCTCGACACGCGCACGGAAAACGACGGCCTTCCCATTCTCCATCAGTGTCTTGTACTCCTCGAAATCCCGGTATTTCCCATCCGAATAGTTCTTACCTTTTGTCAGGACAACCCTGCCCTCCTCGACCTTTACCTTCGTCATCCTACCGTCCGCTTCGCCGGAAAGGTTCATTTCCATCCTTGTGCCGCCGCCCAGCACCACCACCGCCGTGGTGAGCGGCGAGGCTCCAAGCGAACTGCTCTTGGAGATCGATTTCACATACCCTTCCATCAGGAAATTCCTGCCCTCCACGAGCTTCGGATCCGCCCCTATCGCATCCAGCAAGGCGGTCTCCGCGACAATCGGGGACTCGAGTGCATTGGCCGCCAGTTCCTTCATTTTGCCATGGAGGAAACGCGCATACCCCTGGGATTTCTGATCCAGGCGGGAGAGCGGCACGGAATATTCCTTGCCTGCGGACCTGAGGAAAAGCGAATCATCCTGGAGCCTAACGAAATCCGCCTCGATCGTCTTGCCATCGGAGCTGGTCCATGTGTCCGCCCGCAGCACAAGCGTCGCGGCAAGGGATAGGAAAAAGCCCGCCTTGATTATGCCCGCATGCATGGGAAAAGAAAATCTCATCGCCCTATCGGATACATTCCGCCGTCACGCGAGGCAAGGCGGAATTGGTTCGCAACGGATCCCACCTTCTCCCACCGGCTTCGAGTTTAAAATTTGAAGTTTGAAGTTTCGCCGCCCAGCATCCCCGCATGTCCGGCAGCACAACCCCCATGATGGCCCAATACCTCGGAATGAGGAAAAGCCTGCCTGCGGACATCATCCTCTTCTACCGGCTCGGGGACTTCTATGAAATGTTCTTCGAGGACGCGAAAACCGCCGCCCCCATCATGAACGTCGCCCTCACGAAACGCGGCGGCACCCCGATGTGCGGCGTCCCCTACCACTCCGCCCAAAATTACATCGCCCGCCTCCTCAAGGCCGGCAAGCGCGTCGCCATCGCCGAGCAAACCTCCGAGGCGGTACCCGGCAAACTCGTCGAGCGCGAGATCGCCCGCATCCTCACGGCCGGCTCCATCGACGACCTCACCCTCCTCGACGACCAACGCCCCAACTACCTGGCCGCCCTATCGAAAACCAAAAACTCCTACGGCCTCGCCGCCATCGACCACACCACCGGCGAGTTCATCATCGCCGAGTTCAACGACCCGGCCCAGCTCCTCGACGAGCTCGCCCGCATATCCCCCTCGGAAATCATCATCCCCGACCACCAGATCTCCGACTTCTCCGAAAACCACCCCCACGCCCTCCCTTACGACGGCTATACCTTCCTCCCCGAGCACGCCGTCGATCTCCTGAAATCCCACTTCAACGTCCACTCCCTCGACGGCTTCGGCTGTGCCAACCTCCACGCCGCATCCGCCGCCGCCGGAGCCGCCCTCCACTACCTCGTCACCCAGCTCCGCCGCCCCTGCGAGCACCTCAACCCACCCAAACTCCTCGATAACGAAAAGCACGTCCTCATCGACCAGGCCTCCCAGCGCAACCTCGACCTCATCGAATCCCGCTCCGGCCCCAAGCACACCCTGCTCGCCGTCCTCGACCGCACCCAGACCCCCATGGGCGGCCGCCTGCTCCGCAACTGGCTCCTCCACCCCCTCCGCGACATCGAAACGTTGCAAGCCCGCCAAAACACCATCGCCGCCCTCCTCGCCGAGCCATTCCTCCTCTCCAAAGCCCGCGAATCCCTCAAAAACATCCGCGACATCGAGCGCACCACCTCCCGCCTCTCCCAAAACTCCGGCAACCCCCGCGACCTCCAATCCCTCTCCATCTCCCTCCAAAGCATCCCCCCTCTGAAAGAGGATCTCTCTTCACTGCTCACTGATCACTGCTCACTGATCACTTCCCTCCACCCCCTCCCAGAACTCACCACCCTCCTCGAAGCCGCTCTCAGCGACGAACCCCCGGCCAACCTCAAGGACGGCAACATCATCCGCGACGGCCACTCCGCCGATCTCGACGAACTCCGCTTCGCCGCCCGTGGCGGAAAGGACTGGATCGCCCGGCTCCAGGAAGATGAGAGGAAACGCACCGGCATCGACTCCCTGAAAATCAAATTCAACAACGTCTTCGGCTACTTCATCGAGATCACCACCTCCCAGCTTTCCAAAGTCCCCGACGACTACACCCGCAAGCAAACCATGGCCAACGCCGAGCGCTACATCACCCCCGCGCTCAAGGAAATGGAAAACAAGGTTCTCGGCGCCGAGGAACGCTCCAAACAGCTCGAATACGAACTCTTCCTCGAGCTACGCCAACAGGTCGTCACCCACCTCGCCGAGCTAAAAGAAACCGCCGCCGCCATCGCCGAAATCGACACCCTTTGCGCCCTCGCCGAGACCGCCCAGCTCCACCGCCACTGCCGCCCCACCCTCACACACGGCACCGAACTCATCATCGAGAACGGCCGCCACCCCGTCCTCGAGCAAACCCTAACGGACACAAAGTTCGTCCCCAACGACACCGAACTCCTCCCGGAATCGAGCCGCCTCCAGATCCTCACCGGCCCCAACATGGCCGGAAAATCCACCTACATCCGCCAGCTTGCCCTCATCACCCTGATGGCTCAGATCGGCGCCTACGTCCCCGCCGATTCCGCCACCATCGGCCTCGCCGACCGCATCTTCTGCCGCGTCGGGGCATCCGATGACCTCTCGCGCGGCCAATCCACCTTCATGGTCGAGATGTCGGAAACCGCCCTCATCCTCAACCACGCCACCGAGAAATCGTTGGTGATCCTCGACGAGATCGGCCGCGGCACCGCCACCTTCGACGGCCTTTCCATCGCCTGGGCCGTCGCCGAGCACCTCCACGACGAGGTGAAATGCCGCACCCTCTTCGCCACCCACTACCACGAGCTCACCGACCTCGCCAACACCCGCGAAGCCGTCACCAACTGCAACGTCGCCGTCCGCGAGTGGAACGAGGAAATCATCTTCCTCCACAAGATCCTCCCCGGCCCCGCCGACAAATCCTACGGCATCCAGGTCGCCCGCCTCGCCGGCCTCCCGAAACCCGTCCTTACCCGCGCCAAGGACATCCTCTCCCACCTGGAAATGAACTCCTCCAAGCCGGAGTCCAAGGAAAAGCACCCGAAACCCAAGACCACGAAACTCGAAGACACCCTCCCGGAGACAAATTCCCCGCAGATGAATCTCTTCGATTTCTGATGATGGGCCACCCAAGGACAAAAACCCGGAACTTCATGTTGGCCATCCGTAGCCTCCCACAGCCCGTGAGGCAGAAACCCAGGATGCGAGCTGCGAGCCATGGGCACTCGATCCCGGGCGAATGTTGCGGCTGCAGAGACCGTGATGACGCCCTGTCTCCATCCCACACACGCCCTACGCTTGATTCAAAGAAGCATCGTACACCATCCTCCCCTGCGCCCCTCGTGGGCAAGCCTTCCTCCCGCCTGCCGCAGGATCGCAATTGACCCGGCTACGATCTACCTTTACAGCATCCCGCATGGCTAAGAAACCAGTGGTGCTAATCATTCGCGACGGCTGGGGCACAAACCCCGGCGGCAAGGAAACCGCAGAGAAGGACGGAAACGCCATCCTTCTCGCCAACACCCCTTTCACCGACGAAACCCTCTCCCAATACCCGCACTCCTTCCTCTCCGCTTCAGGCATGGATGTCGGGCTCCCGGAAGGGCAAATGGGAAATTCCGAGGTCGGTCACCTGAACCTCGGGGCCGGACGCATCGTTTATCAGGATTTCACCCGCATCAACAAGGCCATCGCGGAGGGCACGATCGCCAACAACGAGGTCTTCAGGAAGGCCTTGGAGAAAGCGAAGCCCTGCCGACTCCATTTCATCGGCCTCGTCTCCGACGGCGGAGTCCACTCCCATCAGGATCAGCTCATCGCGATGACCAAGCTCGCCGCCGAGGCGGGGGTGAAGGACATCATGATCCACGCGATCACCGACGGACGCGACACCTCCCCGACAGGCGGGGCAGGATACATCTCCAAGGTCGAGGACGAGACGGCGAAGGCCGGGGCGAAGATCGCCACGGTGGTCGGCCGCTACTTCGCGATGGACCGCGATAAGCGCTGGGACCGTGTGAAGCTCGCTTGGGATGCCATCGTCCACGGCATCGGCACGAAAAAGGAGATCCTCGCCTCCGAAGCGGTTGCCGAGGTTTACGCCGACCAAAGCAAGACCGACGAGTTCATGCCCCCCATGGTTTTCACCGAGGCAGATACGCAACGCGTGCGCGACGGCGATGTGGTGCTGTTCTTCAACTTCCGCGCCGACCGCGCCCGCGAGCTTTCCGAAGCGTTTCTCGAGAAAGACTTCGCCGGCTTCGACCGCGGCGCAGTCCCGCAGGTCCACTACGTCACCCTCACCGTCTACGACGAAAAATATGATTGCGATGCGATCTTCTCCCCGCAGACGCTCGACATGACCCTCGGGGAAACCGTCGCCGCCGCAGGCATGAAGCAGATGCGGATCGCGGAGACGGAGAAATACCCGCACGTCACCTATTTCTTCAACGGTGGCATAGAGAAGGAAAACAAGGGCGAGAAACGTTTCATCATCCCCTCGCCCAAGGACGTCGCCACCTACGACCTCAAGCCGCAGATGTCGGCGGAGGAAGTCACACGGACGGTTGTGGAAAACCTCAAGGACTTCGATCTCGTCATCCTCAACTTCGCCAATCCGGACATGGTCGGCCACACAGGCGTCGTCGAGGCGGCGATGAGCGCCGTCGAGACCATCGACGCATCGGTGAAAGCGATCGTCGAGCAAACCCTCCGCCTCGGCGGCAAGCTTCTCATCACGGCCGATCACGGCAACTGCGAATACATGCGCAATGCCGACGGCTCGCCCAACACCGCACATACCACCAACCTTGTGGAGATCATCTACGTCGCCGACGACGCATCCTCCCACAAGATGCGCGACGGCATCCTCGCCGACGTCGCGCCCACCCTGCTGGAAATGCTCCGCCTCGATAAGCCGGAGCAGATGACCGGCAAGTCGTTGTTGGAGTAGCGGCGATCCGCGGCCACCGGTTCGTGCCGGGGATCAGGCAAGGAAAGCTTTCACGGCGGCGCGCTTGAGGCGCAGTTCGCGCCATTCATTGACAAGGCGGCTGGCCTCGATGACACCGCAGCCCGCTGGCAGCGAGATCCGTTTGCCCTGCCACCAGACGCCGCGTATCGCCACGACCGCCTCGAATTTCCCGCAATCCCAAACGCCGAAAGGTGCGCCGAATTCCTCCGGGCAGCCCAGCCGCCCGCGCCAGACGCTGAGCATTTCCATGTTCTCCTCGGTGCGCGGCAAGGGACCGAGAGCGGGCGTCGGGTGCAGCAGCCGCAGCAACTGCACGGGATCCTGCGCCGTATCGAGATCGACGCTGATGCCGGTGTGGAAATGGATGATGGAGCCGAGCCGCAGGACACAGCGCTCCCTGCGCTGCAACGAGCCGAGGCCGAGCAGCTTCGACACCAATGTCTGGGCCACGTATTCGTGCTCCCGGATCTCCTTTCCATCCACGCCGAAGACATCCTCATCCTCGCAGCGGGCGGTGCCGGCGAGCGCCATGGTTTCAAGCCGCTGCCCATCGAGGGAAAACAGGAGTTCGGGCGTCGCCCCCGCAAAGCCGTCCTCTTCCGAAGCCCAGCCGTAGGAATGGAGCGGGGCGCCCTGGGCCGCCATTGCGGCGATGATCGCGTTGCCCGCAGAACCGGAAGCCTCACCCCTTTCCGTGACAACAGGCACCGTTTTCTCGATCAGCCCCTGGTGGATACAGTCCATGATTTCCTGGAAAACGAAGGAAAACGGCATGGCATCCGGCGTCTCCCAGCGTATCGCCGGTGCAGCTTGGATCGCGTGGGCGAGCCGGAATTCCTCCGCCGTCATCAGGAGAAAACTGGATGGGATCATCCACGGGGTTTTCTCACGCGCCGCGAAGCCGCGCTTGTAGAAAGCGACGCCATCGGCGGGCGGTTGCTCCGCTGCGGCGAAGGGGCCGCTGCCGAGGATCACCGTCCCATCCCGCCGCGCCAGCCATGCGATTCGCCCGCTCATGCGCTGCTGCCATCGGCAGCGGTCTTGCGGACTTTCGGCGGCTCCGGCGGGGTGCGGGGGATGATCATCTCAATCGATTCCACAGGCACCCAGCCGCGGGTCTTGGTGGCAAAGCCGACATAGGCCCAACGCCCGGAACGGCGTATCACCTCTGCGAGGGAACCGGCCGGGGCGTCGATCACCTCCGGGGACGTGCGGGCGGCATCCGCATGCAGCACCACCTTCTCCCCGACGATGACCGCCTGCATGGCAAGCGGCGCAAACCCGGCATCGTCCGGGAAATATCGCCAGCCAAGCCCGCCGAGCGAGATCATCAGAGGGCCTAGTACGAAGCCGACGACACCCGCCACGCGCAGGCGGGAGCCGGGACGGGTGGCAGGGAAGGCGAGCAGGCCGAGCGCAACGAGCCACAGCCCGCACCAGAGCGCACCCTTCCATGCAGCGAGCGGAAACCTGGCCAGGACGTATTGGTAGGCCGGGCGCTCTATGGTAATGGCACCGTATTTCCTCTCCAGGAAACGCAGGTTCTGCCGCGCCTCCCCATGGCTGCTGTCCCTCGCCAGCGCGCGGCGGTAATAGAGCGCCGCCTGACCCGGGGCGCCCATGCGATACGATGCGTTGCCTATGTTGTAGAGCGTGTCCGCGCTGAGTTGCTCGTAGGGGCCGGCCTGCAGCCAGAGTTTCGCCGCCTCGTCGAACTTCGCTGCCTCATAGGCTTGCATCGCCTTGGCGGATACATCCCCCGCGTTTGCGGATGGGAGCGTGAGCGCCAGGATCAGCACCCCGAAAGCCGCCCGGCGCAGGCTGCGGAGTATCTCGCTGCGGCGGCCGTTCGGAACACCGGGGACATCGTTCTTGGCCCGGAAGCAGAGGCGATCCCTCTCCTCGATGATGCCGCGTATCTCTTCGCCGCCCTCCCCGGCCAGCCAGCGTTCCGCAAATCCACCGGCGGCACGGAGGAAGCCCAGACCGTCCTCCGCAGGGACTTTTGACAATTTCTCGAAATCCCTGCGCTTGGCGATCTTCACCTCGTCCTTTTCAAAAAGGTATCCGTAGCGCATCCACAGAGCCTTGCCGATGAGGGCGAGCGCGAGGGCTGCGGCAAGGGCATGGGGCAGCCATGTGGGGATGGAGCTGCCAGGCGCGGAAAGAAGCCCGCCGGTTTTGATCGCTCCCAGGATATCCGTCATCCTCTCTACGGGCAGGGGCAGCGCCTGGGGCGGCCCGGAGGATTCGAAGCCCCTGCCGCCGGCGGCGGGCTTCATGTTGAGGGGGATTCCCTCCGTCGTGACGGTGACGTATCTCTCCTCATCCGGATCGAAATAGACGAGGCGGAAGGGCGGGACGGCGGACTTCATTTCCAGCGGGCGTATGAACTGGCTGAACACCACCGAGCCGGTCACCTCCCGGCGCTCCTCGCCACGCTGCGTCTGCGACGCTTCATAAACCTTCCAGCCTGCCGGATCCACCATCTGCGGCGTCCGCAAGTTGTCCAGGTTCCCGCTGCCGCTGACGATGACGTCAAGCGCCAGGGGTTCGCCCTCGGTGACATCCGTCTCGCTGATCGATGTGCCGATGGTGAATTTCCCGACCGCGTTGTCAAAACCCTCCGGCGCGCCCTCCGGCAGGGCGGCGACCTCATAGGCAAGCTTCGGCACGTCGAGCGTGGCCTGGACATTCACACGGCGGGTGAATCCGTCGAAAACCATTCTCACATAGGTCAGCCGCACCGTCGCCGGGCCGATCTCGACCTCGCCGGGCGCGAGGGCGTTCATGCTGGTCTGGTAGGAAATGGAGACATAGGGAGAGCCGAGAAGATTGACCCGCCCTGGCGGATCCGATGGCTCGAACCTCCAGACGGCGAGGCCTTTCCTCTCAAACTCCGGCACGCCCCAATCGGCCACGGCTGAGGCAAGCTCTTCCGGCACGTAGATCTTGATCTCCGCAGGCACCGCTTGGTTTGTGTAGATCTTCTTTTGGGGGATGCGGATGATGCTTGCGTATCTGACCGTCTCGCCGAGCCCCGCAGGCTGGGAGGCGGCCTCAGCCCATTTCAGGTCGCTGGGGTCGAAGACCTCCAGCCGGACCGGGTCTGTCATGTGCTTCACGCCGTCCACCATGACCTCGACGGGCGGGATCACGTGGGCACCCACGGCGTAGCTGGAGACGAGGAACTGGAAGCTCGACTCGATGCGGCGTCCGGGAAACATCTGCGGGCGGCCGAAGCCGATGGACTCGATGGCGACATCCTTGACCAGCGGGACACGGGGCATCGTGTCCGGCTCCTGGCCTTCCACGCGGATCTCGAAGATGCATTGTTCACCGCGGGCGACAAAACCGGAAGAGAGCTTTGCCCTCACCGCACCGTGCCCGATGGCGGCGGTGAGCAGTGCCAGGATGATGATTCTGAGTGTGAATGCGTTCATAAAAACTTACCAGTCCTTGTCCGGCGGCCTGAAATCCCGCCTCCCCTGGGTGAGGGGTCCCTTTTCGACATCCGAGTTTTCCGAAAGGATGCGGCTTGCGCGTTCCTCGGAGGTCTCATTCGGATCGGCCTTCTCTTCGTCCCCGTTTTTGCCATTTTCGCCCTCCTCGTCCTGCTCTTCCCCGCCCTTTCCCTTATCTTCCTGTTCCTCGCCGCCCTCGCCTTGCTGCGGTTCGCCTTCGCCGCCTTCCTTGGGTTCGCCTTCGCCCCCCTCCCCTTCCTGCGGTTCGCCCTGTCCCTGTCCCTGACCCTGCTGTTCCTGCTGCTGGATTTCCTGCTCCGTCTGCTCCTTTTCCTCTTCCAACAGCTCCCTGAGCCTTTTGAGGTAATTCATTGTCAGCTCCTCGTTGCGCATCGCCCCCTCCGCGCCTGGATCCTTGGCGAGCGCGGAGCGATAGTGCCTGACTGCATCGGTCCAGTTGAGTATGATGGAATCGAGGCGTATGAACTCGTTGGTCTCGCCGGATTCCGGCGGCTCCGCCTCGCCCATGCGCTTGAGCTGTTCGCGGACCAATGCGTCGAATTCCCCCATGTCCGGCACCTCTTCGCCCTCCGGGTAGCTGCTGCCGGAAAGCCCCATCCAGCCGAGCTGGAAAAGCGTGTTGCCCATGCCCTCGTGGGCTTTGGCCGCGATCCGCCAATCTTCCGCCAGCAAGGCCTCGCTGTATGCGGTGCGCGCACCCCGGTAGTCCTGCGCCGCGTAGGCGGACAGCGCTTGCCCGAGACGGTATCCGGCGGATGAACCGCCCCCGCCCTTGGATTCGGCGAGGGAGCGGTACTTGTCCCGGGCCTCATCGAAGCGTTCCTCGGCAAAGGCCTTGCGGGCATCCTTCGCGGCATCCGCATGGCCGGGCTGCACGGTCATCAGGAAAAAAAGTGCGGAGACGCCGCCCGCCATGCCCCTCCAGCGGGTGCCTGCGACGATCGCCGCCATCAGGAAAACGATGGCCGGGAACAGCGCCCATTGGAAAAACTCAACCACGATCCTCGTCCGCCCGCCCTCCATTTCGAAGGCATCGATGCCCTGGATGGCCACCTTCACCATGGCCGGGATGTCCGCCCCGCGCCCGGCGATGACGTAGCTTCCTCCCGTGCCGTTGGCCAGCTTGCGCAGGACATCCGGCTGGATGCGGCTGAGGATGCGGTTGCCCGAGGAATCCACCAGGCCGCCGACGAAACCCGGGTGCGGCACAAACCCGCCGTCCTCCGTGCCCACACCGACCGCAAAGATCGTGACCCCGGAGCGCTCGGCTTCCGCGATGATGGCCGCGAGATCCCCCTCATGCTCCTCTCCATCGCTGATGACGATCAATGCGTTGTTTTTCTGCCCCGTTTCCTTGAGCACCTGGGTTGCGAGCTGGACTGCGGCGGAAATGTCCGAGCCGCCCTTCGGCACCCATTCCTCATCGATCTGCTCCACCGTTTCCTTCACAGCGGAGTGGTCGATCGTGAGCGGGGCGCTGAGGAAAGGCGAGCCTGCGAAACCGATCAGGCCGATGCGGTCGTCCTTCAGGGAATCCAGCAGCTCGTAGATCACGATCTTCGCCTGCGCGAGGCGATCCGGCTTCACGTCCTGCACCCTCATGCTGCGCGAGAGATCGAGGGCGATCATGATGTTGCGGCCCTTGGTGGTTTCCGTTCTCGTCCCGGCATCCCCCTGGGGACGGGCCAATGTGAAAACCATCGCGGCGCTGGCGGCGAGCAGGAGACCAAGGGACAGCCAGCGTGGCAGCGGATGCTCCCGCCGGACGAGCCGCCCGCGCAGGCGCTCCGCCGCGAATTCCTCCCACGGCCTTTTCGCGAAACGCCCGGCCAGCACCGCGAGCACCGCGATGGCGGGCACGGCGATCCAGAGCAAAAGCCAGGCTGGGTGTGCGAGATTCATGTTATGCGACAGTCCTGTTCAGTGAAATGTAGCCCGCCAACCCGAGCGCCGCCAGCAGGGAAATGCCGACGAACCATGCGTAGAGTTCCCTGTCATCCGTCACCGTCAGGCTCCGGGACTCGGTTTTCTCAAGGTTGTCGATGGTGCGGAAATTGTTTTCCAGATCCTCCAGGCTTTGCGCCCAGAAATGCTCGCCGCGCGTTTCGCTGGCGATTTTGCGCAGGGTGGGAAGATCGAACTCCTGCCGGGGGAATGTCTGGATCCTGCCGGAAACGCGGCCTTCCTTTGTGCCTATCGCCACGGTGTAGGTCTTGATCCCGAGGGTCTTGATGTGCTGCGCCGCCTCCAGCGGGGAGATCTTCCCGGAGTTGCTGGCGCCATCCGTGATGAGCACGATGATCTTGCTTTTCGCTTCGCGGTTGTCGAGGCGGGTCGCGGCAGTGGCGAGCGCCGAGCCGATCGCCGTGCCCTGCTCCTTGACGGTGCCGGGGTAGCCCCTGTCCTGGCGGTTTAGCTGGAGGGAGTCGAGGGCAAGCCGGAGCCAATCGTGATCCAGGGTGATGGGGCTTGCGGAAACCGGCCTGCCCGCAAAGGCCACCAGGCCAATGCGGTCGTCCGGGCGGCGGGAGATGAAGGCATCGACCACGCGCTTCGCCGCATCGATGCGGCGCATGGGCCGCCCTTCCATGCGGAAGTCGTCGATATCCATGGAGAGCGAGACATCGAAGGCGATGACGATGTCGATGCCGCTGGCGATCCTGCTCTGGTATTCGTTGCGCCAGACCGGCCTCGCCATGCCGAGGATGGCGAAGATGAGCGATGTGAAAAGCATGGGGATCCCTACGTTCCAGGCGAGGCGGTTGACCTTTTTCCCGAGGCTGAGGAGCACTCCGAGGTTGGGGAAAACGACGGCACCGGAGGCACCCTTGCCGCGCCGGAGCAGAAGCAGGAGCAGGCTGGGCACGAGCAGCAGCAGCCAGCCCGGCTGGGCGAACCTGAAGTGGGTGATGAAATCGCCGATCATGCCGCGTGCATCCTTTCGAGAAGTTCCAGGCCGCCGTCGCGGATGGCGGCGGGTTCCGCATCGGGCGGCACCGGTGCGTATTTCAGCGCGGCCAGCCTGCCGAAAAATTGCGCGGCCTCATCCCGCACATCGCCCGGCAGGGAGTTGAGCGCATCGTGGCGGGAGATGAATTCCTCATGGGTCTCGTAGAGCGAGGGCTCGCCCAGGCTCCTGGCGAGATAGCGGCGGAGGATGACGGAAACCCGGATCGCGGCGTCACGCACACCGCCGCCCTGCGCTTCCCGGAAATCCTCCTTCGCCTCCCTGTATGCCTCGCGCCTCTCCCGGTGGGGATCCGCCACGGACTTTTTCCGCCTCAGGACAACAACCGTGAGCACGACGGCCAGGATCAAGCCACCGCCCGCGAAAAACCACCATGCCTGAGCCTCCCAGCGGGGCACCAGCTCAATGGCATCCCGGGACTCGACAAGTTCGAAGCTGTTGCGCGTTTCCTCCATGGTTCCTATCTACGCCGCTTGCTCCTCCGTTTCAACAGGACGTGCAGCGCAGGCAGCGTGTCGCTGTCCGTGGAAAGCGTCGCCGCATCGATGCCGTGTTTCTTGAATACCGAGTCCGCCCCTTCCGCCTGCCTCTGCATCAGCCTCTTGTAACCCATACGCAGGTTGGGATTGTTCGTGTTGACCAGGGTCTCCAAGCCCGTTTCCGGATCGACGAGCACCACCTTGCCCGCCTTGGGCAGGTTTTCCTCCAGCGGATCGTTGACCCGCAGCGCCACCGTCTCGTGCTTGCGGGCGAGCTTGCCGAGCGGTTTGTCGAGCGGATCCGCATGGAAGTCCGAGATCATGAAGACCAGCGCCTTCCTATTGAGCGTGCGGATCAGGAAATCGCAGGCCTCCGTGATCGAAGTGCCCTGCTTGTCCGGCCTGGCCATCAGGATCTCGCGTATCATGCGCAGCAGGTGGCGGGTGCCTTTCGCCGGCGGGATGAACATCACCGGCTCCCCCGCGAAGACCAGCAGCCCGACCTTGTCGCCGTTTTGCAGCGCGCTGAACCCTAGCACCGCCGCGATCTCTGCAGACAACTCGCGCTTGCTCAGGTGCCTGCTGCCGAAATCCGCGGAGCCCGAAACATCCACTGCCATGACAACGGAAAGCTCGCGTTCCTCCCGGAATTTCCTAACAAAAGGCTCATTCATCCGGGCCGTCACATTCCAGTCGATGAATCGCACCTCATCGCCGTGTTGATACTCGCGGAAATCATCGAAATCCAGCCCTTGCCCCCGGAACGAGGAAAGGTACTCGCCGGAGAACGACTCCCTAACAAGCCGCCGCGCCTTGAGCTCGAGCTTGCGCACCCGGGCCATCATTTCATCGATCTGTTCCTCCTCCGTCATCAATGCCCGCAGATTCGTATTCCTTGAGAGTTCAGGGCACCACCACCTTGGCCAGCACCCGCTGCACGATGGTGTCCGTGGTGACGCCCTCGGCCTCGGCCTCGTAGGTAAGCAGGATGCGGTGGCGCAAAACATCGAGAGCCATGTCCTTCACGTCCTGGGGAGTCACGAAAGCCCGTCCCTGCATGAAGGCGCGGGCGCGGGCGGCTAGCGCGAGGTTGATCGTGCCGCGCGGCGAGGCACCGGCGCGCACCCAGTTCTTCAGGGGCGCATCCACCTTAACCGGGAAACGGGTGCAATAGACCAGCTCGACGATGTATTTGCGTATCGCCTCGTCGATGTAGATCCCGTTCACCAGATCCCGCGAAGCACCGACCTGCTCCGGGGTCGCCACGTTGCGGGTTTCGTAGATCGGCGCGGACGTCGCCATGCGGTTGAGGATCTCCAGTTCCTCGCCCTTCGACGGGTAGCCCACGTTGACCTTGAGCAGGAATCGGTCGAGCTGCGCCTCGGGAAGCTGGTAGGTGCCCTCCTGGTCGATGGGGTTCTGCGTCGCCAGGACAAGGAAAGGCTTGGGCAGCGGGTAGGATTTGTCGCCGAGCGTGACCTGCCGCTCCTGCATCGCCTCCAGCAGCGCGGACTGCACCTTCGCAGGCGCGCGGTTGATCTCGTCCGCCAGGATCAGGTTGTTGAAAATCGGGCCAAGCTTCGGCTCGAAGCGGGCATCCTGTGGATGATAGATCATCGTGCCGACAAGATCCGCGGGAAGCAGGTCAGGCGTGAACTGGAAGCGCGCGAAGGTCGCGGAGAGAGAGCCGGAGAGCGCCTTGACCGCCAGGGTTTTCGCAAGGCCAGGCACACCTTCAAGCAGAATGTGGCCGTTGCAGAGCAGGCCGACGAGCAGCCTGTCCACGAGGTCTTCCTGGCCCACCAGCACCTTTGCCATCTCGGCCTTCACATCACCGATCCATCCGCTGCTTTCCGAAATCCGTTCCTGTAGTTCTTCAGTTGTCATATCAAGCTGGTGCTAGCTTGCCATCACCCGCGCCCGGCGCAACCCGCAATGCGGAGCTTTTGGAAAATCCCCCCGGATCAGCGGCGGACACCCCTGCGCCGCACCTCCATCGCCGTCGGCTCCCCGCAATAGGGGCAGCGGAAGCTATCCGCAAAAATGATCGAGTGGGCCACCTTGAACTTGTGGCTCCCGAACATGGTTTCCGCAGTGCGATGCTTGGAGCAGCGGCGGTTCACAAGGGGCGGCACCATGCAAAGAGGGCAGCGGAGGCGCGCGCTCATGATGAAACTCAGGAGTGAGAAGAGAACGCTAACCCCCACGGCGATCCCGACATACGGCAACCAGTCGTGACGCTTCAGAGCCAGGGCGCCTATCAGGAGTCCCGTTGCAACGGGGATCATCAGGAACGTGAGAAGCACCAGAACGGACGCGATCCTGAACCTGCGCAGGGTATCCTGTGATGACAATCTATGCATGGCCTTGATTACCAGCCACGTATCTTAGTGTCTTGCGGAAGGTGCGACAAATTCTAACGAATAGCAAGGTTCCGCAACTAAAAATCATCAATGAACCTGAGATTCCCATAACCGATTGGATATCAGTCGAATAGATCGCCGTCATCAGTCGCAGGGGGCGGCTTGGACCCTTGCCGTGCCAATAGCGTATCGATTTCCGTGAGCAGCTCGAAGCACGGTTCCTGTTCCCGGCTCATGATGCGCTGGATGCGCTCGCGCCATTCATCCTGATCGCCCCCTTTTTTCCGCGAGAGGATGAGGACAAGTTCCGATAGCCGCCCGCTCACGGAAAGCTCCCTGCCGGTGCGTTTCAGCCACGCATCGAGATACGGCTTCCTCTTCGCATCCTCCGACATGCCCATGGTCACCTTCCGGAAAGCCTCGCCGCCGTCGCCGCATCCAGGCTGAAATGCTCGGTGCCATATGGCTTGAAAGGCTCCTTTTCCAGAACCTGGTATTCGAAGGCCTTGACCGGCTGCATCCCCTCCACCTCGGACATCAGGTAAACGCGTATCGTCATCGCCTCCATCCCCGTCCCTCCCTCCAGCTTTTTCACGGAGAACTGCACCTCGTTCGCACCTAGCCGCGCCCCGCCTATCACCACCTCCGCCTCCTTCGCGTTGGCGAAGCGGTGGCGGCTGATCTTGTTCACCTGCACCTGCACCTCCCGCCCCGGGCAAAAGACATAGACCTTGGCGATCGTCGTCGCAGGGTTTGCGGCAATGGGCACCGTTGGAACGATCCCCGATGGCTGGGCCTCCGGCACGCCGTGAAGGTAGCTAAGATCCCCTTTCGCCAGTTCCGTCCGCACCTCCGGCAGCGCAGTCAGGTTCACGAAATCCGCATTGTCATAGAGCCAGCCACGCGCACCTCTCACGAAAGAGAGGACAAGCAAGTTGTCGGTCGGCTCGCCACCTACCCCGAAATCGACCTTGCCGAAGTAAGCCGCCTTCGCCGTGGCACCGTTCCGCTTCGCCTCAAGGAAAGCCAGTCCGTCGAGCGACGGCGGCGGCGCAGGCAGATCGAACACCGTTGCCGGGAAGGGGCGTTTTTCGGAGAGGATGCGGTTGCGCACCAACACGCGCCGGTGCTCCGCCGTCACCTGCTGCCACGTTGCCGCGTCCCTCTCGATGAGGGACTTCCGCCAGATCCCATACGTCCTTTCCAACTCCGGCCTCAGGGTTTCCTGCGCCCCGCCCAAGGATGACAAAACCAGAGTGAGTGCCAAAATATGCCCTTTCATGGACGAAACGATTGGACAAAAGCCCCAAAACCACAACAAACAAATCCATGCCCGCACGGATACGTCCGCCTGCGCCGCATTCCAGCCATGAGCCAAATTCTGCAAAAGGTAGCACCCATCGGAGAGTCGAGGGACAGGGAACTGCTGAAATCCGCCTCCAGCTACGTGTATGCGAGTCACGGGGACACCGATCTCCTGGCCCATGTCTTCTTTCCCGAAGGTGCTGCCGACACATCGCGCCCGGCCGTCGCGTTTTTCCACGGCGGCTTCTGGGACACGCCCATGGTCACTCAGTTCGTCCCGCACTGCCACCACTTCGCCAGCCGCGGCGCGGTCGCCGTGGCCTTCGAGTACCGCACATCATCCAAGAACGGCACCGGCCCGATGGAAGCCATCGGCGATGCGCAGGCCGCATTCGCATGGCTCGCCGAGAACGCCGATCTGCTGGGGATCGATCCGGCAGCCATCACCGTCGCCGGGGCGGCGGGCGGAGCCTTCCTCGCCCTCCATCTCGCCATGCGGAAAACTGTCAAGAATAGCGGGGCTCCCCCTCACCCGAAGGCCGCCATCCTCTTCAGCGCCCTCGTCAACACCAGCCCGAAAGGCCAGCTCGCCGCCCGCTTCCCGGACAGCAAGAGAGCCAAGGCCTCCAGCCCCGGCACCCTGCTCCGCCGCAAGCTGCCCCCAATGCTTTTCCTGCATGGGAAATCAGACCGCGTGACCCCGTTCGAAGAGGTTGCCTCCTTTTGCCGCAGGACGAAATGGCGCAGGAACAAATGCACGCTCCTGGACTTCAGCGGAGCCGAGCACAGCTTCTTCAACTTCAATGTCCACCACGGGAACTTCGAGATGACAGTCAGCGCCGCCGACCATTTCCTCACCGATCTCGGCGTCATACCGCCGGCTCCCGAGGAGACCTAGGCAGCCGCAGGAAATCAGATGGACTCCACCCCGTGGCTGGTGCCGGGATCTTCCTTGGCGGCCTTGGGCTCGGCGGGCGGCGCTTGTTTGTTCGCTCCAGCCTCATCGAGTTTCCCCAGGTATGCAGGCAGCTCAACGCCGACGTTCTTGGCGATCTCGTGCAGCGGCGGCACCGCACCTGCCAGACCCGAGAGGAAATTCGCGGTGCTGGTCTTGCCATCCGCGCCGGTGCCGCTGTCCCAGACGGTGATCTTGTCGATCTTGAGGTTCGCGATCGCCTGAACCTGCTCGCGGACAAGCTGCGGCAGTAGCTCGGTGACGAGCATCTGCTGCGCCCCGCCCGGTCCCATGCAGGCCTTGATGAGATCCTCGAAGCCCTTCGCCTTGCCGGCGAGGACAGCCTGCGCACCTTCGGCCTCCGCGAGGAGCTTGGCCTTCAGGCCGCTCGCCTCCGCCTCTTTTACGAAAATGATGCCGTCCGCCTCCGCCTGTTTCTCGGCGCGGACGGCGTCCGCCTTGCCCTGCTGGATGCGCCGAACCTTTTCGGCCTCCGCATCCGCCTCGACGATCTGGCGCTCCTTCGCAACCTGCGCGGGCACCACGATGTCCGCATACTGGCTGGCCTTGTCGCGTTCCGCACGCTGCTTCTCCGCCGCCTGCTCGGAAACGTAGGCCTCTTCCAAAACCTTCGCCTCGGCCACCTTCTCCGCCGCCGTCGCGATGCGCTCCGCCTCGGCCTGTGCCGCGCGCCGGGTGGCATCCGAATTCGCGATCTCCACAAGGGATGTGTTCTCCCCCTTGGTCGCCTCCGCGTTCGCCGCCGCCACGCTGATCCGCTTGTCCCTCTGCATCGCGGCCGCGCCGCTCTCGCCGTCGCGATCCGCCATGGCTACCTTGACCTTCGCTTCCGCAATCGCTTTGGACGCGGCTTCCTGGCCGAGTGCATCGATGTAGCCCGAGGCGTCAGTGATGTCCTGGACGTTGACGTTGATGAGGCGCAGTCCGACCTTTTTCAGCTCGACCTCCACACCCATGGAAATGTTCTGGATGAGCTTGTCCCGGTCCGCGTTGATTTCCTCGATGTCCATCGTGGCGATGACCACACGCATCTGGCCGAAGATGATGTCCTTCGCCAGTTCCTTGATGTGCTCCATGTTCAGTCCCAGCATGCGCTCCGCAGCATTCTCCATCACACCCGGTTCGGTGGAGATGCCGACGGTGAAGGTCGATGGCGTGTTGACCCGGATATTCTGCTTGGAGAGCGCGCCCTCAAGGCGGATATCGATGGGAAGCGGGGTAAGATCGAGGTATTGGTAATCCTGGATCACCGGCCAGACGAAAGCCGCACCGCCGTGGTGGCAGTGTGCCGATTTGCCCCCGCCCACCTTGCCGTAAACCACCAGGATCTTGTCCGACGGGCAGCGGCGGTAGCGCATGGCGACCCACGCAAGCAAAATGAAAGCGAAGACGATGAGAACGATGAGGCCGATGATGAATTCCATGGGATGTTTGTGTGTTCGGGATTAGGGGAAATAGTTTTCGACCGGCTCGACGATGAGCGTGGAGGCACCGACCTTTTCGATCACCTGCACCTTGGTGCCGGGCTTGAGCGGCTCGGGGCCGCGCTGCAAGGCCTCCGCAGTGACGAGGCGGCCCTGGATCATGGTCTCCACCTGCCCACCCGGGCCCTTTGCGGGCGGGATGGTCACATACACCGTACCCGGCTGGCCAACCGCGTTTGCGTAGTCCATCGTGCCGCTGTCGGAAAGTTTCACCAGGCTCTTCATCAGGAGATAGATCAGGAACATCATGACAACCCCCACCATCCCCGCCAAGAATATCACAACCGGCATGGAAAGCCCCATCCGCATAAAACCCACCGCCGTCCACCCGAAGCCCGTGAAAAAGGCGGTGATCGACTTCAGGGAAAGCATCCCCACCCCCGTGTCGTGGTGATCCGCCCCATCCGCGCCGGAGAAATCCCCACCGTGCCCATCCGAATCCCCGAAAAAGAACATCGTAACCGTCTGGAGCAGCAGCAGAACGGCGGAGAGGATCGCAATGCCGTAGAAAAACTTCAGGCCGAAGCTCAATCCATCCCACCAAACATTAATGAAATCGGGCATCTGTCAGGAATGTGTTTGCCCACGCTCCGCCTTGCAAGAAGAATTGAAACCGCTCCGACGGCCTTGATCCGCCGCAAAATGCGGACACCCTGTAAGTCCTTATGCGCCGAGTCCCGTTGCTTGCCCTCTTTTTCCTAGGCGGATGCCAGACACTCCATTTCTACGGACAGGGAGTGCGCGGACAGGCTGAGATACTGCGGAAATCCCGCCCCAATGCAAAGCTGCTGGCCGCGCCGGGGACATCCGCCGCCCTGAGGGAAAAGCTGCTTCTGGCGCAGGAGCTATGCGACTTCGCAAGCGAGGATCTGGCGCTGCCGGGGGATTCCTCATACCACCGCTATGCGGATCTGGGAAGGCGGCATGTGGTGTTCGTCCTGTACGCGGCCCGGGAGTTTTCCCTGGAACCCAAGACCTGGCGCTACCCCATCATCGGCGAGCTGGATTACCGCGGCTATTTCGAGGAAGAGGATGCCCTCGCCTACGCGGAAAAACTGCGCGCGGAGGGCTACGAGATCCACCTCGGCGGCACCAACGCCTACTCGACGCTCGGGGTTTTCCACGATCCCCTGCTGAACACCTTCATCGACTACCCTGAAATCGACTTCGCCGAGCTCATTTTCCACGAACTGACCCACCGCCGCATTTTCCGCAAAGGGGACACAAGCTTCAACGAATCCCTGGCGAACCTTGTCCAGGAGGAAGGCACGATGAAGTATCTGCGTGCGAAGGGACGGACGTCGGAACTGGCCGATTACGGGGAGCGACTGGCCCGAAGGAGGGATTTCTACGCCGAGATCGAGGTCACGCGGGTGCAGTTGGAAAAGCTCTACCGCTCGCCCTTGCCGGAGGCTGAAATGAGGGAGCGGAAACAGGCGATCCTTTCCGAGCTCAAGTCGCGCGCGCGGGCGTTGCAGGCGCGATGGGGGACCAAGGCCTTGGAAGGCTGGCTGGAGCAGGATCTGACCAACGCCCACCTGCTTGCGCTCATCACCTACAACAGCGAAATGCCCCGCTTCCGGAAATTGCTGGAGGATAGCGGCGGGGATTTCGATAGGTTCTTCAGGGAAATCGAAAACGAGCAATGACCGCCTCCGCGAGGATTCGTCGGTCTTTGGGATTTGAACTTTGGGACTCAGCCGCTTAGAAGGGCGCATGCGCTCCCTGCCATTCCTGCTTTTCCTGGCCCTGCTGCCCTCCTGCTCGCCGATCTCCGGCGGCGGCGGCGACTACTGGGGGAACAAGCCGGGGCCGCAGGGATTCCGGACAGTGGTGATCGATGCAGGCCACGGCGGCAAGGATCCCGGTGCCATCTCCCGCCACACCGGCCAGCGCGAGAAAGATGCGAACCTCGATCTCGCCAGGCGCCTCCGTTCCGAGCTTTCCGGCTCCTTCCGCACGGTGATGATCCGCTCCGGCGACCGCTTCGTGGATCTCGACGAGCGCGTGAAGCTCGCCAACCGCTATGGCGATGCGATCCTCGTCAGCCTACATTTCAATGCCGGCCAATCCAACCGGCGCGGCCCTGAGACATATTGGTGGCGGGTGGACTCGCATGGTCTCGCCGTCCGCTGCCAGAGGGCGATGAAATCCGTCTCGCCATATTCCGCAAACGCCGGGCTGAGCCGCCGCCGCCTGCGCCTGACGCGGAATCCTTCCATCCCCTGCGTCCTGCTAGAAGGCGGTTACATGAGCCACCCCTCGGAAGCCCGCCAGATCAGCTCCGCCTCGCACCGCGACAGGCTGGCGAAAGCCATCGCCAAGGCCATTCGCGACCAGGCGGCGCACGGCGATGAGGGAACCGGCCCGAGGCAGAGATTCATCAAGGCACCACCGAGCCGGGCAACGGATGCGCCCGGCACGTGATGGCAATCACGAGCAGGCTTGCTTCACCTTGGCCACATCGACGGCTTCGTGGAAGTCGTCGTTGATCAGGCAGACCGGGGCGGTGCCGCAGGAGGCGAGGCACTCGGCGAACTCGACCGAGTATTTCCCGCAGGGGGAAACGGAAATCGGATGGTGGTGTGGATCCGCGGCGGTGCGGTCGATGCCGAATTCCTTGCAGAGACCTTCCATCAGCTCATAGCTGCCGCCCAGCGCGCAGGAGAGGGTGCGGCAGACGCGCACATGGTATTTGCCCGGGGCATATTGGCGGAAGCCGGGATAGAAGGTCACAACTTCCAGCACCTTGATCGGCTCCAGCGAAAGTTTCGCCGCGACCCATTCCACGGCTTGCTCCGAGATGAAACCGAACCTGTGCTGGACGATATGCAGCAAAGGGAGAACGGCGGAGCGCTTGCTTTCCGGATAGTGGGAGATGCGCTCGTCGGCCTCCGATTCGAGGGCGGCCGTTACGGAGAAGGCTGGGAAATGGGCACTGCCGGGGGAATCCTGCAAAGTCATGGAATCGGAGGAGGGCGTGGGAGACATCGATTATTTGACGAGTTTTTCGAGTTCGGCAAGGTTCCGCCCGTCTCGGCTGACGATCTCGCCCTTCAGGTCACAGACGATGACCGAGGGGATTCCACTCACCCCATGGTTGAAACCCTTCTTGAAAGAGCCCACCTTGGAATGCTTGAGCTGGGGCCAGGGCATTTTCTTGTCCTTTGCGTAGCCTTCCATCGCGTCTTCGTCACTGTCGCTGCTGATGAGCACAAGCTCGAATTTCTCGTTCTTGTTCTTGTTGTAGAAATCCACGAGGCTGGGCGTGAATGCCTGGCAGGGAGGGCACCAGGAGGCGGTGTAGTAGAAAACGTAATATTGGGTCGGCTTGGCCGTGGGCTCATGCTTCGAAAGTTTCTTGCCATCGAGGATCACAAGGTTGCCATCGAGGACATCATCGAAAACGCTGGGTTGCGAGACCACTTCCGGGACACTCGGATCCTTCCAATCGTCAAGGCGCTTCGCATCATCTGCGGACAGGTCTTTTGCCGCGAGTGTCACGGTCTTGCCGTTCCTCATGCGGAAAGTTCCTGTTTTGGCTCCGTCAGCTTCTTTGACGCTGACAAGCTCCATGCTGGCGGTTCGCCCGTCTGCGCTTGTCCAGGTCTCGTATCCCGCGTGGGCGGCGGAGGCGATGCAGAATGCAAGCAGCGTTGTGATGAGTTTCATTTTGGTGTTGGTTGGATCCATTCAGCGGACGGCCTAACGGTCACATTCCCCCATCACGAAGTCAAGCGATCCGAGGATGGCTGGGATATCGGAAACCATGTGTCCCTTGAGGAGTTTCGAGACGATGGAGAGGTTGCAGAAGGAGGGGCTGCGGATTTTCAGGCGGTTCGGCACCCCGCCGCCCTTGGAGTGGATGTAGAAACCCAGCTCGCCCTTGGGGTTTTCCGCCGCGAAATAGACTTCGCCCTCCGGGGCGTCGATGCCCTGGGTCGCGACGATGAAATGGTGGATCAGCTCCTCCATGGACATCATCACGCGCTCCTTCGCCGGGAGCATGCCTTTCGGGTCGGCGATGTTCACCGGCCCGGCCGGCATGGTGTCGAGCACCTGGCGGCAGATCCGGATCGACTGGCGCATCTCCTCCATGCGGATCTGGTAGCGGGCGTAGCAATCGCCCTCATCGGCGATGGGGATGTCGAAGTCGTAATTCTCGTAGCCGAGGTAGGGGCTGTTTTTCCGCAGGTCGCGATCCACCCCGGATGCCCGCAGGTTGGGGCCCGTCATGCCGTAGGAGATGGCCGACTCCCTGGAAATCACTCCGATGTCGATCATGCGGTCACGGAAGATCTTGTTGTTGTCTAGGAGCCTGGCGATTTCCCCGATGGCGACCTCGCACTCCTCGAGGAAGGTGCGGACGGCGGCATCGAAGCCCGGAGGCATGTCGCGGAGCTGGCCGCCGACACGGGTGTAGGAGGTGGTGAAACGCGCGCCGGTGAGCTGCTCGCAGAGGTTGTAGATCTTTTCCCGCTCGGTGAAGGTGTAGAGGAAAACCGTCATCGCACCCACATCCATGGCGCAGACACCCACACCGAGCATGTGCGCGGAGATGCGCGCCAGCTCGCAGCAAAGGACGCGCAGCGCCTGGCCGCGAGGCGGGAGTTCCCAGCCCATGAGCTTCTCCACGGCGCAGGCATAGGCGACGTTGTTTGCGAGCGGGGCGAGGTAGTCGAGCCGGTCGGTGTATGGCACGAACTGGTTGTAGTGCATGTTTTCCGCGATCTTCTCGTCGCCGCGGTGCAGGAATCCGACATCGGGATCTGCGGAGTGGATCACCTCGCCGTCCAGCTCAAGGATCAGGCGAAGGACGCCATGGGTGGCGGGATGGGACGGCCCCATGTTCAGAACCATGCGCTCGCCTACGAGATCGTCCGTTTCTTCCTGATAGGACTCCACGGCTTTGGCGGCTTTCCCCAAGGTGTCCGGGGCCTCATATTGGGTGGAAATGCTCATATGTTCGCTTGCGGGCAATAAGCACCCAAAGCGCCCCCCATCGCAAGGGCTTTATCGGTTTTTTCAAAACCTAGGATTTGCCGTAGCGCTCGCGGAACTGGCGCAGCAGGTCATCGACCCTATCCGTGGAAGCCGGTTTCTCGGCAGCATCTTCCGGGAGGTCTGCCGGGCCGCCCTGGAACGCCTCAACCGGGGATTCCGGCCGTGGATCGGCCTGATGCGGCGGTTCCGACGAAAATGCGGGCTGAGCTGGGGCTGAAAAGTTGGCGGGCGGAGCACCAGCATCGGCGCCCGGCGAGGATGAGAAGGGATTTTCCAGCGGCTGCACCGCTGGTGAGTTGCCTTGGTATGCCGCGATGGCGGCCTCCGGGGAGAAATTCGTGGGCACTTCGATCGGATTCTCCACCGCAGGGGCGGATACCGGCGGCTGCGGTGGGGCGACAGCGCTTGAGGGGGCTTCCGCGGCGATGGGAAAAGCCGGAGCAGGCGCGGCGACAACAGGCTCGGGAAAGGCGTTTGGCGTGGATTCCAGGTTGGGCGGAGCCGGTTCAGGCGTTGCTGGCGCGGGAATGCCTTCGGCATGATCTGACACGGCGAAGCCTGACTGCGGTTTTTCCACCGGCTGAATGGCGGCCTCATCCTTGGGCGTTCCACCCCAGTTTTCTGCGGCTCCCTTGATGATGCCGCGTGCATAGGTGGGGGGATGGCCCTCGCCCAGACTGCCGAGGATTTTCTCGCCCATGCCGGGCGAGCGGGACTCGATGATGGCCAGCATCCCCCTCCTGTCGAGAGGGGCAAGCTCCACGGTGACCTCGGAAAGCCTGTCCGCCAAGCCACCGCTGAGGCGCGGCAGGAAGGCGCTTTCCCAGACATCCTGGTTCACCGAAAGGATGACCTCCGCGCGCTCCACCGACTGTCGGAGCGAGCCGAGGAAGGATGCGAAGCGCAGGGCAGCCGCCTCGTCGGAGGAGAAGCCCTCCAGCTCATCGGCGACAAGCACCACCCGCATCTGGGAGCCCATGAGTCCGAGCAGCGCCACGAGCCGCTCGTGCGCGGCCGACTCTGCGGACGGCGAGTCGAAAACATGTGCGGCAAGGGCGCGCACTCTTCCGGGATTGTCGATCGGGGTCGCGGCGAAGCGGAACATCGTGTCCACCCAGAACGAAACCTCCCGCAGCGGCAGGCCGATTCTTTGGGCGAGCTCCAGCGAAAGGCGCGGCCCCAGAAGCTCGAAGTTTTCCCGGGCCCAGTGGGCGGTGACGGCGGCGGGATGGTGGAAATCGAAGGTCTCGACGGGGCGGCTGCGGAGGGCGCTGAGGGCACCCTCGCGATCCTGGCATGGCACCTCGCCGGAGTTCACGAGCGGCTGGAGGGAGGAGGAAAAAAGCCGCCTTGCCACCAGATCCAGCACCGTAAGGCCGCCGGCGGCGGGAAGCGGGCGAACGAGGCGGCGCAGGGTGTCCTCCAGGACTGTCAGGGCATCGATGCGGCTGCCACCGGTGGCATGGAGGGGGATGAACTCATGGGAGCCGCCGAGATCGTGGAGGAGCTTGGTGAGAAGGTGCGTCTTGCCGTGCCCGGCGCGCGGAGCCTTGAGCAGGATGAAATGGCCGGGGCTTTCGATCGGGACGGAGAGTTTTTCCCTGAGGGTTTCGCGCGCCTCGCGGTTCACGGATTCCGAGTGGGCTGCGGGCGGTTTCCCGAAGGTTTCGAAGAGCTGCTGAAAAGGATGGTCGCCGGACATGTTCAAGGAGGGATTGATCGGCGCTAGCATGGGAAGCTTTCGGGAATGCCACAAGCGATTTCCCGGCACCTGCGGAAAAACGGCGGAAGCGGCTGCCGCTCATTCCTCCTGCCGGAAGTAATCCTCCGGGGACATGGGCGGGAGCAGCTCGCGCTTCAGGACGCTTTCCGCCGGCGGCACTTTCAGCTCGGACTCAAGGAAGGTGATGGCCTGGGCGACGCCATACACTGGGTAGCGGTCGCGGGTGCGCTCCCAGAGGCCGGTGAGTATCTCGTAGGCCTTTTCACGGCTAGGGAAAACGGAGTCGATCAGCTTGTCCACGGGTTGTGCGGGATCCTCATGGTAGCCGAGTGTGTAGAGCAGGCTGAGCATGGTGGCGGTGTTCGCATTCTGCTCAGCGTGCAGCCTCCTTGCCATTGCCAGCGCCTCCTTCTCCCTGCCGGGGACGCGCGCCAGGGAGTAGAGGGCGAAGCGAGAGGTAAGCGCGCGCGAGTTGCCCATTTCCACCGCGGTCATGTAGGCATCATATGATTCCTGGTAGGCCTTGGCCGGGTCCCCAAAGGCGGAGATCTTGTTCGAGTCGGAAAGCAGGTAGCCGAGCCTCTCCCAGAGGACGGAATCGCCCGGATTATTGCGGATGCCGCGCTCGAGGAAGGCACGACCCGAGAGGATGGAGTCCTTCCATGCCTGCTTGCGCCGCAATGCGGGCAGCGTGGAATCGTAGAGATAATAGGACGCCTCGTTGTATGCCTGGTGCCAGCTGCCGGTGTCCCAGTAGTAGCGGGTGCGGGGCGCGAGATCGACGATGAGATCGTAGCATTCCTCAATGTCCTCCCATTTCTGCTCGTTGAAAAACCCGAAGGCGCGAAGGTTCCAGATGGTTGCGACCAGAGTCCTCATCCCGCCCAGGGAGACCGCGAAAAACGTCTGGCCGATGCGATCCGAAGTCCGCACCTCGAGCCTGGGCGGCAGCAGGCCGGAGGCGCGCAGGTCATTGTCCAACCCTTTCTCGAAAGGCATGCGCACCGCCCCCATCGCAAGGACTGCGGCGGCGAGGACCATATACCGTTTTCCCTGCGTCATGGGTTTTCAGAATTCCTTTTTGGCGAAGACAAACCACGATGCGAGCACATAGAACACGAAGTAGAAAAGCGCGACGAGCGTGAGCTTCAGGAGGATCGCGAGCGGCATCACCTGCCCCTCGATGACGGCATCGATGACGTTGAAGAGCTGGAAATCCGGGATCGCCAGGGAGAACAGCAGGCTTGCGCCGCGGATCAGCAGGCCATCGCCCGTGCCGTCCCCGCCGCCCGTGAAAACGGAGCGGGCGTCCGCCTGGAAATGGCCGATGAAATAGATCAGGAAGGAGATGTTCGTGGTGAAAAGCGTGCTGCTGGAGAACGTGGAGATGAGCAGCGCCAGGGAGGCGATGATGGAAGCCCGCAGGAACACGGAGAAGACCGCTCCCTGCAGCGAGGCCGTCGGCCCATGGGAGAGGATTTCCTCCCTGAGGATGGCGATGTCCTGAGCGGGCCAGCCCCTGGACTCCGCAAGGGCCACCTGCTCCGTGAGGATCATGTTGGTCCGCAGTTGCAGGGCGCCTGTCATCAGGAGATCCATGAGTGCGAGCGAGACGAAGACAAGCAGAAGCACGCCGAGGAGCTTCCCGGCGAGGTAATCGAGCCTCGGCACCGGCTTGGCAAGGATCGTGTAGAGAGTCCTGTCCTCCACGTCCTTGGGCAGCAGCAGGGCGGTGGAGACGACGGAAATCACCAGTGCGAAAAGCGTCATCGCGCCAAGCGACCAGCTCTTGATGTTGCGGAGCACGCGCACCCCCTCGGACTCGGGCCCGACGTGCTGCGGGAGGCTGAAGAAGTTGCTGGCGATGAGGATGACAGCGAAGAAGGCGAGGAAATAGAAGACCTTCATCCGCACCAGTTGCGTGAAGGCGTGCCGGGCGATGACGCCGATCCGTGAAGCATGGGATAGCATGTTAGAGAGCGCGTTCATTTCGTGAAATCAGTTGGAGTCCTCCCGCTTGCGGGTCTCGCGCAGGAACAGCCGCTCCAGCGTCGTCCTCGGCTTGCCGCTGCGCACCAGTTCCGCGGCGCCGTCTTCGGCGATAAGCGCGCCTATCCTGGCGACAAGCTCCGGGCTGGCGTTTTTCATCACCATTTCCGTCTGGTCCTCGATGGCGATGAGATCGTCCAGCCTGCCCTCTTTCACCATCTTGCCACGGAAAATGATTCCGACATGGTCGCAGACTTCCTGCACCTGCTCAAGGAGGTGGGAGCAAAGGAATACCGTGATGCCCTGCTCGCGGAGCTTGAAGATTAGGTCGCGGATTTCCCTGGAACCCACCGGATCGACCCCCGCCGTCGGCTCATCGAGGATCACCAGCCTCGGCTCCTGGATCAGCGCCTGCGCCAGGCCGATGCGCTGCAGCATGCCCTTCGAGTAGCCGCCGATCCGGCGGTGGCTGGCACCGGCCAGATCGACGAGTTCAAGGAGTTCCTTCACCCGGTCGCCGAGCTTTGCGCCCTTGATGCCGCAGAGCTTGCCATAGAATTTCAGAGTCTCCTCGCCGCTCAGGTGCTTGTAGAAATAGGGGTTTTCCGGCAGGAATCCAACCTCGTTGCGCGAGTCCACCTTGAGCGAGTCTTTTCCGAAAATCGAGCAATCCCCGGAAGTCGGCGCGACCAGCCCGAGCAAGGCCTTCATCGTCGTGGATTTCCCCGAACCATTCGGGCCGATGAGACCATAGACCTCGCCGGGCATGATGCGGATCGAGACATCGTCCACCGCCCGCAGCGGCTGGCGCTTGAATGAGGTTTTGAAATCCTTCACCAAATTGCGGATCTCTACGGCTGGCGTGGCTTCGGTCATGGACAGGGGAAAAGGTGATGGAGCTTTCCGCGTGATGCAATTCCTTTCCGCCCCATCCATGGTGACCGTTCCAAAATCGCTGCGCTTCTGTAATTGCCAGCCGCCCTGCCATCGGCTAATCGTGGTTTGTTATGAAAAAGCGATTGATGAAAACAGCCAAACTCGCCCTGGGACTCTTCGCTGCGCTCGCGCTGCCAAGTTGCTTCCAGAGTGAGACCACGATCACGCTCAACAAGGACGGCAGCGGCACCATCGTCGAGGAAACCCTGCTGGGTGCCCAGATGATGGCGATGATGACCCAGTTCGCCCAGCCGGGGCAGCCGGATCCGGTTGCAGAGATGTTCAAGGAGGAAAAAGCCAGGAAGAAGCTGGCAACGATGGGAGAGGGAGTCGAATACGTGAAGACAGAGATGATCGACAAGGACGGCCGCAAGGGCGCGCGCATCCACTACAAGTTCGCGGACATCAACAAGATCTCTGTCAGCCCCGGCGATGCCGTCGATGACATGCAGGAAGGCGACGGCGAGGCACCGGCGGAGGCGGGCAAGGATAAGGATAGCGCGAAATTCCAATATGCCGACGGCAAGCTCAAGATCATCGTCCCGCCTGCGGATTTCGATGAGCTGAACATGGACGATGCGGAGGGAGGGGATCCCCAGCAGATGGCGATGATGAAGCCGATGCTTGCGGAGATGCGCGTTTCCATGAAACTGGTCATCGCGGATGGCATCGCCGAGACCAATGCCAGCTATGTCGATGGCAACGCGATCACCCTCATGGATGTCCAGGTCGGCAAGATGCTCGACCACGGTGACGCCATCAAAAAGATCGCTGAAACCGCCAAGACCGATATGGCTGCCGCCAAGGCAGAGTTCGCAAAACTCGATGGCATCAAGATGGAGACCAAGGACGATGTCACCGTCACGCTGAAGTGAACCATCCCCGAACCCTCACAAGGCCGCAGCGCCCGACAAATCGCCAAGCGAACATCCGTTCGCTTGGTTTTTTTTGCGGAAAGCGGCCGTGGGCGATGCTCACCACAAGCCGTATTTCCCGTAGGCCATGGCGTAGATGCCCATCAGGAAATTCGCGACAAAATGCATGACCACACATGCGCCGAGGCTCTTGCTCCAGACGCAGAGCAGGTAGGTGAGCGAGCCATAGACGAATGCCCCCGCCCAATCGACGGGCGCATGTGCCAGCATGAAAAGTCCTGTGACGATGGCGTAGCTTTTCCAGTGCGCACGGCCGAAGGGCTGCTTCCAGTAGTCCCCTTCCCAATCCATGCAGAAGCGCATGACGAAGCCGCGCCAGAAAATCTCCTCCACCAGCGCGACCACCACCGCCGCCCGCAGGAAGCGCATGGCCAGCGAGACCCAGTAGGCTGCGGGGTTCTCGAAAATCCCGGGATCGAAACCGTCGTCGCGCTTGGCGATGCCGAGCCATTTCATCCAACCCTCGGTCTCGCCGGAGAGCCGCCAGTGATCGTAGAGCGTGGTCGGCAGCAGCCAGAAACCGATGCCAACGGCACCGAAGGCCACGCCGGCGAGAGACCATTTCAGGCTCCAGTCGAACGTGAAGAACTTCCAGAAATACGCGAGCAAGCCCAGCACCACGACCGTCTGGATCGGGTAGATCCACTGCGCCACATCCTGCTGCCACCAAGGCGCTTTCGGGTGTTCCATTCCGAAAAACACATCCGCAAGCTGCAGCAGGATCAGGAACACCATGAACACCCCGAAAGGCACCACATGCGCCTTCGTCAGCTTGTCCGGGTTCTCCAGATCGGAATCCAATGGCTCTTCTCAGGGTTAAAGATTAGGAATTCAAAGTTTCGAGACGAAGCGCCCCATGCGGTCCATCGCCGTGCGGAGATCCTCCATGCCGGTCGCATAGCAGCAGCGGAGGAAGCCCTCGCCGCTTGGCCCGAAGGCTCCGCCGGGGACGGCGGCGACGCTTTCCTGTTCGAGCAGGCGCATGGCGAAATCCCTTGAGGACAGGCCAGTGCTGCGGATGTCCGGGAACACGTAGAACGCGCCGCCGGGGGTGTGGCATCCGAGGCCGATCTCGTTGAGTCGCTTCACCAGGAAATCTCGTCTCTGGTGGTAGCTGTCCTTCATTTTCTCCATGGCAGGGGTTCCGTTTTCCAGCGCCTCGATGGCCGCGTTCTGGCTCATGATCGGGGCGCAGAGCATGGAGTATTGGTGAATTTTCATCATCGCCTCGATGATGGGCTGTGGTGCGCAGGCATAGCCGAGTCGAAAGCCTGTCATCGCGAAGGCTTTCGAAAAGCCATGCATGAGGATGGTGCGTTCCTTCATCCCCGGAAGCGAGGCGATGGAAACGTGCCTGATCCCGTCGTAGCGTAGCTCCGAATAGATCTCATCCGCCAGGACGATGAGATCGTGCTTCACGGCCAGTTTCGCAATCCCCTCCAGATCCTCGTTGGAGGCCACGGCTCCGGTCGGGTTGGTCGGGAAATTCAGCATCAGCACCCGGCTCCTCGGCGTAATCGCTTTTTCGAGCGCACCGGGCTTCAGGGAAAAGCCATCCTCCTTGGTCGTCTCCACGGAAACTGCGACCCCGTGGGCCATGACGATGCTCGGCGAGTAGGAAACGTAGCAGGGCTCGTGGTAGATCACCTCGTCGCCGGGGTTCAGCAGTGCGCGGAGTGCGATGTCGATGGCTTCCGAGACACCGACCGTCACGAGCACTTCCTTCGCGGGGTCGTAGTCCACATCGAAGAATCCGCCGACGTATTTGGAAATGGATTTCCGCAGGCTCAGGAGGCCGAGGTTGGCGGTGTAGGTGGTCTGGCCTTTTTCGAGCGAATAGATCGCAGCCTCCCGGATGTGCCAGGGGGTGACGAAGTCCGGCTCGCCCACGCCCAGGGAGATCACGTCGTCGCGACCGATGACGAGATCGAAGAAATCCCGGATCCCGGATCTCGGGATCGAGGCCACGTGGCGCGCTATTTTCGCTGAATAATCCATGGGTAGGCCGCCCGGGAGCGGGGCGCGAATCAAACCCGCCATCCCCCGCCGCGTCAATCCCATCTTGGCCGGGCAATCCTTTGCTTTCCATGCCTGCCTTTCCTCTTCCATAAAGCAAAGATCCCGTGTTGGATTCCGCCGCCCATGTCCACCGAAGCCATCCTATCCACCGCAAGGCAATACCTGGAGGTCGATCCCACCACGCCTATCACCATGATCCCGATCAAGCGGGGGGCATCCGGGCGCACCATCGTGAGGGTGAAAACACCCGTGCACGACGATTTCATCGGCATCCACTGGACCGACGAGCGGGAGGACAATGAGCAGTTCGTCCCGATCGCGGAGTTCCTCATAAATGCGCGCTTCAATGTGCCGGAAATCCTTTACGACCGCTCCCAGCACAACGTCGCGCTCGTCGAGGATTTGGGGGATGTGGACCTGCTTTCCTTGAAGGACAGGCCGTTCAAGGAGCGCCTCCCCTTCTACCGCTCCGCTCTGGAGCAGGTGGATCGGCTTTTCTACGCGAAGGTGCCTGCCGACCTGGAACTCATGCCGCCCTTCGATGCGGATCTCTACCGCTGGGAGCAACGGTATTTCTTCGACCACTTCATCGAGGATTTCCTTGGAGAAAGTCCGGTCGCGCTGGAGAAAAACGAGGCCTTCACCGAGATGGCCGCCAAGCTGGGCGCATCCCACAAGCACCTCGTCCATCGTGATTTCCAATCCCAGAACCTCCTCATCAAGGACGGCAAGCTTTACATGATCGACTTCCAAGGGCTACGCCGGGGACGCCAGGAATACGACCTCGCCTCGCTCATTTTCGATCCCTACATGGACCACTCCGGGGACGAGCGCGAACAACTCCTGGATCTCTGGGAGGACATTTCCGACGAGCGCCCGGAGACATCCCTGTTCCACAAATGCGCAGCGCAGCGCCTGATGCAGGCCTTGGGGGCGTTTGGCAACATCCTCACGAACAAGGGCGATGACTGGTACCGCCAGCACATCCCCGTTGCTGTGAAGTCCCTGCGATTTGTCATCAGGAATAGCTCCATCGAGCCTATCCTCACCCCCATTCTCAACAAGCATTTCCCGTAGAGAAATGGTCTCCTCCCATTGGAAGCATTCCGCTTTCACCCTCGACATCATTCCCAATTCGGACATTTTACGCGTAGAAATGTAATCCGTATCACGTGAGACATATCCTGAGATCCGATACCACCGATTTTGCATGGGATGCCTTTTTCCATCACAGTCCGATCAGCACCCAGGCGTTCGACCCTTCAGGCCAAACAATTCGCTTCAACAAAGCCTGGTCACTTCTATTCGGCTACACCGACGAAGAAGCCTACGCATTCAACATACTCAAGGACGCGAACTTCAAAACCTGCGGGGCGGACAAACTCATTCTCAGCGCTTTCGAGGGAAACGTCGTCACAATCCCCCCACTGCCTTTTCCTGTGCGCGGCAGAGAAACCTCCGTCCGCTGGATAGGCGGTACACTTTACCCGGTAAAAAACTCGGACGGATCACTCCATGAAGTCACCGTCGTCCACCATGATGTGACGGATCTCAAAGCAGCTGAGGAGCTCATACGCAGACTTCTCCGCTCAGACCCATCCTGCCCATCGCAGGAAAACCTCGCCCATCAGGCACTCACTCACATACAAGGCTACAAACCGGTCCGCGCCCTGCCGGACTTTTCCGATCCAAAGCCATTGATCAATCTCGGACTCACCCGCAAGGAAGCCGAAGTCCTGCTGTGGGTCGCTCAGGGAAAATCAAATTCCGAAGCCGCCATCATTCTTAACATCACTGTAAGCACGGTAAAAAAACACATGGAGCATGTCTTCGAAAAACTCAGCGTCGAAAAGCGAGGCGCAGCCAGCCTCATCGCCATAGAAGCAATTACCGACCAAACTACGCCCTAAGACGTATTTTCCAAATTCGCTGCTTCTGGGAAGATGGCGAGATGTTTCTTCGCTCCAACATCATTCTGGCGGTTCTTATCTCCGCCAATGCCAGCGCGACTACCTTCTTGGTGAACAATGCCAATGATTCCGGAGCTGGCTCTTTGCGTCAGGCGATTTCCGATGCAAATGCTCGACCAGGCCCCGATCAGATCCGGTGCGACACACGGCAGATTTTCATCACCGACTCCAATGCGCTTCCAGTCATAACTGATACCGTGGATCTCGTCGGTGATGCAGGCCTGGGAAGCGCCCCCACCACCCCTGGGTTCACCATTCTCGGCAACGGCAACAGCACATCCTTACTTCGTCTGAGTGCCGGTGCCGCTGGATCCACCATCCGCGGTCTTCGCATCGCCTACACCGCCACCGGCACTTCCTGCATTCAGGTGGATGCATCCGATACCTCCATCTTCAACTGCCATATCGGCGTCGCAAGCAACGGTCGTTACCTGCCCCCTAATGGGATCTTGGTCGCCAGCGGCAACGGCACCGGCATTACCAGCAATGCCCGCCGTTTCCGCCTCGGCCAACCCGGCGACACCTTCCGCAATGTTCTCGCTGCTCCCATACTCATCAATTCATACAATGCCATCATCGAAAACAACCACTTCGGGATATCTGCTGACGGAACCGGAGCTGTATTTCTCCCGGGAGAGGCACCTCCCAACCAAACCCATCTTTTCCTGAATGTGGGAGCCACCCGGGTCGGAGGAACTACCCCTGCGCAAAGCAACTACTTCGCTGGAGCGACGCGGGGCATCGTTTGCTTTCCAAAACCGGTAGGTTGCGACATCCTCGGCAATGTTTTCGGATTCCTAAAAAACGGAACCCCCAACGCCCTCTCTGGAGTCGGCATCACCTATGACGACCTCTATAGCACGCAGGATGATCTCAGCACTCGTATCTCCTCGAACTTCTTCCATTGCCAAGGCTCTGCCATTCAAATCTTCTCCCACGCGAACAACACCGTTCCAGCAGTGGAAATCACCGCCAATCAGATCGGCATAAGCCCGGCGGGGATCGAAACATTTCCCGGAAGAGGCATCGATATCACATCATCTGCGCCCATCACTTGCCGAGATAACATTCTGAGAAACTGTGCCTCTGCTGGCATCACGCTCACATCCTCTACGCCCTACACGGCAACCGCCCCCGGCCTGCGCTCCATTCCTGCCTTCGATACCTATGCGGATGTTTCCCAGAACTCCATAACCGGCATCCTCGGCGGCCCACCGATCCTGCTGGCGCCCACGCCGACCACCACCGCCAATGCCCCGAACGACAACCTCGATCCCGATAGCGGCCCGAATGCACTGCTAAACGCCCCTGTGCTGACGTCCGTCTACCGCCCCAGCACCAGTTCCACGCTCGTCCAAGGCAGCTTTAACAGCCTCCCTAACCAAACATTCACCATCTATTTCTTCAGCGACCGCAGTGGTGTGATCAATCCCGGCCCCCGGGATCTGTTAGGTAGCCAAACGGTCACTACGGCTGCCAATGGCAACGCCACCCTATCAGCCACTCTCCCCGGCACTTCATCTGGCCAACTGATCACCGCCATCGCCACAAGCTCAAGCCTTCCCGCCGGCCCCCACTGCAGCCCCGTTTCGCTGCCCGCTCAGGTTCCTAGCTCCGGCCGTTTCGTCCTCACCAACAATCCTATATCCGCCGCAGAGGGCCAAAGCGCCATCCTCCAAATCAATCGAATCAATGGCAGCAATGGCGCCACCTCCGTACGGGTCATCACCTCACCGCTGAGCGCCACCGCCACCCCAGGCAGCGATTGGTCGCTGACTGGCACCGATCTACCCGATGGCACCGTCAATTTCGCCCACGGCCAAACATCGCGAACCATCACTCTTAACGCCCTCCAGGACGACATCGATGAACCACAGACCGAGTCCATCAGCATCTCGCTAAGCGAACCATCTAACGGAAGTTCTGCCGATACAACTCCCAAGATCGGCAATCTGATCGATGACGATGCCTCTCCCACCATTGCCATCACGCCCGTCACGATTTTGGAAGGAAACGAAGGTGCCACCCCCATCGCCACCTTTACCGCCGCGCTCTCACGGCCATGTGAACGCATCGCCCGCCAAGCCGCCGTAGTCACCGGAACTGGGGTAAATCCCACCGACTTTACGGACACAGGAACGCCAAGCGTTGTCAGCGTCTCGCCTTCTGTCTTTCAAATCCAAGTGCCGATCCGTGGCGACAATGCCTACGAGCCGGATGAAACATTCTCGCTCAGCACCACCCTGGAACTCACCACTGCCAACCCCGGTGTATTTGAAACCATCAACTCCTCGCCTGCCATCGGAACCGTCCTCAACGACGATACCTTGCCCGCCCAAGTCGTCACTTTCACGGCTTCCGGTGTGCTGGTTGACGAAGATGTGGGCACCATCACCGCCACCGTGCAGCGCAGTAGCGGAGTCGGCACGGTGGAGGTCAAAGTCCTCGCGCTTGACATCAACTCCACCCGTGGCAGCGACTACCTCGGTGCCAATTCCACCACTCTCACCTTCCTGCCCGGTGTGCTCACCCAATCCGTAACTTACACCATTGTTGACGACCCGTTTCATGAAGACAGAGAGTCCTTCGCCCTCACTCTCGTGGAGGCGGGCGGCATAGGCATAGGTGCGAATAATACTTTCACCGTCAGAATCAAAAACAACGACCCATTTCCCAGTGTCTCCCTCGCCGATGCAACTCTCTCGGAAGGCGACGATTTCCAGACGCTCAATCTCACCCTCAACCTCTCCATCGCCAGCAAACTCCGCAGTCACATTACCTGCAGCACCCGCAGTGACTCAGCTATCGCCGACGAGGATTTCAAATCTGACGAAAGCGTGATCGACTTCCCCCCGGGATCCACTGCAGCAACCTACTCTGTCAATATCCTCGGGGATCGGACGTTTGAGCCGAACGAGTCATTTTACATCGATCTCTCCCTCGCCTTTGGACTGCAAATCTCCACCTTTTCGGCAAAAGTCACACTCTTGAATGACGATCCCGACCATCCTGTGATTTCCTTCCAAAACCTACCCGTCAGCGTTCCGGAAAACACTGGCAACGTCGAGCTACGCATCCAGCGCAACGGACAAACGGACATTCCCTCCCAATTCAAGATCGATGTGTCTTCTGCCAGCACTGCCAGCGGTAGTTCCGACTTCACCCTTCCTGATGTTGTCCACACCATACCCTCGGGAGATACAGAGCTCATCGTCCCACTCGCGGTCCTGAATGACTCGATTCATGAATCGGCAGAATCCATTGTGCTAGAGCTGGTGCCAGTCGATGCCACCACGGCCACAGGCGCGCCCAGCACTACTTCGATAGAGATCCTTGATGACGACCTGCTGCTCACCCCTCAACTTCTGCTGTCCCAGCCTGAGAGTAATCCCATACTCAGCGGGGAAAGCCGCGACTTTGGGACTGTGATCTCCGGAACCACGGCTGATCTGACATTTTTCGTCTCCAATCCCGGCACCAGCCCGCTCACAGGCTGTTCTGCCACGATTTCTGGCCCAGATGCGGCAGCATTTTCGCTCGTCGCAACCACACCTGCGACCCTCCAGCCATTGGCGCCCGCAGTTCAGATGATTCTGCGTTTCAGCGCTAGCACCGCCGGAGCAAAAACCGCCACGCTTGCTTACACAAGTGCCTTGGGGACTGTCAGCATCCCCCTCAAGGCCAATTCTTTGGTCCTCTCCGCCACTGTGGATTCTGATAACGATGGACTGAGTGATTTGGCAGAATACCAACTGCGTGAGCTTGGCTTTGATTACGCCATCGCGCAGCCGGACCTCGTCGCCAGCCTGATGTCCGGCAGTAATGCGGCTGGGCTTTTCACCCAATCACAGCTCGGTGCACTGCATGTCCCCAGCCCATTGCTTGCACGCAATCCCACTACGGGTGAATTTACCCTCACGATCGGAGTTAGGAAATCCAGCAACCTTACATCATTCACAGCGTTTCCCATGAGCGCTCCGCAAACCCTAATCAATCCAGCAGGGAAACTCGAGTTCCGCTTCACTTCCCCGGACAACAAAGCCTTCTACCTACTGGAATCCAATCCCTGATATACCGGCAAGTCACCCGATCAGCCGCCGCATCGGGATCATGTTCGAGTATTCGAAGCCCTGTTTCCTGAAGAATTCCTGGCTCTCGGCGCTGATCTTGTCTGTCAGGAGAGTGATGCGGAGGAAGTCCTTCTGCTTCGCATACTCGACCACGTGGTCGAGCAGCATGGTGCCGTAGCCCTGTCCACGGTGATGCGGATGAATCACCACATCCTCCATCAGGATCACGAAGCCGCCGCGCGCGGTTGAGATCGTGAACAGCATGTTCACCATGCCGAAGATCTGGTCGTTGTTCCTCACCACGGCGATTCGCCCCCGGCTCGGCTGCTCAAGGATCAGCCGCAGCCCGCGTTCCTGCACCTCGCGGTCGGGCTGGAAATCACCGTCAGACATGGAGAAAAGCTCCATCACCAGCTCGGTCAAGGCCGGCAGGTCATCCATGGTGGCCATCTCCACCCTCGGCGCATCCTCATCAACCTGCGCGCCCTCGTGCAAGAGCTCCTCCGAAGTCGCAGCCAGATCCATGCCCCCAGTGTGGGATGCGCATCCAAAAAATACAGGACTTTTTCCGGCACGACCGGAGTCGGTGGTCCGCCCAGCCCTACCCAGGGGAAATTTTCCCGATCGCGGCTTTCATTTTCCCAAGCCCCTCCAGCATCCGTTGCCTCGGGCAGGCGAAGTTGAAGCGCACGTATCCCGACCAGCCGAAGGCCGCTCCGTCGGAGAGGAACAATCCGGCTTCCTTCTCGAAAAAACTCGCAGGATGTTCCACACCCAGCTGGCGTGCGTCGATCCATGCGAGGTAGGTCGCTTCCGGGGCGATGATGGAGAGCCCATCGCACTCCTCGGTGATGAACCTGACAAGCTCGTCGCGGTTGGCCTTGAGGTAGCCGATGAGTTCCCTCCTCCACGGCTCGGCATCCTTGTAGGCGGCCTCAGCGGCGTGATAGGAGAGCGCGTTGATCTCGGCAAGAGTATGGCCTTTCGCGGCGGAAAATTTCCTCCTCACCGAGTCGTCGGGGATGATCGCAAAGGCATAGCCCAACCCGGCGATGTTCCAGGTCTTGCTCGGGGAAAGCAGGGTGATGGTGCGCTTGGCGAGATTTTCCGGGAGCTGGAGCGCAGAGAAATGCGGGGTGGTCGCCTCGTCGAGAATCAGATCGCAGTGGATTTCATCCGAAACCAGAACCAGCCCGTGCCTTTCGCAAAATTCGGCAACTCGTACGATCTCCTCCTCGGTGAATACTCGGCCGAGCGGATTCTGTGGATTGCAAAGCAGGAAAACCTTTGTCCTATCGGTTACCGAGGACTCCATCCTCGCCCAGTCGAACACCCAGCGCCCGTTTTCGAAAACATGATCCACCGTCAGCAGCCGCGCGCCCGCATCCTTGTGCACATTGAGGAACGGATAATAGACCGGGATGCAGGTCATCACCTCATCGCCGCTTCCACAGAACGCCCGGGCGGCAAGGGAAAGAGCCGGAACCAAGCCCCCAAGGTGGATCAGGTGATCCTCGTCAAGGGAGACCTGCCTGCGGGTTTCCAGGTAGGCGCGCACCGCATCCACCAGGCCGGGATGTGCCTGCGCATATCCGAACACACCATGATCCACCCGCCTGTGCAGGGCATTTAGGATCGCCGGAGCCGATGCGAAATCCATGTCCGCCACCCAGAACGGATCGAGCTCCGGCCTGCGGTCGTACTTGATGCAGCCCGTCCCTTGCCTCGCGATCACCGTATCGAAATCAAATCCCATAGCCAGGCGAAGCTGCCGGGAGTGGAGGCGGTTTGCAAGCGCGGCGCGATGGCAAGGCTACAATCCCGCATGCAGGCTGATTCCCGCGGCCTCCAGCTTCTCGGCCATCTCCCTCGCGAACGCAGCCGGGCTTTCTCCTGAGAAAATCACATCCATATCCCAAAGTTCCATTTCCTCATCGGTCTCCTCACCGAAGGGCAATTCAGGGGCTTCAGGCGGAGTCAGATCCGCCGGATAGGTGAAACCTTCCTCTCCCATATCCTTCACCCCGGGAAGCTTCATGAACTCCGCGATGGCCTTCTCGTAAACCGCAAAATCGTCGTCGTATTGCCTGAACTGGGCCTCACGCTTTTTCGCCTTCGCATGTGCCCTGTAAACGAGCTTCCGCAGCCTGTGAGGCTCCCCCCCATCAAGGCCATGCATCAGGTGATAGGCGAGGAGAAGGCTGCCATGGTACTGCTCGGACTTTGAATGGGGATCGACCGGCTGCTGCGATGGGCCGGTGCCGCCCGGCGCCCTCGGCACCGGCTTTGTCCCCGCCCACTGGCTGGCGGTCATCCCGAGAAGCGTCTCAAACGCCAATGGCTTTCTCCTTTTGGAAGCATCCTTGATTTTCCCCAGGACACTGGGCGGCTTGAACGCGCCAAGGCTCAAGGGGATGTGGCTGATGTATTCCGCGATGCCCTCCGTAACCGCGATGGGAAGATATTGGAGTGCATCGGCCATCAGCATATGGGTGATTTCATGCACCACCGTATCCAGCGAAAAATCCTCGTTGCGCCGGTAGCCGCTCTTCGAATCCGTCAAACCCAGCGACTCGACGGGAACCATGAAAACTTTCCTGTCGCCCATGTAAACGCCACCCGACCACGTCGGCGCTCCGGCCGCGACGTAGCTCTGGCGCGTCTTGTAAAGCTCGGCCTTGAAACGCCCGCCATCGGGGCTGGCCATGATGCCCCACGGCGAGGCCTGCATCAGCCGGTGGGTAAGCTCGAAGATGCGCCCCACATCCAGCCGCACCTGGGAGCCGAGCTCCACCTCGGATTTCAGCTCGAAATGCTCCGTCAGGTAATATGTCAGGCCGTTCTTGGACCGCTCCTCATCCACGGTGATCCTGACATCACTGAGATTCATCCGCAGTTCCTTGGGCCAGCCATTCCAATCCGGAATGATCTCCGCACCTGCTTCCTGTGCATGGGCGGCATCCTGAGCGGAGAGCATCCCGTATGGCACATCCACCACCTTTCCGCCTGCCAGCTTCAGCTTCACGCCGTCCGCATTCAGCCCGATGAGTTCGCCCCTGATCGTGCGCCCATCCTTGCTCGTCCAATCCCGCACCTCCCCGGCCATGCAGTTTGCCACCAGCACCGCCAGCATGGCACCCAGCCTAAGAGCATCTTTTTTCATTTTGCTTTTTCTACATGCCACAGGCATCCGAACCAGCAAAAATGCAGCGCTAAATTGATGAGTCAGGCTAATTCGCATTCCAATCCGCCGCACTTGGCACTAGGATGGCTCCGATGGATTTCACCTTCTCCAAGATCGGCCAAGGCCTGGCGGGCGGCAGCGGCATCGGCGACCTGATGGACGACCTCGGCCACGCCCTCGCGAGCGCAGGCCCCGACCTGAAAATGCTGGGTGGCGGGCAGCCTGCCCAGATCGCGGAAATCAACGCAATCTGGCAACAGCGGCTGCGCGAAATTTCCGAGAGCGAAGTGGATTCTCGGAAGATGCTCACCACCTACGATGCTCCGCAGGGCAACCCCGCCTTCATCCAGGCCATCGCGGATCTGCTCCGCGATTCCTTCGGCTGGGATGTCTGGGAAAAAAACATCGCCATCACCAGCGGCGGGCAAACCGCGTTTTTCTACCTCTTCAACCTCCTCGCCGGCGACATGCCGGACGGGTCAAAGCGCAAGATCCTCTTCCCCTTGGTCCCGGAATACATCGGCTACGCCGCCCAGGGACTCGATCCGGAAATGTTCCGTTCCTTCCGCCCGGAGATCGAGCACACCGGAGCCAACGAATTCAAATACCACATCGACTTCGGGAACATGGAGGTCGCCGACGATGTGGCTGCCATCTGCGTATCCCGCCCCACCAACCCCACTGGCAACGTTTTGACGGATGATGAGGTGAAACATCTTTCGGAAATCGCCAGGCAAAAGGGCATCCCGCTCATCATCGACAACGCCTACGGCGCCCCGTTTCCGGGGATTATCTTCACCGAGGCAAAGCCGATCTGGGACGGGCACATCATCCTGACCCTGAGCCTATCAAAACTCGGCCTACCCGGCACCCGTACGGGCATCGTGGTCGCAGCCCCGGAGATCATCCGCGCGATCTCCTCAATGACCGCCATCACCGGCCTCGCCAACCCGAGCATAGGCCAGCAGATCACCCTGCCGCTCATCAGCTCCGGGGAAATCCTGCGCCTCAGCCGCGAGGTCATCCAGCCGTTCTACAAACAGAAATCCGCCGTTGCCCAGGCTGCCGCACGGGAAATCTTCGGCACGCGTTTCCCATGGCACATGCACCGCAGCGAAGGCGCGCTCTTCCTCTGGCTCTGGTTCCCGGGACTGCCCATCACCTCCGCGGAACTCTATTCCAGGCTCAAGGCGAGGCAGGTGCTCGTCATCCCGGGCGAGCATTTCTTCTTCGGCTGCGGCGACGGGGAGTGGCCGCACCGCAACGAGTGCCTCCGGGTCTCCTTCGCGATGGATGAAGCAACTGTCCGCGACGGCCTCAGCATCATCGCGGAGGAGGTGGGGAAAATCACTCCGCCAGCCTGATCACCAGCCGCCCCCGCTCGATCCGCAGTTCCTCGATCCCGCTGATTTTCCCGCCTCCGAAAAGCTCGGCCAGCAGATCCTTGCCCTTCATGCCCCCGAGCCAATCGTTCGGAAGCGATGCGCCCCAGACCGTCAGGTCATCGAGCATGAGCGAGGGCTTCCCGTCCGCATCGCCAACCAGGAACCTTGCCTTCGCCTTCAGCTTTTTCCCGCCGACCACCGGCATCCCCTCATCCAGGTCGGTCTCGATCCGGGCGTGGATCTCATCAGTCGCCAGGGTGAATTTCAGCTTATCACCCAGATCCGTGTTCTGCGCCAGCAGCCCGTTCAGCTCGCGCTCGGTGATGACGATTTCCTTGGAGCCCGGCTGATAGTCCGGCTCGTCTGGAGCCGCCTCCATGCTCTCAATCTTCTGCTCCAGCGCCTGCGTTTCCTGCGCGCTCAGCTCCACGGGCTTGATCGGGCGATTGTACCAAAAATACGCACCGGCCACCGAGACAATCAGCAGCACAAAGACGATGGCTGCGATTAGCAGGCAGGATGGCCTGCCTTTCTTTGCCGGGAGCGGGGTTTCCATGGGTAACGTATCCATGGGCTAAAACTAAATCCCGAATCCCGCATGGCAAGTCCGCTACTTCAGAGGCTCCAGCACCCTGATCTTGATATTCCGGAAAGAAACCGGATTCCCGTGATCCTGCAAACAGATATGACCCGCATCCGCCGTTCCAAATCCCTCCCACTTAGCGAATTTCGATGCCGCCACTTTCGCCTTCCAGTCATCCGATCCGATCTCATACTCAACGTATTTCTCGCCGTTCATCCAGTGCTCGCACTTGTAAGTCCCGGCAGGCGTTTTCTGGCATTTCAGGACAAAGCTGTTCCACTCCCCCACTGGCTTCGTCGTATCCTTATCCGCCGCATAAAGCCCGTACATCCAGCCGGATTTCTGTGGATCGCTTCCCATCGCATTATCCTGGATCTGCGCCTCCGGCCCCGTCTTGTAGGGCGGGCCGTCGGTCTCCAGCACCTTGAACATGATCCCGGAGTTCCCTTTTTCCCCGATCTTCCAGTCGATGGATAACTCAAAGCTCTCATACTTCTCCCTGGTGATGACATCCCCTCCCCTGCCCTTCTGGGAAAACTCGCCGCCCTCCACCGTCCATGCGGCGGGCAATACATCCTTCCTGTAGCCACGGAAATGCTCCGAAGCATCCTCACCATCGAAAAGCAGCACCCACCCAGCCTCCTTCTCGGCATCACTCAAAACATTCATTGGGGGCTCCGCGGTCGCCACGGAAACAAGACATGCGAGGGACAAGGCAACGATCACTCTATTCATAGGTGAATATCTTCGTGAGCGCATCCGGACTGTCAAAGGAAATGCCACCCCCTTGTCGCACTGCGACATAATGCCCCATCAAGTCGCGCCATCCTGTCCCTATCCTCTACGCCCGCAAAACCGCCCAATTGCCACAAACCGCTGAATACCAAGACTTAACAGAATCAGAAACCATCCGGCACGCGGCCTGCAATTGGTCACGCAGCAACACCACCATTTAATATCATGTCAAAAATTCTAGGAATCGACCTCGGCACCACCAACTCCTGTATGTCCATCATGGACGGCGGCGAGCCAACCGTTCTTGAAAACTCCGAAGGTGCCCGCACCACGCCATCCGTCGTCGCCTTTGCGAAGAACGGCGAGCGCCTCGTCGGCCAGGCAGCCAAACGCCAGGCCGTCACCAACCCGAAAAACACGATCTTCTCCGCAAAACGCCTCATCGGCCGCAAGTTTTCCGAGCTCACCGAGGCCGACAAACGCATGCCTTACAAGATCGTCGCCGCCTCCAATGGCGACGCCCACATCCAGGTCGAGGTCGCCGGCGAGACCAAAACCTACTCCCCGCAGGAAATCGCGGGAATGGTTCTCGGCAAACTGAAAGCCGACGCCGAAGCAAAGCTCGGCGAGAAAGTCACCCAGGCGGTCATCACCGTCCCCGCATACTTCAACGACTCCCAGCGCAACGCCACCAAGGCCGCCGGTGAGATCGCCGGCCTCGAAGTCCTCCGCATCATCAACGAGCCCACCGCCGCTGCCCTTGCATACGGCCTCGACAAGAAAAAGGACGAGAAAATCGCCGTGTATGACCTCGGCGGCGGAACCTTCGACATCTCCGTCCTCGATATCGGCGACGGCGTTTTCGAAGTGCTCGCAACCGATGGCGACACCCAGCTCGGTGGCGACGATTGGGACAACGCACTCATCGAATACATCGTCGCGGAATTCAAGAAAGACCAGGGGGTCGATCTCTCCAACCAGGCAGACGCACTCCAACGCATCAAGGAGGAGGCCGAGAAAGCCAAGATCGCACTCTCGTCCAGCCAGTCCTACGACATCAACCTCCCCTTCATCACCGCAGACCAGAACGGGCCGAAACACATCCAGCTCACCCTTTCCCGCTCCAAGCTGGAGCAACTCACAGACAAGCTCTTCGCCCGCACCAAGAAGCCGGTCATCGACTGCCTCAAGGAAGCTGGCGTTTCCGCATCCGAAATCAACGAGCTCGTCCTCGTCGGCGGCATGACCCGCATGCCGAAAGTCGTCGAAATTGCCAAGGAACTCGCCGGACAGACCCCTCACCAGGGAGTCAACCCCGACGAAGTCGTCGCCATCGGCGCGGCCATCCAGGGCGGCGTGCTTCGCGGTGACGTGAAGGACGTCCTCCTCCTGGACGTCACCCCGCTCACGCTCTCCATCGAAACCGAAGGCTCCCGCGCCACCCCGATGATCGAGCGCAACACCGCGATCCCGACCAAGAAATCCCAAACCTTCTCCACCGCTTCCGACAACCAGCCCGCCGTTGACATCCGCATCTCCCAGGGAGAGCGCCCGATGTTCGCCGACAACAAGCTGCTCGGAAACTTCAAGCTCGACGGCATCGCCCCCGCACGCCGCGGCGAGCCGCAGATCGAAGTCACCTTCGACATCGACGCCAACGGCATCCTCCACGTCTCCGCCAAGGACAAACAATCCGGCAAGGAACAGAAAATCTCCATCCAGGGATCCTCCGGACTCTCCGAGGAAGAGATCGCAAAAGCCAAGGCCGATGCCGAGGCCCACGCCGAGGAAGACCGCAAGCGCGTCGAGAAAGTCGATGCCGTCAACAAGGCCGAGAATCTCGCATTCAACGTCGAGAAACAACTCGAGGAACTCGGCGACAAGGCTCCCGCCGAACTCAAGTCCACCCTTGAGGAAAAGGTCAAGGCCGTCCGCGACGCGATCACCAGCGACGACCTGGACAAGATCAACTCCGCATCCTCGGAACTCGAATCCCAGCTCCAAGCCCTCGCCGCCGCCGCCCAACAGGCCGGAGCCGCCATGGGCGCGGAACCCGACGCCGAGCCATCCGAAGCTTCCGGCGAATCCTCCGAACCCAAGAAAGCCAAGGGCAAGGTCGTCGATGCTGAAGTCGTCGATTAACTAAAATTTCCACTCCCACCATGTGTGGGCGTGGCTTCTCAAACCAAACAAGCAACCAACAAACCAAACGAAAAACATGGCAAGCATCAAACCACTCGGACAACGTGTCCTCGTAAAACGCCTCGAAGCCGACGCGATCAGCGCAGGCGGAATCGTCCTTCCCGACACCGCGAAGGAAAAACCGCAGGAAGCTGAAGTCCTCAGCCTCGGAACAGGCGGCAAGGACGAAAAGGGCAACGACATCGCCTTCTCCGTCAAGGTCGGCGACAAGGTGCTCATCTCCAAATACGGCGGCACCGAAGTGAAGCTCGACGGCGCCGAAGTCCTCATCATCTCCGAGTCCGACATCCTCGGCATCGTCGCCTAACGGCGAAGGGACATTTGGAATTGGGGATTAGGTATTCGGAAATTCCGTATCCGCTCGCCCAAATGTTCTTCACCAAATTATCCAATCACCAATAACAAATCACTATTACCCATTATGGCCAAACAACTAGTATTCGACGAAGCAGCACGCCAGGCACTCCTGCGCGGTGTTGAGAAACTCGCACGTGCCGTCAAGGCGACCCTCGGGCCGGCCGGACGCAACGTCATCCTCGACAAGAAATTCGGTTCCCCGACGATCACCAAGGACGGTGTTTCCGTTGCCAAGGAAATCGAACTCGAGTGCCCTTACGAAAACATGGGCGCACAGCTCATCCGTGAGGTTTCCTCCAAGACCAGCGACATCGCAGGTGACGGAACCACGACCGCAACCGTGCTTGCCGAAGCCATCTACAAGGAAGGCCTCCGCAACGTCACCGCCGGTGCCAACCCGATCTCGCTCCAGCGCGGCATCATGAAGGCCACCGAGGCTCTCGTCGCCGAACTGAAGAAGATTTCCAAGACTGTCTCCGACACCAAGGAAATCGCCCAGGTCGCAACCGTTTCCGCCAACTGGGACACCGAAATCGGCGGCATCATCGCCGAAGCGATGGACAAGGTCGGCAAGGACGGCACCATCACCGTTGAGGAAGCCAAAGGCATCGAAACCACCCTCGACGTCGTCGAAGGCATGCAGTTCGACAAAGGCTACCTCAGCCCATACTTCGTCACCGATCCGGAGACCATGGAGGCTTCCTTCGATAACGCGCTCATCCTCATCCACGAGAAGAAGATCAGCTCGCTCAAGGACATGCTCCCTCTCCTCGAGAAGGTCGCCAAGTCCGGCAAGCCGCTCATCATCATCGCGGAAGACGTCGAAGGCGAAGCCCTCGCGACCCTCGTGGTCAATAAGCTCCGCGGCATCCTCAACATTGCTGCTGTGAAAGCACCGGGCTTCGGCGACCGCCGCAAGGCCATGCTCGAAGACATCGCCATCCTCACCGGTGGCCGCGTGATCACCGAAGACCTCGGCATCAAGCTGGAGTCCGTTGAACTCACCGACCTCGGCGAAGCCAAGCGCCTCACCATCAGCAAGGACTCCACCGTCATCGTCGAAGGCGGCGGAACTTCCGAGGCCATCACCGGCCGCGTGAACCAGATCCGCCGTCAGATCGAGGAAACCACCAGCGACTACGATTCCGAGAAGCTCCAGGAGCGCCTTGCGAAACTCGCAGGCGGTGTCGCCGTCATCAACGTCGGGGCTGCCACCGAGACCGAGATGAAAGAGAAGAAAGCCCGCGTCGAGGACGCCCTTCACGCCACCCGCGCAGCGGTGGAAGAAGGCATCGTCCCAGGCGGTGGCACGGCTCTCCTCCGCGCTCTCGCAGCGTGTGAGGCAGGGGATTACCTCTCCGCGGCAACCAGCCTCGACGAGAAAACGGGCATGGGCATCGTCGCAAAAGCGGTCGAGGCTCCCCTCCGCCAGCTTGCCGCAAACGCAGGCCGCGAAGGCGCGCTCATCGTCGAGAACGTCAAGACCAACAAGAAAGGCCACGGCTACAACGTCGCAACCGATTCCTACGAAGACCTCATCGCCTCCGGCGTTGTCGATCCGACCAAGGTCACCCGTTCCGCACTCCAGAACGCGGCGTCCATTTCCGGACTCCTCCTCACCACCGAGGCACTCATCACCGATCTCCCTGCGAAGGAAGAAGGCGGCGGCGGCCACGGCCACGACCATGGCGGCATGGGCGGCATGATGTAATTCAAAGGTGGCGGCGATCTTCGGTCGCCGCCCCTCTCAAAAAGCCGGTCAGGGTAACCTGCCCGGCTTTTTCGTGCCGCGATCCCTCGCTACACGTGCTTGACCGTCATCTCAAGACCTCCCGTCATCTTGGCGATCAGGTTGTAAACCAAGGCCATGATCACCCCGGCAACGAATCCCAAGGCACCGTAAACAATCGGTAGTATGACGGCGATGACGATCATGCCGACCCCTCCCCCAAGCGCTGCCGCAGCGTCATTCGATCCCGCACCGGCAACCATCGCGATCAGCCCGAAAATCACAAGGAACACCGAAAAGAACAAGGCCAGCACCCCATAGAGCCCTCCGATCACCAAACCCGCCTGCACCACTGATATCGATACAATCCTTTTCTTGGTCGTTTCCATGATCCGGCCAGTGAAGCGGAATCCCCTGAACATGGCAACGACGAATGGGCATGGCCTAATTCCGTGAATGATGGGTGAAAACTTGCTGCACGGCGGACTCACTTCAGGTGCCGATCCAGGAAGCCGATCGCCCCGTCCACAGCTCCGCCCGGCATGAGGAACGCGGCGATATGACCCTTGGCGGGGATCCAATGCACCTCGTGCGGCACCCTGTGTTTCTTCAGCTCCACGAGCATTTCCAGCGTATGGTCGGGATTCACCAAGGTGTCCTTTTCCCCGTGGTAGAGGAAAACCGGCGGGCTGTTAGCTGTCACATGATCCACCGGAGAGGCCTCGCGATAGCGTTCCGGCACCTCCCCAGGTGAGCCGCCGAGGAAATCCCGGATCAGGTTCCCGTTCCCGTAGTATGTTAGATCTACAGGTGATGCACCCCCCACAACCGCACCTATGCGCGTATCTTCGCGAAATGCCGTCAGAAGCGCGACGTAGCCCCCGGCGGAATATCCGTACGCGCCGATGCGTTCCCCATCCATCCCATATTCATCGGCGTGATCCCTCATCCAATTCAGCGCCTGCTTCGCATCCAGCAGCGGGGCCGGATACTCCCAGTCAGGAGCCATGCGGTAGGTGATATTGAAAACGACATATCCGCGATCGGCGAGTTTTTCCGCGATTCCGGCCATCTGCCAGCGCCCGTCTTCCGACACCCGGCCATCGCCATGGATGAGCAGCACTCCGGGAAGCTTTCCGGGAAGTGCCGGTCGGTAAAGATCCCCCTTGAGCTGCTTCGCCCAATCCTGCGGGACATAAACCACATCACGTTTCCTGAGGTTCCCGGAAAACGACGGCATCCCGGGAAGCGGGATGCAGGAGACGAGCACCGGAAAAACCCCGGCAGCCAGCAAGCCCATCCTCATGGCCCGGGGGGGGGAGGAGTCAGGCTTTCGATGATGCGTTTTTCCGCAGCCTCCTCGATGATGCCCGCATCCCGCAGGGCTGTGGCGAGCTGCTTGGCGGTGGCGGTCTCCACATCCGTGAGCGGCAGGCCTTTCTCCTTGGGCGGGCGGATCTCAAGGTTCGCCATCACCTTGTCGAGGCCGGGCGAGAGTGCCGGGTCGATAATCGTCCCGACCTCCGCCTTCGCGCCCGCCTGCGGGCCGGTGCGGACGGGCGGCAGATCGCCTTGCTTCATCATGTCGAGGGTATGGAAATCAGCTTCGTAGCCGAGCTTGCGGAAGTTCTCGTAGTTCGCGCGCAAGGTTTCGCGGACCAGGGTTTCCTTGACCGGGGAAGCCTCCTTGTCGCCGTCCATCGCGAAGTATTTCTCCTCGATGCCGAGGCCGCGGTTGATCGAGGTTTCCGGCGGCAGGCCGAGGTTGTTCGCCTCCGCGATCAGGCCGACAGCCTTGACCAGCGATTTCCTGGCATCCTCCGCATAGAACTGCCGGAAGAACGAACTGTCGCTGCTGAGGGATTTCAGCTCCGCGACGATGGCCGCCTGCTTGTTGCGCTTTTTCACGTATCCGAGCGCATAGAGCCCGACGACGATCACGAGGATGACCCCGCCCGCGCGGGTCAGGATGTAGCGGAGATTGATGTCTTCCATGGTGGCTTAGGTCCAGATCGATTTCGGTTTCTGCGGCTTGGGTTTCTCTTCGAAAAGGTTTCTTTCGCGGGCGTTGAACACGGCTTCCTCGCGGCTGATCAGGCCGTTCTCGTAGAGTGCCTTGATGGATTGGTCTATGGTGCGGTTGCCCTCCTTGAAGCCGATCTCCATCAGGCCGACGACCTGCTCCATTTTCTGTTCCCGGATGCAGGTGCGGATCGCGTAGCTGGGGCGCATCACCTCGGAGGCGAGGATGCGGCCTTGCCCGTCGGCGCGCGGCAGCAGCCGCTGGGAAATGATGCCCTCCAGCACGCCCGCCAGCTGGGTGACGATCTGCGGCTGTTGGTCCGAGGGGAAAATGTCAACCAGCCGGTCTATGGTCTGCGGGGCGTCCGGAGTGTGGAGCGTGGCAAGCACAAGGTGTCCGGTTTCCGCAGCGGTGAGCGCGATGCGGATTGTTTCAAGATCGCGTAGCTCGGACACCACGATCACATCCGGATCCTGCCGCAGGGTCTGGCGGAGGGCTTTCGGGAAACTGCGGCTGTCGTTGCCGATCTCGCGCTGCTTGATGAGCGATGCACTGTGCTGGAAAAGGTATTCGATGGGATCCTCCAGCGTGATGATGATTCCGCTGCGCTGCTCGGAGATGCGCTTGATCATCGAGGCCAGCGTGGTGGATTTCCCGGAGCCGGTCACGCCCGTGACGAGCACAAGCCCGCTGCGTATCCCGCAGAGATCGTGGATCACCGGATGATGGCCGAGGTTTTCCAGCTCAGGGATCACCTCGCTGATGAAGCGGAAGGCGGCTTCGGCATGACCGCGCGCCATGTGGACATTGCCACGGAAACGCCCCACACCTTCCACCTGCAGGGCGTAATCGAGTTCCAGTTCCTCCTCCAAGGTCGCACGCTGCGCTTCGCTGAGTGTGTCGATGATGAGATCCCTGACGATCGCCGGGGAGAGCACTTCGTCTTCAAAGGCGACAAGCGAGCCGTTTACCCTCGCGCAGGCCGGGGCCCATGCGCAGAGGTGGAGGTCGGAACCGCCGCGGGTGACGGTTTCCCTGAGGTATTCGGTGATTTCGCGTGGCATGTCGGTGATGGGTCAGCTGATGCCGCGCATTGCACGGTCGAGATCCTGCGGCCGGGGGCAAGCGTCGCGCGCGACCTCGAGCTCCAGGTAATTCTGTTTCACGGAGGCAACCAGATAATCGAGCGCCGAGCAATTCACCGTGCCGTCGGATTTGTTGATGTGATCCTGCAGGTCCGCGAGGCGTTTCTCTGCGATCCAGCGCCGCGATGCCGCTTCGTTCTGGAAATATTCGAGCGCCGGGAAAAGCCCGCCGCCATACTTCGGGAGGAGCTGCTGGGAGATGACGCCGACAAGCTGCTTGGAAAGCAGGTGCATCCCGCCCTCCACCCCGCTGCCTAACAGATGGGTGAAGCGGTCGATGGTCTCCACCACGCCACCGCTGTGCATCGTGGAGATCACCAGGTGGCCGGTCTCCGAGGCATGCAGCGCAGTCAGGGCCGTCTCCGCATCGCGAATCTCGCCGATGAACAGCACATCCGGGCTCTGGCGCATTGCGGCACGGAGTCCGCTGGAGAAGTTCTCCGAATCCAGCCTCACCTCGCGCTGGGAGAACAGGGACTCCTCGTTTTCGAAAAGGAACTCGATGGGATCCTCCAGTGTCACGATGTGCCGTGCCTGGTTCCGGTTGACCCAGTTGAGGCAGGCCGCGACGGTCGTCGATTTCCCCGAACCGGTGGGGCCAGTCACGAGGATGAGGCCGTTCGCGCGGCGCATCCAGGATTGGAGGAGATCGGCAGGCATCGCAAGGTTGGTGAGATCCGGGATGTCATCGCGGATCGGACGCATCACGGCGGCGAGGCGGCCGAGCGTATGGTAGAGGTTCACACGCAGGCGTTTGCCCTCCGGGAGCTGCCAGGAAATGTCCGCCTCTTTCTCCAAGCCGGGATCGGCACCGCATTCGTTCCAGAAATCCCGCATCACGACGTGGGGGACCGGCCCTGGGTGCAGCTCTATGACCTTGCCCTCGCGGCGGATGCGCGGCGGCTCCGCCTCGATCAGGAACACGTCGGTGGCCTTGTCACGGAAGGCATCCCGAATCAGTTGTTGCAGTGCATCGTCCATCTGGTCTCACGGCTTCCGTGCGAAAGCCTTGCGAATTCTAATCATACGGACAGCCGAAAGAAGTCAAATCATCGCCTCCCTGACATTTTCTGGGCAAGCGATCCGACCGGCCAACCCGACGACCGCAGACAGAAGCACGCCTCCCCGAACGCTGTGACGAAGTGCAGGAAACCTGCCTCCAGCCGCCGCGGCGCCTGATCCTATCCACCGTTGCCAGCGCAGCACCGGCAGGCATGGCAATACCCGCCATCAGGGTCCTGAGGAAGATTGGGAGGACTTGATTCACGTCACCTCATCGGGAGCGGGTTCTCCGGAAATCAATCCGCCCTGGCGAGGATCCACATCAGGTCGGAAATTCGGTTCAGGAAAAGCCGGACCGTTTCAGGCACTTCCCCGCCGCCCGCATGGAGAGCGAGAACATCCCGCTCCGCCCGGCGTGCGACGGTGCGTGCGAAATCCAGGTGCGCCCGCGCCATGGAACCCTCCGCCCCAGGCACCGCCCAATGGGTGAACCTCACACCTGCGGACTCTTTCTCCTGCGCGGTTTCCGTGATCCATTCCAGATCCTCCTCAGTGATGTGCGAATAACCCTTCTCCAGATATTTCCCCTGATCCTCCGGCAGGCACGCAAGCTGCCCCATCAGCCCGAAAAGCAGGTTCTGCACGCGATCCAGGGTGGCCGTGTGTTTCCCATCTGCGGCGCGGGCGAGGCCGATGGCCGCGTTGAGCTCGTCGATCGTGCCCAGCGCGGCGAAGCGCGGTGAGGTTTTGGCAATCCGTCTCCCGAACATGAGATCGGTTTCCCCGTCGTCGCCGCGCTGCGTGATGATGCTCATTTCCCCGAAGATGGACGTTGAAACACGGCGGGCAACAACGAAGATACCCTCCAAGGATGATTGATACGGAACGGGCGAACAAATTGGAGCGGGCGGTGTGCGCGGTGGTGCGGGGGCAGGAGGAAACGGTGCGCCGGGTGCTTGCCTGCATGTTCGCCGGCGGCCACGTGCTGCTGGAGGACTACCCCGGCACAGGCAAAACGACGCTGGCCAAGGCGATCGCGAAATCGGTCGGCGGCGCGGAGTTCAAACGGGTGCAGTTCACCCCCGACCTACTCCCCTCGGACATACTCGGCGTCTCCATCCTCGATCCGCGCACCCAGGAATTCCGCTTCCACAAGGGCCCCGTCTTCACCGATATCCTGCTGGCGGACGAGATCAACCGCGCCTCGCCGCGCACCCAGAGCGCGCTGCTTGAGGCGATGGGTGAGCGGCAGGTGACGGTGGAGGGCACGCGCCACGATCTCGACGGGCTCTTTTTCGTGATCGCCACCCAGAATCCGGTCGAGTTCCGCGGCACCTATCCGCTGCCCGAGGCCCAGATGGATCGCTTCGCCATGCAGTGCAAGCTCGGCTACGTCAGCGCGGAGGACGAGGCGATGATTCTCGCCGACCAGCGCGAGAGCCATCCGGTGGACTCGATGGAACCGGTGCTATCCCGCGAGGAGTTGCTTTCCGTTTCCTCCGCCTCCCGCAAAATCCGTTTCAGCGACGAGCTGCGACATTACGCGGTCTCGCTGGTGGCGGCCACCCGCGGCATCCCGGAGATCCAGCTCGCCGCAAGCCCGCGCGCATCTCTCGCGCTGATGAAGGTTTCGCAGGTCATCTCCCTTTTCGAAGGGCGCGAGTTCGTCGTTCCGGAAGTGATCCAATCCGTCGCCGAGGATGTCATCGCCCACCGCCTCGTTCTGGCCCCGGAATCGAAATACTCCGGGATGGACGCGCGTCAGGTCGTGCGCGATCTCATCGCCAGGGTGCCGGTTCCTGCCTAGTGATTTTTTCAGGAAAATGAGCGCCCGCTTCCGCATCCTGCACCTTTTCTACCATCGCGGCGCGGCCTTGCAGCATTGGTTCGGAAGGCGCATCCGCCCCGCCGGTGCGGGCGCGATGGTCATCGTCTCCATCGGCAGCTTCATGAGCGTGGGCCAGCCGCGGAATTCCATTTTCCAGATCTTCTGTTTCTCCCTCGGCATGGTCGCCATCAGCCTGGTGTGGGTGCTTTTCCGCAGGGCCAAGCTTTCCGCCAGCCTCGATCTCCCGCGCCACGCCACCGCCGGCGAGCCGCTGCGCTACACGGTGCGCCTTGAAAACACCGGCAGGCGCACCCTGCGCGGGGCTAAGCTCGGGCAAACAGGCCCGGATCCGCGTCCGGGGCTGCGTGAGTTCGCAGCCGTCAGCGAGCCCGGCGAGCACGAGCGCAACCTCTTTGACCGCACCATGGTCTATTACCGCTGGCAGTGGCTGATGGCGCGCAAGGCCGGCTTCCGCGCGACCGAATCGGAGGAAACCCTGGAGCTGGCACCGGGCGAGCGGCGCAAGGTCGCGATGCACCTCACCCCCATCCGGCGCGGCATCATCCCCATGGGCGATCTGCGCGCACTGCTTCCCGATCCGCTCGGATTTTTCCAGAAATGCCGTAGCATAGAGACAAAGCCGGCTCGCCTCGTCGTCCTGCCAAAACGCCACCGCCTGCCCCAGTTCGTCATGCCCGGCTCCGCCGCGTTCCGCATCGGCGGCGAGGAGACCAGCAACGCGATCGGCAGCGCGGGCGAGTTCGTCGGCCTGCGCGATTACCGTCCCGGCGATCCGTTGCGGCAGATCCATTGGAAAAGCTGGGCGCACACCGGCCGCCCCATGGTCAAGGAGCTGGAGGACAATTTCTTCCCCCGCTACGCCTTGGTTCTGGATACATTCGCAGGGTCTCCGGATGAGAGCGTGTTTGAGGAAATGGTCTCGGTCGCCGCTTCCTTCATCGTCGGACTGGACAGGAGCGAATCGCTGTTAGACCTGATGTTCATCGCCGGCGAGGCACATACCGTCACCGCCGGGCGCGGCATGGAGCGCGCGGAAAAACTCCTTGAGGTGCTGGCGGGTGTCGGCATGGAGGACGATGAGCACCTCGATCTGCTTGCCGCCAGCGTCATCCGCCACCGCGAGAAAATGACCTCCTGCCTGATCATCCTCAACGGCTGGGACGGCCACCGCTCGGAGTTCCTCGGGAAGCTCATCAAGGCCGGCATACCCTGCGTGCCTCTCGTCGTCGGCAACGGCCCGTCGCCCCCGGGTGTCATCGGGCACTGGCTGGAGAACGGGCACGTCGCCCGGGATCTCATGCACTTGCCTGCGGGGCTTTCCGCTGCGACATAGATGAACGCCATGGAAAAAACCGTCCAGCCCCCGCCCAGGCTCCTGCTCGGCGCAGCCCTCCTTTTCTGGGGTGCCATGACAGGCCGCCCGCTCATGGGCCTCATCGTCGCGCTCATCGTCGAGGGTGCGAACTGGATCCGTTTCCGCTGGGATTTCAACACCACCGCCTGCTCACGCGCATGGCGCATCAGCATCGCCCTCACCGCCATCACAGGCGTGCTCATCTGGCTGGATGGGGATCGCTACACCGCCCTGCCAAAACTCATCACCTGGTTTCCCCTGCTGTTCCTGCCCCTACAGTTCGTCCAGAGCTACGGACTGAGCGACCGCATCCCGCTCAACAGCCTTTCTTTCTTCGCCCACCTCCACCGCGAGCGCAACCGCCGCCTCGGCCTCGGTGATTCCGTTATCCACTTCAACTTCGGGAACCCTTACTTCGTCACCGCCGCCATCGCCGCCAGCCTCGGCACCTACGCCCAGCAAGCCGCCTTCCTCCCCGGACTCATCATCCTCGGCGGCTGGCTGGTCTTCTCCCGCGTGAAAGCCCGCCCCTTCGCCCTCGCCGCCATCATCGTCATCGCGGGGCTGCTCGGCCTTGGCGGCCAGCTCGGCATGGAAAGGCTCTACCGCTGGGCCACCGACAGGGACATGCCCGGCGGCTACCCTCGCACCGACCCCACCGTCAGCAGGACCAGCATCGGTTCGCTCGGCCGCATCAAGCAATCCCCGGACATGCTATGGCGCCTGACGCCCCTGAACGACAACGCCCCTCCCCGGCTGCTGCGCCTCGCCAGCTACAACAGCTACAAGCGCATCTCATGGCAGAACGAACTGCCTGACGAACTCCTCGAAACCCTTGAGGAGGACGGCAACGATTTCCGCAACCTCCCGACCCTGGAGCTTGAGCCCGGCATCCCCCATTTCCTCATGCGCGAGAAAATGACCGGCACGGATATCCTGAAATCGATGCCCTCCTTCCGTCTGCGGGGCGCCTCGCAGTCGGAAGCCCCCATCCCCCTTCCCGGCAGCGCATCCAGCCTCCTGCACTTCGAGCTGGACGACATCGAGATCAACCCGCTCGGCACCGTCCGCGTATTCCCCAAGCGTTCCATCATCGACGGCACCGTCCGCTGGGGTGACAGGATCGCCCCGGAAAGCCCGCCCTGGCCGAAGCAAGATCTCGCGGTAAACAGCAAGGAGATCGATGCGATACGGCAAACGGCCGACGCCCTCGGCCTACGCGAGCTGCCCACCACCGCCGCGAAAACCGCGCGCATCCGCAAATGGTTTGAGGAAGAGTTCACCTACACCCGCTACCTCACGATTGGCCCGGCTCGCATGGCCAAGCCGACCGCCATCACCATTTTCCTCACCAACGGCAAGCGCGGCCACTGCGAATACTTCGCCACCGCCGCCACCCTGCTGCTCCGCGAGGCGGGAGTGCCGGCCCGCTACTGCGTCGGCTATGCGGTCATGGAAAAGGACAACGACCGCGGCGAATTCGTGATCCGCGGCACCCACGGCCATGCATGGACCCGCGTCTGGGACGCGGAAACAGCCGCCTGGACGGACTTCGACCCCACGCCTCCCGGCTGGCTTGCCATGGAGACAAGCCGCGAATCCGGCTCGATGTGGCTCGCCGATGCCTTCCAGCGCTTCCAGGAGGATTTTTTCCTCTGGCGCAACCGTCCCGCGAACCGCCTCGGAGCCACCATCGTCATGTGGCTGTTAGGCGGCGGGGTGCTCTCATTCATCGTCCGCAGGCTCTGGCGCTCCAAGCTCCTCGTCGGCGGCAATGCCCCGGCCCGGGCCGCCGCAGGTGCCCGCACTCCGCTACATGACCTTGAAAAACAGGCGCGCCGCATCCTTGGCCCGCGCCCCCCCGGCGTCACCTTCGCCCACTGGCTGAGCCGCCTCGCCGGGCTCGGCCTGCCCGCTGCGGATCTCGAGGAGGCGATCCGCCTCCATCAGCGCCTCAGATTCGATCCCACGCCCCCGCCCGCTGCCGCCCAAAGCCGCCTGCAAGCCCTTGCCGCCGCCCTCGCCCCCACCCTGAAACGCGCAAAACGCCGGAGTCACAAAGCCCAATCGCAGCAAGGGCATGCATGAGGACTCTTCAAATGAGTGGCGACGATCCAAGTGTCGGGCATTGGCCGTGATGCTTGGTTTCGGCCTGGCGATGCTTGGATTGGCTCCACAAGGTGTCTGGATCCTTCTCGGCAGCGACCAACTGGCAATCTTCTGGGCGCTTCCCGTCTGGCTGTGCCTCGTGGTGACGGCATGTTACGCCTTGGCGACCCGATCCGAGTCCAGATCGAACATTGCGCTCTGTTGTCTGTGGGCATTCTCCATCGTAAATGCCGCAGGATGCGCCCGCTGGGTTGATGGATTCGACAAGGCAACGGGGGGGCAAGGGTTCCTCTGACAAGTTTCGTTTCCGAACTCCTGCCATAGAAAGCCGACTGCGCCACCTCGCGGAAGGCGTTCAATCCGGCTCATTCCATTGCACTTCGAGGCTCGGGGGATCTGCGATTTCCCTGCCGAGGACGAACAGGGCGGTGGCCCAGGCGTCGGCGGTGGCGCAGTCGGCGGCGATGACGGTGACGGATGAGGGAGGGCGGACGAGGGGCTTGCGGTTGCGGGGATCGAGGATGTGCCCTGCAAGGCCGCCGGGGGCGGGCTGGAACTGCCGGTAGTTGCCGCTGGTGGCGAGGGCTCGGTTGTTCAGCTTCACGGTGCGGAGCGCCTTGCGGCTGGCGGGGTCGGGGGCTTCGATGGCGACCTCCCATTCGCCGTCTCCGGCGAGGATTTCGCCGCCCAGCTCGAATACGAAATCGTTGACGCCCAGTTCGCGCAACCGCTCCCCCACCCTGTCCACCGCGAATCCTTTGCCGATGCCGGAAAGATCCATCCCGTCGCCAGCCGGGCCGAAGCCCGCCACGTTGGTTTCCCTGAGCATGCGGTAGTCGAAAGCACCGGCGCTGGCATCGTGGATTTCCTCGGCGAGGGCGATGACACGCCGGAGTTCGGGCGTGGCATGCTCGCCGCGATTGTGGCGGGAGAGGTCGGAATCTTCGCGCCACTGGCTGAGGACGTTTTCCCATTTCCCCAGGACAGCCGGAACTTCGGCGGCGAGATCGGCTTTGCAATCGCCCCGCCATGCCAGCTTCCAGGTGGTGCCCATGGCCTCGCCGGTGAGGACGGGCGGCTCCTTGTCCCCACCGCACGAAGCCAAAAACAGAAAGAGGGAAACCGAGAGTGTCCGTGAATGAACGCGAATGCATGGTTTATCGAAAATGTTCATCGGGCGTCCATTCACTGTTAGAGAACATTCCAGAGGAGAGCGGTGGCGATGAGCAAGGTGGCGATGGTATCGCGGCGCGTCCATGCGGATGGGGAATGGGTGAGGAATTTCAGGAGCGCACCGGTCGGGCATCCGTAGTGGCAGTAGCCTTGCGGGAGGAAGAAGGCGGAGAGGATGCCGAGGGTCAGGATGGCGGCGGGGACGAAGGCGACATAGCCGCTGCTCCATGTCTCGAAAGGCTCAAAGTAGGCGAAGGGCACGCCGCTGGCTAGGAAAGCAAGCGCCCAGATGACCAGCAGTGTAAGCCAGGGGACGCGCACGAGGATTGCATGGAGCTTGGGCGGGAGGTGGAAGCGCTTCTTCACGAACCGCCCGGCAAGGGTCTGGGCGGCTCCGTGAGGGCAGATGTGGCTGCAATAGACGTTTTTCCCGGTGAAAGCGGGAACGAGGAGAGCAACGGCTGTCAGGACGAGGAGCGGCAACGCGTTGCGGAGGCCGAGGCCGTTCGCCCCCCAGCCGATGATCTGGTCTTGGCTGACCATCCAGCCGAGGCCGAGGCCGGCGACAACGGAAACCGCAGCGTATGCGGTGCGGATATTCCGGCGTTTCCCGCTCTCGTGAAACGCCAAACCGACGCCGAGCGCGATCCATGCGAGGGCGAGCGAGCTTTTCCATGGGAAGCCGCGGGACGCCCCATCGGCGATGTGGCGGCGCAGCATTTCGCTGACACTGGCGACCACCGCGCTGTTCGTGTAGCTGGCGCCGCTGGTGAAAAGCGAGGGCGATTCGCGCGGGTCTTCGGCGAGGATATCCGCGATGTTTTTCCCGGCGAATCCGTCGGCGTATTTCACCTCCTCGCCGACATCGCCGACGTAAGGCTCGTTGTCGCGGCTGCCGAGCAGGCCGATGCCGAGGACTTTCCCTCCCTCGCGATCGAGGGCGACGATGACATCGGAAGTGCCGTTGAAACCGCGCGCCGAAACACCCATGCGGCTGCTGCGTAGGACGCTGCCGAGGTCTTCGGCACCTTTCCTAACAGAGAAACTGCCCGGGTAGCCGCCATCCGTGATCGCATCCGCCCCGGGAAACCATTTTTCCACATCGGCAAGCCTGAGCGACTCGGGGAACCATTGGTCCATGCCCTTCGCGCCGAAGCGTGCCGCGACCCCGCGTGCCATGGCCTCGCTGGTAAGCGTTGCACCGGAGACGATGAGCGGGGCGGCACGCTCGCCGAGCATTGCCTCCGGCTTCCCGCTCCACTGCGACCAGAAGTCGGCGCTCCCGCGGACTTTCGCGACGTGGCCGTCGGTGTCCTGGCTGGAGAGAAAACGGACGGCTTTCACCCTGCGATCGGGATCGAAGATGACGAGCAGTTCTGAGGTGCCGGAATATCCGATGATTTCCTCCGCCTGCGGGAGGGTGGAGGTGGCCCAGCCGGCGGGTTCCCCGTCCTTTCCCAACAGTGGGTGGAGGCCTTCGGAGGGTTCGCCGACGGATTCGGCCGCAGGCAGGACGGCTTTCGCTTCCGCGAGGATGCGCGCGGGATCGAGGTCACCCGTTTCGCGGGGCGAGATGCGGAGGCAGGCAAGGGCGGCGAGGATGAGGGCGAGCCGGTATGCGCCGAGCCCCCAGCGCCGGATGCGGCGGGCGACCTGTGGCTTACGGCTTCTTGCGTTGTCCATCGAGGGATTGTTCCAACTCAGCGAGTGTCTCGAATCGGTCGGCTCCCTTCATTTTCCAGAGCGTTTTCACCTCGTCGAGGTGTTTCTCATAGATCTCGCGCGGGGTGCAATCGCGGACTGTGGCGAGTGCGGCGGCACGCCCGACGGTGACACCCATCATGCCGATGGTCTTCATCACGCGTATTGTGCCTAGGGCATCGCGCTCCACGCTGATGTTGCGCCCGGCCATGAAGAGGTTGGGGATGTTGCGGGAGTAGAGGGTGCGGTAGGGCACGGCGTAGCCGACCTTCTTGTCCACCCCGGGGCCGTGGACGGCGCGGGCGATGAATGGCTTGCCGGGGATGGTATCCTTGTATTTTTCCACCGGGTAGTGGAGGTCGATGGACCAGGTGGTCTTGAAAGTCGCATCCGGGAAATCCTTTTTCCCTCGAACGTCGTCTCCGGTCAGGATGATATCGCCGAGGATCTGGACGGTCTCGCGGGTGCCGCCAATGTATGCCATCCAGGTGAGGGCGGAGTTGGCGTGTTTCTTTTCATCACGCTCGGCGTAGGCACCGTGGTTCTTGATGGAATTCCATGCGCTGAAGGAGGCGAGGTGGTTGAGGTCGCGGGTGTTCTCGAGCTCCTTGACGGGATGGTTGTCGTAGCCGCTCTCCCAGAACCATTCGGCGTGGCCGAAGCCGTGGCGCACCTTCGGGTAGGGGAAATCATCGGCGGCGAATTTGTACATCCACGGCTGTTCCCGGAAGAAAACAGCCTCCGGCTGGTTTTCCCAGATCCACATGTTGCTCATGCCCATGCGGCCCTTCTCGGTGAACTTCGTGTCCGCGCCGGACCACATCGCGATGAAACCGTGTCCGGTGCAGTCGCAGAAGAATTTCCCGCTGATGCGCTTGATCTTCCCGGCGTCGATATCGACGGCCTTGACGGCGGAAATTTTCCCATCCGCCATGTCGAGTCCGTAGGCGTGGTGGCCGAGGAAGAGGCTGATGTTTTTCTCGGCGCGGACGACTTTCTCCTTCTTGTCATCGACGAACTCCTCGGCTGGGGCGGGCGAGGCGGAGGCCTTGTCCTCGATCTCTCGGATGATCTCGTCGAGCGGATATTCGCTGGGCGGATAGTTCCCCATCGCCCAGACGCGGATTTCGGACGAACCGTTGCCGCCGAGCACATTACGGTTCTGGATCAGGGCGACCTTCGCTCCCATGCGGGCTGCGGAAACCGCCGCGCCGATGCCACCGTAGCCGCCACCGACAACGACGAGATCGAAATTCCCGGCATCCTCGATCCCGCTTGGAACTCCAGGGATTTCCCAGGCGGTGCGCTCCTCAAACGTTGCGTCAGCAGGGGGGGAGAAAGAGGGATCGCTGGAGAAAAGAACGGCATCGGCGCGGCCGTTGAAGCCAGTGAGATCCTGGAGCGCAAGCTTGGCTTTTCCGGCCTTGAGCTCGGTCTGGCCAGCGAGCTGCCATGTCCATTTCGGCTCGCCGCTCCCGAGCTCGTTCGCGAGGGCTGCACCATTGACCGAAAGCTTGAAACGCCCGGCACTGGCGGGGCGGCCAAGGCGTTTCGTCCAATCCAGGGTCCGCACCCAGACACGGTAGCTCCCATCTTCCGGGACATCGGCCTCGGTGGTGGCATCGGGCACGGGTTTCCCCAAGCCATGCGCGATGAGGTAGGGAGACCCCATGGACTCGATGAACTGGGTATCTATCCCCCACCCGCCCTTGTCGGAAAACTGTTCGGCTTCGACTAGGAAGGTGGCCGCGTGGATCTGTGCGGCGGCAAGCAGGCTGATGGGGATAAGGTACTTCATGTGATCAATGGCACCATGCTTCTACTCTCAGATTCCATCAAAATTTTCAGGATTCCTCCATCTTGTTCCTCTGACGGGCCTCGCGGAAAAAGGATTGGAGCAGGGCAAGGGACTCCTGACCCAAGATTCCGGCGGTGACATCGCAGCGGTGGTTGAGTGGCGGGTTCGATTCCAAAAGATTGATCCAGCCGCCCGCAGCGCCAGCCTTTGGATCGGAGCAGCCGAAGACCACGCGGTCCGGCCTGCAATGGACGATGGCACCCGCGCACATCGGGCAGGGCTCCTTGGTGACATAGAGCGTGCATTTCTCCAGCCGCCAATCGCCCAGCGCCTGCTGCGCGGCGGTGAGGGCGAGCATTTCCGCATGGGCGGTGGCGTCCTTGAGGGTTTCCACCTGGTTCCATGCGCGCCCGATGATTTTCCCTTCGTGCACCACCACCGCGCCGACAGGCACCTCGCCGGCGGCGTAGGCCTTGTGCGCCTCGCGCATCGCCTGTTGCATGAAATGCGCGTCGCTCTGCAGGTCGATGATAGGTACCTCGTTCATTTGCGTCACGCCGGGTTCTAAAGGAGAATCCCAGCCACGGCAACCTCCATCAAGACACGATCCTCACGGATTCATTCGCCTGACAAATGAACGGATGATCCGTCCATGGAGGGAAGGGAAACCATGAATCGAAAAGGGCGATCTGATCTGCGTTGCGACATACAGGAGGATGAGTATGGCCTCATCGAAGGCCGCCGCCCCCGGAACGTCGCCACATGGAAATCCCTCGTCTGGATCTTCGGGGAGCTTCCCAAAGTACATGTCCAGCCGCCACCTTCGCCCATCACAACCCCGCAGCCCAAGCGGAAAAACCCCACCCGCGCCAGCACCCCAAAAAAGACGGGGAAGTCGCTATCGTAGCACGTAGCACACCTACGACGCTTACGACAAGAGGCGCTTCTTTGGACGCTCACGGTCAGCCCCTCCCATGGACTTGTATTTTTGAAAGCCCGGTGAATGCAGCCTCCGGAGTGGCTCCTTGGAAGGCGATAACGAGAAGCTAGGCGATGCTATTGCGGGGGACTTTCCCACACCTATCATTTGCCATTCGAAGTAAGGGCGGCCGACTAACAGAAATATTGGCTTTGGCTAGCGCATGTCAGGACTGGGCCCGCCGGCCCGCGCCTGGCATTACTCCTTCGGAGCTGCCTTGGTGACGGCTCCCCACTTGCGGTGGAACGATTTCTCGGCCTTGCCCTGCAACTGCTCGACCAGCTTTCCTTTCTCCCGAGTGTCGTAGGATACGATCATGGCCATCTCGCCGCGGAGAACCACGGGATAGAGCAGGGAAAACCAGATCCTACCGGATTCGATGGTCTCCTCACCGCTTGTTGTCCTGCCCTGGTCATCCGTATCTTCATCGAGCTTGACCGCTCCCGAAACCTCGAAAACGGCACAGGGATGCCCGTGCACCCCTTCCATCCCCTTGAGCTCCATATCCAGGCTGCCGCTCCGGCCGCCCGTTAGCACCAGATCGAGGCTGTCCCCGGAAAGCGTCAGCTTATGACCGATCGGCAGGGGTTTGTCGCCGAACCATCTCGCTTTCCGCATCAGCCCGTTGGCAACAAGCATGTCACCGACCTGCTTCTCCAAGCCCTTGCCCCATGCCATCGTCTTGAATTCCTTGGTGGGCATCACGGCCCATGCCTTCCCATCGGTCTTGAACTGAACGGCCTTGCCGACGAGCTCACCGACAGTGCTGAACGGATCCGCTGGCGGCTCGGCCCCCTTTTTCACCGCCGCCTCGATGGCCTTGAGCCTCTCCAACCGTTCTGCGGCGGTCGGCTTGCGCTGGCTTAGCATCTGCCTCTGTGTGAAGCGCACCGATTTTCCGGCCATCTCATACTCCATCACCTCCTCGATCCGCAGGCTTTCCCTGGTTCGCTGGCTGCCATCGGCCACACGTTTCGCGATGTTCACATCGTGGAACTTGGTGACATCCGTGCTGATCACCCTGAGATGCGGCGGAAAAGGGATGTCCGTTCGGAAAAGGAAAGTGCCGTCCTTTTTGGCAACAAGCTTTTCCAGCGCCGGATCGATCTCCGTGGACAGCTGCGGCTCCTTATCCATGAAGTCGATGGCCGTTCCTTCCGCCGCCTTGTGCCCGGATTTGATCCATCCCAGCTTCTGAGCCAAAGCCTTGCCCGCATCGTAGGTCACCACCATGCCGCAGAGCACGGCGAGATGGAACATCACGGAGAGGAGCTGCTTCTGGGGCTTCTTCATAAGCGGGAAAAATCTTTCGTAAAAGATGATAATCAGAAAATCTTCGAATTAACACTTTTTTTTCTGTTCAATGGCCAGGGTTCCGACATTAGGGATGCGATCATCCAAAAACGTGACAGCAAAAAGGTTTTTGAACCGCGAAGGGCATACTCTTTCAACGGTGATCGGATTGATCCGGATCACCTCGGAATCCGGGGGAGAACAGAATGCCCGTAGGAAAGTTTCCCCTTTACGGGACTCGCGGCGTAGGTGTAGTTTGTTCCCAAGAACACTGTTCAAAAGCCATGGCACACAACATAACATCCCGTCAGGTCGAGATCCTCGACTATCTCCGCAAGGCCCAGCGCGAAACCGGCATCATGCCGTCCACCCGGGAGATCCAGCATTACTTCGGCTTCGCGAGCCAGACTGCGGCGATGAGCCACCTGCGTGCGCTTGAGAAAAAGGGGGTGATCCAGCGCCTCCCGGGCAAGGCGCGCGCCGTCGTTTTCCCGGAAGACCTGGATCGCGAGGAAATCTGCGACATACCCATCTACGGCAGCATCGCCGCCGGCTTCGCCGAGGGTGCGGAGCAGGAACAGGAAGGCTGCATCTCCATTGACGTCGCCTCGCTCGGCGTGGCGCGCAAGAAGGAAACCTTCGCCCTGCGGGTGCGCGGCGAATCCATGATCGACGCACATATCTGTGACGGCGATACGGTGATCCTCGAAAAACGCACACCCCGCAGCGGTGAGGTCGTCGCCGCCCTCATCGATGGCGAGACGACGCTAAAGCGCTTCATTTCCAAGAACGGGAAAACATTTCTCAAGGCGGAGAACCCGGACTTCCCCGATCTCATCCCCGTCGGCGAGCTCCTGGTCCAGGGAGTGATGGTAGCTCTGCTACGCAGGGCTGCCTGAAAAAAGCCGGGTTCCGCGGAGCCCCCTGGGAAGACTCGTATCCCTGCCCCCACCCACCTGCGCCTGCCAACTAGCGGTTGCCTGCGCGTGAGATGCTCAATCCGTGTTCCACCGGGCCGATGGCGGCCGCCAGTTTCTCGACGAACCCGGCCCTTTCCCGTTCGCTCCGCTCGAATGTGCCTTCCATGTCGGCTTTGCCCTGCTTGCCGTGGACGAGTCCCTTGATCTGCTTTGTCTCGAAGCCCTGCTTGGCGGTCACCGCAGCCTGGATTTTCCGGAACGGGGCGACGAAAGGATTCTCGTGGAACTCGGCGGCGAGGTTGATGCCGGCCCGGAGTTGCGCGGCGGTGTAATGCTTTGTTTCCCCACCCCATTTCACCTCGTAGCTTTCCGCTGCGGGATTCGTGATTTTCAGGAGAAATCGGTTCAGCTGCGCATCAAAGGGCACCAGCGCCATTCCTGCGCGGAGCGAGGCGTCGCTATCGGCGGCACCGGGGCCGGGCGCGAAGGCAAGGCGGTGGCTGCGGACGCCGATCCTGCCGTCGGATGCGGAGAGGATTTCATGGCCACCGGTGGAGGAGGCCATGCCGGTGGCGTCGTCGTAGGTGATGGTGCCGAGATCGCCATCCACCCCGAGGCTCCTGAGGAAGGCGTAGGCCATGATCGCGTGCCCCGCCCAGCCGGGGTGGACACCGTCCTTGCCGCTCACCTGGAAAGTCTCCCCGTAGTGCTGCTTCGCATGGAAATCGGCGACCAACATGGGGCGATAGACATCCGCAAAGCCGGCACCCCGGTTGCGGGCGACCTTAAGGGCGATGTTGCGGAATTCCGAGAGGGAGAGGTTGAGTTCCTGCTTGGTGCCTGTGGCGGTCTTCACCCAATTGGGCACTGAGTCGATGATGCCGGATGAGCCGATCACGTAGCGGGTGCCCGCCGCCTTGAATTTTTCCGCGATCCTTGTTTGGTTGCGCTCATACTCAGCAGCGATCGCCTTGTCGAAGGGGACGTAGCGGAAATCGTTCATCCCGTAGCATGAGGTGGCGATAGTGGGCTTGAAACGGAGCACATCGTTGTCCATGCGGGCAAGGAAGCCTCCGGCCTGCTCCCCGCTCCAGCCATATTGGCGGCAGGTGATGCCTAGCTCCGGCAGGCACGCCGCGAGGTATGTCTCGATGAGCACCGAATACATCCTCTGCTCGGTGATCGAGTCCCCGCAGATGGCGAGGCGGTCACCCTTTTCCAACGCGACCGATGCTTCCGGTACGGGGGTGAGCCTGTATGCGGAAAGTTCCGCAGGGAGCGGTGCCTCCTTGGCGAAAACGCCGAGCGAAAGGGAGAGGAGAAGGGCTGTGGGTATCCGTATCATGCCGCAGCGAACGTATCGCAGCGGCCCGCCGGGAAACAACGGGAAACTCACCGGCCTGCCGTGCCGCTACTTCTTGCCGAAGAGCCCGGAAAGCCCTCCCAGCATCCCGCCGAGGCCGCCGAGATCCGGTTTGTTGCCGGACATCACGTCGTCGATGGCCCCGTGGAGTGATGCGGGCAGCTTGGATTTCGCGAAATCCGCCACGGTGGCGATCGCCTTGGTTGCCATTGCCTCGTCCATACCGAGTGCGGTGAGCTTTTGTTTGAGTTCTTCGATCATGACCTTGTGTGTTGGAGATACCGGGGACAGGACTCGAACCTGCACATCAAAAGACACCTGATCCTAAGTCAGGCGCGTCTACCAATTCCGCCACCCCGGCGCTGTGGCGGAAGGTTGGTCAGATTTTCCACCGGCTGCAAGAACACAGATTGGCCGGGTGCTGGAATGCATCCGGATGGAATGGCTTGCGCTGTGCGTGAGTCTCCAATAGTAGCTCGCCCATCTGCAAGGCACGCCACCAATCATGCGCGATTTATCCAAAGCCCCGATGTGCATCATTCCGCTGCTGCTGGCATCCTGCGGGCTGATGAACCCGGAGCCGCCGAAGAAGGCGGAGATCGTGATGTATGAGTGGGAGGACACCGGCGAAGGGGAACCACTGAGCATCCGGATCAACCTCAAGGAGCAGAAAGCGGCCTACATGCGCGGCGACAGGCAGGTCGGCTGGTCTTATGTCTCTACCGGGCGCGAGGGGCATTCCACTCCCGTGGGCGATTTCCGCATCACTGAAAAAATGCCGCTGAAGGTTTCGAACCGCTACGGCTGGATCGCGGATCCGGAAGGGAAGGTGGCGGTGCCGAGCGCACGTGCCGGAACACCTGTGCCGCCCGGCCATGTTTACAGGGGATCGGAAATGCAAAACTGGATGCGTCTCACCTCCTACGGCGTCGGGCTGCATGCGGGGGAGATCAGCAAGCCCGGCCAGGCGCTGTCCCACGGGTGCATCCGCTTGCCCAGGGATTTCGTGCCGAAGCTCTATGCCGCGGCCAGCCTCGGCACCCCGGTGCGCATTACGAGAGGCTGAGCCCCCCCCGGGAGTCCTATTCTTACGGGAAAAGCCCCGGATCGCTCCGGGGCTTTTGGTCGGAAAATGAATCGGTGGCGGACTGAGATTGCCACCATTGTCATCACTTCTTGAGAACCTTGAGCTTGGATACGCCGTAGATCGCGTCCTCGCCGAGCTCCTCCTCAATGCGGAGGAGCTGGTTGTATTTCGCGATACGATCCGAGCGGGACATGGAGCCGGTCTTGATCTGGCCGCAGTTGGTGGCAACCGCGAGATCGGCGATGGTGCTGTCCTCCGTCTCGCCGGAGCGGTGGGAGAGGACGGCGGTGTAGGCGTTTTCCTTGGCGAGCTCGACGGCGTCGAAGGTCTCGGTGAGGGAACCGATCTGGTTCACCTTGACGAGGATGGAGTTGGCCACGCCGAGGTCGATGCCCTTCTGGAGGAACTTCGAGTTGGTGACGAATAGGTCGTCGCCGACGAGCTGGGTGTTTTTGCCCATGGTGTCGGTGAGGATTTTCCAACCGTCCCAGTCGTTCTCATCGCAGCCATCCTCGATGGAGATGATGGGGAAGCGCTTCTGGAGATCGGCGTAGAATGCCACGAGTTCCTGTGCGGTCTTCTCGGAGCCGTCGGACTTGTGGAAGACATACTTGCCCTTTTCCTTGTTGAAGAACTCGGAGGAAGCGACGTCGAGGGCGATGGAGATGTCCTCGCCGACCTTGTAGCCGGCTTTCTCGATCGCCTGGCAGATGACGGACAGTGCGTCCTCCGCGGAATCGAGTTTCGGGGCGAAGCCGCCTTCATCGCCGACGGCGGTGGAGAGGCCGCGGTGATGGAGCACGGCTTTGAGCGCATGGAATACCTCCGCGCCGTAGCGGACGGACTCGCGGAAGGTCGGTGCGCCGATGGGCACGATCATGAACTCCTGGAAGTCGATCGGGGCATCCGAGTGGGAGCCGCCGTTGATGATGTTCATCATCGGGACGGGCAGCACCTTGGCGTTCGGGCCGCCGAGATATTTGTAGAGGGGGATGCCGCACTGGGATGCTGCCGCCTTTGCAACAGCCAGGGAAACACCGAGGATCGCGTTTGCGCCGAGCTTTTTCTTGTTCGCCGTACCGTCGAGCTCGATCATCATCGCATCGATGGATGCCTGCTCGGTGGCATCGAAGCCGAGGAGTTCCGGGGCGATGGTTTCGTTGACGGCTTCGACCGCCTGGAGCACGCCTTTCCCGAGGTAACGCGCCTTGTCGCCGTCTCGGAGTTCGTGGGCCTCGTGTTCGCCGGTGGAGGCTCCGGATGGGACTGCGGCGCGGCCCACGGCTCCGCCTTCGAGGTGGACGTCCACCTCCACGGTTGGGTTTCCGCGCGAGTCGATGACCTCGCGGCCCCTGATTTCTACGATTGTGGTAAGATCCATGTTATTCTGATTGGTTTGGGAAACTGGTTTCCTCAGGCGTGGTAAGCTGAAATCGACTTGATCGTCAATGTCCGCATTTGTTCGGTTTCCATGTCGCGGACTTTTGCGCCGTCTCCGACAGATAGCCCCATGAGCGCCTTGCCGACATCGGACATGTAGGAGACCTCCTTTTTGTCGGGGTTCGAGTCCCATGCACCGAGCACGGCGATGGTCTGTTCCTTGCCGTCCTCGTCGGCGAGGACGACGACCGTGCCGATGTTGACGGTCTTGGTGTCGGCACCCTTGAAATCGGTGCCACGGGCGTTTGCGATCTCGCGCTCAAGGGCGGTGCGGCGGTGGTTGAGGTATTTCTCCATGTCCTTGGCGGACTTGTATTCGAAGTTCTCGCGGAGATCGCCGTAGGACTTGGCGATTTTCACGTCCTCGCGGTTCTGGGGGATTTTTTCGCGGATGAGTTCCTGGAGTTCCTCCTTCTTTTTCTCTAGGGACGGCCAGGAAACGAGGAGCGGCTCCTCACGCCTGGCGGCGTTCTGGCCGGAGACGAGTTCCACGGTTTCCGGGCGCACCCTGATGATGCGCGCCATCAGGGATTTTTTCTCGAGATCGCCGAAGACCGGGCAATCCAGAAGGCGGCGCGCGAAGTTCTTGGCTTCGTTGAGATCCATGTTCGTGACGAGATCGGAAAGCAGCGCCTTGTCCTCGTTGAGCAGTGTCTGGAGCCGCGAGGTCTTGCGCGGACCATCGGAAAGGTGGTCGTTTTCAAGGAGATTGAGGATGGAGGCACCGACATCGGCTCCGAAAACGCTTACGGCGGCGCCTTTCCGCTCCCGGCAAACCCAGATGAGCGCATCCGGGCCGAGGGCGCGGCGGGCGAGGGCGGAGCCGAGGTGTTCCATGAGGGCGGGCATCCCATCGTTCTCGCCGAGGATGCGGGCAATCTCGGTAACGCCGCGTGCGCCGACCTGATCGAAAACGGTTACGATTTTCTCGATCCATTCATCGCCAAAGGCGGTCTCGAATGCCTCATAAACGGCGCGCTGGCGGGTGGAAGGCAGGGCGACGAGTTCCTCCGCGATGCGGCTGAGATCCGAGCCGGCGATGAGGTCGCTGAGGCGGACGGCGCCGGGATCGAGCTCCAGCGCCTTGCTGCTGCCGATAACCTCGTCACGGGCGGCGATGAGCTGCATCGCGCCGCCAAGCTGGACGCGGGCGGCTTTTTTCGCCCCGTCATCGATGTCGGTGAGGAGCTGCCTGAGGGCTTCGGAATCGTTGTCGAAGGCACCCATGTCCGCCGCGATGGCCTCAAGCGCCTTGATCATGCCTTTGATGTCCCGCGATGCCTCGAAATCCGCAAGCAGTGCCTGGGCCGGGGTGATGTCGGAATCGCGCAGCACGATGTTTTCCGTGCGTTTTGTCGGCACGACCGCCTTGCGGCTTTCCTTGAGAGCCTTTTTCGTGGCGTTCCACCACTTGGTGTAATCCTTGGCCGGAATGACCGCTCCGCTGACGAGCTGCTCGATGGCATCGCCGGTGATGGTGCCGCCGTGGCTCTCGAGGATGTGGACGACCAGAGCCACGGAATCCGTCTTCGCCAGCTTCCGGAGTCCCTCAACCTGCTCGATCTTCACCGCGCGGAAGTCGTCTTCCGGGATCCATTCGGTCTTCTGCATGGCGAACTGGAGATCCATCTCCTGGCCGCTGGAGTTCTCGAAATCCACGGTGATTTTCTTGCTCCCGAAGTCCCATGAAACGATTTTCCCCGCTCCGAAGGACTTGTGGAGGCAGAAATTCCCCGGGGAGAGCTGTGACAGGCGTTCGCCAACGGCTTTGGGGATTTTTCCGGCTTCTACCAATTTCTCGACATCAGGATGCATGCGCACAGCTTGGAAAGGCAGAACCCGGAACGCAAGCCTAGTGGTGACAAATCGGTTTTGGGATGGAACCGCGATTGGGAAATCGCGGCAAGTGCGGCGCACTGCCCGCCCAGGCGTTTCCCATTGCAGCCGCAACTTCCAGATCGCGGTTCCTTTTGTCGGCGAGCGGATGCTCGAAGACCTCGATGAGAGTCAGCCCCTTCCGGGTGGTTCAAGGCGCGGGAATTCTCCCGGTCAGGCTGCTGTGGCAGCCGCGGTTTTTTCCCTTGGCGATGTGAAGTGCCAGGCGACAAGGAGCGCGGCGAGGAGCACGAGTATCCAGAGCCGGGCGAACGGATCGGGGGCGGTGTGCAATTCCAGGGATGCGGAGTTGGAGAGGCCGTTCAGCTCAGCTGGGGCGCAGGAGTTGAGATCCGCCTCGCGGGTGTCCGCAAAATGGACGGCAGCGGTGAGTAGGGCTTGCTTTTCCTGCGTGATGCTCAGGAAACCCGGGGCAGAGGGGGCGCGGGAAGACTGCGGGGCGGGGATGGCTTTACCCGTGGGATCGGTGGCGGATACCTCGGTGGGTATGCCGGCGGCGGTGGCGATGCGGATTTCCTGGCCGGTCTCCAGGTTGAGGGATTCGGGCGCGACCTTCGCCGCACGCAGCGACTCCGCGAAGCGGTGGAGCAGGACGATGAAGGCCGGTTGTTGGGTGGCGTTGGAGAGGCGGAGGTCGAAGTTGAAGCAGAGGATTTTTTTGTTTCCGGTGTTTTCGCGGAGGAAAATGAGCGGGCGTTTCTCCTGCCAGAGCAAAACCCTGTCCCCGGGGCGGCGTGGCAGCTCCAGTGTTTCGCGGACAAGCAGGGCCTGCCAGTTGATGCCGTCCATGAGCGGGTGCGCCTCGGCGAGGATGCCGCCCTTGAGGTATTTCCCTGCAGAAGTGGGATCCTCGACGAAGAGGATCGCGTTGGTTTCCGGCAGGCTGGGATCGAGCGGATCGTAGGAGGTGATGACAAGATCCGAGGTGGCGGCATCTGTGGAGGCACGGGTGGATGCGAGGGAGCGGAGAAGCTTTTGGGTGAGATCCTCGAAGGCCGGGGAGGTGGCGGTGAAAAGCTCCAGCGCCTTGGGCTGCGGGGCGACGAGGGGCATTGAGTCATCGAGCGTGAAGGCATCCGCCGAGAGGTTCAGGCAGACGTTATCTGCGCCCTCGGGAAAAGCGGCGGAAAGGGTGACGAAGGATTTCGGCGCGATATCGAAGGAGCGGGGTTCCGTGGAGCCGTTCGATGCACGTAGCGACCAGGTCCGGCTGGCGGGAGAGGTGCCGTAATTCCTCACGATGGCCTTGAATGTCAGGGCTCCTTCCTTCTCCTCGAAGCTGATGCCGGTGAAGCCGACGTTGTCGGTGGGTTTGCCGACGGCGAGCAAGCCCGCCTCGTAGGGCAGGGATTCCACCGGGGTATCGGTGAGGTAAATGACGATGCCGTCATTGGAGACGATGGAACGGGCGAGGCGCAGGGCTTGGGAGGGATCGATGATGCCGCTGTCCGGGGAGAAATTTTCCAAGGCCGTAATGAGATCCTCGGTGGAGGTGCCGGAGTAAATCCGATCCGCGCCGGGTGCCGATGGAATCAATGTGAGTTCCATCGCCGAGGCGCTGCCCTGGAGATCCGGGATTTTCTTGCGCAGGGCGGCGATGGCTTCCCTTTTGAAAACCGTCATGGAGGCGGAGCCATCCACCACGATGACGACGCGCTGCACGGAGTTTTCCTTCCCGAAGCGCGGCTCCGAGAGAAACCAGGCGAGCAGCAGGACGGCGAGCAGCTGCATCCACAGCGGCACGGATGGGATGAGCCGCTCAAAGCGCCGCCCGGAAGTCGCCTCGCGCTGGGTGCGCTCCAACAGGAACAGGGTGGAGACGGGCAGGGTGATGGACTTTCGCTGGAGGAAATGGATCGCAAGGATGGCCGGGATGGCAAGCAGGGTCAGGAGGCCGAGGGGATTCGCGAACATTCGGGGGAAACTTCAGATTTCAAACTTGCTCGGCTGAAGACGGGATTCGGCGTAAAGCGAATTGCCCGGCCTCATCTTGCCGGCTCATTCTATCCCGGTGGTCTGCTGGCCGGGGAGGATTTCGTCGAGGAGGCGCTGGATGCCTTTTTCCGCCTGCTCGGACTGTGGGTGGATGTTGCGGGCCTTGAGATACCAGGTGAGGGAGGAGCCGGTCTGCTTGGGCGAGCGGCTCTCGAACTGCCTGGCCTTGTCGAGGGCGAGGGTGAAATCCGCCACCTTGGGCGCGAGCAGCTCCAGTTCGCGCCCGAGCTTGGGATCGTCCGGAAACTCCTCACGGATTTCGGCCAGCTGTTCCCATGCGCCGTAGTTCTGGCCCATGCGGGAGAATTCCGCGGCCTTACCGATGGCCGACTCGATCTTCATCAGGTTCTCCATGATCTGCTTGAAGGCGTCCTCGCGGGTCGCATCACCCTGGATGGCGGGGGCGAACTCGTATTGGCGCTTGGCGATCTCGCGGTAGTTGCCCTCGGAGAGGAGGCGGTCGAAGTCGTTGCGGGCGGACACCACCGCGCCGGAGTTGCCGACGAGATCGCGGAATTCCTGGAGCTTTGGGTTGGTCGGCCAGATCTCAGCGGCCTGCTTGATTTTCTCGGCCGCCTTGTCGGCATCGCGGGCGATGAGATGGGATTTCGCTTCCTCGATGGCGAGATCGGAGGCGAGGGTGTAGCCGGCGATGGCGGAATCCACCTTGGAGGACGGGAAATCCTTCGCTGTCTCCTTGAGACGCGCGGCGAGTTCCTTGGTTTTCACGTAATCCCTGGCCTGGAGAGTGCCATAGAGCTCGTGGAGATCCCGGACGTATGCGGCGACGCGCAGTTTCTTCTCGAGCGGCAGGGTGGCGACCGGCGCAAGGTATTCGCCCAGGGCATAGGCTTCCATCAGGCGCTGGGAGGCGGAATGCAACTCGCCGCGGGAGAGCATGAGATCGAAAGCCTCGATGTATTTCTCCACCTCGCGGATGGCCTCGTTGGAAAGGGAGTCGAGCGAGGCGACGGTGGGCGAAATGCCGAGGGACTGGGAGAAGAGCTTGGACACATCGGAGCCCTTGTCCACGCGCAGCGTGGTGTCGCCGTCTTTCCAGATCTGGTTGTAGAAACGGGCGGCCATGAGCACATGCTCGTAGCGGCGCTGGACGAACCACTGGACCATGGAAACCTGGTATTGCGCCTTGGTCTGGATCGTCTGCGCCTCGGTGCGGACGATGTTGCTTTTCTTGAGCACCTCGATTTCGGCGATGCGCCGCAGGGTGTCCGCGTATTTCAGGGAGTTCACGCCGGCACCCGGATTTGTCGCGGGCTGGCTTGCTCTTCCGCCTCCGCCTCCGCCGCCACCCGGACGGGCACCGCCGCCACCGCCGCCGGCGGGTGTCCCCGTGTCGCCCAGTGTCTTGTCCTTGTCATGGCGGGCATCCCAATCCGCCTTGCGGGCGATCTCGATTTTCTCCTTGTCCATGGAATCGTTGAGTTCCCTGAGCTGCCTGACATCCTGCTTGGCGAGAAGGGCCATGTAGATGGATTCGGCAAGGGACATGCAGAGATTCGCATCGCCGGGATAGGTGGATGCGCGCGGCAGGAGCTGGAAAGCCCCCTTGAGATCCGGGCCGCCGCTGCGGAACGGGGATATCGTGCCGAGGATCTCGTCGATGTTCTTCCGGTATTCAGCGGCATCCTCATTGGTCTCCGGAGGTTGGCTGAGGTATTTCTCGAAGCGCGCCTTGAGCAGTCGGTTGTCGCCAAGGGGGATGGCCACGCCCCCGACGGTGATGGTTTCCGCAGAGGGATCGAGCATCGGGATCTCCTGGCCGAGGGGCGAGGCGGCAGGCTGTTTCTGGGGCGCAGGGCTGCTGTCGACCGGTGGCGTCGTGGGCGCTCCCGGGGCTGCGGGCGGCGTGTAGACCTGCGCAATGGCTGGGGACCCGAGTCCCAAGAGTAGGTAGAGCGGTAGTTTTTTCATGGCCGTTGGTTGAGGGGTGGTTGCTGGATCTCAGAGGCGATTGATGTTCGTGGCGACGGGGATGCCGCCTTGCTCGAACTTCACCTTGAAGGCGTAGCGCTGCTCGCGCTCCATGTTCATGTTGTTGAATTTTTCGGGCACTTTCACGAAAACGATCTCATCCCCGGCATCCGTCTTGACCCGCACGGTGACAATGGACGAGGGGTTGTTGTCCCGGAAATACCGCTCGTCGATCTTCCCTTCGATGAGGTATTCGTTGTTCCGAAGGCTGTTGCCGTTGTCCAGCAGGTCCTGGATCACGAGCGGGTTCACATCTGAGAAGGTTTCCGATTTTTTGGTCATCAGGATTTTCCCCCCGAAGACGGCGGCGATCACACCGACGACGATGACGATGATGAGGACTGGGTTGGTGCTGGAACTAGCGCGACGTGCCATGGATTTGGTTGAATGCTGGAAACTGGGATGCTGTGGCACCTTGGCCACTTCAGGAAAATAATCCGGGAAAGCGAAATTGGAAGGTTATTCCCATTGCGGGCGGCGGGTGCCTATCCATGCGAGCAGTAGGGCGACGGAAATGTGGATCGCAAGGGTGAACAGGCATGAATCCTGGTCCGAGAGCGAAGTGTCGATGACGGATTTCACCGCTCCGTGCACGCGGGCCTGGAGCGCCTCCACGGAACCGGACCATGACCAGTAGGCGGAGATGAAGGGGCGGGTGAACCTCTCGATGTGCTCCGGGAGAGCAAGCACCGCGCCGGAGAGCGGAAGCTGGAAGCCTACCAGGTAGATGGAAAGCAGCGAGGCCTGCTCGGCCGTGCGCATCAGCGCGGAGATGGCTAGGCAGATGGCTGTCATCGAAGCGTTGATGAGCAGAAGGAACACCGCATGCTGGACGAAGTCGCCCCGAAATGCGCCGAACATGTTCACGAAAAACGCCATCCACAGGGATTGGGCGATCACAAGGCAGGACAGGAAGGCCACCTTCGAGGAAAGGTAGGCCATGGGTCGCAAGCCGCCGAATTTCTCCTTTTCATAGATCGGCCTCTCGCCGGCGATCTCGCGGGCGGAGTTGTTGGAACCCATCAGCGCCAGCAGGACGACCTGGAACATGATGATCCCAGAGATTGCGGAGCCGACCTTCGCCTGGTCGGAGCGGACTGATTGCTGCTCTTGGATTTCCTGGATGATGTTGTCCTGGCGGGTGTCCGAGTAGCTGCGTATGTTGCCGGATGCCTTGTTGCTGAAAAGCGTGACGAGCAGCGGGAAACAGATGAGGATGGCGAGTTGGAGGAAGACCTGCCCGCGATCACGGAAAAAGATCCGCCAGCGGCGGGAAAGGAGCGTGGTGAACTGGGAGATGAATCCGGGCAGGCGGGTGTCGCGCACTTCCCCATCCCCGGCCTCCGCCCCGTCCGGCTTGTCGCGAACGGGCGGGAGTTCGCCGGATGCGATGAGGCGCACCCGGTTTTTTTCCAGCATGCCATAATAGTGGTCGCTGTGCTTCCCCCAGGAGGCATGCCAGCGCTCGGAGGGCTGGCCGGCAAGCCGTGGATAGACCTCCTCCGTATCCTTCACGGAAAAATAATGGGTCAGCTGCTCCGGCGGGCCGTGGAAGGCCACTCGGCCCTCGTGGAGAACGAGGATGGAATCGTATAGCTCAAGGTGGGCGAGCGAGTGCGTGACGGACAGAACGATGCGCCCGTCCTTGCGGGAAAGGTCGTGCAAAAGCCGCACGATCTCGCGCTCCGAGCGGGGATCGAGGCCGGAGGTGACCTCGTCGCAAAGCAGGATGCGGGGATCGGAGACCAGCTCCATCGCGAGCCCGAGCCTGCGCTTCTGGCCGCCGGATAGCACTTTCACCGGCCTGTCGCTGATCGGGCTGAGACCGGTTTCCTCAAGCACGTGGTCGATGCGCTGATCGAGCTCCTCCGTGCCCCTGCATTTCACCCGCAGCCGGGTTGCTGCCTCCACGGATTCATCCACGGTGAGTGGATCGTAGGCGATGGAGAACTGCGGCACGTAGCCGATTTCCGAAGGCTCGAAATCCCCCTCCTCGGAAAGGTTGCGGCCTTCCCAGAAAAGCGCGCCGCCCGACTCCGGGTTGAGCCCGGCGATGGTTTTCAGCAAGGTCGTCTTGCCGCAGCCGGATGGGCCGACGATGGCCATGAAGTGCCCTTTCGGAACCTTGATCGAGACGCGGTCCACGAGGTTCACATCCTCGCCGTCCTTCCTGATGGTGAAACAAACGTCCTTGAGTTCTAGCACTGGGGAATGGGTTTAAGGATAAGGGAACGCGGCAACGCTCCCCGGTTTATCGTTTTTCAGGAAAATGCATTCAATCGCCGATCGGGACGATGCGTATCGCGGAGGGCTTGCCGGAGCTGATCTGGCCAAGGAGGGTGCCTTTCTGTGGGGCATCCGTGAGATCGCTAGGATCGAGCGCGTTGCGCAACGCCCCCTCGACGAGTTGGCCGCAATGGATCTTCATGGGCGGCAGGGTGCCGAGATCGCCCGCTAGCTCCTGGGCGCTAAGGTTCCTTGCCTCTTCCTCCGTTTTCCCCTGCAGAAGCCTGGTCGCCACCGAGGCCACGGCGATCGCCGTCTGGCAGCCGAAGGCCTGGAAGGACGCGCGGTCGATGACTTTCTTGCCGTCCTTCTCGGAAAATTTCAGCCACACCCGCATCATGTCGCCACATTCTGGCGAGCCAACCGTGCCGACGGCATCCGCGTCCGCCATTTCGCCCTGGTTCTGCGGGTCGGCCAGCACCTCGCCGATTTTCTGCTCGAATTCGTTCACACCGCGACTCTGGGGCGGGAGCGGCGCGATTCCCAGCCGAAATGTCCGCTATCTCCCGAAGCTGTCATAGTATTCCTCGCCGTATTTTTCGTAGCGTTTGATCAGCTCCGCGTTCTTTTTCTCGGTGGCCGTGAGCTTGTCGGTGACATCCTTGTTCACCGCCATGTACCAGCCCTGCCTATCGAAGTGCTGGCGCATGTCCGCAAGCTGGAAGGTATACCCGTGGCGGGCGTAGATCTCGTTGCGCATGATGCGCAGCTCCGCCGGACGCATGTTCTCCACATCCTTCTCGGCGAGTTTTTTGGTGGAGGACTGCGGGTAGTCCCCGACCTTGGGGTCATACTTGTAGATGCGCCTCGGCAACACGAACACACGCTCGGTGATCTTCTTCGGGTCGTTCGGTTTCCAGATCCCGCCCAGGTCGTCGCTTTCCGGGGAGTAGATCATCTTGAAAAGCCCGTCATCCGGCCTGTCCCCCGGCTCCTCGGCCACGATCTCGAAACCCTTCTCCGATGCCTTGAAGGAGCCGCTGAAGGCACGCTCGTTGCCCGCCACGATGCTATAGCCCGTGACCGTTTTCCCAACGATGCGATCCAGGCAAACGGTGATTTTCTTTCCCCCGAAATCGCCCACGTACGTGCCCTTCATCGCGGCGGCGGCCTTGTCCGGGCTGCTGACATCCGCATCATCCTGGGCGGACACAAAGGCGAACATGGAGAAACCAACACAGAGAGCGGCGATGTTTTTCATGGTTCTGTTTTTGAGCTGGCTAAGAGCATCCCGAAACGCGATTCCAAAGCAAGGAAATCATGGGGCGGGCTGAAACAAAACGGATCATCCTTGGCGGCCTATCGCTGGCAGCCCTCGCATTCTTTTCATGGCTCATGCTGCGGATCACCCTGGAATATTGGCCGGTGCGCAGCGATGCCGCCTTTCTCCGGATCAAGCAGCAATACATCGGCATCCGCCACTGGGAGCTGGCGTTCTGGATCCATGTCTTCACCAGCATGATCCCGCTGCTTGCGGGTTTCACCCAGTTCTCCGGATGGGTTTTGCGGAAACACCGCAAGCTCCACCGCGTGATGGGCAAGCTGTATGTCTTGACCGTCCTCTTCGTCACCGGCCCGGCAAGCCTCGTGATGGCGTTTTATGCGAACGGCGGGATCACCTCCCGCATCGCCTTCGCCACCCTGGCGCTTCTGTGGCTGGGCACCACGGCCATGGGTTGGGGAAGCGTGATGCGGCGCGATTTCGCCGCGCACCGCGAGTGGATGATACGCAGCTACGCCCTCACGCTCTCCGCCATCACCCTGCGGGCATGGAAATACCTCATCGTCATTGCCTTCGAACCGCCCCCGATGGATACCTACCGCATCGTAGCATGGCTCGGCTTCATCCCGAACATCATTTTCGCGGAGTGGTGGATACGCAGGGGCGGGGGAAGGTCTCGCCAGCCGCCGCAGGCGGGCTGATTTTGATCGGCACCCAGTGTGTAGTAGGGGTTTGAAACCCCTTTGGGAGGGAACGGGAGAACGACTGGATAGCGGAAGGGAACGCAGTCCCCTTCTCCCCTATTGACCATGGATCAACCGATGAAATCGCACCCGGGCCGCCGCGAACGCAACGTTCACAAAGCCCTTGCCGCCTATCACCGCTCCGTCCGTAAAATACCTTACCCGGCAGCGCAGCATTTTCGCCATATCCAGCACCGGTAAGACACCGTGGGGGCGCCCTTCGGTCGCTGTCCCTTCACCTTCCGCCGCCACCGCCTCCGCATCATTCATCCCGTCCACCGCCGTGCTCTTCCTTGAAACTTGAGATCTGGAATTTGAAGGTTTCCTTTCCAAAGCCATCCCCAGCAACCTCCGGTATCTCTTCGATGCCTCCTTCCATTCCCCTGCATAAAAAACCTGTATCGGCATCCGATGTGATCGCCCTTACCAGCACCTCCCGCGCCATTTTACCATTCCCCCTCGGTCCGCCACCGACCACCTCGCCATAAGGCACCGAGAGCCTTTTCAGAAACTCCGCATCCGGCAATCCGCCCTCCGGCATCGGCGGAACCTCCAGCAGGATGTGGATCTGGTTGCAGATCAGGCAGTAGGACAGAACCCGGCAGCCCGTGAAATTCTCCATCATCCGCATCAGGGTTCGGAACCGCTCTTTTTCCTCCACCCCATCGGCCTTGGTGTGGACGAGGAGGCGGCCGAGGACGTCGTAGGTGTTGGTTGGTCACGAAGCCTTCGCCGTCCCTGACGGTCAGGGGGGCTTGGGGGAGCAACCGGAAAATGGCAGGGAGGCAAGGCTCGGCGAACCTGCCGACCATGCGCGGACGCGGCGCCGGCTTGTCGCCCGGAGCGCTTGCCGAATGGCTTCGCGAATTCACCAATGCGTTAGAAGAAACCGCAGACAGCACGACAAAAGAAATCGCAACCCGAAATCGGCCATGAGTGAGATTTCGTCGCTTATCGCCGGTTCTTGCTGCCATGCGGGCGGCTTACTCGCTGCCCATGAAAAGCCGGCATGCCATACGCGTTGCCTTGGCAAAAAAGGTTTTTCCGAGCCCAGCTTGGTCGGGCGGATGCCGAATTTCCTCCCGTGAAATCTCGCGGCGACACCCACCTCCGTTGTGGCAACCCCGGATTTTCTTTCCCATCCAGCCCCACCATGCTTCGTTAGTCCGCGTGATCGCCAGAACCTTCCAAGACCGTATCATCGCCCCGTCCCTGCTCGCTGCGGATTTCTCGAAAGTCGGCCAGGAAACCTCCCGCGCCATCACGGCGGGCGCCGACTGGCTTCACCTCGACGTGATGGACGGGCATTTCGTGGACAATATCTCCTTCGGCCCTGCGATGGTGCAGACAATTCATGAGTCGAACGACATTTTCCTCGACGTGCACCTGATGATCTCGCGGCCCGACCATTACCTGCCGCGCTTCATTGCTGCGGGTTCGGACTGCATCACGGTGCATGTGGAGGCGGAGCACGATGTCACGGAAACATTGGAGCGGATCCGGGAGGCGGGCTGCCTGGCCGGGCTCGCGCTGAATCCCGCGACCCCTTTCGAAAATGTCATTCCGTTCCTGGGAAAGATCGATCTCCTGCTTTGCATGACGGTTGTCCCGGGCTTCGGCGGGCAGCCGTTCATGCCGGAGGTGATGGGAAAAGTCCGTGCCGCCGCCGATTTCCGGAAAGAGAAAGGCCTGGCCTACCACATCGAGGTGGATGGCGGGATCGGAGCCGAAACAGCAGCCATTTCCTACGCCGCCGGGGCGAACGTGATGGTCGCCGGCTCCACCACCTTCGGGGCGAAGGACATGGCCGCCGCCATCGCCGCCATACGCGAAGCATGAAACCCAAACCAACCGTCATTTGAAAACCATCCTCATCAGCTCCGCCATATCCATCGCCATCGGTTTCACCTTCGGATGGCTGATCCGATCCGCGACGGCCGAGCTCGATGGCATCGAGAACAAGATCGTTGTCATCGAGAAGGATAGGAAGCGCCCCACCACAGGCAACGGCGACCCTCTGGCCATACCGCCGGAGCGCATGGCTCCCAGCGACATCGACCGAGCCATCTCTCCACAAAGGGATCTTCCTGTGGGCGACGCCAAGCCCCCGGAATCAGCCGAAAAGGCCGAGCAGGCGAAGTGGAACAGGCTCATCGAAGTCCTCGGGCTGAATGCGGACCAGGCCAAAACCCTTGAGTCGGCCATCAGGGAGTCGGAGCCAAGCCTGTCCGAGGGTGAGGAACTGGGCGCAGCCTACGCGGATGCGGGGGAAAAGCTCCAGCAGTCGATCCTCTCCATGCTCAGCGAGGACCAGGCCAAGGCGTTCAAAGAGCTTCAGGAGCGCAGCCTGAACAACCAGCTCCATTCCAAGGCGATGGAGCAGTATGTCCAGGAACTCGGCAAGCTCGACCTAACTGCCGAACAAACGGATCAAGCGCTTGGAGTTTTGCGAAAGCATGCCGAAGAGGAGGCGGCCTCCATCCCCTCCGGCGCCCGCCTGCTCCTCGATGGGTCCGTGCTGCCCATAGGCCAGCGGCGCATCACAGAAGACGGCTACCGGCTCCTCGGAAAACTGGCAGCCTCCGGCGCGGGCGGCCCGATGGGCATTGAGGAGATCGCCGCCATCCACAGGGAGGAAATGGAGCGCAGGATGGGCCAATTCGAGGGCATACTCACCCCCGCGCAATTGCAGCGTTACCAGGCGGGCATCCTGGAATCCGCGGAGAACCTGAACCAGTTCGCACCCCGGAACTGAGCGCATGTTTCGGTTTGAACCGGCGGTGCGAATTTCCTAGGATTCGGGCATGCCAAAGAAAAGCGGAGCGGAACGGGTGCTTGTAAAGGTCTTCACCTACGGCATACAGCCGAAGGTCTGGAGGCATTTCTCCATCCCCACATCCGTCACCTTCCTTGGGCTAAGCGATGCGATCCAGGCGGCCATGGGCTGGGAAAACAAGCATCCCCACGAGTTCCGCCACGGCAAGGGCAAGCGCCTCGTCGATGTCATCGGCCCGGTTGGCCTGCAAGACCAGACGCTCGGCGATTTCCAGGACGAGGCCAAGCTCACCGTCGCCGATTACATGGGCCGCAAGCGCCTGCCCCTGCGCATGCTCTACCGCTATGATTTCGCCGACGAATGGATCCACGAGGTGGTCTTCGACAAACGCGAGGAGGGCGAGGGCCCGCCGGTCATGATCGCCGGGGAGCGCGCCTGCCCTCCGGAGGACTTTGGTGGCGCATTCCAATACATGCAGGCGCTGGCTGGGGAAATCGAGTGGGCGCATCCCGGCTACGATCCTGAGGTTTTTGACATCGCTGCCGTCGATTTCGAGGCGAAGAAAACGCGCAAGCGGAAGTGAGCCCTCCCCCACCCCGGCGCATCCGCTTTCATTCCGCCCGCAGTCACACGACTGTGTTTTTGGCTTTTCCATGCTAGCTGCGGCACCTAGGTTTTTACCGTGATATTCAGGGAAATGGAGCTGTGGTTCGATCCTGTCCCGCGAAGCGGGCCGGAGGCCATGGCCGTGGACGAATGGCTTCTGGAGCGGGCGGAAAGCCCTGTATTGCGCATCTACCGCTGGGATGGAGCATGGGGCAGCCTCGGCTATTTCGGGAAACTCTCCGAGGCGACGGGCGGGCTGCCGGGCGTGGATTTCGTGCGCAGGTGGACCGGCGGCGGCATCGTCGATCACCGCGCCGACTGGACATACAGCCTCATCGTCCCCAGGGACAGGGAGATCGCGCGCATGAAGGGCGGCGAGAGCTACCGGGCCATCCACCACATCCTCCTGGAAGTGCTGGTTGCGGAGGGCGGCTCGCCGGATTTCTCCGCAGGGAGGAGGAAGACCGGGGACATGTGTTTTGAGAACCCCGTCGAGCATGATCTCATGGATGCCGGGGGGGCGAAGCTGGCGGGAGCCGCCCAGAGGCGCGGCAAGCTCGGGCTGTTGCACCAGGGTTCCGTCGCCACGGGCGGGGATTCCAGGCTGCGGGGCGAGCTTTTCGCGGAGCGGCTGGCGGAAAGCTGGTGGGAGGCGGATCTCAGCGTGGACGAGTCCAGGGTTGCCGCGCTCGTCGGGGCCAAATACGGCTGCAAGGATTGGCTCGCCCGGCGCTGACGATGAACTCGGCGAACAGCCCGGGAAAAAATCCGCGTCGCCGCCCGGGATTGCGGCTTGAGTTGTCCGCGCGGTGCCCCCACTCTCTGCCGCCTGCCATGAAATTCCTCAGCTTCCTTTTCCTGCTCGCCTCCCCGCTGGCCGCCGACGTCCCCAAGGTTTTCGAAGGGCTTTTCGAAAAGGACGTGGCGGTGCGTGCGAACATCGGGATCGTCGTGCCGCCGCCGGAGATCGAAAAGTACATCGCAAAAGTGGAGGCCTCGGCTCGCAAGAATGCGGAGTGGTTTGCGGAATACTCAAAGTCTGCGAAGCCCGGCGCCCCCCTGCCTTACCATGAGAACCTGGGACTCACCAAGGAGGAGTATGACGATTACCTGGCCCTCTGGGCGAAGCGCGAGTTCAAGGCCACCTCGGAGGTCATGCTGATGCTGCGCGAAACCTTCGGGAAAACCTGGACGATCACCGCCACAGGCGATGCGGGTGTGATTTCCACCCTCCGCTACGATCCCGAGAAGGATGTGGTGCGCTCGCCCAGCGGCGAGTTGAAGCGACTGGAGGACATCAAGGCGGATCCCTCGAGCATACTCGGCGCGTGGTCCGGTCGGGAATGGCGTTTCGAGGAGGAGACCGGCCTGGGCAAGACCAAGGAAAATTTCGCGGTCGGACAAATGGATGGCAAGGGCTTCGGCATTGTCGTCTACCGTGCGCAGGAGATCTCCTCGGAGGGCAGCCGCCTTCTGGACAAGAGCCTTGTGATCCGCTTCGCGCTGGGCAAGGCCGGGCACATGCAACCGCCGACCGCACCGGCTCCACGCTGAGCCATGAGCAGCTGGAGTTGGAAACGGAGACTTGGGCTTGCGTTTCTGGCCCTGGCGCTGGCCGCACCTCCGCTCGCGTTCGGCATCAGCAACCTTTACCTCGTCAGCCCCAAGGGCAGGGCATTCATCGCTGCGAAAATATCCCGGTTGCTGCCCTTGGAAACGAGCGTGCAGGGAGCCACATGGTCGCCTTGGAACGGGATCACCGTTTACGGATTGCGTGCGGAACAGCCGCCCGCCCTCCGCAAGGCCTTTGGCAGGCCGCTGGTATCCGTGGAATCCGTGCGCATCCATCCGGATTGGATGGAGCTGGCGCGGAAAAGGCTTTCCATCAAGGGCATGGAGATCGTGAAGCCGGAGCTGTGCATCCCCATCGAGCTGCTTTCGCAAATCCAGCAGAAAGAGGACGTGCCCGTGCTGGCCGCCACCAATCCGAATCCCGCCACCGCAAGGCCCCAGGCGCAGGTGCCCGCCGCGCCGGAGGGTGGCGTGCCCTCCCCTCCGCCGTCAGCCGGGGCCGGGCAGCGGCCCCATGTTCTGACAGCCCCGCCCAGCAAGCCCACGGAGCCGACCACCTGGATGGATGTGCGCGGCGGCAGCCTGCGCATCGTCACCCTGATGTTGCGCACGCCGCTTTTCCACGCATCCGGGATCAATGGCGGAGTGCCGCTGGCAGGCAAGGATGCGACGTCGCTCATCAGCATTGAACGGCTGACCGGAACAGGCGGGACAGCTCCCGGGAAAACCGAAATCCCGCTCAAGTGGTCGGCTCCCGCGCTCACGGCCGGAACCGTGGACGGAGGGATCTTCGGCTTGGATTTCCGGATTGGGGCACAGGTCGGGCTGGTGCAGGGCTTGCCATTCCTCGTGGAGTGCGTGGTGCCGGAGCAAAACGGCTGGGAGATGCGGACAGGCAGCGGTCTGGAGGCGAAAGCCGGGAAGATCGCAGCACAAGGCCGCGTGCAAGGCTATCTCCAGGCTCCCGCAACATGGCAGGGGCAGTGGATCGTTGAGGCGGGCGGGGTGGATGCCGGGCATGGGGCGCAGAGGAACCGCTTCGAGCGCGGGCAGGCGATCTTCCTTTTCCAGAACGGGGCGTTGCGCTGCCCGGATGCTCGGCTGGTCAGCGAGGAGGCATGCATCATCGGGAACGGCATGCTTTTGAGCGATGGCAGGCTTGCGGCAAATGCCCGCGTCATTGCCTCCCCGGAGGCATTGGCCGCCATCTCGAAGTTCACGCAGCCGGGTGGGAAAGCGCCGCATCTCACACCGCTGAGCACACCCCAGCGCTCCGCCCTGGATCTGCAGCTCTACGGAAGGCCGGGAGTGATCTTCTTCAAACCCGATCCCATGGCCGAGCCGCTGCGGCTGCGCTAGCAGGTCAGTCCGGCTGGATCTCCAGCCTCGGCGGCCTGCGCATGCGTATCTCCTCGTCGAAGTTTTCCAGCTCAAGGCTATCCAGGACGTTGGTGCCGCCCCGCATCCCACTGCGGGCGCTGCCTGCCGGCGCATAGCTGGGCAGCTCCGAGTGATACGGATCCTCCCCCAGCAGCACCGCAGCCTTGGGCCTTATGGGCAAGGTGTCGAGGGCGGGCAGGTGGCTGAGCGCGAGGCCCGAATCGATCTCCGCAGCGCCGCCACCAGAATGCAGGCCGCAGAAAGGGAGCTTGTCCGCACCTTCGCGGAAACCCTCCATCCTCACGGTTCTGACGGATTTCACCGTGCCACTGGCGACATCCTCGACGAGTTCCTGGCAGAACTCGGTCGCCCGCTGCCCGGAGACCGAGCAGATCTCGACATCCACGATGGAATCCGGCTTTTCGATTGCCTTCCCCCCGAAGGCGGGTGTCACCGCATTCATGGCTGCCGCCCAGACGGGCATGGCAAGATCGCGGCTGAATGCCCCGGGGTAGATGGGATCGCTGCTGCCCTGGAGGAATCCGGTCCAGACGCCGCAGGTGACGCGCCCATTGTAGCCGAGGAACCAAGCATCGGAAAAATCATGGGTCGTCCCGCCTTTTCCAGCCCCGGAAAATGGTTTTTCGATGAGCGAACCGGCCAACCCCCGCGCGCTTCCATCTTTCATGCCGCCAGCCATCATGCTGTGCATCTGCCACGCCACGCCTTCATCAAGAAGGCGTCCGGGCGGGTTTGCGGATTTCGCCCTGCGATAGACCACAAGCCCATCGGCATCCTCGATCCGATCGATGTAGTGGAATTTCGCCGGCCCTCTCCTGCCGCCCAGGGGAAAGGTGGACATCGCCGTGACGGCTTCCTTGAGGGAGGCTGGCTCCCAGCCCACGCTGACCCGTGGCAAAGGCTTGGAGCCTTTCATCGAGAATCCGAAGGAAACCGCGGCATCGATGATGCGCTGTATCCCGATTTCCGAGCCGAGGCGGACGGTTGCCGCGATCTTGGAATTCTCGAAGGCATTGCGGAGCGTCGTCCAGCCCTCGTATTTCGGGGAAGGCACTTCCATGCCCCACTCCCCGAGTATGCCCTCGCGCCCGCCGACCATGACCGCGCGGTTGTCCATCGGTTCGTCCTCCAGCGGGGATGCCGGGGTATGCTTGTCGGCAAGGGCGGCGGAATAGAGGAAAGGGAAAAACGCGGTGCCAAGAGGCCGTTTCCCCATCTCGATGAAATCGAAGGGCACCTCCGCATAGTCCCGCCCGCCGACATGCGCGAGCACCTCACCGGTCCTGTGATCCACCATGAACACGGCTCCCTGGAGATACTCGGGTGCCATGCCGCCGGCCTTTCGGTCGTAGTCCCTGTATTTCTGGCGGGTGAATCCGGGGTGCTTTTCCGCATCCGCCAGCGAGACAGCCAAGGCTTTCTCCGCAGCGTCCTGCGCCTCTGCGGAAATGGTGGTGTGGATCGTAAAGCCCCCCGCCGCCAGCGCATCCGCACCCAAGGCCCTGCCGACGCTGTCCGCGATGCGCTCGTAGAGGTGGGAAGTGCCGCGCCGCAAGGGATCCGGCGAGATGACCATGGCCTCCGCCTGGGCGGCGGCCATTTCCTTACCGGAAATCATCCCCTCATCCCGCATTCGGGTAAGCACCATGTTGCGCGCCTTGGTGCTGGCGGCGATGTTGTTGAGAGGCGAGTTTTTCGTAGGGTTCTTGATCAGTCCCACGATCGTCGCGCACTCCGCCAGGGTGAGATCTTCCGGCGGCTTGCCGAAGTAGCCGAGCGAGGCGGACTTGATCCCGTAGAAGCCGCTTCCGAAATAGATCCTGTTGAGATAGAAACCGAGGATCTCCGGCTTGGAATACCTCTCCTCGATGCGCATCGCGAGGAAGGCTTCCACCATTTTGCGCTGCAGCCCGCCCTCGCCCTTGGCCATCGCATCCTGCTTGAGGGGATAAGCGTTCCGGGCTAGCTGCTGGGTGATCGTGCTCGCGCCCGACACCGCCTGCCCTTCCTGGAGCCAATCCTTCGCCGCCCTGGCAACCCCGAAGTAGTCAACCCCGCCGTGCGTATAGAAACGCTGGTCCTCGCCGGCCCGGAGCGCATCGATGAAAAGCTCAGGAACCTCGCCGACCGGGATGATGCTGCGGTTCTGGACGAAGATGCGCCCTATCTCCTTTCCGCTGCGATCCTGGATCACGCTGGGCACCTCGATCTTGTTGATCTGGGAGAGATCGTAGCGGGCCGCCCTTTCGCGGTATTCACGGGTGTATTGCTCCGCAAACAGCAATCCGAAAACCCCCGCGACCAGAACAAGCATGAAGCTCACAATCCAAAAGGTTTTGCGCTTGTAGAAACGGCGCTTGCCGCCCTTCCTCCGGTAGTTGCTCCTGTTTTCCGCCATGCCCGATGCCGATCCCAAGACGCCTTCCGGCGACTCTTTGCGCCCACAGAACTACCCGAATCCAGATGTCTCGGCAACCCCTTCCTTGCATGCGATGATCACGGAACGGGGAGCGATGCCATTTCCGGAATATCTGGAAATGGCGCTCTACGATCCGGAACTCGGATACTACGCGAAAACCGGCGGGCAGGTCGGGCGCGGGGGCGATTTTTACACCAGCGTCAGCGTCGGCGATCTCTTCGGGAGGCTTCTGGCCCGCCGTTTCGCCGCAGGCTGGGATGATGCGGGGCGTCCCGGCGCTTGGCGTATCCTTGAGATCGGTGCGCACGACGGGAAGCTCGCCGCCGACATCCTTGGCGAACTCCGCGGAATCCGCCCCGATGCATGGGATGCCCTCCGGTATGCCATCGCGGAGCCCCTGCCGCTGCTGCGCAACCTTCAGGCGGAGCGGCTTGCGGAGTTCACGGAAAAGCTGAACATCGTTGCGGATCCGGGCGGACTCGCAGCCGAGCCGCTTCCCGGCTTCGCGTTCGGCAACGAGATCCTCGATGCCCTGCCCTTCCATCTCATCGAAATGCGCTCCGGGAAATGGATGGAACTCCACGTTGTGGCCACCGGCGGCCAACTGGGCTACAGGCCGAGGGAAATCGAGGAGGGAAGCGCATTGTCAGCACGGCTAGTGGAGCTGGGAAATGATTTCCCGGAAGGCTACCGCACGGAGATGCGGACAAACTTCCTGGATTTCCTGACACCCATCGCGGCCGGCATGGAAGGCGGCACCATGCTCTTCACCGACTACGGATTCGCCGCCCCGGAATACTACGACCGCCACCGCACCACCGGCACGCTCCGCACCTTTTCCAGCCACAAGGCCGGCGAGGATGCGCTGGAGGCGCCCGGGGAAAAAGACATCACCGCGCATGTGGATTTCACCGATCTCGCGCATGCCGCCGGGTCTTTGGGATTCATGCCCAGGGTCTTTTCCAACCAGGGCAGCTACCTGACCCACCTCGCGAAGCCGCTCATGCTGGAAGGCGGGCTGGATGACAGGAAATCCATCGCGCAATTCCAGAGCCTGACCCATCCGGCCCCCAACTGGGCCAGCTTCCATGCCATAGAGCTGGGCAAAAACGCAGACACCCCGCCGGAGGTGAGGCACCGGCTCGCGCTCTAGCGGCGATCAATCGAAGAACTTGATCTTCCCGGGAAGCGGCAGCCTACCGGCGGCCATCGCCTCATGCTGCTCGTCGGTGCAGGCCGAGTCGATCGGGGCGTCGGGCTGGACTTCGTTTTCGGTGACGACCCCGTTTTCCAACATCCATTTCTCGACTTCCTCACCGCTGACATCGGGCAGCATGATTCCGTTGATCTCGACGCAGGGGGAGAGCGGCTGGCCGCTGCGCTGCTCCATCTCCCAGCGGAAGGCGGGGTTCTTGATGATGTCCTTTTCCTCGAAGGGCAGTTCATACTTGCGCATGATGGCGCGGACTCCCTCGCTCCATCCGCAGAAGGTTTTCAGGTAGGCTGTGATCTTGGGCTGGGTGGTGTTCATGTTGGGCGCAAGGTAGGGGCTGGCCCGGGATTTGCAACCCGCTTCACAGAAACCTCTGCACGATGGGCATGCGCCGGCCCATGCCGAAGGCCTTGGTGGTGACGCGGATACCCGGCGCGGCCTGCTGGCGTTTCCACTCGTTCAGATCGACGCGGCGCTGGATCCAGCGAACCATGGCCTCCTCGAAGCCGCGCTCGACGATCTCTTCCGCGCCAAGGTGTTGCTCGACGTAGAGTTCGAGGATGGCATCGAGGACATCGTATTCCGGAAGGGTGTCCTGGTCTTTCTGGTCGGGGCGGAGCTCGGCGCTGGGGGGCTTGTTGATCGTGTTCCAGGGGATGCGCTCACCATTGCGGTTCACCCATTTCGCCACCTCGAAGACCTTGGTCTTGGGGAGGTCGGAAATGGCGGCGAGCCCTCCGCACATGTCGCCGTAGATCGTGCAGTAGCCGACGGCGAGCTCGCTCTTGTTGCCTGTGGTGAGGAGGAGGTGGTTGTCCTTGTTGGAGAGCGCCATGAGGAAAAGCCCGCGCAGGCGAGCCTGCATGTTTTCCTCGGTCACATCCTCGGCCTTGCCCTCGAAAATGGGTGCCATGGAATGCTTCACCGCATCGAATGCGGCGGAGATGGAGACCTCATCGCAGCGGATGCCGATCATTTCCGCGAGTGCGAAGGAATCCTCCACGCTGCCCCGGGATGAGTATGGGCTGGGCATGGTCAGGCCGCGCACATTTTCCGGCCCCAGCGCATCTGCGGCGATGACGGCGGTGAGGGCGGAGTCGATCCCGCCGCTGAGGCCGAGGCAGACAGTGGAAAAACCACATTTCGAGGTGTAATCGCGGAGGCCGAGCACGAGGGCGTCGTAGAGCTGTTGGGAGTCACAGGTCTTGAGGACTTCGATCCCACCGGCAGAGAAGGGATCGACCACCCGGCACTCATCCGCGAAACCGGCGAACTGTGAAACGACATTTCCCGATGCATCCACGACCATCGAGTGACCATCGAAGACGAGTTGGTCGTTGCCACCGAGGGAATTGCAATAGACCACAGGGACGGCGGCCTCGCGCGCAACATCGCCGAGCATCTTCCGGCGGTTCTCCGGCTTTCCGAGATGAAATGGCGAAGCACTCAGATTGATCAGCAGATCGACACCCCTGGCGGTGAGTTCCTCGACCGGATCGCGGTCGTAAAACGGGCGCTGCAGGTAGTCCTCCGTCCAGATGTCCTCGCAGATCGTTACGCCGATGCGCTTCCCCTGCCAGGTGAACGGCTCGCAAAACTCGCCCGGCTCAAAGTAGCGGCGCTCGTCGAAGACGTCGTAGGTCGGCAGCAGGGTTTTCCAGAACTTCGCCTTGATCCCGCCCTTCTCCAGCCATGCGGCGGCGTTTCGATAAGGCTTGCCGACTTTCCCTTCGTGGTGATCGACATAGCCGACGAGCAGAGGCACATCCTTGATCTCATCGGCCAGGTAGTCGAGTGCCTGCAGGCACTTGGGGACGAACTGTGATTTGAACACAAGGTCGCGCGGTGGATATCCGACGAGACTCATTTCAGGCGTGACCACGAGTTCCGCACCTTTTTCCAGGCATTCCCTGTAGGCCGCCAGGATGCGTTTCGCATTCCCCGGGAAATCCCCCACCACCGCGTTGATCTGTGCAATGCCGACTTTCATGTCTCGCAGCGAACAAACCACCCGCAGGGCAGGGATGCGACACCAAATGCACGGGAAAACGGGGTGGCTTCATGATTGACCCGCACTGCGTGCATGTTGTAATGGAGAAATTGCATTTTTCCGCCCCTCCCAATCAATCCCCAACGAAGACGATTCCCCATGAAGACACCAATCCTCCTAACAGGCCTCTCCCTGATCGCCAGCCTCGCCGCCCTTGCGGAATTCCAGGTCGCATGGGCGGAGAAAATCAAGGGCACAACTGCAATCGACTCAACCTCCGCCGACGTTGACGATGACGGCGATCTCGATGTCTGCCTGATCCATCTCGTCGACGAAGGGACAGTCCTCCTGAATGACGGCAGCGGCGTCTTCACACAAAGCCCCACCGCCGCCCCCCTTCCCGCTGCAGGTGCCGCCCAGCTGGGCGATCTGGATGGCGACGGGGATCCCGATCTTTTCCTCGCCACCCACCTGGGCCCTTGCAAGGTGTGGCTCAATGACGGGAGCGGGAATTTCTCGGACAGCGGGCAGTCGATCAGCGGGAGCTACTCGCGGGTGGCGGTCTCGCTTGCCGATCTCGACGGGGACAACGATCTGGATGTCGTGCTTCCGGCAAACAGCCCGATGAGCGGCAGCACGGTGATCTACACCGAGGTCTGGCTCAACGACGGCAACGGCGTTTTCACGGACAGCGGACAGCAATTGGGCAGCGCCTTTGCGCAGTCGTCCACGGTGTTCGATGTCAACGGAGACACGTTTCCGGACATCGCCCTTTCGATCAACGGCCAGAACAAGCTCTGGATCAACAATGGCAGCGGTGTCTTCACGCTGAGCGCGACGCAGCTCGGAGGCGGCACCACCTTTGACATCCAGTTCGCAGACCTGAACGGCGACACCTTTCCGGACGCGTTCGTGGCCGACGGTTTCAATCCGCCCTTCGCCGACGACAACGAGGTGTGGTTCAACGATGGCAACGGAACGTTCACGAACAGCGGACAGAGCCTCGGCGACGGCTATTCGTTCTGCGTGGTCCTGACGGATTTGGACAATGATTCGGACATCGATGCGGTGGTGGGGAACAACACCACCCAGCCCAACGAGGTCTGGCGCAACGACGGCACGGGGACGTTCACGCTGGCACCCGTCACCCTCGGCATCAACAACGCGATCGATATCGAGGCGGCGGATTTCGATGGGGACAACGACACCGACTTTTTCCTCGCGATCAACGGCTACCCCAGCGAGCTCTGGAACCGGGTGCCCGTCAACCAGGGCGGCCCGATCAAGGACAGCGGGCAGAGATTCGGCAGCAGCAGCGCATCCTGCCTGGCGCAGGGTGACTTCGATGGTGACAACGACATCGATATCGCAATGGGCAACGGAGGGGGGATCGTGCGCATCCTCCGGAACAACGGAGCCGGCCAATTCAGGGACACTCCAAACCCCCTCCCCAACGGGTTCGGGAACAACAACGGAGCCATCGGCGCGGGTGATTTCAATGGGGACAATTTCATCGACCTGCTTGTCGTGAACAATCCCAGGGGAGGAAACGCGGATCTTGCGGATCGGGTGTGGTTCAACGACGGCACCGGGAGATTCACCATGAGCCCGCAGCTGATCGGCGCGGAAAACGGCGGTTGCGTGGCCATCGCGGACGTCGACGGAGACAATGACCTGGATGCGATCGTGGGCAACGCGCCATACGGATTTGGCGCGGGGCAGAACCGCATCTACCGCAACGACGGCACCGGCACATTCACCCCATACGATGCGCTCGGCACCGGGAACACGCGCGGGATCGCGGTCGGGCTGATCAACAACGACGCGCACGTGGATATCGTTGTCGGCAGCATTGATCTCCCGACGACCATCTGGTTCGGGGATGGCACCGGGAATTTCACCGACAGCGGGCAGTCGCTCGGCACCGGCAATACCCGCGCCGTCCTGCTAGGGGATTTCGATGGCAGCCCGGGGCTCGACGTCCTCTGCGCGAACTCTTCCGGAGGCAGCAAACTCTACACGAACAGCGGCTCCGGCACCTTCACGGAGTCCGCGCAGGTCTTCACAGGCAACAACACCACTTCCGCTGCGGCATTCGACCTCGAAGGGGATACCGATCTCGACCTCTGGTTCGGCAGGGGCTTTTTCTCCAATCCGGATCAGCTATGGACGAACGACGGCTCCGGGTCCTTTGTCCTTGAGACACCGACATACGGGAGCCAAACAACCGAGGCCGTCATCGCGGCGGACTTCAACGGCGACGGCGATATGGACATCTTCGTGGCCAGCCAAGCGGGCGACCATATCCTGTGGGCGCAGGGAGCGGCTGCGGTGCAGGCATACGCCGAGTCGTTCGGACTGACCGGGACCGACACGGAACCTTTCGAGGATCCCGATCTCGACGGCGTATCCAACTACGAGGAATACGCATTCAACATGAATCCGAACCTTGCCGACAGCGCGGTGATCGGGAATTTCGCGACGGCAACCAAGGGACTGCCGGTGTTCCGTGTCGAGGTCAACGGATCGAACCGCGCTTTCGTGGCGGAAACCATTCAGCGCATCGGGGCGGATGTGATCGACTACCGCCTGGAGGCGGCCACAAACCTGGTTTTCGGAGCGCCGCCGGCGGGGATCACCGTAACGAGCAACCCTTTCAACGCCAATTACCAGCGCACAACCTACCGCTACGACATTCCCTCGCCGCCTCCCGCCCATTTCGGCCGCTTCCGGGTGCTTTACAGTCCTTGAGGAACCTCTTGTTCCATCCAGACTGATGGATTACGTAGGGCGCAGTTCGTATGCGTTCCATTGTTTTTCTCCTCCCGCTTGTCCTTCTCTTCAATTGCGGCTCACCCCAGCCGCCAACCTGCAGGATGCTTCCCATCGCCTCGCGCGGGAATGCCGACGAAGTGCTCGAGAACGCGCGGCGCAACTGGGCGATCCTTGCCGATCCCGGAAAAAAGGAGGAGTGGCATCTGGCGCAGGAGAGCTACAACAAATCCGTGGGCGTTCTGTTCGACAAGCTCCGCTGCGGTGGAGGCGACTGGAATTCCCGGGCGTCGAAAATCGGAACCGTCATTTCCAAGCCCGGCCGGCTCAATGAGGATCTTGCCCGTGTCGATGCGCTTTTCCCCGCCTCGAAGGTGAAAATCCGCACCAAGGATCGCCACAACTATACCGACGGTTTGGGAATCCCTGCCGTTGCCTGGACGGCAACAACCCCGGTCGGGGTCGAGCGTCCGAAGTTCTATCCGCCCAACGGACAGCCGCGGAACCTCACGGTCATGCTCGATTTCGGAAAACCGGTTCCCGAATGGCGTTTCCCCAAGCGCTGGGTGCAGGACGATTACAGGGTCGGAAGGAACACCCACCACCTCGCGGCGGACTGGACCGCACCCGTGGATTTCTTCTGGTACATGTGTGAACTCGACAACCTCCGCATCCAGAACGTCATCATCCCGGAGCGCTTTGCCAAGGAAACGGGGCTCTATTTCCTCGAACCTTACACCACCGACAAGATCCCCTTGGTGATGGTGCACGGCCTGGTATCGAGCCCGGAAGCCTACCGCGATATCATCAACGACCTCTCGCCCGAGCCATGGTTCAGGGAAAATTACCAGATCTGGCTCTACAACTACCCCACCGGCACCCCCTGGCTCTACAACGCCATGAAATTCCGCCAGAACATGGAGGAGGCATCCTCATACGCACGCTCCCAGGGCGACGACAGGAACCTGGAAAAGATGGTGGTCCTGACCCACTCCATGGGCGGGCTTCTCACGCGGACGGCGGTCACCGATCCCGGCACGGCTCTCTACGACGCCCACTTCAGCACACCCTTCGACCAGCTGGAAAGCAGTGCCACAACCCGTGAACTGATCCGGGAAGGTTTGCTCTACAAGCCCTACGCCGATCCGAAACGGATCGTCTTCATGGCCGTCCCGCACCGCGGCAGCCCGATGGCCAACTTCAGGGGGACGGCACTCATTTCCAACCTGATCCGGCTGCCGAAGACCCTCACGATCGGCATACTTGATGCGACCGCGCAAGGCCTCGGAAGCTCCCTTGACGGCAGCGCGGAGTCCGAGACCTTACGCCCGCCGACCGCGATCAGCAGCCTCTCGCCAAACAGCCGCGGCTTCCGGGCCTTGGAACGGATGCCCCTACCCGCAGGGATGGCATTCCACTCCATCATCGGCGACAAGGGCCAGGGAGACACGCCTGAAAGCAGCGACGGCGTGGTGCCTTACTGGTCGTCGCGGGTCAGCCCGGTCGCCTCTGAGCTCATCGTGCCCTCAAACCATGGGGTGCCGAACCATCCGGCGGCATCCGATGAGATCCGCCGCATCCTTTTGCTTCACCTGGAGGAGGAGGGCAAACCCGCCAACCGCCGGTAAACACAGGACGCCATGCTTATCGAAAGTTTCGCACCCGTCCCACTGAAGCTCCTGCCCGATAGCGCACTTCTGGTGCTCGGCGAGCGCACGCATCTTGTTGCAGCCGATATCCACCTTGGGAAATCCGCCGCCTTCCGCGCCAACGGACTGCCTGTTCCGGAGGGTGACACCGCCCGCGATCTCGCCCGCCTCGCCAAGCTCATCCGCGTGCACCGCCCGGACCAGCTCGTCATCGCCGGCGATCTCTTCCACGCCCCCGCCGGAGCCAACTCCTCGCTGATGGAGGAACTTGCCGATTTCACCCAAGAGATCGGAATCCCCTTTTCACTCGTAACCGGGAACCATGACCGCAGGATTCGCGGGCTTCCCACCAGCATCGGCACATCCGATCACCTTGATCTGTGCGGTATCCGCATCGTCCACAGCCCGGAGGATGCGGTGCATGGCATGCCCACCGCCTGCGGCCACATCCACCCCGTGCTGCGCATCCCGGACGGGCGGAAAACATCGCTGCGCCTGCCCTGCTTCCACCTATCGGGAAACCGCCTGACACTGCCAGCCTTCGGGAGTTTCACCGGCGGCCACATCGTCCACCCCGGAAAGGGGGACAGGTTTTTCGTAAGCCACAGGGATGAGGTGATCGAAGTCCCCGGCTCGCTGATCACCAGGGCAAGATAGGCCCTCCTACGAACTGGGAAGGAACGAGTAATTCGCGGCCGTCAGCCCCTTGAACTCCTCACCCGCCTCCTGCTCGACGAGCGGGCGGGCAAGCATCTGCTCGTAGATCTCGATGTAACGCCGAGCCACCTCCTCGTGGCTGAATTCCTTCTTGCTCTCCTTCATCACTCGGCGGATCTGAGGCTCCCTGATCTCGAAGGGCAGCGCATGGAATTCCATCGCACGATCCACACCCCAGCGCAGCGCACCGGCATCGTAATTGTCGAAGCGGAAGCCGTTGCCCGTCGAGTTCTGCACATCTATGGGCCGTATCGTGTCGTAAAGCCCGCCGGTGCCGTGCACCACAGGGAGGGATCCGTAGAGCGGCGCGGTCATCTGCGGCAGCCCGCACGGCTCGAACAACGAAGGCATCAGCATGAAATCCGAGGCCGCATAGGCCAAGCGCGACTGGCGTTCATTGAAATCCACGATGGCAACGCGGTTCCCCAGGTTGAAATCCTTGATGATCTGCTTGAAATGCACCTCATGCGGCCCGTTGGCGATCACTGCGATCTGCAGGCCGCGGTCCCAGTAATCGGAAACGGTTTTCACCAGGATATCGGTGACAAGCTGCGGCCCCTTTTGGACGGGATCCAGGCGGGATGGCCAGAAGAAGAGCGGAGCGTCCGGATTCTGATCCAGTCCCAGCTCGTGCTGTAGGGCGAGCTTGTTCTCCCGCTTCGCATCCCAGAAGTCCTTGTGCGTGAAGTTGCGGACGAGGGAATCATCGGTCTTCGGGCTGTAGGAGGCATCCGGCGCGTTAAGGATGCCGGAGGCGCAGCCGGCGTGATATTTGTTGCGGATTTCCTCGCGCACCGACCATGGCACCACGGGATGCCAGCCCTCCACGATCTCCCATAGGAAGCGCGGGCTGACGGTGTTGATGAAATGCGAGGCGAAGATCCCGGAGGTCAGCAGATCAACCGGCACGTGGGAGCGGGCATGGTCGTATCCGCCGGGGTTCGCGGAGAAATACAGGTTCATCCAGAACTCCGCGGCATCGATCCCGGTGCCCTCCGCCTGCTCCAGGCTCACCTGCCTGGTGTGGATGTTGTGAACGGTGAACAGGCTCTTGATCCCGCGCCGCTTCGCCATGGCCGGGATGAGCGCGGTCATCCAGTCGTTGCAGTGGATCAGGTCGGGACGCGCCTTGGGCACGATGTGGTTGATCACCTCCCGCTGGAACACCAGAGCGATGCGCATCGCCTCATCGGAATGATTGCTGTAAACGCGGTCCCGGTAGTAGAAAATGCGGTCTTCCGCGAGGTGGATGTGCGCCTCGGGAAGCACCTCGTGGTATTTTTTCAGCTCCTTCTCATGGAGGTTGAAGACATCGCCCTGGAAGAGCTTGCGGTAGTTCGGCATCGCCACATGCACATCGGCACCGAGGTTAAAAAGCGCGGATACGAGCGATGCGGACACATCGGCCAGCCCGCCGGCCTTGGCGGACATCCTCTGCGCCATGTTCCCCATGCCGGCCGGAAGATACGTAATTTCCGGGGTGACGATGAGAATCCTCGGGTTTGTTGTCTTGAGTGATTTTGGCATGTGTTTGGAAGCGGGGGAGCCGCCGTAGGATCGCTATCAGTCCTTATCTCGCATATCCCGCCCGCCCTTGCCAAGCCTATCCGTCGGAAAGCTCCGCATTTGTTGGATTTCGCTCCGATCGGATTCGGCCTCCCGCATGGCGAGGCCATGCCTGGGGCAGGGTCACCTCTCGCCCAGCTCCTCCATCTCGCGGTTCATCCGCTCGATGAGGCGCTCCATGTCGCCGAGGTGCCTGCGCATGCGCTGTGCATCGCGTGGTTTGCCCTGGGCGCGGAGCTGCGGGATCATGGCGCGGCGCTGCTCGGCGAGCTGTTGCCTCTCCTCCTCCATCTTGATCATCGCCTCGGCCACGGTATCGGTTTTGCCCTTCAGCATTTCCATGACCGCAGAGCTTCCCATGATGTAGGTGCGCGTGCGATCCGCTCGCGCCATGGTGATCCCGACGATGCGCCCATCGAGATCCGCGACGGGGCCGCCGACGCGGTTTGCCTCGATCTGCATGTCGGACTGGACGACACGGGAAAAGCCGCTGCGCACACGGTTCGGCTCCCCGCCCATGCGCTCCATCTGGTTGAGGCGGTCTCCGGAAAACTGGCCTAGCACCGGACGGTTCGAGAGACGCACATCAATGCTGCGCTCCTTGCCGGCGGAGTCCACCAAGATCTTGATCGTATCTCCCGGACGTTTCCCGCTCATCGCATTTTTGAGCTCCTGCAAGCCGGAGATCGCGCGATCACCGATTTTCAGTATGACATCCCCGGCCTGGATACCGGCAGCGGCTGCACCGTATTCCGGCTGGACGTCGGCGATGCGGACACCCTCGCCTCTGTACTTCTGGTCCGCCAGGATGCCCAGGTGAGCCTGGTCGGTCTCGCGCAAATTCCTTTCCAACACTCCGACAACCCCGAAGGCGCCCGGTTTTCCGGAAGGGCGGGAGGCCGCGAGGAAACGGCCCAGGGTGAGGGGCGCTTCGTAGAACTTCGCGGGGGTGAAGGCAGCTCCCCTGACCGTCAGCAAGGCGAGATCCTCCTCCGTATAGATCCCGGCCACCTCCGCCTTCGCCTCCTGGCCATTGCCTCCCTGGAGGTAAAGGGTATCCGCATAGGGCATGATCTGGCTCCATTTCGTGAGAACCTGTGTGCCGTCCCCGATGACCGTGCCGTAGGCGAGTTCAAGCGGGTTGTTCGCCCTTCCCCAAATGAGGACAGTCGATTCCGCTGCGTCCCTGACCACGGATTCCAGCGCCTTGTTGAAGGCATCCGTCTGGCCATCCACGGTCTTCTTCTCGTCGGACCGCATCAGCGGCACCTCTTCGTTGCCGCGCTGTGCGGAGGCCATTGTTGCGAGGCCGGCCAAAAGGGCGCAGCAGCGTATGGTATGGGTGATGTTCATCTTACCTTGTAAAGTTCCTCCCGTTTTACCAGCTCGACCTCGATTTCCAGCGATTCCTCTCCCCGCAGGATGCCGAGCTTGACCTTGTCGCCGACCTCGCGTTTCACCAGCACCTGCTGGAGATCCGCGCCCTCGCGGACCAATTCACCATCGACGGATCGGATCATATCACCCACCCTGACACCGGCGGCAGCGGCGGGCGAATTCGGCTCCACCTTCTGGATCGAAACTCCGACATCGCGGCCGCGCTGCATGGCCATGCCTATGCCGAGCACAGGGGTCTCTGGATTGGCAAGCGGGTTCATCTGCAGGATACCCCATGTCTGGCCTTCGGTCAGCCTGTCCCAATCCTCGCGGAAACCGTCAACCCCGGCATGGTTGTTGTTTTTCCAGGAAACCCCGATCGAGGAGTTGATCCCGACGAGTTTCCCGTCGATGCCGAAGAGCGGCCCGCCGGAATCGCCGCCGATGAGCGTGCAGTCGGTTGTGAAAAAGTTCCCCGGGCCGTCGGACATCACGCGCCCGAAGCGGACCGGCGGGGTGCGGGCCGGGTCGAAGCCTGCGGAGTGTCCGAGGGCAACCACCCAATCGCCGGCTTCCAGTGGCTTGGACTCGCCGATCAAGACGAAAGGCCACGGGCCGGGATCGGTCATTTTGACCATGCCGATGTCCTTGGAATAGTTCGCACCGAGCACCTTCCCCAGCCATTTTTTGCCGTCGGGGAAATACACGTCCACCTCGCCCATGCCCTGGATCACGTGGGCGGCGGTAAGGATGAGCCCGTCCGGGGAAACGATGACGCCGGATCCCGAGGAACCGGATTTCTCGGATACCAGCGCCACTGTTGCGGGCATGGCCTTTGCCGCCACTTGGGCAACCATGGATTCGAGGTTGCGGAGATCTGCCACGGAAGCGGCGGGCTCCCTTGCGTGGAGCGTCGCGGCCAATAGGGCGGCGGTCATCACAATTGCGGAAATTTTCATTACCAAACCAATCGACACTGTATCCGCGATTCGTCTAGCCTTTTGTTATCCTGAAATCGCTGAGCGTGATCTGGAAATCCGGGGAAAAGCATGGGTTAAGCCGTGTCCGGGACACAATTGCAACTGTCGGCAATGATCCCGCACCAAGGCCGGGCGCGCGGCCCAGGTTTCATCGCTGGGCGATGAATCCAGGCGCAATGGCATCATCGGGTCTTGCACTTGCTTGGGTTCCCAGCTTTTCTGGGCTGCGCCAAATGACCGACCAACCCATCCTCATCACCGGCGGTGCCGGATACATCGGCTCGCATACCGTACGCCACCTCGCCTCCTCCGGAAAGAAAATCGTCGTCCTCGACAACCTCGCCTACGGCCACCCCGAGGCCATCGTGGATGCGGGCGTGGAATTCGTGAAAGGCGATGTCGGGGATCGCGCCTTGCTGCAATCGCTTTTCGAGACACATCGCTTCTGCGCCGTCGTCCACTTCGCCGCCTTCGCCTATGTCGGGGAATCGGTGACAGATCCCTTGAAATACTACTGGAACAACACCGCCGAGCCCATCGTACTGCTACAGGCGATGCAGCGGCACGGCTGCAAGGCCTTTGTTTTTTCCTCCACCTGCGCAACCTACGGCACCCCGGAGCGTGTGCCCATCGACGAGTCCAACCCGCAGAACCCGATCAATCCCTACGGCCACAGCAAGCTTATGGTCGAGCGCATCCTTCGGGACTGCGACCATGCATGGGGCCTGCGTTCCGCCTGCCTGCGCTATTTCAATGCGAGCGGATGCTCTGCGGACGGCAAGATCGGCGAAGACCATGATCCCGAGACCCACCTCATCCCGCGCGTGCTCATGGCCATCACCGGCGAGATAGAAACCCTGGAAGTCTACGGAACGGATTACCCAACCCCGGACGGCACATGCATCCGCGATTACATCCACGTCGAGGATCTCGCGGAGGCGCACGGACTGGCCCTAGACCACCTGATTTCAGGAAAACCATCCGTGCGCTGCAACCTTGGCACCGGCAAGGGCATTTCCGTCAGGGAGATCATCGACGCCGCCGAGGCGGTCACTGGCAAAAAAGTTCCTGTCATCTTCGGCGCGCGCCGCGAGGGGGATCCGCCCGAGCTTGTTGCCGACCCTTCGCTCGCGCTGCAAACCCTGGGTTGGTCGGCAAAACACAAGGATGTGCAGGAAATCGTCGCCTCCGCATGGGCCTGGATGAGTGGACCTGGCGGTGGGCGCTTCCCCTCCTGATGAGATTTCCCCTGCGGCATCACAATGAATGGGGGTATCTGCGATGTATTGACATTAATACTTGCGGAACCAGCCCCAAAAAGCCACATTAGCCATGAAACCCAAGACCCATCCGAGAGCCCGATGAACAAGAGCCCAACAAACGCCGCCTTTCCGTTCCGAGCGGGAATCCGCAGTGGATTCACCCTCGTGGAAGTCCTGACCGTCATTGCAATCATCGCCATCCTAATGGGTGCGGGAGCCATCGGACTGGGCAACATCAACGCTGGCAAGGGCACATCGAGTGCCATCGCCTCCTGCGAAGCCCTCTTTGAGGAAGCCCGCACCATCGCTGTCTCGAAACGCTGCAAAGCGCGCGTGATGGTGCTTGCGGCGGATCCCACCAAGGAAAAATATCTCCAGCGCGTGGTCATCATCCATGAGGAAATCGATGCGAATGGAGCCGTCGTCCCGGATCGCTGGATCCTGGCCAGCCGGGGCTATGACATGCCCAGCGGCACCTATTTCAGCTACCAATACTCCGAACTGGAGCCCGGCGGGAAAATCCCGGAATTCACGCTGACAACAGCGAAGGCCGATTATGCCGGGAAATATTATTACTATGAATTCAATGGCGAGGGCATCTTCGACAAGCCCGGCTCAAGCTTCGTGATCGGAGCCGGCGTACGCCCAAAGGGGCAGGAGCCGAAGACCACCCCATCGGCAAAGCGCGACTTCGCAGGATTCGTGGTATGGCGCAACGGGCGCACATCCACTTTCCGCAGCCCGGAGCAGATCACCGGACTCCCAAAAAGCGACATACCGTTCAACTTCTGACCTTAAATGCAAAAACCCCAGACATCATCCAACGGAACGCCGGCCTTCACCCTCATGGAGACGGTGATCGCCATCGGCGTACTCGCCGTGCTTCTCACCGGCTTCATCGCGGTCTTCACCCCCGCCGCCCAGGGCATACGCCGCTCCATAAGCTCCCAGCAGGCGGATCGGCTCACCACCACCCTGGAGCGCGAACTTGTCACCCTGCGCAGCGGTCAGACACCCGCCGCTGCAAAAACGGGCTTCGAGAAAGGTTTCACCTGGCTTAAGGAAGGCAACGTCGCAGCCAACGCGATCTTCGTTTACCAATACCGCGGGGATCCAAGCGCCATCCGGCCCGACGGAACCCCGAAACCAAAGATTGTGATAACCGGCCAACCCGGAACAGACTACATCGTGCAATCCATGGCTCGCCGTGCGGACGATGCGGAATTCAGGGAGGATCTCAAGGCCATGGAAGGCGCCATTTTCTTCGTGAAACCGACACAACTGGTCTTCAGCGGAAACCAGATGGTGCTTGGCACCAAGGGCACGATAGCAAACCCGACCGGAAGCAGCCCTGCCACGGCGGCCACAGCCGCCGATTTCAGGGACGCGGTGATCCCCTTTTCCGCCGAGTTCCACAGCGTCCCAACAAAATCCATCGGCTACCTGACCGGAGCCGCATTCAAGACCCGCTTCGACTCCGTCACAAAGCCTGTCTTCACCCGCAACCTGGCGATCCGCCGCTGAATCCAAACCGAGATTTCCCATGAAGACCCGCACCAAGAACCCAGCGAACGGATTCACGCTCATCGAACTTCTCGTTGCGATGGCGATCACCACGGTGATCATCACCATCCTCGTTTCCGTCACCTCCATGTCGCTCGACACATGGAACCGCAGCCGCTCCGAAGTACGCGCCGCACGCCAGGGCAAGGCCATGATCGACACGATCGCCCGCGACTTCGAGTCCCTCGTGGTCCGCAAGGGCAACGCCTTCGAATGGCTTTATGCAAAGTCCAACCCATCCACCGACGGGCCCAAGGGCAACGGCAGCCCCAATGCAACCGACCTGATTTTCTTCTCCGCGGCAACCGACCGCTACAACGGCAAGATCGGCACTGCGGATGACAAGGGCGGGGATGTCTCGACCATCGGTTACCAGCTCGCTTACAAGGATCCCATCGATTCCTCCGGAACCGATGAGTACAAGACATTCGTGCTTTACCGGAAACTGGTCGATCCCAAGGAGACCTTCGAAAAAAACCTCGGCCAGGCCACGCTCGAAGGCAAAGTCGATTTCACCGGCGGCGGCGCCAACGCGGTGACCGCAAAGGAAAACTTCATCTGCGAGAATGTCTATCAGTTCACCGTCACCTTCCACATCAGGATCACCGATTCCACCACCAATCCGGCAACGATAAGGACGGTCCGCATTCCGGTCGGACAGGGGACAAACGCGTCCAGGAAGCTTTCCATCACTGGAGCCGGGATCGTCACCGATTCGGCGATCAACGGCGCCTCACTGGATCAGATCAAGGGATCCCAGCTCTCTTCCGTGGAGATTTCCATGACGGTGCTCACCGATTTCGGGCTTCAGCAGCTCCGCAGGCGTTCGTTCGCGAATGACGATGCGAAAGCCAAGTTCATCGCCCAAAACTCCTACGAGTATTCGAAGCTCGTCCAAGTCCCTGGGGGCTGATGGCGTTGCAGCAAACGAGGGTGGGCGAGGAGGATCACCTTCCCAAGATCCCCTTGGAGCGCTCCATGCTCATCGAGCGCTGCTCCCTCCAGCCGATCACTGACGGCGCCTGGAACACCCCTCTCCTAAATTCTGTTTCGGCGTCCGCCGGACGGCTCACCGCGGAAGCGCCGGTCTCCCGGGCGCTCTTGCCATCGAGGGTATTGGTCTTGAAAATGCCGGATTCCCGAGCCCCTTTGCCGCTGTCCCTGGCCGTCATCCCATCCTGCCGCGCCTTGGTCTGGAAGCGCGAGGCATCGGTATTCCCTTCATACCCCTTGGTCTGGTAGTCCTTGCCGCCCCACCAGGTTTTCTTCGCGTAATCCCCGGTCTTGTAGCTTTCCTTCTCAAGTTTCCCCTTGAAATACGGGGATTCTCCCTTGCTGTCGTACTGGCTCCGTTTGTCGGATCTCGGCACCCACTGGCCGTTTGCATCCTGTATGTATCCGCCGCCCTCCGTGAGCCTTTCCTGGAGGCCCTTGTGCTCGGCCACGGCAGGTTTAGCGGAATCCTCCCCCATCTCGGCACAAGCACCGGTGAGGATGCAAAGCCCGAGAACAAGCCCCCTCCCCACCCAATCAGGTTCCTTCGAGAACATCATGGTTTGCCTCCCAGTTTCTCGAACAACGCCTGGTCAGGCACCGCACCGCGCTCCAGCGCCTTGTTGTAGCAATCCAACCCTTCCTTGCCATTGCCGGCCTTCGCGTGGATGACGGCGAGATTGAAATACGGTTCGCTCGGCACCGGATCGGCGCTGATCGCCGCCTTGAAATTCGATTCCGCATCTTTGGTGTCGCCGAGGCGGAAGGATACCGTGCCAAGCAGCAGGTATGCCTTCGCATCGTCGGGGGCGAGATCCACGGCCCGCCTCAGGTGCTGCTGGGCGGACGGAAGATCGCCGGTTTTCATCATGGCGTATCCGAGCATGCGGTTCGCGTAGGAATTGTTGCCATCCAGCTCAATGGCCTTCTGGAAGGACTCAGCCGCCTCGATGGGCTGCTCCAATTTCATCTGTACGACACCGAGCTTGCAGAGTGCGGGCACATGGCCGGGATGCTGCTCCACCATCAGCTCGAAGAGTTCGCGCGTCGGCAGCAGGCGGCCTGCGAGGTATGCCTTGGTGGCCGCGCGGTCGTAGCTTTCAAGCTCCCGGTTGAGTTCGCCGGTTGCCCTGTTCACGGTGGCACGGTCGCGGGCGAAGGGGGAGATGAACTCGCCGTCCACCTGCTGGTCAGCCACCAGCCTCTGTTCTTCCGGTGTAAGGACAAGCTCGGCACCGTCCAGGAGATCCACCGCCTCGTTGATCTTGCCATCCTGTTTGCCGAGATCCTTCGCAGCCTCGACCAGAAGTTCCTTCGCCTGCCTGCGGCGCTCCTGCACCCGCAGCTGGCGGCGTATCACCTCACGCAGCATCTCCACCTCCACGGGATCGGCATCCACCTGTCCGCTTGCCAGCGCGGTCTCCTCGTTGCGGAGCTTGGCCATCAGATCACTGATCCGCTTGTCCTGCTCGCGCTTGTCCTGATGCAGCCGGTTGATCTGGCTTTTCGCAATAGCAAGGTCACGCAGTGCATCGACCACATCGTCCTTGGCTGCGTTGTTATCGCGGTTGAGACGCTCGACCTTTTCGTTCGCCTCGCGCAGCAGTTTCACGAGCCCCATGTTCTGCTCGATGAGCTGGACGGTGCGACCGGCATCGTCCTGCTTGAGCAGGGCCGCCATCTGGTCGCGCTCCTGGAGTAATCCGTCGCGCTCATCCCGAAGTGCGGCGAAGGCCTCGCGGCTTTCCTCAAGCTGCTCGTGAAGAGCTGCAATCTCACCGCGCGCATTCTCCAGCTCGGACGATTTTTCTTCCAGGGCTTTTTCAAGGGCTTCCATCTGCCTGCGCTGGCCGGCGACCACATCGTTCGCCACCTTCCGCTCCTTCTCCAGGTCGCGCTGCATGTTCGCCTGCGCCTGGCGGAGCTCCGTTGCCTGCTTTTTCAGGATATCCATGTCCGCATTGAGTATTGCGATCTTGGAAAGCGCCTCCGTGTGGTCTCCCCTGCTTGTCCGCAATGCCATGCCCATCGCCTCGCGTTCCTGCTCAAGACGCTCGATCTGGTTGTTCAGGGCATCCATCTCACTCTTCACCGGCGCGGCGGCCATCTCGGCGCGCAACGAGCGGGCATCGGCTTCCGCAGCCTTGAGCTTGCGCGCCAAAAGATCGTTCTGCTTGTTGAGGTCATCCACCCGCGTGGCGTTGCGCATCGCCGCATTGCTGCTGGCATTCCCTTCGGCGATCATTTTTCTAAGGCGCTCCATCTCCGCCTCAGCATCCTTGAGTCGCCGCGCCAGCAAGGGATCGACCTCAAGCACCCCCCTGTTCAGTTCTTCCTGACGCCTTTGGGCTGCGGCATCCTGCCTCATCTGCTCCACCTTCGAGTCCGCCTCCCTCAATTTCTGGGCAAGCAGCTCGTTCTGCTTTTTCAAATCATCCACACGCGTGGCGTTCCGCATCGCCTCGGTGCTTCGGGCATCGGCTTCGGCGATCATTTTCCTCAGCCTAGCCGCCTCCGCCTCGGCATCCCTGAGACGACGGTCCTGCAAGGCTTCCACTGGATTGGCAGCCAATCCGCCCTCCCGTGGCCTCGGTTGTTTGCCCGCAACCTGCACCTCGGGAATTGGATTCCCATTCGGCGCAGCGCCGACCTTCGCGCCGCCCTCGAGCTCCGCAATGACACCCTGGCGCTCCCGGATCTGCTCGCCCGCCTTGCCACGCACCACCTCCACCGCCTTGGCCGTAAGTTCCCGGCGGTTTTGCACCATCCCGCTTTTCCAATCCGGATAGAAACGCCCTACGGAATCGAAAAGCTTGCCCGCCTGCTCGTACTTTTTCAGGGCGGCCATAAAATCACCATCCTTCTCCAGTTGCTCGCCAGCCCTTGCCTCAAGGTATGCCTGGAAATAGACATCCGATGGGTCAAACTGAGGGTTTTCGGGAGCCTGCGCCATACTTCCGGCGAGCAAAAGCCCGGAAATCCAGAGAACAGCCGCCCATACATTGGGCGCTTGGGTTGGCGCGTATCCCTTGAACATCAGCGCTTAGAAGTATCATTCAGCCCCCGTTTCGCAAGCGTCATTTTCCCTTTCGCGCCTGTCATCCGGCATTTTCATTAGGTTTTCCGAAATACCCAAAAACACTTCATATGGGATATTCACAATGATTTAACCACCATATATTGTATTTCAGCTCATTCCCTTCTTGTTTGCGCAGGAATAAAACGTAGGCTTGCCAGCAACCAAAGCCCTGTTCCGGCCTCTGGTTCCCAAATTCTGGTTTCCCAAAAACATGTACCTCAAGACCCTCGAAATCCAAGGCTTCAAATCATTCGCAGACAAGACCGTGTTCGAGTTCGCCGAAGGCGTCACCGGCATCGTCGGCCCGAATGGCTGCGGGAAATCCAATGTCGTCGATGCGATCCGCTGGGTGCTCGGCGAGACCTCCGCAAAGGCCCTGCGCGGCGGGGAGATGGCGGATGTCATTTTCAACGGCACGGAGAAACGCAAGCCGCTCGGCATGGCGGAGGTCACCCTGACCATGGCGGATTGCGAGGATTCCCTGAAAGTCGATTTCAATGAGGTGGCCATCACACGCCGCGTGTTCCGGGACGGCCGCTCCGAATACCGGCTCAACGGCACCCTCTGCCGCCTCCGCGATTTCCACGACCTCTTCATGGACACCGGCATCGGCCGCACCGCGTACTCCATCATGGCGCAAGGCCAGATCGACCAGATCCTTTCCTCGAAACCCGAGGAGCGCCGCGCGGTCTTCGAGGAAGCGGCCGGCATCACGAAGTTCAAGCGCGAGAAAAAGGACGCGCTGCGCAAACTCGAATACACCGAGGCGAACCTGCTCCGCGTCTCCGACGTCCTCGCCGAGCAGGAGCGCCGAATGAACTCGCTGAAACGCCAGGTCGCAAAAGCCCGCCGTTTCCAATCCCTCTCCACCGACCACCGCATCCTCGACACCCACCTCGCCCACAAGCGCTATGTGGAGATCACCGCCGAGCGCGCGGAGCTCACCAACTCGATCCGCTCCCTCGACGCGCAGGACTCACACCTCGAGCGCCAGCTGCCGGAAAAGGAAGAGGCCGTTTCCGAAGCCCGTTCCGCCGCCCGCCTCTTCGAGTCCGAGCTCGCCGAGCTCCGCCAGCAGCTCAACACCCACCAGAACGCCCTCGCCTCCGCCCAGGCGCGCATCGCCTTCAACAACGAGCGCAAGGCCGAACTCGAAGGCCGGATCTCCCAGAACCATTCCGACATTTCCGCCACCCGCGAAAAGCTCGCCCAGCAGGAATTCGATTTCACCGCCGCCAACGAATCCCTCGACCAGCTCAACCGCCGCATCGCCGAGCAAGAGCTCGAGCTCCAGAAACAGGAAGAGCAAACCCTGACGGCCCGCGAGACCCGCGCCAACCTCGAGGCCTCCCTGCGCTCCTCCCGCGCCGAGGCGAACAAGGCCCAGACACTCATCGCCTCGATGCAGGCCAAGATCGAGTCCTCCCTCGCTCAGCTCGAAGGCAACCGCGATCGCGCCAGGCAGCTCGCCGAGGAGGAGCAGCGCCTGAACCTCGGGGTCGAGGAGCACATCTCCCGGCAGTCGGAAATCTCCTCCCTCGTCATGGAAACGGGCAACAAGCTCACCGATCTGGAGGAAGCCTTCCAAGCCGCCGAGCGCAGCCACCAACACACCCGCGGAGATCTCGATTCCGCCCGCAACGCCGCCACCGAATCTAACAAAATCCTCGCCCAGCGTTCCGCCCGTCTCGATGCAGTGAAACAGCTCGTCGCATCCGGCGAGGGCTTCGCGAAGGGCACCCAGAGTCTCCTCAAAGGACTCGACTCTCCCGCAGAATTCCAGCCCTCCATCGAAGGCGTTCTCGCCACCTTTATCCAAGCAGATGATTCCGCCGCACGGGCCATCGAGGCCGCCCTCGGCGCAAAACTCCAAACCGTTCTCGTCTCCGATTCCGCCGTCGCTGAAACCCTCATCGCCCGCCTGACGGAAAAGAAACTCGGCCAAGCCGCCATCCTCCCGAAAAACCTCATCCCGAAACCATCCGGCACCCAGATCGAGACCCTTCCCGCCGGCGCCACCGCATGGGCGCTCGACAAGGTGAAATCCGAACCGCAGGTCGCCGCCATCATCGAGCAGCTGTTGGAGAAAACCCTTATCGTCCCGGATCTCAAGACCGCCCTCAGCCTGCGCTCCGGCTACCCGGAGCTCACCTTCGCAACCCTCGCCGGTGAAACGCTCTCGCCCGAGGGCACCATCCAGGGCGGAGCCGCATCCGGCGCTCCCACCTCACTTCTCGAAAGGCAAAACGAAATCCGCTCCCTCGAAAAGGAAGTCGAATCCCTACAGGTATCCGACGAGGAAGCTCGCGCCCTCGTCGCCACACTTGAGAAAAACCTCGAGGCACACCGCGAGGCCGTCGAAGTCTCCCGCGAGCGCCTCCAGAGACAGAAGGTCGAGCTATCCACCCTCCAGGGCCAGCTTTCGCTCGCCTCCAAGGAAGTCGAAAACTTCAACACCCGCATCGAGAACGTCCGATGGGAACGCTCCGAGCTCGACAAGCGTGAGACCGCTGCCGCCGATTCCCGCCAGTCCCTGGAATCCGAACTCGCCGCCTCCCGCGAGCGCCTCGCCGCCATCGAGGACGGGACCCGTTCCCTACAGTCGCAGCTCGATTCGTCCATCGCCGCCGAGCAGGATCTCACCGCCGCACTCAACGAACTCCGCACCAACCTCGCCGTCGAAAAACGCGCGAAGCAGGCCGCCGAGGAACAGCAGCGCCCCATGGAGGCTCGCCTCTCCGAGCTTCGCGAGCTCGCCATCCGCCGCGAGGCGGAGATCGAAAATTTCACCACCCGCATCAAGTCGGCCGCCGATGAAAACCTCGCGCTCATCGCCCAGTCCGAGGATTCCAAGATCGAAGCCGAAGACCTCCAGCAGGCGCTATCCGAGAAAGCCCAGGGACGCTCCGAACTCATCAAGGCCATCGAGGATGCGGAAGTGCTGCTCTCGAAGCTGCGCAGCGAACTCGCCGCCACCAACGAGCAGAAAGGCCGCGAGGAGATCGCCGCCACCAAACTCGACCTGCGGCTCGAAAACCTTCTCGCCGCCACCGAAGACCGCCACCAGATCACCCTCGCCACCTTCGAGCCGGACGCCCACCTCCTCCTCGCCACGCTCAGCTCCCGGAAAGCCAAAAACGACTCCGGCGACATCGAGGACGGGCTGTCCCCGGACTGCCCGCCCCAGACCGTCTTGCACGAAGAGATCCAGGACACCCCGGGCGAGCCCAACTGGTCCCACGTCGAGTCCCTCGTCCACGACCTCAAGCGCAAGATCGAATCCATGGGGCCGGTCAATGTCGATGCCATCGAGGAATACGACGAGCTTGAGGAACGCCATAATTTCCTCCGCAACCAGCACGACGACCTCGTCGCCTCCAAGACCGAGCTGCTGGCCGTCATCGAGCGCATCAACGAGGAAACCCAGCGCCGTTTCTCGGAAACCTTCGCCCAGGTGCGCATCAACTTCCGCGACATGTTCAAGGAACTCTTCGGCGAGAAAGGCCAGGCCGACCTCACACTCATCGACGAGAACGACCCGCTGGAATCCGGGATCGAGGTCATCGCCAAACCACCCGGCAAGAAACTCCAGTCCATCACCCTGCTCTCCGGTGGGGAACGCTCGATGACCGCCGTCGCCCTGCTGTTCTCGATCTACATGATCAAGCCCTCGCCCTTCTGCGTCCTCGACGAGCTCGACGCCCCCCTCGACGAATCGAACATCAACCGCTTCGTCAAGGTGCTCGACCGCTTCATCGACCGCTCCCAGTTCATCATCGTCACCCACTCCAAGCGCACCATGGCCCGTGCCGACGTGATGTATGGTGTGACCATGGAGGAATTCGGCGTCTCGAAACCCGTCGGCATGCGCCTCACCGCCTCCAACGAGGATCAGAAAACCGAAGCAAAATCCGCCGCCCAGAAAGCCGCCCTCAGGCTGGATGCGTAGGGGCGATCCAAGGTCGCCTCACATCGTATCGCATTTCCGGTTTTCAGGGTCTGGCCGGGATTGGGATGGCCTCACAGATCTCGCGCCACCCGGGAAAGTTCCATTTGTTGGGGAAACCGGCGCACTGGGAAGGCTTCACGGCATGGATGCGGCAGCCGGAACCCTCCAGCATGATGCACTCATGGTTATCCTTCTCGATGAGCGAAAGCCCCTGCCGGTTGGTTCGCAGGCGGGTGTAGCGTGCGATGAAATCCTCCTCCGCCATCCCGAGATGCGCGGCAATGGGGGCGATCTCACGCTCCGCGAGCCGCACATCGCCCGGCCACTTGCAGCAGGCGTTGCACCGCTGGCAGACATAATGCAAGCCCGGCTCCAGCACCGTCAGATCGTTTCCCGGACTACCGTGATTTGCGCCTATCACTCCAGCCTCCGGTAATAAAAATTCACCTTTTCCTGGAACACCCTCCACTTCCTCCCCGGCCTGCCATTATCCAGCAGGAAGTGCGGGCAGTCCTTGTTGGGCGGCTTGGCACCCCGGCGCGGCCAGTGGTAGTGGGGAACCACTCTGCTGACCGGTATCCCGTGTTTCTTCATCAGCACGGCGGTCAGCTTCGCCGTCCGCTCCACGGTCGCGGCGATGCTCGACCCGCGTTCCTCGCACATCTCGATGCCGATCGAATACCGGTTTCCAGGCCCGTCGAAATCAGCGTGCTCGCCCTGCTCGGAGGTGGGCAGGTGCTGGATCGCCCTTCCCTGATCGACCGTGAAATGCCAGATGAGATAGCCGATGCGGTTGCCTCCCCGGCGTTTCGGCGCACGCAGGGCGCCCCGCTTCAGTGCCAGCGAATGCTTCTCGGCATCCGCCGTGAAATTCTGGGTGCTGTGGATGGTGATGTAGCGGGGCGTCATCGGCCTCACCACCTTGCGCCCGTGCGTGCCTTTCGGAACCAAGTCCACCTTGAGCCGCACCTCGCGCAACAAGGCTGAAACGGGGACTTTCCCCTCCGTCCGCGTCGCAATCCCCGACGGCGGGCCGACAGGTGCGCAGGCTGCCAGGGCTAACAGGACAACCGGGACGAGGGGCATGCAAAGGCGCGGAATCACCCGGACAGCGTAGCCCTTCGCGGCGCATTGTGAAGCCAAACCCTCAGCGCCTCGGGCGAAGGGACATGATCACACGAAGGGCGAAGAGCGGCAGGGCACCGATGAGTAGTCCGGCCGCGGCGACCTGGAGGCCGGGCAGCACCCTGGCCTTGCCACGCGCCAGCCCGGCCAGCGCCTCGCGCACCACCTGCTCCTTGGCCACATAGAAATAGGGGCTGGTCGGTATGTCACCGGCACTGCCCCCGCGCCTTGCGACCTCGCCGAATTCCGTTTTCACAGGCCCGGGGCAGAGCGAGAGCACTTTCACGCCGTGCTCCGCGAGCTCGATCCTGAGAGCCTCGGAAAAACTGCTGACGTATGCCTTGGTGGCGGCATAGACGGCGAAGTCCGGGATAGGCAGGGTGCTTGCCAGGGAGGAAACGTTGAGGATCGCCCCACCGCCGCGCCGTATCATCTCCGGCAGGGCGAGGTGGCTCAGGTGGGTGAGCGCGGTGATGTTCACATCCAGCATCGACTCCAAGGCTCGCCATTCCGCGGTTGCGAATTCACCATAGTCCCCGAGACCGGCGTTGTTCACCAGGAGATCCGGCGCGAAGCCTGCGGCGGATGCCGTTCCGATTGCCGCAGCCCTTTCCCCGGCATCCGAGAGATCGGCGGAAAGCACCATCACCGCCGTGCCGGGGAACGCATCACGCAGCTCCGCGGCAATCGCCTCCAGACGTTGCACACGCCGCGCGACGAGCACCAGCCTGCCCACCCCGCCCGCAAGTTGCCATGCGAACTCCTCCCCCAGTCCGGAAGAGGCTCCGGTGATCATCGCGCAGTTGTAGTGCATTTCCATAAGCCCACATGAAACGCGCCGGAGCCCGCGTGCAAGCGGCCATTACCAAAAAAAGACGCCGCCCATTTCCATGGGACGGCGTCGGTGGGGACGCGGCAATCAGTTCGCCTGCGCCGCAGAGCCGTCAGCATTCACTTTCAACACACGCAGCGGCACGCGCATGAGCAGCTCGCCGTCGCAGCCGAGGTCGATCGAGTAGATGCCATCCTTGTTGAAGCGCAGGCCTTGGAGGTTCATGACGATGTTGCGGGTCAGAAAGGGCGCGCCTTTCGGCAGCTGCACCTCGAACTCCGGCTCAATGGGCATGTTGTTCGGATCGAGCGGCTCACCGTCCTCGTCGATGATGTTGATGGAGAGCTTGTGCTTGCCGACGTCTTCCTGCGTGAAGCAGAACCGCAGCGCCAGCGCGCACGATGGGTGGACCACCGGCAGGGCACGGGCGGCGAGGGTGTCGAAGGTTCCGGTGATGACCAGCTTGCCGTTGTAGTCGGCGGCGAAGTCGCAAAGCGTTGCAATTTGTATGTCCATGTCTTGGATGTGGTGGTTGGTTTGGATGTCGCGGCCAAATCGGTGCGCGGGGCACCTGTTTAGCCGCACGGAGCCCCGCGTAAAGAGCAAACCCGGAGATCGTCCTGCCCTGCATGGGAAAATTCTCCGCGCCAGTTGACATTTCCGTCCTCGCCCCCCATAGCCATCACATGTCAACCGCGTTGCAGCCCAAGCCCCGCATCATCGGCCACAAGGTCCGTATCTGCATCGTTGCCTCCAAATACAACGAGAAATTCACCGACTCCCTCGTCGAGAACTGCATCGAGGAACTCGGCGACCTCATCCCGATGTCACGCATCGACCTGATCCGCGTCCCCGGAGCCTTCGAGATCCCTGTCGCGGTCGCAGCCGTCATGGATCGCGAGCAAATCCACTGCGTCATCGCCCTTGGCGTCATCATCCGCGGCGATACCGGCCATGCCGATCTCGTCGCCGCCTCCGTCACCGATTCCCTGCAGTCCCTGGCCATCGGGAAAATCGTCCCGGTCATCCACGAAGTGCTCCTCGTGGACGATGAGAAACAGGCACACGCCCGCTGCAACTCCTCCTCCAAGAACCGCGGACGCGAGGCCGCGCGCGCTGCCGCCGGAATTGTCGATGTGTTCGCGGAGATCGCGAAGACGATGCCGAAGGAAGACAAACGAAAGGGCAAGTGAATAGTATGCCGAGCCGCAGGCAAATCCGGGAAGCCGCCGTCCAGTTCCTTTATTGCTCCGACCTGGAAGGCGGAGCCGACCCATCCGGCCTGAGGGAGCCTTTCTGGGAGTTCCTCACGGAAACTGACCGCAGGAACCTTCAGGTCGCAACCTTCCGCACTGTCCATCACCTAGCCGCTGGCCGTGGGGACAGGCTCACCGAGTTCGTTGAGCGATCCAAGACCGCCCTCGCCCACCTCTCCGCACTCCCGCAGGCGGAAGACCTGAGAATTTCACTCAACCGCCTGCTGGCACTCGAGTCCACATGGAGCCTCGCTTTCTCCAAGCTCGGGAAAATCCCAAGGGACAGGGAGGATTCCGCCGTCGCCGACGAGTTCGGAGATGCCCTTGAGGCATTTTTCAAAACCGACCGCGACCTCGCCTTCCATCGCGGGCAATTCCTCAAAAGCGCCGGGGATTTCCCATCCCTGAAAGCCCAGCTTGAGCCGGTTTCCGCTCCCATACGCCGCCTCCAGAGAATTTCGGACCGGCTCCGCATGGTTGAGGAACCGGAAAAGTTCCCCGAGCAGGCGGACATGGCGAAACTCCGCCAGACCAAGGCGGAGATCGCCGATCTCCGCTCCCGAACCGACTCCTTGGTCGATGAAATCCTCGCCGCCAAGGAAAGCATCGACGGCACCATCGCCTCGATCGTGGAAAACTACTCTCCGGAGCGCATCGATCCCGTGGATCGTGCCATCCTCCGCCTCGGCACCCACGAGATACTCCACACCGGCACCCCGCCCGGAGCCATCATCAACGAAGCCGTCGAGCTGGCGAAACGCTTCGGCACCACCGATTCAGGCCGCTTTGTCAACGGCCTGCTCGACAAGATCGCCAAAAGTCGCACCGCGTAGCTGTGGCCTCCCGCCGCAGGCCGTGAAAAGGGCGTTCCGCCCTCCCCATATTTCCATTCGACCAAGCGCCCATTTGCCCATATTTTTCGCCTGCATGAAATTAAAGCCCCTAGCCCTCCTCCTAGCCCTGGCCGCCCCGCTTCCCGCCCAACAGGGTAACCGCAAGGGCCACGACAACATGGAACCCGTCGTTCCAGCAAATCTCGTCCCGCCCGCGCCCGTGCTCTCACCGGATGACGCGATGAAATCCTTCGTCATCGCACCCGGCTTCGAAATCAAGCCCTTCGCCACCGAGCCGATGACCGAGAAGCCCGTCGCCCTCGACTACGATCCCGCAGGCCGCCTCTGGATCTGCGAAATGATAGGCTACATGACAGATATCGACGGCACCGAGGAAGACACACCCATGGGTCGCATCGTCATCCTCGAAGACACCGACAAGGACGGCCAGGCCGACAGGCGCACCGTGTTCCTGGACAAACTCCTCCTGCCCCGCGCCGTCGCCGTGTATCCCGACGGCCTCCTCTACGCCACCCAGGAAGACCTGTATTTCATCAAACGGGATGGCTTGAAGCCCATCGGAAAAGCGGAAGTCGCCGTCAAAGGCTATATCGAGGGCGGCAATGTCGAGCACCGCGCCAACGGCCTCGTCCGCGGCCTCGACAACTGGCTCTACAACGCCAAATCCGCCATCCGCATCCGCCGCACCGACGGCAAATTCGTCTCCGAACCGACCCTCTTCCGCGGCCAATGGGGTGTGGCCTTCGACAACCAAGGCCGCATCTACCACAACAACAACTCCCAGTTCCTGATGGGCGATTTCATCGCCCCCAACGTGCTTGAGGGCAACCGCTCGGTGAACACACGGGTCTCCAGCACCGGCAGGATCGGTTCCAACAAACCCTTCCCCATCCGCGTCACCCCCGGCCTCAACCGCGCCTACATCCAGAAGTCCAACGGCTACGATTCCAACACCCTCGATCCGGAAACCCACAAACTGCTCTCCTGCACCGCCGCCGCCGGAATGACCATCTACCGGGGCACCAATTTCCCCTCGGAATGGGTCGGCAAAGGCCTGATCACCGAACCCTCGATCAACCTCATCAAGGCCATGGACATCGCCGAATCCGGCACCCAGCTCAGCGGCTCCCACACCTACAAGGACAGCGAATGGCTCGCCTCCACCGACGAGCGCTTCCGCCCCGTGAACATCTATAACGCGCCGGACGGCTCAGTCCACGTGCTCGACATGTATCACGGTATCATCCAGCACAAGACCTACGTCACCAGCTACCTGCGGAAATACTACACCGACCTCGGCCTCGACGGCCCCGGCACCGGCCACGGACGCATCTTCCGCATCACCGCCAAGGGCGGGAAGGTGGAGCCCGTGCCGGACATGGAATCCCTCCCCTCCGCCGAACTCGTGAAATTCCTCGCCCATCCCAACGGCTGGCACCGCGACATGGCGCAGCGCGTCCTCGTCGACCGCAAGGACACCTCCGTCGATTCGCTCCTGGAGCGGACAATCACCGGCAGCAACCAGCCCCTCGCCAAAATCCATGCGCTGTGGGTGCTCGAAGGCCTTGGCAAATTGAGCGCAGCCCATGTCACCATGGCGATCAATGCGCAGGATCCCAAGGTGATCGTTTCCGCACTCTGGGCCGCCTCGAAACTCCCGGCCTCCGAACTCGCCGCCGCCAGTCCGGCGCTACTCGCATTTTCTCCCGAGTCCGAGGAACAATCCGTCTATCTCACCCGCGCGCTAGGCCCACTCGCCACGCCGGCCGCTTTCGCGAAAATCAACGAACTCGTCAACGGCTCGAAAAACCCATTGGTGAAAGGCGCCGCCTTCTCCGGACTCGCCGGGCATGAAGCTTCGTTCAAGGCCGCCCTCGGCGCCAAGCTCACCGACAAGCAGCTCTCCGGCTGGATCGAGCAGTCCGCGAAAAAGAAAGGCCCCACCGGCCCCAAGCTCAAGGGAGCCCAGCTGGCTTCCTTCGAGCGCGGCAAGGCGCTCTTCCACGGCGAGGCCGCCTGCTTCGGCTGCCACGCACCGGATGGTGCGGGAATGCCCAACCTCGGCCCGCCCCTCGACGGCTCGGAATGGGTCACGGGCAAGGAGGAGGTTTTCGCCAAGCTCCTCCTTCACGGCATGACAGGCCCTGTCCATGTGAATGGCGTGAAATACGAAACCCCCGCCGAGATGCCCGCCCTTTCCGCCAACCCGATGTTCACCGACCAAAAGATCGCCGACATCATGACTTACACGCGCAACGAATGGTCGAACAAGGCCGCCCCCGTCTCCCCGGATCTCATCAAAAAGCTCCGCAAGGAAACCGCCGGACGCTCAGGCCGCCCTTACACCGAACAGGACTTGAAGTAAGAGGGGCCGCGCCGGGATGGCGCAAAGGCCGGCCTCACTCAGCCACCTTCGCCTTGTCCTTGGTTTCGCTTTGCTTGTCCTTCGTCTTCTCGGAATCCTTTTTGGGAACCAGGCTTCCCGATTCCTGGACGTCCTTGAATTTCTCGCGCAGCAGCTTGTCGCGGGCAGCCGTGGTCTTGCCACCTTCCTTGCCCATCATCTCCTGCATCTCCTTGTCGAATCCGGGATCCTCATGCTCATCCACCGTACTCGGATCTATCCCCATGGCGGTGGTTGCCGCATCGATCTGCGTGCCGCGCACCGCGATCTTATCCAGGGATTGCTGGTATTTCGCGACCATTCCCTGGATGTCACCGACGGACTTGATCTCTGCGATCACCGCCTTCAGCGCCTGGTAGCGTTCCGGATTGATGACAACCCAGCCTGTCGCGCCACCCGTCACACCCAGGAAGAACAACAGCGTGAAAACGAAACCACGGCGGCGGCGGCGTTTTTCCCTCAAGACCTTCGCATCCATGATGGCGGCGAGTTCGGCGTTGATCGAGACGTCCAGAGAGGCCTCCGCATTCGAATCTCGGATCGGGACGGACTGCGCCGCCTGGAATGCCGAGGGAGTCGGCGCTGCTGCCCGGAAAACGGAAGGCGCGGCCTGACCAACAGGTGGCGCCGCCTGAAACGCGCTCGGCGCTGCCCGGATCGCTGACGCGTCTCCCTGCGCCTCACTGCCTGGGGCCGGGCGGCTGAATGCGGCCGGAACTGATTTCCTGAGCTCCTCGGGAGTGCCGAAACGGCTGGGTGCCTGTTTTTCGTGAAGCGCGGCCTCGAACAGTTTTTCCAAATCCTGATTTGACATGACTGATTATCATGAAATCCAAATATCACGAAGATGTCAAATGAAATCCCCCGTTCGTAATACAGGTTTCATCCACAAGGCTCAGACTGAGGAGAATGCGCGAATCACAACGGATTCCACGGAGGGAGACGGAAGAAATCAGGCCCTTGGCTCGCCCTCACCGAATCAGAACCCCTGATATCCGAGGTTGGCATATCTTCATTTCCCCCGAGACAGAAACCCCGCCGGGGAGATGAAAAAAGGCGCAGGGATAACTCCCGTGCGCCTTCTTCCGTGAATGGCATGCCGCTTCAGTGCTCGCGGAAGAACTGCTCCAGGCGCGAGAGACCTTCGTTGAGGACGTCTAGCGTGGTGCAGTAGCTGATGCGGATGCCCTCGTCGTAGCCGAAGGCGATGCCGGGGACGGCCGCAACCTTGTAGCGGGAGAGGAGCTTGTCGCAGAGGTTCATCGACTTCAGGCCTGTCTGGCCGGTGTAGATGAAGAAGTAGAACGCACCCTTCGGCTCGACCACGCGGATGTTGTTGATCGCGCTGAGGCGGGAGAATACGAACTGGCGCTTCACATCATACTCGCCGCGCAGGTCCTCGATGAATGACTGGTCGCCCTCCAGGGCTGCGAGCGCCCCGTATTGGGCGAAAGTGGTCGCATTGGAAACCGAGTGGTTCTGGATCTTGTCGATGGCATCCGCGATGGCTTTCGGCGCAGCCGTGTAGCCGAGGCGCCAGCCTGTCATCGAATAGGCCTTGGAGAAGCCGTTGACGGTGATGGTCAGGTTGTAGAGATCCTCGCTGAGAGAGGCGATGGAAACATGCTCCGTCTCTCCGTAAACAAGTTTTTCGTAAATCTCATCGGAAAGGATGATGATATCCTCTTCAAGGGCGATCTCACCGAGGGCGAGCAGCTCCTCCCTTGAGTAAACGGCACCGGTTGGATTGCCGGGGGAGTTGATGATCACCATCTTGGTCGCCGGGGTCATGGCCCCCTCGAACTGCGCCGGGGTCATTTTCCAGCCGGTGGATTCCTTGGTCTCAACGAGGACAGGCACACCGCCGGCGAGTTTGACCATTTCCGGGTAGGAAACCCAGTAAGGGGTCGGGATGATCACCTCGTCGCCTTCCTCCACGATGGCTAGGATGGCGTTGAAGCAGGCCATTTTCGCACCGGACGTGACGCAAATCTGGCTGGCCGGGTAGTCGATACCGTTGTCATCCTTCAATTTCTTGGAAAGCGCCTGGCGTAGCTCGGGGATGCCGCCGGAAGGGGTGTATTTCGTGCGTCCCTCCATGAGAGCCTTCACAGCCGCATCCTTGATGAACTGCGGGGTGTCAACCTCCGGTTCGCCGCCTGCGAGTGCATAGACTTCCTCGCCCTGGGCGATCATGGCCTTGGTCTGTGCGGTGACGGCAAGGGTAAGTGAGGGCGAGACCTTTTCGATACGTGATGAGATGCTGTGCATGGTTGCGCTTTGATTGGGATTGCGCGCGCTGCGACTGGCGCAACAAGGGATGATGCACCAGCGGAACGGGCGCGCACGTTGTGGAGCCTGCCACCGGCACTGGCAAGACAAATGCTCCCGAAATCTCACCCTCCGCCGCAGGGAAAGGCCTCAGCCGCCAAAAGGCGATCCCGATGCGAATTTCATGCTTGGATAACCGGCATCCCCTCCCCCATCTTCCCCCGCACACGACCATGCCCTGGCTTCTCCTCATCCTGCCTCTCCTCGCCGCCGCCGCGAACCAGCTTTTCCTCCGGAAAATCGGCATCGCCCACTGGGTCTCCACCGCATCCGCCGCCGCAACGTTCACCATCGCCATCCTCTGCCTCGGCAAGACCGGCGATTTCTCCTTCCCGTGGGCCACCGTCGGCTCCTTCCAGATCGATATCGGCATCACCCTGGACAAGCTCTCCACCGGCATGATGATCGTCGTCACCGGCGTCGGCCTGCTAGTGCATGTGTTCTCGCTCGCCTACATGAAGGACGATTCCGCGAAGGCCCGCTACTTCACCGGACTCGCCCTGTTCATGTTCTCGATGACCGGCATCGTACTGGCTTCGAATTTCATCATGACCTTTATTTTCTGGGAGCTGGTCGGCCTAAGCTCCTACCTGCTCATCGGACATTGGTATCAGAAGGACTCCGCCGCGGACGCCGCGAAAAAGGCCTTCCTCACCAACCGCATCGGAGACTTCGGCTTCATGATCGGCATCCTCATGCTCTGGGGCATCACCGGCACCCTGACTTTCGCGGAAATGTCCGCCCCGATCACCGTCTCCGCCGGTGTCCTCGGCGCGGCGCTGCTTTGCGTCTTCTGCGGCGCGGTCGGGAAATCCGCCCAGCTTCCCCTCCACGTCTGGCTGCCGGATGCGATGGAAGGCCCCACCCCCGTCTCCGCCCTCATCCACGCCGCCACGATGGTTGCGGCGGGTGTCTACATGCTCTTCCGCGTCCAGATCTCCCTGCCACCCGGTTCGTTTGACGGTTTCTCCGGCACAACCATCGCATGGGTCGGCGGCATCACCTCTCTGGCGGCCGCGCTGATGGCCACGCAACAGGACGACATCAAGAAGATCCTCGCCTACTCCACCCTCTCCCAGCTCGGCTACATGGTCATGGCCGTCGGCCTGCTTGTCGGGGAGGCGGGCATGTTCCATCTCTTCACCCACGCATGGTTCAAGGCGCTCCTCTTCCTCGGCGCCGGAGCGATCATCCATGCCTGCCACCACGAGCAGGACATCTGGAAAATGGGCGGCCTGCTGAAAAAAATGCCCGTCACCGCGATCACCTTCGCGATCGGCACCGCGGCACTCATCGCCCTCCCATACGTCACCTCCGGCTTCTGGTCCAAAGAGGAGATCCTCGCCGCCGCATACAACGGCAACAAGGCGCTCTTCGCCATCGCAGTCCTGGTCGCTTTCCTCACCACCTTCTACATGACCCGCGCCTTCGTCATCACCTTCCTCGGCAAGACCCGTTCGGAAAACGCGGATCACGCCCACGAGGTCGGCCCGCTGATGTTCATCCCACTCATCGCCCTCGCTGGCATGGCTATTTTCTCGGGATTCCCGCTACTCTCTAACGCCCTCAACGCATACCGCCCGGATCACGGTGGCCATCATGTAGAAGGCCACTACGTGATTTTGGGCGCCTCCATCGCCTCGCTGGTTCTTGGCCTCGCCGCAGGATTCGTCCTCTACAAGGGCAAAACGAAAGACCCGCTTTCCATCCCGCTGTTCCGGAACCGCTTCTACCTCGATGCGATCTACGAGAAAGGCATCGTGAAATACCTGCAGGACGGCTTCGCGGCCATCGTCCATTTCATCGACGAGCTACTGGTCAGCAGCCTACTCGTCGGCGGCCTCTCGCGCCTCGCGGAATCCACCGGCAATTTTTTCCGCAAAGCCCAGTCCGGCAACCTACAGGCCTACGCCTTCAGCTTCGGCATCGGTGTGCTGCTGCTCATTTATTTCACGGTGTTTTACAAGTAGCTAGAGAGGTGTCTCTCCGGGCGCCTGCACATACCTAGCTATTTCCTTTTTCCCTATCCGGCGGTGAGAGACACGCCGCTCCCTGCCGAGAAGGATTCCGGCTCATCATTTCGTAACCCAAAACCATGCAAACCGCCGTAAGTCCTTTCCTGTCCGCTTCTTCTCTCGCCATCCTCTTGGCCTGCGGAACCCACAGCCCCGCTTTCGCAGAATCACCGCACTATTACAGGAAAGCCGAGCGTACCGCACCGCAGGCCATCACCTGCGACATCGCGATCTACGGAGGCACGCCCACCGGTTTCGCCGCAGCCCTGCAAGCTGCGCGCATGGGGAAAAAAGCGGTGCTGCTTTCCTTCAACCAGCATGTCGGCGGTCTCACCTCGGGCGGCCTTACCGCCACCGATATCGGTGACCGTGAGGCCATCGGCGGGATAGCTAGGGAGTTCTACGGACGCCTCGGGAAACTCAAGGACTTCAGCCCATCCTTGGCCGAGGCGGAATTCCGCAAGATGTTAGAGGAGCAAAACGTACGCGTGCTCTACGGGCGCGCCCTCGAATCCGTTGACATGAAGGACGGAAAAATCACATCCATCGCCATGGAAACCGGCGAGACCATCGCCGCCTCGATGTTCGTGGACGCCACCTATGAGGGTGACCTTCTCGCCGCCGCGAATATCTCATACCATGTCGGCCGCGAGCCGCGCGGCACCTACGGTGAATCCCTCGCCGGACAGTGGCAGGAGATTTCCTGGAAAGGCGTCTATCAGTTCTGCGACCTGCCCGTCGATCCATACAACAAACCCGGCGACCCCGCATCAGGGCTGCTTCCGGAAATTTCCTCCGAAACGCCCGGCAAGCCCGGCGAAGGCGACTACCGCGTGCAGGCCTATAATTTCCGCATGCACCTGACCCAGCGGGAAGGCAAAATCCCTTTCCCGAAACCCGCAGGATACGATCCCGCCCGCTTCGCCCTGCTTGCACGTTTCATGAACTTCGATCCCTCTGTCAGTTGGCCGCTCAACTACACAACCAAACCCATGACCGACGGCCCGGTGCAGATGCGCGAGGGCGATAGCAACAACGCCGGCAGCTTCTCCACCGATCTGGTGGGCGGCAGCCACCGCTGGCCGGATGGCACCTACAGCCCGGATTCGTTCGCGGAGTTGCCCGCGCCTCGGCGTGGTTTGCCGGTTCCGCTTCCGGAGCTTTATGAGCTGCGCGAGAAAATTTTCCAAGACCACGTCAGCTACCAGCAAGGGCTCATGTATTTTCTCGCCAACGATCCGCAGGTGCCCGCAGAGTTCAGGGAGCGGGTGAACCGCTTCGGCCTAGCTCCCGATGAGTTCCGGGAAACCGGCCACTGGCCGCACGCCCTCTACGTCCGCGAGGGGCGGCGCATGGTTTCGGAATATGTGATGACCCAGGCGGATTGCGAATCGACACGCGTCGCGGAGGACTCCGTCGGGCTGGCCGCATACGCCATGGATTCCCATTTCTGCCAGCGGGTTCCGGTCGTGCTCGATGGCGTCACCACCGTTCGCAACGAAGGCGGCTTCGGCCACAAATGCCCGAAACCCTACCCCATTTCCTACCGCTCCATCGTCCCGAAAAAATCCGAGTGCGAAAACCTCCTCGTGCCGGGCTGCATCTCCTCATCCCACGTCGCCTACGGCTCGATGCGCATGGAGCCTGTCTTCATGATCCTCGGCCAGAGCGCCGGAACAGCCGCCTCCATGTCCATCGACGGAAAAATCCCCGTCCAGGACCTCCCTTACGAGGATCTCAGAAAACGCCTGCTGGCCGATGGGCAGATCCTCTCCCATCATGGCGAATGAAAGCAGCAGGAAGCTGACCAGCCATCCCCGCCAGCATCATTTCCCCTTCCCCGACGCCTTATTTTCTCCCTCCCCGAAGAGGGAACCGGGCGGGGTGTTGTGGTAGCTGTGGCAGGTGATGCAGCGGTGGTCGATGCCGCCTCCGGGGCTGTGGCAATCCACGCAGCTCTTGATCGAAGGCAGGTTCACATCGGATGTTAGCTCGCTTTTCATCACATTGTGGCAATCCAGGCAGCTCAGTCCTTTCACGTGCATGGAGTGGTTGAAATTCCCAACATTCATCCAACGGTTCGGCGCCGCGACCTTGGCGATGACGGGCGCGCCGTTGTCCACGGCGGGCTCGGAGACGTCATGGCAAGTCGCGCAGCCGGCAAAGGGAGCACGGCGGCCACCCGGCACCTCCCCCTTCATGTCGGCGAAGAACACGGCGCGCTCCATGTACGCGCCGGTCTGATAGAGTTTCTCGACCTTCCTGCCCCTGTTCTGCACGTATTCCCGGAGCGTGTCCCGGCTCGTGATGCCCTCCGTGGTCTTCGCGTATTCCTCATACTGGATGCTCAGGCTGCGGAGGAAGGATCTAACATAGAACGGATCCCCGTGCGGAAGGGTCAGCCCCGGCGTGTCCTTGTCGAACTGCAGGGCATGGCACCCCGCGCAGTTTTCCTCATACGTGATTGGAAGCTGATACTCGCCCTGGGCATCCGTCTGGTGGCAATCCGTGCAGCCCAGCGCCTTGCCATGCAGCTCCGGGATTTCCCCGGAGGAGAGATGCAGCTTGTGGTTGAACTTCAGCGTGTTCACATCCCTCACCTTGTCCCGGATCACGCGGAACTCGGGGTGACCGTCGTGAAAATCCCGGATGACCTTCGTGTAGCCGCCCTCCGGCCGCCGCAGCGATGGATTGTCCGCCGCCGACTTCCCCGCCGATGAGGGGAACGCATGATAATCCGTGCCCGCGACCATCTCCCTGGACTTCGACATCAACTCTGCGGAGGCATGGCAGTCGAGACAGGAGGAATTCGCCACCTCCGGCATGAAGCCGCTTGTCCCGTGCTCCTTGTGGCAGGTATGGCAGGCGAATTCCACGGCCATGTTCGGCTGGTGGAAATCCTTGCCCGTGTGGCAAGCCAGGCAGTTCTTATCCATCCCCGTCGGTGCCGACGGCCCCTTGCGGATGAGCGCGTGGGGTGACAGGCCGCCGCTGAGTGCCTCTCCGATCTTGCCCGGCCATGCCCCCGCGTTGCGGCGGGCGCTTTCATGACAGGCCGCGCAGTTGCTCGGATCCCCCCACTTCTCCTTCGTCAGTCCGGAAAAGTGAACGCTCGCATGTGGGCTGGAGATCGGCCCGGGATTGACGAAGCGATCGCGCGTCCTGTGATCGATTCCGATGCAGAGCAGGAGCAAGGTGGCGATCACCGTGAAGGCGATCACCCGCTTGCGGATGTTGCGCAGGCTGCGGCGCGGCTGGCATTTCGGGATCGCGTTGCAACAGCTGCCGTCCGGCATGGGGCCGCGGTCGCACCTGCCTCCGGCGGATGCCGGGCGGGTGCACTTGAACTGCCCCTTGCCCTCGCCCGGCTTGAGATCGAGCAGCGGCACACACTCGAAGGAGGCACGGCATTTCCCCTTCGGCGAGGGGCCGATGCGGCAGGCCTCGCCCTTGCAAAGGTGCCCGCACACCCAGTCCTGGTTCGGGCGGGCGTAGTCCTTCCTGTCGAATGCGGATGATGGCTTCTTGTCCTTCATGAGACGGCGGCGGAGAACGAATGGACGAGGATGATGTGAAGCACGGAAAAGGCCAGCAACGAGTAGCTCAGTGGGATGTGGACGAAAAGCCAGAGCCGCAGCGCGAGTTGGAGAGAATATTGGTAATCTAGCATGTGCTTGCGGGCCACAAGCTCGCGCAACTCCTCAAACCTCTCCTGTTCGCTCTTTTCGATGTATCTCTGCATCTCGTCGAACTGCGAGGCGTGCGCCGCCTGCGGCGAGCGGGACTCCATCAGGTGCGCCCAGAAGTTGCATGGCTTGGTGAAAAACGACCCGAAGAGATCCGCATAGCGGACGGCGACGAGCGAGGGGCTCTTGCCCTCCCCGTTGGCAAGCACCAGAGCCTCCGCCTGCTTGCGGAGCTTGTTGCGCGCATCCGCCATGCGCTCGAAGGGAGTTTCGTATCCGGCCACCGTAAGCCTCTTTGGGAAAGAACGGCTCATCCACCAGCCCACCAGGCCGGAGGCGAAGACGATGAGGAAACACCAGGCGAAGATCTGCCGGAACAATCCGGAAGGCCAGGACCAGCCCATGTGGACGAAGAAGAGGACACCCGAAAAAATCCCGAGGCAGATGTGCATCCTCAGCCAGAAGCTGGCCTTACCCATGCGCAGGAAGGGCACCTTTTTCCGGAAGTTGAAAAAGGTTAGGATGAGCATCAGCGCGAAGAGAAGCCAGCCGCTGAGGTAGGCATGGTGCGGGAAATCCGGGATGAACCACAGGGATGCAAGCGCCAGCACGGCGCAGATCAGCAACGTGGCAAGCATGCCGACCGGTCTTTTCCTGGCGGGTGTCATCGTTTCTTCAGCCACTGGATGAGGGAGTTTTCCTGCGAGAGATCCGAGCGCGTCAGCGCATCATGGGGACAGGCATTCTGGCAGGCCGGCCCGCTCGCCTGCTCGATGCAGAGGTCGCACTTCGTCGCCTTGAGCAAGGGCTTCTGCTGCTCGTCCACCCAGAAATGCCCTTTTTTCGTCCGCACCTCCACCATCCGTATCGCATCGTAGGGGCAATTGTTCGCGCAGATCGTGCAGCCGATGCAGCTCGCCGGGTTGATCACCACCTCGCCGCCATGGCTGCTGCGGTGGATCGCTCCCGTAGGGCAGCCGATCATGCAAACCGGATCTACGCAGTGCATGCAGGCGTTGGCCACCATCAGGTTGTCCATCATCGGGCCGTGGCGCAGGAAGCGCGGGTTGCCATCGTGCGTGGAGGCGCAGGCACGCACGCAATCGTCGCAGCGGGTGCAGAGATCCATGTCGATCACCATGGACTGGGTGCCGTTGAAGAACCGCTGTTCCGCCACGAATTCCATCAGTTTCGTCGGCGGATGGATGCGCTCATCTCCCTGGCGGGCTCGCGCTTTCTTGCTCGGCTTTTTCCCCTGGGGATCGACTGCGGCATGATCCGCATCCAGCAGGTGGGAAGGGACGTAGCGGACGAGCGTGGCGGTTGGGATGAAAATCAAATCCGCATAACCCATCGCCCGGAGCGTGAAGAGCGACACCGCATCCTGTTCCGGATTCACACGCTGCCTCACCACATCATCGAAGCCAAACACCTGGCCCGCACCGATGTATTTGAGCGTCCTCTCCCCGCCCCCATACTTCTGACTCACCCTGCAGAACCCGGCGCGCACGAGGTGGATGCCGTTGCAATACTCACCCTCCTTGACGACGAGAGGCTCTGTGGCCTTGGTGTCCGGATCCCCACCGGCCGCCAGTTTCTTGTATTCCCCGGACCACCCGTAATCGCCAAAGGTCTCAAGCTGGGCCTCATTGCAAAGTGCGTGGAACTGCGGGCTGTTCACCTCCATGTGGCTGAACAAGGGCAGCTTCGCCAGGAAGGAGCTGAGCGAGTACTTGCGGTAGTTCGAATCGATCTGCCCCTTGAGCGCCACATCGTATCTCATCAGGTCCCTCAGACCCTGCCAGCTGAACTCGAGGAGCCGCGTGCCCTGCGCGGATGCCACCACGGTCGCCGTGCGCGGCATTCGGCTCAGTGCGGAAATTTCCCCGAACATCTGACCCTCGTGCAGCTTCGCCGTCTCCGTGGTTGAAATCACCCTTGGGAAATCCTGTAGGAAAACCGAGTTGTCCTCCGAGTTCACCGAGTTCTTGAAATCGTCACTGACCCGCAGCGAGGCCTCGTCCCAACCCTCCGGCTCCGGATTGTTCGACCAAAGCTGCGCCAGGCGGGAAACGAAGCCCTTCTTCTTCTCGGTCGCAGCCCGCCCGAGGAGGCGCGGATCTAGGTGCGGCTTGAGGATCACCTCCACCTCGCCGCCGAGAACAAGGTATGCGGAGGTGCCGTAATCCCCACGGCGCACGACGATCTCGCCCGGCTGATAGCTGCGGATCGCGGTATCCGCCCTGAGGATTTCGCGCAGCGGCATGGAGGAGGGGAACGCCTTCTCGTCCATCACGCAAAACGGCTCCACCGCCATCAAGCCTTCGACATCCGCATCCGTCATGTTCGGATCCATGGGGTCGTCCCAACGGTCGGGCTTGGCCGCCTTGCGGGTGAGTTCGGCCAATGAGATGTCGCTTGCTGCCATGTTGTTCGCTTAGGCGTCGATTACCAGTTTGCCCTTGGGTCGGCAGAGGCAGGGCAGGCAGCATCCTTCCTCCACATCGGCGGCGCTATCCGGGTACTCCACCTCGCCCTCCTTGATGGCAACCATGCATTCCGTGCAGCTCCCCGCTCCGCAGAAGCCGCCCATGTCGATGCCGTTGTCGTTCCCGAAATCCCGAAGGTTGCCGGCCTGTGCATCCCATTTGAGCTTCTTCCCGGACTTTGAGAACTCCACCTCGATGTCCACCACACTCGCCCCTGTGCCTGCGGCTGGCCCCTTCGGCACCGCCTTCACCGTGGATGGCCCGAAGGCTTCGAAATACACATCCTTCTTCGGCACCCCCCATTCATACAATCCGTTGACCAGGCTGTCCATGAAGGCCCCCGGCCCGCAAAGATAGTATTCGAAGTTGCTTGAAGGGAGGATCTCCTTGATCAGGCCAACGGTGACGCGGCTCTCGTGGTTGAACGATTTGCCCGGCTCATCGCTGGGATCCGGGCGGCTGTAGCACACATGCAGCCTCATCTTCGGATTCGATTTCTGCAATTCGATCATCTCCTCGCGGAACATATGATCCTGCCCGCTGCGGCATCCGAAAAAGAAATATATCTCCCTTTTGTCCCCGATATGTGTCAGGTAACGGGCCATCGCAATCATCGGGGTCACTCCGATGCCGCCGCCGATCAGCACCACAGGGCGCTCGACCTCCACATCGAGATAAAATTTCCCGGAAGGAGCCTTCGTGTCGATGATATCGCCCTCTCGGACGTTGTCGCAGAAGTGGCTGGATATCAGGCCGACCCTGGCCGGATCGTAGCTCCTGTGGTTCTTGTCCGGGAGCGCGCGCTTGATGGTGACCCGGTAGTGCCCGTCGCTGATCGCACCATCGGAGAGCGAGTAGCAGCGGATCTCCGGCTTGGGTTTTCCCGGGAGGTGGAACTGGAAGGTCAGGTATTGGCCGGGCTTGAAGGGTGGCAGGCGCTTGCCGTCGTGCGGCTTCATGTAGAAGGAATATGTGTCCTCGGATTCCAGCACCTTCCTTGCCACGGTGAACTTGCGGAAACCGTTCCACGCCACCTCGGGTGCCGCCGCAGCCATCTTGTCGAGCGCCTCGATCTTTTTCCTGAGAATCTCCAGCTCAAGCCGGCTGCGGATCCGCTCGGTGCGCGCCCGGCTTCCCACCGCCCACCACTGGGTCGCCAGATAACCGACCATCAACGTCCCCCCGGTGAGCCCGACGGCAAGCAGGGGACTGGAGGATACCAGTCCTAACAGATTTTCAGTGTCCACAACCTTTTTCGCCGATTCACAGGCTTGGATAGGCTATCCAGCCCCGAAAAAACTGTCGATGGGAAATTACGCAAACTTCCCTGCATGATAGAAAATTATCATTTAACATATTTATCCGATTGGAAAGACATGAAATGGCTTGCCATACAGGCAAGGCGAATCACAAGGTTTACCAAGATGAGAAGCGTTCCCAGATCAATGGCGGCATCGGTTTTTGTCTGCCTTTGCGGGGCGGCCCATGCCGAGCCGGCGCGCGGGTCGAGGATACTCGGCGCGGATTCCTGCGCCACCAGCGGCTGCCACGGCGGGGCCGGCCCTAACAGGGGTGCGCATTCGATCTGGCTGAACTACGATCCGCACACCTCCTCCGCCGCGACCCTAGGGAACGGCAGGTCCAAGGCGATGGCCGCCCAGATGGGGCTGGATGGGGCTGCGGAATCCAAAAGCTGCACAATCTGCCATGCCCCCAACCGACAGGTGGATCCGTCAATGTTCGCGGCCGGTGCGGATCGCGCCCGTGAAATGAATAGCGTGAGCTGCGCGAACTGCCACGGAGGGGCGGAAAACTGGATCCTCTCCCACACCCGCGACGATTTCCCCAGGGATGCGCTGGCACAGCTCGGCATGCGGCAGCTCGGCAGCGCTTACCAACGCGCCAACAATTGCGTGGCATGCCACCAGAACCTCAGCGACGAGCTTGTCGCCGCGAAGCACCCGCCGCTGGTCTTCGAACTCGACGGCCTCCTTGTTGCCCAGCCGAAGCACTGGCACGAGGAGGAGGGCTTTTCCAATGCCCGGACATGGCTGGTGGGACAGGCCGTCGCCCTGCGCGAGTCCGCCGCCCAGGCGCTGCGTGAGCCGGGCGAGATCCGGACGGCGGAGATCGAGGCGATCAAGGAACTGCTCAGGGCGGCGGGCGCGGAGTTTCCCGGCATAGGGGAAACCCTCGTCTCCGAGGCCGATGCCTATGCGAAACGTGTTTCCGCCCAACCCGCCAAAGACGGAGAGGCGCTGGCCATCCTCACCCGCCTTGCCGGAAACCGTGAACCTTTCGGCAAGGGTGCCTTCGCTTCGGTAGCCGAGGATCATCGGATGTGGGCGGCAGGGCACTACGCGGAACGCCTCGCCCTGGCCATAGATCGGCTCAACGAAACCTGCGGAAAACCCATCGCGGACGGGCTGGTGAACGATCTTTTCGATGCCGCTATGCCGCCCAAGGCTTTCGATGCCGCCGTATCCGGCGGATTTTCCGAAAAGCTTGGTATTGTCGCCCAAGCCCTATCATCAGCTCCCTAGGATCGCCCGAACCATGGACATCAGCAAGCCGTGAACAACACCAGCCCCAAGACCAGCGGTAGGTTCACCGCCACCTGCGTTGGCGTTGTGCTCATGACGACCTGCTACCACCCGCCTCACCGGCGGACCCCGGACTGGGATCTCGAACCGGGGGAGAAAAAACCGGATCGGCTAACCGCGCATCAGCAACGCGCCACCCAACCCCCCGCCGCGCCCTCCGATTTCTCCCCGGATGCCGGAGCCGCCAACCGCAGGCCGGGAAACCCTTTTTCCGAATTCCGCATCGGGCGTGAAACGATCCTCACCGAAGAGCCGCCGCTGCCGCCTTCCCAGTTCAACCCTGACCCCGGTCAGGGCTGGACCGAGGAAACCGTTGACGAGGAAAAGCCCGTCACGGAAGGACGCGACAACCCATTTTTCAACGAGTCCGGCCTGACCAAGCGGCCTTTCTTCGAAAACGACGCGGATCCGGGTAACAGCGGCTTCTTCGGGAACGATGCGGGCTTCACGCAGGGCGGGCGCAGGTTCGTCCCGGACATCCCCGAGGGAATGGTGTTGCCCCGCCGAGGCGTGGAGCAGAATCGCATCGACATCGAGATCGTGGAGCACGGCCCGGAGGAGCCCTTCGATCCGGACATCACCAAAGCCTTCGAGCTGCCGCGCGGCGATATCCGCTTCGAGGAGCGCATCTACGAGCACTGGCACGCCGGCCACTACGACCATGCGGAGGATCCCGCGAACATGACTTCGGTGGAAGACCGCTGGAACATCGCCACTGGAAAATGGCAGCGCTACGAGGACGACAGCATCGCGGAAACGCCTTACGCCCGCAGCACCCCCTATCTCTGGCATCCCTACTACCAGAGCAAATACAAGGGCGATGTCCCGGTACGCGGGCAGGACATTTTCGCTTCGTTCACACTACAGAGCTTCTCGGAATTGGAGACGCGCTCCATACCCACCCCTGCGGGTGTCAGCACGGCGCGGGGGGGGAACGCGGAGTTCTACGGGCGCGGCGAGCAGGCTGGGATCGTCACCAACACCAGCCTCACCTTCGACCTCTTCCGTGGTGAGACCTCCTTCAAGCCCGTCGAGTGGCTGTTCCGCATCCAGCCCGTGTTCAACACCAACTACGTCTCGGTGGACGAAACCAGCCTCATCTCCCCCGATCCGCGCGGACTCAACCAATCCACCGGCAGCGCACCACCCAGCGGATTTGGCACCAACCCCGGCGGCCTCAACCCCGGAGACATCGATTTCTTCCTCGATCCCCTGCTCTTCCCCGCAGGCGGCGATTTCCGGGGATCAAAGGCCACCGAGCGCTTCCAGAATCACTTCGCACTCCAGCAGTTTTTCTTAGAGACGCACCTGCTGGATGTCTCGGAAAACTACGACTTCGCCGCGATGCGCGTCGGCACCCAGACCTTCAACGCGGATTTCCGGGGCCACGTGTTCTTCGATTCGAACTGGGGCTACCGCTTGCTGGGAAACCTCAACAAGAACCGCATCCAATATAACATCGCACTCTTCGACCTCTTTGAGAAAGAGTCGTTTTCCGAGCTCAACACCTGGGATGACCGGGACCAGACGGTGTTTGTGGCGAACCTCTACTGGCAGGATCTTTTCATCGAAGGCTACACCTCACAAATCAGTTTTCTGGCGAATTGGGATAAGGGCAGCGATGCCGGCCTGACCTTCGACAGCGCGGGCAACATCGCCCGGCCCACCCCCATCGGCACGATCGCAGCCCATGATCTTGAGGCCTACTACCTCGGCTGGAACGGAGAAGGTCACTTCGGGCGGCTCAACATCAGCCACTCGCTCTACCACGTCTTCGGCGAGGACGATCTCAACGGACTCGCCGGGCAATCGGTGGACATCGACGCATGGATGGCCGCGCTTGAGCTTTCCGTGGACACCGACTGGATGCGCCACAAGCTCACATTTTTCTGGGCATCCGGAGATGACGACGCAACGGACGGCACGGCCAAGGGCTGGGACTCGATCGTGGACAGCCCGAATCTCGTCGGCGGCCCATTCAGCTACTGGCAGCGGCAGGGGCCCAACCTCGGAGGAACGGCGGTGGCGCTCAAGCAGCGCCTCAGCCTCATCCCGAACCTGCGCTCCAGCAAGTTCCTCGGCCAATCCAGCTTTGTGAACCCTGGCATTTTCATCGCGGGCATCGGAGAGGAGTGGGAGCTGACCCCAAGGCTTCGCTTTTTCGCCAACCTCAACTACATGCTGTTCATGGAAACGGATCCGCTTTCCACAGCCTTGCTCACTGGAGGGATAGATCGGGAGATCGGCTGGGATCTGAGCTTCGGCATGGAATACAGGCCCTATCTCACGGACAATGTCAGGCTCGTCGCCGGGTTGGGCATGTTGTTTCCCGGAAAAGGCCTCAAGGATATCTACCGCATTTCAAACCCCGCTGCGGGCGGCTTCAGCAGCGGCGGCTCCGGCGATATCGACGGGGTGCTCTACAGCGGCTTCCTCAGCGCAACCATGACTTTCTGATGACCCATTATCCAGCCATACGCCCCCTCGCCGCCCTCGCACTCGCCGCGGCCTTCCTTTCTTTGCCCGCCCTTTCCCAGGAAACGGAATACCGCAGCCTGTTCGGCCCACGGACGGCCGCCAGCGAAGCCGCGCCGACATCCGTCGCGATCCCCAGGCCGAACAAGGTGGACCAATCCAAGGCCGCGCAGATGGCGAAGAGCCGCGGCTGCATCGACTGCCATGAGAACTCCCACGATCCGCACGGCAGCGAGTTTGTGCGGCTGGGCTGCACCGATTGCCATGGCGGCGATGCGACCCCCGGCCTCACGATGAGGCAGGCGCACGTGGAGCCGCGCAATCCGGTGTTCTTCGAAAGCTCCGCAAACCCAAGCGACAGCACGGTCCTGCTCAATCATGAGTCCGAGGAGTTCATCCAATTCGTAAATCCCGGCGACCTCCGGGTGGCCAAGAAAACCTGCGGCGACTGCCATGCCAAGGAAGTGGACAACGTCGGCCACAGCATGATGCGCCACGGCGCGATGCTGTGGGGCGCGGCGGCCTACAACAACGGCGCATTCCCGGCCAAGGACTCGATCTTCGGCCAGGCATACGGCGCGAACGGCGCTCCGCTCGCCCTGAAAAGCCCGTTCAAATACCCCAAGGAGGAGATGAAAAAGATGGGGATCGTCGATGAGATTTTCCCACTGCCCCGTTTCAACGTCGGCCAGACAGGCAACATCTACCGCATCTTCGAGAAAGGCGGCACAAGGCTGCTGGATCTCGGCAACCCCGATCCCTTCGATCCTCCCGGCAGGCCGCTGCGCCGCCTCGGCGAGCGCGGCCTCGGCACGCTCTCGCGCGTCGATCCGGTCATCATCGGCGCTCACAAGACCCGCCTGCACGATCCGCTGCTGGATTTCTTCGGCTCCAACGACCGAGCCGGCGACTACCGCTCAAGCGGATGTACGGCATGTCACGTAGTTTACGCGAATGACCGCTCTCCCTCGAATTCCGGCTGGTACAGCGCCTACGGCAACCAGGGGCTTTCCTTCAACCCGGATCCGATGATCTCGAAAAAGGAGAAAGGCCATCCCATCGAGCACAAGTTCACCCGCAGCATCCCATCGAGCCAATGCATGACATGCCACATGCACCAGGGGAACCTCTTCGTGAACCCTTATCTCGGCTACACCTGGTGGGATCAGGAATCCGACGCAGAGCACATGTATCCGAAAAAACAGAAATACCCGACCGACGGGGAAATGGTTGAGTCCCTGCGGAAAAACCCCGAGGCCGCCGCCGCACGCGGGTTATGGGGCGATGTGAATTTCCTCGAAAAGGTCGCCGAGCTCAACCCCAGGCTCAAGGACACCCAGTTTGCCGATTACCACGGCCACGGCTGGGTCTTCCGGGCGATCTTCAAGAAGGATCGCGAGGGAAACCTCCTGACCAAGTCCGGCGAGAAGATCGCCCACGGCGACAAGGACAAGTTCAAAAAGGCCGTCCACATGAAGGACATCCACCTCGCCCTCGGGATGCAGTGCGTGGATTGCCATTTCCTCAACGACGTCCACGGCAACGGCCTGCTCTACGTCGAGCCGCGCGCGGCCACGGCGATCACCTGCGTGGACTGCCACGGCACCGCCAATGCACGGCCATCCCTCGTCACCTCCGGCACCGGCGGCGAGCTGACCAAGGATGGGAAGGTCGTCCCCATCGACCTCAAGGAAAGCAACACCCCCTTCGGGCCGCGTTTCCGCTGGGATGGGGACAGGCTTTACCAGCAGTCCTCCATGGAAAAGGGCTTGGTCTGGGAAATTCCCCAGACGCTCGATACCGTGGATCCCGGCTCCCAGCACTACAATGCCATGAGCGCCTACGCGAAGACACTCAACCGCGATGGCAAGAGCTGGGGCGGCGTCCCGGACGACCCGAAGAAATGCCGCCAGCAGCTCGCCCATAGCAACGAGGCGATGGACTGCCAGACCTGCCACACCGCATGGGCCACGAGCTGTTTCGGCTGCCACATCCCGATGGAGGCGAACTACAAGATGGCGGCAAACAAGTTCGAGGGCACGACGACGCGCAACTACTCCTCCTACAACCCGCAGGTGGTGCGCGACGATGTCTTCATGCTCGGCAAGGACTCCACGGTCAAAGGCAACCGTCTAGCAGTGTTGCGCTCATCGAGCGCCATGCTCGTCGGCTCCCAGGGGTCGAACCGCGAGTGGTTCTACACCCAGCAGCAGACGGTTTCCTCGGAAGGCTATTCCGGCCAGGCTTTCAACCCCCACTTCGCCCATACCACCAGCGGGGTCGGCACCACCAAGAACTGCACCGACTGCCACATTTCCGATACCAACGACAACAACGCGATCATGACCCAGCTGCTCGGCTTTGGCACGGGCACGGTGAATTTCTTCGGGCGCTTCGCATTCGTCGGCACCGATCACCACGGCCTGAGCGGGGTTGCCTGGACGGAACGCAGCGAGCCGCAGGCGGCGATCGGCAGCCACCTCCACCGCTACGCCTACCCTGATTTCCATCAGAAACACCTGGACGGGAATTCCATCCTGGATACCTCCTACCACCACCCAGCCAAGGGCGGCACCGTCACCGATCTCCAGCACCGCGGCGAATACCTCTACGCCGCCCTCGGGAAAAAAGGTTTTGGCATTTTCGACATCGCCAACATCGACAACAAGAATTTCTCCGAGCGCATCATCGCCACACCTTTCTCACCGCTCGGTCACGACACCTTTTTCAGCACGCCCTACGCCACCTCCGTAGCCCTGCCCAGCACCCTGATCAACGATCCGAAACGCAAGCGCCTGCCGGAAAACGAGGAGCAGCCCATCGCCTCCTACCACGGCTACGCTTTCATCACCGATCTTGAGGAAGGCCTCATCGTCACCGATGTCGCAACGATGCTCGACGGCAACCCCGACAACAATTTCATCAAAAAAGACGTGGTCTTCAATCCCGGCGGCGCACTGGATGGCGCCCGGCACGCCAACATGGCCGGGCAGTGGATCTACATCACGACCGACAAGGGGCTGGCCGTCGTCGATGCGGCGGATCCGCTCAGTCCGCAGCTCGCCTGCACCTACACCGGACCCGCGCTGCACGGTGCGCGGCAGTCGGCGGTCCAATGGCGCTACCTTTTCGTCACCGATGCGGAGGGCGTGAAGGTCTTCGATGTTTCCGATCCCGCCAGCCCGCGCCCCATCGCCGGCGCAAGCGTTTCCCTCGGGAATGCGAACGGCCTCTACGCCGCCCGGACATACCTCTACGCGGCCAACGGCACACAGGGCCTGGCTATGATCGATATCAAGAACCCGGAGAAACCCCGTTTGATCAAGAACTTCGATGCCGACGGCGCGATCAACGATGCCCGCGACGTGCAGATCGGATCCATCAGCGCCTCGATGTACGCTCTTGTTGCCGACGGGAAAAACGGCATGCGCGTGATCCAGATGATCTCACCGGAAAACGTCCCCGGGCACATGGGATTCTCGCCGGTGCCGAACCCGAAACTCATAGCCACCTACCCGACCAAGGCGGCGGCGCTGACGATTTCCCGCGGCCTGGACCGCGACCGCGTGGTCGATGAAAGCGGCCACCAGACGGTGGTCTTCGGGCGGCGCGGCTCACGGCCGTTCTCCCTGGACGAGATGAAACCCTTCTACCAAAAAGCCAGCACCGGCGAGTACGGCACCGACTCGCTGGAGCGCAACGGCCCGGTGTACAAGGTGGCGGATGTGAAGGCCGGCGAGGATGGCGCGCTCACTGACATCCACGGGAAAACCCTCACGCCCACTGAGGACTTCGTTTCCCCAATGGCGGATGAGGGAGAAGACGAACCCTACACAGGGCGACTGCGCAGGCGAAGGGCACCGGAAGACCTGCGGTGACGGGACGCCCCGGCCCGGAAACCCGTGCCCTCAGCGCCACCGCGCCAGCAGCAGGCAGTGCCGGGATCGCTTCGCCCGCTCATGCGTCTTGGAGGCATGCTCCTCCACCGTGAAACCGGCCTTGAGCAGAAGCTTCTTGAATTTCGGCGCAGGCTCCGAAAGCCAATACGCGATGCAGCCCTTCGGGGTCACCACCTGCCGCAGCTTTTCCAGGAATCCGGGGGAGTAAAGCCGCGCGTTGCCCTTCGTGATCAGGTCGTCCGGCGTGTTGTCGATGTCCAGCAGAAGCGCATCGTAGGATCCCGGCTTTTTCCCGGAGACGATGTCGAATAGATCCCCCTGCAAAATCACGGTGCGCACATCCTCCAGAAGCGGGCCGTTGAACTCCACCAGATGTGTCCGGTTCCACTCGATGAGTGGCGGCATCAGCTCCGCCACATCCACCGTCGCCGGGCTGCCCACCAGCTCCAGTGTCCGCTTCAGCGTGAAGCCCAACCCCAGCCCGCCGATGAGCACCCGCGGGTGCTGCGGCCTCGAAGGGCTGCCCTCCAGCAATCCCTGGCAACCCAGATCCGCCAGCTGCTGCTCTGAAAAGGTCAGCGATGTGCTCATCAGCTCGTAGCCGTTGTACTTCAGGTAGATCTTCCCATCATGCTTGTGCAGCGAGTAATGGGTGCCGTCCGGCATCGTGGATTCGGCAAGCTTCACATAGGGCTTCATGCCGGAAGAGCCTTGCCGCTCCACCGTAATCGACAAGCCCGGATTCCATCCCCATCACCCGCCCGGCTCTCCATCCTACCCCTCCAATGCGGGTGCTTGCTCCACGGCGCCGAATCCCGCGAGGGCGGCCTTGTCGGACGAGGTGACGCCGACGGCATCGACAAAGAGAACGCAGCCGGCGGGGCCGCCTAAGGATTGCATCTCGCGGACGGCGACTTCACGAGAGGCGGAGAGGTACAGCCCCCTGATGTCCTGCACCACCCATCCGGCGGCTCCCAGCATGGAATCATTGCTTCTTCGCGCTTCTGTTTCGGAGGCTGGCAATGAACCGGCATAGGTTTCCTCAGGACATAACCCAACAAGCCGCGGTCCGCAGGGAATCAAAAGAGGCGAGGCGGGTCACCGCAGATACTTAATGGCGACGAAGCCGCCGATCAGCAGGATGCAGCCGATGACGAAGCACCATTCCAGGTGCTTCTCGATGAAGGGCCTGGCCCTGTTCCCGAAGAGGCGTATGACCCAGGCGACCAAGAAAAAGCGGAAGCCCCTGCCCAGGATGGATGCTCCGATGAGCAGCGGCAGGCTGTAGTTCATCATGCCGGAAAAGACGGTGAAGACCTTGTACGGGATCGGCGTGATGGCGGCAATGAGTATCCCCCAGAAGCCATACACGGAATACCAACCCTGGATCTTGAGTTGGGTGTCGCCGCTGGGATCGAAGAGATTGAGCAGCGGGATCGCGAGGGAATCCCGCAGGCCGTAGCCGATCCACCATCCGGCGATGCCGCCGAGGACGGAGCCCGCGGTACAGATGAGCGCATACCTGAGCCATTTTTCACGTGCACCGAAACATAGCGCGAGCAGCAGGACATCGGGCGGAATGGGGAAAAAGGAGGACTCGGCGAAGGCGATGAGGAAGAGCGCCCATGAGCCGCCGGGGTGATCCGCCCAGGATACCGTCCATGCGTAGAGGCGGCGGATGATGTTTGGTTTCTTGGCGGGGATGGCTTCGTTCATTTGGAAATTTTCATTCGCACTCGGTGCGGGTGTCGCGGGAAAGCAGTTCCATGAGCGCCTTGGCGGCGGGCTTCCCCTCATAGAGGATGGAATACATGGCGTCGATGATGGGAGTCCTGACACCGGCGCGGCGGGCGGCCTCATGGATTGAGAGGGTGTTCGGGACGCCCTCCGCCACCATCCCGAGGCTGCCGACGGTTTCCTCAAGGGTTTTGCCCTGGCCGAGGGCATATCCGACGCGGTGGTTGCGCGAGTGTTCGGAAAAGCAGGTGACGAGCAGGTCGCCCACTCCGGAAAGCCCGGCGAAGGTCTCCATACGGCCTCCAAGGGCGATCCCGAGACGGCTCATCTCCGCCAGGGCGCGGGTGACGAGGGCTGCCACGGCATTGTCACCGAGACCGAGGCCGTGGGCGATTCCGGCGGCGATGGCATAGACGTTCTTGATTGCGCCGCCCAGCTCGATGCCCGCCAGATCGGTGCTGGTGTATGGGCGGAAATGCGGTAGTGTGAAGAGTTGCTGCAGTTCGTCGGCAAGGTCGGCATCCTCGGAGCCGATGACCGCGCATGCCGGCTGGCCGCGCGCGATTTCCTCCGCATGGTTGGGGCCGGAGAGAACCGCCAGGGGATTGCCGGGAAGGACGGAATGGAGTATCCCGCTCATCCTTTCCCCTGTGCTTTTCTCGATGCCCTTGGCACAGGAAAGCAGCACCGCAGAGCCCGGAAGGCCGGCGCGCGCGATCTCTTCGGCGCAAGCTCGGGTGGCGGCGGTTGGCACGGCGAAGATGAGCAGCGGGTAGCCTGCGGCCGCAGCGACATCCGTGCCGGCGGTGATGTTCGCGGGCAGGAGGATATCGCTGAGATACTGGGGATTGCGGTGCCGGGCGTTGATGCCCTCCGCGACGGCGGCATCGCGCCCGATGAGCGTGATGCGGGCGAGCTTCGGAGCCAGCAGCATGGCGATTGCCGTGCCGAACGACCCGGAGCCGAGGATGGCGGCGCCATCGAACCTCATTCCGCCACCTCCGTCCGCTTGGATTTCCCGCCCCATGAAAAGCGCGATTCCGTTCCGTCTCGCAGGCGCCGGATGTTTGTGCGGTGCTTCCAGATGGCGAGGATGGCGATGGCCAGTGAAAAGGCGAAAAGGGGCTTGTTCCAGGTGCCGTCCTCCCATTTCCCGTGGAAACGCGCCCCGATGTGCGTGAGCACCGGCAGCGACGCCGCGGCAACCATGCTGGCGACGGCCACATAGCGGGTGGCAATGAGGGTGATGAGGAAAAGCACCAGCAGGATGAGCACGGCCATGGGCATCAGGGCGATGAGCACCCCGGCGGAGGTGGCGATCCCCTTCCCTCCCCTGAAGCCAATCCAGGGCGAATAGTTGTGCCCCAGCACGGCGGCCAGCGCTGTGACGACATGGATGAGCTGGGCCTTGAGCTGCTCCCCGGCGGGCAGCTCAAGGCTGAATGCGTCAAGCAGCCCGATGTGGATCTGCGGGACGTGGCCGGAAAAGCGGACGAGGTTGATGGCGATCACCACGGGCGCGAAGCCTTTGAGCGCATCAAGCAGGAGGCATGTCAGCCCGTGTTTTTTCCCGACGATGCGGAACACGTTGGTGGCGCCGATGTTTCCGGAGCCGTGCTTGCGGATATCGATGCCGCTGGCCCTCGCGATGATCAGCCCGAAAGGGATGGAGCCGCAGAGGAAGGCGAGGAGCGGGCAGAGCCAGACTTGCATGGTGGCGGCGTGGGGTTGGCTTCACTCAAGCACCCTGGCGCTCTCGATGACCACCGGCTCCACGGGAACATCCCCCGCTGCGGTTTTCACCGCCTTGATGGCATTGACCACCTCCATGCCCTCGATGACCTTTCCGAACACGGCATAGCCGCCGTTGCTCGGGAAGTTGAGGGCGTCGTTGTCCGCGACGTTGATGAAAAACTGAGCGGTGGCGCTGTCCGGATCCGGCGTGCGCGCCATGGCGATGGTCCCGGTGTCGTTCTTGAGTCCGTTGCTGCTCTCGTTCTTGATGCCGGCTCCGGTCTGCTTTTCCACGAGCCTCCCCGCATCGAGCGCCATCCCTCCTCCCTGGATCATGAATCCGTCGATGATGCGGTGAAAGACCGTGCCATCGTAGTGCTTCGAGTTCACGTATCCGAGGAAGTTCTTCACGGTGATGGGTGCCTTCGCCGCATCCAGCTGCACGACGATCTCACCCTTGCTGGTCTTTATGCTGACCTTGGGCGAGCCTTCCGCAGGAGCGGTTGCGGCGGCTTCCGAGGCAGCAGGCCCGGTTGCCTTATCCGCGTTGCAGGCGCCGAGCAGGGCAAGGCTGGCCATGGAAATGATTGCGTATCGTCTTTTCATCGGCACGAGTCCTATGCGCTCCGGCGGGGCTTGGCAAGCGGACTTGGCGGCCGAGTGCAGGACAAAAAAGAGGCGCGGACTGTTTCCAGCCCGCGCCCTTTATTGCACATTCCCCCCAAAATGGACTCCGGACCGAAGTCGGGCATACGGCGGTTTTCCCCCCGGATTGCGCCAACGTACCCGAATCTATCATCGGAGACCAAGGATATGTCCCAGAGGTTTGTTCAGGCTTGCGCCGTTTGCTCGCCTCTGTTGGTAATAAACTAATCAGTAATTTGGGGCGAAAAAGAAAATTCATTACCCAAAAACGGCCATCGTTACCCAAAAACGGCCATTGGTGGGCTATTTTAGGATGTTAGGGTCATGTGGCTTGTGAAATCGCCCGTTATTTGCCAAACCCCTTCCGTTCAAACACCAAGAATGGATCTCAACCAGAGCAAAACATCCCAAAGCGTCATCACCTGCCGCAACAGCCAAGGAACCGAACTGACGGCAAACCTCCTGCGTATCAAACGGTATTCCGTAGTTTTCGAAATCTACAACCCATACAGCATTCTCCAGCTTTCGGAAGTTCTATCGGATTTCCGAATCATGGCATCGCGCAGGCTCCTGTACAACGGCAAGGCGGTGGTGAGCAATCTCCTCAACACCGGCATCGTCCTGGTCTGCGAAGCGATGCTCGACGAGGGCTGGATGGAGGTGGATTTCCTCGCGGGGATCTCGGCGGAGATCGGCCAAGGCGAGCCGAACTCGGATCTCAGGTCGCAGTTCTCTGATTTCATGCGCGAGTGGAAGACAGGCAACGAGGTGAACGACCCCTTCAAGATCGTCGTGGCGGACCTCTCCAGCATGCTTTCCGGCGTGCAGCACTGGCTCACCGGCATCGATGTCGGTATCAGGACGACGGTGACGCGCCGGCGTGAGGACATGGAGAAGGAGATCTTCTCGAAGGTGGAGCAGCGGGTCGTCGAGGAGGTGATCCCCTCGATGGAGGCCTTCGAGCAGGTTGCCAAGGATGTGGGGGAGGAAGGGATTGCGGTGCACAAGTCCTATGTGCGCCGGCAGCTCCATCCCATCGTGCTCTGCTCGCCCTTCCTCTACCGCACGTTCACCAAGCCTCTCGGCTATGCGGGCGACTACGAGATGGTGAACATGATGCTGCGCAATCCCTACGAGGGCTCCTCGGCCTTCGCCAAGATCCTCAACTACGCCCTGCTCAACACCGAGCCTGTCGTGGCGCACCGCAACCGCATCGATTTCCTGGTCGATCTCCTGCGCGGCGAATGCACCAAGCGAGTGGCCAAGGGCAAGACGCGCGTGTTCAACCTCGCCTGCGGCCCTGCGGTGGAGGTGCAGAGGTTCCTGCGCGAGTGCGAGGAGAGCGAGCTCGCGGAGATCGACCTGCTTGATTTCAATGCGGAAACCCTCGAATACACCCGCGCCCGGATCAACGAGGCGAGGATGGCCGGAGGCAGGGAAACGCAGGTGCGCTATTTCCAGAGATCCGTGCACCAGCTCTTGCGTGCGGCCACGCAGGGCGGCGAGGAGGATTTCAGGAACTACGATGTGGTCTATTGCGCCGGACTCTTCGACTACCTTTCCCAGCGCGTCTGCAAGCGCCTCGTGGAACTGTTCTGCACGATGGTGCGCCCGGGCGGCAGGGTCATCGTCACCAACGTCGCCGCCAGCAACCCGCGCAAGGCATGGATGGAATATGTGATGGAGTGGAACCTGATCTACCGCGACGACGCCGACATGCAGGATCTCATTCCGGACAACGTGCCCGTGACATCGGCATCCGTGAAGGCGGATTCAACGGGGGTGAACCTTTTCCTCGAAATCGAAATTGGCAGCCGCTGAGTCATACCCGCAGGAAATCCCGGAGTCCGTCCGGGAGTCGTTCAGGAACTATGAGCGCGAGGTGTCCGTGGCGAACGCCCGCATGGCGGCGTTGCTGGCCTCAATCTTCATGCTGGCGGGCCTAGTGCTCGATTTCATCGTCTTTCCGGAGCACCTCACGCTCTTCCTCGGCATCCGCATCGTCTGCAGCGCGCTGCTTTTCATCATCTACCTCGACCTGCGCGGCAGGCAAGGCTCCGGACGCAGCGAATTCATCGCCGGATGGATCGCGTTCCTCCCCATCCTCTCGATCTGTGCCATGATCCATTTCACCGGCGGCGGCGAATCGGTTTACTACGCGGGTCTCAATCTCGTTCTCGTCGGGCTGTCACTGCTGCTGAGGTGGAATTTCAGGCAGTCCCTGTTCATGACGCTTGTCACAGGGGCATGCTATTTCCTCAGTGTGGCGCTGCCCTTCGATGAAGCGAATCCGAGAATCCTTTTCAACAACACCTATTTCCTCTTCGTCACCTCCGTGTTCGTGATCGTCGGGAGCTATTTCTACGAACGGCTGCGCCTCAGCGAGTTCGCGCTGCGCGACGAGGTGGAGCGCTCCCGGGAAACGCTGCGCTCGCAATACCAGCGCCTCGGGGAGCTTGACGAGGCGAAGACCCGATTCTTCGCGAACATCAGCCACGAGCTGCGCACACCGCTCACCATCATGCTCGGCATCACGGAAAAGCTCGGTGAAACATTCTCCGCAACCAAAGGAGATGCGAGGGCCACGGAAATGGTCGGCCTGCTGGAGCACAACGGCCTGCGGCTCATGAAGCTCATCGACGATCTCCTCGATCTCGTCCGCTTCGACACCGGCCACGCGGACCTGAACTTTCAGCCCACCGAGGTGAAGGGGCATTTCGAGGGCTTGATGAAATCCCTCAGGCACCTTGCGGAACAGGACGGGGTAGCCCTCCAGTGGACCTGCCAAACCGGACACGGGGTGGTCATGCTGGACCGCGACAAGTTCGACAAGATCATCCTCAATCTCGTCATAAACTCGATCAAGTTCACCCCGTCTGGCGGCAACATCGACGTGAACCTCGGCATCACCGGGAAACGCCTCGGCATCTCCGTGAAGGACACCGGCGTCGGCATCCCGCAGGAAAACCTGGAGAGGATCTTCGACCGCTTCTGGCAGGTTGACACCTCCTCCACGCGGAAATTCCAGGGCAGCGGCATCGGCCTCGCCCTCGTACGCTCCGTGACAGAATCCCTGGGCGGGGAGGTGGCGGTGACGAGCCGCGTCGGTGTTGGCACCGAGTTCCGGATCAGCTTTCCGGTGGAGGAATCCAGCGGCGCATCCACAGAGGACGAGGGTATCATGACCGGGCGCGGGATTGTCGCGATCCACCGGAAAGCGGCGATGGCGATCCCCACCAGGTCAGGGACGAAGGTGGCGCCCAAGGCAAATGCGGGATACCCCTCCGCTCCCATGATCGGCGCGCGGGACAGCACCGCGAAGCCCCTAGTCCTCATCGCGGATGACGAGCCGGACATCCGCCGCTTCCTCATCATGCAGCTCGATGACGTGGAGATCATCGAGGCCGCCGATGGTGCGGAAGCCCTGGAACTCGCAAAGCTGCACAGGCCGCAGATCGCCCTCCTCGACCACATGATGCCGGAACTCGACGGGGTGGAGGCCTGCCGCCGAATTCGCGAAAACCATGGCACCCGGGATACCTCCGTCATCATCCTCACCGCCCGCGCGGACGAGCAGACCAAGCTCGATGCGCTCAGGGCCGGAGCCAGCGATTTCCTGACAAAGCCCTTTTCCACAGCCGAGCTTGGCCTGCGGTTGCGCAACCAGATCCTCATGGGGCGCTTCCGCAGGGAAATGGCCGACATGAACAGGGATCTCCATGCCGCCCTCGACAAGATCAAGGAAAACGAGGTGTTCATGCTCCGCAACGAGAAGCTCTCCGCCCTTGGCAGGATGAGCGCAGGCATCATCCACGAGATCAACAATCCGCTCAACTACGCAAACGCAGGACTGCATGCGCTCGCGACCTTCTCTCATATCCTCCCAGAAGAGGAGCGCACCGACTTCGAGGACACCCTTAAGGACATCCGCGAAGGGGTTGCGCGCGTCTCCCAGATCGTAATCGACCTGCGCCAGTTCACACGCGACGAGAACAGCGAATCGCCCAAAGCCCTCCTCGATCTCAGGGAAACCATAGACAGGGCCATCCGCATGATGAGCCACCAGCTGGGCGATGGGATCAGCATCGCCCCGGGATCGCTGGATGCGCCGGAAATCAAGGGTAACTCCAACCAGCTCGTCCAGGTGTTCATCAATTTCCTCCAGAACAGCATCGATGCCATCCGCGAGAGAAAGGTCAGGGAACCGGACCTTGTCGGCAGCATCTCGGTTTCCTCATCCGACGAGAATGGCAGCTCGCTCGTGACCTTCAGGGACAACGGCATCGGCATCCCCCCGGAGGATATCGGCAGGATCTTCGATCCCTTCTTCACCTCCAAGGAGGTCGGTGCAGGCATGGGTCTCGGGCTGTCCATTTCCCACCAGATCCTGCGCGACCACAACGCCACCATCGGCGTCGAGAGCCGACCCGGGCAATTCACGGAAATCCGCCTGCTATTTCCCGGCGCAGCCGCCGGAAAAGCTCCCGCAACGCAGCGCCTTTTCCCGGAGACAGACCGTATTGACACCCCTATCCCACAACACCACTGAATCATGAGCCAAGCAAACGAAAGCTACGACTACCAACGCCACGCCATCCTTTTCGTCGATGACGAGGCCAACTCCCGCAAGTATTTCAAGCGACTCTTCGGGCGCGAGTTCCGCATCCTCGAGGCGGAGGACGGTGTTGAGGCGTTGAAGGTGTTCCGCGAAAATTCCAATGACATCGGCATCATCGTCACGGACCAGCGCATGCCCAACGAAACCGGCGTCGGCTTCCTCTCCAAGATCGCCACCGACTATCCGGATGTCATCAAGATCCTCTCCACCGCATACGCCGACATCGATGCGGCCATCGGCTCCGTCAACAAGGGCGGCATCTTCCGCTACATCACCAAGCCCTGGGACATCCCACAGCTCGAGGTCACACTCCGGCGCGCCATGGAGTTCTATATCCTCAAGAGGGAACGGGACTCGCTGCTTTCCGCAAAAATGCTGGCCATAGGCAACGTCCTTGTCGCCAACCGGCTTGCCGCGTTCGCATTCGTCCCCGTATGCAGCGCCATCCCATGTGCACACGCATCGGAAGCCATCGCTTCATTCGTCCGCCTCTGCATCTCGTCGCCGGACTTCGTAATGGATCCGAAACTGATGACCACCACACCTGATCTCACGAAACTCCATTCACGCCAGATCGAGCTTGCCACCATGCTGGAGTCCGCGCTGCCCGAAGCACTCTCCGCAAGCGGCATCGATGCACGCGCAGCGGAGCTCGCGGATTCGCTCGGCGCCACGGTATCGAAAGATGACACGGGATCGATCAAAATCCGCGGCGGCAGTGATCCCACCCCCGCCATGCTCGAGTCCCTGTTAGGCGGCGATACCGGCACGGACGCTTCCCAGGCTGCAATCCGCGCACTCGCCAGCCACATGGCAATCCATGACGCCGGATACTTCGCAACTCGGAAACGCAGCTCGACCCTAGTCCTCGAGATCGCGGCCAGACCGGAATCCAAGGCAAGCGGATCCCCATCGCCCGGCTCTGAAGCGGCGAAATGGCTCTTCGAGGACGAACTCCTCGTCTCCGCCGCCCTCGGCATCCTCTGAATTCGCAACATCGACGGGAAATCGGAGGGAGCAGATCCGGCTCATGCCCGAGATCTGCCATAAGAGCTTGACGATTGGAATCTCTTGATTATCTTAGGATCTTACATGTACATCATTTCACGGGAAAACCGGATTGTCCGCATGGGCGGCATTGTGCATGTCGCCCTGCCTACGGGGGAGACCATATCTCTCTTCAAGCTCGCGGTTGCCTGCCAGTTCAGGCTCGATGCCGTGTCGCAGAGGATTGACCTCTCAACCCGCCACTTCCGCCGCCTGTTTGCGGAAGAAATCGGCATCTGCCCCAAGCAATGGCTCAAATCCGAGCGCATGGTATATGCAAGAACCCTGCTAAGGAGCGGTATGGCCATCAAGGAAGTCGCGGAACATCTCGGATTCAAGGAACAGAAAAGCTTCAACCGGGAATTCCGGAGCTGCTACATGTTATCGCCCTCCGAATTCCGCAACCAGGAGACCGGGCGGGTGAAGGGTATGCTGGATCCCCAAGCCTGAGCTTTTCCATCAGATGGCGTCCGGCACGCCTCATGACACGCCTTTCCCTCCGCCACCCTGGAACACACGCATGAAGCGCCGTTGGAAAGGGAGCAGCATCCCGGGAAACCAACAGGAAAGGAACCACAGGAACCGTGCGGAAAACGGGAATATGATCGTCTCCTTGCGCAGGGAAACCCCCTTGAGATAATGCCATGCAGCCCGCTCCGGACTCATCATCGCCACCGGCAGATCCTTGATCATGGCGTCCCGGCTGACCCCTACGATCCGATCCTCGGCAAAGATCCCGCTGTTGACATAGCCCGGGCAAACCACACAGACCTTGACCCCATTCGCCCCGACCTCCGCCCTCAGGGAACGCGAAAACTCAAGGATCGCAGCCTTCGATGCGGTATATGCGGCGGCCGTGGCATAGCCGGTCGATCCCGCGATCGATGCCGTGTTCACAATGCAGCCGGATCCGCGCTCCAGCATGGCGGGATAGACCAGCTGCGTCCCATGGACAGCACCCATCAGATTGATGTCCAGCAGCCATTTCCATCGCTCGAAGGGAATGTTCTGCGCCTCGCCCAGCAGTGTCACCCCGGCGTTGTTGAACAGGAAGTCGATCGCTCCGGATTGCGCAATGATTCCCTCCACCGCCTTGGAGTAGGAAACATAATCCGTCACATCCAGGCGACGGACATGGATCTCTCCGCTTCCTTCCGCTTCCGCAACGAGGCTTTCCAAGCCCTTGCCATCCACATCCAATGCATGGATCACCGCTCCGCTCCTGCATAGCAGCTTTGCGAGCCCGCGCCCTATCCCCGATGCAGCTCCCGTGAGGACAACCGTCGCTCCGCCGAACGCTTTTTCCATGGATGCGGTGGGTTTCATGCCAGTTGCCTGAATATCCTCATGATGCGGCGGTGAATGATCCCGATCAGGAAAGGCATTCGCGGCGCAACCCATTTCATCGCCGTGGCATACGCCGGCACGGCAAACTCGGACTTGCCCTTCGCTGCCTCAGAAATGATTTTCCTTGCCGCTTCCTCGGCGGACAGGAAGCCGAACCCAAGCCTGCGGATGCCCTCCATGGTCTTTTCATACGTGGTGTTCCGATAAATCGCCGACTTGTAGATGCCCGTTCCCACATAACCCAGTGAAACATGGTGGATCCTGATCCCGTGGCTAGCCCCCTCGTGGTACAGCGAGCGATACAGTCCCAGCAAACCTGCTTTCATCGTCGCATACGCAGTGGCTGTCGGGTACCCGGCGTATGCCGCGAGCGAAGAAATGAGCACGATGTGCCCCCGCCGTTTCCCTGCCATGTTCGCATAGAAATGCCTCGCCAGTTGCACTGGGCTGAGCAGGTTAAGGCGGTAGAGCCGCTCCCAGTCGCCGATCAAGGTGTCCTTGACCTCCCCGAATGCGGTGATGGCTGCGCAAAGATAGACCCAATCCACGCCTTTCGATTCCGGGAAGTTCCGGCTCAGGAAATCCCCTGCAGCGCCAAGGTCACCGAGGTCGAGTTCCACGGTCTCCGCCGTCGCACCCTTGCCACGGACAATCGCCGCAACCTCAGCAAGACGGACAGTATCGCGGCCGATGAGCCAAAACTCCCGCCCCGGCTGAGCCAACTGGACGGAAAGCTCACGCCCGATGCCGGAACTCGCTCCTGTGACAACGATCCTCTCCATCAGAAATCCTTCCGCCATGTGAACACCAGCGCGTTGTGGCGTGATTCGTACTTCCCGTTCACTAGCGGATTGGCGGCACCATCAACCGTCCTGTTCGAGTAACCGAACTGGTAGGCCAGCATCCAAAACGAATCTTCCTGGCGGCGCCCGTAACCGAGATTGAACCAATGGCGGTCTGCATCGGATACCCCCGGGGTGAAATCCCGGTCGGGCTGTGCATTCATGTTGAAATCATATCCGGCGGCAAAAACGTGCCCGCTCTCCGTGGTATAGGATGCCCCGATCTCGTAAATGAAGGACGATTTCCAGTTGAACGCTACGGGGAGGTTGCCGCCCACGGACGCGGAGCTCAGGTTCAGGCTGTCCAGGGAATCCCAGTCCAGCCATTCGACATTCGCCTCGATGTTCCAGCCCGGCGCGGGGCGGTATGAATAACCGATGGCCGCCCTCGCCGGGGTGAGGAACTCGAACTCCGAGGAATTGTCCCCGGGAAGGATGCTCGAAACCGTCTTGCCATCGAGATCGAATGTGGAGCCGCTGGATAACATCGCCCCGAATGCGTGACGATCATGTGGCTCCCAGCGTACGCCCAATGCAGCGGAAAGTCCGATGTCGCTGCCTTCGAAGCGGAGGAAACTTCCGGGCGGGCCGAGTCCCTGCTCCAGCAACAGGTCCGCATAGTTCACCGATATCGAGCCACCGACCGAAAATGTCTCGGACACCTCGTATGCGACGGCGGCTGTGGTCGAGAGATATGTCAGGCGCGCTTCCGTGACCACCGGGCTGAAGTTCGTGTTGCGACCCCAGTCGGTGCCCAGGCCGAAGGGGCTGTTCAGGCCGAACCCGAATGTCAGCCTGTCACTGAGCGGACGGGAATAAAAAACATGCGGAGCCGCCTGCAACTCGGTTTTCGCATCGGACTTCATGCCCCCCACTTCGGCCTGGTTCCCCAGAACGATGGAATACAATCCCACATGGGCTTGCGGCGACTCCAGTTGGGTCAATCCCGCCGGATTGTAGAAAACGGCTGCCGGGCTATCCGCAGTCGCAACGAAAGCGTTGCCGCGCGCCGTGGCGAAAGCATCTTGGTTGGGCAGATAGTAGCCGGCTGCGGCGGCAAGGCCCGGGGCTAGGCAAGCCAAGGAAAGGCAATGGGTTTTGAGGGGATGGAGCATGAATTCAATACACCGGCGCACCGTATTCATAATCCTGCCCCCCTCCCCCGGAGCCCTGGATCCTTTCTTTTGTCCAGTTGAATCCGGCCTTTGTGTCCCTCCAGATGCCAATGGAAGTGTTGCAGGAAACCAGGGTGAAGGCTGCGGTGATGGCAAATAGAATTTTCACGGCAACAGTCTAGCCGGAAAAATCCTTAAGTAAACCTGAATTTCAGGCTAGGTGAGAAAATTCCGGTCACCAGGTCTTTACGATCGTGTTGGGCTTGGCATCGCTATCCTCGGGCACCCCGAGGCTGTAGACGGCCACCCTCCTTCCGTTAAGCGTCACGGCGGGAGTGCTTCCCGGCTTGACGGTGAGCCTCTCATCGTAATCGTAATCCATGCGGATGTAGAAAGGCCTGCCCCACGGGTCATACATGCCCCTTATGGCTTTGCCATCGCTTGAATATTCGACGCCATCCTTGCGGTTCTTGGCCTCCTTGCCGCTGAAAAATCGGATCTTGCGGGCGTTCTGATCGCTGTCGTCGAGACCTGCGAGAATCTCAAGCAGCTTGATCCCGTTCCCAGCCGTGGTGCTGAACTCGGTCTCTGCAGTGTTCGTGCCTGGATCCGGCAGCGCGGAGTATTCCGTGTAGAATTGGTTCACCGCCGTGGCCACCGAAGTGGCGGCATTCTGCGCGGAGAGTTTCCTCGCCTTGTTCATGGCGGCTGGGCCAATGGAAAACGCGGCGGCGGCGAGGGTTGCGATGATGGCGATGACGACCAGCAGCTCGACGAGGGTGAATCCCGTTTTGGGGGATTGATTGGATGGGATTTTCATGAATGTGTATGGATTGAGATGGCAGAGGGTGAATCCGTCAACCGGATTTTCCGGAAATTAGGCATTCACAAGGTATTTACCTTAGCTTAGCCGGAATGATTTGCAATGAAATTGATGGGTTCACCTGGATTGCTCAAGCATGCGCAGCAGCGGCAGTTCGGCGCGCTTCCTTGTCGCTTCGTCCATTTCCACCCTCGGCGCGAGGTCGCGCAGGCAGTTGCGCAGCTTTTCCATGGTGTTCATTTTCATGTAGCGGCAGTCGGCACAGGCACAACGGTCGGTCGGCCCCGGGATGAGGTTCTTGTCCGGGCACTCCCGCCTGAGCCGATGGAGCATGCCGCTTTCGGTCACGACGATGATATCTTTCACCGGAGCGTTTTTGCAGAAATGCACCATCTTTTCCGTGGAGCAAACCTCGTCCGCCAGCAGCCGCACCGCCTGGGTGCACTCCGGGTGGGCGACGACAAGGGCGTCTGGATACTCCGCCTTGATCCGGTTGATGGAATCCCGGGTGAACTCGACGTGGACGTAGCAGTTGCCTTTCCAAAGATCCATTTTCCGCCCCGTTTGCTCCATCACCCAAGCGCCGAGGTTTTCATCCGGCACGAAGAGGATAGGCCTGTCGGCGGGCGCCTGGTTGACGATTTTCACGGCGTTGCCCGAGGTGCAGATGACATCGCAGAGCGCCTTCACGCCGCCGGAGCAGTTGATGTAGGCGATGACGTAGTAGTTCTTCTCCGCGTTCTCCGCAAGGAAGGCCTCCAGCTGGTGCGCGGGGCAGGATTGCTCCAGCGAGCAGCCGGCATCCGCATCCGGGAGGATCACGGTCTTGGAAGGGTTCACGATCTTCGCGGTCTCAGCCATGAAATGGACGCCACAGAAAACGATCACGTCCGCATCGGTGGACTTCGCCTGATACGCGAGGCCGAGGGAATCGCCGACATAGTCCGCGACATCCTGGATGTCACCGGTCTGGTAGTTGTGGGCGAGGATGACGGCGTTGCGGGCGCGTTTCAGTTCCAGGATTTCCCCTTTGAGGTCCAAGGCGGTTTGCATGGCGGAATCTCGCCAGCCCGGGCACAGGATGCAAGAGCCAATCGGCCATCACCCGGCAACCTGCGGCCTCACGACCTCCATGAGTCCGGAGTGCTTCGCCCCGGCCTTGACCACCAGGCCGCCGGCACGGGCGAGCCCCTGGAGATGGGCCTTTTTCTCAAGGATGATCGTCCCGGTGCAGGTGAGCTGCGCTTTCACATCGCCATCGATGTAGGCTTTTCCGGCACGGACATCCCCCTGGAACTCTACCTTTGCGCCGCGCTCAACACGTAGCTCACCGCAGGTCACGTTGCCAACGATCTTGCCGTGGCTGCGTATGCAGATCACGCCGGAACAATCGACGGGAGCCGCTAGGATCCCCAGCACAGTGAGATCATGGCACTGCACTTTCACCCCGATGATGGAGCCTTCCTTGAGGATCTTCACATCGCCGCGCGTCTGGATGCGGCGGCGCCATGCATGGTCGATCTCATAATCCCTCAGGCTGATGTAACCGCCGCACTTGGGGCACTGGCTGGACTGTGCGTCGCGCACCACCTCGAAATTGCGCTGGCAATGATAGCAATCCACCATCCTCGGCGGGCGCTCACGCCGGAAAATCTTCCTGAGGAAACCTTGCTGGCGTGGCTTGGCAGTCTTTGGCTCGGGCTGCTTGGCGGAGCCTGTGGAGCCGTGCTGCAGCGGAGGATTGCCCGGACTCGCCAGGCGGGTTGCATGCTTCGGACGGACGACGGGTTTCCCGTCACGTATGTCCATGTGCTGTCCGCAGGAGCGGCACTGGGTGGAGATGACCATGGACGGCTCCATCTGGTGATGGTCGCAGCCCGGGCAGACAAGTTCGATGTGTCTCGGGTTCAATGAAACACGGATTCCCCGGTTGTGGATGAAATGAGATGGCCTCCTACTTCACTACGGATCAACCACCCGCAATTGCGGGCTTTTCTGAGGACGGCGAACCCTGGGACTTGTTGTCCGGGGCGGAGGATGGCTGTTGGCTAGGGGTACCAACGGTCGATTTCCCGACGAAGATGGCGCCAGCCTCGATGGTGAGCGTTTTCGCCTTGATATCGCCGATGACTTCCGCGCTGGACTTCAGCTCAACCCTGTCCGTGGCCGTCATGTTGCCATGGACTTTCCCGTAGATCACGATGGTTCCCGTCTTGATCTCAGCCTTGAGCTTGGCATTCTCGCCGACGGTGAGATTGCCTGTGGATTCGATGGTGCCCTCGATCTTGCCATCAACGATCAGATCATCCTGGAACTTGACGGCACCCTTGATCTCCACATCGGAGGAAAGGACGTTGCGCGTGTTCCCGGCAGGAGCCTTGGCAACAGGCGCAGGGGCAGAATATCCCGACTCCCTGGCAGGGGCTTGGGAAGGCGCCGCCGCCTGAGGCGCACGCTCTTCCGGGGTGGTAAGCGATGGCTTTTGCGGGTCGCTTGTTTCTTGGCCTATGACTTTCTTGAACACGCCGCAGGCTACGGCGCGGCGCGGCGGGCTGTCAATGCGATTTAGCCTGATTTATTCGGGCTTCTCCCCTTCGGGAAGCAGAGGGTTGGAATCGCCCCCAAGGCCTCCTCCCTGGATGGTATCGAGCAGATTGCCCGGGCTTACATCTCCGGGAGCGGCATCGTTTTCCTCATCGGTGATTTTCACATCCGGCACCACGATGGGCGCATCCACCGGCACCGGCGCGGCAGCCTTGAGAAGCAGCTGTCGCTGGATAGCCTGCTGCGTGAAGGGATTTTCGGGGAACTCGCGCTCCACCGCGCCGTAGGCATCGGCAGCGGCCTCCTTGTCGCCTTTCGCCAGGGCAATATCGCCCAGGGAAATCCATGCGTATGGGGCGAGGTGGCGCGCTGCCACATCCTCGGTGATGTCTCGGAAAATATCAGCTGCCTCATCCTCCTTGCCTTGGGAACGGAGCTTTGCGGCAAGGCTCGCCTGTGCACTGGGCCTTCCCGGATGGGACGGATCCCCCGCCACGAAAGCCTCCAGGGTGGCGATCGCATCATCCTGCTGCCCGTCCTCCCACTGCTTTTCCGCAAGCAGGATCTTCGCGCTGTAGGATGCCGCGGTGCCCGCGTGGTTCTTCACCACTTCCTGGAGTGCGGAGAGATCTTCCGCCTTCGAAAGCAAGGCCCCGGCGGACTCCTCCCCGCTTTTACGGATGCCGTCGTAAACCACGTAGGCGATGGCGGCGATAGCCAGCAACAGCGCCAGCGCGATCACCTTCGCCTGATGCCTGTCGAGGAATATCTCCAGCGCCGGGGGAGCCTGTGAGATTTCGCCCAAGGGGCCGCCGGGTGCTGATGCAAGTGTGTTATTTTCGGACATAGGATCTTCCGCCCTCGGGCGGACGACCATGCAAGCCACCCCGCCACGCAAAATCAACCGCATAATCATCTTCTTCTTTCTTCCATCGACAATCCCCCATCCCCTATCCTCAATCGTTCCGCAAGCATGTCAGATTCCTTCGTCCACCTCCACCTGCACACCGCCTACTCCCTCCTCGATGGCATGATCCGCACCAAGGAACTCGCCGCCCGCGCCGCGGAGCTGGGCATGCCGGCCGTGGCCATGACGGACCACGGCAACCTCTACGGCACCATCGATTTCTATCAGAAATGCATCAAGGCAGGCGTCAAACCCATCCTCGGCTGCGAGATCTACCTCGCCCCGTTTTCAGCGCAGGACAAAAAAAAGATCCCCAACCGCAAGTCCGCGACTCATCTCACCCTCCTCGCCGAGACCAACGAGGGCTGGGAAAACCTCTCCAAACTCACCTCCATCGGCCATCTCGATGGCATGTACAACGGCAAGCCCCGGGTGGACAGGGACATCCTCCGCGCCCATTCCAAGGGCATCATCTGCCTCTCCGGCTGCATCTCCGGCCCGGTCAACGAGTGGCTCCTGAAAGGCGAAACCGACAAGGCCCTCGAAACCCTCACCGAACTCCGCGATATCTTCGGCCGGGAAAACACCTTCGTGGAACTGCACAACCATGGCCTTGAGGCCCAGCTCACCGTGATGCCGCAGCTCATCGCCCTTGCAAAGCAGCTCAATCTCCCCGTCGTCGCCGCCAACGATGTCCATTTCCTAAACCGCACCGACCACGAGGCCCATGATGTGATGATCTGCATCGGTACCGGCTCCATGGTGATCGATGAGGGCCGCATGCGATACACCCCGGAGGTGCATTTCAAGACGGCGGAGGAAATGCGCGAGATCTTCAAGGACATTCCCGACGCCTGCGACAACACCCTGCGCATCGCGGAGCGCTGCAATGTCACCATCAAGCTCGACTCCGCCTCCTCGGAGAAATACCCGCAGTTCCCCACCCCGGACGGCTCGCCCCGCGAGGAATACCTCATGAAAATCTGCCAGGAGGGAGTCCTTGCTCGCTACGGCGCTGAGAAAGCCAACTCCGCAGAAGTCCAGGAGCGCCTGAAATACGAGGTCGACACCATCAACCACCTCGGCTTCGCATCCTACTTCCTCATCACCGCCGACTTCATCCAGTGGGCCCGCGACAACGACATCCCCGTCGGCCCCGGCCGTGGCTCGGCGGCCGGCTCACTCGCCTCCTACGCGATGGGCATCACCAACATCTGCCCGCTCCAGTTCGGCCTTCTTTTCGAGCGTTTCCTCAACCCGGAACGCGTCTCGCCGCCCGACGTCGATATCGACTTCTGCCAGTCCCGCCGCGCGGAGGTCATCCAGTATGTCCGGGAAAAATACGGCGAGAAATCCGTCTCCCACATCATCACCTACGGCACCATGGGCGCGAAATCCGTGCTCCGCGACGTCTCCCGCGTGATGGGCATCTCCTACGGCGAGGCGGATCGCATCGCGAAAATGATCGAGCCCAAACCGGGCACCACCCTGCAGTCCGAGTGGGACTCCAAGGAGGAACTGCGCGAACTCATCGAATCCTCATCCACCTACAAGGAACTCTGGTCCTACGCACTGCGGCTAGAAGGCATCAACCGCAGTGTCGGCATCCATGCCGCAGGGGTCGTCATCGGAGACCGCCCGCTCGATGAGCACGTCCCCCTCACCCGCGGCAACGAGGGCGAGGTCGTCACCCAATACGACATGGGCGCCATCACCGAGGTCGGCCTCCTGAAAATGGATTTCCTGGGGCTGAAAAACCTTACGGTCATCCACGACGCAGCAGGGCACATCCGCAAGCACATCCCGGACTTCGACATCGAGAAGGTCCCTCTCGATGACCAGGCGACCTTCGGCATGCTCAACCGCGGCGAGACCATGGGCGTGTTCCAGCTCGAGTCCGGCGGCATGGTCGAGACCTGCAAGAAATACGAGATCCGCAGCATCGACGACATCATCGACCTGATCGCCGTCTATCGCCCCGGAGCCATGCAGTTCATCGACCAGATGCTCGATGTCAAAAAGGGCAAGAAAGCGATGTACGAGCACCCTCTGTTAGAGACGGTTTGCGGCAACACCTACGGCGTCATGATCTACCAGGAGCAGGTGCAGAACGCCGCCAAGCTCCTCGCCGGATACTCCCTCGGCAAGGCCGACCTCTTGCGCCGCGCCATGGGCAAGAAGGACAAGGAGAAGATGGCCAAGGAACGCGCGGGCTTCATCCAGGGCTGCAAGGAGACCAACAACATCGGCGAGAAAATGGCGGGCGCGATCTTCGACAAGATCGAGATGTTCGCCGGCTACGGCTTCAACAAATCCCACTCCGCCTGCTACGGCCACATCTCCTACTGGACCGCCTACATGAAGGCGAACCACCCCGTCGAGTTCATGGCGGCCCTCCTTTCCAACGAGATCAACAACACCGACAAGATCGCCGTCTTTGTCGCCGAGTGCCACCGCATGGACATCCAGATCCTGCCTCCCAACCTCAACAAATCCCTGCTCCGCTTCGCGCCGGAAAAGCTCGAATCCGGCACCCTCGCCATCCGCTACGGCCTCGCGGCCATCAAGAACGTCGGCGAGGCCGCCATGGCCGCCGCGATCCGCGAGCGGGACGCAAACGGCAGCTACCTCTCCCTCGACGATTTCTCATCCCGCCTCGACTCCAAGGTCATCAACAAGCGGATCCTGGAAAACCTCGTCAAGGCCGGCGCCCTCGACTGGACCGGCGAGAACCGCGCCACGATGTTCTCGCGCCTTGAGCAGGTCGTCGCCTCGGCCTCCGCCACCCAGCGCGACAAGGCCTCCGGCCAGTCATCGCTCTTCGATGCCATGGATTTCTCGCCTCCCCCTTCCTCGGCCGCTTCGCCTTCCGCCCATGCCGTGGAGGAATGGAGCAAGGACGACCGCCTCGCCCACGAGAAGGAGCTTTTAGGTTTCTACGTCACAGGCCATCCGCTCGACAAATTCCGCGGCATCCTCGATTCCGACAAATACAAACGCATCGGCCTCATCGACGAGATCGAACTGGACGACCCCCGCGCCCGCCACCCCATCGCAGGCATGATACGCTCGCTGGAGACCCGCATGACCAAGGCGGGCAAACCCTTCGGCATACTCACCGTCGAGGACTTCACGGGTTCCTGCGAGATCATGCTCTGGAGCGAAAGCTTCATCCCCGCGCGCGATTCCGGCATCCTCGCCCCCGGCAACATCATCCGGCTGAAAATCGCCATCCAGCTCGACGACCGCACCGGCGGCCGCCGCCTCACCGGCAGCAACATCGACGAGCTGAAAAACCGGAAGTCCAACCCCGGAAGCGGCGCCCTGGAGCTACTCCTCTGGACCCACCGCCACACCGCCAAAGACCTGGAGGAAATCCGCTATCACCTCACCGGCCACCCCGGCTCCACCCCCGTCATCATGCATTTCCAGAACTCCGCCGGAAAACGCCTTTCCATCAAGCCCTCGGAAACCTACCACGTGAAACGAAGCGAGGAGCTGCTCAACGCCCTCGATAGGTTCATGGATTAGCCATCGCGTTCTCCGCAACGCCACCCCATCAAGCCACCTTTGCCTGGCGCTCCGCTTCGAGCTCGGCCTCGAATTCCGCCTCAAGCCTTGCGAGTTGCTCCTCCTCCGCCCGCTTCTCGGCGGCCTCGGCGGCTGCCGCTTCCGCTGCACGATCCGCCTCAAGCTTTTCCGCCTTCGCATCCTCGCGGGCGAGGCGCTTGTCCATCTTCTTCTGCTCGCGCGCGAGGCGCTTGTGGTCTTTGCTTGGGGTAAATGCCATGGTATCGGTCTTTCCTGTATGTGCCCTTCGTGGGTCGGCTCGCCCGGCTCGGTGCCAGGGTTGCCCGTGCGGGGCACCGCCTTACCCGCCATCCGCTGCCATGGGCAATAAAAATCCGGAACCCGCCATCCACGTGCCGGAAAATTTGCGGATTTTCTGCGAGATTAACGAACGCCCCTACGTTACCCTGCATGGCAAAAACACGTAAGCAGACCCGATATGAAACCGAAAACACCAGGATTCAAGCAACCTTTCCTCTCAGTCGCCCTTTGCGCACTGCTCCTATCCGGCGCCCATGCGCGCACCTGGACGAGCGCGGACGGTTCCAAAACCTTCGAGGGAGAGCTCAAATCCTACGACGAAGCCACCAGCATGGTTGTCGTCACCAAGGCAGGCGGGGGCGATATGAGCTTCAAGCAGGATGTGCTTTCCGCAGACGACATCGCATGGCTCAAGACCGAGGGCAAGGCCGCCCTTGCCGCCGCCGCACCCAAGGCTGCCGGGGAAAGCAAAGTCTCCGCAGATCTCCCTGATGTCCTCCCGGATCCCGATGGCAAGGATGCGGACATGTCCAAACCCGTGCAGGTGTTCATCCTCATGGGGCAGTCGAACATGCTCGGCTTCGGGAATGCAGGTCAACTCAAAGGGAGCGCCGCTGACCAATACCCGTATCTCGTCGATGACGCAGGAAACTGGAACGTTCGGAAAGACGTTCGAAATGTGTTTTTCTGCATGGCACAACTGAAATACAACGATTGGCTGACCGCAGAAAATGGGAACGGCAGCGGAAAATTCGGCCCGGAAATCGGGATAGGGAATTATGTGGGGCACGCCATTGACGCGCCTGTGCTGATCTTGAAATCCTGTGTGGGCAACCGTGCCTTGGGCTGGGACCTGTTGCCCCCCAGTGCGGTTGGCACAGGAACAAAGGGTGGATCATACCAAGGCGACTCGGAGAGCTCGAACCGGAAAGTCAGTGAAGAAGCCAAGACAAAAAACGGAGGTTGGTATGCAGGCCTCCAGTATGATCAGGACGTGGGTGCCGCGCAGACGGCACTGAAAGACCTGGCCACCTATTATCCCAGTGCCACCGGCTACGAAGTCGCCGGATTCTTCTGGTGGCAGGGAAATGCCGAGGCAGGCAAGGGCAACGTCGAAAATTACGACAAGAACCTGGCATTTCTCTTCAATGACCTGAAAAAGGACTTCAATGCACCAAACGCAAAGTTCGTTTGCGCCACATTGGGGGAGCACGACATGGACGCCACTCTCTCCAAGAAGATGTTCGACTTCGCCGCTCTCCCGGAGTTCAAGGATCAGGCGGCGGTGTTTTATTCGAAACCTGTCTCCAAGGGAGGCAGCGGAGGTCACTACGGAGGCGATGCGGACACCTACATGAAGGTAGGGGAAGGGATGGGCAAGCTGATGGTGGAACTCCTCGCCAAATGATTCATGCCCCACCGCCTGCTCCCTTACCTCGCATCCATCTCCCTCCTAGCCGCCGGAGACTATCACCTCGATCCGGACACGCGCATCACCCTGCGGCAGGGCTTCGATGCGGAGCTCCTTTATGAGGTGCCTCCCTCGCAGGGATCATGGGTCGCCATGGCCTTCGATCCCAAGGGCCGTCTCATCGTTTCCGACCAGGATGACAAGGGAGTCTTCCGCGTCACCCTCCCCGAGGAAGGGGTGGCGGGCTCCGCGGTGAAAGTGGAGAGCCTCAAAGGCTTCCCATACCTCCCGATCGAGTGGGGCCAGAGGCGCGTCGGCGGCGCGCTTGGCTTCCTCTACGCCTTCGACAGCCTCTACATGTCCTCGATGAAGGGTTTCTACCGCATCCGCGATACGGATGGGGATGACACGTTCGACGAGTTCACCCTGCTCAAGGCGCTCAACCCCGGCTACGAGCATTCCGCCCACTCCGTCATCGTCTCCGAAGACGGCAAGGCGCTCTATCTCGTCAGCGGGAACTACACCCGCACACCGGAGGGCACCACCAGCCTCCAGCCCCCCGTATGGCAGACCGACTCTCTCCTCACCCCCATGCCCGATCCCATGGGTCACGCCGTGAGCATCCTTCCTCCCGGCGGCTGGGTCTGCCGCATCTCGCCGGATGGGAAGGATTGGAAAATGATCTCCTCCGGTTTCCGAAACCCCGTAGACCTTGCTATCAACCGCGAGGGTGAACTCTTCACCTTCGATTCCGACCTGGAGTTCGACATCGGCTCACCGTGGTATCGCCCGACCCGGGTTTGCCATGTCACCCCGGGCTCCGAGTTCGGCTGGCGCAGCGGCTCCGCGAAATGGCCGGAATACTTCGCCGACAGCATGGCCCCCGTCATCAACGTCGGCCCCGGCTCGCCCACCGGCATCGCGTTTGGCCACCACTCGGATTTCCCTGCCTCATACCGGGACAAGCTCTTCGTCTGCGACTGGACTTTCGGCACGGTCTATACCATCGAGATGGAGGAAAGCGGCTCCAGCTACACCGGCACGAAAAAGGAATTCCTCCACGGAGCCCCGCTCAACATCGCCGCCATGCGCTTCGGCCCGGACGGGAGCATGTATTTCACCACCGGAGGGCGGAACACCGCCTCCAAGCTCTACCGCATCCGCCACACCGGGGAAAAAGACGATGCCGCCCCGAGGCAACTCGCCGGCAACCAAGAACAGAGAAACCTGCGGCGGATGTCAGAGCGTTTCCATGGCAGCAACGCAGGAGGAGAGAAGGCGATTGAAAAAACATGGCCTTTGCTCTCACACGCCGACCGCTCCATCCGCTACGCCGCCAGGATCGCCATCGAGAATCAGGATCTCCCGCTCTGGCAGGAAAAGGTTTTTTCGGAGACCGATCCCCGTAGCATCATCTACTCCGCCATCGCCCTCTGCCGCCACGGCGAGGCCTCGCTCTCCCCACGCATCATCGGGAAACTCAATGCCATCCCCTACCCCGCTCTCGCCGCAGAAGACCGCCTCGCACTGCTCCGCGCCTACTCCCTCTGCTTCATACGCATGGGCAGGCCGGAAGTCGCCCAAGCCGCTGCGGTCATTGCAAAGCTGGAGCACCAATACCCGGCGCAGGATGACACCGAAAACGCGGAACTCTGCCGCGTGCTGTGCTATCTGGACTCGCCGCAGGTCGTTGCGAAAACCATCGCCCTGATGAAGTCAACCCAGACCAAGGCCGCGGCGTACGACAATAACATGCTGGAGCGCCATCAATACGGCGAGGCCATCCTCAAGATGATGGATAACGCACCCAACACCCGCAACATCCACTACGCATATTGCCTGCGCCAGGTGCAGAACGGATGGACGTCGGAAGATCGCCGTTTCTACTTCTCATGGCTCAACGATAGCCTCGGGAAAAACGGCGGCAGAAGCTTCGCAGGTTACATCAACGCGATCCGCTCGGATGCCATCACCCATCTCCCGGCCGATGCCGCCGCCGCCCTCTCCGGCCTTCTCGGGGACATCGCCGCAGTCGATCTCGGCAAGCTCCCTGCCGCCAAGGGCCCGCCTGTGATCTGGACGGTCGGTTCCGCGATGAAGCTTTTCGAAAAAGACCTCACAGGCAGGGATTACGCAAACGGGAAGGCGATGTTCGCCGCAGGCCGCTGCATCGCCTGCCACCGCTTCGAAGGCACCGGCGGATATTCCGGGCCCGACCTCGGCTCCGTCGCCAACCGCTTCTCCATCCGGGACATCCTCGTAGCCATCTGCGAGCCCAGCCAATCCATCTCCGAACAATACCAGGCAAGCGATGTGAAACTCAAGGACGGCGGCTCCCTCTACGGCAGGATCATTTCCAGAAGCGATGCGGAAATCACCGTCGCGACCAACCCCTTCAACTTCCGCGAACTCAGCAAGGCCCCCATGGAAAACGTGAAAAGCGTCTCACTCTCCCAGACTTCCATGATGCCGGTCGGCACGATCTTCACCATGAACAGGGACGAGCTCATGGATCTCATGGCCTACCTCATTTCCGGCGGAAATCCGGAGCACGCCGCGTTCACGAAGGAATGAGCCTCCCAGGCCCTGCCCCATGGCTCCCCACGCCACGTCGCCAAGGCTCAGTTCAGCCGTATCCCCGTCTCCGTCTGCGTGACGAGGCGCTTTCGCAGCAACGCTCCGAGCGTCTGCTTGAAAGTGCGCTTGGAAACACCCAGTTCCTCGTAGATTTCGTGCGCGGGGCTTTTATCGGTGAGCGCCCAGAAACCGCCGCGGGCGATGAGCTCGCCCATGATCTGTTTCTCCAGGTCATCCACGCGACCACGCCCGGGCGGCTGGAGCGAGATGTCGATTTTACCATCACCACGGACGGCGGCGATCCAGCCCTTCAGCTTCTCACCGAGGGCGAGCTCCTGGAACACCTCGTTGGCGAAGATCAGTCCGGTGTGGGCACCGTTGATGATCGCCTTGTAGCCCATCGGGGTCTTCCCATAAACCGTCAGACCGACCTCTTCTCCGGCCTCGTAAACGGCGGGCGTCCTGTCGATGTGGCGGGCGATGCGCGTGGTGGCGACGATACGGCGGCTCTCCTCATCGACGAGCACTTTCACAAGGTAGCTTTTCCCGACCTCCATGCGGGTCTTCTGCTCACGGAACGGAACGAGCAGATCCTTGGGCAAACCCCAGTCCAGGAAAGCACCGACCGGTGTCACGGCAATGCATGTCAGCTTCGCGAACTCACCGGGAATGACCCGGGGTTTCTTGAGCGTGGCGACCAGCCTGTCCTCGGAATCCAGGTAGATGAATACGTCCACCTGCCCACCGATGGCCCATTCCTTGGGCATCTCCCGGCGCGGCAGCAGGATCTCCCCGAGGTTCTCCGCATCGAGGAAGAGGCCGAAAGGCTGCTCGCGGATGATGCGGAGGGATGCGCGCTGGCCGATGTTGATCATGGAAAGGGATACGAAGATTTCAACGCGGAGCCGCATAGGGTCGCAAAGCCCGGGGTGTGGAAGTTTTTCATCATGCTGGCTTTGCGTCCTTGGCGATCTTCGCGGCTTTGCGTTGGAACACCTCTTCACCCTAAGGCGTGTAGTCCTTGGGGGCGATGAGGATTTTCTCCACAGGATGCTTGGTGACGATGTTCCCCTGGCTGCCGCGACCCTTGATGCCGTATTCGGCGAAGTGCAGCGGGCGGATGAGGTTGCGCAGGCCGAGTCCGGACTTCATGTGGATCATGAGCATCTGGGCGGAGCTTTCCTCGTTGGTGGTGTGGGCTTTGAAATAGAGCACCTTGCTGCCCTTGGTGCCTTTGGTTAGTTCGTATTCCTTGTCCCGCGTGACACCGCCGACAGTGAAGCGCTTGGCCATCACATTCCCGTCCTTCCCGTCGCGGTAGATCATCGAGTAGATCAGATCCTCGTCCTTGCGGAAAACCGCTACCCTCAGCGGCCTCGGGCCGACGAAAAACTTGTCGGCAACCTTGACGACCTTCATTTTCCCCTCGGCCGTGAAAACGATGATATCGTCGAGCATCGAGCATTTCTCCAAGGCCTCCTCCTTTTTCAGAGAGGTGCCCGCGAAACCGTTCTTCGCATCGAGATAAAGCGTCTCGGTGGCGGCCACGACCTGCATGCGGTCCACGCGGTCGAAGCTGGAAATCTCGGTAAGTCGCTGGCGGTCTTTGCCATACTTTTTCCCGAGCTGCTCGTACCAGCGGATCGTGTAGCGGGTGAGCTGCTTGAGGTTTTTCTCGACCTCTGCAATCTCGTCCTCGATGGCCTTGATCTCCTCGTCGGCCTTGAAGGAGTTGAATTTGGAAATGCGCTTGATGCGGATCTCGGTGAGGCGGACGAGATCCTCTTCGCTGACTTCGCGCTTGAGGAGTTTCTTGAAAGGCTTGAGGCCGTCGTCGATGGCTTTCAGGACAGCCTCCCAGGTTTCCGCCTCTTCGATGTCGCGGTAGATGCGATTTTCGATGAAAATTTTCTCAAGCGAGGAAAAGTGCCACTTGTCGCCGAGTTCGCCGAGACGGATCTCGAGCTCCTGCCTGAGCAGATCCTTGGTGAGGTCGGTGGTGCGGCGGAGGATCTCGGAAACGCCGAGGAAGGCCGGCTTGCCATCTACGATGACGGCGGCGTTCGGCGAGATGCTGAGCTCGCAGTCGGTGAATGCGTAGAGGGCATCGCGGGTGTTTTCCGCATCCGCACCGGCAGGCAGATAGACGAGGATGTCCGCGTGGGCGGCGGTGTTGTCCTCGATCTTCTGGATCTTGATCTTGTTCTTGTCCGCAGCGGCGACGATGGAGTCCATCAGGTTCCCGGTGGTCGTGCCGAAGGGGATTTCGGTGATGCGGAGTATGCCTTTTTTCTCGATCTCGATGCGGGCGCGCACGCGGACTTTCCCGCCCCGGAGGCCGTCGCGGTATTCGCTGGCGTCCATGATTCCGGCGGTTGGGAAATCGGGAACGAGTTCGAAGGGCTCCTTCCGCAGGTGCGCGATGGCGGCGGTGACGAGTTCGTTGAAATTGTGCGGCAGGATCTTGCAGGCGAGTCCGACCGCGATGCCCTCCACGCCCTGCGCGAGAAGGAGCGGAAATTTCACGGGGAGCGTCTGCGGCTCCTTGTTCCGGCCGTCGTAGGAGGGCAGCCAAGTGGTGGTCTTGGGATTGAAGACGACTTCCAGTGCGAACTTCGTCAGCCGCGCCTCGATGTAACGGGGAGCGGCGGCGTTGTCACCGGTGAGGGTGTTTCCCCAGTTCCCCTGGCAGTCGATGAGAAGATCTTTCTGGCCGAGCTGCACCATGGCCGCGCCGATGGACTGGTCGCCGTGCGGGTGGTATTTCATCGTGTTTCCCACGATGTTCGCGACCTTGTTGTAGCGCCCGTCGTCCAGCTCATCCGTGGAATGGAGGATGCGGCGCTGCACGGGTTTCAGCCCGTCGTAAAGGTGTGGGACGGCGCGTTCCAGGATCACGTAGCTGGCGTAATCGAGGAAATAATCGGAATACATCGACCCAAGGGAGGCGTGTTGGTCCGGTTCGTTGCTCATGTGCAAGTGTGCTAGTGGACATGCCCGCGCCGTGCAAGCACTGCGTTACCGGAATGTGGGATGCAGTGCGAAAATTCGCCAAGACTGCGCAAATCCGCTCTTTCGGGCGGGTATCCTTGCCGCATGGCATCCCGTCCGCTTAGATGGTCTCAGCCATGAACACACAAGGAACCTCCTACAAAGAACTACAGATATGGGTCGACCAGATGGCCGCCCTATGCACCCCGGAAAACGTAGTCTGGTGCGACGGATCCCAGGAAGAATGGGACACCCTCACCCAACTCCTCTGCGACAACGGCACATTCACTCGCCTGAACCCGGAGAAACGACCTAATTCCTTCCTCGCACGCTCCACCACATCCGATGTCGCCCGCGTTGAGGAACGCACGTTCATCTGCACGAAACGCCCGGACGAGGCCGGCCCGACCAACAAGTGGGCGGATCCGCTGGAGATGCGGAAACTCCTGACCGACAAGTTCACCGGCTCGATGAAAGGCCGCACGATGTATGTGATCCCCTTCTGCATGGGGCCGCCGGATTCCCCCCTCGCCAAGATCGGGGTGCAGGTTTCCGACAGCGCCTACGTGGTGGTGAACATGCGTATCATGGCGCACATGGGATCCCAGGTGCTGAAACGGCTCGAGGACGAGTGCAGCGGGGCGGTTCCGAAGAAACGCGACGGCCACGCCCAATACATCAAGTGCCTCCACTCGGTGGGCGCACCCCTTTCCGCCGGGGAAAAGGATGTACCGTGGCCCTGCAACGACGACAAATACATCTCTCATTTCGTCGATACCCGCGAGATCATGTCCTACGGCTCCGGATACGGCGGCAACGCCCTGTTAGGGAAAAAGTGCCTCGCGCTGCGCATCGCATCGAACATCGCCCGCGAGCACCGCTGGATGGCCGAGCACATGCTCATCCTTGGCCTCCACGCGCCCGACGGCTCCACGACCTACGTCACCGCCGCTTTCCCATCCGCCTGCGGGAAGACCAACCTCGCCATGCTGGAACCACCCAAACCCTACGCGGACAAGGGCTGGAAAACCTCCATCGTCGGCGATGACATTGCCTGGCTCTGGCCGCATGAGGACGGGAAACTCCATGCCATCAACCCCGAGACCGGATTCTTCGGCGTCGCGCCCGGCACCAACTGGGAGTCTAACCGCATCGCCATGGAGTCGATGACCGAGAACGCGATCTTCACCAACGTCGCCCTGACAGACGACGGCGATGTCTGGTGGGAAGGGCTCACCAAGGAGGCCCCCGCCCACCTCATCGATTGGACAGGCCAGGACTGGACGCCCGGCTGCGGTCGTACCGCCGCCCATGCGAACTCCCGCTTCACCGCCCCGGCGAAGCAGTGCCCGACCATCGACCCCAATTGGCAGAACCCGGAGGGCGTCCCCATCGACGGCGTTATTTTCGGCGGCCGCCGCGCCACCACCATGCCGCTCGTCTATCAGGCCTTCAACTGGTCCCACGGAGTCTATGTCGGCGCGACCATGGGCTCGGAAATGACCGCCGCCGCCGCCGGAACCATCGGCAAGGTCCGCCGCGATCCGATGGCCATGCTGCCATTCTGCGGCTACAACATGGGCGCCTACTTCGGCCACTGGCTCGAAATGCAGCGCTACCTCACCCACCTCCCCCGCTTCTTCCACGTGAACTGGTTCCGCAAGGACGCCGAAGGGAAATTCATGTGGCCCGGCTTTTCCGAGAACATGCGGGTGCTTGAATGGATCGTGAAACGCTGCAAGGGAGCCGCCGCCGGGCATGAGACCCAGATCGGCTGGATCCCGGACTACGCGAACTTCAACATCGAGGATCTGGAGGATTTCTCGCAGGAGGATTTCGAGAAGGTGATGAAATTCGACCGCCTCGAGTGGCGCGCCGAACTCGTTTCCCAGGGCGAGCTGTTCATCGACCTCTACGACCATCTGCCCAAGGAACTCATCTTCCAGAGGGAGCTGCTGGCGGCCAGACTTGTCTAGCACGGCATCAGCCGCGCCTTATCTTCGAGCCGCTGAAGAATATCGTGATGCGGTAGACCTTTTTCAGCCGAGTGCTGATCTCTCCGGTCGCGAGATCGACCCGCTCCGGGATTTCCTGGCGGTGGATGTCCACCATCGCCTGGAAGCCGCGCTCCGAATAGACATCGATGAGGATGGCCAGGGCAACGGGATCATGGAAAAGAGCGTCCTCCGTGTTCACGGTCGCACGCCCTGTCACGGCATAGCGCTTGATGACAGGCATCATCTTTTCCTGGATGAAATCGACGACACTGGTGAACAGCTCGCGGTGCTCGATCTGGTAGCTGTCCAGGCGGTTGACCAGTTCCTGCCGCGCCTGCACGACGATCTCATCCGCCAGCGGGATGTGGCGCAGCGTGTCGTAAGTGCGGGGATCAAGCTCCAGCGAGCTCTGGTATTCCAGCTCGCGGATGATGTTCTGCTGCACCACCTCGATGGGTGCCTGGGCGTTGATGAAATGGTAGTGGAAGATCTGCTTCAGCGAGACCAGCGCATCGTAGGTCTTCTCCTTGAACGTGCGGTAGCGGTTCCTGGCGAGATCCTCATCGAAATCCGTAGCGCGCTCCTCTTCCAGCACGCCGACCCCCGCGTGCCTGATCTCGGCATTGTGGGCCAGGGTTTCCTGCCCACGCTTCAGCTGCCTGGCGATGCTCTCCGCCTCATCCACGAACAGCACCATGATGTGGAACACCGGCTGCCTGAAGAAATGGGCTTGCGCTGTTTCGGAAAACTCGCGCCTTAGCAGCACCATCTGGTCATAGAACATCTTGAGGCACTCCACCTGCACGTTCGTCCGCGGGAATCCATCGAGCACAGCGCTGTCGCGGAACTCCGGCTTGAGCATCTCCCGCAAAAGCAAGCGCAGCACCTCCTCATCCCCGACCATGCCCCCGCCCGCCTTGATTTTCCTCGCCTCCGGCGAGTCCAGCAGTTGGCTGACCACGATGGGCTGGGCAGTGATGCCGCGCACCTTGCGGATGAAATCGGTGTTCGTCCCCTTCCCGGAACCGGGCGCTCCCCCGAGCAGGATCAACTCCTTGGGAAAGCGCAGGTTCCCGCGCCCCAGATCGTCTTCCAGCTCCTTCCAGACGCGGTTGAAAATGAGCTGAGCATCCTTGATCTCAAGGTCGGCCGGCGGAGTTGCATGGGTTGAATCGGTCACTTCGTGGGGCATCCAACATCACCGCACCCCCCTCGTCCAGCACCGGCTTGAAATCATCCCATCCGGGGCGGTTCCGTCCCTGTCACCAGCCATCCCCCTGGCGCATCGAATCCATGGCGCGGTTGTGGATGTTGAACTCGATCCTGCGGAAGGCGTCCCGGGAAAAACGCGCCTGCCCGAAGTGCTGGCTGAATCCGATGATGTTGTCGCCGTCCACTCCGTCGAAGCGGAAGACCAGGCGGGATCCATCCGCGAAGGTTGCCCTAACATCCGCGGCATATAGCTTCACCGTCTCCATGTCGGCTTTCTTCAGGGCGATGTTCTTGAGCCTGGCGATGGGGAAAGTGACTTCGGTGAAAGGCGTCTTCACGGTGATGTCCTCGCCCTCGACCTTCAGCACCTCTCCCTCGATGCTATCGCCGTTGACGAGCAACATGCGCCCATCGGGCAGCTTCTCGGAGCTGTCCTCTTCCTCCTCGCCGGGATCCTCCCCACCCAAGCCCAAGCGCATCTCCATCCCACCCCGGAAAACCCTTCCCTGGAAGCCCATCTGACGTTCCGGGACTTCCTCGTGGTAGCCATCCCAGCCGGTGACCGTGATGTTGGAAATCCGGAGCGGCGAGCTGTCCTGGGCCACGATATGCAGCCCCATTCCGAACTTCGTCCCGGCGAAATCCGCATCCTGCCAGAGATCCGCAATCTCGCCGTCAACATAGAGCAGGATCTTGCCGGTTTTCTTGCTCGCCTTGATCTCGATGCGCGCTTTCTCGTTCTCACGGAGTTTCGCAGCGTTGGTGGAATGACCGAGCCAGTTGTTGGAACCGCTCTTCTTCACATGCACGGAGTTCCCTTGGAAAACCATCTCGTACCCCACCTTCGGATCCGAAGTGCTTGTATCATCGGAAAAGAAAATGATCTTCGGGCGGAAAGAACCCCTCCATGAGGCATCGAAGCCGATCACGCACTCCTCCGGGAACTCGATTTCCCGCGCGATCGCACCGGGCGAGCTTGAATGCAGCGCTCCCGCCTTGAATTGCCAACTGCCGTTCTGCTTGCCGGCCTGCCACTCCTCCAAGCTGTTCGGGCCGCGGTAGTGGGAGTCCGATACGCGAGAGATATCGATGCTCTGCACGTTGACGCGCCTTATGGTGAGTTCGCCGGCGTAAGGCGTCGCGATCTTGATCTCCTCATCGCCGAGGCCGGCGAGGCGGCCTTCGATGCGGTCGCCGTTGGTCATCTCCAGCACCGCCCTGTGGGTGGCGCCCGCATCTGGAGCCAAAGCCCCGCCGTCCGCCATGCTAAGATCGATGATGTTCCCGGTATCGAACTCGGCATCCCCATCGAGAACCTGCGATTTGATTGAAAGCCTGTCACCGGTGATGGACAGCACCTCGCCGGTGAGCTGGTCGCCGTTGGAGAAACGAACCACCGCATCGTCCGCGCCGGCCATGCTGGGGTGTGCGAGGAGGATCAGTGCTAGTGGGATTGTGATTTTCATCGGCTTGGTAACGGATTGGCCTTCGGTGCAGCCCGTCGTTGGAGGGAAAGGATCGCGTCCCGGTCGATATCCAGGCTGCCGAGCAGCGGATGCTCCGCAGTAACCTTTCCGGAACGGAACACGCACGAGGAAACCTCCATCTGCCCGCCGCCACGCAGGCTGAGGGTCATGCCCCCTGATTTGCTTTTCTTCGCCGGCTTGGCACCATCGCCGACAAAGACCGTGGAAACCTCCTGCTCGGGCACCGCCAACAGGTCTTTCTGGAAATCGCTCTTGAACATGTAAACCGCCTTGCCCCCATCCCTGCGTATCGATGTGAGCTTTCCTCCGAGGCGCTCGCCGTTGCGCCCGATGAGCGAATCTTCGCCGCCCTCACCGCGCTCCTCGCTGCGGTGCCTGTCTGCGCTGTCGTCCCATTCCAGCACCTCGATCTGGCCTATCCGTTGGTCGCTCTGGCGCGGAGCCCTGTTGACCAGAGATATGCCGGTACCGCTGGGAATGCCGGGCACCGGATCGGTGTAGCGGCCTTGCAACTGCCCGTCTATGAACAGCTGGAGATGGCTGCGGCTGCGGTCAACCCGGATCTCAACCTGCATGCTGTTGTTTGCATCACGCCCCGACGACCTGTTGGCGACAGCGATGGGGATGTTGCCGCTCTTGCTCCCGGACTCCCTGAAGACACCAAGCCCAGAGCCGACGAATTGCAGCAGATACCTGTCAACGCGACCGGAATTCCCCCCTGGCGGCTCGGCGAAGCGGAACTGGAAATTCGGATAGTTGCTCCATTTCATGGAGAACCTGATGATGAACTTCTCCGGCAATCCCGCATCCATGGAAATTATGCCCTGCTCCTCCGCCACGAATTCACCGCCCTCCATCTTCCAGCTTTGCGCACCTCCCTCATCACGCGTCCATCCCTCGAAGTCCTTGGGCCCGGAGTAGATGACCTTTTTGGTGGAAATGCCGAGCTGGATGGAGGAAACCATGGCCCGGGGGATGGAAATTTCCCCCAGATCCGCGGATTCCACGTTGAGCAGGCCGTCGGCAAGGGAGTTGACCCTGGCGGCGAGGATGTCGCCGTTGGATAGTTCCACCCTCTCGGTGGCTGGTTCGAAGGCCTTACCGGCAGAACCGAAATCGATGCGCAGCGCCTTGTCGCCACGTATCCTGAGCGGCTTTTCGGAGATCGGGGAAAGCAGCTCGACGTTGCCTTCGGCATCCATGGACGCCACCTCGCCGGTGAGCTTGCCATCATCCTGCAAGGTGATCTCCGCCGCGAAAGCGGAGGAAACCATGCCAAGCAGGAAAGCGGCGCAGCGGCGGAAATCAGAATTCATCGTCCCAGTCATCCAAGAAGCTTTCGTTATCGCCGAACTCCAGCATCACTGCGGAACCCAGCTTCACATCGATGTCACCGGCGTGGGCGCTGCGCAAGCGGAGCGATGATGCGTCGCCACCCAAAGCCTTGCCGCTGATCCTGCCCATGGGATGGAACCTGAGCCGGATCTCGGCGGATGGGCTCGCTTCCGCAACGGCAAGGCCCGATTTCGAAAAACGGACTTCCGCCACCTCCGCGATGGGGAATTCGAAGTTCCCGAAGCGCCCCTCAAGCTTAAGGATGCCCTCGTGGAAACCCGTCACCTTGCCGGAAAAACGATCCGTGCCGTTTGCGAGAAGGACGATGTCCGCATCGTCCACCTGCATGCTGCGGGCGGAGTCAGGCATTCCGTTCCACTCGGATACGATGATCTCGGAGAGTTTCATCGACGCCCCCTCGGACTGTGCCACGAAGCCGAAGCCATCCCCTTTGCCGGCATAGCCCTGGCCTTCCTCGATCCCGCCGCCAAGCTCGCTCCACTGGCTGACGAACTCACCGTCCACAAAGAGGGAGATCTCCCCGGAAATGCGGTTGCAACGTATCTCCACGGAAGCCTTCCCGGCATCGCCAAGGCGCAGGCTGCTGTTGCTCGTCTGGAGCCTGTCCAGCCTGGGCCTGCCCGCTGCGTCGAAGGACGTACGGTAGAGCATCACATAATTCGAATACATGTGCAGCACGTAGCTGTTGCCGAATATTTCCGGAAGGGAGACGGATCTCGAAGCACCCGCCATCGCCATGCCGACCTGGTTGCCGGCATCCACTTCCTCCGGCTTGAAGAAATCAGCGTGAAATGAGACCGCGAGCGAAAGGCGGCTTTTCCACGCGACATCGAAGCGAAGCACCGCCTTGTCAGGCATCCCGGTCTTGCGGGCGAGCGCGGTGCCTGTCTCATCGTTTTTCCAATACCAGGCTGCCCCCCTGTGCTTCCAGCGCGGTGGCCCATCCCCCTTGGCCTCCTTTTTCTCGCCCTCCGCAGGGGGAGCCGGCAGTCCATCCGGGTAGGCGGTGTTGATCATTTCCCACTGCGCCGCTTCGAAAGGCCCGTGGTAGAGTATCCGACCTCCAAGCGGGCTCGGGGCAAGCAGCCCGACATGCTCCCTCGGGAACTCCATCATCCCGCCGAATTCCGTATCGATGATGACACGCTTGTCATCGATCTCGCGGATCTCGCCGGGGATGCGATCGCCATTGGTGGTGCCGATGTGGGAAAATCCGCGGAGCGCATTGAGCGGTTCCCCGCCATGCAGAACCACCCGCCTGAGCTCGTCCGTCTTGAATTTCACCTCCGCCCCCACATCGTCGCGCTTCCAGACCAGGGTGGCATCCTCCGCCATGCCGGCGAAATGCCCGTGGAGCTGGTCGCCGTTGGTGAAGCTGAGGAAGTCCTCCTTGGTCTCCGCGGCATGGCAGCAGAGCGCCAGGGAAAAAGTGATGATGGTTGGGCGGGTCATTTTTCGTAGATGGGTAGGTAGCGGTAGTTGAGCGCGAGCGAAAGGAGCGCCCCGGCGGTGCTGAATGCCTGTCCCTGGTTACCCGGGAAGGAGCCGTCCGCGGACTGGATCGTGCCGAGGTAGCGGATGTTGCGGGCGTTCCAATCCGCCCAGGCATCCGCATCCGCATGGAACAGCGCCTGCGACATGTAATATTCGTAGTAATACGGGTAGTAGCGATCGCGGTAATCCAGGTTTTTCTTCAGGTAGGATAGGCTGGCCGCATAGCCCTTGGAGTCCTTTTCCTTCGCCAGGGAAAGGCAGAGGGAACCGATGGCGGTGAGGGTGGGCTTGCCGCCGGCCGAGGATGTGTAGCCATAGGAACCATCGCCGCCCCGGCAGCTGTTCATGTAGGCCAGGGCTTTCTTGATCGAATCGTCAGGCACCGAGATCCCAGCGTTCCGTGCCGCGAAAAGGCTCACGATCTGGCAGCCTGTCACGGTGGTGTCCGCATCGCTGCTGTCCGGCGTGTAGCGCCATGCGCCGAGCCTGTTGCGCTTCTGCGAGCTGACGATCAGATCCACGGCATCCTTGAGCGCCTCGGCCAGCTTCGGATTCTCCACCACGCCGTAGGACTCGGCCAGCGCCTTGGTGGCGAAGGCGTGGTTGTACATGCTTGTGCCGATGTAGCCGTTCGTGTCGCTCTGCTTCGAGATGATGTATTCGACACCCTTGCCGATGACCTTTGCGTAGGGGCCGTTCTTCGGATCCTCCCCGTGTGCTAGGAATGCCGCCACACAGAGCCCGACAACGCCCGGCTCCCTGCCGGCGGTATCGCTCCATGACCCGTCTTCAGCCTGTTTCTCCGCGAGATAGCGCAAGCCGCGCTCATAGATGAGATCCACTTGTGCGGGGACTTTCTGGTCGCCCCTGTCCAGCAAGCCCTGGGCGTTTGCGGAAACGGCAAGCGCGGCGCACTGGAACAGAAGGATCTTGGGGAAAACCCTCATTTGCCGACCTCCTCCAATCCCCTGTTGTATGCATCAAGAGCTTTCTGGAACTCATCCGGGAGGTTTTTCCCGGTTTTCCCGGCAGCCTTGGGAACGGTGCGCTGCTCCACCCTGTCCCCGGAATTCCCGCCCACACCGGAGTTCGCGGTATCGGACTCGCCCGTCATGCCTTCGCCGCCCTCGTTGCCTGCACCCTTGCCCTTGCCCTTGCCTTTCCCCTCGCCTTCGCCTTCACCCTCTTTCTTTCCCATCATGCGCTCCATCATGTCCATCATGGCACCGCCCGCCTTTCCCTGCCCGCCTTTTTTCTGCTTTTCCTTGGCCGCCTCGTGGATTTTCTCGATGACCTCCGTCTGAGCCGCGATCGTATCGCCGCCGGTATCCGCCTCCAAGAGGTAGTCCGTGGTCTCATCCATGATTTCCTCAACCTCGCCGAGCAGCTTGATGACCTTTGGATCCGTCTGCTCGATGACGAGCTGCTGGACGTCGGCGGAAAGCTCGTCCTGCTCGTCGGAGAGTTTTTCGGAACCCGCCGCATGACGCAAGGCGATCTCGGCGCGATCGGGCACCTCCCCGGCGTGGAGATTTGCTGCGGAGATCAGGAGGATCGCAATAGTCGTCTTCATCGGTTTGTCTTTCATCGGCCTTGCCCGGGGGACGCCCCGGCATCCCGCTTGAGCTGCTCAAGCACCCGTGTGCGCGAGCGGAGATCCTGCTGGGTCTGGATCATCTTCATGACCCGCAGCATGAACTCGAAATCCTCGTCTTCCGGGCTCGGCCCGCCGCCATCTCCGCCTCCGCCGCCGCCTTCCTTTTCCAGCTCGTCGCCGAGAATGGCCGCCCATTCGGCAAGCTTCCTGGCGGCTTCCTTGGCGCGCTCGGTGGCCTCGTAGGAATGGTTCTGCTCGAGCTTGCCCTTCACCTCCTCAAGCTCCGAGTCGATCTTCGCATCGCGCATCTTCTCCATGATGGATCTGAACGACTCCTTGTTCGTCCGCGCGTAGTAATGCCCCAGATCCTCCTGGATCCAACGGACATCCGCGCCGATCTGCGCCTGCTGGCCGGAGGATTCGGTGAGCTTCATCTGTGCGCTCGGATCGATGAGGTCGTATCGCTCCCCGAGGGTCTTCATCCCCTGGATGAGTGTTGCGGCGATGCCTTCCTCCTCGGAGGCGGCCTTCTTGAGTCGGGCGACAAAGGTGCTGGCCTCGAAGCGCTTGTTGGCATCGTTCGCCTGCTCGATGGCTTCCTTCATTTTCTCCACCACCTTCTTCTGCTCCTCGACAGCCTCCTGCACATCGGAATCGGTCTTCTCGGCCGTATTGGACTGCTCCTTGGATTCGCCGAGCTTGTCGCGCACCTTGGGGATGTCCTTCTCGGCCAGTTCCTGCATGGATTTCATGGCCTCCGCCATTTTCTTCAGCGTTTCCTTGTCGATCTCACCGTTGCGCGTCGCCCCTTTCATGACGTCCTCCATCTTTTCGGTGAGTTCCTTCATCTTCTCAGCGTTCGCATCCTCCGCTTGCTCCTGCTCTGCGAGCTTCTTGAGGTTCTCGTCCTTCTGGAGGTCTTCCCCATCCATGCGGTCGAGCTTCTGGTTCTCATCGAGGAGGTTCAGTTCCTTGCGCGCAAGATCCTCAAGCTCCCCGATCGCCCTGTCGAACTGGCTTTTGAGCAGCTGGGCATGCTCCTCACGGCTGAGGATGTAGATGAGAACCGGCTCGGAATAGACACGTCCGCGATCCGGGAAGTAGTCCTGCGAAAAGGAGCGCATCAGGATCCTCTGCGGCCCCATGCCGAAGGCCGCCGGGGAGAAGGCGACCGGCTTCATGATCCGGTTTTCTTCCGGACCGCCCTTGCCAAGGACAAGCTCACCCTTGGCGCCCGTCTGGCCGCCCGAAGGGTTGCCGATGTTCTCCCACTCGATGCCGGTTTCCTTGAGCCCGAAGTCATCCTCGCCGAGGATCTCGAAATCCAATGCCTCCTCGGGCAGGATGGCCACCTGCCGCTCTATGCCCTGGGTGTAGGATACCGGCGGGGCGTCCTTGACCGCATCCACGCGCAACCTGAACTCAGAGCCTCCGATCAGCCCGAACTCGTCCTGCCATGTGAAGGGTATTTCAAAAGGGATGGCGCCCACCTCGATGGCGGCCGTGCTCACGGTGTCCGCGCTGACAGCCAGCGCCCCGGAAAATGGCTCGAAGGTGGAAACGGATTCCATCTCCCCCGAAGCCCGTGCCGGGCCGAAGGCGCCGGAACGCACGGGACGATCCAAATCCATCTGGAAGACCACACCGCTGCCCTCGACGAGGCTGATCTCGCCGGTGGTGAGCTGCACCTCCTTATCGGGGATGCCCATGTAGTCCGGATAATTCACGAGCGCCTTCGTGCCCTTCACGCCGGGACGCTGCATCGGCTCCACGGCGATGAGGTGCTTCAGATCCCCGATGCGGAAAACCACGGTGCCTTTCTCCTGCTGGCCGGGAAAACGGAAAGTGTAGCCGCCGTCCTTGAGGGCGGCGCGCAGCTCGGGCTGCAGGCCGTACCTGCCTTCTGCGGAGGACGGCCTCTGCTCGGAACTCTTCGAGAGCTTCAGGCTGATGGCAAATGACTCGCCGTAGGGCACGGCGAGGTAGCTGATCGGCGATTCGAGTTGGGTGAAGGTGTAGCGCTCGGTATCGGAAAACGGCATGAGCCAGCGTTGCAGTGCGTTCACGCCCGCCTTGGGGGTGACCATGAAAGCGGTGGCCACGAGACCCATGAGGAGCAGGGCGGCCAATCCCCATTTCCTGTGGCGCGGGGTTGGGAGTGCGGATGCGAGATCGCGCTTCCCAGCCTCTGCGGCAACAACTTCCATGGCTGCGGCGCGAAGCCGGGGCGAAAGCGAATCGCCCGCCTCTTGCTGCCCCTGGAGTTCGATGACGCCGAGCAACCTATCGCCGAGCCCGGGGAACCTCCGGGCGATCAGGCGCGCAAGCTGGCCTTCCTGGCGATTGCCCCAGACCCAGCGGTGCAGCCAGTAGGGGGCGAAGACGGCGAAGAGCGAGGCACCGCCGAGCAGGATGAGCAGACGCGCCCAGCCTGGGGTCTGCCAAACCCGGTCCAGCCCGAAGATGAGCAGGAAGGAAACGAACAGCCCGATCATGCCGGCAGCCACCGCCTCCACCACTTTTCGGCGCCAGAGGACGCGGCGGAATTCCTCGAGCTGTTTGCGCAGGCTTTCCGGAATCGCGGTCTGTATTGGGGCTGGATGCTCTGACATCTTCTCTAGGCGGCACCGGGATGCACTCTAAGGTTGCTCAACTCTTGCAGGGATACGCCGCAAATCCAGCAGATTTCTCATTCGTGCCGGGATTTTACCTTCCCTTTGCGGGAATTCAAAACCGCGTCACTCGTCCTTGAAAGGCTCCGCCTTCCTGCCGTCGATGCAAGCCTTGAGCCAGGCGACCAGTTTCTCCGCCTCCACCGACTCGGATCTCATCGAGCCCAGCGCCGTCCAATCAAGGTGGGGGCGCGACTGCACCGCCGCGATGCGGGTGATGTCGAGCTTCGCCATGATCGCTTCCGTTTCCTTAGGGTGGGCGTTGAGGATGTTCGCGGGGCGCGGCAGGTCATCCAGCACCTCCGCCGTCAGGCCGAAGGATGTCACACCCACGCCGAAGGTGGCGCTCAGCTTCCGCAGCCCGTCCGCCAAGGCCTCATCCTCGATGGGTCCGGCATAGATCAGCTCGCCACCCTGTGCCCACTGCGACACGGAGAGGGTCTGGAAAAAATCCTCGCGGTAAGTCGTCAACGAAGGCGAGAGGCGGAGCCGAGCGGAATGCAGGCGGAACGGCGCGATTCCGAGCCGCTGCTTGAACGAAAGCATAGTTTCATCCAATGACATCTCCTCATCCGGCGAGCCGCCCGTCTCCCAGTCCACGAGGACAAGCTCGGGATACTTCCAGAGATTCCCAAGAGGGGATGTGGCGGCGAAGGGATCGCGGAATGCGAAGGGGAATCGCCCGTTGATCTCGTAGTAACGGGTGACGACCGCGCGGAACTTCCTGATGCGCAGCATCGCCCCGTCCACCGTCGTCTCATCGCCGCTGAGATCCTCAAGCCGCCCCTGCGTCCATGCCAGCAGCTCCTGCGCCCCGGACAAGGCCGGCAGCGGCTCGCTGCGGCGGTAGTAGCCCTGACCCTTCTCCACTTTTGCGATCGCCGAAGCGGGATCGCAGGACATGATGGAGAAATGGTAGCGCAGCGATGCATCCGAGTAATTTCCGTTCAGGCTCCTGCGGGCCAGGCGTATGAGCTCCGTGCCCTTGATCGCCTCCGCTGGGTTGTTCGGTAAAAGGCCGGGCAAAATGTCGTTCAACTGCTTTCTGAGACTCATATCGGGAGGGGCGCGCTAATCTCCCACCATCCAATCCCCCACCACCCCACCCATCAAGCGGATTCTTTCGGGAAGGGACATGGCGGCGCGGAAGATTTTCCCAAACCGTTCTTGCCGTCCGGAACCGGGCTTCATAGCTTGGCGCAACCTATTCCATTGCGTGTCAGAGAAAGCCCAAAGCCAACATGTCATCGGCATACTGCCCGCCAGATGGGGCTCCACGCGCTTCCCCGGGAAACCCCTCCACCCCATCGCCGGGAAAACACTCATCCAGCATGTATGGGAGCGCTGCCAGGGCGCGAAACTGCTTTCCCAGGTCATCGTCGCCACCGATGACAGCCGCATCGCCGATGCCGTCGCCACCTTCGGGGGGAGGGCGGTGATGACATCGCCAGACCACCCGACCGGCACCGACCGCCTTGCGGAAGCCGCGAAGGCGATCCCGGAAGCCACCCACATCATCAACATCCAGGGCGACGAGCCCCTCATTGACCCCGCCCTGATCGACGAACTCGCGCAGGCGCTCATCGACGATCCCGACCTGCACATGGTCACCGCCGCGAACCCACTCGATCCAGCGGATCCGGCGGCGGCCGATCCGAACGTGGTGAAAACCGTGCTCAAGGCCAACGGCCACGCCCTCTACTTCTCCCGCTCGCCCCTGCCCTTTTTTCGCAACCCCGTCCCCGGCCTGCAAGTCCTGCGCCACAAGGGAATCTACGGATACCGCCGCGACTTCCTCGAAACCTTCGTCACCTGGCCGCCCTCCCCGCTGGAGCAAGCGGAGTCCCTCGAGCAGCTCCGCGCCCTCGAGAACGGCGCAAGCATCCGCGTCCTCATCACCTCCGACACCTCCCCCGGCGTCGATACCCCGGAACAAGCGGCGGATATCGAACGCATCCTCCGCCTTGAGAATTGAAATTCAGAATTTGAAGTTTTTATGAAATACATCTTTGTCACCGGCGGCGTTGTTTCCTCTCTCGGGAAAGGCCTCGCCGCAGCATCCATCGGAACCCTCCTTGAGGCGCGCGGCCTCAAGACCCTGATGCAGAAATTCGATCCCTACCTGAACGTCGATCCCGGCACCATGTCGCCCTATCAGCACGGCGAGGTCTATGTCCTCGACGACGGCGCGGAAACGGATCTCGACCTCGGCCACTACGAGCGCTTCACCTCAGGCGTCATGTCGCAGATGAACAACCTCACCTCCGGCCAGGTCTTCGACTCCGTCATCAAGAAGGAACGGAAGGGCGAATACCTCGGGAAAACCGTGCAGTTCATCCCCCACGTCACCGACGAGATCAAGGAGCGCATGCACAAGGTCACCAAGTGCAACCCGGAAGTCGATGTGCTCATCACCGAGATCGGCGGCACCGTCGGCGACATGGAGGGCTTGCTTTTCATCGAGGCCCTGCGCCAGTTCGCGCTGGAGGTGGGCAAGGAGAATGTCTGCTTCATCCACGTCACACTGCTGCCTTACATCAAGGCGGCGGGCGAGGCCAAGACCAAGCCCACCCAGCAATCCGTCGCAAAGCTGCGCGAGCTGGGCATCCAGCCGGACATCATCATCTGCCGGACGGAAACGGATCTTGATGAGGACAACCGCAAGAAAATCGCCATGTTCTGCAACGTCGAGAAAAAGAACGTCGTCGCCTTCCGCGATGTGGCCCACACCATCTACGAATGCCCCCTCGACCTGCGCCGGGACAAGATCGACCGCCTGGTGGTGGACAAGATCGGCCTCGGCCACACCCCTTCACCGGATCTCGCGAAATGGGAGACCTTCGTCGAGCGCATCATCCACCCCACCCACAATGTCACCATCGCCGTGGCTGGGAAATACATCGAGCTTCAGGACGCCTACAAATCCATCTACGAATCGCTCGTCCATGCCGGCGCACACCACGACACCAAGGTGCGGATCGTCCGCGTCGAGGCGGAGGCCATCGAGGAGCACGGCGCCCGGGAGGTCATCGGCGATGTGGATGGCATCCTTGTGCCCGGCGGCTTCGGGGATCGCGGCATCGAGGGCAAGATCCTCGCCGCCCGATACGCCCGCGAGAACGGCATCCCCTACTTCGGGATCTGCCTCGGCATGCAGATCGCAACCATCGAGTTCGCACGCAACATGTGCGGCCTGGCCGGGGCGAATTCCACCGAGTTCGACAAGGCCACCCCCCACCCCGTGATCTGCCTGCAGGAAGAGCAGAAGGGCATCGAGGACATGGGCGCGACCATGCGCCTGGGCTCCAGCGAGTCCATCCTCTTCGCCGGCACCAAGGCGGCGGATCTCTACGGCAACGTGGACCGAATCAACGAGCGCCACCGCCACCGCTACGAGGTGAATTCCGACTACCAGGACAGGCTCCAGGAAGGCGGCCTCATCATTTCCTCGGTCTCCGCGAACGAGGGTCTTGTGGAAATCATCGAACTGGCGGACCATCCCTTCTACGTCGGCGCGCAGTTCCACCCGGAGTTCCTCTCGAAGCCGAACCACCCCCACCCGCTTTTCTCAGGCTTCGTTGCCGCCGCCCTCAAGGCATCCGGGAAAGCCTGAACGACCGCAAGCCGTCGCGGCCGGGCAGGTTTGGGATTGGTGCCTGGTTAGACCATCGCATTGAATTGCGGCGCGGTGAACACCAGAAGGGTGAGCAGAACGAGAAATCCAATCAAGAAGGCCCATTCCGCTCCCAGGACTCCCCCATGCTCTGGCTTACTGAGCCAAATGCCGCAATGAGTCTTCCGATTTCCGCTCCCTGTGCCGGGTTGCTTTCTCATCGTTGATACAGGGGCTATGCGGATGCGGCCGAATGAGACAGCCCTCAACAACAGGTATCCCGGCCAATGGCAGGGACGATTCGGAAACAGATCGATGACCTCCCGAATGGCTGGAAACAGATCGATCCCGTCACTCTTGGGCATGGCTGTTCCCTCGGCCTTGGTTCCCTCCCCGACCTCATTGGCTGAAACCGACGGCATCCATCCGCTTTTGCAACTCGGCCTGGAGGCGGGTGCCGAGCGCTCCATCTGCGGGGAGTCGGTTGAGCTCGTAGGGATCGTTTGCCAGGTCATAGACCTCGTTCCACTCGGGGCGGTTCGGATAAACGATGAGCTTGGCGTCCGCAGTGCGGATCGCGCGGCAGGTGGGGGTGTCGCCGAGCTCCTTGCGGTAGAAGGAAAGGAAAGATGTGCGCCAGTCCGGAGGCGTTTCGCCCTCGGCGAGCGCCTTGAAGCTGCGCCCGTGCATCGCGGGCTGGGCGGGCAGCCCGGCGAGATCGAGATAGGTCGGGGCGAGGTCGATGTTGAGCACCATTTCATCAACCGTTTTCCCCTTCGGGAACAGGCGGGGGTAGCGGACTATGAAAGGCAGGCGCAGGCCTTCCTCGTAGAGGGCGCGCTTGTCGCCGAGGCCGCGCTCGCCCAGGAAGTAGCCGTTGTCGCTGGTGTAGACGACCACGGTATCCTCGGCGAGGCCGAGCTCGTCGAGGCTGTCGAGCAGGCGGCCGAGGTTCTCGTCGATGCCCTTGATGTGGCGCAGGTAATCGAGGTGCACGGAGTTCGCGGAAAGCCCGCGCTCTCGGCCCTTGTCGGCTTCGGTGAGGGGCTTGTGATAGACGGCCGCGATGTCGCAGTTGGGCGTGGGGCGGGTGGTTTTCCCCTCGTAGGCTCCGCGCAAGCGCTCGGGCAGGTTTTCGCCGCCACGCCGGTTGTGCGGGCTCTTGTAGCCGACGACCATGGAAAAGGCTTTGGAGCGGTTTTCCCTGAGCCAGGCGATGGCCAGATCCGTGCTGACATCATCGACCCAGCCCGTGGTGGGTGTCATCACGCCGTTGATCTCGAAGGGGCAGTCCTGATAGACGCCCTGGCCGATGAAGCTGGCGGAGTGCATGAAGCCGGGGCGCTGCCCCTTCTGGTGTCCCATGTGCCATTTCCCGAAGTAGGCGGTGCGGTAGCCGGCGTCCCGCAGAAGCGTGGCGTGGGTGACCGAGTTTTCCGGGAACGGCGTGTTGTTGTCCATGATGCCGTTCACATGGCTGTGCTGGCCGGTCAGGAAACCGGCGCGGCCGGGGGAGCAGATCGAGTGGGTGATGAAGGCGTTGCGGAAACGGACGCCGCCCGCCGCGAGGCGATCCATGGATGGCGTCTCGAACCACGGGAAGCGCGCCTTCGCGCCCTGCTCGCGCTGGACGGCACCCATCGCATCCCAGCGCTGGTCGTCGGCGATGACGAAAAGGAAATTCGGGCGCGGCGCGGCTGCGGATAGGGTGGCGGCGAGGCAGGGCGCAGCGAAAACGGAGAGTTTGGTGATCATGGGTTGGGGCTTCCTACGCGCCGGGCGGCTCGAATCCTACGGAAAGTAACCAGGGGTGGTCGGCAGGATTCCTTCGGTTCACCCCCTGCCCTTCGCGTCCCCCCCGATCCATGCCCAGAGGGAATCCAGGGAGGCGGCGACCTTGGCTTTCGTTTCCGCGAGGTCGTCGCCGACATCGGATTTCCCGAAGAGGTAGTACTTGATCTTCGGCTCGGTGCCGGAGGGGCGGACGGCGAAGGAACGGCCATCGGCAAGGTCAAAGAAGAGCATTTTCTCCTTGGGCAGTGGGTCGCCTTCCTGATCGTAGATGTCTTGGGCGGAGAAATCGCGGAAACGGGTGACCTCCGATCCGGCTATCTCCGTCGGCGGGTTGTTGGCATAGGAGCTTGCCAGCGCCTGGATCTTCGCCGCTCCGTCGGCGCCTTCCATGGTCAGGGACTTGCCGATCTCCTGGTAATAGCCGAACTCTTTGTAGAGGTCGTCCAACAACTCCGGCAGTGATTTCCCGACGGATTTCGCGTAGGCCGCCACCTCCGCGAACATCAGGGTCGCACCGTTCGCATCCTTGTCGCGCACCGCGTCGGAACCCAGGTAGCCGTAGCTTTCCTCACCGCCGAAGACGAAGAATCGTGAAAACTCAAGACGCAGCGCACGGGTGGACTCCTGGGAAAGCGAGCGGTAGTCGCCCTTGCGATCCGCGGGGATCGCATCCTCGTATTTCCTGAGCTTCGCGGCGATGTATTTGAAGCCGGTGAGGGTATCGACAACGGAGACGCCGAAGGAATCCGCGATGGCGCGCTGGAGTTCCGTCGTGACAAAGGTTTTCACGATCACCCCACGGCTGCGGTTCGCGTTGGTCAGCCAACCGAGGTCGAACATGCTCCTGAGGCGATACCAGGCCATCAGCGAGCCGATCTGGTTTCCTGTGAGAAGCACCATTTCCCCGGAGGCATCGCGCACGGCGACACCCATCCGGTCCGCATCCGGATCCGTTCCGATCACGATCTCCGCGCCCTCCCTGTCGGCGAGCTCGATGGCCATCCGAAGCGCCGGGCCGTTCTCGGGATTCGGCGATTCCACGGTGGGGAAGCGCCCATCCTGGATGTCCTGCTCCGGCACGGTGAGCACCTCGAAGCCGAGCCCTCGCAGCATGGGCACATTGATGTGCCCGCCGGTGCCGTGGAGGTTGGTGAAAACCACCTTGATCGGCGCCTTATCTAACAGATTCGGCTGGAGCAGCAGGGTTTTCAAAAGGGTGACGTACTTCCCATCGAAGTCCGCGCCCAGCACCGTGACCTTGCCCCGCTCGCCTTCCGGCAGCGCGTCGTAGCGCTCGCTTGTGATCGCGTTGACTTCCGCGATGATCCCCGCCGCGTGAGGCTCGACGATCTGCGCACCGTCGTTGAAGTATGCCTTGAAGCCGCAGTCGTGCGCGGGGTTGTGGCTGGCGGTGATGACCACGCCCGAATCACAACGGAGCTGGCGGACAGCGAAGGAAAGCTCCGGAGTCGAGCGCGGGCCGTCGAAGACATAGGCGTCGCAACCGAGGTCGGCGCAGACCCTCGCGCAGAAATCGGCGAAGTCCTTGGAGAAATGGCGGGTGTCATGCGCGAAGGCGAAGGACGGTTTCTTGCCCTCGCCGACATGGGATTTCACGTAGGCGATCAGCCCCCGCACGGCGCGTGAGACGTTGTAGTAATTCATCGTCGCCGTGCCGACGCAGGGAAACTCCGGCCTGCCGTTCGGGCCGCCCGCGCCCTGCTCGGAGGCGGTGACGGTGCGACCTATCGTGCGACCACGCAGGCCGCCGGTGCCGAAGGCCAGGGTCTTGAAGAAACGGTCGTTGAGCTCCCCGAAATTTCCCGCAGCAACGAGTTCCTTGACCGTGTTCATCGGCAGATCGCTGGCGGCGCCGGCGAGAAGCGATTCGATGTTTCCCTTGGCGGATTCGAGGAGTTCGCCGGATGCCACGGCGCCGGAGAGTTGTTCGGGGAGGTCGTTCATGTCTGGTTTTTCGTGAGGAATTTCGGGGAAAGCAGACCGTACTTCGGACTGAAGAGGTAGGCTAAAATAAACAGCAGTCCCAAAAGGATCACAATCGCCGGGCCGGGTGAGACGCCAAGCGGGCTGGAAATGACAACGGCGGCGACCGATCCGAGTCCGCCGATGAGCCCACCGCCCCAGAACAGCGCGGAGGTCTTGTCGGTCAGCAGCGAGACCGTCGCGGCGGGGGTTACGAGGAGTCCCACGGAAAGCACGCAGCCGACCGCCTGCAATGATGACACCAGCGCCAGCACCAGCATGCCGAAGACGAGGTATTGCATCACCCGCACCGGCACACCCTGAGCCGCCGCCACATTCGGCTCGAACAGGGTGAGCAGCAGCGGGCGCATGAGGAGGTTGGTCACGAGCAGGATCACCGAGCCGATGGAAAACGCGATCCAGATGTCGGTGTTGCCGACCGCAAGGATGTCGCCGAAGAGCCAGTGCTCCAGCTCCGAACGGGTGTCGAGTTTCGGTAGGATCGCAACGCCGAGCGCGAAGGCCGCCGTGTAGAGGACTGCCAGGGAGGTCCCCTCCGCCACCCGTTTCCCCCGCGCCACGGCAACCGATCCCATGCCAACGAGAAGCGCCGCGAACATCGCGCCGAAGAAGGCATTCCACTGGCTCAGAACGCCGGTGACCAGGATGCCGAGCGCAATCCCGGGAAGCATGGTGTGGGAGAGCGCGGAAACCGAAAGGGCGTTCCGCCGCAGAACAACGAAGCCGCTGAAGAACCCGTTGGTGAAACCGATGAAGGCCGCCGCCGCGAGGGTGCGCTGGTAGAAGGGGCTGCTTAGTAATTCCTCAAACATGGGATCGTCAGGCGGGGAGGGAAAAAGTTTCTGCGACAAGCTGCGGGGTCAGCACATCGCCGATGGCTCCGAACGCGACCTGTTGTGTGTTGAGCACAAGCACCTCGTCGAAGAGCGCCGGTGCGTTGGCAATGTCGTGGTGGGAAGCGATGATGAGCCGACCCTCGCCCGCGAGTTTTTCAAGCAGCTCGCCCAGAAGCTGCGAGGCGTTGCGGTCGAGGCCGGTGAAAGGTTCGTCGAGGAGCAGGACGTGCGCCTCCTGCGCGATGGCGCGTGCGAGGAACGCACGCTGCTGCTGCCCGCCGGAAAGCTCGCGGATCTGCCTGTGATGGAGTTCGTTGAGGTTCAGGGATTCCAACGCAGCATCCACGGCGCGCGTGTCCTCTTCGGAAAATTTCCGCCACCACCCGGTCTGTGGGTAGCGCCCCATCTCGACCAGGCCGCGGACAGTGATGGGAAACGACCAATCGATCTCCTCCCGCTGCGGAAGGTAGGCGAACTCACGCGACCACTTTTTCACAGCAGTCCCCCGCCAACGGATCTCGCCCGAGCTTCGTGGCACCAGCCCGGCGATCGCTTTTAGCAGAGTCGATTTCCCGCCCCGTTTCGGGCCGATCAGCGCCACACGGTTTCCGCAGGAGGTCGCCATCGAAACCCCGCTGAGTGCGAGGATGTCGCGGTAGTATACGGATAGGCCCTCGACCACCAGTTCGTGGTGATGTCCATGGTGCGCGCAGCATTCGTGGCTTGTGTGATCCTCCTCCATGTTCAAAACGGCAGCTCCACGAAATCGTCGATGACACCCGTTGCGTCGAAGACGTGGGTGAAGGTTTTCTTGCCCTCCGTCTCCACGACGAGCTTGGCAAACATCCGCGGGACGCCCGTCCTCTTCGGATCATTCGGCAAGGCCTTCAGGGACACAATCGGATCCGAAGGATCGATGAGTGCGGTTCCGGAAAAATCCCATTGTTCCTGGCGGGTCAGCTCAACCGCCCCACCACCGATCTCCAGCTCGATGGAACCCACAGGTCGCGAGAGACTCAGAAAAATCTTGGCCGGGATCCGTGAACTCTCCGGAGTTTGGGGAGCATCCACGACCTGGCCTAACGGCAATGTCGCACCTCGATGGGTCAAGCGCGCGAAGCCGATCCCCGATGCCACAAGCAGCGCCAGAACCAGAAACGTGCGTACCAACGGGGATCCCCTCACGCAACTAATGTGCATTAAGCGGATGGGGTTTGCAACCCCTTTGCGGAAGCCTTGGCATTGGGTTCCCAGTCCTTTGCAAAGGGCTTGCAAACCCCTTCTCCTTATTCAGAAATCCGTCCCCGCCTCATCCAGATCAAGCTCCTTGATCCAGATATTCCGGTAACGGACATCGTGACCTTCGCACTGGAGCTTGAGGCCGCCGGGGCGGTCGGTGATTCCTTTTCCGCCGTCGTTTCCGCCGTCTATCCCTGAGTTCGGACCACCCCAGACCTGGTTGATCGTGACATTTTCGTGAACCTTCTCGCCGTTGAAATAGACCGTGACCTTCGCCTTCTCGGTCAGCTTGCCATCGGTGAAACGGGCGGCGCGGAAGACGATGTCGTAGGCATTCCATTTCCCGAGCCCTTTGTAGAGATGGTAGGGCGATTCCGTCTCGTTGATCACCGCGCCCATGCCGTGCTTGGTCTTGTCGCCATCCTTGATCTGGATCTCGTAGCGGTTCTGGAGATAGACGCCGCTGTTTCCGCCCTTGTTATTGACGAGAAACTCAATGTGCAACCGAAAGTCGCGGTATTCCTTTTTCGTGACGATATCCGCCGCACCGTATTGGCCTTTCGAAAGCGGATCGTCGGTCTTCATCGCCGAGCCTTCATCGACCGGATCCTCCACGATCTTCCATTTGATCGGCATCGCGGAGGCAAAACGTGGCCCCTCCCAGTAGATCCATTTCGCATCGAGCATCTCACGGGTGCCATCGAAGATCACCTCCGCGCCCTCAATGGGCTTCGCGCCGACACCGACTTCGGCGGCGGAGACAAAGGAAACAGAGGCAGCAAGCAGAAGGGCGGCGATCCTAGGCATGCCATCGATACGCCAGGAACAGGCGCATCGTTTCAAGAAATCCCCCGTGGCGGCGATCTTCGCTCGCCCACCTTTTTCCTTCCCGCCCGCCCGGTAATCCCTAGAAATGACACGCCCAACACCGCATGACCGAAGACCACAAGAAGATCCTCCAAACCCAGCTCTGGAACATCGCCAACACCCTGCGCGGGAAGATGGGCGCGGATGAGTTCCGGGACTACATCCTCGGCTTCATCTTCTACAAATACCTCTCCGAGCGGATGCACCTCTTCGCCGACGAGATCCTGAAGCACGACGGCATCCGGTTCGACCAGATCGACGACACCACGAAGCAGGGGCAGGAAATGCTCGCCGCCATCAAGGAAGAAGCCATCGAGCGCCTCGGCTACTTCCTGAAACCCACTGAACTCTTCCACAAGGTGGCGGAGAAGGGCGCGCAGAAGACCGACAACTTCATCCTCGAAGACCTCACCGCCGTCCTCAAGCACATCGAGGCCAGCACCATGGGTCACGCCAGCGAGGACGACTTCGAGGGGCTGTTCGAGGATCTCGATCTTGGCTCGTCCAAGCTCGGGAAAACCGAGAACCAGAAAAACGAACTCATCGCCAAGGTGCTCAGCCACCTCGACAAGATCGACTTCCGCCTCGCCGATACCGAGGCCGACGTGCTGGGCGATGCCTATGAATACCTCATCGGCCAGTTCGCCAGCGGCGCGGGGAAGAAGGCGGGCGAGTTCTACACGCCGCAGGAGGTCAGCACCATTCTGGCGAAGATCGTCACCACCGGGAAGAAGAAGCTCAAGAGCGTCTATGACCCCACCTGCGGCTCCGCCTCCCTGCTGCTGCGCGTGGCCAAGGAGGTGAAGGACGTCGGCCACTTCTACGGCCAGGAGATGAACCCCACCACCTACAACCTCGCCCGCATGAACATGATCCTGCACGGCGTCCACTACCAGCGCTTCGACCTGAAGAACGAGGACACCCTGGAGCATCCCGCCCCCGAGCATGCCGACCTGCGCTTCGATGCCATCGTCGCCAATCCGCCCTTCTCCGCCAACTGGTCCGCCAGCGCCATCCATGAAAATGACGACCGCTTCAGCGCCTACGGCAAACTGGCTCCGAAAACCAAGGCCGACTTCGCCTTCGTCCAGCACATGGTCCACCATCTCGACAACGGTGCCACCATGGCCTGCGTCCTGCCGCACGGTGTCCTCTTCCGGGGCGCGGCGGAGGGACACATCCGGAAATACCTCATCGACGATTGCAACTACCTCGATGCCGTCATCGGCCTCCCGCCCAACATCTTCTTCGGCACCGGCATCCCCACCTGCATCCTCGTGCTGAAAAAGCAGCGCGAGAACCCCGACGACATCCTCTTCATCGACGCCAGTCAGGGCTTTGAAAAAGTGGGCAATCAAAACTATCTGCGTCCCGAGCATGTTGAGCGTATCGTCAGCACCTACCGGAAACGGGAGAGCATTGAAAAGTTCAGCCAAGTTGCGGAGTTGAGCGAGGTCGAGGAAAACAGCTTCAACCTGAACATTCCGCGCTACGTCGATACCTTCGAGGTGGAAGACTCAGTGGATTTGGAAGAAGTCGCCGGGAAACTGGCGGAGCTAGAGAAGAAAATGGGTGACACCGACAAGGTAATCGCTGGGTTCTGTGCGGAGTTGGGAGTCAAAGCGCCTTTCTGAATTATGACCGCGTCTCCAAGCATACCGAAAGCACCGCGTCTGAGGTTCAATTCGTTCCGGGATGACTGGATTGAAACTCCAATGGGTAAGTTGATGTCGTTCAAAAACGGCTACAACGCAGGAAAGGAGCAATACGGATCAGGAATCAAGTTCATCAACGTATTGGACATCATCGAGAACGATTTCATCGTTCATGACCTTATCATCGGTTCCGTGCAAATCCCGGATCGGGACTTCAAAAAGAACGAGGTAAAATACGGGGACATCCTGTTTCAACGCAGCTCTGAAACTCGTGAGGAGGTCGGTCAGGCGAATGTCTATTTGGATAGGGGTAAGTCAGCTACGTTTGGTGGCTTTGTAATTCGCGGCAGGCCGATTAGGGAGTTTGATCCCGTGTTCTTCAATGGAATGCTGAAGACCGCCAAGCCGAGAAAAGACATGACCTCCCGCAGTGGCGGCAGCACACGCTACAACATCGGACAGGAATCCTTGGAAGAGGTAACCGTATCAATTCCCTCCCTCCCGGAGCAGCGGAAGATCGCGGACTTCTTGACGGCGGTGGATGGGCGGATTGGGCAACTGAGCCAAAAGAAAGCCCTGCTGGAGGACTACAAGAAGGGCGTGATGCAACAGCTCTTCACCCAAGCCCTCCGCTTCAAAGACGACCACGGCAACGACTTCCCCGAGTGGGAGGAGAAGAAGTATTCCGAGATCTACACGTTCCAGAACACCAATTCTTATTCCCGCGACCTCCTTACCTACGAAGGCGGCGAAGTCCGAAACATCCACTACGGGGACATCCACACGAAGTTCAGGAGCAACTTCCACCTTTCCAAAGAGGTTGTTCCGTTCATTAAACCGGAAGTGGAACTCAAGCGAATTTCAAAGGACTGCTACTGCCGGGTCGGAGATTTGGTCATTGCTGATGCTTCGGAGGACTACGCCGATGTCGGCAAGTGCATCGAGATCATAGAACTCGGGGAGAAGACTCTTGCCGGTCTCCACACCTTTATCGCCAGACCACGGAAAGGCGCAGTATCTCCGGGGTTCGGTGGTTATCTCATGCAGTCCAGGGAAGTCCGCCTGAAGATCATGACAATCGCCCAAGGGACGAAGGTGCTCGGACTTTCCAAAAACATGCTCTGCAACATCAAGCTGCCGATCCCGCATACCGCCGAACAAACCAAGATCGCCAACTTCCTCACCGCCCTCGACCGCAAGATCGAAAGCGTTTCCCAGCAGATCACCCACACCCAAGCCTTCAAGAAAGGGCTGCTGCAGCAGATGTTTGTGTAACTTCGTTCCATCTCAATTCACCGATGCTCCCCGTTTCCCTCCAATCCGCTTCTGACCTCGAAACCTTGCGCGAGTCCTGTGAACTCGAATGCAAGCTGGCGGCGGGGCAAGACGGTAAGGGTGAACTGCCCCGGGATTTCTGGAAAAGCTATTCCGCCATGGCGAACACGAACGGCGGTGTCGTTCTGCTTGGCGTGAAGGAGAAAGGCGGTGTCTTCACTTTCCACTCGATTGTGAATCCGGACAAGATCCTCAAGGACTTGTTCGATACGGTGAACAACCCCGGCAAGGTGAGTGTCAACCTGCTGAGCAACGAGTCGGCGCAAACACTGGTGATCGAGGGGCACACGATCATCGCCGTGGGAATACCCCGTGCATCCCGGCGACAGCGCCCGGTCTTTCTCGATGGCAATCCGCTTGGCGGCCATTGTTACCGCCGCCTGCATGAGGGCGATCAGCGGATGAGCGACGAGGATGTGAAACTCATGCTGGCGGAGCAGCAGCACGACAGCCTGGACGATGAGTTGCTGCCGACCTATACGATGGCGGATCTCGATTACGGCACGCTCAAGGTCTATCGACAAACGCACACCAACCTGAATCCCGGCCACGTCTGGAGCGGCTTGGACGATTTGGATTTCCTCCGGGCCATCGGCGGCTGGAAGCGGGATCGGGAGAGCGAGCAGGAAGGACTCACCAAGGCAGGCTTGCTGATGTTTGGCTCCCACCGATCCATCCGCGAGGTGTTCCCAAACTTCTTTCTGGATTACATGGAGCGTCCGGAATCGAAATCGGACAAGCGCTGGATCGACCGCGTGACCTTCGACGGGACATGGGCCGGAAACCTCTACAGTTTCTACCTCAAAGTGTATCCCAAACTCACAGCGGATCTCAAGGTGCCCTTCCAGGTGGTGGACGGCCTGCGGCAGGAGGATTCTCCTGTGCATGTGGCGCTGCGTGAGGCACTGGCCAATGTGCTTGTCCACGCGGACTACCGGGACCGGGCGAAGATTTACGTCGTCAAGCGTCCCGACATGTTTGGATTTCTCAATCCCGGTCTGATGCGCATCCCGATTGAAACGGCGGTGGAAGGCTATGAATCTGACTGCCGTAATAGGACGCTCCATGAGATGTTCCGCTACGTGAATATCGGGGAGCAGGCTGGAACCGGCTTGCAGAAGATCCTCGCGGGTTGGGCGACCCGACATTGGCGCAAGCCGCTCATCCGTGAGGAAATGGAGCCGAACAACCGGACGATTCTGGAACTGCACATGCTGGATTTGTTCGATCCGGGGATTTTGGACGTCCTACGGATTTCCTATGGTCCGGCATTCGTGGAGCTGGAAAAGAATGCCCAACTCGCCCTCGCCATCACCCTTTCCGAGGGTCGGCTGACCCACACCCGGCTGGCGGAGTTGAGTAATTTGCACCCCTCGGACGTGAGCAAGGTGCTCCGTTTGCTGGTGGAGAAGGGCTTCCTCAGCCTCACCGGCAGCGGGAGGGGGGCAGTTTATCGTTTCACCCAAGTGGCGGCGACCAATCCTGACGATGTTTTCGGCTCAGGCAGCTCCACAACTAGCGCGCCGAGCTCTACAATTAGTGCGCCGAGCTCTACAATTAGCGCGCCGAGGTCCACAATTAACGAGGGGGAAGAATCTCAAAATCGGGATGAAATGGGGCGCTTGATCTCAGACAAGTTCCACCTGCCTTTTGTCGATTCCATTGACGCCCTCACCCCTGAATTCCTTGCAGATTTGGAGTCCGTGGCAGAGCTACCACGAACCAAAGGGCGGATGCAACGGAAGGAATTCGAGGATTTGATTGTCCGGGTTTGCGAAGGGCATTTCATCACGATCGGTTCCCTAGCCAGAATCCTGAATCGTGGGGAGAGGACTTTGCGGCAGGATTACCTCTCAAAGCTGTGCAAGGAACAGCGGTTGCGCAGGGCGTTTCCAGACACCCCGAATCACGAGAAACAGGCCTACACCAAAGCCTAATTTCCCAACGCGCCATGCCACCCGTCACGACCATCACCCAAGCAGAACAGGTTCTCGAAAATGAACTGGTCTCCCAGCTCATCAGCCAAGGTTACTCGCAGGTGGCGGTGACGGATGAGGCGTCGATGCTGGCGAACCTTAAAGCGCAGTTGGGGGCTTTCAACGGCCTGGCGCTGACGGCGGGCGAGTTCTCCAAGGTGTTGAACCACCTGAACCGCAAGGCAGGCGTCTTCGAGAAGGCGAAGACCTTGCGCGACCGGATGAAGCTGGATCGGGAGGACGGGCAGACGGTTTATCTGGAGTTCTTCGACTCGGTGAATCCGCTGCGGAACCTCTACCAGGTGACGCAGCAGGTGGCCATCGAGGGCAGCTACAAGAACCGCTACGACGTGACCATCCTCGTCAACGGCCTGCCGCTGGTGCAGATCGAGCTTAAACGGCGCGGGCTGGAGATGAAGGAGGCTTTCAACCAGATCCAGCGTTACCAGAAGCACAGTTACTGGAGCGCGCAGGGACTGTTCCACTTCGTGCAGCTCTTCGTGATCTCCAACGGGGTGAACACGAAGTATTACGCCAACGCCCGGAAACAGTCCTTCAAGCAAACCTTTTACTGGGCAAGCGAAGACAACAAGACGATCCGCGAGCTACCCGCCTTCACCACGGCTTTCCTGAACCGGGAGCATCTGGGAGGGATGATCGGCAAATACACGGTGCTAAACGAGACGGACAAGATCCTGATGGTGCTGCGCCCGTATCAGTTCTACGCAGCCGTGGAGATCGTGGAACGGGTGATCCATCCGCCGGATACCGACCCGAACGGCTACGTCTGGCACACCACGGGCAGCGGCAAGACGCTCACTTCCTTTAAGGCGGCGCAGATCATCACCGGCCTGCCGAGCGTCTATAAAGTGGTCTTCTGCGTGGATCGGAAGGATCTGGATTACCAGACGATCAAGGAGTTCAACGGCTTCAGCAAAGGCAGCGTGGACAGCACCAACAACACCAGCAAGCTGGTGCAGCAGTTCACCGACGACACCAAGCTGATCGTCACCACCCTGCAAAAGCTGAACACCGCCATCAGCAAGCCGCAGTATCTCGCGCAGATGGAGAAGCTGCGGGACGAGCGGATCATTTTCATCTTCGACGAGTGCCACCGCAGCCAGTTCGGCGACACGCACAAGCGCATCACGGAGTTTTTTCGCAATCACCAGATGTTCGGTTTCACCGGTACGCCGATCTTCGCCGAGAACGCGGCTCCGATGAAGGCGGCGCGGTCGCACAAGACGGAAACCTATGGGGTCAGCATGGCGGCGGAAGACCCCGTGCCCTATCGGGTTGTTGAAAAGTCAGGGAGCGGCGTCAACCGCACGACCAAGGATCTCTTTCACAAGAAGCTGCACAGCTATCTGATCACGGATGCGATCAAGGACGAGAACGTACTGAAATTCGCCGTGGAATACGTGGGTCGATACAAGCGCAAGCCCGGCACCGCCACGGAAGTGGACATCGAGGTGGAGGGGATCGATACCAAGGAACTCATGGAGTCCCCGGCACGGCTGGAGAAGATCACCGACTACATCATAGCTAATCACGCGGTGAAGACCCGGAACAAGGAGTTCACCGCGATGATGTGCGTCAGCTCGGTGGACGTGCTGATCAAGTATTACGAGCTGTTCGCCAAGCGGAAGGCGGAAGGGAAGCACAAGCTGAAGATCGCCACCATTTTCAGCTACACCAGCAACGAGGAGGACAAGGATGCCGACGGCATCCTCGACGAAGGCGGCGAGATCATCGGTGGCGAGGGCGGCAATCCGCACACGCGGGAGAAGCTGGACGGCTTCATTTCCGACTACAACGCGATGTTCGGCACGAACTTCTCCACCAAGGACACCCAGAGCTTTTACAACTACTATCAGGACATCGCCAGGAAAGTGAAGGAGCGGAAGGTGGACATCCTGCTGGTGGTGAACATGTTTTTAACGGGATTCGACAGCAAGACGCTGAACACGCTCTACGTGGACAAGAACCTGCGCTACCACGGACTGGTGCAGGCGTACAGCCGCACCAACCGCATCCTCAACGAGGTGAAGAGCCAGGGGAACATCGTGGTCTTCCGCAACCTCAAGAAGCGCACCGATGAGGCCATCGCGCTGTTCTCCAATGTCCACGCCAAGGAGGAGATCTTCGTGCCGCCCTATGACGAATACGTCAAAGCCTTCAACGAAGCCGTGATGCATCTGCTGGCGCTCACGCCCACGGTGAAGAGCGTGAAGGATCTGAAGGACGAGGAGGAGGAGCTGAAGTTCGTCAAAATCTTCCGTGAGCTGATGCGCCTGCGGAACATCCTCGAATCCTTCTCAGAGTTCGACGACGGTGATTTGACCCTGCCCGCCCAACGCTTCGCCGACTACCGAAGCGCCTATCTGGATCTCTACGACAAGGTCAAGACGGACAACACCAAGGAGAAAGCCTCCATCCTCGCGGACGTGGACTTCGAGCTGGAGCTGATCCACCGAGACGTGATCAACGTCCAATACATCCTCACCCTGCTGGCAAGGCTCTACGACGCGGACGAGGCAGAGCAGGCCGGCATCCGCAAGCTCATCCTCGACAGCGTGGCGGGCGACATCGAACTCCGCAGCAAACGAGAGCTGATCCAGAAGTTCATCGACAGCAACTTGCCGAAACTCGACTCCTCCGCCGAGATCCCCGACAGCTTCGAGGATTTCTGGGAGATCGAACGTGCCGCAGCATTCGACCAACTGGTGAAGGAAGAACAGCTCGATGCGGACAAGCTCAAGCAAGTCATCGACCGCTACGTCTATACCGGCCAGGAGCCGTTGCCAGACCCCGATATCGTGGATCTGATCAAAAAGCCGCTGGGAATACTAGAACGTGGCCCCACCCGGAAGCGGGTGCTGGAAAAGGTGGTGGACTATGTGGAGACGTTCATCCGTGGGGTGGCGGCGTAACGGGGTATCTTGACCCGTCTATCTCCCGAAGTAGTCCGTGATCGCTTTCACCAAACCCGGGATGTCATGCTGTGCGGCTTCGACGGCGGGTTTGTGGTCGAGTTCCTTGAGCGTCGCGGAAGTCACCGGGCCGATGCTTGCGGCAACGCATCGTTCCGGCCATGGGAGGTCGAGGGCGAAGAAGTGCTCGGCGGTGGAGCTGGAGGTGAAGGTGACCATGTCCGCGCCGTCCTCGATGAACTTCGCCTGTGCGCCGGTGTAGTCGTCCGTTTCCGGAACGGTGCGGTAGGCGATGCATTCGTCCACGATGGCGCCGAGTTTCATGAGGCCGTCGTAGATCACGTCGCGGGACTCGGCGGCCTTCACCCAGAGCATGGTCTGGTTCTCGACGTTGATTTCCTTGAACGCCTCGATGAGCCCTTCGGCGACAAACTGCTTCGGCAGCAGATCCACGCCGATCCGGTATTCGCGGATCTTCGCCGCCGTGCCGGGGCCGATGGCGGCGATCTTGGGATTGCCGAGGCTGCGGGCGTCCTCGTAGGTGGCGAAGAATGCGTCGAAGAATTTCTCGACCCCGTTCGGGCTGGTGAAGACGAGCCAGTCGTATTCGTGGGCGTGGGTGACGCCTTCGGCGAAGCCCTCGCGATCCTCCGGGAGCTCGATGCGGATCGTGGGAAGCTCGATCACATCCGCGCCGAGGTTCTGGAGCCGCTTGCTGAGATCGCCGGCCTGCTCGCGGGTGCGGGTGACGACGATTTTCTTCCCGAACAGCGGGCGTTTCTCGAACCAATTGATCTTCGCACGCTCGTTGACGACGTTTCCGATGACAGCCACGGCGGGAGAGGAAAAGCCCTCCTTCTCCGCGATGTCGGCGATGGTTTCCAGGGTGCCGACGATGGTCCACTGCGAGCCGGTCGTCGCCCAGCGGACGAGGGCGATCGGGGTATCCTTTTCGGCTCCGTTCGAGATGAACGAGGATGTGATCTCGCGCAGGCGGGCGACGCCCATGAGGAAAACCTTCGTCCCCGGGGTCTTCGCGAGCTGGGCGTAGTCGATGGACGAGTAGCCCTTCGTCGGATCCTCGTGGCCGGTGAAAATGGTGAGCTGGGTGTTGTGATCGCGGTGCGTGACAGGGATGCCCGCATAGGCCGGGCCGCCGATGGCGGAGCTGATGCCGGGGACGATCTCGAAGGCGACGCCTGCCTCTGCAAGCTCGGCGGCTTCCTCGCCGCCGCGGGCGAAAATCATCGGATCCCCGCCCTTGAGCCGCGTGACGATCCTGCCGTTCTTCGCATGATCCACGATGATCTGGTTGATCTGATCCTGCGGGACGGCATGGTCTTTCGCGCGCTTGCCGACGTAGATTTTCTCGCAGCCGGGCTTTGTCCAGCGCAGGAGCTCGGGGCTGCTCAGGGCGTCATAGACGAGCACGTCGCAGGTTTCGATGCACTCCTTCGCGCGGAGGGTGACGAGACCGAGATCGCCTGGGCCGGCGCCGACGAGATAGCAGATTCCTTGGGTGGTCATGTGAGTGTATGGAAAAGTTCGTGGGCGGTTTTTATCGGGTCTGTGCCGGTAGCGTGGCCGGTGCGCGGGGTGCCGCCCTCATCCGGGAAGACGCGGGCGAAGAGGCGGATCGTTTCCCCATCGAGATATGAATACACCCCGACCGGGGTGTGGCAGCCGCCATCCAGGAGCCGCAGGAACTCGCGCTCGGCGGTGGCTTTTGCCCATGTCGCGGGATGGTTGATGGCTTTTGCGAAAGCCAAGGCATCCGCATCGCCGTCCCGGATCTCGAGGCCGATGGCGCCTTGGCCTGCGGCGGGATAGAAATCGCTCTCCGGCAGGCGGGTGGCATGCACGTTGGGGAAATGGTTCACGGTCTCGTCACCGTCCGGGGCGATCTCGGGGAGAAAGCCCAGCCGCACCAGCCCGGCCTCGGCGAGCAGGATGGCATCGTAATCCTGATGCTCGGCGAGTTTCATCACACGGGTAGGGACATTTCCCCGGAGATCGAGGAGTTCCAGATCCGGGCGGAGGAATTCGATCTGCTTCGCGCGCCGCACGCTGCTGGTGCCTACTTTCGCCCCCGGTTTCAGGCCAGCGAGCCCGCCGCCGGTCTTTGTCAGCAACACATCGCGGACGGGGGCGCGCTCCAGGGTCGCGACCATGGCAAAGCGCGCATCCACCACCGTCGGCATGTCCTTGAGGCTGTGCACGGCGATGTCGATGGAGCCATCCGCCAGCGCCTCCTCGAGTTCCTTGATGAAAACGCCCTTGTCAAAAGTCCCCTCCGCCTTGGCGACATCGGCGAGCGAGACATCCGTCCTACGGTCGCCGGTGGTGCTGATGATTTCCCGGCGGAAAACGACATCCGGAAAGGCAGCCCGGAGCAAGCCTTCCGTCGCCGTGGCCTGCACCAGCGCCAGATCGCTGCCCCTCGTGCCGATGATGATCACTTTCCGCATGATAGTTTTCGCGGGACGCTGCCCGCCCCCTCCATGCCGCCCATTGCCGCTTCGTGCAAGGTTAAGAAATCGGGCGCATCCCTTTCCGGGACTTTCTTTCGGGCAGACCGGGGTTATTCTGATGTCGGGAAATGTCCTTGCAAATTCGTTGTGAGGCCGATAATCCCCCTCCCCGTCCGCACCCGGACAAGCGTTTCCATGAAGTTGGCCAAACTGATCGACATCGATCATATCCTGCTGGATATGAAGGCCACCGAGCATTGGCCCGCCATCGTGGAGCTGGTGGATTTCCTTTCCGAAAAAGGCGACATCCCGAAGGAATGCCGGGAAGACATCCTCACCGCCCTTGAAGAGCGCGAGGCTCAGGTCAGCACCGGCATCGGCTCGGGCGTGGCCATCCCACACACCTTTTCCGATACGATGGAGGAAGTGGTGGCGGTTCTCGGAAGATCCAAGGCCGGGATCGACTTCGAAGCGCTCGACAACGCCCCCGTCCATTTCATCATCCTCTTCATCGTCCCCCGCAAGGACTACCACCTGCACCTCCGCACCTTGGCGGCGATCGCGAAAATGTTCACCAACTCCGAGGTGCGCCGCAAACTTGGAACCGCCGGATGCCGCGACGAAATCCTTGCGATCCTCGATCCGAAGCCGATCCGCACAGAGCAATCCGCCTGAGGCCGCCCACCGGGTTCCAGCGTTTCAGTTTCCAGCCTTCCAGCATTTCCTTCCCTGCATGACCCTCCTCCAGAATCTCGAATCCCGGCTGTCCGGCGCGCTTGAATCCGTCCTTGGCGAAGCCACACCGCCGAACATCGAAGCGGCCGCCGACCTGCGCTTCGGCGATTACCAGAGCAACTCCGCGATGGTGCTGGCCAAAAAGCAGAAGACAAATCCCCGCGCCCTCGCCCAACAGGTCATCGATGCCATCGATCTCGGCGACCTCGCCACAGCGGACATCGCCGGGCCGGGCTTCATCAATTTCCGCATCCTTCCCGCAGCTTACGCCGCCCATGCGGAGGCCTTGCTCAAGGACGACAGGCTGGGCGTGCCGGAACCGGGCGAAGGCAAGCGGGTGGTCATCGATTTCTCCGCCCCGAATGTCGCCAAGCCAATGCACGTCGGCCACATCCGCTCGACGATCATCGGGGATTCGCTCTGCCGCATCGCGCGCTTCCTCGGCTACGAGGTCATCGCCGACAACCACATCGGCGATTGGGGCACGCAGTTCGGCATGATCCTGCACGGCTGGAAAACCCGGCTCGATCACGGTGCGCTGGAGAAAGATCCCATCGCGGAACTGGTGCGCGTTTACCGCGAGGTCAACGCCGCCACCAAGGACGATCCCGCCGTCCTCGATACCTGCAAGGCGGAGCTGGTGAAACTCCAGGCCGGCGACGCGGAAAACCTCACAATCTGGCAGCAGTGCATCGATGTCTCGAAGGCCGGTCTCCAGAAAATCTACGATCGCCTCGATGTGAAATTCGACCACTGGCTGGGCGAGAGTTTCTACAACGGGATGCTCCCCGGCCTCGTCGATGAGTTCCTCGAAAAAGGCCTGGCCCGCGAGAGCGACGGGGCGGTCTGCGTGTTTTCCGGGGGGGAAAAGCCACCGGGCGAAGACCCGTTCAAGGTCCACAAGGAGGACGGCTGGACCGACAACCCCGCCATCATCCGCAAGGCCGACGGGGGATTCCTCTACGCCACCACCGATCTCGCCACGATCAAATACCGCATCGACGAATGGAACGCCGACCAGGTCTGGTATGTCGTCGGCGTCCCGCAGCAGCTCCATTTCCGCCAGCTCTTCGATGCCGCCGCCCGCTGGGGCAAGACCGGCGACTTCCGCCACATCGCCTTCGGATCCATCCTCGGCGAGGATCGCAAGCTCATGAAAACCCGCTCCGGGGACAACGTCGGCCTCACCGATGTGCTGGAGGAAGCCATCGAGCGCGCCGCCGCAGCCATCGCCGAGAAGAACCCGGATCTCGTCGGCGAGGAGGCGAAGGAGATTTCGGAAATCGTCGGGATCGGTGCGGTGAAATTCGCGGAACTCTCCCAGAACCGCCTCACGGATTACGTCTTCGCATGGAACCGGATGCTCGCGCTCAACGGCGACACCGCCCCCTACCTACAGTATTCCAACGTCCGCATCCGCTCCATTTTCCGGAAACTCGAAGGCGGGTTCGACGGGAAATCGGCGACCATCGTTTTGGAAAAACCCGAGGAAATCCACCTCGCCCGCCTGCTTTCCCGCTTCGGCGAGGTCGTCCCCTTCGTCCTCGAAGACCATAGGCCCAACCTGCTGGCGAACTACCTGCTTGAGCTGGCCCGCGCCTTCCATTCCTACTTTGAGGCCTGCCCGGTCCTGAAATCGGAGGAGCCGATCCGTTCCAGCCGCCTCGCCCTGTGCGAACTGAGCTCCAAGGTGCTTGAAAAAGGCCTCGGCCTGCTTGGAATCCGCTGCCCGGACAGGATGTAATTCATCCAACGCGTATTTCAGCGTTCCAGTTTTCAGATTTTCAGCTTTTATCCAGCCATGGAACCATTCTACGTCATCGGCCACAAGAACCCGGACACAGATGCCGTGTGCTCGGCCATCGGCCATGCCGCCCTGCTGCGTGCCAGCGGCGAAGAGCCGGAAGCCATCGCAGCCCGCTGCGGGGAGGTTTCCCAACGGACGAAATGGGTGCTGGAAAAGGCGGGCTTCGATGCACCCTTGCTGCTGACCGATGCCCGCACCACCTCCGGGATGATCTGCAAGAGGGAAGTCATCCAAGTGCGGCCTTCCGACACTTTCCTGACCGCCTACAACCGCATGCTTGCGGCAGGGATACGCTGCGTCCCCGTGATCAACGACGACGGCTCGGTCGCAGGCATGCTCCAATACATCAACCTGCTGAAACTCCTCCTGCCCGACAACACGGAGGGACTCAGCGTGAGGACGGTGCATGCCTCCCTGCACAACCTCGCCGCCACCCTCGATGCGGAAAGCCACGGCGCGGGCATCTGCGATCAGGACGCGGAGGAGGATCTCATCCTCCTTGTCGGCGCCTCCTCCCAGGACACGGTGAAATCGCGCCTCGATGAGGCGACAAGCGACGGCAACGTCGGCCAGTTCCTCGTCATCTGCGGCGACCGCCCCATCGTCCAGAGGCTCGCCATCGAGAAAGGCGCCCGCGCCTTGCTTGTCACCGGGATGAACAAGATCTCCCAGGAAATCAAGGACTTCGCCATCGCCAAGGGCACGGTCCTGCTCCGCTGCCGCCAGGACACGGCGAGCGCCAACACCCTCATCCGCTGCTCCCGCACCGTCCGCCACGTGATGGAAACCAATTTCATCTCCGTGAACGACATCGAGCCGGTCTCCAAACTCCGCAAGCAGCTTGTCTCCGCGGACCAGGGATCTCTTCCGGTCATGGAAATCGGCTCACACAAGATGCTCGGAGTGATCGCGAAATCGGATCTCGTCGATCCCCCCCGGCTGCGCTTCGCCTTGGTCGATCACAACGAATACGCCCAGGCGATTTCCGGGATCGAGGAAGCAACGATCACCGAAGTCATCGATCACCACCGCCTCTCCGGCGACCTCGTCTCCCGCGAGCCGATCCGCTACCTCAACGAGCCGGTCGGATCCACCAGCACACTCGTCGCACGGAAATTTTTCCACCGCGATCTGATCCCCGCGCCGGGAGTCGCGCTCTGCCTCTGCGGCGGCATCGTCTCCGACACCCTCTGCCTGACCTCGCCGACCACCACCAAGCTCGACCAGAAAATGCTCACTTGGCTGAGCGGAATCGCACGCGTGGATGCCAAGGAATTCGCCGAGGAATTTTTCGCCGTCGGCTCACTCATCGCCAACGGCACGACCGACGAGATCATCCACACGGATCGGAAGGAGTTCAACGAGCAGGGCAAGTTCATCAGCATCTCGCAGGTCGAGGAACGGGACTTGCACGGCTTCAAGGCACGCCGCGAGGAGTTGGAAACCGCGCTGCGCACGCTCCAGTATGACAAGGGGTATGACATTGCCGTCCTCGTCGTCACCGATGTGGCGCTGCTCAAGAGCATGGTGCTCGCCGTCGGCCCGGAAAATGTCATCGCCGCGCTTCCGTTCAACCGCATCGATGAGAACCTCTACCTCGCCCCAGGCGTGGTTTCGCGCAAACGCCAGATCTTCCCCGCCGTCTGCGATGCCATCGAGCATGCGGACAGGGTCTGACCACTCCGGCGCCCGGCCTGCCCCCATCCGACCAGCCTGCCGTCATCTGGCAAAGGCGATTCCCCTCGATATCCATCGCGGACTGCTCACACTGACAGCTAGCCATGAACAACGAAGCCCCCTCCCTTCCAACCACCCCCAAGGCAAAACACCACCTGCGCTTCCACATCGGCAGCCACCATCTCACATCGGCCTTCGGCTCTGATGGCTTCGGGAAAAAAGCGGAATCCTTCGCCCGCTTTTTCGGCACGCCCACCTTCATCATCAGCCAGACGGTTATCGTCGGCGCCTGGATCATCCTCAACGCGGCGGGTGTCGTCCGCTTCGACCTCTACCCGTTCATCCTGCTGAACCTCGCCTTCAGTTTGCAGGCGGCCTACGCGGCACCGCTCATCCTGCTCGCCCAGACCCGCCAGGCGGATCGCGACAAGGCAAACGTGGAAAGCGATGCGCTCCACCGTGAGGAACTTGCGAGGATGGGGGAATTGTCCCAGGCACAGGCAAACGCGAATCTCGAAATCCTCCTCGACCTCATGCGCAAGAACACGGAACTGACGGAACTCACCCACACCCTCAGCTCGCGCATCGCGGATCTCAGCACTGAAATCCGCGATCACATCCGCTCCAACAGAACATGAGTTCCCATGAACCGGCTCGCAAACCGCTAGCAGACAGCTCGCAAAAATCCGCTCCATCGGGGGAGCGATTGTCGGCACGCGTTTCGCGCTGGCATCCTGCTGGCCGAAACTCTCCTTTGTGAGTGCCGAGCCGAAGGCGGCCTGAGGGAAATCACTCCCCCACCACACACGGCACCAGCACCCCATCGCTCATCCCGTGGATCTTCTTCTTGTCCGCGGGCACCAGCGTCGCAAGGCAGCCGCCGAACTTCGTCTCGCCGCTCCTGTCCGTGAAAAAATACGGGCACAGCCGCGCCCTGACCTCGGTCATCCTCACGCCGCCATCCTCCTGATAGACCGGATGCTCGAAGCGCCTGCCCTCGTGGAATTCCTGCATCAGCCATGGCTGCTCCGCCGATTGCGCCAGCGCCGCGCCCAGCCGCTCCTTCCACTCCGCCGACGAAAGATCATGCCCGATGAACACACCCCGCGAGCCCCAAGCCGTTTCGTGGAATCCGCTGATCTTGAGCACCAGCTGCCTCTCCTTCTGGGAAAATTCCGCCACCTCATCCCACGAATGGGCGTTGATCCGTGGCAAGGCCGCGTGCGGCGGCAGCGGCTCGGGATCGAGCACCCAGCCGAAGGGAATCAGCTCCCGCAACCGCCGCAACTGACTCCCGCGCAGCGATTGCTCCCAGGTTTTCTTCAGCGCGGGCGACCAGAACAAGGCCAGCCAGAGCTTGTCCTCAAGGTGGGCCTTGAAAGGCGGGGTGACGCGAACCCCTCCCTTCGCCGACCGCTCCGCGAGCTTGCGGAAATTCGGCATGGACTCCCAATCGAACAGCTCGAAGAAGCGGTAGATGTCACGCCCGCATTCCTCATACTCTTCCGCACTTTCCGTCTTCCACCCCTCCCCAAGCCTTCCCGCCAGCCAGTCCATCTCCGCCCGATAGTCCCCCGCCTCCTCGGACACCAGGATATCCCCACCATCCGGCATGATGGATCGGAACCCCTCGACCATGCCCTCCGCACCGCCGAGCACCTCATATCCCGCTTCGGAATAGACCTTGGAAAGCCACGCCGTAATCCCCATGCCGCCCGGCACACCGTCCAGCTCCGTCACCGCGAAGCGCCCCTTCGCAAACATCAGGTCAGGCCGTATCACCCTCGGAAACTGATCCATCATCCCCGCCTCGCGCTGCAAGACCGCCAGCCAATCCGGCTTACCCTCATCGAGCAATTCCGCCAACCATGGGAAAATTTTCCCCGCCGCCGAGCGCCGATACAGCAGATCGCAGGCTTGCTGGAACTTCGCCAACGTGTGCCCCATCGCCACCACCTCCTTCGCCTCCGCCGCACTCAGCCTCAACGGCTCCGGCGACCACTGCCACGCCCCGCCTCCAAACAACCCGCCCTCCGGCAGTTTCCTTTTCAATTCTTCCAAGCCAATCGCCACGGCGCCTACATTCCCCCCACCCCGCAAAAACGCAATGCGGAAAGCCGTGCTCCCTAACGACCGCAAAGAGTCGGCCAAATCCCGGGCTTCCTTGAAATTTGAAGTTTAAAGTTTGGAGTTTTGCCCCATCCTCCCCCCGTGTCCCTGATCCCCGTCGAGCCATCCCTGGAAGCTTTCACCGCCTTTTCCCAACAGGGAAACGTCGTGCCCGTGTTCACACAGCTCGCCGCAGATTTCGAGACGCCGCTCTCCGCCTATCTCAAGCTCCGCGACGCGAAGCATTCCTTCCTCCTCGAATCCGCCGAAGCCACCGACAAGGGCGGGCGCTGGTCCATCATCGGCTCCGGCCCGAAACGCATTTTCTCCGCTAACGGGAAAGAAATCACCATCACCGAAGGCAACAAGACCCGCAGCCTCACCGCCCCCGACGACGTCCTCGCCGCCCTCGAGCGCGAGATGGCGCCCTTCAAGCCCGTCCCGAACCCCGCCCTCCCGCCTTTCTCCGGCGGAATGGTAGGATACCTTTCCTATGACGCCGTCCGACAGTTCGAGCCGACCCTGACGGACTCCCCGCCCGACACCCTCGGCATCCCCGACGCGCTTTTCATGCTCGCCGACACGCTCGTCGTCTTCGACCACCGCCTGCGCCGCGTCCAGATCATCGCCAACGCGTTTCTGGAGGAGCACCCCACCGCCGAGGAAGCCTACGCCGCCGCCACCGGACGCATCCATGCCATCGTGGAAATCCTCAACCGCCCGCTCCACATCCCCGCCCTCAACGGCCTCGCCAAAATCACCGAGGAACCCGCCGTTTCCAACACAACCCAAGCGGAATACGAACAGATCGTCCGCGACGGCAAGGAGTTCATCAAGGCCGGCGACATCTTCCAGTTCGTCCCCTCCCAGCGTTTCACCGCGGACTTCGACCAATCCCCCGTCGATCTCTACCGCGCCCTCCGCCACGTCAACCCCTCCCCCTACATGTTCGTCCTTGAAATGGACGGCTTCGCCCTCGTCGGCTCCTCGCCGGAAGTCCACGTCCGCTCCATCGCCGGACGCATCGACATCCGCCCCATCGCAGGAACCCGCTGGAGGGGGAAAACCCCGGAGGAGGACGACGCCCTCGCCGCCGATCTTCTGGCCGATCCCAAGGAACGCGCCGAGCACCTCATGCTCGTGGACTTGGCCCGCAACGATGTCGGCCGCATCGCCAAACACGGCAAGGTCACGGTCGACGATTTCATGATCATCGAGCGCTACAGCCACGTCATGCACATCGTCTCCAACGTGCATGGCGAGCTCGACCCTTCCCACACCGCCTACGACGTCCTGCGCGCCACCTTCCCCGCAGGCACCGTCTCCGGAGCCCCCAAGATCCGCGCCATGCAGATCATCAACTCGCTCGAAAAGAACAAGCGCTGCGCCTACGCCGGCGCCGTCGGCTACTTCGGCTTCGATGGCTCCCACGACTCCTGCATCACCCTCCGCACCTGCCTTTTGAAAGACGGCAAAGCCCACGTCCAGGCCGGTGCCGGAGTCGTCGCCGATTCCGATCCCACCTACGAATACAACGAGACCGTCAACAAATCCAAAGCCCTCCTCCGAGCCATCGCCTTGGCCAAGACAATCACGGGATAGCGACGATGTCAGACCCGTCGCCTGGGGTGGGACATTCAAGCGATTTCCATGACTGCCCATGACTCGATGCCACAACCCGCCTTTCCCGCTAGCCATGGCCGCAGTCCGCTGTTAATTTTCACGCCCATGAGCTGAAGCCGGACCGAATCCACCGGCGCATGGTTGCATTCCCTCATGTTGGAATCTTGAAAGCGAAAACCTGAAGTGCCCCGCCCAATCATCCTCATCTCCGCCGTTGGCAGGGAGCTCCAATGCGCCAGATATCTCGCTGCCAACACCGTAAGCGCATCCGGCTACCAGCCCGAGTGGCGGGATCAGCCGCCTGAGGCAGAGGGGGATGCGAAGGCGGCCATCCGCAAGCGGGTTGATCGGTGTTACTCGGTCATCCAGATCATCGGGCACAGCTACGGCCCCGCCCCGGATGAAGATGACGAGGAATTCGGCTCCATATCTTACACCGCCTACGAAGCGCTTTACGCAGAGAACAAGGGAAAACCGGTGCGATACATCATCCTCGACGCTTCCCACCCGACGGACGGCGGGCATTACGAGTCCGAGCAGTTCCAAAAACTGCAGGCACGCTACCGCGCCGGGATCGGGAAACGCAGCGGCCTGTTCCAAACCAGCTCTTCCCCGCAAACAACGGAGAGCGTCGTCCGCAAGATCTGCGAGGAGTTCTCCAGTCTCAGGCGCCGAAACCGGCGACGGACGGCAGCACTCGCCGCCCTGTCCGTTTTAACAATATCAGGCACCGCATGGGGTGTCCTGAGTCGGGGAAAATCCGGTAACCCCGTCCACACCGCGGCGCCCCGACATGCCACAGCTGAGATCGCTCCGGCTGGCCTGGCCAATGGTGCGGCCGGTGTCATCTCCCCTGCAAACCGGATGGAGAAGGTCTTGCTGGGTCTTGCCGATGCCGAAAGCCGTTCCCGCATACCCGGTGAGAGGCTCACACTCGCTGAGATCCGCGCCCGCGCCTACTCTCTCCTTGAGGCCGAACTCGGGCTAACGCCCGGAACGCTCGCAGAAAGCCTCCCGAGCTACGCCCTCGACACCTACACCAGCACGGGCAGCAGCCCCGTCATGAGAGCTTCCGCCGCATACGCTCTCAACAAATTCGACGAGGCCGAGGAACTCTTCCTCAGGGAGGAGTCCAGGCTCAGCACGGACACGGAGGGCGCCGCCGGGGACGCCTCCGATTTCCGCACCTACCGCATCCGGGCGCTCGAGGGTGCCGCGCAATTCGCCACCGCCCAAATCATGTTCGCCCGCGCCGTGGAGCTGTACCGTGCAGCCGCCGCCCTCACCTCCCTAGAGCGCGATCCCCTTGAATGGGCCCGCATCCAGCACATGCTCGCCTACGCCCTCACATACAACGGGCAATACCCCGTCGTGGAGCAAACCCTCTCGCAGGTCATCCCCGTTTACGAGAAACATCTCGGAACGGAGCATCCCGACACGCTCGGCAGCTCGAACAACCTCGCAAACGCACTCAACTCCCAGGGAAAACACGCCGAGGCTGAGAAAATGCACCGGGCCGTCCTCGCCATCCGGCTGAGAACCCTTGGCGAAGAGCACCCGAGCACCCTGACAAGCCGCAACAACCTCGCCGCAACACTCAATTCCCAAGGCAATCACAGCGATGCGGAAGAGCAACACCGCACCGTCCTCGCGATCAACCAGCGCATCTTCGGAGAGGAACATCCCGATACGCTTTTCAGCCGCAACAACCTTGCGATAACACTCAGCGCACAGCGCAACTTTTCCGGGGCAGCCGAGCAATACGGCGCCATCCTCGCCATCCGCCTGCGCCTCCTCGGCGCGGAGCACCCAGAGACCCTCTCCTGCCGCGACAACCTCGCCAAGGCACTCCGTTCCCAAGGCAACAACGCTGAGGCCGTGCGGCAGATCCGCGCCGCACTGACCGTACGCGAACGGTTGCTAGGCTCCGACCACCATGATGTCTCCCTCTCATGCCACAACCTGGCGTTGGCCCTCGCCAATCAGGGCGATACCGGCGAAGCCCTGGCATACGCAAGGCGCGCTCTCGCCGGATTCACGAAATCCCTCGGTCAGGACTCCCCGCACTCCGCCGCATCGCGGAAACTGGTCACCATCCTCGAACGCCACTAGGCGCAAACCTGTCCCAAACAGCGCTTACATCTTCCTTGAGCTTTGAATTTTGAAATTTAGGGTTTCCCCCAGATGCTACTCATTCTCGATAACTACGATTCATTCACCTACAACCTCGTCCAGTACTTCGGCGAGCTGGGCGTGGAGATGAAAATCTTCCGCAACGACGCACTCACCGTCAACGAGGTGAAAGCCCTCGCCCCGCAGCGGATCTGCATTTCCCCCGGCCCCTGCACGCCGAACGAGGCGGGCATCTCCCTCGATCTCATCCGGGAAATGGGAGCCACAACGCCCATACTCGGTGTCTGCCTCGGCCACCAGTCCATCGGCCAGGTCTATGGCGGCGATGTCGTCCGCGCCGACAGGCTGATGCACGGCAAGACCTCGCCCATCCACCACAACGGCACCAGCGTCTTCGCCGGCCTGCCCGATCCCTTCGAAGCCACGCGCTACCATTCCCTCATCGTGAAACGCGAGACCCTCCCAGACTGCCTGGAAATCACCGCATGGACCGCCGAAAACGAGATCATGGGCCTCCGCCACAAGGAACACCCCGTCCACGGCGTCCAGTTCCACCCGGAGTCCATCCTCACCGAGCATGGAAAGCAGATGCTGGAAACATTCCTCAGGCTCTGAATGTGGGGGCGATCTTTGGTCGCCCCTCTTCCTTGAGAGTTGAAAATTGAAATTTGAGAGTCCATGCCTCGCTCCTACCTCCCTCCTTCCGAATGGACGGAAACTCCCCACCTCTCCGGCGATGAGGCCAAGCACCTCACGCAAGTCCTCCGCATCCAGCCGGGCCAATGGATCACCGTCTTCGATGGACTCGGGAATTTCGCGGAGGCGAAGGTGCTTTCCGTTTCCAAGCAGCGGGTCGACCTGATGCTCGATCTCGCGCAGGCCAAGGAGCCCCCTCTCCCGGAAATCACCCTCGCCCAAGCGATCCCAAAAGGGAAAAACATGGATTGGATCGTACAGAAAGCCGTCGAACTCGGCGTTTCAAGAATCCAGCCTATCGTCACCCGGCACACGATCGTCTCGCCAGGGGATGAGAAAGCGGAGAAATGGAGGCGCACCGCGCTGGAAGCCTGCAAGCAATGCGCTCAGTTCACCATCCCCATCATCGAAGACCCCCTGCCCTTCGGTGAGTGGTTGGCGCAGCACGATTCCTCCGCACTGAGGCTCATCGCCTCCCTCGCCGATAACACCCTGAATTTCCGAGAAACACTCGCCGCCCACCCGGAGCTTGGCTCCGTCACCATGCTCATCGGCCCGGAAGGCGATTTCTCACCGGAGGAAACGCAGGCCGCGCTCGCCGCCGGGTTTGTCCCCGTCACCCTCGGCGATCTCGTCCTGCGCGTGGAAACCGCCACCCTGTTCTGCCTTTCCGCACTGCGTTTCCAATACATCTAAAACTTGACTCCCACGCCCTCCGGGGTGTTCGTTCCCCGCGAAATGTTCAAGAAGATCATCTCAGAAAAACCTCCTCTCCGCGAGGTTCTGAAATCAAAGCTCCACCGCGCGGTCATCACAGAGGCGGATGTGGAGTATGAGGGTAGCATAGAAATCCCCCGCGATCTCATGGACGCAGCCGATCTCTGGCCCGGGGAAAAGGTGCTGGTCGCCTCCATCACCACCGGTGCCCGTCTGGAAACCTACGTCCTTGAGGGACCTCCCAACACCGGCAAAATCCTCATCAACGGCGGCGCCGCCCACCTGATCAAAAAGGGCGAGCGCGTCGCCATCATGGCCTTCGGATACACCGATGAGCCGATCAAGCCCAAGAACCTCCTCATGGGCGACAACAACGAGATCCTTCGGGATCGTTAGATTTTTCTACGGTTCAGATTCGTCAGACGCTGAACCCGGAATAATCCTTACACGAAAATATTGATTTTTTCATTGAGCCATCTCATGAAAGCGACAAATGTGGACACCATGATAACGACAGTGAGATTGTTTTTCATCATCGCCGCCACGTCGCAGGCTCTCTCTATCGGTTCTGCAGGCGCAGCCGTGATCGCCTCGACAAATTTCAATGGTCAGACGATCGTTACCAACACCGCATCGAATCTGGGCTGGACTCTTAATGGTGTCAATGACCCTGGCTCGATGTCCGCCTTTGTAGCAGCCACTGCCACAACCCAGAACTTATTCAACACAAACACCTTCAACCAGAACCAGTTCGCCCCCGCGCTGAATGTCGGCAACGGCAACACCTTTTGGAGAACCTCTGTCAATCTCACCGTGACAGCCGGGAACGTCGTGAGTTTGACGGATGTGACCTTTGATCATTGGGCGATCAACGGTAGTGGCGTACAAAACGTAAACCGCAGGTCTGACTTTACAATCACGCTCTTTGATCCCTCCAACACACCCGTCGCCGGAGGGACAGTCTCGGCAGTAGATGTGTTCAACGGCGCATCCCCCGGGGTTTCGACCCCCGTAACGCTTACGTTCGCTTCCGCGGTGGCACTCAGCGCGACAGGAACCTATCGCCTCCAAATCGACGCTGGTGAACTCGGGGGCGCTGACGAGACTGGCAACCACGCTGGCATCGACAACCTCTCCATCAACGGAACCGTCACCCCCGTGCCCGAGCCTACCTCACTCGCCATCTCCGTACTCGGATTCCTCGGTCTTGCCCTGCGCCGTAAACGCGCGGCCTGATTCGGCTGCTCCTCTTTCGTTTCTCAGAAACCCCGGACAAGTTCATTGTCCGGGGTTTTCCTTTGATCATCTGTTGTCGTTACGGATTTTTCCCGGAAATCTTCGAAAACGGCGTGATCACGTAATCCCAGATGAGACGATTCCGTGCCAATCTCTTCTTGTCAGCGAGAGGACTTCCCCCACTTCCCTCAAGCAGACATCCCCCCAAAAACAAATTCCCCCCAAAGGATACAAGTCGGCAGACATCCCCCCCTCGATGTCTGCCGATTTCATTTTTGGGGTTTGAGCTTTCCGCTTGGAATCTTAGCATCGCCGGCATGAGCCTGCTCCTGCAAAATGCCCGCATCGCCTCGGAATCATCCCCGGATCTCCTCTCCGCCGATGTGTTGATCCAGGATGGGATCATCCGGAAAATCACAAAAGGCATCACCGCACCAAATGACTGCCGCACCATCGACTGCAAGGGCGGCGTCCTCTGCCCCGGCTTCTTCGATGCACACGTCCATTTCCGCGAGCCGGGCCAGGAGCAGAAGGAAAACATCGCCTCCGGCTCCGAGGCGGCGATCAATGGCGGGATCACCGGGATCGTGATGATGCCGAACACCTCCCCCGCCCTCGACTCGGGCGCATCTGTCAGGACGATCCTTGAATCCGGGAAACGCAATTCCCGCATCCCGATTTTCACCTCCGGCTGTGTCACCAAAGGCCGCGAAGGCAAAGAGCTCGCCGCCATCGACGGGATGCGCGAGGCAGGCGTGAAAATGCTCACCGACGATGGCGACACCACGCTCAACTCCTCCATCCTCTACCGCGCCATGCAATACGCCTCCGAGTTCGGCATGTTCTTCGCCTCACACTGTGAGGTTCCGGAGCTCGCCGGCCCGCGTGCACTCAATGATGGTGCGGTTTCCTACAAGCTCGGCATCAGCGGCTCCCCTGCCTGCGCGGAGGAAATCATCATCGACCGCGATATCCGCCTCGCCCACGCCACCGGCGCTCACATCCACATCCAGCATGTTTCCTCGAAGATGGGTATGGAAACCATCCGCTGGTGGAAATCACGCGGCGATGTAAAGGTCACCGCCGAGGTCTCGCCCCACCATCTCCTCTTCACCGACGAGCACATCGGCGACTTCGACACCCACTACAAGATGAACCCGCCGCTGCGGACGAAGGCGGACAACGAAGCCCTGTTAGAGGGATTGCTCGACGGCACGTTTGATCTGATCGCCACCGACCACGCACCGCACACCCCCTTCGAGAAAGCCCAGGATTTCGTCTCCGCGCCGAACGGTATCACCGGCCTCGATACCGCGGTCGTCTCCCTCTACCACCACTTCATCAAACCCGGGAAATTTGGCTGGGACACCCTCGTCAAAAAATACTCCGCCGAGCCCCGCCGCCTCATGTCGCTGGAAGTGCCGACCATCGCCGAAGGCCAGCCCGCGAACCTCACCCTCTTCAACACCGAGGCCACCAGCACCTTCACCAAGGACTTCATGAAATCGAAATCCCAGAACACCCCCTTCCTCGAAAAGACGCTCAGCGGGCGCGTGGATCTGGTGGTTCTGGGGGATGAGATCCTGCTGGAGAGAGAAGTTTGATTTCCGGAAAGTAAGTCTGGTATCGGCTGACATCCGAGGTGGCCAGCGGAAGATCCAATATGGACGCGTGCGCCCCGATGAAAAAATCCGGGAGCGGGATCTTCGGAGCTTCGGGCGTATCCTGTTTGCGGCGGTTCCGCAGGTAGGCCGCATAAGCGTGGGAGCAGCGGAGACTCGCGACGGCCGGGAGATCCAAAATGACGATCCCGAGGGCTTCGAGTCGTTCTGAGACGGTTTCAGGAACCAGATCGCCGACACAAAGCTCGGCGAGAATCACAGGATTCACCGCGACGCCATCACCGAGCAGACCGCTGCGGATCAGGCCGGAAGCCCACCCGTTCAGTGGCGCTGAGTGATCGAACCCATCAATCAGCACGTTGGTATCCAGCAGGATCAAGGCTCGCGGGTGAGGGTGCGGAGTTGTTGTGAGCCCATGCTGGGGGTGAGCGCGAAGGAAGCGAGCAAGGCATCGATCTCCGCAGGTTTTGCTCTCCGCTTTTTCGGTGCCGGGATGACTTTGGCCAGCTCGTAGTGCCCGGAGCCGGATTGACGGACAGCGTAACATTCGCCGGGAGTGGCTCCGGGGAGCACGAGGCGGCGTTTTGAATCAACCGTGAGCACTTTCATGGTGGGATAATCCCACATAAGGCGGGATTGTCAACGATGCGAAAGACGTAGCGTGGTATTGTGATATTTGCTAGCAACCACATAAGCTTGGAGATGCCGACCGCCGAAGATGACCAACCCGCCAACCTCACCCTCTTCAACACCGAGGCCACCAGCACCTTCACCAAGGACTTCATGAAATCGAAATCCCAGAACACCCCCTTCCTCGAAAAGACCCTCAGCGGGCGCGTAGATCTGGTGGTGCTGGAGGATGAGTTAATCTTGGAGCGCTAGCAACCGAGCAGAACCTCTCAAAAATAGGAATATCGATTCCCAAAAAACTCCTTGCGATGGCACGGAAAATGATTTGTTATTTTGACAAACGTTGGAAAAATATTGTTCCCGCCTTTGATAAAAAAAATCAATCAAACAACTAACAATGAAAAGAACTAATCGAATGAGTATCTTCGCAAGCGCCTTGCTCGGCGTTGGCCTATCCTCCGCGAATGCGGTAACGATAGTCCAATCCGCTGCTAACGGTGATTGGAACGCCGCAGCTTCATGGGGAGGAACCGCTCCTACATCAGGAAATGATTATGAGTTAAACCCAGCTGTCGGATCCGGAGGAACTGCCGGGTTGATTCGGGGTGGGTCAGGAACGGGCAACTCGATATTCCTTGGCGGCTCGCTCAAAATCCCTACGGGTACAACTTTGCTCATGAAGACGCAGGAGACCGCTACCACCCCTCCTCCTAACTTTTCCCAAGTCAACGGACCGATCACCTTTGACGGCGGCACGTTGAACCTTGGCCCCAACGCCGCGACCAGCGCGAGTATGATCGCCACCCAGTTCATCATCAACTCCAACGGAGCGTCATTCCAATCCGGGTTTTCCGGACGAAATCTCACGCTGCAGGGTACTTTGACAGGAGTTGGCGATATTCTCATTTTCGGCAACGGCGGGACACGGGTCGTCACATTCACCAATCTCTTGTCCTACACCGGCGATATCAGAGTCACCCAGGACATGGGGATTGCTTTTGGAATCGATTACACTTTCACCGGTGGACTCGACCTGACCACAGCGGCTTCCAGCCTGAAGGTGCAAAACGGCCAAACCCTGACTTTCACGCAAGGGAAATTGGTCGATTTTGTCAACGGAGCCGTAGCCGAAGGCACATATACGGGCACCAGCTTAGCCGCCCTTGGAGCCAACTACCAGGACTTTGGCGGCACGATCGTTGTCACCGCAGTTCCCGAACCTTCTGTTGCACTTCTTGCCGCGCTTGGTGTTCTGGGACTCCTGCGCCGCCGGCGCAATTAGCATGGGAATCAACCGACGAATCGCCGAGCGCCTCGCATCATTTCAGGATTCGGGGCGCTTTTGCGTCAAGATTTCTCAATAAACGCGGAATCTTCCTCGATCGTATGGAAACTATCGCCGAAGGCCAACCCGCCAACCTCACCCTCTTCAACACCGAGGCCACCAGCACCTTCACCAAGGACTTCATGAAATCGAAATCCCAGAACACCCCCTTCCTCGAAAAGACGCTCAGCGGGCGCGTGGATCTGGTGATACTGGGGGATGAGATCTTGCTGGAAAGGTAGCAAGTAGGGCCTGCACATCAGATCCCTGCGCATTGACATCTGATGCGTGATGCGTGATGCTTCCGTCCATGAGAACCACCCTGAATCTCGACGACGACGTCCTGGCGATCGCCAAATCCCTTGCAGTTCGGCAGAAAAAGCCTGTCGGTGAGGTAGTTTCCGCCATTTTCCGCAAAGGTCTTGCACCATCGGATCCGCCCCGTCCCAGTCGCAACGGCATCACCCTTTTTCCAGTTAGGGAAGGATCTGGAGAAGTGACTCCGGAAATCATCGAACAGCTTCTCTACGACGAGCCGTGAAAAAGATTTTCCTTCCGGACATCAACACCATTCTTGCCCTGCTCGACCAGAGGCACGTCCATCACCAGGACGCACATCGTTGGCTTGAGAAACAATCGTCCGCTGGATTCCTGATTTGTCCGCATGTGGAGAATGGCGTGATTCGCATCGCCAGCCAGCCCCATTATCCCAACTGTTTCGGAACGACTGGGGCAACCCGTGTAGCCATGATACAATTCGTGGCTGAGATGGAGATGGGGCGCTGCGGGAATGATGCCAGCCTGCTCGATGACAGCATCCTGTTGGAGCCCAAGCACCTCACGCCCTCAAGTGTTGCCGATCTGTATTTGCTCGCCGTAGCTGTCGCAAACAATGCGAGCTTGGCCACATTTGACCGCCGCATCAATCCCGCTGCGATCAAATCGGGGAAAAACTCCTTGGAGCTCATTTCCATCGCAAGCACCTGAGCCAAAAAAGCATGGCCACCAGCACCTTCACCAAGGACTTCATGAAATCGAAATCCCAGAACACACCGTTTCTTGAAAGGACGCTCAGCGGGTGCGTGGATCTGGTGGTGCTGGGGGATCAAGTGCTATTGGAGCGATGAGCCGCAGAACCCATGGCAAAAAAATTACATAGGCGGCCAGTGCTACCTGCAGAGCGGAAACGAAGAACAAAGCTTTTTCGCCGCTGCAAGATCAAGGACGGGATCCCAAGTCTCCTGGCCCTGGGATTCATGTTTTTCCTCGGAGGGATTCTCGCGGTGTTTTCACCCACACCTCTCACCAGCACCGGAGGGATAGGACGGTATGGATCAAGCCCGGTGACCACTGTCTATACTGGCAACCAAACCATCGGCGTTGGCGTCGTTTTCTTTGGTATCAGCCTCTTCATGTTCATTGCAGCATACCGGAATCAAAGATCGTAGCGCGATGACATCAATGGCTGGCCCATCGATGCTTCCTCCTTGCGGAAGCATCCCGGATACCCTTGAGTAACATTATGAAAACGCCACTGCTCGCCATCATCTCCCTCGCCGCAGCCATTCCCTCCCACGCTGATCTCCCCATGATCCAGGAAAAACCGTGGCTCGGAACCTTCCTCGGCTACGATAGCAAGTCCGCCCGCTTCGGCATAAGCTCCAAGGGTAACGCCCTCATCGAACCGCTCAAGCGCGACGGCACACCCATCGCCGTCACCAATCCGGTCAAGGTGAAATTCGATATCTTCGAAACCCTCCCTGATGGCAGCACCGTCCGCAAGATGATCGCTGACGACGCCTTCACCAGCGACAGCCCAGCCTCCATCGACCCGGACAAGCCGGTGACCATACGCGGCAAGGCCACCGGCGACGCCACCTTCGAGATCACCGCCAGCGAAGACCGGGGCGCCATCTCCCTGACCGGCCGCATCACAGACAAAGGAACCCTCACCAATCCGCTCAGGCTCGCCATCTCCATCGATCTCCTCCCCTACAAATACAGCAACCAAGGGGACAAGGATTCGCAGCAGAAATCATTCGAGAAAAAAGCCAAGCGCGACGAGATCCGCATCGAACTCGCCAACCGCGAAAAGCTCAAATTCGATTTCCTCGACACCATGAACCTCCACGAAAAGACCAAGGACGGCTTCGTCTCCGCCGAGATCCGCACCGAGGGATACGGCGGACTGCGCTGGAACCTCACCGCCTCCCCCAAGTCGAAGCTCCACTTCGAGGACAAAGGCGATCGTCCGGTCTGGAACGGCTTTTCCATCTCCTGGTCTGTCAACGAGGGCGCAGACCCCGCCGCCGAGAAATTCACCATCGAATACAAATAGATCAGTGGCCTGCACCCCTCTTCGAATGAAAATCCTACTCGCCGCCCTGCTCCTTCTTCCCGCATGGCCCGCGCTTTCTGCGGAAAGCAATGCACGCCTGGTTTCCGTCAGCCCCACGCTTGAGACAATCCGCAACGACGCGAAACGCGAGCGCACCGAGACGGTCGGCTACAAGCTCGCCATCGACCTCCGCGCCGCAACATCGGTCGTAGGCGAACTAAAGGTCGTAACCGTGTTTTTCGCGAAAAAACTCCCCGGAAACGATACCATCGAACGCAATTCCACACGCACCGTCACCATCGGCCCCAACCACACGGCATCCCTTGCATCTGCCACCGAGAAATTCACCCACACCCGCGAATACGAGGTCAGGATCGAGACCAAGAAAAAGCCGGGCACCAAGAAAAGGCCTCCCGTCCGCTACAAGACCATCCCCGCCTCCGGCGAAAAATACTCCGGCTGGGCCGTCCGGGTCTATCAGGGCAACAATCTCATCGGCGAGGAAGCCAGCGCCTCCCACCTCCGGATAAGCCGCTGAGCATCACGGGGCAACATCCTCCTCAGTGCTTGGATTCCGGCACACTCATCGGAACCAACCCCTGTTACCGCCCGTTCGGCAGCCATGGCGCGCGCCCTCCCCCCACGCTCTGCAGCCAGCCACCCATGACTCCCGGTTTCTCCTGTCATTCATGTTCGTTCTGGAAACGACACGGAAAATGCATAATGTCCTGCCTGTGACCGACCTTTTCCCTCCCAGTCCATTCAGGCAAACCTATCCCATTGTGCTTGCCCTGTATGCGGGAATCACGGCTCTTGGCGCCTCCCCCGTCATCCCCGGCTTCCATGCGAAGCATCCTCTCGATGAGGCACAACAAGGAGCCGTCCTCATCACGGAACTGCGCTGCGCCGCCTGCCACGAGGGCAGCTCACCGTCCGCTCCCCTTTCCGCTCCGGATCTCTCCGAGGTCGGCTCGCGCCTGAACCCGGATTTCATCAGGAAATTCATCGAGAACCCCCATTCAAACGATCCCGCAACGGCCATGCCGGATCTTCTCGGCGGCCTTCCGGAACCGGAGCGGAAGGAAATCGCCGCATCGGTCACCGCCTACCTGCTTTCACTCGGGAAATCCGAACCCACCCCCGATCCCGGGCCTGCGCCGCAGGATGGCAGCGGCTCGGAGCTTTATCATGAGGCTGGCTGCGTCGCCTGCCATTCCCCGCTCGAAAAGGCTGGCGCGGAGCCACTCAAGGGCGCGGTTGGACTCGGCCACGTCGGCGCGAAATACCGTCCCGGCGGCTTGGCCGATTTCCTTCAGGATCCGCTCAAGGTCAGGCCGGACGGGCGGATGCCGGACATGAAGCTCAGCCGCCAGGAGGCGGAGCTTCTCGCCGCGTTCCTCATCGGGAACGAAGCTCAAAAACCCGCCGCCCCGGAAGGCGGGGAGGATCGCATCGCCGCAGGTAAGAAGGCCTTCACCGAACTGCGCTGCGATTCCTGCCATGCGGTGGAGGGCAACAAGCCAGCCCTCGCCTCATCCAAGCCGTTTGCCGCCATGGATCTGAATGCCGGATGCCTTTCGGAAAAGCCCGGCAGCGCCCCCGATTACCAGCTCAGCGCCATACAGCGCACTGCCATCCGCAAAGCCCTCGCCACAAAACCCAGCGCCCCGAAAACCGCCGATGCGGTCAAAATGCGGCTGACCGCGCTCAACTGCATTTCCTGCCACCAGCGCGACGATTACGGCGGGGTCTCGCCGGATCTCGATTCCTATTTCCACTCCACCGAGGAAGCGCTCGGCAACGAATCCCGCATCCCCCCCACCCTCACCGATGTCGGTTGGAAACTGCGCCCGGATTGGATGAACAAGGTGCTCTACGAGGCCGAGCGCGTGCGCCCCTACATGAAAACAAGGATGCCCCAGTACGGCACCGAGGCGCTCGATGGCCTGCCCGGCCAACTCCACGATGTTGACCAACGGGAGCCGTTCGATTTCCCTCCCATCCCGCAGGCCGAGGACAGGAACGTTCGCGACGCCGCCACGGAACTGCTAGGAGACAAGGGGCTCAACTGCATCGCCTGCCACAACTACAACGGCAAGGAATCCCCCGGCATGAAGGGGCTTGATATCATGACCTCCTACCAGCGCCTCCAGCCGGGTTGGTACAACGAGTTCATGCTCAACCCCGCGAAGTTTCGCCCCGGCATCATCATGCCCTCCTTCTGGCCGGACGGGAAAGCGCTGCGCGCGGACATTCTCGGCGGTGACACCGAGGCCCAGATCGCCGCACTGTGGCACAATTTCTCGCTCGGCCGCTCCGCCCGCGACCCCTCCGGGCTGCGCGTCGAGGAGCCTGAAATCACCGTCGGCGACACGGCGGTAACCTACCGCGGACGAAGCCAGGTCGCCGGATACCGCGGCATCGCCGTGGGCTTTCCCGGCGGACTGAACTACGCCTTCAACGCCCAGACCGGCGCACTCTCCGCAATCTGGACGGGGAAATTTGTCAGGGTCGGCTGGAACGGCCAGGGTTCCGGAAATTTCACACCCCTGGAAAAGGCGATCCAGCTCCCGCAGGATGTCGCGTTCCTCACCGAGCCGAAGGATCCCTGGCCGCTCGCCCCGATCAGATCCAAGGAAAATCCCGTCAACCCGGATCCGCTCTACCCACGCCAGCACGGCTACGCTTTCAAGGGCTATTCGATCGGCGAGAACGGCATCCCGACTTTCCGCTACAAATCCGGGGAAGTATCCATCGAGGATGCCTCCCACACGCTCAGCATTGACTCAAAAACCGTCCTTCGCCGGAACCTGACATTCACAACAAAGAAGGCCACTTCGATCCATTTCCGAGCCCTGACAGGAAACATTGAGACGAGAGCCGGCAACATCTTCAAAAACGAGGACATCTCCCTGACTTTCTTACAAAGCAAGGAAGGTGCGTCGATCGCTGAAAGCAAATCATCAGCTGGCGAAGCTATCGTGACCATCGCCCTCCCCGCCGGGACTTCCAAACTCACCCTTGATTATGCACCTCTCCGCTAAACGCTCTGCACTCGCCGCCGCCATTTGCCTGCTCCCATGCCTCTCAATCGCCGAGGAAGTCGGCGAGCGCTGGGGCACCGCCGAGCGCGAGCGGGAATACTACCGCCTTACCAATCTCCCCATCCCGGAAAATCTCGTCATCGAGGCCGGAGCATTCGCCGCCCTCCCGGATGGCCGCACCGCCATCGGCACCCGCCATGGCGATGTGTTCTTCGTCTCCGGCATCGACGCGCCCAACCCCCGCCCCGAATACATGCTCTTCGCCACCGGCCTCGATGAAATCTTCGGCCTCGCCTGGAAGGACGGCTCGCTTTTCGTCACCCACAGCGCCGAGCTGACGAAAGTCACCGACACCGACGGCGATGGCAAGGCGGACCGCTACGACACCGTCTCCGACGCATGGGGCTACGGCACCTACCACGAATACGCCTTCGGCTCCAAGTTCGATCCCGCCGGGAACCTCTACGTCGCCCTCGGACTCTCCAGCTCCTACCACTCCCAGGAACTTTTCCGGGGATGGGCGCTGAAAATTTCCCCCGATGGAAAGACCACACCCATCGCCAGCGGCCTGCGCAGCCCGGGCGGGATCGGTTTCAACGAGCACGGCGCGCTCTTCTACATCGAGAGCCAGGGGCCGTGGAACAGCGCATGCAGCCTCAAGTTCCTCAAGCAAGGCGGCTTCATGGGCCATCCCATCAGCTTCAACTGGTACGACTTCGCCCCCAACATGGGGCCCGCCCCCGTCCAGCCGGAATCCGGCTCCCGCATCGTCACTGAAAAGGAGCGGGTCAAGGAACTCGTCCCCTATGCCGTGATCTTCCCCTACATCCGCATGGGCCGCTCGATCAGCGGCTTTGAGATCAACCGGACGAAGGGAAAATTCGGCCCGTTCGAGGATCAGATTTTCCTCGGTGACTACACCCTCTCCCTCGTCATGCGGGCCACCACGGAGCAGGTCAACGGCGTCTGGCAGGGTGCCTGCTACCCTTTCCGCGAAGAGCTTTCCACCGGCCTGCTCAACGTCCATTTCACCCCGGAGGGAAACCTCGTCTGCGGCGGCACGAACCGCGGCTGGCCGGTGCGCGGCCTCAAGCCCTACGCCCTGGAACGCCTCGAATGGACCGGTAAAATGCCCTTCGAGATCAAGGAAATCAAGATCACCCCGGATGGCTTTTGCCTGAACTTCACCAAGCCCGTCGACCCGAAGACAGGCTCCCTTCATCAGTCATATCGCATGGCCACCTTCACCCACCGCTACCATGCCGGATACGGCGGCCCGGAGATCGAGCAGACCGTTCCCGAGGTCACTGCGGTCGAACTCTCGGAAGACGGTCTCAGCGCCACCCTCCGCGTCGATGGCGTCACAAAAGGCCACGTCCACGAGTTCCACCTCGATCCCCTCCGCGATCTCGACGGCGAGCCTCTCCTCCACAACTTCGCATTCTACACGGTGAACGAAATACCGCAGTGATCTCGCAGTTTGTAAGATACCCATGAAATTCCACGAACAGTTACCGACATGATCCGCATTCTGCCCGCCTTTCTCTCCGCCCTCCTCATCATCCCCTGCCACGCGGCAGGCCCAAGGGGCGCAATGCCGAACCCGGATTTCACGAAAGGCGATCCCATCCCGGAAGGCGCGCGCCATGATTGGACGCTCGGCGCCACCGGCATGCGCGGCTGGATGTTCAGCGATAAACTCGAAACCTCGGACGCGCGCCAAATCTCCATCACCATCGTGGACAAGGGCTCCCCGGCGGACGGCATCCTCGCAGTCGGCGATGTGATCCTCGGTGTCGCCGGGAAAAAGTTTTCCTACGATCCGCGCACGGAGTTCGGCAAGGCGCTCACCGCAGCCGAGGAGAAAAGCGGTGAGCTCTCCCTCATCGCCTGGAAGGCGGGCAAGGAGCAAACCGTCAGCCTCAAGCTCCCCGTCCTCGGCGCATACTCCGCCACCGCGCCTTTCGATTGCCCCAAGTCCGCCCTCATCCTGAAACAAGGCTGCACCGCGCTCGCAGAACGCATGGGTGAGCCGGGCTACGAGCGCCAAAGCCCCATCACCCGCTCCCTCAACGCCCTCGCACTCCTCGCCGGCGGAAACCCGCAGCACCTCCCCCTCGTAAAAAGGGAAGCGGAATGGGCCGCCGGGTTTTCCGATGAAGGCATGGCCACCTGGTACTACGGGTATGTCATAACCCTCCTCGCGGAATACCACATGGCCACCGGAGACGATTCCGTAAAACCCGGCCTCCGCCGCCTCGCCATGGAGGCCGCAACCGGCCAGAGCATCGTCGGCTCATGGGGCCACAAGTTCGCCGGTGGGGACGGCCGCCTCGTCGGCTACGGAATGATGAACGCACCCGGCGTCCCCCTCACCACCTCCCTTGTCCTCGCCCGCAAGGCCGGAGTAAATGACCCGGAAATCTCCATGGCCATCGAGCGCAGCATGAAACTCCTGCGCTTCTACGTCGGCAAGGGCTCCATCCCCTACGGCGACCACGCCCCATGGATGGAAAACCACGATGACAACGGCAAGAACGGCATGGCCGCCGTCCTTTTCAACATCCTCGATGAAACCGCCGGAGCCGAGTATTTCTCCAGGATGTCCCTCGCCTGCCATGGCAACGAGCGCGATACCGGCCACACCGGGAACTTCTGGAACATGACCTGGGCCGTCCCCGGCATCGTCCAGTCCGGCCCACACGCCACCGGCGCATGGATGAAGGAATTCGGCGCCTGGTCCTTCGATCTCGCACGCCGCTGGGATGGAGCATTCCCTCACCAGGGTCCGCCGGAAAAGGACGGCGATAGCACCCGCGGCTGGGATGCCACCGGTGCCTACCTCCTGGCCTACGCCATGCCCCTGAAAAAAACCGTCCTGACCGGAAAACGCCCGTCCATAGTGCCCCAGCTCGATCCCAAGGAAGCCGCCTCCATCATCAACGATGGCAAGGGCTGGTCCAACAAGAACCGCTTCGCTGCTTACGATGCACTCGCGGGCGATGAACTCCTCGAGTGCCTCGGCAGCTGGTCTCCCGTCGTCCGCAACCGCGCCGCCATGGCCATCGCCCGCCGCAAGGACAGGAAAGCCACGGTCCCCGCACTCATCGCATTGCTCGGCTCCACCTCGCTGGAAACACGCTACGGTGCCTGCGAGGCTCTCACCAAACTTGGCGGCGATGCCGCTCCCGCCCTTCCCGCACTGCGCAACCTCCTCAAGGAAAAGGACATGTGGCTGCGCGTCGAGGCCGCGGAAGCCTTGGCGGCCATCGGCCAACCGGCCATGGCAACCCTGCCGGATCTCCTCACCATGCTCGCCGTTGGCCCCACCAAGGAGGATCCGCGCGGCATGGAGCAGCGCTACCTCAGCTTCGCCGTTTTCGGGACAATGCTCCGGCAGGCTTCGCTCGAGGGGGTCGACAAGGATCTCCTCTTCCGGGCGGTCACCGCAGGATTGAAAAACGAGGATGGACGCGCGCGCGGCAGCATCGGCTCGGTGTACAGGAAACTCAGCCATTCGGAAATCGAACCCCTGCTCCCCGCCGTCCTCAATGCCGTCGTCCACCCCGCCCCCAGCGGGATCATGTTCGCAGACCAGATCCGCATGGAAGGACTCCAGATCCTCAGCGCCCACCGCGCCGAGGAAGGCATCCGGGCCTGCGCCGATTACATCAGCCTCCAGAACCCTTGGGCCAGCGAAAAGCGCACCCCGGAAATCCTGAAAATTCTCCTCAGCTACGGGGCGCATGCGAAAAAGGTGGTTCCCGATCTTGAAAAGACCGCCGCCACATTCGCAGCGGGCGAAAGGGGTTTCCCAAAACACCTCAGCTTGCAGAAAGCGGAGAACCTCCGTGATGCAATCAAGACCATCAACGCATCCACCGACCTCCCGAAACTCACACGTATCCAGGCCACAAATTGACCCACACCATTTTCCCAGAACCCATGAAACACATTTTCCGGATACCGATCGCCATACTCAGCCTAGCGTCCGTCCTGCCCTGCCACGCAGCGCCCAAGGGCACGATGTCAAAACCGGACTTCACCAAGGGCGACCCCATCCCAGAGGGAGCCAACCACGACTGGACCCTTGGAGCCACCGGCATGCGCGGCTGGATCTACAGCGACAAACTCGAAACCTCCGATGCCCGCCAAATCTACATCACCACGGTGGACAAGGGCTCCCCGGCGGACGGCGTCCTCGCCGTCGGCGATGTCATCCTCGGGGTTGCCGGGAAAAAGTTTTCCTACGATCCACGCACAGAGTTCGGAAAGGCACTCACCGCCGCCGAGGAAAAAACCGGAGAGCTGTCCCTCATCATCTGGAAGGCGGGCAAGGAGCAAAACATCTCCCTCAAGCTCCCCGTCCTCGGCGCATACTCCGCCACCGCACCCTTCGATTGCCCGAAATCCGCCCTCATCCTGAAACAAGGCTGTGCCGCACTCGCGAAGCGCGCCGCACAACCCGGATACGAAAAGCAAAGCCCCATCACCCGCTCACTTAACGCCCTCGCCCTCCTCGCCAGCGGCGATCCCGCATATCTCCCCCTCGTGAAAAGGGAAGCACAGTGGGCTTCCGGCTACTCCGCCGATAGCATGGCCACATGGTATTACGGATACGTCATCGCACTCCTCGCGGAATACCACATGGCCACCGGTGACGATTCCGTCATGCCCGGCCTCCGCAGGCTCGCACTTTCCGCCGCAAACGGCCAAAGCATCGTCGGCTCATGGGGCCACAAATTCGCAGGCGATGACGGTCGCCTCGTCGGTTACGGCATGATGAACGCACCTGGCGTCCCGCTCACCACATCGCTTGTCCTCTCCCGCGAGGCCGGAGTAAAAGACCCGGAGATCTCGATGGCCATCGAGCGCAGCATCAGGCTGCTACATTTCTACATAGGCAAGGGATCCATCCCCTACGGCGACCACTCCCCATGGATCCAGACTCACGATGACAACGGCAAGAACGGCATGGCCGCCGTCCTTTTCAACCTCCTCGGCGACAAGGAAGGTGCGGAGTATTTCTCCCGCATGTCCCTCGCCACCCACGGCAACGAGCGCGACACCGGCCACACCGGAAATTTCTGGAACATGACCTGGGCCGTCCCCGGCGTCGTCCAGTCCGGCCCCCACGCCACCGGCGCATGGATGAAGGAGTTCGGCGCATGGTCTTTCGATTTCGCCCGCCGCTGGGACGGCACCTTCACCCACCAGGGCCCGCCGCAGATGAAACCAGACAGCACCCGGAACTGGGACGCCACCGGTTCCTACCTGCTCGCCTACGCCATGCCTCTCAAGAAAATCATGCTCACCGGGAAAAAAACCGGCGTAGCCCCACAGCTCAATGCCGCAGAGGCACAGGCCATCGTCCTGGACGGACGCGGCTGGTCTAACAAAAACCGCAACGAAGCCTACGACTCCCTCAGCGGCGACCAGCTTTTCGAAAGCCTCTCCAGCTGGTCTCCCGTAGTCCGCGACCGCGCCGCCATGGCGCTCGCCCGCCGCAAGGGCAACCCGCCGCCCGTCGATGCCCTCGTGAAAATGCTCAATGCCAAGCAAACCGAAACCCGCTACGGCGCCTGCGATGCGCTTGCCAAGCTCGGCGGCGCATCAGCACCCGCCGTCCCCGCGCTGCGCGAGTGCCTTAAGGACGAAGACCTATGGTTACGCATCAAGGCGGCGGAAGCGCTGGCCAAGATCGGCGAGCCAGCCATGGTCGCCCTCCCGGAACTGCTCACCATGATCGCCAAGGGTCCCACCAAGGAAGATCCGCGCGCCATGGAACAGCGCTACCTCAGCTTCACCGTCTTCGGGGAAATGCTCAGGCGCGCAGACATCGCATCCGTGGACAAGGATCTCCTCCGTCAGGCCGTCGCCGCAGGCCTCCGCAACGAGGACGGTCGCGCCCGTGGCACCGTTTCTGGCATCTACGGAAAACTCAGCTACGAGGAAATCAAACCCCTCCTCCCCGCCATTTATGAAGCCATCGTCAAGCCCGCACCAAGCGGCATCATGTTCGCCGGTCAAGTCCGCCTCGCAGGCGTCGCCATCCTCGCCAAGCACCGCATCCGGGAGGGGCTCCCGCTCTGCATCGACGTCATGGATATCCAAAACTGGGGCAAGCAGGACAGGATCAAGGGCTGCCTGAACAGCATCGAAGCCTACGGTGCCGCCGCAAAACCGCTCATCCCGCGCCTGAAACAACTCGAGAAAGATCTCGCTTCGCACGGCGAGGCCAAAGGCATGCAAGCCCATATCGACCGGATCGGTAAAATCATCGCCAAGCTCGAAAAGGAAACTGCCACTGTGGAAATGCGCAGCATCAAGGATTGATACTATCGTTTCCAGCACGGCGCGGTTCTCCCCACAAGAACCCGCCTCAGCGAAATGCGCTGCCAGGGAACCGATGGAACGGCCACATCCCCCAGCCCGAATCAAACCCTTGCCCCGCGCCGCCTGCTCCGCTATCCAGTGCGCCTCCCATGAACGAGCAGATCGCCTCCATCCAGACACAAGCCCTAGAACTCATCGCCGCCGCAAGCGATCCGCGCAGCCTTGAGGACGCCCGCGTTGCCGTCCTCGGAAAAAAAGGCTCACTCTCCCTGGCCGGCACCCTCATCAAGGACATCCCCAACGAGGAAAAAGCCGCCTTCGGCCAGTCCCTCAACGCCGCGCGCACCGCCATCACCACCGCCCTCGACGACAAGCAATCCGTCCTGCAGTCCATCGCAGACAGCGCCGCCCTGTCCGGCACCGACATCACCCTCCCCGCCCGCGCCCTCCCCACCGGTGCCCTCCATCCCCTCACACAGATCCGCGACGAGGCGATCCAGATCCTCCGGCGCATGGGCTTCGCCCTCGCCGATGGCCCGGAGATCGAGGACGAGTTCCATTGCTTCGACGCGCTCAACACCCCCGCCGACCACCCGGCTCGCAACGAAAAGGACACCTTCTATTTCGATTCCGGAAAACTACTCCGCACCCACACCTCCAGCGTCCAGGTGCGCACCATGGAGACCGCCACCCCGCCCATCCGCATCATCGCCCCCGGCTCCGCCTACCGCCGCGATGAAATCGATGCGACACACCTCTCCGTTTTCAACCAGCTCGAAGGCCTCTACGTCGATACCGATGTCACTCTCCCCGACCTCAAAGGCACCCTCGAATATTTCTTCCGGGAAATGTTCGGCACCACCACCGAAGTCCGCTTCCGCCCCCACTTCTTCCCCTTCACCGAGCCGTCCTTCGAGATCGACGTGAAACTCCAGGTCAAAGGCCAGCCCGCCCGCTGGATCGAGGTCGCCGGCTGCGGCATGGTCGATCCCGCCGTCTTCGAAGCCATCAACGCCACCCGCAAGGACAAAGCCCTCAACCCCGCAACCCTAACCGGCTACGCCTTCGGCATGGGTCTGGACCGCCTCGCCATGATCCGCTGGGGCATCAAGGACATCCGCCTCCTGATAGAAAACGACATCCGCTTCCTCTCGCAGTTCGCCTGAAGAATTTCGAACCGCCAAGACGCCAAGTTCGCCAAGTTTCTAATCCTATGAATACGATTGATGAGATTGCATCCGTGATCGTTGACTGTGCTTTCAAGGTTCACACCAAACTAGGACCCGGATTACTTGAGAGTGCCTATGAAGCTTGCCTAGCTCATGAGCTGAAAAAACGCGGACTCAAAGTGGATCGCCAGATTCCTCAACCCGTTCACTACGACGACACTTTCATCGACATAGGATACCGCCTCGATCTCCTCGTAAATGACTCCATCATTATCGAACTTAAAGCAGTGGAGCAGATTCTACCCATCCACCACGCCCAACTGATGACCTACCTGAGGCTATCAGAAAAAACCCTCGGTTTTCTCATCAACTTCAACACCGTCCTAATCAAAAACGGCATCAAGCGCATCGCCAACAACTTCAAGGAATCCTAGTTGCAAAACCCTTTTCTTCCTTGGCGCACTTGGCGTCTTGGCGGTTCAAATCTCTCCATCACCATGAATATCTCCCTAAACTGGCTCTCCACCCACCTCGACCTTTCCGGCAAATCCATCGCCGAAATCTCCGACCTCTTCACCTTCGCCGGCGTCGAGGTGGAGGGCATCGTCACCAAGGGCATATCCTCGGAGAAAATTGTCGTAGCCCAGATCATGGAGGCCGTCCAGCACCCGGATGCAGATAAACTCAAGGTCACCCAGGTCGATGCCGGCGAAGGCCAACTCCGCCAGATCGTCTGCGGCGCGAAAAACTACAAGGTCGGCGACAAGGTTCCCTGCTGCCTCCCCGGAGCCGACCTCGGCGGTTTTGTCATCGGCGAAACCAAGATGCGCGGCGTCGAGTCCAAAGGTATGCTCGCCGCAGCGGAGGAAATCGGCCTCCCCAAAGGCGAGGACGGCCTCCTCATCCTCCCCGATGACTCCCCCATCGGTGTCCCGGTGAAAACCCTCTTCGATTCCGACGTCCTGTTAGAACTCGAGGTCACCCCGAACCGCCCAGACCTGCTCTCCCATGCAGGCATGGCTCGCGAGTTGGCAACACTCCTCAAAACACCTCTTATCTCAGCAAAATCAGCAGAGGCAAACAGCGCCCCGGCGAAGGAAGATTTCATAAAACTCGAAGCCCCGGATTCCTGCCCGTTCTACACCGCCACCCGCATCGATGGGATAAGCGTCGGAGAATCCCCCGCCTGGCTCAAGGAACGCCTCACCTCCATCGGCCTGCGCCCCATCAACAACATCGTCGATATCACCAACTTCATCCTCCACGAGACCGGCCAACCGCTCCACGCCTTCGATGCCGCAAAGGTCTGCCTCCCACTCGTCATCCGTCAGGCTAACGATGGCGAGCAATTCACCGCCCTCGATGAATCCGTACACACCCTCACACCGGAAGATCTTCTCATCTCCGACCAATCAGGCGCAGCCCTCGCCCTCGCCGGCGTCATGGGCGGCCTCGACAGCGGAGTCACGGAAAGCACAACCACTATCCTACTAGAGTCGGCGTACTTCACTCCATCCGGCATACGCCGCACCTCACGCCGCACCGCCCTTTCCTCCGACTCATCCTACCGCTACGAGCGCGGAATCGATCCGGCAGGCGTGTTGCCCGCAGCGGCTTTCGCGATCAAACTCATCGCCGCGAACGCAGCCGAAATCCAAACCGCAGGAAATCTCCCCCCTCTCCCCTCTCCCGTCTCTCTCGATCTTCCCCGCCTCCATCACCTCCTCGGCAACTCCACCACCACCGAAGCCGCCGAGGAAATCCTAACCCGCCTAGGCCTAACAAAACTCCCCGAAGGAAAATGGGCCATCCCATCCTTCCGCCAGGATCTCTCCCGCCACATCGATCTCGCGGAGGAAATCACCCGGGTTCACGGCCTCGCAAACGTTCCCTCCCGCCTCCTCGGAACCTTCGTGCCGATCAGCGAGACGGATGCCGCCTACGATGCAGACATGATACTGCGCCGCCGCATGGCCGCGCTCGGCCTCTACGAGTGCCAGACCATCAAGCTCATTTCCGAAAACCAGCTCACCGACATCCTCCCCCTCCGCCCCCTCCAGGACGGCGATCTCATCCGCGTGAAATCTCCCCTCAGCGAGGATCACGCGATCATGCGCCCCAGCCTCGTACCCGGTTTGGTCGCATCTGCCGCCCGCAACGCCCGCCAGCAGGCCAAGTCCCTCCGCCTCTTCGAGATGGGCCGCGCATTCCGGAACGCAGGCGGCGGCAAGGCCAAAGATCAGGAAAGCGACACGCTCGCCATCCTCATTTCCGGCCCCACCACTCCGCCCTCGTGGGCAAAAAAAGAACAAGCGGCGGATTCCTACGATGCCAAGGCCATCCTCTCAGCCCTCCTTCCCGGCCACCCCATTTCCCTCAAACCCAAGGATCGTGAAAACTTCGCACTCGCCGCGGAGATCAAGGCCGGTGACCAGACCATCGGCGTGTTCGCCCGCCTCCTACCCTCACGCGAACGTGAGCTGGACCTCGATCACCCGGTCTTCGTCGCAGAGCTGGATCTCGGAAAGCTCCGCAAGCTCGTCTCACGCAGCTTCCAAGTCTCCGATCTACCGCAATTCCCCGGCTCCTCCCGCGATGCAGCCCTGGAACTCCCCATCGCCACCCCCAATGCATCCATCGAGTCCATCTTGGAAAAAACCGCAGAACCCCTCCTGGCCTCCTACGAATGCGTCACCATTTTCACGGATCCCTCCGGTGAAAAAATCGCCGCCGACCGCAAATCCATCGCCTATCGTTTCCACTACCGTGCCCCTGAGCGCACACTGAAGACCCCGGAAATCGATGCCGCACACAAGACCATCCTGGATGCCATTGGAAAACTGGAAGGATTGAAGTTCCGATAGCGAAAGAAAATCCGGATTGACACCCATTTCCACGGCTTTCTAGCTTGGGATATGTTGAACTTGATTTGTGGAAAATCAGCATCATGCCATACACACAACCCCGTGGTGAGATGTTTGATCATATGCTTATGCATCGCGCTAACAACATCCGCGCAGATCACGGCGACCATTGATTCCTTTACCAGCGCACCGTCCGGCACGGCATCCACACCGCATTACCTGATTGATTCAGATCCGAACAGCATCAGCCCGGGCACCACGCGGGACACTCTGAACGTCACCGCCAGCGTGCGCTTCACCAGCCCTGCTGGGCCTGCGGAAACAGCGACCTGTCGCCTTTCCTCGCAAGTGCTGGACTCTTTGGGAAACCCAGTGCGCATCGGCCTCCGCTGAATATCCCGCCATCGGCATCTCACCTCCTGGAATTTCCGCGATACCTGCGGATATTAGGGTTTCCACATCCCTTTCATTGTGCAAACTGGCTCAACTGCTCACCCGCATCACCCCACATGTTCCGTCAGTCCCGTCCCCCCGACCCTGACCAAGACCTCGTTTCCCGTGCCAAGGATGGCGATACGCGGGCTTTCGATGCCTTGATCCTAAAGTATGGCGACAAGCTGTTCGGCTTGGTCTATTCCATGACTTCCCACAAGGAAGACACCCACGATCTCCTCCAGGAAATTTTCGCGAAGGCCTACCAGTCACTCCCCAAGTTCAAGGGCAACTCCACCTTCTACACCTGGATCTATCAGATCGCCACGAACCGCACACTGAACTTCCTCAAGAAGCGCAAGAACCGCGCCACCAGCAGCATCAACGAGATGGAATCCGCCATCCACCAAGATCCCGCGCTGATAGATTCCACCAACGATGCCAATCCCGAGCGGCAGTCCAGCATCAACGAACTCCAGAAAAAATTGAACGAAGCGATGATGACGCTGTCTGAATCCCACAGAATGGTCGTGACGCTGTTCGACATCCAAGGCATGTCCCACAAGGAAATCGCTGCGGTGTTGGACACTTCGGAAGGGACTATTCGCTCCAGACTCCACTATGCGCACCTGCAACTTCAATCCGCCCTCCAGGAAACCTGGGAGGAAAGATTTTAAAAAAGTCCTTGCAAGCGGCGCTGATATTTTGTAAATCTTAACCATCAACCGCCATGAAGCCTTCGGTCGAACAAATCAGCAATCTCCTCTCGCAGCGCAGCGATCTGCGTCCTGAGGAAGGTTACTGGCAGGATTTCCTCAGGGAATTCCACCATAACCAGCGCATGGAAGCAGCGGCGATGTCCGCCCCTTCCGCATTTGTGGAGCGCGTCCGCTCATGGTTCTCCGAGGTAAGCCCCTCAAGATGGGCTTACGGTGCAGGCCTCGCCTACGCCACGGCTGCCATCGCATTCTTCCTCGTCCCACGTGGTGCCGAGATGAACACGGTGCCAAGCGCTCCGGTGAAACACCAGATTGTCCCCGCTCCCTCGCTGGAGCAGTTGGAACAGTTGGATTTCGGCCCCACTTCTGCGGGAAATGCCGGCGAACAGGTGTTCTAATCCTCTCCGGATCCCATCATGCCCCCCCACAACCGCCCCTCCCGGCCGGTCACCTCTCGCTCGTTGCCCTTGCTCGGGCTCGCATCCCTGGTTTTCCTATCTGGCATCTCGGAAAGCGCTGCTGAGCCTCATTGCTACCGCATGAAATTCCTACCCTCCGCCTTGGAGGGCATCGCAGTCGCCGCTCCCGGAGGCCGCCTCATCGTATCCGTCCATACCGGGACGGGTGAAATCTCAGCAGCCGAGTGGAAATCGGGAGGCCAGTCCGGCACCGCAGGGATTGCCGGGCAGGACAGGGTCACACGGCTCTGCTTCTTTGCCAATCCCGTTGCCGGCAAGGCGGACACCTGGGCCAAGTCCTACGGGAAAGGCGGCTCAGAAGCGCTGCGTGCCATCACTCCCTCGGGTGCGTTGGACTGCCGTTTTGAGAAATGGGTCACACAGGTGGGAGACAAGGTGCTCCCCCTGGGTCTGCTGGATATCTCATTCCAAGGCAGTATGCCGCCCTCCGGGACGCCGCTTGTGGATGGCAAGGGTGAGATCATCGGCCTGATCCTTCAACCCTCGTCCGGGCGCTCAGCCTACGCCATCCCCGCACAAGCCGTACACCGCGTGCAGCACGATATCGTGAAACACCGGAAACTCGTGCGCGGCTGGATGGGGATTTCCCTTAGCACCGGTTCCGCCATCCCACGCATCACCCGCATCTGGCCGGACTCCCCCGCCGCCAAGGCGAATCTCCGCGAAAACGACATCCTTGTCAGGGCCGGCTCCTACCCGACGGAGCGATACCCGGATGCGGTGAACGCCCTGTTCTACGCAGTCCCCGGAGAGGCCACCGTCATAGAGGTCATGCGCGGCGAAAAACGCCTGACCTCCACTCTCACACCCACCGTCCAGAAGCCCGGGAACTGATTCCGGACACTCATCTCGCCACCGGGTAGGTTTGGAAAATCATTCCGGGTGCAAGCAGGCAAAGCGCGGCCATCACCTTGAGCTCAACCCGCCCGAAGCGCGACCTTGTCCTGTTGAGCACCTGGAGCAGGGCCGCACCGGTGAGTATCCCGTAGAAAAACGGACGCGCCATCATCGAATCATCCTGCACCGCGAACACAAGGGCTGCGGCACCCAGCAAGGTCAGCGGCAAGGTGAGCGCCAGCTCGTCCGCAGAGTTCGGCTCAGCATCACCTGTCCTGGCGGAGCGTTCCCACAGCTCCATCGCCGAAGAGGCAAGCAGGCATAGCACGGAAAAGCAGATGAACTCGCGGGAAAAGAGCAGCTCCCGGATGCCCAGCCCGGGGAGGTAGGCGTGCGCCGCAAGCGCCGTGCCATAGGCAAAGGCCACCCCGCCCAGGGCATGGCGCGCATACGAGATCTCATTTTCATCCCGGGAGGAAAAGAAAGAGACGGCGAAGTATCCCAAGACGAAGACCGCACCGACCAACAGGTAGTTGTAGACGGACAATGGGAAATTCATGACCGTCAGCACCAGGGCACAGACACCGGCCAATACGGCCATCCTCCGCAGCGGGACGCGGTGCATCATGGAAAAAGAGGATGCTTCCGATTGCATCGCCGCAGAGAGGAGTTTCGCTGCGATCCTGATCGTCCACACCACCAGCCCAAGCGCAACATACGCCTCCCATGGATGGTAATTCACCCGCCACGTCCGGGCGAAAAGGAACAGCCACATGACCGCGATGAGCGGTGCGTCCATGCCCAGCAAATTCAGATACAGCCACCACGGCTTTTTTTCCCTTTCCACAGGCAAATCCTTCCCGCATGCAGCACGAAACGCAAGCAACGACTAACGACAGCTTCGCCGCATCCTGAAAAAACTCGAGAGGATGCGGTTTCCCCTTCCTGCCGTTTCGATTGAAAAATCACAGGTCTCGCCCATTCTCCGCCCATGCCATCCTTCGACGAAGCCTCTCTCCGCAAAGCCGCAGCGTGGCAGGATTTCAAGGAGGCCCAATCGCTGCTCAGCGCCGGTGCCGTTGTCTCCTCTGAGAAAACCGGGGATGGCTGGCGCGGCGAGGTCAAGGTCGGCGCCCGGATCTACCGCACAAGCGTCGCCGCCCGCACCCCCACCTGGCTCGATGCAAAATGCCCCTGCCCTGCAAGCCAGCGCGAGGGAAAATTCTGCCCTCATGCCATCGCCGCAGGCCTGCACCTGCTCAATGCTCCCGCACAGCAGGCCAGCCCCCCTCCAAAACAGGAAAAAACCACCGCAGCAAACCCTATGCCCGCCATCTCATGGCGGATCCGCCTTAACGGGCCGTGGCGGGAGCATGTCCGGGCTGGCAGGCTTTCCGCATCGCTATCCCATTCGGACAACCCGCCGACAGAGGCCGATGACCGTCTTACCGCCTGGCTGCTAACCCAAAAGGTGGTATCACGTCCCCCCATCCAGCTTGCCCTTTCAGCCGCAACCCTGCCCGGTTTCCTGGACTGCATCGAGGATCACCCTGCCGCAAGCGCCGATTCCGGCGAAATCTCCATCGAATCAGGTGCGCAGATAATCCTGCATGACTGCGCGCTGGAAGGCGAAACCGTAAGCCTCACACCCGCCATCCAGGAGATTGTCCGTATCGGGAAATCCCTCTGGAAGATCTCCCCAACAGGCGTTTCAAGAATCAATTGCCCCCAGCCCCATCCGCTGCTGGCCTCCCTCGCCGAAGGGACACCCGCCGAGATCCCACTGGACCGGTTCCTCGGAGATCTACCAGTTCTCCAATCCCACATCGACTTCACCGCATCCAGCTGGTTCGAATCACTCCTTTTCATCCCTGCAATCCCGGACTTCCTACTCACCGTCACCGGCTCTTCCTCCAAGATCACCGCCGCACTCACCTTCTCCTACGGCAGCGCCCCACTGCCGCGCCTCGAAGGCAACACCGTCATCACCCGCAACCCAAAGGCGGAGGCATCCGCAAAATCCACACCCCCACTCGCCGACGGCATATTCGATGCCTCAGACCCCGATTCCATCCGCGATTTCCTAACCGCAAGCCTCAGGAACTTCCCCCTATCCTGGAAAACCGAACTCGCTCCCAACATCCGGAACCTCGCGTCATCCTATCTCTTCGTCTCCCCGAAAATCGTCATCATCTCGTCCGGCGACGATTGGCTGGATTTTAATCTTTCGTATGAAACGAATGATGGGAAAGTTATCCCGGCAGCCGAAATCCGTCGCCTGCTGCGCTCCAAGGGAACCTCCTCAGCCAGGCAAGTCATTCTTTCCGATGATATCGAAAATCTCATCGACCCGATCTTCGAAGACCTCGAGATCCACCAGGAAAACGCCCGCTACATAGCCAGAAACGCCTCAGCCGAAATCATACGGAATATCCGTAATAATTTGCAGAAAGATATTATTCCTAGTAGCTTAGGAGCTTATCAACATGCTCAGATCCCGAAGGCAATTACCGCCGCCCTCCGCCCTTACCAAGCGGATGGATTCAGTTGGTTGATCGACCGTTTGAACCGTTATCATGGAGCCTTGCTCGCGGATGACATGGGCCTCGGGAAAACGCTTCAAACCATTGCCTGCATCGAGCACTTGTTCACAGCTTGTTCACAGCCCTCACCCGCCCTCGTCGTCGTAACAACATCCTTGCTCGGGAACTGGCAGGCGGAGTTCCGTCGCTTCGCACCCGCCCGGAATGTGGTCACACTCCACGGAACAGGCCGCGACAGACTGCGTGAAAAAATCCGCCCGGACGATGTCATCCTCACCACCTACGGCACCCTCGCCCGCGATCTCGCCTGGCACCTGAAACAGGAGTATTCCGTCGCGGTCATCGACGAGGCCTCCCTGATCCGCAACCCGGATACCGACCACTCCAAGGCCGTCGCCAAACTGAACGCCACCCGCCGCATCGCCCTCACCGGCACCCCGGTCGAGAACACCGCACGCGACCTTTGGGCCATCTTCCGCTTCATCCAGCCGGGCTGGCTCGGCACCCGCAGCCATTTCAAGGAGCGCTACGAGTCACCGCTCACCACACCGGAGACCGCCCCGCGCGCCGCCGCCCTGCTGCGGCTGAAAACCTCGCCCTTCGTCCTACGCCGGACGAAGTCCGAGGTTGCCCCGGAGCTTCCTTCCAAGATCGCCATCGACGAATTCTGCACACTTTCCAAGGATCAGACCGCCACCTACCGGGATCTCCTCGCAGCAGGCCGCAAGCGCATCGAGGAAATCCGCGATTCCGGCCAGGAAGGAGCCGCCCGAATGCAGACTCTCACCACCCTGCTGCGCCTCCGCCAGACCTGCTGCGATCTCGCCCTGCTCGACCCTGAAAAACTACGCTTGCTCCCCATCCCCCGCCGCTCCGCGAAATTGGAACGGCTGTTGGAAATCGCGGAGCAATCCATCGCATCCGGCAGCAAGCTCCTCGTTTTCTCCCAATTCCAGAAACAGCTCCTGGAAATCGAATCCGCCCTCACCACAACCGGCATCACCTCCCTGCGCCTCGATGGGAAAACCCGCAGCCGTCAGGAACTCGTCGATCGCTTCCAGTCAGATTCAGGACCGCCGGTTTTCCTGATCTCCCTGAAGGCGGGCGGCTACGGGTTGAACCTTACCGCCGCCGATGTCGTCATCCACTTCGACCCGTGGTGGAACCCCGCCGCCGAGGCGCAGGCCACAGACCGCGCCCACCGCATCGGCCAGACCAAGCCGGTCACGGTTTTCCGGCTCCTCACCCGCGGAACAGTGGAGGAAAAGGTCATCCAACTCCAATCCACCAAGAAAGCCCTCGCCGATTCTCTCGACGAATCAGGAACCACCGCTGGCGATGCCCCCGCATGGTCTGCCGCAGAACTGGAGCGCCTGCTCATGGATTGAATACGCCAGGGGCTTGAATTTTCGGGAGTGCTTGCCGCGTTCTCTGAAGATTTCCGCCAGGAATACGGTAGCCCCTCTTCCCTCAGCCGCCCGATTCCTCGGCATGAAGCATGGATCCGGTGGCATGGACTTGCGCAGCCCTGTAAAAAGCGGTCACCCAGGCGGCGGATCCGAAAGCGATGCGCGGCGAGAGAAAGGACGCCATACCACGATGACAGCGAAGGACGACTGCCCCATTTTCAGGCTTGCAGCCACCCCGGCCTCGGAATGCTTGCCATGATTTTATGATCGACGCAGCAGACTGGATGCGTAACCGATATGCACATCCGAAACCCCATCTAGATTCCCGCAATATCACTTATGAAACGACTACTTCCCCTTTGCGCCCTGCTCACCCTCTCCGCCGCATCGGCGGCACCGAAAGCCCCGGCAAAGGGCGAAACGATCGTTCTTCTCGGCAATGGCCTCGGGGAGCGGATGGTCGATCACCCCTATCTTGAAGCGCGGCTCCAGATGGCTTATCCCGCGGAAAACCTCACCATCAGGAACATCTGCCGCCCCGGCGACACCCCGGGCTTCCGCCCCCACCCCTCGCGCAAATCCCAATGGGCCTTCCCCGGCGCGGAAAAGTTCCACCCCCAGCACCAGATCCATGCAGGGCAGGGCCATCACCCGACCCCCGACGAATGGCTCACCGAGCTCAAGGCGGACACGCTCATCGCTTTCTTCGGATACAACGAGTCCTTCGACGGCCCCTCGGGAATAGCCAATTTCAAAGGAGAGCTGGAGGCCTTCATCAAGCACACGGCGGCTCAGAAATACAATGGCAAGGCTGCTCCGCGCCTCGTGCTCGTCTCGCCCATCTCCTACGAAAACCTTTCCGCGAAGCGCGATCTCCCCGACGGCCGAGCCGAAAACGCAAACCTCGCGCTCTACACCCAGGCGATGGCGGAAGTGGCTGCCTCAACAGGCACGGAGTTCGTCGATGTATACAAGCCCACCCACGACCTCTACCCGAGCTCGGAAAAACCTTTCACGCGAAACGGGTTCCTACCTACCGACGAAGGCTACAAGATCCTCTCGGGCATGCTCGTGGATTCGATTTTCGGAACATCCCCCGCAAAATCCAAGTCGGCCGCCGCCGAGGTGATGGCGGCGATCGCAGACAAGAACTGGTATTGGTTCAACGACTACCGCATGCTCAACGGCGTCCATGTCGATGGCCGCCGCTACAATCCCTTCGGCCCCGCCAACTACCCGGATGAGATCAAGAAAATCCGCCAGATGACCGTCATCCGGGACCAGAACATCTGGGCGGTCGTGAACGGCGGCAAGCTCGACGTGGCCGCCGCCGATGCCAATACCCATCAGCTGCCGCCGGTGGAGACGAACTACAAGCCAAGCAACAAGAACGGCACCACGGAATACAAGTACGGTGCCGAGGCGGAGAAAGCGCTGACCACCCCCGAGGGCTACAAGGTCGAGCTTTTCGCCTCAGAAAAGGAATTCCCCAACCTCGCCAACCCGATGCAGATCTCCTTCGACAACAAGGGGCGGCTCTGGGCTGCCGTGATGCCGACCTACCCGCACTACCGCCCCGGCGATCCCAAGCCAAACGACAAGCTCCTCATCTACGAGGACACCGACGGCGACGGCAAGGCCGACAAGGAAACCGTTTTCGCCGACGGCCTGCACCTGCCCATCGGCTTCGAGTTCGCACCGGGCGGCGTCTATGTCTCCGAGGAGCCCCACCTCGTTTTCCTCGCGGATGCGGACGGCGATGACAAGGCGGACTCCCGCGAGGTCGTCCTCACCGGCTTCGATTCGCATGACACGCACCATGCCATCGGTGCCTACGCGGCGGATCCCTCCGGCGCGTTCATGATGTGCGAGGGCGTTTTCCTGCACTCGAACGTCGAGACCCCCTACGGCCCGGTGCGCGGGGTGGACGGAGGATTTTACCGCTTCTGCCCGCAGAAAACCAAGCTGGAGCGCACCATCCAGATGAGCATCCCCAACCCATGGGGCTTCGCCTTCGACGAATGGGGACAGGATTTCCTCATCCACACCTCCGGCCCGCCGTGGAACTGGGCGCTTCCGGTTTCGCTAAAGCCTCCGTACGGAGCCAAAGCGCCCGGCACCGCAAACCTCGTCCCGCAAGGCCAGGCAGTCCGCCCGACCTCCGGGCTTGAATTCGTCTCTTCCCGCCATTTCCCCGATGAGGTGCAGGGCGATGCACTCATCGGGAACTGCATCGGTTTCCTCGGCATCAAGCAACATTCCATCGCGGACGACGGCACCGGCTACAAGACGGGCTTCCGCCACGATCTGCTGCAATCCTCCGACGGAAATTTCCGCCCCTGCGATTTCGAGTTCGCTCCGGATGGCTCGCTTTATGTCATCGATTGGCACAACGTCCTCATCGGCCACATGCAGCACAACGCCCGCGATCCCCTCCGCGACCACGTGCACGGCCGCATCTACCGCATCACCTATCCCTCGCGGGATCTCGTGAAACCTGCGGAAGTGGATGGCGCACCCATCGCCACCCTTTTGGAAAACCTCAAGCTTCCGGAATACCGCAGCCGCTACAGGAGCCGCCGCGAGCTGCGCGAGCACCCCGTGGCCGAGGTGATCCCTGCGGTCAAGGCATGGGTGGCGGGCTTGGAAAAATCCGACCCGCGCTCCGTCCACCAAACCCTCGAAGCGCTCTGGGTCACATGGGGCATGAACGCGCTTGATACGGATCTGGCAAGGGAGCTCATGAAATCCCCCGACCACCGTGTCCGCTCCGCCGCCGTTCGCACCTTGCGCTATAATTTCGACCGCTTCCCCGATGCGCTCGATCTGCTCAAGCAGGCCGCCGCAGACGAGCACGGCCGCGTAAGGCTGGAGGCCGCCATAGCCGCCACATGGTATGACAAACCGGAAGCCCTGGAGGTTGTGGAAACCGCCACCGCGAAGGGCACGGACAGCTGGACCAAGTCTGCCCTCGAGGCCGCTGCCACCAGGCTCAAAGGCAAGGCCGAGGTGGAAGTGGAGGAAAACCCCTTGCCGCCCATCCCTGCCCACCTTGCGGATGCCGAGAAGAAAAGCTTCGCCGCCGGCCACGAAATCTATTTTCGCGATGCGCACTGCGCCACCTGCCACCAGAAGGACGGCAAAGGCCTCGACCCCGCTTTCCCGCCACTCCACGAGAGCATTTTCGTCCACGGCGATCCGGAGCGACTCATCAAGATCACCCTTCATGGCGTGATGGGTCCCTTCGAGCTGAACGGGAAGAAATACGACGGCCTGGTGCCGATGACACCTTTCGGGGGAATGCTCAACGACAAGGAGATCGCCGATGTCCTGACATTCACGCGCAACCACTTCGGCAACAAGGCCTCCGCGATCACGCCGGAACAGGTCGCCAAGGTGCGCGAGTCATCGAAGGGAGTCACGGGTTTCTACCAGATGGAAGAGCTTCTCAAGGAGCATCCGCTGGAGAAGTGAGCGGGCATGCACAATCCAAAAAAGGAAGGCAAGCCGCTCAGACCGTGCACTCCGTTCGTGGGGAGCGCCTATTATCCGTAACCGAAGAGCCCCAGGCCGCAGCGGAAAGGGGCTGGACGGGCAGGGATTGGCCTTCACGGGCAGGAACCGCCGGTCGCCTTCCCGCACAGCGGTAAGAATCCCAAGCCCAAACCCCACCCGTCCCGGCAAGGACTCTTGGCAAACGCCTAACATCAGGAATCACGCCGGAAAAGCCTGGTTCCATCCATGGGAAATCATTTCCCCCGAAAATGCTCTTGACTGAGCGGACTCGATCATTCAAAGGTTTGCATACAAATAGATGGCGAAAAAGACGCCTGGCATATTGATATGAAACCCAAAAAAACTAAAACAAGAAACGCAGGCTTCACCCTTGTCGAGCTTCTGATCGTCATAAGCATCGTCGCGGTTCTCTGCGCCTTCGCGCTCATAGGCTACAAGAAAGCCCAGTCGGCTGCGGACAAAGCAGTCACCATGGGGACTTTACACCAGCTGCAGCTCGCGAGCGCTAGCTATGCGGCGGATCACAACGGGAAATTCGTCGCCGCATCCGGAAAGGACGAGGGAGGCAAGCTGACCCAGCAATGGCACCGCAACCGAGACTTCCTGGACAACCTCACCGGCGATATCAATTCCAGCGATCAGAGTGTCGCAGCTGACAGTTTCCCCAAGGATAGGCTGGATCGGAGGGCAAAAAGGCTCCGCTCGGTGAATTGGGATAAAATCCAAGGGAATTTCGGGGCCTTTGAAAAAGACCCCTCCAACTCAACCTGGGGAAGCAATGTCGCATGGGAATCATCATTCAGCCTGGCTCAGCTAACGAACCCCGGAAGGACGGCCTCATTTGCCACCGCCCTCGATTGGCGCGTCAAATACGGTGGACGGAAAAATTACACCGGCGCCGAAACGAGCAACGGGCAGGGCAAGATCGCCTACCGCCACGATGGCAAGGCACTGGTCGCGTTCTACGACGGGCATGTCGAGGCAATTTCCAAACAGGACATGGATCTCATTGATAAGAACGGCGGGGACAAGCATCCCTTCTGGAGGGGCGATCAATAAAGGGAACGATCACACGATGGCCGACCGCAGGCCTGCCCCATACCGACCGCAGGGCTGAGGATTGCCTGACGGAAATCTTCTCCGAAATCCGTCCTTCCGGCCTCCGCTAACACCCCTCAAGGCAGGCTTGCGTTTGCCCCTTCACGCGAGAATCACTCCTCATCCACAAGCTCCGGAGCCTTGGGCAGCTTGTCCACCTCCTCGAGCAGGTTCACGATCTCGACGCCGCGCACGGCGGAATCATCGAGTTTGAAACGCAGCACCGGTGTCGATTTCAGCACCACCCGCTTCATCACCGCCTTCTGGATCGCACCGTGGGCCTTGTTGAGCTTTTCGATGACCGGTTCGGCCGATCCGCCGATCACACCGACCCATACCCTGCCCTCCTTGAGATCCTGCGTCACCTCCACGGCGCTCACGGTGACCATTTTCCCATGCCATTCGTAATCATGCTGGATGACCGTGGAGATCTCCCGGCGGAGCAGTTCGTTGACCCTGTCGATACGTCGGTTCACTTTTTTGGTATTTGCTGAAAAACAATAATCCGGAAACTGTAAGGGGTGTTCTGATTTCCGCTTTCCAGCGTTTCAGAATTTCAGCTTTCCCCCCTAGAGTTCCTGCGCGACTTTTTCGAGCTTGTAGCACTCGATGATGTCGCCTTCCTGGTATTCGTTGAAATCGCCGAGGCGGATGCCGCACTCGAAGTTGGTGCGGACTTCCTCGACCTCCTCATGGAAACGGCGGAGCGTGGACATCTTGCCGTCGAAAACAGGGATGCCGCCGCGGATGACGCGGGCGTGGGCCTTGCGGTGAACCTTGCCATCGGTGACAAAAGATCCAGCTGCCTTGCCCTTGTTGACCTTGAAAACCTGGCGGCATTCGGCATGGCCGATAACCGTCTCGCGGGTGAGCGGCTCAAGCAGCCCGAGCATCGCCTCGCGCACCTGGTCGATGAGCTCATAGACAATGGAGTAGAGCTTGATCTCGACCCCGGCCGCCTTGGCGGCTTTCACAGCCTTCGCCTCCACCTTGACATTGAAGCCCATGATGATGGCCTCCGAGGAGCCTGCAAAGGCGATGTCCGATTCGGTGATCGGCCCTGCGGCTGCCGTGATGAACTGGCAATCGACCTTCTCGGACTCAATCGCGAGGATCGCTTTCCTGATGGCCTCGACGGAGCCCTGCACATCGCACTTGAGTATGATCTTGAGCTGGGTCTTGCCGCCGCCTTCGTTGACCATCGTGAAAAGGTCTTCCATGCGGGAGCGGTGCTGCGGGGCGAGGCGCTTGAGGCGGAGTTCTTCCTGGCGCTCGTTGGCCAGGGACTTCGCCTCGCGCTCGGTCTTCATCTCGGTGAGGTGGTCGCCGACGTTGGGCAGCTCCTCGAAGCCGATGACCTCCACTGGCATCCCGGGGAGAGCGAATTTCACGCTCTCGCCGAGGTCGTTGATGAGCGAGCGGACTTTCCCCGAAAACGGGCCGCAGATGAAGGGCGTGCCGACCTTGAGCGTGCCGGATTCCACGATCACCGTGGCGGTGGTGCCACGACCGGGGACGACGCGAGCCTCGATGACACCGGCACGGGTGGTGGCCTTGGGGTTGGCCTTGAGTTCCAGAACCTCGGCCTGGAGGACGATGAGTTCCAGGAGATCATCCATGCCCTGGCCCTTGAGGGCGGAGATGCAGGCGAATTCCGTGTCGCCGCCGTAGTCCGTTGTCTGGAGACCGTTTTCTGCAAGCTGGGTTTTCACCCGCTCCACGTTGGCCGCCTGAAGATCGCACTTGTTGATGGCGACGATGATCGTTTTGCCGGCTTTTTGGGCGTGCTTGATGGCTTCAAGGGTCTGCGGCATGATGCCGTCGTTTGCGGCGACAACGATGATGGCGATGTCGGTGATGGCCGCGCCGCGCTGCCGCATGTCGGAGAAAATCGCGTGACCCGGGGTGTCCAGGAAGGTGATCTCGGTGCCGTTGTGGTTCACCTGATAGGCGCCGATGTGCTGGGTGATGCCACCGGCCTCTCCGGTGACGACCTTGCTCTTGCGGTAGAAATCGAGGATGGAGGTCTTGCCGTGATCGACGTGGCCCATGATTGTGACGATGGGCGGGCGGGGCTTGAGCTGGTCTTCCGGCTCCTCTTCCGGAGCCTCCGGCTCGGTGATGACCACCTCCTCCTTGTGGAATCCCTTGTCCTTGTCGCGCTTCTCGCGCTCGAAGGTGAATCCGTGGATTTCGCAGACCTGCGCTGCGATCTCCGGCTCAAGCGGTTGGTTCGGCGCGGGGAAAACCCCGAGCTTGATCAGGTCAGCCATCACGTTGAAGGGCTTCAGCCCGAGGCGTGCGGCGAGGTCCGGCACCAGGATGGGCGGCTTGATGATGATGAGCTTGGGATCTTCGGATTGCTCCGCAGCGGTATCCTCACTGGCTGCCGGCGCCGCTGGTGCCGCAGCCACTTCCTTTGCCACAACGAGGTTCGGATCGATGTTCTCCTTATCAAGCACCTTGGAAATGCTGCCGATGACATTTTTCCCCGCCGGAGCCTTTTTCCTAACCTTCGGCTTCTCATCCTCCGCGAAGAGGTCGAGCGCGTTCGCCTTCGCCTTCTCCAGTTTGCTGGGTGCGGCTGCGGCCTCCGCCTCGATTTTCTGGCGCTGCCTCCGGGACGGCTTCTTCTTATCAAGCAGATCGAGAACCTCTTCAGGTTCTTGCGATGATGTTTCGTTTTTCTTGGGCATCCGGCTAGGTGAGGTGTTTGTAAAAGTCAATCTGGGGTGTCAATCGTTGGTGTTGGTCTTCAGTCCTGTGTTGCGGCGGCTTCCTGGGTCGCCTCTTCTCCGGCGGTTTCCCCGGGCTCGGCGCTTGCCGTTGCTTCCGTTTCGCCGCCGGCGATGGCGCGGGCGCAGCTGAGGATGGACTCGGCCTGGGCCTCGTCGATCTCAAGTGCATCGGTCAGGAATTCCGCAGGCATATCGACGATCATCTCGGCGCTGACGCCGCCGATGAGGGTGAGTTTTTCCGCAAGCTCGTCGCTGATGCCGAGCTGCTCGCCGAGGGAGTGGGCGACGCCGCCGATCTTGTCGCGGAACTGCTCCTCCTTGGTCTCATCGCGGCGGACCTGCACATCCCAGCCCATGAGGCGTGAGGAAAGGCGGGCGTTCTGCCCCTTGCGTCCGATGGCCTTGGAAAGGTCATCCTCGCTGACGGTGACGAGTACGACCTTCTCTTCCTTGTTGACCGTGATGGTGATGAGCTCGGCGGGCTTGAGCGCCTCGCGCACCAGTTCGGCCGGATCCTCGCTCCAGCGGATGATATCGACTTTCTCGTTGTTGAGCTCGCGGACGATGTTTTTGACCCGTGCGCCGCGCATGCCGACGCAGGCTCCGACGGGATCGACCTTCGGATCGTTGCTCCAGACGGCGACCTTGGTGCGGAAGCCGGCCTCGCGGGCGATGGCGCGGATATCGACGGTGTGGTCCGAAATCTCGTTCACCTCCGCCTCGAAGAGGCGGCGGACGAAGTTCGGGTGGCTGCGCGAAAGGATGATTTCCGGGCCACGACCCTCGTTCTCCACGGCCAGCACGTAGCAGCGGATGCGGTCGCCGATGTTGTAGTCCTCGCCCTGGACGCGCTCCTTGTTGGGCATGATGCCCTCGAATTTCCCGAGGTCGATCATCACATCGTTGCGCTCGAAGCGGCGGACGGTGCCGGAGACCACATCCCCCGCCCTGTCCTTGAACTCCTCATAGATCATTTCTTTCTCCGCCTGGCGGAGGCGCTGCATCATCGTCTGCTTCGCGGTCTGCACGGCGATGCGCCCGAAGTCCTTCGGGGTCACGTTGAACTCAAGCGTGCCGCCGATTTCCGCCGCCGGATCCTTTTTCTGTGCGAGGCTCACGGGCACCTCGTTAAACTTGTCCTGGTGGTCGTCATCCGCCACCACCGTGAGCGATGCGAAGATCTTGGTGGTGCCTTTCTTGGTATCCACATCCGCACGCAGGGTCTCGATCGCATCGGCGCCGGGAACCATTTTCCGATAGGCGGAAACGAAGGAAAATTCGAGCGCGGCAATGATCTTATCGCGATCAATGCCTTTTTCTTTCTCGTAGTATTCGATGAGTGCGACGATGTCGTTGGTCATGGTTGGCGGGCTGTGTTCCGGGAATGGGCTGGCGGTGGTTCTGACCGGTTTCGCGGGTTTTTCCGGATGGATGAGTGTTCTTGAGACGCAAAAGAGTGGGTTGTGACCCACTCTCCGTTTGATAGAGTATGTTCGTTGGGGCGGTGATACCCCGGAAAAAATGTCCTTGCAAGCCGAAAGTCCGGACTGGATGAGCCTCCGCAGATATGCCAAGGTCGCTGCGCCATGGATGAATATGACCGCCGTGAGTTCCTCAGCCTCAGCTTGCCAGGCTTCCTCGGTGTGCTCACCGCCCTGCCCTCGCTGTGCGCCCTCGCCACCCGAGCGAATGCCGCCGGGGGGCGCTTGCCGGAGGATGGGGCGATGCATTGGGAGGCATTTCTGGAGGCTGTCAGCAAGGAGGCCGACAAGCAGCACCTCGATTCATGGGATCAGGACGGCTATGTGAAATCCATCGCCAGCCTAGCCTCTCGGCTGCATTTGGAAGATCCGGCGCTCACCATGGCGATGGAACAGATCTCGCTGCGGCTGAAGCACGGCAAAGTGGATTTCAAATACCTGGAGGAGCGGGTTGATTTCTCGCTCTGTCTCGTTCAGTTCGACGAGGGGGAAATCATTCGTCCCCACGATCATCCCGGGATGACAGGCATGATCCTGTGCGCGGCCGGCGAGATCGAGACCACGAACTATGATCCCGCCGAGCCGGGGGGCATTGAGATTTCCGAAGGTCACCAGCTCCTGAGACGTGTCGGTCAGGGAGTCCTGCGCAAGAATGATATTTCCACGCTCACCGCCAAAGCCCGCAACATCCACACCCTGCAAGCGCGGAAGGTCACCCAGCTCGTGGATATCTTCACCCCGCCCTACGACAAGGAGCGCATCGAGCGGAGCAACTGGTTCGATATCTCCCCGGAAGCGATCACCGGTCACGCGGATCTCTACGAGGCGAAACCCAGCTGAGGCTTGCGCTATCCTGCGGTTAGGAAATTCCGGATAAGGGCAAGGCCGGCATCCTGGCTTTTCTCCGGGTGGAACTGGCAGGCAAGGACATCCCCCTTTTCCACGCTGGCGGCAAATCTTTCCCCGGCGTAATCGCAGACGGAGGGCGACCACGAAGAATCTTCCGGCACCGGGAAGTAGGAGTGGACGAAGTAAAAATAGGGCTCGCCGCCAAGGCCTTTCCAGAATCGGGAGGCTCCTGCCTGCGGGATGGCGGAGTTCCAGCCCATCTGCGGGATTTTTTTTCCGGGGGCATCTGAAAAGCGGATGCAGCGGCCCTTGACGATACCCAAGCCGTCGATTCCTGGCGCCTCGTCGCTGCCCTCGAAGAGGATCTGGTAGCCGACACAGATGCCGAAGTAGGGCTTGCCTGCGGAAATCCATTCCCGCAGGGGTGAGATCAGGTCGCGCCTGCCGAGCTGCGCCATCACATCGCCAAACTCGCCCTGGCCGGGGAGTATGAGGTGCGTGATGCGATCCAGGCCCTCCGGGGAGGAGAGGACGGCGGGTTGGTGACCCAGCGCGAGGATGGCGTTGTGGACGCTGCGGAGATTCCCCCCGCCGTAATCTAGCAGGCCTATCCTCACAGCGCTTCCTTGGTGCTAGGGATCCCTTTGACTCGCGCATCCTTCTCGCAGGCCTCGCGGAGCGCCCGCGCCAAGCCCTTGAAGACGGCCTCGGCGATGTGGTGGCCGTCGCGCCCGTACAGCAGTTCCACGTGGATGTTGGCTCGGAGGTTGCAGGCAAGGGCGCGGCAGAATTCCTCGACGAGCGTGAAGGGCATGTTCGGCGCGGAGGGCGTGCCGGCCGGAGCCCGGAACTCGAGGTGGGGGCGGTTGCTGAGATCAACGACGACGCGGACAAGGGTTTCGTCCATGGGCAGATAGGCGGAGCCGTAGCGGCGTATCCCCTCTTTGGTGCCGAGCGCCTCGCGCATGGCCTCGCCGATGACGATGCCGGTGTCCTCGATGGTGTGGTGGTGGTCCACCTCGATATCGCCCTGGACGCGCGCCGTTAGATCGAAGAGGCCGTGCTTCGAGAATAGCGTGAGCATGTGGTCGAAGAACGGGATGCCCGTATCGACTTCCGAGACGCCGCTGCCGTCGAGGCGGATCTCAAGCTCTATATCCGTCTCCGCCGTCCGGCGGCTGCGCTTCGCATTCCTTGGTTCCATATCGCTGTCGGTTCTTGGGATCAGTTTTGCGGGAGATCCGCGCGGACCCGGAGCTTTTCGAGGTAGTATTCCGAGAGGCGGTTCTGCTTGGCATCGTCTAGGATCTTTTTCTTCTCCTCATCCGAGGCATCGGCAAGCGCCGCCCATGCGGTGCGGTATGCCAGGGCGTGCGGCATCTCCAGAGCCACGGCTGCTGGCCGGCCTTCCAGCCTCGCCGTCTCGGCAACCACCTGGCGCAGGGCCTCGTCCATGGATTCCTTGTGGAAGGAATCGGGGGTGACCCATTTCTGACCGGAAGACTTCTCCTCCTGGTAATTCGCCTGTACTTTCTCCATCTGCTCCTTGAGTGCGCGTTCTGTCTTGGCACGGTCTTCGTTGGCCATCACGGCCAGGCCGGCCTGCCGCTTCTCGGTGCGCGATTCCAGGGACGCAAGGTTTTCCTGCAGGCTGTTGCGATAGGCCTGGAGAACCTGGAGCATGAGTGTGGCTATGCCCTGGTAGCTTGGCGGCTCCCCGTATCTCTCGCCAAATTCGGTGAACTTGCGCAGCGCTCCGAGCAGGTCGCGGCGCGCGACATCATCCTTGATCCGTCTCTCCGCGATTTTCACGTCGTATTCGTATGCGTTCGCCTCGTAAGCTTCCACGGTCACCATTTCCTCCCCGAACTTGATGCCACCTGCGGCGACAATGGCGTACTCGGCGGCCAGGGCTTCGAGCATTTCCGCTGCGGCCGCGGCCTTCGCGCTATCCGGGTAATCCTTTATGAATCCCTCGATTTTTTTCATCCGAGCCTCGTATCCCTCCTTGCCGAGAAGCTCCGGGGCTGGTGACAGTCCCTCGATTTCCCGGAAAGCCTTGTCGTCGGCCTTCTCCTTCTCGATGCGGCTGACATCGGCCTTGGGGAAAACCTTTTCATCGCGGATCGTGCCCACCTTGATCTCCACGGTGTAGCTCTCGGCATCCTCGCGGATCACATTTCCCCGGACGCTCTCCCCGTTTTTGAGGATGATGGTGTCCGCCGGGGATGGCTGGGTGGAAAGGAAGAGGCAGGCGGCTGCTGCCAGCATGGGTTTGCGGGTGTTCATGGCAAGGGTCTGTTTACTTGTTGTTAGATACGGATACATTGGGGCTTATGGCAAAGATCGCACGGATATCGGCGGCGTTGGCCGCTTGGCGGACTTCCTTTCCCGGCCCGAGGATGAGAGCACCCTTGGGATCCGGAACCTCGCCTTCGCGGGCGGATGAGCGGCGGTTCATGCCCTTGAGGGGGCTTCTTGCGATGGCAATCCTCATTTCCTCCGTTGCGCCCGCTGAATGGATGCAGGTGATGCCATGATGCTTCATGATGGCCGCCTGGATGAGATCCGTATGCAGGATGGGGCTGTCGAGCGAGTCCATGGGGAGGCCTGCGACAAGCTCCGCGAAGGCTGGTACGAAAGGGATGCCGAGAGCTTCCAGGCGGCTTTCCGCCATCGCGAAAAGGCCGATGCTGGATTCGTCGAAGAGCATGGCGAGATCCGCGATGGGCAGGCGCGAGAGATCCGCATAGGCAGGGCATTCGACCGGTGCGCCATCCTTCATGAAAAGCTCGGAAGCCGTGCTGGAAAGATCGCCCGCCCAGATGTTCCATGACTCATCCAAGGAGACGGCGGCAACATCGAGAGCTGCCTGGATGGCAAGACCATAGATGAAGGCGCGGGCGGCCACGATGCTCTCCGGCGCATCGCTCTCGTAGGACTTCAGGCGCGGGCCGTCCGCGAAGGCCACCCTGGACTTCGCAAGGGTGGATACGGCGAGATCACGGAACTCCACCTTGCCGGTGATGCGATATGCCGAGGCGTATGCGCTGACGGCGCGGAAGCTTGCCGACGCGCTGGCCCCCTGGCTATCCGGGGATGGGCTCAGGCGGCTGTTGCGAACCTTGAGGAGCTTTTCACGGGCACGGGCGAGAGCTTCGCGCGTGGCTGCGGGATCGGCGCCGAGTTCCGCCGCGACCTCGGCATCTGTTTTCGCGGCGGAAATGCTGTTTGCCCTGAAAAACTGCCTGAGGGGATCCACCTCCGAGGGCAGGTTCCCGGGCGCTTCCATGCCGGAGGCAATGATCCAAGCGGCAAGCTCCGATTCGCTGAGCGCGCCCTGTACATCCTCAAGGCGCCAGAGCCAATTCTCGGCCGCACCTATTTCCCCCCCGCCGATGCGGAAAAGCCCCTCCCGCGTGCGGTAGGTTTTTTCCATGAATGCGAGGCATCCAAGGGCACGTTCCAGCGCCAGATCATTGCCCGTCACCTCATAGCCGTCGAGGAGAGAAATGACGACCCGTGCCTGGGCTGTGCAATCCCTGTGGAAACCGGGCAACGACCATGTGGATCCGCGCCGGGCGTTGAAAACGCCGCCGTCGAGAGGGTCGAACATCGCGCTGGAGAGCAGGTCATCGAGGAGGCAAGACAGCGTCATCCTGCTTTTTTCCCGCAAGTCGGCGGGCACAGCCTCCATGCGCGCTCCCATGGCGAGCAGGTCGATGGCACCGCAGGGAAAAAGCCCGCCGGCCTCGTCGAAGGTTCGAGAGACCGGATCATAGAGCGAGGTGAGCTGCCGCAGGGCACGGAGCGAATCTTGTGCGGGCTGCTTGCTGAGTTCCCGCTCCGCCACCCTTTTCATCATCCTTTCCGAGCGGTTTTTCTGATCCATCCGGCTGTTATCCGCCACGTACCGGGGATCCTCGATCCACATGTTGCCGACCATGCCGTGCGATTGGGTGAATAGATCCACCGCAGAGGCGGACTCATCGGAAGGAAGCGGTATCCATGCGACGGGATTGGATTCCGGGGTCATCCAGACCATGAGCGGCAGTTGCAGGCCGCTCCCGATCTCGGAGCAAAGCCCGGCGGTGAGAATGCCCAGTTCGCGCACCGCATCGCCATCAACCAGGACGGGGACGTATGTGCTGTTGATCGCCTGCACCGTAGCGGGATCCGAGCCCAGCTGGCCGAGCACACCGGCATAGGAAGGCTGCTGCGGGATCGCGATCACAACCAGCATGAGCCTCCCGGCATCGCGCGCCATTTTCTTGCTGTCCTCCGTCCACGGCTGCCAGTGGATGGGGGATTTTTCCGCAGCAGGGTAAACCATGCCCGGCAGGCCCGCGAGATTGTTCCTGCCTGCAAGCGACGAGATGCGTGATTGGGGGAGATCGGGAGGCATCTCCGCTTCCACCGCCCTATCGCGGCAAGAGCCAAGCGACAGGAACCCTGCGGCAGCAATTCCTGCCGGGATGAGTCGCTTTGGGTTGGCCGGATTCACGTTGCTTCCGCAGAGCATCCACAAAACCCGCGGACTTGCCAAGAGAAGAAGAAAAGACTTCCGCTGCGACCGCCCGCCGCTAACCTCTCCCCACAAGGATTCTCCGTTCCCCGCGTGATCAGCATCGCCATCTCCAGCCAAAAGGGCGGTGTGGGTAAAACCACACTTTCCATCAACCTCGCCCACGCCTTTGCGCGCGCCGGGCTCAACACCCTGCTCGTGGATGCGGATCCACAGGGTTCCGTCGGCCTGTCCCTCACCAGGCAGTCGCGGCTGCTCCCGGGATTCTACGATTTCCTCGCGGATCCTGGCATCCCGATGGAGCGCCTCGTCGTCCCGACGCGGCTCGAAACCTTATCCCTCGTTGCCGCCGGCCAGGCCAGCGATTACGAGGCGGGCAACGGCTCATCCGGCTCCCACCTCGCCCGCGTGAAGGCTTTTCTCAGGAACGCCGCCGCCCGCCGCCACGACATTTGCCTGATCGACACCGCGGCCGGCCTCTTCGGCGTGACCAACGACATCATCGCATCGGCGGACGCCCTCATCATCCCACAGCAGGCGGAGCCGCTTGGCATCCGCTCCGTGCCGAAGCTCCTGGAAGGGCTCAACCGGCTCCGCATCATCAACCCGCGCCTCAACGTCCTCGGCGTCTGCCTCACGATGATCCAGCAGGGGCTGGCCGAGAGCACCGAGTCCGCCACCGCCCTGCGCCAGCTTCTCCCCGAGGAAATGCTTTTCCAGACCACCATCCCTCGCGACGAGATCTACATCCGCGCCAGTGCAAAAGGCCTGCCCGTCGGTGTCCTCGAGGATGGGGCGGGAGCGGAAACGGTCTTCGATTCCCTGCGCGCGGAAGTGCAGGCGAAACTCTCCAAATCCCGCCACCACCATAATTTCCAGCCCCACTGATGGATCCCGTCAACCCATGGCTTGACCCCTCGGAGGTGCGGCACCTCGCCGAGCAGTTGCTCCGGCCCGTCGCACCCGCTCGCCTATCGGCGGCGGATCCAGGCTTCGATTCCTCCTTCGTCGGGTTCATGACATCCGATGCGCAGCCGGCCGCCCCACCGCAACCGGAAGCCCCGGCACCAGCTCCCCTCGTCGGGAAAATCGTCGGGCCAACCGCCGCTCCGGCGCAATCCCCAGAGCCGCCTCCCGCCGCCCCATCCCGCACACGCTTCCTGGAGCGAATCCAGATCTTCCGCGATTGGCTGGCGAAGCATTTCCGTGCCACCGACATTTTCATCCTCGACCGGGAAGGGAAGGTCATCTTCGACGAAAGCGGCCACGGCCGGCTCCATTTCATGGCGCGGAACCTTGCCCTCGCGTCCCGCGGCTCCGGCAACATCCACGTGAAGATCGGCCCCGCATCCATCCTTGAGGTCGTCCCCTGTGAAACCCCCTACGGGCGCATCGTGCTCGGAGCCATCGTCCCGGAGTCCCTCCCCGCCAACCACGTCCAGACCATCACCGAAGTCCTCATCCAAACGGCCTCCCCCGCGTGAGCCTCGAAATTTCAGCCGAAGGCAACCACGACCGCCTCGATGCCTACCTAGCCGCCCGGCTCGCGGAGCTCTCCCGCTCCCGCATCCAGGCGCTGATCCGCGAGCAATACATCCTCGCCAACGGAAAGCCGGCCAAGCCGCGCGACCCAGTCAGGGACGGAGATACTATATCCATAGTGATTCCCGAGGCCACGCCGGACATCGCAGCGCCGCAGGACATCCCGCTCGACATCCTTTTTGAGGACGAGCACATCATCGTGCTCCACAAGGCTCACGGCATCGTCGTCCACCCCGCCCCGGGCAACCCCGACGGCACGCTTGTCAACGCCCTGCTCCACCATTGCAAGGGCAAGCTCTCCGGCATCGGCGGGGTCGAGCGTCCCGGCATCGTCCACCGCCTCGACAAGGACACATCGGGCTGCCTCGTCGTCGCCAAGACCGACATCGCCCACCAGTCGCTCACCACCCAGTTTTCCGAGCGCACGACGATGGAGAAGCTCTACCTCGCCGTCACCCATGGCATCCCCGCGAAGGCCAAGGACACGATCTTCACCCACATCGGCCGCCACCCGGTGAACCGCCAGAAAATGGCCGTCATCACGCCGCCGGCCGGCAAGACCGCGATCACCGATTACGAAACCCTCGCCACCGATCTTGCGACGAAGACAGCCCTATTGCTCTGCCACCTCCACACCGGCCGCACCCACCAGATCCGCGTCCACCTCCACCACATCGGCACCCCCATCCTCGGCGATACCATCTACGGGAAAAAGCACGAGCTCCCCACCCCGCGATTGATGCTCCACGCCTGGCAGCTCTCCTTCGAGCATCCCGTTTCCGGAAAGAAGCTCCACTTCACCGCCCCTCCCCCGGAGGATTTCAGGCCATGGCTGGAGATGACCGGTGGCTGATTGCGCGGAAATGGCCGAGGGGACATCCAAGGCCGCCCGATCCATCGGTTCACAGTGCGGACTTCAGCTCCTCGAGCATCGCCTCGAGGCGGGTGGCCGCATCGGGGCCGATGTGCGTGGCCTGGAGGCGCTCGGCCCAGAGGGGGAAGGCAAAGGGGGTGAGCTTTTCGGTTTCGCGGAGATCGAGGGCTTGGGAGCGGATCTTGTCCAGGCATGACCTGAGGCGGGTGAGCTCGAGCTGCTTTTCGAGGATCTCCCGCTCGGACTGGGCGAGAAGGAGATTTTCCGGATCGTAGCGCTGGAGGACTTCGTAGAGGAGCGTGGCGGAGGATTGCAGCTCGCGCTGTGAGGCAGCCTGGCGTCCGGGCATGGGTTGGAGGATCAGGCCGGAGACCCGCGCGATCTCGCGGAACTGGCGGCGGGCGAGCTCGGCGGTGTTCATGCACTCCAGCAGATCCGCAAGGAGGTTTTCCGGGGCGAGGAGCTGGCGCAGGCTATCCTCGGAAAAAGGGAGACCGCGTCTTGCCGTCAGCGAGAGACCGTAATCGTTCTGGGTGGCGGTGATGGTCTCCGGGTTTTTGCGGGAAATGCGGAAAGCCAGGAGGGCGGCGAGGCCTTCGTGGGCGAGGCGGCCTGCAAAGGGATAGAGGAAGAGGTGCTCGCCCTCGCGGGAGCGGGTGTGCTCAATGAGGAGGAAGGAATCCGAGGGCAGGCGGGACCACTTTCGCTGAACGGACAATATGGGTGAAACGGCTTGCAGCTCTGGCGAGCCGTGCCGGGTGACCAGTGATCGGTCATCAGCGGAAGACTTGGATTCCCGGACGGAGGGATTCCGCCCCTCCTTGTGGATGAGATCGGAAAAGGCATGGGCGAGCTCGGTGGAGAGAGGCATCTTGGCGCCCCCCCAGATGGCGACCTTGCCTTTGGCGGTTTTCGTGGCGGGCTTCACGGTGGCGGTTTTCTGCCGGATGCGGACGAGGCTGAGATGGCGGCCGGAAAAGATGAAGGTGGAGCCGGGCTTGAGCTTCGAGATGAAGCCTTCCTCGACGCTCCCCAGGCTGTGGCCGTTGGCGAATTTCAGCGAGATGTGCGAGTCCGAGGTGATGGTGCCGATGGAGAGGCGGTGGCGGGTGACCAGATGCTTGTCGGTCACGGCGTAGCGGCCTTCCGGGTCGATACAGGCTTTCTGGTATTGCGGGTAGGCGGCAAGGGCTTTCCCGCCCCGGGTGATGTAGATGAGCGCCCATTGCCACTCGGCTTCCGTCAGATCCCTGTAGGCGTGGGCGGAGCGGATTTCGGCGAGCATTTCACAGGGGAGGAAAGGCTCGCCGATCGCGCAGGTTACGAGGTGCTGGACGAGTACGTCCAATGGCTTGGGCAGCGGTTGGCGCGACTCGATGGCCTTGTCCTGTGCGGCCTTGCGGGCTGCGGCGAATTCGATGAGTTCCAGCGCGTTGGTGGGGACACCGAGGATTTTCGAGGGCGCTCCCGGTTGGTGGCCGGAGCGGCCTGCGCGCTGGAGCAGGCGCGCGACACCTTTCGGGGAGCCGATCTGGATGACCTGGTCAACGGGTGAGAAGTCCACCCCGAGATCCAGGGATGAGGTGGCCACGACACATTTCAGGGAGCCATCGCGCAGGCCGCGCTCCGCGATGTCGCGCTCGGCGCGGTCGAGCGAGCCGTGGTGCATGGCGATGAGGTTTTTCCACGCAGGGCGGAGTTGCAGGATTTCCTGGAACCAGATTTCCGTCTGGGAGCGGGTGTTGGTGAAGAGCAGGGTGGATTTCGCGGTCTCGATGCGGCGGATGACCTGCGGGGCCAGGGAGGTGCCGATGTGGCCGGACCAAGGGAAGTTGTCGATCTCCCTTGGGATGAGGGTTTCGATGACGATCTCCTTCCTGAGGGAGGCGGAGATGATGGTCGGGGTGCCGGGCGCCGAGTGATCGGTGCTCAGTGGAAGACTTGGACCAATCGTGGAGGCTGCTTCTTCGAGGTTGCCGATGGTGGCGGAGAGTGACCAGACGCGGAGGGCGGGAAGCCATGTGCGGAGGCGGGCTAGGCAGAGCTCGGTCTGGACACCGCGTTTCGTGCCGAGGAGCTCGTGCCATTCATCGATGATGACACAGCGCAGGTTCCGGAATTTCTCCCGCGTCTCCGGGTGGGTGAGCATGAGAGAGAGCGACTCCGGGGTGGTGACGAGGGTGTGGGGAAGCTTCTTGCGGAGGCGGGCGCGGAGGGCGGGGGGGGTATCGCCGGTGCGGGCTTCGGCGGTGAGTCCGGGATGATAGAATTGCTGGGCCTCACGGAGGGCGCGGAGGGTGTCTGCGGCGAGGGCGCGGAGCGGTGTGACCCAGAGGATGGCGCAAGACTCCGCATCAAGGGAATCAGCGAGCGGGGCGAGATAGACAGCCATGGTTTTCCCCTGCCCGGTGGGGGCATGGAGCAGGCCGGATTCACCCTTGCGGTAGGCGGCCCAGGCTTGTTTCTGGAACGGGAAGGGCTTGAAACCCTTGGATTCCAGGAAGGCGGCGGGGGTGGGCATTGCGCTCAGTCGGCGAGGGAGCGGATGAATGTGGAGAAGAACGCCCGGCCTTCCTCGTAGGCGGCGATCTCGATATACTCATCCTTGGTGTGTGCCTGGGCGATGGATCCGGGGCCGATGCAGATCGCGGGCAGGCCGGCGGCGGAGAGGTGGGCGGCATCCGAGAACCACGGCGCTCCGACAAGCCGGGTGCCGACATGGGTGGAGAGGAGTTTCCTGATGTACGGATCTTGCGGATCGGTCTCCATGGGCGGGTTTTCATGGGCGTAGGAAATTTCCAGAGGCAGGCGGAGCTGGGCGATGGCTTCGCGGAGAAGCTGGAGGGCTCCGCCGGAAGAGTGAAGCTCGGGTGTCAGGCGGATGTCGATTTGTGCCGTCGCGCAGTCCGGGACGATGTTCGGGGCGGTGCCGCCGTTGACTGTGCCGATATTGATGGTCGAGGGGCCGAGGATGGGATTGGCGTATGCGGCTAGCGCCGGGGAGAGATATTCCTGGAGATCGAGGAGGGAGCGGGAGAGCTTGAGGATGGCGTTGTCGCCGAGATGCGGCTGGGAGGAATGGGCGGGGACGCCGGTGGCTGTCAGGGTGGCCCAAAGGGAACCCTTGGTGATGTGAACGATGTCCATCGATGTCGGCTCGCCGACGATGGCGAACCGGTAGTGCTTCGCATGGTGCCGGGCGAAGTGTTTGGAGCCGTGCTGTGAGGCCTCCTCGCCCATGAAGGCGACGAAATCGACTGCGACGGGGAGATCGGCCAGAATGCGCTTGTTTTCCAGCAGGGCTTCGACCATCGCAGCCATGGGGCCTTTCGTATCGGATGCGCCGCGTCCCCAGATTTTTCCGTCGCGGATCTCGCCGGAGAAGGGGTCTATGATCATGCCCGTGACGCTGACGGTATCGAGGTGTGGGCCGAGGAGGATGCGGGGGCGGCCATCGAGCGGGGCGAAGCGGGCGATGAGGTTCGGGCGGCTCGGCTGGATTTCCTCAAGGGTGACCTCGGCACCTGCTTCGGTGAGGTGGCTTGCAAGGAAGTCGGCCATCGCCTTTTCTCCGCTCAGGCCGGGCCTGGTCGGGGTGGCGTGGTCGGGGTTGACGGAAGGGATGCGGATGAGCTGCTGGAGAAACATGGGGTGACCCTAAGCTCCAAACCCCAAAATTCAAACCTGAAGGGATAGGGAGGCGGAAGGGCTGGCCCTCTCACCACACAACCGTCCATGGAAATCCAGAAGTCCGGTCCGGCTTGTGAGATGCGGCGGGACGGGGCCCGGGCGGAGGAGAGGGAAATTCGCGCCCCGCTTCCGATGTCGGCCGATCAATCCGGCTCGGGCCGGTTCCGGTTGCTCTCGGCGAGGCGTTTTTCAAGCATCTCGATCTGCTTCTGCTGCCTTTCGATTTGCTGGTTCATGCGGCGCATCTGGTTGCCCATTTCCTCCATCTGGCGGTTATGGCGCTGCATGGCGTCCACACCCGGGCGGAGCATTTGTCCGCGCTCCACGCCGCCGGATGGTTTGTCGTCCTTTTTCTCCTGCTCCGGTTTCGGGCCATCGGGATCGATGCTGACCTCGCGCCGCTTTCCTTCATGGATGATGGCAAGCTTGAGCGGTTTCCCGGACTTCCCTGCGGCTTGCACCGCATCCCTGAGGTCTCCGATGCCCGCAATCTTGCGGTCGCCTGCGGAGAGAAGGATGTCGTTGGGCACGATACCCGCTGCGGCGGCGGGCTTGCCGGGAACCGTCCGGGTAACCATCACCCCAACGTCCTTGGGCAGATCAAGATGGGTGCGGAGCAAATCGTCCACCGGCTCAACCATCAGGCCGATCATCCATGGTTGTTCATTCGGGGCTTTCGTGGGCGCCTCGCCCCTTGGTTTGGCATCCCCGGGAACATCGCCCGCAGGGCGACGCAACGATTTCATCAGCTCGCGGCGCATTTCCGGGCTCATGTCGATGTCTGCCTGCTTGAGGCGCTCTTCGATCCGCTTCCGCATGTCTTCCACCCTCAGCCCATCGCTTTCGGCAAATTCGATCACCCGGATTTCGGGTTTGGATTTCTCCTGAGCCACTGCAGGGAGGAGAGTGAAGGCAGCGATGATCGCGCCGAGGAATGAGAGGACTGATTGGGTTTTCATGGCCGTGTAGGGATAGCGCCGCTGCGGGGCTTGTTTTGTCTTTCCTAGTTGCGGGGCTAGGGCCGGAAAAGCGATGAGCCGGAGGTCACGCAGTGGCCGCAACCTTGTCGATGACCGCATTGGTTCGCGCAGCCGTGACACCTGTGCTCAGTGCCGGGGCTCCGGTGCGGAGGCTAGAGACAATGTTCGCGATCAATCCGGACTGGATGTGTTCTGGCTGAGGGTAGACGAGGGTCTGGGTCTCCCCGATCTCCGTCTCGATGCGCAACTCCATCGGGCCGAAAACGGATCCGCTGACACGGGCATGTGCGAACTCCAGCTCGAACCTGTCCACGTCCTCGCGGCTGATGAAGCTCCAGTCCCCGACGAAGGAAACCCCGCTTCCTGAAACGGCTGTCATGGCGACGGCTTCCTCCACGGGCGAGGCTTCTGATTGTTTCGATGCCTGTCCTTGGACGAATCCGAGCGGGCCGAGCCACCAATCGAAAAGATCCAGCGCATGGCTCCCCAGATCCCAGAACAAGCCTCCGCCCGATATCTCCGGCTGGTAACGCCAGCCTTCCGGCGTTCCATTCGCCTGGTGGCCGCTGTAAAATTGGTAGCGAACGCCGAGCAAGGGGCCATGGCGGCCATCATCAATCATCGCCTTCACTTGCGTGAAATGGGGCAGGCCGCGACGGTAGTAGGCGACGAAAAGCGGGAGCCCCGCCGCTGCGAAGGCATCGACCATCTTCTGGCACTCGGCGGCGTTCCGCGCCATCGGCTTCTCGACATAGCATGGCTTTCCCGCAGCAGCCACTTCCAGCGCGAGCTCGCAGTGCGATCCCGGCGGCGTCGCAATGTAGACCGCATTCACCCCGGGATCGTTGATCAGGGTTCCCGCCGTATCATGCCAGCGCCCCACCCCGTGGCGCTCCGCGTAGTCCGCCGCCTTCGCACCGTCCCGCCGCATCACTGCGACAAGCGAACTGCCCGGCACCTTCCCGAAGGCCGGACCGCTCTTGGCCTCCGTCACGTTCCCGCAGCCCAGAATCCCCCAGCGCAACTGTTCCATCCGCATGCGCATGGATAGCCGGATAACCCACCTGGTTGAAAGATCAAAGGCCAGGGGTGAACAGGTGCCCCCACTGCAGGGAAAGGCACAGCGGTGCGAATCCGATGGCAGCTGTCCCGTCAGGATGTCGCGCTGATGTGCACGGACGGGGACAGGCGCTTCGCATGGTTCACTCCATCCGTTTCCCACATCCGCTGGGAAAGGCTGCCGGTGATGCGCCGCGTCCAGCGCTGGGCGGACAACATCAGCCGGGGCAAGGAGGACAAGCGGCAGGCATTCACGAAAGCGGAGTTCGCAGAGGGCGGGAAGGTGGGTGCGGTCTGGAATTTCACGTGACGGGGGTTGGAGCATGGGGAATCCTCGCCATGCGGCATGGGCACGAACTTCCAAGGGCAAACGATCATCGGACAAGGCTTGGCCGGGAGCTGCCTTGCGTGGGAATTCCTGTGGCGCGGGGTGCCGTTCCGGATCGCGGACCGGGGTGCCGGTGGCAGCACCCGGGTTGCGGCGGGGATGGTGAATCCGGTGACGGGGAAAAACTTCGAGCCAAGCTGGCGGATCTCGGAGTTTCACCCGGCAGCCATCGCCTTCTACCGGCGGGTGGAGGAAGAACTTGGCATCACCTTATGGCACCCGATGCCTATCCTGCGGCTTGCGGGATCGGAAAAGGAGCGGGGGAAGATTTCCTCGAAGCTCGGCCTTGCGGAGGTGGCGGCATGGGTGGATGGGGAAACGGCGGAGGTGCCTGCGGGTTTCCTCGCCGCCTATGCGGTCAGGGGCGGTGGCTGGCTGGATGCGGCGGGCTTGATTTCCCTGAGCCGCCGCTATTTCGAAAGCCTCGGGCTGTATGACGAGGGCGACTGCGTATCCTCACCCGGGCAGATCCTCTGCACCGGTGCGGCGGGCTTGACGGAAGGGCAGCTTGGCCCCCACCGCTGTGCGAAAGGCGAGATCCTCACGGTGAGCGCCGCCTGGCCGGAGAGCCATATCCGCATCGGCGCGGGCGGCTGGCTGGTGCCCATAGGCAGCGGACTTTTCCGGGTCGGATCAACCTATGAGTGGGATCAGCTCGACGAGTCCCCCACCCCGGCGGGTTTGAATAGGATATCGGAAATCGCAGCGAAGCTGGGCGGGGCGGAGTTCGGGGTGAGGGATCATGTGGCCGGCGTTCGGCCCATCCTGCGGAGGAGCCAGCCGCTCATCGGGAGGGATGGTGGCGGGAACTGGACATTCAACGGCCTCGGCTCCAAGGGCACGCTCTACGCGCCCGGCATTGCGGCTATGCTGGCCGACTGGATGCTTGACGGAAAGACCCCGCACCCCGATTTCATCCTGCCAGAAGCCCCATGACCCCGTTCCCGCCGCTGCCCACAGAACTCCTCCACGCCCTGCTGCGTTATCACATTGCGCCGGGGGATCTGGCCATCGACGCCACCGCGGGCAACGGCTTCGATACGATTTTCCTTGCGGAATGCGTCGGGGAAACGGGCAGGGTCATCGCCATCGACATCCAGGAACCGGCGATCTCGGCCACGCGAGTGCGACTTGACGCGGCAGGGCTCAGCGGGCGGGTGGCCCTGCATCACGGAACCCATGTGGACCTGGCGGAGTTCGCGGCGGGCGGGGTGCCATCGGTGATCGTTTTCAACCTCGGCTACCTTCCGGGAGGCGACAGCTCGGTGATCACCCGCACGGAGGAAACCCTCGCTGCGCTACGCTCTGCCATCGGAATCCTCGCCCCCGGCGGCATCCTTGCGGTGACATGCTATCCCGCCCATCCCGGCGGGGACGCGGAGGCGCATGCCGTGGAGCAATCCATTTCCACAGCACCCGAGCTGCGCACCGCCCGCTATGGCCTGATCGCCAAGGGAAAACCCGCACCCTTCATCCTGCTGTCCTGCAAGCAAGGCTAGAGCCGGAAAAACCGCCACATCTTCCCTCTTGCCCCCTCCGCTTTCCCTGTCTAAAGCTAGGCCAACCCCGATGACCATGAAACATTTTCCATTTCTATTCCTCCTTCTGCTCTGCCCGCTTCATGCGCAGGATGCGGCGGCTCCCGAGGAAGCCGCCAAGGAACTCCTCCCCGAGCAGAAGGAATTCCTCAACCTGCCCGAAGAGGAGCGCAAGGAGTTCGCGAAAAACTTCGGGGAGGCCTCCCGCTTTTTCCAACAGAAGCGCATCTTCGAGTGCCTGGAAGCACTCAGGGAAGCGGAGAAGATTTTCTCGAAAAGCGCGGAACTTCTCAACCTCCGCGGCTCCTGCTACGTGGAGATGCGCGCCTTCGACAAGGCTTCCGCCGCCTTCGAGGAAGCGGTCAAAATCTCCCCGAAAAACACGAGCATCCGCTTCAACATCGCGGAAGTGCTCTTTGTCACCAAGCAGTGGAAGGAAGCCCACGACCTTTTCCAGGAAATCCTCCGCGAAATCCCCGAGAACAACATGTCGCTGTCCCGCCTCGTCGAGTTCAAGATCCTGCTCTGCAAGAAAAAGCTGGGCCAAGACGAGGAAGTCCTCATCATGGCGGAAAAATACGACTTCCAGGACGATTCCCCCTACTATTACTACGCCAAGGCGGCGCTCGCCTACGATGAGGAGAAACTGCTAGAGGCCGAGGAGTGGCTGGCCCGCGCGAACCGCATTTTCCGCGATCCGAACATCATCGCGCCATGGCAGGACACGCTGGTGGAATACGGCTACATCAAGAGCTTCTACGGAGACGACACAGCGCCCGCCGCGCCCTGAAAAGCGGCGGCGATCATATCTCCAGGCCGGCCACCATCGCATGGAAGGCGGCCGAGACCTTGCTGTCCTTCGGATCCGTCAGGGCGACGGGGACACCCTTTTCCCCGCCCCTCCCGGTCGGGATGTCGATGGGGATCTGTGCCAACAGCGGGACATCCATGTCTTCCGCCTCGCGCACCCCGCCCTCCTCGCCAAACAAGTAGTAGCGCTTCCCCGCATCGCACTCGAACCAAGCCATGTTCTCGATCAGTCCGAGGATGGGCACGTTCACCTTTGCGAACATCGCCACGGCCTTCCGCGCATCGATGAGCGCCACCTCCTGCGGGGTCGTGACGATGACCGCGCCATCCACCGCAACGGTCTGGACGATGGTGAGCTGGATGTCTCCCGTGCCGGGCGGAAGGTCGAGCACCAGCACATCGAGCTCCCCCCACGCCACCTGGCGGAGGAACTGCTGGGTATAGCGCGTCGCCATCGGCCCGCGGACGATGACCGGTGATTTGTCTTCGAGCAGAAAGCCCATCGACATGAGCTTGATGCCGTGTGCCTCGATCGGGATGATCTCGTCGTGCTCGTTCGCATCTGGCCGCTCGGTCGTGCCGAACATCTGGGCGACCGACGGACCGTAGAGATCGCAATCGCAGAGACCGACCTTGAGCCCGCGTGCCGCGAGGGCGACGGCGATGTTCGCGGCGACGGTTGATTTCCCCACCCCGCCCTTACCCGAAGCGACGGCGATGATGCGCCTCACGCCCGGGATGGAACTTTTCCCCACAGCTCCGCCCGCGGCCTCCGGTGCGTCCTTGACCTCGATGTCCACCTTCACGGAGGCGATCCCCTCGATGCCGTCCAGCACCGCATGCACATCCTGGAAAATCTGCTGCGGCACCTTCGCATCCTTGGTGGCGACCTCGATCCGCACGCGCACGGAGTCACCATCCAGATCCACGCCCCTGACCAGCCCGAAGGAAACGATGTCCCTCGAAAAACCGGGGTATTTCACCGCCCTCAGCGCCTCCTTGATCTGCTCAACATTCGTCATACGCCGCACACTCTCCGCAGATCCGCCACACACGCAACCCAATACCGGGCGAAACTCCGAGAGGAACGCCGCTAACCAATGAAAACCCAACCCCGCACAGCAGACAAAACGATGCCAGCTTTTCCGTATCCTCCCGGAACACCTTGACCGAAAAAATCCGGTACAGCGCAAGCAGCCGGAGACAGCGACAAGGAGCCTCCCCCGGAAGCTCGGGCTTCGGACATCGAGCCTCAGAACTCCCGCACCAGCATCCGCCCGGCAATCTGCCTGAGCCTCGCGGCCTCATCGCCGAAGACAGCCAGTGCGCCGAGAGCCTCGGCTGTAAGCCGCCCGGCCTCTTCACGCGATGCCTCCAGGCCGATCACGGCCGGATAGGTCGATTTTTGCACCGCCTCGTCCTTGCCCGCCGTCTTGCCGAGGTTTTCCGTTGTCTGGGTGACATCGAGGATGTCGTCGATGATCTGGAAGGCAAGCCCCAGGGCGTGTCCGAAGGTGGTCAGAGCCGCCAACTCACGCTGGCCGCCACCGGCAGCCATCGCCCCGAGACGGACGGAGGCGGCCAGCAGCGCGGCGGTCTTCGCCTCGTGGATACGGACCAGTTCCTCCAGGGGGAGCGTTTTCCCCTCCCCTTCCAGATCCAGCACCTGCCCGCCGATCAGCTTACGGCTGCCGCCTGCGAGAGCCAGCTCCGCGACCATGTCACCGACTGTATGAAGCCCGGCGGGAGCCGATTTCGCGAGCACCGCGAAGGCCTCCGTGAGCAGCGCATCGCCGCAAAGCACCGCCATCCCCTCGCCATAGACCTTGTGGCAGGTCGCGCGGCCGCGCCGCAGTTCATCGTCGTCCATGCAGGGCAGGTCGTCGTGCACCAGGGAATATGTGTGCATCAGCTCCACGGCACAGGCAGCGGCAAGCGCATGCTCCCTCTTGCCGCCGCAAGCCTCGGCCGCCGCAATGCAAAGCACCGGCCTGAGCCGCTTGCCGCCTGCAAAAATGCAATAGCGCATCGCCTCGTGAATGCTTCCCGGACGCTCGTCGGCACTTGGCAGGAAACCGTCCATCGCCGCATCCACATCCGCCGCCGCCCCTTTGAGATACCCATCCAGATCCATGGCCTGAAAATCAAAGGCCCCGCGCCGATTGGAAAGCATTTTTCCGGGGGCAAGACCGGGAACCAGGCTCCCTTGTCCGTGAAAGCCCGCGATCTCCGCGGCGAACACACCCTCATTCTCCCGAGTCCAGGGACCCTTGCTCACTTCCGCCTCTTTTTCCCGCCGACTTTCTTCCTTCGGATGGACTTGGAGGGGGAGTCGTCGAGCAGGGCGGTGTAGATGTAAGGGAAGTCGGGGAGCTTCTCGCGCTTGATCTCCTTGCCGATGAAAATCTCGACGGATTTCGCGAAATCGAGCTCGTCGGCGGTGAGGATGGTGAAGGCGTCGCCCTCGGCCTCGGCACGGCCAGTGCGCCCGATGCGGTGGACGTAGTCCTCGGCGTTTTCCGGGACGCGGTAGTTGATGACGTGGGAGACGCCCGAGACATCGATGCCGCGCGCGGCGACGTCGGTGGCGACGAGGATCTCGAACTCGCCGCTCTTGAATCCGGCAAGTGCCTTCATCCGGTCGGTCTGGTTGATGTCCGAGTGCATGGCGGCGACCTTGGTCTGGCCGGTGCCTTTGATCATGCCGGTCACCTCGTCGGCCTCGCGGCGGGTGCGGGTGAAGATCATCACGGAGTGGTAGTCGGTTTCCTTGAGGAGGGCGAGGAGGAGCTCGTCGCGCTGATCGATGGAGACGGGATAAAATGCGTGGGAAACGGTTGCGGCAACCTCGCGGCGGGCGATCTCGATCTTCACCGGATCGACCAGGCACCATTGCGCGAAGGTCTGGATCGCGGCGGGCATGGTGGCTGAGAAGAAAAGTGTCTGGCGGCCTTCCCATGGGCAGAGGTTGACGATTTTCCGCACCTGCGGGAGGAAGCCCATGTCGAGCATGCGATCCACCTCGTCGAGGATCAGGATCTTCACCTCGCCGAAGCGCATCGCGGCGCGATAGAAGCAATCGACCAGGCGGCCCGGGGTGGCGACGACGATGTCCGCGCCGTCCGTGAGCTGTTTCATCTGCTCGCCGAGGCCGACGCCGCCGTAGAGGAGCGCGACCTTCATGCCGGTCTTGGCACCGTATTTCTCGAACTGCTCGGCGACCTGGTGGGCGAGCTCGCGGGTCGGCTCAAGGACGAGGATCTGGGGCTTGCCGAGTTTCTCGATCTTGGAAAGGGATGGGAGCGCGAAGGCGGCGGTCTTTCCGGTGCCGGTCTGGGATGCGCCAATGACGTCCTTGCCCTCCAGGATCACCGGGATGGCCTGCGCCTGGATCGGGGTCGGGTTGGTGTAGCCCGTTTCAAGAACTGCTTCGAGAACGGGGGCGGAAAGGCCGAGTGTGTCAAATCCCATGAGGCGCCGGGTTTAGGCGGGCTTTTGCGGCGGGTCAAGGATGGATCGCATGCGGGGAAACCGGGCGATCAATGACAGCATGTCGCGGCGATGCTTGCTTTCAGAGCCTCGCCGGGCGAGAAGCGGGCGGGCGCATGGAGAGCGGAGACGAGCAGCTGGATCTGAAAGGGGTGATGTGGATGCTTGCCTCCGTGGTGCTGTTTGCCGGGAACACGCTCATGATACGCGCCGCCTCTCTGGTGACTTCGGGAGCCGATGGCTGGATGGCCGCGCTGTTCCGCGGCTTGGTAGGGGTGCTGATCCTTGTGGTTTTCTACACGGGGGGGCGCGGCTTCGAATGGCGGCGGATGTTTTCCAACCGGCTCGTGGTATTGCGCGGGCTGATCGGCGGACTGGGAATCATCTGCTTCTACATCACCATCCCGGAGCTTGGGGCGGGGCGCGCGATCGTGATCAACCTGACCTACCCGATGTTCGCGACGGTGGTCGCGGCATTCTGGCTGAAGGAAAAGGTCAGGGTCGTGACCTCCTGCTGGCTGGTGGTTGCGATGGGCGGGCTGGTGGTTTTCCTCAGCGACGGGGATATGAATCTCGCTCCATCGGGATACGACCTGCTCGGTCTGTTGGGGGCCTTTGCCGCGGGTTTCGTGGTGGTCATCATCCGCAAGCTGCGCAACGAGGAGCACCCCGCGACGATCTACGGCGCGCAGGCGAGCTGTTCGCTGCTGATGGGGCTGCCGTTCGCAGGGCATGTCCCGGAGCTGCCATTCGCAGGCTGGGGGCTGCTGGCGCTCGGGGCGGTTCTCGTGACCTTCGGGCAGCTGGTCATGACCAGTGCCTACCAACGCCTCTCGATCGCGCAGGGTTCCTCGCTCCAGATGACCCTTCCCATTTTCACGGCCGTGGGGGCGTTCTTCTGGTTCGGGGAAAAATTCGAGACCTACGAACTCGTCGCCGCCGTGGTGGTGCTCATCGCGATCTGGCGGGTGGCCGCAAGGAGGAAATTCCCGGCGGTGAGGGGCTGAAAACTCAGTCTCCGAAGACCATGGGCTTGAGGTTTCCCACCCGCTTGATGCTGCGGATGCTCGGTGATGATATCGGTTTGGGCGGAGCGAGGAATGGATTCACTCATCCTAGGAAAATTCCTCATACGGCAGGGATTCACACACGGATGGCAAGACCCCTAATCGACAAACGGATTCATATCCTCGTTTCGCGCGGGAGTGCGCTTCGATGGCTTCTCACCCTTGGCCTGCGCATCCAGCGACTTGTGCATCGTTTCCCCCCAGTGGATCAGGAAAAATTTCTTTTCCGCAATGAGGAACTTGTCGGAACGGCCGAGGATGGGGCGAAGGGTGGTGGATAGCTGGAGCGTCACGAGCAGGAAGATCGAGAACCAGATGAGCAGGGGCAATGCCTGGGTCGCACCGGTTTGCTTCAATGCTGTGCGGATGAAACGGAACGCGAAGCCCAGCGCGACAAGCCATGAGGCCAGCGCAAGGAATCCCATGAAGCCGAAGGAGGAAGTCCCTTGCGCAAAGATCCAGAGCGCCGGTGCGAAACCCAGCAGCAGCAGCCCGGCAAGCGCCAGCATCCCGCCAAGCAGACCTCCCATCTTCGCCGCCGATGCGGACGATCCAGCAAGGCTGGAAAAAATGTAGAGGCTGGGGAAACAGATCAGGCCCGCGAAAAGCAGGCCGCCACCGAGTTTGACGGGAGCCGCCCAGAGCTGCTCCCCGTATGCGAAGGTTCCCAGCACGAAGCCGAAGACCACAACCGACAGCACGGCGATCAGCCCGAAGCGCAGCAAGGTGTTCCCCCCACCGCACGCCTTGTGCGCCGCGAGCTGGGCGGGGCGCCTGAGCAGCGCCTCGAAGAGATCGCGGATTCCGGGTTCGGGCGGGATGGGCACGTAGCTTTCCGGGTTGAGCGGCGGCGGTGTCACAACGTTGTTTTCGGTATTCTCGTTCATGGTTTTGTCTTTCTGTGTTCGTTTCTGATCTGGAAAATCACGATGGCGGCGATGCCGGCGCAGACGGCAGCCAAGATGGCCGCCCCGAAGCCCATGCCGCCGAGGATGCGCTCGAGGGATCCCCACACGGCCTCAAGGAAACTGCCCGCCATCGGGTTCTCGCGGAGGAATGCCACCTCCAGCCTTGGCGATCCGAAGAATGGGCGGAGTATCCATGAAAACTGCATCCCGAGAAAGGCGTTCCCCGCGATCCATGCCCCCAAGGTCGAGCGGGCGATGGCCGGCGATGCGGTGTAGCCCTCCAGCAAGCCCCGCAGCCTCACCACACCCGCTAGACCCGCCACGGCGATCAGGAAGACATGGATCAGCAGATAGGCGGAATGCGCGGTAGCCGCCTCCGTGGACTCGGCCGCCGGCACGTTCAGCGCCAGGAAAAACGTCACCGGAGCCACCGATCCGAGGATGAGCCCGGAGATCGCGAACGCGCTGAGCAGCGCGTGCAGCGATTGCCTGAAACCCAGCCCGCTGCCCATGAGCAGACCTAACAGGCCGTTGAGCAAACCGTTGCAGCCCAGGGTCAGGGCGATGAGCAAGGGCATTTTCACCGCCACGAAAAGCCCCATCATCGGCGCCCGCCACCAGCCCACCGTCAGCCCGTAGATGCCGAAGCCGACGAGCGCCACGCACGCCGTCCGAGCGATCTCGCCCGCCGTAGGCGCCCTGAGGCTCTCTGCATTTGGTGAAAGGAAGTTTCGCATCGGACAGATTCATGGCAACCCGCCCCGATGAGGGTTTGATGAAGCTACGGTGAAATTCCCGCAAAATGTTTCAACACGCGGGGATGGACAGCACCGCCCGGGTTCCCTGCGGTTCCGCCGCTTCCATCGCCACGCTGCCATGGTGTAGCACCGCCGCCTCCCTGACCAGGGTCAGCCCCAGACCCGTGCCTTTCCTCCCGCTACGCATGTGGCGCAGGGAAAAGAACCTCTCGAAAACCTTATCCCGCGCATACTCCGGGATCCCCTCACCCCTGTCCTCGATGACGATGCGGTGGAAATCCCTCCCCGGCTCCACGCCCACAGCCACCACCCCGCCGGCCGGCGAGAAATCCACCGCATTCTCCAGCAGGCTCGTGATCGCCGCCCTCAGGATGAAAGGATCGCCCTGCGCCATCGCAGGCCGCGGCGAATCCAGCAACCCGATGGAAACCCCGGCCAGGTCCGCCATCGCACCGGATTCCGAAACAACCCTCTGCAACAGCAGCCGCAGATCCATCACCTCCGAGACATCAAGCGCCGCCTTGCCCTCGATGACGGACAGCTCAAGCAGCTTCGCAAGCAGCCTGTCCGCCCTGACCGCCTCCGCCGAGATGTTCCCGAGAAACCGTTTCCTGTCGCCCTCCTTCATAGCACCCGCATCCTCGTTGAGCAGTTCCGCCGCACCGCGTATCGCCGCAAGCGGGCTTTTCATCTCATGCGTCAGAGTCTGCACGTAGCGCTCCGCGAACTGCCGCCCCTCCAGCGACTCGCGCATCGACTCCAGCGCCCGCGCCAGCGTGTTCACCTCCTTGCCCAGCCCCAGGGAAGGCAGCGGCCGCCGTCTCCCCATCTCGATGTCCCTGGCATACTCCGTGAGCTTCGAGATGGGACGGTAATGCCATACGAACACAACCCCCACGCAGAAAAGGATCCCGCCCCCAACCAGCCCGGTGCCCCACCAGATCTCCGAAATCCTGCGGCGTATGATGGGCAGCACATCCGCCTGCGCCTTGTATGCCGCCAGCACCCCGAGCGGCTTGCCCGGATCGCCGATGGGGGCTGCGACATACAGCACCGAGCTTGTTTCGTCCTCCTCGACCAACCTGCTGCTGCGCGCACCGTATTTCCCCCGCAGCGTCAGATACACATCGTTCTCCCGCGAGAAATCCTGCCCCTCCCTTTCCGGATGGCCGGAATCGAAGAGCACGATCCCCGCCGCATCCGTCACATAGACATCCATCCCCACCTTCCGCTTCGTGTGCTTGTGGATCTCCGCATCAAGCTCTTTCCCATGCGCCCCATCCATCGCCTTCCGCAGCGCCGTTGGATCGAATCCATCCTCCCCGAAGCCCTGTTCCGCAACGGCGGAAAGGATGTTCGCCGCGTCCACCATCGCCTCCTCGGTCGCCTGGAAAAGCTGCGGCTCGACATCCGCAAGCTGCTTCCTCACCAACAGGTTGAACCCCGCGCCGATGATCAGCGCGATGATGATGAGCGTGATCCGGGTAATCCTCATGATGCGGAAGGAACATGAAGCCCAAGCGCAGATGCACCCGAAGGGCACGGCAGACGCAGTTGGGCTTGAGCGAAGCGTGAAATCATGATTCGACCTTTGGGAACCCCATTGAATGATTCGTTTCCATCCGTGTCTCCCCTTTTCCCAATGCTCAGGATCCCTGCGCCGAATACGAATACCCCAGCCCGCGCCGGGTCACGATCATCTCCTCCGCCCCCGGAACCATGGCCCGCAGCTTCGCGCGCAGGCTTTTCACATGCGCATCCACCGTCCTGTCCGTCACCGCACCCGGATCATCCCATGCATGGTCGAGCAATTGGTCGCGCGAAAACACCTGCCCCGGATGCCCGATGAGCACCGCCGCCAGCTTGAACTCATGTGCCGTCAGATCCAGCCTCGCACCGCCGCAGAGAATCCGCTTCGCTCCGTCGTCCACACTCAAGCCACCCTCCGCCGATTTCGCCGCATCCGCCGCTGCGCCCGCCCTGCGCAGCACCGCCCGCACCCGCGCCGCAACCTCCCTCGGGGAAAACGGCTTCGTCACATAGTCGTCCCCCCCGATCTCCAGCCCAAGCACCCGGTCGATCTCCCCATCCCGCGCCGTCAGGAAAATCACCGGGATAGGCCATTTTTCGCGGAGCTTCCGGCACAGGTCGAAGCCCGTCATGTCCGGCAGGCCCACATCGAGGATCGCCAGCTCATGCGGCTCCGCCTCCTGCAAGGCCAGCGCATCCACGCCCGTCATCGCATGGCTCACCCGATGGCAATCGCCCTCCAGAACATAGACCAGGGTATCGGCGATCGCGGGTTCGTCTTCGACAAGCAGCAGGCGGGGCATGGCCGCAGCATATCCGGAAATCGGCGGGACGGTAGCAGAAAGGAGAGGCTGGCACCGGCCTCGCCAACCCACCCGGATCCGGAAGCTGGAAGGCTTCAACGGGCTGCCGGGGCTTAGGAGCCGGCGCGAAGACCTGCGCAGCATGCCGAGAGCTTTGGATCGGTTGGGCTCACACGCTCCAGAGCCGATAACAATGCGCCTCAGAAAAGTGACGAAAAAGTTCAAGAGATATCCGTGAAAGTTCAATGAATATTCATGGACGCGGGGGTTGAGCTCCATCAAGCTTAATGGCGGTTGATGCCTTAGGCGTCGCGATCAAGAAATCCAAATCCCGAAACTCCCAATGAAAATGAAAAATCCAATCATCACCCTCCTGCTTGCCGTCGCTTCCGCAGGCACGCTGCCCGCCGCCGTATCCATTACGGTAGTAAACACCGTCCCGAATGGCACCCAATCCGGAGGCTCAGGAACCGGATTTGGCGAGCTCAGCACATCGTCAGGAACCATTTCCTCGAACAACGGTTTGCCCACCACCACCTACACGGTCCAGGGCGTTGACCTCACCTCAGTCGGTGGTGGCTCAAATGCAACATTTACATTCACCGTCACCTACACTTCGACAACAAACGGAAGCACGCCCAGCACCGTGAACTTCACCAACACTTTCGGCAACGTGGCGGTCGGCGGTGACAACTTTGTCAGCGGGACTGAGACACTCACCGCCACAATCGCACTCACAAGCTCAAGTTTTACGGGCCTATCGCTCACAGGATTCACCAACACGAGGATCGGCAATTTGACGACCACCGGCGAATCTGGCACTCTGACCCATGGAGGTGGAACCACACCTTTCGCCAACGGTTCGCCCAATGTAATCATCTATCCGATTTCAGGCAACTTCGTGACCTATGCGGTGGACGGAGCGACGACCGTCAACTTCGAAGGCTTCACGGCGCAATTTGACGCGGTTCCCGAACCCGCCTCCGCCTCGCTTGTTGCTCTCGGAGCCGTCGCCCTGCTCCGCCGCCGCCGTGCAGCCTGAGAACAGCCGAAATAAGAAATCTCAGCCGCCCTGTTGCCGGATCATTCCGCGAGGGGCGGCTTTTTCGCGCCTTTAAGCCATGCGGACGACTCCGCAGTCAGACATAGCGAATCTCCCATTTCCCTTTCCTCTATCTCAGCTCCCACCGAGCCCGGTAGAAACGGCTGTCATGGGATGACGACACTGTGTCCGTGAGGCGCACCAGAACCCGGCTGGTTCCGACGGAGGGGAAATTTTCCCGTCCCGTTTCCACGTAGCTGTTGGCCGGAACCTCCTGCCAGCCCTGCAATGTGGGGCTGGTCTCCACAATCAGCTTCGCGGCGGCGGGATCCACGGGGTAGGACATGTCGAAATCCACGGTGAGCTGCGACCCTTCCAGCTTCACGCTGCCCTGTAGCCTGGGTCTTGAGGAAGAATCCCGGGGATTTGTCTGGAATTGGAACTCCTCGTCGTTGCTGAAGCCGTCGCCATCGGGATCCTTGCCGCCGCCGAAGATTTCCGGATCGGCCTTGTCCGCCGGGGTGAAATAGGCGTCGTCCCAAGCAGCCCGGCCGCCGAACACGCGAACCGTCGTGGTGGCGGTTGCGCCGCCGTTGAGGGTGAGCGTGTAGGTGGTGTCAACCTGCGGGGAAACCCGGGCGAAACCGATGCCGTCCACGGTCTGGGGCAGGACATCGCCCAGCCCCTGGTCGATGGTGAGGGTCGCCGGCGAAATGACATCCCATTCCAGCGTGGCGGTGCCGCCCAGCAGGATGGAGGGTTGCACCGCGCCGAAATATTGGATCGCAGGAGCGCCCGCGACGGCGGCGGTCTGCCCGTTGAGCGTTTCCGAAACCGGGGCGTCCCCGTAAGCGATCTCCACGCGGTAGGTGGTGCCGTTGTCATACACCGGCGGGCGGTAGCGGGTGCCGCGGACGCGCATGGCATGGACCAGCTCGCCGCTGGTTTCATCGAATACGCGGACGACCGGATTCTCGCGCCAGAGGGTGTCGATCACAGGCAGGAAACCGGTGGGGACGCGGCCGTCGTTGTCGGTCTGGCGGTACGTCTGCGGCCAGTCGGCGAACTGCGAACCGGTCTGCGGGTATTCCGGATCGGCATGGATGGGCCAGCTCTCGAAGGTGATCTCGCGGGTGGTCTTGTTGACCCGGGTGATGCCGTATCCGGCACCCCGGTCATGGTAGTTCGGCGGATTGATTCCGCTGGTGCGCTGATAATATTCGTCCGAGTTCCCCGCCCCGAGGATGGCGAAGTGATGCGGGTCGCTCGCCGTCAGGTTCGGCGTCACGCCGTCCGGCAGCGTGCCGTTGCCGTTGAAGAAATAGTCGCCCAGATAGGGGCTGACGGTCGGGGTGGTGCCGGATGCGTTGTGGACAGGATCGAAGATGCGCGGGAAAAAGTTCGCCATCGCCGGGGCGGCGAAGGAAATGCCGGCGTCACGCGGGGAATCGGTCCCGTGGTGGGCGAGGGTGGCGACGTGCTGGTCCCCGGCGAGCTGGAACATGCGCGAGGCGCGCAAAAGCCGCCATGCGTCGTTGCGGCGGTGGACGGGCCAACCGTGGGCGTCCCTGTCGGTGAGACGGAAATTATATCCGGCGCTGGCGTGGGTATTGAGCATCGCGAGCGGCGATTGCGAAACGACGAGTTTCAGATCCTGCCCGCGCCAGTCCTTGTTCCATTCGCGGAGGAAGTCGTGCTGGCGCTCGCCGAGCATATGCTGCTGGGCGGGATCGGACGGCGGGCTGTTGGGGCCGGTCTTGAATTTCCTGTCCTCAAGGATGGCGAAGCCCAGGCGGCCGTAGGTCATGCCGGTGAAATACACCTTGATCCCTTGGGCGACGGCCGGCGCTGGCTGGACGGGATTGTAGGGATCCGGATCGGGGAGGTTCGAGGTCTGGGTGCGCTCCACCATTTTCACCCATGAGGCGGGCTCGACATAGCCGCCCAAGGCCTCGGTGTTGGTCGTGACCCCTCCCTCACCCCACAGGTTTCCCTGGAAAACGTCATGGTCATCGGGGATGGCGACCGTCGGGATGTCGCGGGTGAGTTCGCGCGCCTGCAGCACCCAAAGGTTCCACTTGTAGAGGTAGTCGAGCTGGCGGTTGGTGGCACCCGAGTTGCTGTCCTTGTTGGTCGGCTGTCCCTCGTAGATCTGGTCGCCGTGGGCGAGCAGAACGTCGGGATTGTGCTTGGCGATGTGGCCGTAGGACTGGGTGTGGGGATGCCACAACATCACCGGGGACCAGTCGAAGCCGTTGTTCTGGAGGTTGCCGTCGTTGATCCGCTGGCAGGTGACCATGGCGAGGGTGATTTTCTCCTTTTCCACGGGATCCCGGCGTATCGTGCCGGTCCACGGGTAGTCGGTGCCGTTGATGCTGACCCGCAGGCGGTACGGGGTGTCCACCTTGTCGTTCCATCCTGTGATCGAAAAGGTCGCGGTGTAGGACGAAAGGTTGTCGGTGTTGTCCACCGGAGCGGTGGCGATCTGGTTCCACGCCGACCCGTTCCAGGTGTCGAGGGCGACGGACGGGCTGGAGGCGAGGCTGATCGGCGAGAGCTGGGCGGTGAGTTTCAGTTTCCCCTTCGAGAGCGTGTGCATCGCGCCGATGATCGCGAGGTGGCGGTCGGGCTCGGGATTCAGGGCGGAGCCGGTGCCGGAGAAATCGTCGAACCAATGGGTGGCCGCGGAGGTTCCGAAATGGCTGAGCAGGCCGAACGCGCCGAGCACGCGGTCGGAAGGGACGCTGAAGCTGACCGTGCCGGTCTGGGTGCCGCCCGAATTGAACGCGGTGAGGGCAAGCGTGTAGGTGCCGGGTGCCGGGTTGTAGGTGGCGGCAAGGCTGAGGCGGGTGTTCTGGACGAATCCTCCGGTGACAGCTGACGTTGCCAGCGCGGTGACCGCACCGGTCGAGTAATCCTCGATCACGAGATTCCCGTTTCCAGTGATGCCGAGGAACAGCCCGAAGTCACGGCCCATGCCGTCGTGGACGAGCAGTGCGCCGCGCCAATCGACGTTGGGTGCGGCACCGAGCAGGAACCCGGCGCGGGAGCCTGCGCTGGAAGTGCCGGTGTTCACCCCGGTGCGCACGCCGAGCGTGAAATTCCCGCCGTTTCCACGGATCGAGGTGCCGGGACGGTGGAGGGTGAGGCGCTCGCGCGCACCATTGATGCATTGCACGCGGTTGCCGCTGACCTCCCAGTCCTGCAGCCGGTTCGCCCAGTATCCAGGGCCTGCCCAAGTCTGATTGGGGGTGCTGTTCCAGTTGTCGGAAAACGAGCCGTCGGGCGACACTGTGGGCCATACGTCCAGCCTGACGTTGTCGAAGCTCTGGAAGTTTCCGATGCCTTGGTCGTTCGAGCGGAACCTCACGCCGACGGTTTTGCCCGCATGGGCGTCGAGCGCCGCAGCCGGGACGGCGAGGTGGTAATGATCCCATGCCTTGGCGACCGGTGTCTTGAAATCGTAGGTGCGTGAGGCCACCGGCAGCCGCGCGCCGCCGTCATCGACGTAGAGCTCGGCGATGATCTGCCGCTCCGGTACGGTGCTCTGATTGGTGCCGCGTTCCAGCGTGAAGTTGTCGAGGCGGGCGAAGCCGATGTTGGTGGTATTCGCGGGATTGCCGTCGATCCCCTCGAAGAAGGCGAACAGCCGCTTGCCTGCGGCTGCCGCAGCGACGGCATTGAAGGTCAAAGTGGCCTGCTCGTAGGTGCTGTCCTGCGTGGAGGCCGGGGACTGGAGCGTCTGCAGCACCGTCCTCGCGCCATCGATGGTGTTGCTGTCCGTGGTGTAGAGCGTGACCGCCACGGTGTCGGCGGCGTCATCCCAGTTGCTTGCATCGCGCCACACGAAGCCCACCCGGAAGATCTCACCGGCCGCAAGCGTGTGACCGGTGTCGACGGCAAATTTACGGGTGCCGTTGTTGGACATCACGGCGTTGCGGGTGCCGTCGAAAGCAAGATCGGTTTTCGATGCCTCGGTCGTCTGCGCGCCGCCCAGGTTCTGCCATTCCGGCAGTTCAGCGAAGGAGTTGCCGGTCACCGCCGGATCGTTGAAATCGCCGTTGCGCAGCGCACCGCCGACGAGGGTCCCGGTCGGCACGAAACCGCTCCCGCCCCCCGGCAGGTTGCCCGAAAACATCGCAGCATCGAAGCGCAGCGAGAAGGCGTCCCCCGCCGCGATGACGTGCGGGGTCATCTGCCATGCCTCCACGCTGTCCTCGATGCTCAGCCGCCAGGCACCGTTGCCGAAATCGGTGTCGCTTTTGATCACCTGCGCACCGGATCCGGATCCGTTCCAGCCGATGACAGCGGGATTCGAAATGGCGGTCGGGCTGGTTCCCGGGTTCACCTCGCCGGAGGGATTGAGAATCGGGATGGGCTTCGCACCGGCCATGCCGGATGCTACGCCCGCAGCAATCAAGAGATTGGTTTTGCGCATTGGGTTTTGGGTAAGAATTTGATCCTGACCAATCTCTCAGGCATGCGGCAACAAGTCATTGCACTTTCGCGTCATTTTCATGGACTTTTGCGGCTCCGGCGCGGCGCACTACTCCTTGACGCCTGCGATCGCGGCGGTGCGGTCGGGGATGCTGCGGATGTTCATCCGCCCGGTGACGGGATCCTGATAGACGCAGGTGAGCCAGCGCCTGTCCTTGCGGATGGCGCAGCGGGTTTCCGTAAGCAGGTTCCAACGGCCTTGGTCAAAAAACTCGAAGCGCACGGGAACGACCGCGCCGGGTTGGCCGGCAGGCTCCAGGTTGGCGACGCCACCTGGCTTGGCCGTGATGTATTCGCGGGCGATGGCACCGCGGATGGGATACGGGGAAACATTGATCATGCGGTAAACCCCTAGCGGAAAATCCTTGAGGTCATGGTTGATCACGAGGCTGCGGTACGCGTGATTTGCTTCCTTGGGAGCGGGAAACAGCATGACGAGCACCCGTTTCATCCCAAGGGGTATCCTGACATCGGAAAGCACCGGGTGGATGAGCTTGCCCCCAACGGTCCGGGGCTTGTCACAGATGCGCAGCGAGCCATCGACGGCCACCGCAGCCACCGGTCCGACGATGTTTGCCGTGGAGAGCTGGATCTCCTCGAAAGCCTCGGGCCCGGTCATGATCTGGACTTTCTCATGTCCGGATGCGTAGCCGAACGCATAGAACGAGGCCGCGATCTTGGGCAGAGGCTCGGCGGCACCGGACAAGGCGGCATGAAGAAGGATGATGGCGGGAATTGCGAGTTTCATGGATCCGGGGTTTCAAATATCGGCTTCCGAAAGCCAGCGGAAGCTTACGATTTCGTAGCGCCTGCCGAAGCGGGTGTTGATGGCCTTGGTGGGGGCGACCCACGGATCATCCCCGGAGTCGACATAGTCGGGAACACGCTGGACGACAGCCTCGCACCAAGCTTTGACCTTGCGTCCGTTCGCCGGCCCCGCCTCACCGTAGGCACGGATGCGGAAGGTATCACCCCGGGCGGTCAGGACCGGAGCGATCGCGGTGAGCAGATCCGCCTGGGAGATCACACCGGGCGCACCGTCGGCGGTCGTGCCATCGCCCACTCTGGTGGCACCGCTGAGGGCAAGCTCGTTGATATCGGTACGGTCGAGCGCCGCCTGCAAGGCTCCGGCCTTGCCATGCGCTCCCGCCCCGGGATGGCGGTTGACGAACTCCGCGATGGATTGGAAAGGACCGCGTTCCTGGATTTCCAAGACGATTTCCTCGGCCAGTTGGCGGATCTGCCGCTTGCTGAGGCGGCGGTGGCCATTCCACTTTGCGAGATCCTGCTCAAGCGGGCCGTTTGCAGATTCGAGGGAACCCCCATTGCTTGGGAGGTGGCGGCTGAAGGCGGAGTCATCGCCGGGGGTGGCGATCAGGACGCCATCCTTGGTTTGCGGAACCTCACCTCCAAAGGTGCTGTTGAGGAAAGCTTCCCAGACATCGACACGCATGCTGTTGACGTTGAGCGGCGAGTCGATGAGCAGGTGCGCAGCGGTCTTGAGATAGCCGTCCGGGGCGGTGAGCGCATCGGAGATTTCCGCAACACCGGATGCGCCGCGGTGCGGGACGAAGCGAGGGTTCGCGAGCGGGACGCCTCCCTCAAACAACCCGGTGATGGCCTCCCTGACGGTGGCCTTGCGGTCGAGCGGGCCGCCGGGTTCGGCAAGGCCGGAGAAGAAGCATTGGTCGAAAAGGGCGGAGTTCGCATGGTAAGAGTGGTCCAAGAGGGTGCGGCCGCCGCTCTCGCTGCGCACCACCGAGGGATCGAGCACGGGCGGAGCGAGCGAGTTTGCCACGATCCGGGAGACCAGCGGAAGCTGGCCGCCGGCATTGAGAGGCGCATGGGATAGCTGGCCGAGTGAGAGCGCGGGCGCGAGCGGAACCGAGCTGTGGGTGGCGAATTCAAGCCCCGACTGGGCATAGATCCCGGGGCCGCCATAACCACGATTGTTGGTGTTGCTGATCTCGATGGTCGGGCTGGCTGGAGGCCAGTCGGTCATGGCCTCCCACTGGAGCTCATACTGATGATTGGCCCATGGTTCCTTCTGGTCGAGCCCTGCGGAGGCATACAGGTTCACCGGAGAGTTGTGCACCCAGCCGCGGGAGGGAAACTTGGAATCGCGCTCGGTCTTGAGCTGGAACGTGGTGATGAGGAAGGGTTCCTTGAAGCGGACGGCCGGCGGCGGGCGGGTGCCTTGGTAGGTATCTCCCGGAACGTTTTTCGGGATGTCGCCGCTGACAACGACCGACGGCAGATCGTTGATTGAAAACGGCGGGAGATATTCGGGCTCCTGGTCGCCGTAATCCAGCTCGATCCCGCCAACGCGGCGCGGGCTCGAGGGCGAGCCGGTGTAGTATTTGAGGAAACCCGAGATTTCCTTGCCGCCGGTCTCCGCCGGCGTATCCACGGCGGCGCGGCCTTGTTTCACTTCGATCTGGATGCTGTCCCCCGGTTTCACCGGAACCGAGCGCACCGTTTTGCCATAGATGCTGCCGTTGTTTGCGCCATTCGGAGAGACGCAAACATTCATGGTCGACACGCCCCCCACCTCGGCGCCGCTGGCATTGCCGGCGGGCGGCTCGAAGCCGGGACGAAGGTCCAGACCCTTGATGGTGAACTCGTTGTTGAAGACCTTGACGTGGTTCGAGGCGCTGAGAACCACATGCTCGCCGGGAGCCAGGATGATCTCGCTGGAGCCTTTTTCAGGGAGAAGGTTGAGACGGTAAAAGGTGTTCGCGCGGCTGCCGAAACCGTCGCTGACGAAGCAGTTGGCGAAATGGGTGTATTCGGAATTGATCAGCGTGCCGTTCTTGTAGAGCCGGAACATCAGGGGCACGCGGTAGAGGTCGATGCGGCCGCCGCTGAAACGAAGCTTCACGTTATAGGGATTCCACAGCGTGATGACCGGATCGACGACCAGCCAGGTGATGTATAGATCCTTGTTGGGATCGCTGTCCGGCAAGTTCGAGTTCCCAGGTCTCGAGAACGAGGGCAGGCCCATGTGCCAACCGAAGCTCAGGCTGAACACGAACTGCGCCTTGGCGATGACGGGGGCGAGTTGCTGGGTCTGGAAAAACGGGTGGTTCCCGACCGCCGCACCGGTGGTTCCCGGCGCGGGCCGCTCAAGGGTGGTGGTGTCGATGGTGGGGCTCAAGCCGCCTGTCAGCTTGTCATACAGTCGGTAGTGGGAATGCAGCAGGCTCCAGGAGGGATCCGGACTGGGGAAGGGATTGGCTCCGTTGAAACGGGCGGGCGGCGGCGCCAGCGGGGTGGAAGTCCCCGAGTAAAGGAAGCGTTCCCTGTAGCCGGCCGGCAAGCCGCCCGGATCGCTGAAAAGCCGGGACAAATCCACGGCGAGACCACCCTTGGCCACGTCCGCGATGACACCGGCACTGCGCGGGGTGAGATCATGGAAACCGCGGTCAGCGGCCACAAGCCCCGTCAGTCCGGACTGATCGGCCGTGACGAGCTTGGAACGCTGCGCGGCGAGGTCTTCGAGGACGCTCCAATCCCGCTCGGTGGCGGCCGAGTATCCCGGAAGCGGCGCGGCGGTCATCTGCTCCAGACTGGCGCTGACCGTGCCCGCCGCAGGCTCGGGCAGCGAAATCGGCAGTTTGGTGGATTCATCGAAAACCGCCCAAGCGAAGCCGCCGCTCAAACTGTTTCCGGTGGTGACGGGCACGATCTGCGCATCCACCCGGTCATTTTCGGCAGGATCCCGTTTTCCCCGCACCAGAGTGACCACCTCTCCGGGCGGTGCGCTCTTGGCGTAGTCGAGGCCGGTGACGAGACTTTGGTCGCGCGAGGAGGTCAGCCAGCGGAGGAACTGGGATGATTTGCGCCCTTTGAAATCCGGATTGCCCGTGCCATCCCATTTCCAGCCCTGCCAGACTCCGGTGAGGTGCGGTTGGACGACGTCCGCCCCGCGGATCCTCGCGGGTGCTGTCACCCTCTGGTCCGGCCCGGTGGCGCCTTGCAATTCCCCAATGGCGAGCATGAGAGCCATGCGGGCGTTTTGCCGGGCCTCCCGGTTCAACTGGTCCGCCGATGACGCGCGGAGGGTGACGCTCGATAGGCTGAGCAGCCCGACGGCAATCACCGTCAGCAGGATCAACAGGCTCAGTGTCACGACCAGCGCGAAGCCGCCATGGCGCTTGGAGATACGATTCACATCGAAGGGTGTCATAGGGTGATGGGTTTTCAGATCGGATACGCGGGGCGTCGGCTCTCAGCGGCTGGGATCCCCCCTCAGGGGGACGCTCTTCACATTCATCCGCTTGCTGGCGGCATCGAGCAGGAAGCAAACCAGCGTGCGGCGGTCAGTTCTCACAGCCCATGGCGCGCTGGAGAGCTGCACCCAGCTTTCGCCCGCTTTGTAATCCATCCGTACGGCAAGCGGCTGGCCGGCGGCCTGGGCTGGTGTGAAGACCCGGCAGTCTGTGCTGTCCAGTTCGATCACCACCTCCCCGTGAATGATCCGGACGGGTGTGGGGGAAAGGTTTACCAAGCTGTAGCCGCCCAGGGGAAATACGCCGGAAGCCATCTCAACCGCCTTCGAATCGTAGGCCGTTTGCCCGTCCTTACCGGCCGGATGCAAGACCAGCAACGGCTGCCGGATGCCGCCGATCTCGGCCTTGGCCACCACAGGATGCTTCCCATCCTCTCCGGCCGGGCCGTAAAGCAGGATGCTGCCGTCCTCGATGAGCGGATCCGCTGTCTCAACGATATTGGCCGTGGACAGGCTTACGCCGTGATACCGGTCTTCCGCGCTTTTCACGAAGACCGATTTCAACCCGTCGGCATAGGCCGCGCAATAAATGGAAACCACCGGCTCCTTGCCATCGCCTGCGGCATGAATCGCCGGGAGCGCGGCAAACAGGAATGCGGGCAAGGCCATGGCGGCCCGCGGAAAAACACGGGGCCAGGGCGTCCGCTGAAATAAGCGGGCAAGCCGTAAGACGGGAGATTCCAGTGGGTTTTTCATGGGTATATCGGGGCAGGAATGTGGCCCAACTCGATGGGACATGTTGGACTTTTGCCTTCCGGTAGGGAGCCGTTGAGGCGTATGAGGTTGCGCTCCGGTTGGGTTTTAGGAAACGGCTTTCTCTTTGTCTTGTTTACCAATCTACACACATGATGCAACAAGTCATTGGACTTTTGCGTCATTTTCCTGAACTTTTGCAACTACCATGCGACGCGCCCGTTCGAAACTCCCGCTTTTCGTTTTCGAGGCGCTGGGGTCGTTGGCTTGCGGATTTTACGGGAATTATGTCTTTTTCCTATTCCGCGACCGCCATGGCTTCGGGGACAAGGGCAACCTCGCGATCGCCGCCCTGATGGGACTGGTGATCGCCCTGGCTTCCTGGCAGGGCGGAAGATTCGCGCAATGCCGGGGTTATCTGCGGACAATGTCATACGGCCTCTTCGGAATGATCCTGGCCCTATCGGCGGGGGCGTGCTTCCCGCAACTCCCCGTGCAGCTCGCCGTGCTGGTTTTCTGGACGGCCTCGCAGTTCCTGGTATGGCCCGCGCTTGAGGCTCTTGTGACGGAGGGGGAGAGCGGAACCGGCAGGGCGCATCTCGTCGGGGTGTACAGCGTGGTTTGGGCAAGCTGCTCGGCCTTGTCATATTTCTTTGGCGGCGGCCTGTTCGAAAAGCTCGGGAGCGGAAGCATCTTCTGGCTACCCCCGGCCATCCATGTCCTTCAGATCGCCGTGCTCTGGGGGATCTCGCGGAGCCTTGGGAAAACACCCGCAACGGAGCCGATCCAGCCCCAGCCAAAGCCAGGATTGCCTGCCGCCGGCAAGTGCCTTTGCCCGCGCTCTTTCCAGCGGATGGCCTGGATCGCGAACCCCTTCGCCTGCATCGCGGCGTTCACCTTGCTGGCCATGATACCTGGGCTAGCCCGAACATTGGGGCTGAGCACCACCATGGCCGGATTTTTCTGCTCGATCTGGTTTTTCGCCCGGCTGCTTGCCTTCGTGGTGATGTGGCGATGGCCAGGCTGGCATTATCGGTTCCGGTGGCTGCTGGCTGGCTATGTTCTCCTGATCGCAGGCTTCGCCACCGTTCTGACGGCCGACGGTTTGCTCTGGCTTGGCTTGGGGCAGGTGGCGTTCGGGCTCGCAGTCGGCTCGCTGTATTACGCATCGCTTTTCTACTCGATGGATGTCGGCGAGGCGCGCGCCGAGCAGGGGGGCATCCATGAGGCGATGATGGGAGCCGGGAACTTCGTCGGGCCAGGGGTGGGCGCGCTGAGCCTTATGATTGCGCCGCAATTCCCCGATGCCGGGGTCTTGTCGGTGAGCGGGCTGCTGGCCCTCGGAATGGCGCTTTTGTTAGGGACCCGCCTGAAGGCAAGGGTTTCGAATTCACCGGCCATCATCCCTGCCCATGAAAAATAACCTCACAAGGAAATCCACGCCCCGGGTTGCGCTGCTCATCGAATCATCGCGCAGCTACGGGCGGGAACTGCTGATGGGGATCGCCAGCTATGTCCGCATCCACGGTCCGTGGTCCATCGAGTTTGAGGAAGGGGATCCCGGCGAACAGCTCCCGAAGTGGTTCGGACGCTGGCAATGGGACGGGATCATTGCGCGGGTCTCGACCCCGTCCATGGCCAAGGTTCTCGCGCGCACCGGGGTGCCGGTTGTCGATCTCAGCGGGAACCTGCCCGACACCGACTTTCCGAGGATACGCTCCGATGAAATGGCTGTCGGCACGATGGCGGCGGAGCACCTGATGGAGCGCGGTTTCCAGAACTTCGCGTTCTGCGGCTACAATGGCGCCGATTGGTCCGATTTGCGCCGGACCAGCTTTCAGCGGCGGATCTCGGAAGCCGGATTTTCCTGCCAGGCGTTTGAGAATCACGAACCGCTGCCTTCCGTTTCAAACCTGCATTACGAGGAGCATAGCGAGCGGCACGAGCGGGATCTGATGGCCTGGCTGCAATCCCTGCCAAAACCATGCGGACTGATGGCATGCAACGATGCACGCGGGCGGCAGGTGCTCAACTGCTGCCGGGAGGCGGGCGTGGCCGTGCCGGACGAGGTGGCCGTCATCGGCGTGGACAAGGACGAGGTGTTCTGCGAGTTGTCAGACATCCCCCTCTCGAGCGTGATCCTGAACACCCAGAGGATCGGCTTCGAAGCCGCCGGGCTGTTGACCTTGATGATGGCGGGTGGCAGCGCCGCATCCCCATCCATCATGGTCAAGCCGATGGGTGTGATGGCGCGGCAATCCACCGATGTCCTCGCGATCGATGACAGGCACATCGCTGCCGCCCTGAGGCACATCCGCGAACACGCCTGCGATGGCTTGGATGTTGAGTCCCTGCTGAAGATCGTTCCGCTCTCCAGGAGCGTGCTTGAGCGGCGTTTCTCCCAAATCATCGGAAGACCTCCCAAGGCGGAGATCCTCCGCATCAGGCTGGACCGTGTGTGCCGCCTGCTGGCCGAGTCCGAACTCTCGCTCGCAGAGGTTGCCGAGAAGGCCGGATTCGATCACCCGGAGTACATGAGCCGCCTGTTCAAGAAAAAGATGGGCATCACACCAGGCAAGTTCAGGAGGAATTCGGGGTCGGGCGGATTCCCTTCGCGATGATTTCCCCCCGCCAGGGACATCGGGGGTTGCTCCGGTCGCGTTACGCGCACGCCATGTCGATGGGGCATGCCGGAAAAGTCCATGAGAATGACGCGAAAGTTCAGTGACTTGTCGGCATTGGATTGGCATATTTAACCAGCGGTATGGAAATGCGATAAAAACCAATCCGGTGGGGGTGAGTGCAATGCACCCCCAGAGCAAACCCAATGAAATCGACAACACGAATACACAAGCGGCCGGCGGGCATCACCCTGACGGAAGTCCTGATCGTGATAACGATCATCGCCATTCTCGCGGCCATCCTTTTCCCGGTGTCCCGGAATGCCCGCGAGAAGGCAAGATCCGCAACTTGCGCCCAGAACCTCAGGCAGATAGGCATCGGCTTGATCGGCTACATTTCCGAAAACAACGGGCGCTTCCCCAACGGCAGCCTGGACGTCTCATGGCTGAGGGACACCGATAACAATCCCCTCGGGCTGTGCTGGTATGATGCCGCGGCGCAATACATGGGACGGGGGAATCTCAGCAACAGGTTCAACGATCCTTCGGCGGACCCCCTACCTGACGTCTTCGCATGTCCCGGCGGACACCGCAAAGCGTACCATCCGGCGTGGCCCTACACCGGCGATTATGCGGCGAACATGTTCCTTGGAAACCCAGGCAACCCGAACAACCCCCGCTCCCTGTCTGCAGTGAAACGCCCCGAGTCAACCCCCTACGTCCAGGATACCGTGAAGCAGAACCAGTTCGGGCAGGCGATCTACGGCTCCGGATTTTCCCGCACCGCGAATGCGGCCTTTGCAACCCGCCACAACGGAAGAGGCAACATCCTCTGGGTGGATGGACACGTCTCCTCGCTGACCTATGAGGAGTACATGAAATTCGCGAACGACCCCAAGCGCGGAGGTGCGGGCAACTTCATCCGAGGGAACTGGTAGCCCGCGCCTGACGATACGCCGAGCCCATCCATAACCATCCATACCCCGGTGCCGCGCCATTTCGCGCGTCTTCCGGAGACCACCCACCCAAACGCAAAACTGCACCCATCCACATGAAAGCTCCCCAATCACCGAACCACTGCCGCCTTGGCGCACGAATCATCGTGGCAGCGCTGCTATCACTGGCACCTCTTGGTGCGCGTGAAGCAGCCGTGCTCAGCATCGCGGACTTCGGCGCGAAGCCCGACGGCAGCGACACCACGCCCAGCGTGCGTGCGGCGCTGGAGCAGCTTCGCGGCGGAAAGGCGAAAAAACTGACCTTCCCCCCCGGGCGCTACGATTTCCATCCCGAGCGCGCGACCGAGGAATATCTTTTCGTCAGCAACAACGACGAGGGGCTGAAGCGCATCGCATTTCCCCTCAAGGGACTGGAGGGTGTCGAGATCGACGGCGGCGGATCCACCTTCGTTTTCCACGGCTACACCGTGCCGTTTCTGTTAGAAAAATCGAGCGGCGTCAGCCTCAGCAATTTCACGGTGGATTTCATCCGGCCGTTCCATTCCGAAGGGAAGGTTCTCGACATAACCCCGCAGCATGTCGATCTGGCGTTTTCCGACGAATTCCCCCACGAGATCCGCAACGGCGTCCTCGTTTTCACCGGCGGACGGAAGGCCGAGGGACCTGCGACGACGGTCAGCAACGGTGAAGTCCTCTATCCCTACGGCAGCCTGCTCGCCTTCGATCCGGCCAAGCGCGAGACCGCGTTCATGGCGAAGGATCGCTACGAGGTGGGCAACGGGATCGCCGCCGGGAAAATCGGCCCCAACCAGGTGCGGCTCAGAATCCCTAACATCTCCGCGAAACAAGGCGACGTGCTGGTGTTCAGCCCCAGAAACCGCGACGTCCCCGGCTTTGTCATTTCCGACAGCAGGGACATCCGCCTCACGGACATCACGATCCATCATTGCGGCGGCATGGGCGTCATCGCCCAGCGGAGTGCGGATCTCTTCGTGAAGAAACTGCGTGTCACGCCGCCCCCGGGCGACCGCCGCATCGTAAGCACCACCGCCGACGCCACCCATTTCGTGAACTGCAAGGGCAGGATCGAACTGGTCGACTGCCTTTTCGAGCAGCAGAAGGACGATGCCACGAACATCCACGGGCTCTACGCGAAGATCACGCAAATCATCTCCCCGAGCCGCTTCGAAATCACCCTGATCCATCCCCAGCAGGCCGGCATCGATTTCGTCAAGGCCGGAACGCGCCTGGAACTCAACGACGGCCCCAGCCTGCGCGAGGAGGGATTCGCCGTGGTCAAATCCGTCGAGCGCATCAACAAGCAGCGAACGCTTGTCGAGATCGAAGGCAGCTTGCCCGAAATCGTCACCGTCGGGGATTCCGTCGCCGATGCCGATGCCAACACCGCCGAAGTCCTGATCCGGGGCTGCGTGCTGCGCGGCAACCGGGCGCGCGGCATCCTCCTTGGTTCGCGCGGCCCGATGGTCATCGAGGGAAACACCTTCCACACCCCGGGTGCGGCGATCCTGTTCGAAGGCGACTCGCGTTTCTGGTTCGAGCAGGCCGGCGTGCGCGACGTCGTCATCCGCGGCAACACCTTCGACAACTGCAACTACGGCGTTTGGGGCACCGGCTGCATCCAGGTCGGCTCCGGCATCGCGGAAGAGTTCAGGAAAACATCCCGCTACAACCGCAACATCCGGATCGAGAACAACCTGTTCCGCGCTTTCAGCCCGCTCCCCCTGCTTTCCATGTATTCGGTGGACGGCCTGACCTTCACCGGCAACCGCCTGGAAAAAACCAAGGCTTATCCGGCTCCGGATGCAGGCGACTGGAAGCCGTTCGAGATCACTGATTCCGACAATGTGAAAGTGGAGGCTCCGCAGACGCTTGCCACCAGGGAGCCTGCCGCAACTTCCCCGGATTGACCGGCGACCCACGGAGCGCCTGATCAAATCCAAAATGAACCATCCCATGAAATCCAACCGAGTCATCCCCGCTGCGCTCGTTGCGGCCCTGTCGGTCACTTGCTTGGCCGCGCAGACGGCCACAACACCAAACATCATCGTCATCCTGGCCGACGACATCGGATATGGCGATCTTTCCTGTTACGGGGCGAAGCTGGTGCAAACCCCGAATCTGGATCGGCTGGCAAAGGAAGGGCGGCGTTTCACCGATGCGCATTCCCCCGCCGCAAGCTGCACCCCTTCGCGCCGGGCGCTCATCACGGGGCGCTATTCCTGGCGCCAGCCGCCAGGAGCCCATATCGCACCCGGCGACGAGGCCATCACCATCAAGCCCGGCACCTTCACCCTGCCAGGCATGCTCAGGCAAGCCGGCTACAGGACCGGCATCGTCGGCAAATGGCATCTGGGCCTCGGCACCGAAGGCGGGCCGGACTGGAATGGGGAAATCAAGCCCAGCACCCTGGATCTCGGCTTCGACTACTCCTTCATCATGGCTGCCACCGGCGACCGGGTGCCGACTGTCTTCATCGAGGATCGGCATGTCGTCGGGCTGGATCCCGCCGACCCCATCAAGGTCAGTTACAAGGAGAAGATCGGCGAGGAACCGACGGGCGCGGAAAACCCCGAATTGCTCACCCTCAGGCACACCCACGGCCATGACATGACCATCGTCAACGGCGTCGGCCGCATCGGCTGGATGACGGGCGGCAAGAGCGCGCTCTGGAAAGACGAGGACATGTCCGACACGTTCACCAAAAAGGCCTTGGAATTCATCGAACGTGAGAAAACCCGGCCGTTCTTCCTCTATTTCGCCACCCACAACATCCATGTGCCCCGCGTGCCGCATCCACGCCACCTCGGCAAGAGCCAATGCGGCACGCGCGGCGACGCCATCGTCGAGCTCGACGAAGCCGTGGGCGAACTGCTGGCGAACCTGGAGCGGCTCGGTCTTGCGGACAAGACCCTGGTCATTTTCAGCAGCGACAACGGCGGCATCATGGACGACGGCTACGAGGATGTGGGTGATTTCGAACATCCGTGCAACGGCACCCTGCGCGGCTACAAGGGCAGCCTGTTCGAAGGCGGCCACCGCGTGCCGATGATCGCTCGCTGGCCGGGGCACATCCCCGCGGGCAGCACCTGTGACGAGTTGGTCACGCTATTGGATCTGACCGCATCGCTGGCGGCGCTCACGGGACAGGTAATCCCACCGGGCGCTGCGATCGACAGCTGCAATGTCCTGCCCGCACTTCTGGGACAGCCCCACGACAAACCGGGGCGCGAAACATTTGTGGCACATGTCGGCGGGGTTGCCGGCAAAGTCCCCCTCGCCATCCGGCAGGGTCCGTGGAAGCTGATCACCGAGGGTGGCGCACGCCCCAGCTTCAGCGACGCCGACAAATCCAACCGCACACCGATGCCTGATGAGGCCCGGGAGCCATTTCTCGTGAACCTCTCCGACGACCCTAGCGAATCCAAGAACGTCGCCCCGGATCATCCCGGACGGGTCCGCGATATGAAGCGCTTGCTCGGGGAAATCGTCGCGGAAGGGCATGGCCCCGCTGACAAACGCTGATGTGTAAGGCCTCACCCGCCAAACCGGCCTTGCCCCCTTTGTCGCTGCGACACATCGTAAACAACCATTTTGAAGTTTCCCGAATCCAATCACATCGCATTTTCCCGCCACGTGGCATGGGCGATGGCCGCCATGGCGATCGCTCTGGCGGGATGCCGCGAAGCCACCGAAGAACTCCCGGCAACCGTGCCGGCCGGGCAATCGGCGGATCTCCGCGCACTCATCGATGCGGAACTCGCCGCCGGAAAAAAACGCATCGTCATCCCCCCGGGCCGCTACCACGTGAAGGCGCAGCGCGGCAACCATCTCCACCTCAAGGATCTGCGGGATGTGGAGATCATCGCGGACGACGTCGAGATGATCTGCACCTCCACCATCCGAGCCGTGACGATCGAGAACTGCTCGAACCTCACCATCCGTGGCCTTGCGGTGGATTACGACCCTTTGCCTTTCACCCAGGGGAAAATCATCGCCATCGCCCCGGACAAGAGCTGGATCGATTTCGAGATCGCCGGGGGCTACCCGGAAAACGAACTTGAGGAACGCATCGAGATCTACGACGCCGCGACCGGCGAGCTCCGCAGGGGCGATGCCCGCTGGGATCAGGAAATCCAGCCGCTCGGCGAGCGCCGCTACCGGGTCAAGAAAACAGGAAACTACCGCTTCGATCCCCTCGCTGACACCGAACGGGTGGGTGACATCCTTGTGACGAACAACAACCACGGCACACCGGGACCCACGCATGCGTTTGTGATCGAATCTTCCAGGCACACGCGGTTCGAGGACATCAGGCTATATGCCTCGCCCTGTTTCGGGTTTCTCGAGAAGGACTGCCACGCCTCCCGCTACATCCGCTGCACCATAGATAGGCGCCCCGCCTCGGATGATCCAGCCAAGCGCGCCCTGCCGCGGATGCGTTCGCTCAACGCCGACGCCTTCCACAGCAAGGACGCCGCCAAAGGCCCCGCGATCATCTCCTGCACGGCGAAATACCAGGGAGACGACTGCGTGAACATCAACGGCGGCTATCATTACGTTTGCAGCAGCAAGGGCAGGCAGCTGCGCATTGCCGTCCTCGACAAACCGAGGCTGAAGGCGGGAGACCCCGTCGAGTTCCTGCCGCATCACGGCCCGCGCCCGCCCGATGCCGTCGCGACGCGCGTCGAGCTGGATCCGAATCCGCTCACGGACGTCGAACGGGCCAAGGTTGAAAGCCTCCGGATGGACGAGAGAACCCGGGAGCGGCTGCTTTCCGCAAAAGCGAAATTCTACACCCTCACGCTGGATCGCGAGGTCGTCCTGCCGGATGCCTCGGCGGTTTGCAACCCGCTGCGCTTGGGCAGCGGCTTCGCCATCAAGGACTGTGACTTCGGGCACAACCGCTCGCGCGGAATCCTCATCAAGGCCAGCGATGGCGAGATCACCGGCAACCGCATCATCGGAAGCAGGATGGCCGCGGTTCTGGTTTCCCCGGAATTCTGGTGGATGGAGGGCGGGATCTCCAGCAACCTCACCGTGAGGGGGAACACCATCAGGGGCAGCCTGCAAACCCCGATCCAGATCCTCGCCCCCGGTGGGAACGGCCGCCCGCTGCCGGCAGGCGCACGCCGAAACATCTCGATCCTCGGCAACCGCATCGAGGACTGCCCCTGGCCGCTCATCCGAGTCACCTCGACCTCGGATCTGACCATCGAGGGCAACATCCTGCCGAAAGCCCCTCCGGGACAAGTCGCCGGAAGCGATGGCAAGGCGCCCGGGGCCATACTTCTGCAAAACTGCGATCCCTGAACGATATGATGCGGTGCAGGGCTTCGGATCGCCTTCCTTCCGCAGCGCCAGGCCGAAGTCTGTGGGATGCGGAAGTTTGTCTTCCGGCGGCCAGCCATCCGGTATAGGGATTGGGAATGAAAATCCCCCTGTGCACCCTGTCCGCCGCCGCCCTCGGACTGGCCGGCTGCGTTTCCCAGCCACCGGATTCCATCGCGTTTTCCGGAAGCGCCCGCATCCAGGTGCAGTCCCCCGGCCAGCAGGCGCCCGTGCCAGCGGCCTCCCCTCCCCGCCTGCCCATGGGCACCGTTTTCAAGGGGGAGCCAAAGTTCATGGCCATCGTCGCCAAGGCGGAGCGTGAGGGCTGGAGGAAACTCCCCATCGGGGACCGCACCGTCCGCATCGCCCGGGAAATGATCGGCGCACCCTATGTGAACTACACGCTGGAGGCCGATGACAGGATCGAGTCCCCCATCGTCAACATTGTGGGCATGGACTGCTGGACATACTATGAGAACGCCCTGGCGATCGCGCGGATGCTCGCCTACAAGCCGAAATTTCTAAGTAAGGCCGACATGCTCCACATGGTGGAGATCGAGCGCTACCGCGACGGGCGCTGCACCGGGAACTACCTTTCCCGCATGCACCATCTGGAGGAGGTGTTCCACGACAACCAGCGCAGGGGCTACGCCATGAACATCACCTCCCGCATCCCCGGTGCGGTGCCTCTGCGGCGCGAGATCCGCGAGATGACCGTGGAGTGGAAAAGCTACCGCTACCTGAGGAACGACCCCTCGCTGCTCCCGAAAATGGCCAGCATCGAGGCGCAGGTTTCAAGGCTCCCCGTCCACCACATCCCGAGGGACAAGGTGCGCACGGCGGAGAACTACCTCCGGAACGGCGATATCTGCGCGATCACGACGAACTGGAAATACGGCTACACCTCGCACGTCGGCCTCATCGTCCGCCTCAAGGGGCGCGCCTATTTCACCCATGCCACCTCGGACAGGGACAAGGGAAGGATGACCATCATCGACCGGCCCATCTCGGATTACATCCATGGCTCATCCAAGCACGCGGGCATTGTCGTCTGCCGCCCCTTCGACATCCCCCGCTCAGCCCTATGGATGAAAAATGTGGCCGGCAGATGAATGGGGAACGTCATCACGGAGTCGGACTTCCAACAGCCATTGCCAAATTTCCGCAACCGAATGCCATCGCCGGGGTTTGATCCCGACATGATCCTTTGCGGAACATCGCCCTTTTTCCCAACGATGGAGGAAACCAAGACAACAGCACCCGAAGACCGCGAAGCCGCCATCGACCATGGGTTGATGGAGCGGATCGCCGGAGGCGATGAAAGGGCGTTCCGCCAGCTCGTCGAGAGGCATCAGGACGCCATCGTCGGAACCGTCACCAAGATGCTGGGCAACACCACGGACTCCGAGGACATCGCCCAGCAGGTCTTCATCCGCGTCTGGAAGCATGCGAAACGCTACAAACCGGACAACAAGTTCACCACCTACCTCTACACCATCGTCCGCAACCTGGTTTACAATGAGACCCGCCGCCGCTCCCGCAAGAAAACGGTCTCGACGGACGCGCGCGAGGACGAGCAGCACCTGCAGCACCCGGACAACGAATCCGCCCAGCCGGATGCCTCCCTGCTGGACCGCGAGCTGCGCGATGCCATCGATGCCGCAATCGCATCGCTGCCCGAGAACCAGCGCCTCGCCGTTGTCCTGCGCCGTTACGACAAGCTGGCCTACGAGGAGATCGCCGAAGTGCTGAACACCTCGGTCCCCTCGGTTAAGAGCCTGCTTTTCCGGGCGAGGACAACCCTCCGGGAAACCCTCGCGAAGTATCTGGAGGATTGATCCGCCGGATCACCCGATGACCTCTGGCCAGTCGGTGTGGAAGAATTCGCCGCGCGGCTTGTCGGTGCGCTCGTAGGTGTGCGCGCCGAAGAAGTCGCGCTGCGCCTGCAGGAGGTTCGCGGGAAGCACGGCGCTGCGGTAGCTGTCGTAGTAGCCGAGCGATGCGCTGAAGGCGGGGATGGGGATGCCTGCGAGGGAAGCGATGGAGACCACCTCACGCCAGTTCTGCTGGAACTCGGTGAGGAGCTTCGTGAAGAAGGGGGCGAGCATCAGGTTGCTGAGCTTCGGATCGGTCCGGTAGGCATCGGTGATGTCGTTGAGGAAGCGTGCGCGGATGATGCAGCCGCCGCGCCAGATGGCGGCGATCTTGCCGAGATCCAGCCCCCAGCCCTTTTCCTCGCCCATGGCGGCGATGAGATCGAGCCCCTGTGCGTAGGAGATGATCTTAGAGGCGAAGAGCGCATCGTGGACCTTCTTCACCAGCTCCGCCTTGTCGGCGGTGATCTCCGCCCTGGGTCCGGTGAGGATGGTGCTGGCGGCGACGCGCTTGTCCTTCATCGAGGAAAGGATGCGGGCTTCGACGGCGGCGTTGATCGTGGAGATGACCACCGCGTTTTCCACGGCGTTGATGAGCGTCCACTTGCCGGTGCCTTTCTGGCCTGCGGTGTCGAGGATCTTGTCGACCAAGGCGGCTCCGGTTTCCGGGTCGTTCTGTTCGAAGATTTTCGAGGTGATCTGGATCAGGTAGCTTTCGAGATCGCCGTTGTTCCAATCGGTGAAGACGGTCGCAAGCTCGGCCGGGGTGAACCCGGCGGCCTTGAAGATGTTGTAGGCCTCACAGATGAGCTGCATGTCTCCGTACTCGATGCCGTTGTGGATCATCTTCACGTAGTGACCCGCGCCGCCGGTGCCGATGTGGGTCACGCAGGGTTCCCCATCGACCTTGGCGGAGATGCTTTCGAAGATCGGCTTCATCACATCCCAGGTGGAGACAGGGCCGCCGGGCATGATGGAGGGCCCTTTGCGGGCGCCTTCCTCACCGCCGGAGACGCCGGCGCCGATGAAGCGGAAGCCGAGATCGCCCAGCCATTTGTCGCGGCGCTCGGTGTCGGTGTAGAGGGAGTTTCCTCCGTCGATGATGATGTCGCCCTTGTCGAGGAGCGGGATGAGGGACTCGATGACCGCATCCACCGGACCGCCGGCCTTGACCATGATCATGATCTTGCGCGGGGATGCGAGGGAGTTGACGAAGCCCTCCAACGTTTCCTCGCCGAAGATTTTTTTGTCGGGGTGCCTGGCGACGAATTCCTCCATCGCGCTGGTGGTGCGGTTGTAGACGGAGACCTTGAAGCCCCGGGATTCCACGTTCAAAACAAGATTCTGGCCCATGACGGCCAGTCCGATTAGTCCAAAGTCGCTGTTGCTCATGATAATGGTCCGGATGTGTTCCGGCACGCGGATGTAGGGAAACGGGGGCATGAGTGCAACCCCTTGTTGCCTTTTGTCCGCCGATTCCACACATTGGGTGCGTGAACCTCCCGAATGCGATCACCGTATCCCGCCTTTTCCTGACGGCGGGATTCATCGTCTTCGTGGCAAGGGAGAGCACCTGGGGGCATTTCACGGCGCTGGCGCTGTTCATCATCGCGGCGGTGAGCGATTTCGTGGATGGCTGGCTGGCGCGGAAAATGAATCTCGTCACACCGCTGGGGAAACTGCTCGACCCCCTCGCGGACAAGATCCTGGTCTGCTCCGCCTTCGTTTTCCTGACGGCGAAGGGGCTGTGCCCGGTGTGGATCACGGCGCTTATCATAGGCCGGGAGTTCCTCGTCACGGGGCTGCGGCAGATCGCCATCGAGGCCGGGCAGGTGCTTGCGGCGGACAATCTGGGGAAATGGAAGACAGGCTTCCAGCTCACCTATCTCATTTCCGGAATGGTATGGCTGACCTTGGAAACGATGGATTCCATCCCACGCTGGCTCTCCGTTTTCCATTTTCTAACGAAGCCCATGGAGCAGGGCGGTTGGCTGATGCCGGGCAGCCTGTTCCTCGCCGTTGCGCTGACGGTCATCTCCGGCTGGAACTACGTCTGGTCCTCGCGGTATTTGCTGCGCGGGTGAGGCTGCGCCGAATCATGTGTACATCAGCCCGTAGTATTCCGCCGCCATTCGGTCGGAATCGAAGAACGGCGTGACGTCTTTCATGGATTGCATGGCGATGGCGTCCCATGCCCCGGGTTTCTCGTAGTACAAGGGGAGTATCTCCTCCCTGAGCTTCGAGTAGAAACCCAGCATGTCCTGCCGGTCGCGTTCCTCGGGGCTGAGGTGGGGATCGGGCGAGGGGATGATGAAGCTGTTTTTCCCGTCCTCCGCGAACTCGCAGATCCAGCCATCGTAGGTGGAGAAATTGACGGAGCCGTTCATGGCGGCGGTCATGCCGGAGGTGCCGGAGGCCTCGCGGGTGACGACAGGGTTGTTCAGCCAGAGGTCCGAGCCGTTTTTCAGGAAACGCGAAAGCTCCAGCTCGTAGCCGGTGAGCACCGTGGCGTTGGGGTAGTTTTTCGTGAGGCGGATGAGCGCGTCGAAGGTTTCGATGGCCGAGTAATCGAAGGGGTAGGGTTTTCCGGCCCAGATGAGCTGGACGGGGTGGTCGTTGCTGTTGAGGATTTCCCGGAAAAGGCGGATGTCCCTGGTGATGAGATCGGGGCGCTTGTAGCCAGCGAAGCGGCGGGCCCAGACGATGGTCAGGACATCGGGGTCGAAGAGCTTGCCGGTCTGGTCGGCGACGACACGGAAGAGGCGCTCCTTGAGTTCGCGCTTGCGGCTGCGGAGGGTGGCGGTGCTGTTTTCGCGGAGCGCGTTCTGCATTCCGTGATCCGTCCAGTATTTCCCGTTCTGGGCATTGGTGATGTGGGTGATTTCGCAGATATCCTCCTCGTTCTCCCACATGTGGCGCGAGACCTCGCCGTGGAGTTTCGAGACGCCGTTCGCCTTCCGCGCCATGCGCAGGGCGGCGAGGGAGTGGTTGAAGACATTGCCTTCGATGCCGGTGATCTCCCGCACCTCGTCCTCCGGGATGCCGCTGAAAAAGGTGAAGTTCTGGAGGAGGTTGAAATCGGTTTTCTCATTCCCCGCCTCTTCCGGGGTGTGGGTGGTGAAGACGAGCCGCCTCTTCACCTCATCGAGGCTACCGTGTTTCCTGTAGAGGTGGAATGCGGCGGAAAGCCCGTGCGCCTCGTTGAGGTGCCAGACCTCGGGATCGACACCCAGCTCATCGAGCAGCTTGGCGCCGCCCGCGCCGAGGATGATGTATTGTGCGATGCGGCGGAGCGGGTCGTTGTCGTAGAGGCGGTGGGTGATGGCGCGGGAGAGCTCGTCGTTCTCGTCGATGTCCGTTGTGAGGAAAAACATCGGGACGGTGCCGAAAATGTCTCCGGGGAGGAAAAGTGCTTTCACCCAGACAGGATGGCCGTGGACATCCACCGTGTAGCGGATGCCGGTGTCCTGGAGGAAGGAGTATGTTTTCCTACGGAACTGGACCGCCATTTCCCCATCCTCGCCGCGCACCTGATTGTAGTAACCGTAGCTCCAGAGGATACCGATGCCGGTGAGGTTCTGCTTCAGGTCTGCGGCAGAACGCATGTGGGATCCGGCCAGGAAGCCAAGCCCCCCGGAATAGATCTTGAAGCTCTGGTCGATGGCAAACTCACAGGAGAAATACACCGCGCTCTTTGAGAACTGCGGGGCGATCTGGTAATTATGGGCGAAGGGAGCGGGAAGGAACGAAGCGGCTGACATGACGGGTCTAAAAAGAACGTTTTCTGCGGGAAGCGGCGGGTTGGAAATCCCCTCCCCGCCGACGCAATGCGGATTCCATACCAACTTTCAGGAAAGCGATGGCACGCCAACCGATGTATCGGTCTCGGCAGCGTAATCCACGCCTTCCAGGCCGAATCCGAAGAGCCTGAGGAAACCGGACTGGTAGCCCTCGAAATCCGCCAGTTCATTGAGATTCGCGGTATCGACATTGTTCCAGCGCTCACCGACAATGGATTGGATCTCCTGGGACATCTCCCAGTCGTCGATGCGGATGCGACCCGCCTCGTCGGGCTGGGGTTTGCCGTTGTAGAGCCTTTCGCGCAGCAGGCGATCCATCTGCTCGATGGTGTCCTCATGATTGCCTGCGGCTTTCATCGCCTTGTAGAGCAGGGAAATGTAGAGCGGCACGACCGGAATGGCGGAGCTGGCCTGGGTGACGAGAGCCTTGTTCACCGAGACCCATGCCTTGCCGGAGATGGGAGCGAGCTTCGCATCAAGCGCGGCCTGAGCCCTTTCCACATCCTCCTTGGCCTTGCCTATCGTGCCGTTCTTGTAGATGGGCCAGGTCATCTCCGGGCCGATGTAGGAGTAGGCGACGGTCTGCGCATCCTCCGCGAGCACGCCGGCCTTGAGCATCGCATCGATCCACATTTCCCAATCCTCCCCGCCCATCACCGCCACCGTCTGCGCCACATCATCGCCCTCGGCGGGTGCGATGGTCACCTCGTCCACCGAGCCGGTGGTGGTGTTGAGCGTCTTGTTCGTGTAGGTCTCGCCGATGGGCTTGAGGACGGATTTGTAGACTTCGCCGGTTTTCGGATCCGTCCGGCGCGGGGAGGCAAGGCTGTATACGACGAGATCCACCTGGCCGAGATCCTCCTTGATCGCCGCGATGACCTCCTGCTTGACCTCGTCGGAGAATGCATCGCCGTTGAACGACCTCGCATAGAGGCCGGCGGCGTTCGCCTCCCGCTCGAAGGCCACGGTGTTGTACCAGCCGGCCGTGGCGGTCTTGTCCTCGGTGCCAGGCCTTTCGAAAAAGACCCCGACGGTAGCGGCTTTCGAGCCGAATGCCGCAGCGATGCGCGAGGACAGCCCGTAGCCGGTTGAAGAGCCGATCACGAGCACCTTTTTGGGGCCGCCGACGATCTCGCCACGCCCCTCGACGACGGCGATTTGCTCCTCGACATGCTTTGCGCATCCCTCCGGATGAGCTGTCGTACAAATGAACCCTCGGATTTTTGGAGAAACGATCATGGCCAACAAGCTACCCGTCCCACTGCCCCGCGCAATAGCAAATGCCCGCTTTCAGGCACCGAGCGCGGCAACATAGACGGTGCTTTCGGAGACGGTCTCCCGCAGGGGGTTGGGGAATTTCACGATATGTGTGGAGACCGCATGGAAAACGCCCTGCAGATCCGCTATGAAGAGGGCATCCGGCGCATCGTCCGACCACAGTGCGAAGACCCCGCCGGGATGGAGTTGCTCCGCGAGTTTCCGAAGGCCATCAGGCGTGTAGAAGGCGGCGTTCTGTTCCGAGAGCAGGTTTCTGGGCGAGTGGTCTATGTCCAGAAGCACGGCGTGGAATTTCCGCCCCGGCTGACCGGGATCGAATCCGCCTTCCGGAGCTGCCGCCATGGCGAAGAAATCCCCGAGCACGTAGCGGCAGCGTGGATCCTGATTCATCGTTTTCCCGAGCGGCACCAGCCCGCGCTCATGCCAGTCTATCACTCCCTCCATCGCATCCACCACCAGCATCTCCTTCACCTGTGGGAATTCCAGGGCAGCCACCGCCGTGTAGCCCAGCCCGAGCCCGCCGACCACCACGTCCCAGCCCTCCCCTTCGAGCGCCGCCAGCCCAAGCCTCGACAGTTCCTCTTCCACCTCATGGAACATGCTCGACATCAGGAACGCGTCCCCGAGTTTCACCTCATAGACAGTCTCGCCATCGAGCTGGAGGTACTTGCGGCGTTGCAGGATCAGGTCGCCGATGGGCGTAGGGCGGAAGTCGAGTTCTTCGAAAAGCTTGTCCATGAGTGCGGCAGCTTCGCCTGCGGCAAGGCTCGGAGGCAAGCGGCGTCTGAAAAGAACGCCAATGCCTTGCCGGCATCAGAATTTCCGCAAGGTGGTGTCTTTCAAGAAGCGATCCTCAGTCTCCGGGTAATCCAGCGTGTAATGGAGGCCGCGCGATTCCCTGCGGCGTAGGGCGCACTCCACGATGAGCCCGGCGACGGCGACGAGGTTGCGCAGCTCCAGGATGTCCGCGTTGACGCGATGCCCCCAGTAGAACTCCCGGACTTCCTTTTTCAGGTTCCGCAACCGGGCTGCGGCGCGGCGGAGGCGGTTGTCGGTGCGGACGATGGAAACGTAGTCCCACATCAGGCGGCGGATCTCGTCCCAGTTGTGGTAGATGACGACGAGCTCGTCCGGCTCGGCGACATCGCCATGATGCCATTCCGGGATGGCCGGCGCCTCCATCACCGGCTTGTCCGGCGGGTAGATCCGCATCATTTCCTCCAGTGCGAGGCGACCGACCACGTTGCCTTCCAAAAGCGAGTTCGATGCCAGCCGGTTCGCCCCGTGCAGGCCGGTGCAGCCGACCTCACCGACCGCATACAGGCCGCGGATCGTGGTCTTGCCGGTGACATCCGTCTTCAGCCCGCCGCACATGTAGTGCGCCGCGGGGACGACGGGGATGGGCGTTTTCTCGCAATCCACGCCGAACTTCAGCAAGGTCTGATGGATGTAGGGAAAATGCTCCTTCATGAAGCCCGGCGGCTTGTGTGTGACGTCGAGATACACGCAGGCCGCCCCGGTTTTCTTGATCTCCCGGTCTATGGCGCGGGCGACGATGTCACGCGGCGCCAGCGATCCGCGCGGGTCGATCCGCTTCGTGAAATCCTCACCCTTCGCATTTCTCAGTATCCCGCCCTCGCCCCGCACCGCCTCGCTAACAAGGAAAGAACGCGCCTCCGGCCCGGTGGCGGCGGGGTTGTAGAAGCAGGTTGGGTGGAACTGGATGAACTCCATGTTCGCCATCGTCGCACCCGCCCGCCAGCCGAGCGCGACTCCATCGCCGGTCGCGGAGTCGGGGTTGGTGGTGTAGAGATAGACTTTCCCGCAGCCGCCAGCCGCCAGCACCACCCGATCCGAGCGGAAAACCTCCACCTCGCCCGTTTCCCGAACCAGCACGTAGGCGCCGAGGACACGGTCGTTTGAGACCACATCGAGCTTTGCGGAGGTGATCAGGTCGATGGCGAAATGGTTCTCCAGCAAGGTGATATTCGGCTCCGCACGCGCCGCCTTCAGCATCGCCCGCGCGACCTCGCGCCCGGTGGTGTCGCGGGCATGGAGAATGCGGCGATGGCTGTGCCCTCCCTCTTTCCCAAGCATGAAATGATCGCCTTCCTTATCGAACTCGACCCCGTAACCCAGAAGATCCGCGATGGTATCATCACCCTCCTCGACGATGCGGCGGACAACCTCCTCATGGCATAGCCCCGCCCCGGCATCGAGAGTGTCGGCGATGTGGCTCTCCACGGAATCGCCCTCCGCCCTCAGGCTTTCGGGAAGCACCGAGGCGATCCCGCCCTGCGCCCATGCGGTGTTGGACTCCTCGGCCTTGCCTTTTGTCAGGACGACCACCTTTCCGTGTTTCGCCGCGCGCAATGCAAAGGAAAGCCCGGCGATTCCCGCCCCGACCACAAGGAAATCAGAAGTCATGTGCGGGTAAGCATGGAGCGGGTTGGCGAAGGGGAAAGCGGAAAGTTTCGCATCATGGGCGGGTTCCGTGGTTGCGTAAGGAGCCGGCTACAAAAGCCACGAAGAACACGAAAAGCAAAATGCCGGCAACCTGCCGTTGAAAACCACCCCGGGAGAAATTCTGCGATTCTCGCGCCTTTTGTGGCCATCCATCACAGGCGGAGAAAAACACCGACACCCCCAACAGATAACCCTTCCCCGTCCGCCCCGCGTTTCAGGAAACCCAGGCCGATCTCTCCGGCAACACTCGTCACCTCCCCACAAACCTTCCCTACCGCATCCACGATCTCCCCGGTTTTCCCTTCGCCACCGAAGGCCAGCTTCACCAGCCGCCGGTTCACTTTCCCGGCGGACTTGATCCGGGAAATCACCTCCTGGCCGATATAGCAGCCCTTGTTGTAGGAGATATCCGTCGCATCCAGCCCGGCCTCGGGCGGCAGCATCCCTTCCCTCAGCTCCGCCCCCCATTTCGGAATCCCCTGCTCGATCCGCTCGCGCTCATCCGTTCCATGAAAACCGAAATCCGCGGCCGCAAGCTCCCCGCTGAGATCCCGCACCTCCACATCATCGGCGATGAGATACCTCGTCAGCCGCGCCTCCAGATCCTCCGCCGCGCCCCGGTGGCAGAAAACCAGCACCGATCCCGCCTCCTTCCCCTCCGCGATCCAGACCCGGAACTGGAGCTTCCCCTTGGCATCCGTCACGCAACTCGGCAGGACCAGCCCGCTCCCCATCACCTTCCGGACATCCTGCGTCACCTGGCCGTTCAGGAACCTAACAGCATCCGGCCCGGAAAACCGCAGCACGCACGGGTACAGTCCAAAATCTTCCATCCGTGTTTTCCGTGCAATCCGTGCTTTAGGTTCACTCGTAAGCCTTCACCAGCGCCGAGAAATCGAGATCCGCAGAACCACTCCCGCACATCTCCCCCATACGGGTGGAAACAGCGGACATGGCGGGCAAATCCACCCCCGCCGATTCCGCCAGCGCGAGCGCGTAGAGGCTGTCCTTCCACATGTTCGCCATCGTGAAATGGGGCTCGAAGTCACCCGCCAGCATCCCTGGATATTTCATGGCCATCAATGGCGAGCCGGAGCCGTTCCGGATCGCCGCCTCGGTGAAGACCGCAGGGTTCACCCCGTGCCGCACCGCGATGGCCAGCGCCTCGCTCATCGCCTGCACCGTGCAGGCGGAGATCAGGTTCGTGCCAAGCTTCGTCACCGTCGCAGCGCCGATCTCACCGCAGTGGATGCGGCCTTTCGAGCTCACGGCGAGAAAGTCCGAAACCTTTTCGACCAGCTCCTCATCCCCGCCGGTGTAGTAGAGCAACTGCCCTGCGGCGGAGGCGTCCTTGCTGCCGGTGAACGGCGCATCGATGAAATCGCAGCCCTTCGCGGCGCATTGCTCGGCGAGCCAGAGCGTGGTAGGCAGGTCTATGGTCGAATGGTTCATCACCAGCGCACCCTTTTTCAAACCCGCCTTCGCCCTTGCGAAAACCTCGCGCACCATGGGCACGTCCTTGAGATAGATGGAAACCAGCCCGGCATCCGCCACGGCCTGCTCCGGGGAATCCTTCTCCCCCTCCAGCCCGCGCCGGGTCCGGCTCCAGCAAGCCACCGGATATCCCGCCTCCAGCAACCTCCCGCGAACCCGCGAGCCAACAATGCCCAATCCCAATACAGCCACCTTCTCCATGATCCTAAGAGCTCAGAATTTATCGTTACGCATTTTCACTCCTGCCTCTGGAGCGCCAGCTTCACCAGATTTGCCGCCTGCTCGCGGATTTCCTTCACCTTTTCCGGCGTCGCCTTTTCGCCCTGCGGGATCACCATCTCGTGGCGGAGGCCGGCAAGAAGATCCCGGATCTCTAGGTAGTTCGGCCGCTCGGAGATTCGCGGCTCCAGCCCGGCGACAATCTCCGTGTAATAGTCCGCAATGTCCTCCCGCATGATTTTTTCCGCCCGTTCGGGGGAGAATTGCTTGTCCACCGCCACGGTGGAAACCTCAAGTGCGCGAATCCATCCACCCAGCGAGATCAGGTGCGCAAGATCCGCATCCCGCAGGGTGACAAGCTCGATCTCCACATCCTTCTGCGTCGAGGACAGCTCCTTTTTCAGCTGCTCCACGTTTTGTTCCTTCGCGCTTTCCAACAGGGCCGCGGCATGGCGGTTGATCCTGTCGCCGGCTCCGAGCGCCTTGCCATAGCGGGTCAGATCCGTTGCCATCTGCTCCACCTTGTCCATCTGGCCTGCCTGCACGATCAGGAAACCGTCCGCGATCAGGAAACCCAGCTCGATGGCCAGGTCCGCCCGGTCCAGCGGCATGCGGTCACCCATTTTCCGCTCCATCTCAATGAGCGGCAGGGGCATCAGGAACTGTAGGGTGTCGAAGAGCTTCGAGATCGACGGCGCGGTGAACTCGTTCACGCCCAGCTCCGCCCTCACATGCTCGTCTTCGAGCAGATCCTCCGGGACATTTCCCTTGATATCATCCTCCTGGCCGAAACAAAGCCCGGAAGACAAAGCCATCAGGATCAATCCGATACGCATACTCATGGCTGGAAAAATGGCACCAGCCTGCCCCATCCGCAATCGCCAAATGTCAACCCAAGGGAACATCCATCGCTTCAGGTCATCCCGCACGCCGGAAACACAGATCCCGCTTTCGGGGTTCCATCATCGGAAAACAGCGGATAGCCTAGCGGGAACACTGACCGGTATCAGCGCAACATCCATGAAAACCCCAACACTCACCCTCATATCGTGGCTTCTCTGCATCATCGCTTCCCACGGGAAGCCGAACATACTCTTCGCGATCGCCGATGACTGGGGGCTTCACGCCGGGGCTTACGGGACGAAGTGGGTGAAAACCCCGGCTTTCGACCGTGTCGCCAAGGAGGGTGTCCTTTTCCAGAATGCATACACCCCCCTCGCGAAGTGCGCCCCTTCCCGTGCCGTGGTCATCACCGGCCGCCACCCATGGCAGCTTGAGGAGGCGGGGAACCACAATGCGTATTTCCCCCTGAAGTTCAAATCGTGGCCGGAGGTGCTGACGGAAACCGGATGGCATGTCGGGATCACCGGCAAGGGCTGGGGGCCGGGCGAAGCGAAGGACGCGGACGGCAAGCCACGCCTCATGACCGGCAAGCCATACAACAAGCGCCGCGCCAAGCCCGCTGCAAGCGGGATCATCCCCACGGATTACGCGGCGAATTTCACCGACTTCCTAGATGACAACGCCGATGGCAAGCCATGGTGCTTCTGGTACGGATCGCTTGAGCCGCACCGGGGTTACGAGTTCGGGGCGGGCATCAAAAAGGGCGGGAAACAGCTTTCGGACATCGACCGCGTCCCGGGCTACTGGCCGGACAACGAGACCGTCCGCACCGACATGCTCGACTACGCCCACGAGGTCGAGCACATGGACAGCCACCTCGGAAGGATGCTCGCGGAACTTGAAAAACGCGGTTTGTTAGACAACACCATCGTGATCGTCACCAGCGACCACGGGATGCCTTTCCCACGCGTGAAGGGATACGCCTACGAACACGCAAACCACATCCCGCTTGCCATCCGCTGGCCTGCCGGGATCGCAAAGGCGGATCGGGTCATCACCGATTTCGTGGATTTCACCGACATCGCCCCGACCATCCTGGATCTGGCGGGCATCCCTGAAGCGGACTCCGGCATGGCCGCCATCACCGGGAAAAGCCTGCGCCCCATACTCGAAAGCGAAGCCTCCGGACAAATCATCGCCGGGCGCGACCACACCCTCATCGGCAAGGAGCGCACCGATGTCGGTCGCCCCCACGACCAGGGCTACCCGATCCGCGGCATCATCCGCGACGGCTTCCTTTTCCTGAAAAACTACGAGCCAAACCGCTGGCCCGCCGGGAATCCGGAGACGGGCTATCTTGACACCGATGCCTCGCCCACCAAGTCCCTGATCCTCGAACTCGGGCGTGTAGATAGGAATGACAGGTTCTGGCAGCTCAACTTCGGAAAGCGCCCCGGCGAGGAACTCTACGACCTGAAAGAAGATCCCGATTGCGTCACGAACCTGGCAGAAGATCCGAAATTGGGAATGATGCGTGTGATCCTGCAGAATATCATGGTAGCGGAACTGAAGCAACAGGCCGATCCCCGCATGTTCGGTAAAGGCGACATCTTCGACAACTACAAGCCGACCTCCTACCCCGGCTTCTACGAGCGCTTCATCAAGGGAGAGAAACTGCCCACAGGCTGGGTGAAGCCATCCGATTACGAGAAGGAACCGCTGGACTGACATTTCCCATTTTCAGAACCATGAAACTTCTTTTTCCCATCCTATCGCTCCTCGCCCCAACAGCATGGGCTGAGAAGCCGAACATCGTGATATTCCTCGCGGACGATGCAGGTTGGGGCGACTACTCGCACTCCGGCAACACCCAGTTATCCACCCCCCACATCGACTCCATCGCTAAGGAAGGCGCATCGCTGGAAAACTTCTTCGTTTGCCCCCTCTGCGCGCCGACCCGCGCGGAATTCCTAACCGGACGCTACTATCCGCGCACCGGCGTATCCGGGGTCTCGACCGGCCATGAACGCCTGAACCTAGACGAGAAAACCATCGCCGATGCCTTCAAGGCCGCAGGCTATGCCACCGGTGCGTTCGGGAAATGGCACAACGGCTCCCAGTTTCCCTACCACCCGTGCGGGCGTGGTTTCGACGAATACTTCGGCCACACATCCGGCCACTGGGGCGAGTATTTCGATGCGCCGCTGGAGGATAATGGCAGGATGGTGAAGACCGAGGGCTACATCGTCGATGTCTGCACGGACAAGGCGATCTCCTTCATCGAGCGGAAAAAGGACGGCCCGTTTTTCTGCTACATCCCTTTCACCACCCCACACTCTCCATGGGCTGCACCAAAAGGATATTGGGAGAAATTCAAGGACATGCCCATCACCCAGACCGGCACGAACGCGAAGCGCCAGAACATCGACGAGACCCGCTGCGCCTATGCGATGATGGAAAACCAGGATTGGAATGTCGGGCGCGTGCTCAGGAAGCTCGATGAACTGAAGCTCTCGGAAAACACCATCGTCATCTACTTCTCCGACAACGGCCCCAATGGAAACCGCTGGACCGGCGGCCTCAAGGGAACGAAGGGCGGCACCGACGAGGGCAGCGTGAAATCCGTATGTTACATGAGGTTTCCGGGAAAGATCCGGAGCGGGAAATCCATCATGCCGATCGCCGGCGCCATCGACCTCCTGCCGACGCTGACCGGATTCGCGGGAATTCAGCGCGTCGGAGACAAGCCGCTGGATGGCCGCGACCTCACACCCCTGCTCACCGGTGCGGGGGTCGAATGGCCTGAGCGGAAAATATTTTCAGCATGGCCGCAGAAGGTCTCCGTCCGGACGCAAGCACATCGCCTGGATGCGCAGGGAAACCTGTTCAACATGACCACCGATCCCGGCCAAACGACGGTGCTAAACAAAGAGGAACCACAACTCGCCGCAGAACTCTCCCAAGCTGCGCTCAGATGGAAGGAAGAGGTTTTCCAAGACCGCATCACAACACGCGGCGATCTCGATGCCCGCCCCATCCCCATCGGCCACCGGGAATTCCCCATCACCATGCTCCCCGCCCGGGATGGGATTCCCTCCGGCGGGATCAAACGCAGCGGAGCCGCCCCAAACTGCTCCTATTTCATCAACTGGACTTCCACGGAAGGAAAGATGACATGGCCCGCAGATGTCCACACCGCCGGAAGATACCGGGTGTCCATCGACTACACCTGCCCTCCTGGGGATGCCGGTTCGACCATCCGCTTGTCGTTCAAGGACGCAAGCCTAACAGGAAAGGTGGAGCCGGCCTGGGATCCGCCGGTCAAAACGGATCAGGACACCGTGCCACGGCATCCCATGGAATCCCAGATGAAGGATTTCAAAACCCTGAATCTCGGCGAGATCATACTAGCGGCGGGTGATGGCGACCTCATCCTTTCCGCCATGGAGATGCCGGGAAAATCCGTGATGGAAGTCCGGCGCGTGACATTGACCTTGATGGAGTGAATCACCGCGCCTCCATCCGCACCTCAAGCCGCTCGTATCCGATGTTGCGGCTGTAATCCTCCGCCGCATCCGTATTTGGAACCGCTCCGGTGATTGTGATGCTTTTCACGGATGTGGAAAGATGCCGCAGAAGCTCGCGCATAATCAGCCGCGCATGGGCGGCACCGAGGCAGAAGTGGGCACCGGCTCCGAAGGCGATGTGCGGGTTCGGCTTGCGGTCGAGGCGGACTTCGTTGGGAGCGGCGAAGACTTCCGCATCGCGGTTTGCGGAGGCCCAGCAAAGCGAGACACGCCCGTCTGCGGGGACTCTCATCCCGTGCACATCCGTCTCCACCGGGCAGACGCGGCCGATGTGGGTCAGGGGGGAAACGATGCGGAAAAATTCCTCACCGGCCAGCGCGATCCGCTTCGGATCGGCGTGGAGAAAATCGAGTTTCCCGGGATGCTCCGCCATGTGGGCTAGCACCGAGGTGATGCTGTGGATCACGGTGTCCCTACCGCCTGCAAAAGTGAGGTTCCCGAAGCCTGCCATCTCCTCGCGGGTGAGCTTCCTGCCACGGAATTCCGCCTTGGCCAGGGCGGAGAAAAAATCATCGCCCGATGAATCCTGCGCCGCGAGATCGAGGCGCCTGGCGATGTAGGCATCCACCGCCGTACCATCGGATTCCCCTTCGAGCACATCGCGGAACACATGCGTCCCCCACCCTATCCATTCCTCCGCCTCGGATTGCGGCAGCCCTAACAGATAAGCCAAGGCTCGTGATTGCAATGGGACGGCGAAATCACCTACCGCCTCAATCCCATCCCCTGCAAGCGCTCCTGCCACCATGTTACCAACGAGCGAACTGATCTTCGCCACGAAATCCGGCTTGCCCGGCTTCTTGAAAAACGGCTCCACGATGGCGCGGTATTCCGTATGCACCGGCGGATTTGTCTCGATGGGAAGCTGCCGCACTTTCCTGACATTTTCCTCGGACGGGATAGGCACCCGGAACGGCACATCGGAGCTGAAAGTTTCCCAATCCTTCGCCGCCGCCATCACATCGCCATGCCGTAGGATCATGGGGAGCGTTTCCCCTTGGAAACGCCCGGGGCAGACAGCCGCCCTTTCGCGCCGCTCGCGGAATACATCATCGTTTTCCAAGGATCCGCTCATTTCAAAGGAATCCCACGAATTCCATATACCACTGCCACAGCTTCCAGCCGCCGAACATCCATGTCACCGCACCCAGTGCAAGGAATGGGCCGAAGGGTAGCGGCTTGCCGAAGCCGATCCGCCCGATCAGCGCGGCGATGAGCGCAAAAAGCGATGCGGAAAACAACGCGAAGAACACCCCGGTCCAGCCGAAAAATGCGCCGATCATCCCGAGCAGGTGGGGATCGCCGCCGCCCATCGCCTCACGGGGGATCACGGCGCCGCGCGCCCTGCCGCTGAGGGAAACCATTTTCTCCAGCTCGAAGGTTCTTCCGTCCGCCAGCTCAATTCCCGTTTCCCGAATGACCAGTTCGCCTCCCCCTGTTTCCTCTCCATCCAGGACGACCTCGGTGGCATCGACCACGAGCCGGTCTGTTTTCCTCGAAAAAATATCCCACCACGGCACCGCCTCACCATCGATCACAAAGCACATCGGATCGTCATCGCCCTCCGGCTCGCGCAATGACCACTCGACCTCCTTGTCGAACTTCATCGCCTTTTTCCCGAACGCTTTTTTCCCCAGCTCCACCACCAACCATAGGCCGCAGAATCCGACCACCCAGCCTATGCCGCCGTTCATCAGCCCCTGCCACCAGACACCTGGATCGTAGCCAGCCATCACCGGCAACGTGGGCCATACGGCACATGCGGCCAGGCCGACCACCGAGCCCGCCCATGTGAAATTCGTCGGGATGATGAGGTGCTCGGCATCGATCCATGTGATCGCAACCAGCAAGGCCATCAGCACCCATAGGAAAACGGAAACCTGCGGCGGAAACATCCACCAGACGAGGGCGAATAGCGCGGCGGTGACGATCTCGACGGCGATGTAACGGAAGGGAATCGGCGCAGAACAGTGGGCGCATTTTCCCCTCAGGAAAAGCCAGCTCACGATCGGCATGTTCTGCAACATACTGAGCTGGTTCTTGCACAGCGGGCAGAAGGAGCGGTTCGGCTTGTTCACCGACATGCCCAGCGGCACCCGGTAGATCACGACGTTGAGGAAAGAGCCGATGCAGGCCCCGATCATGAAGGCAGGGATCAGCCAGACCCAATGCTCAAAGGGCGGATAGATCAGAGGCATGAGCGCCACCTTTCGGGATTGGGGTCAGTCCTTTCGGATTGATTTTTTATGGTAGGGGTCATCGGGTCTTGCTCAATGCTCGTCGATTCTTTGCAGCAGATTGTTCATTTCTTCCAGCCTATTCTTGTCTTTCCGCCCAGCGGAAACCAAGCGACTAACGGATGTCGGACTTCCCATGGCGAGGCGTTGTGAAATCCAGCCGTTCTCAACTCCAGTCCGCTCCCTGATCGCCATCGCCAACAGCACCTTCCGGTCATCGCTTTTTTTCAAAGCCGCAAGTCCGGCTGGCAAGCCCAGATCCCGGGATCCGGCTTCGAGGAGCCGCGTGGCCTCCTGCTCTCCATGTCCCTGGAGCACGGAACCGGCTTTACCCCTTACAGCTTTCTCTGTCCGCTCCAACATCGCCAGAAGCTTGTCCTTGAATGATTTTTCTCCCAGATACCAACCTTTGCGAAGAGACTCCATCGCCTTTCCATCCACCTCACCGCCATGGTTCGAAGCCCTCGCTTCCAGCCATCCGATGTAAGCCCTTCGCCCCCGCCCGTCCTCCGCGAGCTCGAACGCCTGCATCACCCGCTCGATTACCAGCCAATCCGGGCCTTTGCCGCTTCCGTAAGCCTTGATGCTGCTCCATTTGTATGCGCACAGCTTGCCGTGCAAACCGCCCGCCAACCCCGCCCGGGCGGGATTGAGATGGATGTAATCCGCCACAATCCGGAAATAATACGGATCTCCGCTGTCCGCCTTGATGGGAACCGATTTATACCGTCCTTGGAAAACATGCCCCCGCCGCATCCGGCGCGAAAGTCCCCAGCAAAACCCGCATTCCCACGACAAGACTCGGCTCCGGAGTTTCCAGCAACAGATGGAAACCTGTCCGCCGTAGCTTTACGCGAAGGCCGGATGGTTTCCCATCAGCACCCAGGCATGGACACGCCAGCCATGGCTTCCGCAGACCTGCCCCAAGCGAAAAAGGAAAGCCTTCCTGTCAGCTTCCGTCTCGAAAATCACCTTGCCGCCATCCCCTCGCGCCATGATGTGATACGTCCCTCCCGGATATTCGAATCTCAACGGCCTCGCCATACCCAAGAAAAGCCCTGCCCGAACAACCGATCAATCAGAATATCAATCCGAAAGGACTGACCCCAATAATTCGAAAGGACTGACCCCAATAATTCAGGACTGACCCCAATAAGGGAATGTCGAATTGAAATGACCGCCTGCCCTTGCCTCTTTTCCGCAACCATGGGTTTCATGTTTCCGGGCGGCTGGCTTCCCTGACACAGCTCTCCGTCCGGGAACGCCGCCGGCCAGCAGATCCACGCCCTTGAACTACTTCGCCAAGAAATCACACACATCCCCTTCCACCACATCAAATGCCCTCTTCCCACTGATCACTGATTTGATCCCGCCCCCCGGCGGTTCCCTTCGGGCACGTCGCGAATAGCTCCTGTCCATCTCGTTCCACTCGATTCTCGGCACTTCTCCCACCCTGCCCTCTCCAACCCAATCACCTGCCAGCAGGCTCCCGAGCAAACCTCAATGCAGGAAACGCATAGGGTCTGTCCCTTAGCGATAGGCCATCCGCCTTATCACGGTGACTTTTCGGGAATGTCTCCTTGATTCAAGGTGATATAAGGGTCTCCTTGCCGACCATCGACCGGACGATTCTTTTTGAGAAAGTCGGCAAGCCCCTCGATTTCCCCCGGATAATAATTGTTAGCGAACTCATACGGGGTTTTCGGGAATTCCTGAGACCCGCGCCGTGTGGGCGATGGGTGCCATGGGAAGGCCTCACCCAATTCGTTCCATCGATAATAACATTCGATGAGGCCTTTCATGGATGCCCCGTTCTCGGCTTTTCGTTGCCACCAGTCGTAGCCGCAGTGATGGGCGATTTGCATGGCCTGCACCATCGTGGTGAGCGCATAGGCGGTGTAGGTGATTCCACTGCTCACTCCACCATGATTGCGGGTGACTTCCTGTGGAATCGTATCGCAGAGCGTCCAAGGGTCACGGTCGAGGGAAAAAGGGGAGTAGCCGCCATTACGCGATTACGTAAGTATTTTGGGTTCTATTATTATTGATTCATCCGATTATTCATGGTTTCCTTTGCTTGTTCAGCCGCTCAGCGCGGCGACCGGGCACCCGCTCGTCCCCCTAACCCCCCATCCCCCATGAAAACAACATTGCGCATCTGCGCATCACTATTCGTCGTCTGCCTCGGGCAGGCGTTCGCCCAGACCTCGTTCACCCTCAACCTCGGCGGACCGGCCAATGTGGAGACTATCAGGAACAGCATGATCTTCTCCGGAGGCGGTGTTTCCGCCACGGCTAGATCGTGGAGTATAAGCCAAACCGGCACTCTGCCGAAACTCGCGCAGAGCGAAGTGGTGCAGTGGGAGCCTGGCATTGGCTCCAAGAACTCCAGCGAGGTGATCACGACTGTGCCTTTCGTTCCCTATTATGTGGACAACAAGGATCACTACGATTTCATCCTCTTCGTGTTTGATAGGAATGTCGATCTTACCTCGCTCAGCATCAACCCCAGCGGAAACAACTTTGATACGGATGCCTCCTATTGGTTCGGAAATGTGAATTCGAACATCTCCCTCACAGGGAAGGATCTGAGCGAGCTTTCATCACTGGGTTTCGGCCTGCGCAAAGACAACGATACTGTACCCAGCACCCTCGCAAGAACCTTCAGCCTAACCGGCGGGCCTACCGGAGGAGCCAACGCCCTCCTTGTTGGCGCCAGGGTTACCGGTGACGCTGACTTCGACAGATTCAAGATTTCCACCATCCGAGGGAATACTGTGACAGCGATCCCGGAGCCCAGTATGCTGGGGCTTTTGGCCGCTGGAGTTGCCCTCATTGCATTCCGCCGCCGCCGCTGAGGTGGCATCACTGGAACCTGCCGATGATGGGGCGGAGCTTGTCTGCTGTTGCCTCCGGCCAGTCGTAGACCGGGGTCAGGATCGCATTGTCCAGCGCGCTGTGTTCGATCCTGCCATTCGGATCAGATGCGGCGTTGAAATCAAGGTGTGTTTTCCGCTTTTTTGTGGTGGATGGGGTTGAATGGTTGGCCGTGCTTCAGCACGCCGTAGATGATGTTGAGGAGCTTGGTCATGACGGCTCCCACGATGACGATGGGAGCCATGCCCTGCGCCACGAGGCGAGCTGCGAAGGCTTCGCATACCGGCGGGTTGGTAGCGGATCGCGGTCATGGCCGGGAAGAACAGCAGTTTGCGCATCTGCCTGTTGCCCGCCTTCGTCTGGAGTCAGTCCTTTCCGATTGATATTTCCAAGGATCGTCCGGCATTCGTCCGATCGTTACGGCCTCGCCATCCCCAGAAAACCCCTACCCAAACCACTGACCAATCAAAATATCAATCCGAAAGGACTGACCCCCAATACAATCCATCAAGCAAACCTGAGGGAGAGCCAGAAATTCGACGTGCTCCAACTTGCCGGAAGCGCGGATCCTACTTTCTGCGGCGGAGCAGCAAGCCCATCCCAGCAAGGCCAATTAGGGCGGCGGAGCTTGGCTCGGGGACAACGGTTCCATAGACCCGCAGACCCGTGATTTGCGTTACGAGATTTGATCCACCGTCGTAGATCTGGAATGCAACCGTTAAATCGTTCGCCCGCGCATCGGACAACGTGTAATCGGTCACGTCCAGGTTGATGGTGCCCGTAGTCAGGGCGACGGTGCCAACGGAAGCGCTTCCAGATGGAACCGTGCTATGCCCGAGATTCAGGGTGCCGGAGCCTTGTGTTACGGTGACATCGAGTTCTACTCGCTCCACGGTGAAATCGGCAGCGGAATATCCCGCAGCATAAGACAGGTTCTGAAATTCTAGGCGCCACGCACCTAGGTTTGCATTATCGAACCATGCTCCGCAGCAATTGGTCCAGGCTCCGCTGCTCCAAGTGTCCGAGCCACTTATCGCGGTTCCTGTGATTTCAAGCTGGGCGTCTGATATGCCGGTTCCGAGGGTGAAAGTTCCATTGGTAGGGCTCGATGAGTCCTGGTAAATCGTCTCTACAACGTTCCCGCTGGAGGGTCCGTTAAAGGAAAAGCCGATAATAAGGGCGGCATGTGAATATGCGGATGAAAGGACGAGGATAGGAACGAATAGGATTTTTTTCATACCGGGTGGAGAGTGATAGGTGAGCAGCGGGCTGCCAAGAAAAAACTGTATGGAATCAGGCCTTTCGGATTGATGTTTCCAGGGATTTTCCCGCATTCATCCGATCGGAAAGCAGGTAAAACATAAGCGCCCCCGCTCCTTCCATCGCGAAAGCTACGGGAGGACGAGCGCGTCACACTATCTGCTGTTGAGGCGGAGTGGCACTGGCGCAGAGGAGGTGAGAACGTCCCCGCAGCTGGCACGACGGGCAAAAAATATTCACAGGCACGCCCGCCACCTTTCGATTTCGCGTTTCACATTCGCCACGGAGGGTGCGCCGGGGTTGGTGCGCGCGGCGAGGGCGGTTTCCAGGGAGAAGACGGATTTCATCGCGTCCGTGTAGGCGGGATCGATGTCCTTCAAATCGAGCGCGTCGAGCGGCACGCCGGACTTCACCGATTCCGCAACCGCTTTCCCGACCAACTCATGTGCGCTGCGAAAAGGGACGCCGCTTTTCACCAGAGCATCGGCTAGATCGGTGGCGAGGAGCATGGGATCGCTGGCGGCGGCGAGGCATCTGTCCTCGCGCATTTCCATGGCGGCGATCATTTCCGCGTTCACCGCGAGCACCATCAGGATGGTGTCCACGGAGTCGAAGAGCGGCGGTTTGTCTTCCTGGAGATCGCGGTTGTAGGTGATGGGCAGGCCTTTCATCGCGACGAGGAGATTCATCAGGTTGCCGACGAGGCGGCCGGTCTTGCCCCGGGTGATCTCGCAGACATCGGGGTTTTTCTTCTGCGGCATCAGCGAGGAGCCGGTGGTGTGAGCATCGGAAAGCGAAACGAATCCGAACTCGCTGCTGCACCACAAAATTAGGTCTTCGCTGAGGCGGGAGAGGTGGACGCCGCACATGGAGATGACGAACAGCAGCTCCGCGATGTAGTCGCGGTCGGCGATGGCGTCCATGGAGTTGCGGGTCACGCCGTCGAAGCCGAGTTCCTCGGCGATGGCCTCGCGGTCGAGGTTGATCGTGGAGCCTGCGAGCGCGCCCGAGCCAAGCGGGGAAACATTCAGCCGCCTGCGGCAGTCGTTGAGCCTGCCCTTGTCGCGTTGGAGCATTTCCACGTAAGCGAGTAGATGGTGACCCACCGTCACCGGCTGGCCGCGCTGGAGGTGGGTGTAGCCCGGCATCACAGTCGCCGCATACCTGCCCGCCTGATCGACGAGGACTTTCTGAAGGGTGAGGATTGCCGCGTTAATTTCATCGATCTGCGCGCGGCAATACAGGCGGGTATCGGTGGCGACCTGGTCGTTGCGGGAGCGTGCGGTGTGGAGCTTGCCGCCCGCCGCGCCGATGCGCTTGGTGAGCTCCGCCTCGATGTTCATGTGGATGTCCTCGAGCGAGGTCTTGAACTCGAATTTCCCCTCGCGGATGTCGGCTTCGATTTCCCGCAGGCCTTTCTCGATGGAGGAAAACTCCTCATCGTTCAGCAAGCCGGCCTTGAGCTGCGCCCGTGCGTGGGCGATGGATCCGGCGACATCGTGCGGGAACAAACGCCAGTCATAAGAGATGGACTCGCCGAACTGTTGGACCAGCGACGAGGTATCTTGGGCAAATCTTCCTTTCCACATAATTCAAAAGCTTCCGTTGGAATAAACGCCTGCCGGGATGGACTTGCGTTCCGCCTGATGGTTTTCAAAAGCGACATCGCCCTCGATCACAACCCCGTCCTCGAACGAGACCAGCCCGCTGATTTTCAGTGAATCGCACTTGATGAGGCTGGGCACGCCGAGCGGCTCCAGGGCATCGACGAGCTTGTATTCGCCGGAAAGGGAAATGTCGGGCGGCACCCCTTTCCTTTCCTCGCGGAGCCGGACTTGTCCGTCCTCCAGCACCTCGTAGGCGTCGGAACGTAGGGCGAGAAGGTCGGCAGTCGTCTTCACAGGCGCGAATCGGCTGCGCGGCACATCCACGGCGAGCGCACCTTCGAAGCACTCGATCGCTGAGCCCATCGCGATCTCCAGCTGGAACACCGCCGGGGAATCCGGATCGCGGGGATCGACGGTCTTGCGGTTCTTGATCATCGGCAGCGGCAGCACGCCGGAGTCGGCCTTGAGCTGGGCTTTCAGTTTCTCAAGGTTCAGCCAAAGGCTGTTGGTGTTGAAATAGCGGTGCTTGTCGATGTTCTGGAACTCATCGAGATCGCCGTCCGGGCATTGCGCGACCTCACGCAGCAGCAGCCGCCCGTCGCTTTTCCGTTTTGCCAGATGGCCGCCCTTCTTGTCCGCCGCCGTCCGCCGCGTGACCTCCATCATGAACGGCGCGCCGCTCTCCGCGAAAAACGACAGCAGCGAGGTGTCCATGATCGCCCCGAGATTGTCGGAGTTCGAAACGAACGCGTATTTCACACCCTCGCCGAGCAAGCGGTCCAGCCAGCCGCTGCCGACCAGAGCCGGATACAGATCGCCATGCCCCGGCGGACACCATTCCTGCTCCGGATCAGCGGGCCACTCGGCGGGTTTGAGTGTCTGCGCGTCGATCTTCGGGATCATGTTCTGCATCATTTCCACCTCGTCGGCGGATGCCAGACCTTGCTCCCCGTATCGCTGCAGGTGGGCGAGCGTATCCTCGCTGGTGCTGAAACTGTCCATCAGCAACAGCCGCACCTTCGTGCCGCTTTGCTCCCGCAGGGAAAGAGTCTGCCGCACCATGAGGTCGAGGAAATTCACGCCGTCGCGGACGGAAAGGAGGCTCTTGGGCCCCTGCAAGCCCATCCCGGTGCCGAGGCCGCCATTCAACTTGATGACCACCACCTGGCTTAGGAGATCGGCTCCGTCCCCGGAATCCAGCGCCTCCGCTTTTGGCAAATCCCCGGCGGGCGCGATGCTGTCCTCGGGGATCATCCCTGTCTCGTCCCTCAGCAGCGCCTCGTAGTTGCGTTTGAAAACCGCCACAGGCGCATCGCCCATGCCTGCGGCCCGCATCTTTATCTCAAACGCATCGAAGTGACTCATGTCCTTATCCTCAACAGCTCCATGGCGCAGGTAAATGCCGAAATGCCACGTCGTTTACGCAACCTTCCTAACAAGCGGCGGCACCGGCGCACCGATCGCTTCCGCTGTCGCCCGCAGCAACTCAAGCTCGTTGTCGCCGACCTGGGCATCGTCTGTGGCGACGAGGGCGCACAGGCGGAGGATCTGCTGCTTCACCAGCGGTGTGGCCGCATCCATCTCGCGAAGGGCAGAGGCAACTTCTCCGAGGCCGCTGCGAGTCCTGGGAAGCTCCCTTCCGGTGTGTGCGCGGTATTCGGCGGCGGCGGCATGGAGGGAGTTTTCCCCACCTGCCAACTGCGCAAACATTCCTAACAATTGCGCGACCTCCGTTTCCAGATCCATGATCCTACGGTATCGCATGGCGGGCACAGGCTGCAGCCCCAGTCCGATGCAGACATGGCGCCCGATGACTTTCTGCAGCATGAACTCGAAGAGATTCACCTCCCCGTCCGCCTCGATGAGCGCCTTGCTGGCATCCACGAATTCCTGTGCCTCCGCCCGGCTCATTTTCCTCAGCCAGGAAAGGGAAAGATCCACCAAGGCCAGTTTCTTGGAGGAAGAATAGCCTTCCAGATCAATACTCCAGGCAATGACACTTCCGATGGTCGCTCCGTCCGCCCCGTGCGAGGCCAAGATACCCTCCGCCATTTTCCTCCCGTCCGGATCGGCCGCGACAAGCAGGCCGAGCAGGAGGGTTTTCGCATCCTGTTTGGAAAACGAAGTCACCTTTCCGGATCGCAGCTCCTCGCGGATCATCGCGCCGACGTTGGCATCCAGCCTGCCGCTTTCCCCGAGGGAGTGGAGCCTGTCCGCGGATTTCACCTGCTCCAGCGAGCCGGAAAAACCCATGGGACCGTTGAACTCCGAAGGGGAAACCGGATCCGCCTTTCCCTCCAGCATCCCGCCATCCCAGCGGGGATCGATCGCCTTGATCCTCTTTTCCAATGATGGATGCGTCGCCATCAGCGATGAGAAACCACTGCTTGCGAAGAACATGTGCCGTGATTCCATCGCCTTCGGTGAGTTGATGTGCCCGTGGGTGGAAAAGCCGCCGATCTTTTTCAGCGCCCCGGCAATCCCGTCCGGATCGCGGGTGAACTGCACCGCAGAGGCATCCGCCAGATACTCGCGCTGCCGGGAGATCGCCGCCTGCAACATCCTTGCGAAAAGCACTCCGATCGAGCCGATCAGCCATACCGCCAGCCCCGCAACGATCAGCGCCAGGACGATCCCACCGCCTTTCGAATCCCGTGAGGAACCGCGAACAAAGCGGAAGGATTCGATCATCAAACGGCCAAGCATGGAGAGCATGACCAACCCGAAGATCCAGCCCATCAGGCGCATGTTCAGCTTCATGTCACCGTTGAGGATATGGCTGAACTCGTGCGCCACCACGCCCTGAAGCTCTGAGCGCGTGAGCCGATCCAAGGTGCCGCGCGTTACGCCGACTACGGCATTGGTGGGATCGGTCCCGGCAGCGAAGGCATTGATCCCCTGCTCCTCATCCATGATCCAAACGCCCGGCACCGGCAGGCCGGAGGCAATCGCCATTTCCTCCACCACATTGAGCAGGCGGCGCTCGGATAGGTCAGTCGTCGTCGGCTCGACCGGCCTGCCACCAAGCCCTTGCGCAACCACTTTTCCTCCTGCGGAAAGCTGCGCGAGCTTTGACCAGCTGCCGATCATGATGACCCCACCGACGATCCCGGAAACGGACAAGGCCCGCCCAGCATCCCACCAGCGGAGCTGCCCCCACTCGGTGGCGTGGTAAACGCCCTCGGGATTCGACTGGCTGAACTGCATGGCAAAAGTCGCCACCACATACATCACCGCAATCACGCCGAGCACGGAAAGCGCGAACCACCAGACGAGCGCGCGGCTCGATTTCCTGGCGCGCTCCTGTGCCTCGAAGAAATTCATCGGTGGGCTTTGCCCGGATCAGAACTGCACTTTGGGAGCCTCTCGCTCAGCCTCCACCTCGATCTCGAAGAGGGCCGCCTCGCCAAATCCGAAAATGCCCGCGACCATGTTGTTGGGGAAGACCTCGCGCTTGTTGTTGTACGCAAGCACCGTGTCATTGTAAGCCTGCCGTGCGAAAGCCACCTTGTTCTCCGTTGTGGTCAGTTCCTCGCTGAGCTGCATCATGTTCTGGTTCGCCTTGAGATCCGGATAGGCCTCGGCCACCGCAAACAGCCTGCCGAGCACCCCGCCAAGCCCAGCTTCCGCCTTGCCGAGCTGCGCGAGGGCGACCGGATCGCCCGGGTTCGCAGCCGCCGACTGCCTAGCGCTCTCCGCGCCGTTGCGCGCCGCGATAACCGCCTCCAGCGTCCCGCTCTCATGCGCCATGTAGGCCTTCGCTGTCTCGACAAGGTTCGGGATCAGGTCATGCCTGCGCTTGAGCTGCACGTCGATCTGCGAGAACGAGTTCTTGTACATGTTCCGCAGCTTCACCAGGCCGTTGTAAACGCCCATCACGAAAAGCCCGACCACGCCCACAAGTCCGATGATCACCACCAAAACGCCAATCCCTGAAAGTCCTGCACTCATAGTTGAAAAAATTCCTACCGGCTAAGCCCGGCCTTTGCCACCTAAAAATCAGCCAGCACAGGCTCCGGTGCGATCACCGCCCTGGTGGCGCAGTGGTAGATTGCGGGTTTCGTCCCTGCAAAGCGCCGGCAGCTTTTCCCTTTTCCGGATGGGACGATAACGGGTGCCCGCCTTGGCGGCAAGTTGGACTCCGCCCAAAGCAAGGATCCCCGGTGCCTTTCAGTTGCACCCAAGCCATCGGAAGCCCATGATCCGGTCATGGAGGAACTTGTCCGGGTGGAGATCATCGCGCTGATGCCGACGCAGGCGGGCTGCGCCGTGTTTCTGGGCGACGGAAAAAAAGCGATCCTGTTCTACATCGACCCCGCCGTCGGGCTATCGATCAATACGGTCATGAGCGGCCAGAAAATGCCGCGCCCCCTCACCCACGACCTCTACATGCTCACCCTCACCGCTTTCGGCGCGAAGGTCTCGCGAATGGTCATCAACGATGTCCAAGGCGACGTGTTCTACGCGAGGCTGATCGTCGAGGCGGAGAACGAGATCATGGAGCGCAAGATCATTGAGCTCGACGCCCGGCCATCCGATTGCCTTGCCATATCCGCCCGAGCCGAGGCACCCATCTACGTGAAAAAATCAGTGTGGGACTCCCTGGAAGACCGCCAGCCGCTGCTCGACAAGATGCGCTCCGACGAAAAACCCGATGCCGGCTACGATTTCGGTGAGTGATATTCGCGAAAAAGCTCACTTGCGGACATAAGAAGTGGTTTTAAGGTAACCCATCATGGCCAGCACAGCCCTCCCCGCCCTACCGGATTACCTTTCGCCCGAAATCCTCCTCAACCCGGAAAACCGCGAGTTCCCGGATTTCGATGTCGTCCGCCTCCTCCATACGGTCTTCGAGCCGACCAAAGGCTGCCGCGTATGTATCCTCATAGACTTCGACGAGCCCGCCGACCTCATCCGGGATTTCAGGTTCCTCTCCGAAGAGGGCTTCCCGATCCAGAAAAACGCCCATAGGCATTTCTACACGGCGCTGAAAGACCACGCCATGGCCGAACTCGGAATGACAGGCGGCGAAATGTTCGCATACCGCTACACGAAAGGCTCGAACCTCGATCTCGCGGACGAAGTCTGGGACACCGATGGCAAACTCCTTTCCCTCGATAAGGATATCTACCCGGAATACGATCTCATCCTCTGCATATCCACCTGGTCCGCAACCGCACCGCTGACAGCGAAGGCCAAGGAATTCGGCTTCCGCGGAGCCACACTCCACGGCCTCAACGAGGTCATCCTCGGCTCCGGCCTCGCCGTCGATTATCGCGAGGTCTCCCGCGATGCTGAGAAGATCCGCCTCGCCCTGACCAAGGCGGACTCCATCGAGATCGACTTCGCCCTCGAGGACGGCCGCGTCCTGACCGCGACCATAGGCCTCGGCGGGCAGGAGGCGCAGAAATCCCATGGTCTCTGCCTCGGGGAAAAACCGGACATCGCCAACCTCCCCGCCGGTGAGGTCTATTTCGTCCCCACCGATGCCAACGGCCAGTTCCCCATGAAATACGAGGACGGCACCCTCGGCGTGCTCGACGTGAAAGACCGCTGCATCTGGCGCTCCACGCTCATCGAGGGCAACCCGGAAACCATCGCCGCCCACAACGCCCGCCTCGCCGACGATCCGATGACAGGCACGCTCGGCGAGCTTGGCTTCGGCACCCAGGTCTTGCCGGTATCCTACGCGGATATCCAGGACGAGAAAGTCCTCGGCACCTGCCACCTCGCCACCGGCCGCGACGACCATCTCGGAGGCGACATCCTCCCGGACATGTTCAAGAAGCACGAGAACGCCACCCACGATGATATCCTTTTCGCCCCCCACAAGACCCCGAATTTCAACCTCAGCCAGGTGCGCATGAACCGCGGCGGGAAACAGGAAATCCTCATCGAGAACTTCCGTCCGTCACGCTACGTCATGGAAGCACTCGCCGGCTGAAACTTTCATCCCTGCATTTCAAATCTCAATCATGCAAGAACAGCACCATCATCCTCTCCATTGAGATTCAGGATCCAGAGTTTAATGTTTACCCAGCATGCGTGAAACCCTCATCGTGATAGGCCTTTTCGTGATGGCCATGGCCCTCCGGTCCGCGAGGAAAAACCTGGCACGCAAGCTCGGGGCGCTGGTCTTCCTGGCGGCAACGTTTTTCTTCTTCTACTACATCAGCGGAAACGTTTTCGCCGGCATCGCCGGTGCCTGCATCTGGTTTTTCCTGCCATGGATCGAGCTGCTGACGCATGTGCGCCGCCTGCGCATGCCGCTCAACAACCGCCTCCGCCACCGCGAGCTTCCCAACCCCTCCTTCTTCCCCAACGCCATCGAGGCGGCCAGCGGCATGGAGGAGGCCGGCTTCGAGCACGTCTCCGACTGCGGCTGGCAATGGTCCGGGATGCAACAGCACTTCAGGCTCTTCTGGAACCCGGAAGAGCGCGCCGTGGCCTCCGTATGCCTCTGCGAGCAGGAAGAGGTCGCCTTCGCATTCATCTCCATCACCTCCCGGGATTCGTCCGGCAAGACCTGGCGCACCACGAACTTCCCCTTCGCGCCCACCCTCCGCTGCGCTCCGGATCTCCGGTGGAACCACGTGCCCTGCGAGAAATCATGCTTCCACCAGATCCTCGCGGATCATCGCACATTCCTGGGGAAGCAGAAGCTCTCCCACGCGGATCTGCTCGTCCCGGATCCCGAGGAACTTGAGGAAAGCATCGAGACGGAAATGCGCAAGCAGGTGGAGCACAACCTCCGCAGCGGCATCATCCGCCTCACCGAGGACGGCCATTTCCAATACTCCAAGCGCGGCCTGCTCTTCCTCTGGGGCCAGTTCGTCAAGGACATGATCCGCCTCTGCTGACATGACATGCAGGGGGCTCTGCCATCCCTGCAGAACCCCGGCCAAGGCCAACTTGCGTCACCGGCTGAAAACCGGCGGGCGCCTCACTCCACGTCCGTCCTGAACGGCGATGCGGGCAGGCCTTCCTTGTTGAACAGGTTGACATCCGGCACGTTCGCCCAGCCGTAGCGGACGGCTTTCGGCTCGCTGACACCCTCCGCGGACACCAACACCTGATCGCCCTTGATCTCGGCTTTGGCCGGAACGAATTGACCGTCCGCACCCGCGATGGTGAAGCCTTTCAGATCCCCGCCCTCCGCAACAAGCCCGCCGCCGACATGGCCGAAACTCAGGGCAACCTTGTCCCCTTTCGCCTCCATCGACTCATACAGGGGGCCGGAATACTCGGTTTTCTCGCCATAGACCAGTGCGCGGGCGGCCAACGCGAGCCGCTCCCCCACGGGGCGTTTCCGCCTCGGGTGGATGTCATTCGCATCGCCCACATCCGTGGTGACCACCATGGCCGTGTTTTTCGATTTCGAAAGAGTCAGGAACTGCGCCTCGCGGATTTCTGCAGGCTGGCCCTTGAAGGGTGCGATCTGCACGAAGTAGAAGGGGAAATCGCCCTGCTTCCACTTCGCGCGCCAGTCCGCGATCATCGCAGGGAAAAGGGTCTGGTATTCCTTGGATTTCCCGGCGTTCGATTCCCCCTGATACCAGATCGCTCCCTTGATCGCGTAGGGAAGCAGCGGCTCGATCATCCCGTTGTAAAGGCTCGCAGGTATGCCCGGGCCGAGCGGTTTTTCAGGAGCCGCTGTGGCGTATTTCGCAAGGTTTTCCTTCGCCACCTTTGCGTAGCCATCGAGTTCCGCATGACCGCCGAAACCCTCCGCGCTCGTCCATGCTTGGGCGGGAGTGCCGCCCCACGAAGTCGAAATCATGCCCACCGGCACACCGAGCTTCTCATGCAGATCCCGTGCGAAATAGTAACCGACCGCGGAAAAGCCATCCACGGTCTGCGGCGAGCATTCCACCCAGCTGCCCTTCGCCTTGGCCAGCGGCAGCGGCGAGGTCGTCCTCGCGACCGTGAACATCCTAAGCTTGGGGTAATTCGCATCCGCCCTGTCCTGGTCCGCCGCTGCTGTGGCCTTGAATTTCCATTCCATGTTCGACTGTCCGGAGCAGACCCAGACCTCGCCGACAAGAAGGTTGCCCACCGTCACGGTGTTCTCCCCGGAAATTTTCATCGTGAACGGGCCGCCCGCCTCCAGGGGCTTGAGGCTCACCGACCACTTGCCGCCCTTTGCCGTCGTCTCCGCCTTCTGTCCGGCAAACTCGACGCTGACCTTCTCCCCATCCTTTGCCGTGCCCCAGATCGGCACAGCCTGCCCGCGCTGCAACACGGCTCCATCCGTGAAAAGCGGGTTGGGTTTCACTTCCGCATGGAGCAGGGCGGACGAAAGGGTGACGGCGGCCAGCAGACTGGCGGGGATTCCGGGACGGAGGTTTTTTTGGTTCATATCAGCCATCACTTACGCCGCCCCTTCAAAATTTGTTTCATTGCCTTGCACAGCTTTCCCTAGGGGATCATTCACAAGGGGATGCCTCAGCCCCACAGGAAAGCGAGCGGAGTCAGCAGTGCGGCATCGGCGAGGACGCGGAGCATGGGTGTCGGGAGGCGGGTTTCGCGGTTCAGGATCACGCGGAGTGCGAGGGCGCTGAGTGCGACGGAGATGCAGATCCGCCATGGGAGGAAGGGAGTTGCGGCGAGGGAAATGACGGTGAGGGAGGAAACCGCCGCCGCGATGGTGCCCAGGATGCGGGGATGGGTGGTGGCGATGGAGCGGTCGCACGCGGCGAGATCCTCGCGGTGCTCCCAGAGGGAGATGAGCATGCAGTTCGCGGAGCATACGAGGCCGAGCAGGAAGGCGGCGAACCAGAATGGTGCGCCGGTGGAACCGGAGGGGGCGCAGGCGTTGGTTGCGATGACGCAGCCGAGCGCGTAGAGCATCCCGCAGAGGATTTCCCGGGGGATGACCGCTGTGAAACGTGCGCCGTTCATGAAGCGAAGGAGATAATAGGCTGCGAGGAGCGTTGCGGTGAGCAGGCCGGGAACGATGAGCTTTCCCGGGACATGCCGGGCGATGAGGAGGAGGTTCGCGCCGGCCGCGAACGCCAGGGCAATGGCGAGGGCTTTGAAATTCCTCCGTGTGAACATCAGCCGGTCGGTGACACCCGCCGTTTCGCCCGCACGCACGGAATCGCAAAGCCTGTCAGCGAGGTAGATGCACCAGACGCTGAGGCCGAGGATGAGATGCAGGACGGCGGGGAAATCGGCATCGAAGGAGCAGGAGAAAAGAACCTGCCACGAGACCGCAACGGCGGGTGCGTCGAGGCCAAGGAGATTCGGCCACAACCAGGCGGGGGGCTTGTTTCCGCTGTTGCCGGGCATATGGATCGGGAGCGTGGCCGGAAACTTGACAGTCCTTGCCCGCGCGCCACGTTTACATGCCTGCGCCCCAGTGCGCCAGCGACCATTTCAATGAAGCTCATCACAATCATCACGGCAGCCCTCTTGCCACCCCTCGCCGCCGCCCCGGACGGAGCGCAGCTTTTCACCACGAACTGTTCCGCCTGCCACATGCTCGACCAGATGGTCGTCGGCCCGTCGCTTGCCGAGATGCGCACGCTCTACAACGGCAAGCCCGATGAGTTCGTGAAATGGTGCGTGGCTCCCGGCAAGAAGCGCCCGAACGCGATCGAGATGCCATCCATGGTGCATGTGGGCGATGAGGGGCTGCGTGCGATCTACGCGCATGTGATGAAAGTTTCCGAAGGCGTGAAAGAGCAGGCGCAGAAAAAGGGAGACCCCTACGCGGCCTCCCCGATCCATACGGCCCGCCCCTGCGTGCAGCGCATCTTCATGCCGAACGCTGGCCCCGCCGCGATCGCGGTGGCCCTGGATTACGGCACCTCGCTCTGCTGGGACGCTGGCTCCTGCCGCCTCCGCTATGCATGGACGGGCGGGTTCGTCGACGGCTTCCCCTACTGGCGGGGGAACGGCAGCAGCGTGGCGCAGCTTGTCGGGACCGTCGGGTATGTGGAGGAAAAACCGCCGCTCCCCGGTGAGGCGAAATTTCTCGGCTACTCGGTGAAGGAAGGCTTGCCTATCTTCAGATACAGCATCGGCTCCACTACGGTGACGGAGGGATACTCGCCGGTCTCCAGCGGGAAAGGTTTCGTCAGATCTTTCACGCTCACACCCGCGCCGACGGCTCCGCTGGTGCTGGAATTCCCGGATGACGGGAAAGCGCAAATCACCTCCGACAAAGGCCGCATGGAAGGCTCCAAGCTCACCATCCCCGCCGCCGATGCCTCCGCCTTCACCCTCACCTTTTCCCTGAAATGAAATCCCTCATCCTCCTATCCGCACTCTGCGCCGCCGCCCACGCCTCGCCATGGGAGAAGCATTTCTCGTTTGAGAAAATCCCGAATCCTGCGGGCGTCGATCCGCAGGTCGGGGCGATGGATGTGATGGCGGACGGCAGGATCGCCGTCGCCTTCCACCGCGGCGAGGTGATGTTCTACGATCCATCCAGTAGTTCCTGGTCGCTCTTCGCGAGCGGACTCCAGGAGCCGCTGGGGATGCTTGCGGAAAAGGACGGCAGCCTGCTGGTCATGCAGCGCGCGGAGCTGACCCGCCTCAAGGACACCGACGGCGATGGCACGGCGGATGAATACCAGACGGTCTTCGACGATTTCGGGATGTCCGGGAATTATCATGAATTCGCCTATGGGCCAGCGAAGGATGCGGAGGGGAATCTTTTCATTGTGCTGGGGATCGCTTCTAACGGCGCACCGATGGCGGAGGAGATACGCGGGACGTTTTCGGAAATCGGCGAGGTGGGCAGGGAGGCGATGTCCTCGCGCACGGAATGGGGAAAAAACAAGGGCAAGGCCGGGCGGATGTATGCGCGGGTGGAGTGGCGCGGCTGGGTGCTCAAGCTTTCTCCGGACGGCAAGAAGATGGAGCCATATGCTAGCGGCTTCCGCTCGCCGAACGGGATCGGATTTGATGCCAAGGGACGCCTGCTAATCACCGACAACCAGGGAGATTGGAGGCCGACAAGCCCTCTCTATGATGTGAAGAAAGACGGCTTCTACGGACATCCTGCCTCGCTTGTCTGGAAGAAGGATTGGGACGGAAGGCAGCCGCTCAAGGTGCCCGTCGATGAGCTCGATAAAATGCAGGAACCAGCCGCAGGATTTTTCGCGCAGGGTGAACTCGCCAACTCGCCGACCTGGCCGGTGATCGTCCCGCAAGGCGCGCTGCCCGATGCGATGGCCGGGCAGACCCTGATCGGCGAGATGAACCAGCCGACGCTTGTCCGCGTGCTCGATGACGTGGTGGACGGGGTTTTCCAGACCGCGCTGGTGCCGATGTTCATGAACTCCCCGCTCGGCAAGGGCAATAACCGCATCGTGTTCGGCAAGGACGGCGCGATGTATGTCGGCAAAACCGCCCTCTCATGGGCCGGGGACAATGGCATCGCACGGGTCAAGTGGGACGGGAAACCGTTTTTCTCCCTGGATGCGATGAAGGCGCTCAAAGGCGGCTTCGCCCTGAAATTTTCCGAGCCGGTGGATTCCGCATCGCTGGGCGCGATCGTGGTGAAAAGCCACACCTACAAGTATCACGCCGCCTACGGCTCGCCCAAGGTGGATGAGCGGGAGATGGAGGTGAAGGCGGCGAAACTCTCTTCCGACGGGAAGGTGCTCACCCTGGATCTCGGCGCGCTCCGCGAAGGCTACCTGCATCTCGTGGACATGAGCGCCCTGAAATCCGCCTCCGGCAGCCAGCTCTTCGGCGATAAGGCTTGGTACCAGGTCGTCAAGGCGCCGAATTGAGGCAAAGAGATAAGCGATTGAATCCCCTTTCGCAACCATGGCTCTTCCAAAATCCTCCCTGATGGGATTCTATTGTGCACGCTGTTCCTTCTCCATATCAGAACCTGCCGAGCGCGGACGCCACCGCGAGGTAGGATTTTTCCCCCGGCCGCAGTGAGCTTTTCCCGATCGTGATCCCGGGGAATTTCGCCTCGGCGAAGAATTCCATGCCGGGTTCTCGGCTGATCGCTATGTTGCCTTCCCTGAATTTACCGCCAAGGGGGTCGATCACCCTAACAGGGAAAGAGGCGGCACCGGGCTCGATGCTGCCCGGCACGGAGGTGACGGTTACGAAATGGCCTTGGATGGATGTCCATGCTCCGTTTCGCTTCGCGTAGAGCCGGATGCTGAGGATGGGCGGTATGCCTTCGGAGAGCGAGCGGGCGATGTTTGCGTGGACGCGGCGCAGGTGCGAGTCCTTGCCCTCGATGGGGCTTATGACCAGCGTGGAATTGGTGAGCGCAGGCAGCAACGCCGGGCGCGCCATCTCGTTGGCGACGTCCCGCAGGTCGGATATGTTGATCCCGCTCCTGCTCCAGCGGGCGCGGCCCGGGAGGGAGGCGGATTCGCGCATGGCCGGGCCGCGGGCGATGGCGCGGATGCGCTCGCGGTCGGAGAGGCCGGGGGGCTGTTCGGAAAGTTTCCGCCACGCGGGTTTCCCGAAGCGCTGGGAATTCAGGAGTGCGGCGGGGCCGCAGGCGTTTCCGGCAAGGTCGAGCTGGTTGAAGGGTTTCGCGGAAAGGTTCTGCGCGAGGTGGAAATCCGGGACGGGCGTGCAAGCCGCGAGGGCGAGGCTAAGGAGCGGGAACAGTCTGGTAGATCGAGTCATTGGCGGGGCGTTGGTCGGTCTGGCCGCCCGAGAGTTGCACGGAGCTTCTGATGTTCAAGCTTTCGCTGCCGCCGGCAGGAACGGCGATGACACGGGTGTCGCCGGGCAACAGGGTGGTGATGTTCGCGTTGGTGATCGAGCCGTTGACGTTCACGGAGACACCGGCGTTCACCATGGTTTCGGTGCCGAGGTTCTGTACGAGCACCTGGATCTGGCTGCCGGTGTTGGTGATGGAGGTGATGGCCGCATCGTAGATGCCGGGGGTGTTGCCGTTGAGGATGCGCCACATGTCGGGGACACCGGCGCCTGTCGCGGGATCGCTGCCCTGTGCGCCGATGTCGTTGAGATTGGAATTCATGGCAGCAACCGCCTGGGTGGGGGAAAGTAACTGCCTGCTGCCGTTGCTCATGGTTGCGGCGATGGTGCCTGCGATGATGGGGGATGAAAAGGATGTGCCGGTGACCACCGCCGCCTGATCTCCGGGGTAGGCGGCGTTCACCGCATAGCCCGGTGCGGAGACGGCGATTTCCTTTCCGGTGTTGGAGAAATCGAGATGCTGGTTGCGCGCATCAACCGCGCCGACAGCGATGACGTTCGGGCTGGCGGCGGGCTGCATCACGCCCGCCGTGCCGTTGTTTCCCGCAGCGGCCACCACCACCACGCCGGATTGCCTTGCGTAGGCGAGGGCGTTTTCAACAAGGGCGCTTTGTCCGGAGCCGCCAAGGGAAATGTTGATCAGCTGCGCTCCGGCATCGACCGCCGCGATGATGCCCTGGGCGATCAGGAAACTGCTAGAGGCACCGGCATCATCCGCGATGCGGACGGAGAGCGGGGTGGCTCCCGGCGCGATCCCGGGGGTCAGCGGGTTGTTGCTGAAAATGAGGGAGGCCACCGATGTGCCATGGCCGTTGAGCGTGGACGGATCCGAGGGCAGGGCGACGAGATTGATGCGTTCGATGGCATTCCTGAAAGCGATGTGGTCGGCGATGCCGGTATCGAGGATGGCGATCTTCACGCCGGTGCCCCAAGCCGAGTTGTCGCCGGTGACGCCGAGCCATTGCAGGAGCCCCTGGCGCAACGCAACGGCATCCCCCTGCACGCCCGCTCCTCCGAATTCCGGGATGCTCGCCGGGAAATTGTAGGAGGTTTCCTCCGTGCCATCGAGGTTGGCAAGGAGATCAGCCTCGCTGCCGAAGCCGATGAGCAGCGCGTTGAGCTTGTCCATGCGGCCGAGGACGTTCAGCCCCGCGCCCATGTTTGCGAGGAAGCCCTCCATCGCCCCCCTGTCCTTGAACACGATGATGCGCTGGTTGGGGATCGCGCCTTCCGCGAAGGCCGCGCCGTCGAATCCGCCGCCATTCTTGCGCTCCGAGCCTTTCGTTTTCGGGAGATGATCCTGATGCGGGTAGGGCTTGGGTGCGGCTTTTCCGCTGGTCGTCCGCACATCCGTTGCCGGTTCCCCGGAAAGCGCGTATCTGGTGGCCAGGTAAGCCATCATGAACACGCAGGCGAGGCAGAGGAACAACCAGATGTAGTTCATCCTCTCAGAAAGTTTTCCGGAACGTCCGCCCATGTGTGCACACTAAACACCGGAAATCCCTGTTTGTCGCTTGGGATTTCAGGTAAGAATGCGGCCACAAAAGGCACAAGACCCACAAACGTGGCAGAGACAGGGCTTTTTGGGATTCTGTGCCTTTTGTGGCCAATCCCCTCTGGAATTTCCTCCCGCAAGCCCCATCTTCCCCGCACATGCCATTCCGCCTTTCCAGCGACTACTCCCCCCAGGGCGACCAACACCAGGCCATCGAGAAACTGGTGAAATCGCTCGAAGCCGGGAACAGGCACCAGACGCTGCTCGGGGTCACCGGATCCGGGAAAACCTTCACCATGGCGAACCTCATCGCCCGCCTCGGCAAGCCCGCCCTGGTGATGAGCCACAACAAGACCCTCGCCGCGCAGCTCTACTCCGAGTTCAAGAACTTCTTCCCGCACAACGCGGTCGAGTACTTCGTCTCTTACTTCGATTACTACCAGCCGGAGGCCTACATCCCCCGCTCCGACACCTACATCGAGAAGGACTCCTCGGTGAACGAGGAGATCGAGCGCCTGCGCCTTTCGACGATGGGATCGCTGCTCACCCGAGACGACACGATCGTGATCGCCTCGGTCTCCTGCATCTACGGCCTCGGCTCGCCGGAGGACTACAAGGACATGATGTTCCCCGTCTGGACAGGCCAGCAGATCACACGCGAGGAGCTTCTGACAGCACTCGTCGGCCTCCTTTTCGAAAGGAACGACATCGCCTTCGGCCGCGGGAAATACCGGGTGCGCGGCGATGTGGTGGAGGTGCATCCCGCCTACCTCGACGAGACCGCGATCCGCATCGAGTTCTTCGGCGATGAGGTGGAGCGGATCTCCTCCATCCATACGGTCAGCGGGAACGTCATCGAGGTATTGGAAAATCACACCCTCTATCCCGCCAAGCAGTTCGTCACCGCAGGCGACAAGATGAAGGTGGCCCGCACCAAGATCCGCGAGGAGCTGGACCAACGCATCCCGGAGTTGGAAAAGGAAGGCAAGCTCATCGAGGCGCAGCGCCTGCGGATGCGGACGGAATACGATCTGGAAATGATGGCGGAAATGGGTTTCTGCCAGGGCATCGAGAACTACTCCCGCCACTTGACCGGTCGCCCGCCCGGCTCGCGCCCGCACACCTTGCTGGATTTCTTCCCGCGGGATTTCCTGCTTCTCGTCGATGAATCCCACGCCACCATCCCGCAGATCGGCGGCATGTTCGAGGGCGACAAGTCCCGCAAGACCACCCTCGTCGAGCACGGCTTCCGCCTGCCTTCCGCGATGGACAACCGCCCCCTGCGCTTTGACGAGTTCATGGAAATGACCCACCAACGGGTCTATGTCTCCGCCACCCCGGGACCCTTCGACATCGTCAACTCGCGCCCGGAAAACAAAAAGTTCATCTCCGTAAAACCCAAGCCCGGCGAGGAAGGGCTGACGACGTTCGATTTCAAGAAGATCAAGGTCAAACCCTCCGGAAATGCGGAATCCATCGCCGACTTCGATCCGGAGAAACGCGGCACGCCTCTTGTCGTCGAGCAGATCATCCGTCCCACAGGACTCCTCGATCCCATCCTCACCCTCCGCCCTCTCAAGGGCCAGATCGACGAGACGATCGAGCTCTGCCGCCAGCGGGTGGAGAAAGGCGAGCGGGTGCTCGTCACCACGCTCACCAAAAAGACCGCCGAGGATCTTGCCGAATACCTTTCTTCCACCGGCCTCAAGTGCCGCTACCTGCACTCCGATATCGACGCCATCGAGCGGGTGGAAATCCTCCGCCAACTCCGCGCCGCCACCTTCGACATCCTCATCGGCATCAACCTCCTCCGCGAAGGCCTCGACCTCCCGGAGGTATCACTCGTCTGCATTCTCGACGCCGACAAGGAAGGTTTCCTCCGCAACGAGACCTCCCTGATCCAGACCGCCGGCCGCGCCGCGCGCCACGTGAACGGCGAATGCGTGCTCTTCGCCGATGTCGTCACCGATTCGATCCAGACCCTCATCAACGTCACGGAATACCGCCGCGCCCGCCAGATCGCCCACAACGAGGAACACGGCATCACCCCACAATCCGTGATCCGCTCCGTCCAGCAGAGCCTGCATTCCTACGAGAAAGGCAAGGCCAGCGCAGAGAAGCTCAACGCTTCACTGGTGGCCGAGGACGAGGGCTCCTACGACAAGCTCCGCGTCATCGCCGAACTGGAGCAGGAAATGCGCGACGCCTCATCCAAGCTCGAGTTCGAGCGCGCCGCCCACCTCCGCGACCAGATCGCCACGCTCAAGAACGCGACCCCCGTCATGCCGCCGCAGAAGAAAGTGAAATATGGGAAAACCCGGACGAAGAAGGCGTGAAATGGAGGAGGATGTCTCCGGTTCCTCTGCGGAGGGCTTGGAGGGTCGTTCAACCGAACCATGCGCTACCGATCGCCTCGGGCGCTCGAAATGACGATTGGCGGATTGACAACGTCGTTGTCACAGCGGAGCCGGAACCCTCCGCCAGCAATGCTGGGTTTGCTGGGTATCGGGCAGTTCCTGCGCCGCCGCTGCAAATGAGGAACGCAACCCAATTCTCACCCGGCCTCCTGCCCACCCTTGCACCGGATCTGAGGGAATTTCATCTCCGGCCCGCGTCAGCCGCCTCTTCCCCTTCCCAGACCGGCTCTTCAATGCATTCTCCGGCCTAGGTGAAAAAACAAATTCCCAGCACTCTCACCCCCGCCTACGATACTCTACACACCCTATGCCCATAGCTTCCGCCCGCTTCCTCAGTTTCCCGCCACTGTGGAGTCTAGGCGTGAGATGTTGCCGATCTTACTCTCGTCCTGGGAAGCCGTGGGTGGGGATTTGCATATTTCCGATGAAATGAGAGACCTCTTGCAGCAGGCAAGCTCCACCTTGTCATCCATGGCTTCACGGAACTGACTCCCCATCACATGGCTATCGCCCTGCCCACCGTCCCCCCCGCAATGAACTCCGCCTTGGTCTCCGTCTGGCGGCGGTCGTCCTTTCCCCGGCTGATGTTGTCCGCCCACCGGAGCGCGCGCCGGACGAGCGGCGTCGCCTCCCAGCGGATGTGCGCCACCGACGGGACGAACCAGTCGAAGGCCGGATCGGGATCGGTGCAGACCAACGAGACATCGTCCGGCACCCGGATCCCCCGGGATGCGCAGAAATGCAGCGCCGCCATGAAAAAGGGCACCTCGTCGAGGATCAGCGCTGTCGGCGGGGTCACCCGGAACAGCGCATCAAGCCGCGCGTGGAAGGATACGGCGTTCTCCTCCCAGTCCGGCAGGTTGTAGGCTCCGGAGGGAATCCCATGGGCCGCCAGCGCCGCGAGGAACGCCCGCTCGACCAAACCCGGTTCCGGGATGCGGCGCGGGGTCCTTGTCAGCAGCACGATGCGCCGGTGACCGAGCCCGGCGAGCTCGCCGACGGCTTGCGCATACGCGGGGGACTTGTCCGGCCCCGCCCCGGCGATGGCAAGCCCGCGCCTCCTGCCGAACATCGCGAATACCGGTTTCTTTCCCCCGGCGAACCATTCCAGAACCTCCAGCGAACCTCCGATGACCAGGAACGCATCCGCACCCGCCTTGCCGACCTCCGGGACGATCCTGGCCAGATCCATCCCCAGCTCCACCATCGATTTCCCGGCGATGACCGGGACGTGCCCGGCCTCCTCCAGGCGGTGCTGCAGATCGGTCAGGTAATCGATCCTCAGATCCACCCTTTCGTTGGCCAGAAACGCGATGCGCATCCCGGCCTTCCGTGCATTGTGCACAAGCCCCTTCACCACCCTCCGCCGCCGCCGCGGTCCCTGCCCCGCCAGCAAACCCTCCCTTTCCAGCTTCGCCAGCGCCGCCTCCACCAGCCTCCCGCTCACCCCGATCTCCGCCGCCAGCTTGTTCCGCCCCGGCATATCGCCCCTCCAACGACCCGCCTGCAAACCCTGACGCAGGTACCCCTCCACCTGATCGCTGCCTGACAAGATCCGCAGGGACATGGGGAGAATCTGTACAAATTTGGAGCCAGTGGGCAAGGGTGGATATCTTCGACAAAGCGCGTGAAACCAAGATCCTGGTCGGGTTGTGAACGTTCCTCCCGGTCTCGCAACCTCCAAATTCAAAAATGATGAAACCGCCAACAATCTTTCTCGCCATAGTGCTTTCAGGATTCCATGCCCGTGCTGCCACCATCACACTGGACTTTGAGAGCCAGACCCCCGGCAGTTCAGTCGTGCCCACCGGCTGGTCGTATGTCCACTCGGGGGTTGGTGCCCCCGCTACCAACGGGACTTACACGACCACCGCTGCCAGCGGCGGCAGCACCGGTTCAGGTTTGGGTGGGGTTCTGGTAGGCAACAATCCTACCCATGGCACCAACCTCCCCTATTCCTTCCTGGTGAACAGCGGATCGACCAATGGTTTCGATGTCCGACAATCCATCACCGGCACTTACGACTTCCTCATCACAAACGGTGCCCAATACGACACTGCTGGTTTCCTTTTCGGGGATATCAAGGGTGGAACGATCAGCGGCAGCAACGCCGGCCAATTCCTTTCCATTCAGCACGCCAATGGTGGTTTTGGCCAGGCAACCGCCGAATCCCGCATAGTGGATGGTGCCAACGTTGCGACCTATGCACCAACAGGCAATGCTGGCTTCGCGGACAATACGTGGTATAGATCCTCATTCACTTGGACTCCAACCAGCGGGACGACAGGTGATCTCTCCTATACGGCGACGCGATGGAATGGTTCCACATGGGTTGCCCATTCGACCTTCGGTATCACCGCTCACACATTCGATAACCCCGAAGCTTTTGTAGGCGTTGCCGATCTCTGGGGCACTAGTACTACCTTCGACAACATCAGTGTGACCGGAACACTGGTGCCCGAGCCCTCCGCCGCCTTCCTCGGCGGTCTCGGCGCACTTCTTCTGCTCCGCCGCCGCCGCGGGTAAGACCGCCGGATAGAGCTTTCCGTAAATCGCCCCCGTGCCACCGCACCGGGGCGTTTTGCTTTTCGGGATGGCAGGGTCGCTTTGGCATAGCGACCCTAACGCCCATTTCCTTCGTGCTTCCTGAATTTCCCACCTAATAAAACAATCTTACGCTGGGAGGGTATCGGGGGATGCTGTGCGGGTCGGGAAACGATGGCAAACAAGGTTCACAAAAAGCGCGGGCACTTTGAGGAGCCGAAGAAGTGGTCCACCGAGATTGCAGGGGATGCCGGGGGCGAGAATTGGCTCGATTCGGTCAACCCCCTTTTCCTCTTCAGAGACCCGCTCTCCAGCGTATTCTCCGGCCTAGGTGAAAAAGCAAATACCTGGCATTTTCAGGACGAGGAAAAGAGGTTGTCCATCCCCCATTCTCCGCGCACATGATTCCAACCATGATATCGCAAGTGAGCCGAAGTTTCCGGGATGCACGTCTGGCGCTGATCCTGTTGTTCAAGCTGCGGCTCTGGAAATACTTCGCCATCCCGATCTTGATCGCGCTGTTGACGGCCGTGGCGATCGTGTCGCTGGCCTGGGGCCTTTCGGGAAAGGTCGGCGGTCTGATTGCGGAGGCGTGGGTATGGGAATGGGGCGCAGCAACCATGCGGTCCCTCGCACAAATCATCGGCGGCCTGATCGTGTTTGCCTTGGGACTGTTGGTTTACAAACACATCGTGCTAGCGCTGGCCTCCCCCTTCGTGAGTTCCGTTTCGGAAAAGGTCGAAGCCCATCTCTATCCGGGTGCCCACCAATACCGCAACACCTCCAACGCTTCCCAGCTCGTGCGCGGCGTCAAAATCAATCTCCGCAACCTGTGCTGGGAATTCGGGCTGACCATCCCCATCCTGCTTGTCGGGATTGTTCCGGTGGTCGGTTTTTTCTCCGCGGCGATGATCTTCCTGATCCAGGCCTACTACGCCGGCTTCGGCAGCATGGATTGCACGCTCGAGCGCCATTTCGGATTCCGCGAAAGCGTGAGTTTCGTCAAAGCCAACCGGGGCGCCGCCATCGGCAACGGCATCATCTTCACCCTGCTCCTGTTCATTCCTGTCATCGGCATCATCCTCGTCCTGCCCATCTCGGTGACGGCCGCATCGGTCTCTGCGCTCAGATTGATCAACGATGAGGAAGCGAAGGCAATCACGGCGGCCTAACATATCCCCCGAACATTCCGGAGGACACAGGGAAGAAGGTGCAGTTGCCCACGGTCTTGCGGACGGGGTGCTCCCAGGGGTTCACGGGGGATATTCAGGATCCTGTCCGGCATCTTACCCGGATTCCACAACGCATCTAACTGAAAAGTCACCTAACGCTACTGCTGGTCGAGGCGGAAACGGAAGAACTCTGCGGAAACGCCGGGCGTGGTGGGGATGGCGGCGCGGTAGAGGCCGCCGCCGAGGTTTTCGACGAAGACCGATGGATCCGGAAGGAATCCGCTGAGGTCGGGCGAGCGCTGGGCGACCGGATCCAGGGGCGGCATGCCGGCAAAGGCGAGATTGATCTTGTAGGTCTCCGCTTCGAGAGAGTCGGTTGTGGTGGCGGATTCGCTGAGGCTGCTGCCGTCTGTGGGGACGAGGGTGGTGATCTCCCCTTCCATGGCGGCAGCGCCGACCGCGAAATGTGTGAGAGGGGAGTATGTTCCGGTCAGGGCAAGGGAGACGGTGGCTCCGTTGCAGGAAAACGAGAGGGTCTTCGTCGCAGCGGCGAAATCGAGCGAGGCCTCATGGAAGCCGGTGGTCGGCGCGGGAAGGGCGACGGAGGCGGAAGCGCCTGATTTCCCGTCCACAATGCGGAGCTGGCCCTGGCCGTAGTCGATGATGGCCTGGATGAGATTGGCGCGGGTATCGGAATCTCCGAGCGCGCAGGCGAGCTCGGCGGAGCCGGAGAGGTTGCTTTCGGTGGAGCGGGCGAGGAAGCGGTAGTGGAAATCACCGGTCAAAGGCACCGGGTTGCGGAAGATGGAGGAGAGCCAGGCGAGGGAACTTGCGGAACGCTTGAGGCGGTAGCCGCCGGAGATTCCCTGGCGCTCGAGGCCGGGATCGAGGACGGTGGAGGCGGAGCCGTAGAATGGCGCGATCGTGCTGGATTCCCATGCGGCGAAGCGGCGCTTGAGCTCGGCAAGGATTTCGGGCTGGGCACCGGATTGGTCCGAGTTTTCCGCCGGGTTGCTGCGGATGTTGTAAAGCGTGGTGGCCTGGGTGTTGTCGGTGATGAGCATTTTCCAATCGCCCATGCGGATCGCGCTGCCGCCCCCGTCGAGCCCGCTGGCGCGCCAGGTGAGGACACGGTCGGCGGGGAGAGGGGTGGCGTTTTTCAGCCGGGGCATGAGGTCGAGGCCGTCGAGGCCGTTGCGTGCCTGGGCCGGGGCATCACCGGCGGCATTGACGAAGGAGGAGCCCCAGTCGAGTGAGATGACAGGGTCGGAAACGACCTGCCCTGGGGGGATCGTGCCCGGCCATTGGATGGCAGCGGGGACGCGGATTGCGCCGTCGGTCATGTTGCCCCCCTTGTAGCCGCGGAGTGGCTTGTTGTAGGAGTAGTTTCCGCCGAAGCCCTGAGAGTAGCCTGCTCCACCGTTGTCGTTCGTGTAGAGGACGATGGTGTTGTTGGTGAGCCCTTCGGCGGCGAGCTTGTCGAGCACCTTGCCGATGTTCTCATCGAGGGCGAGCGTCATGGCGGCGAGGTCGTAGCGGTTCTTGTCGATGGTGGCCTGGCTCTGGCCGCCGATGATGGGTGAGGAATTGAGATAGTTGGCGGCTGTCAGGCCGAACTCGCTGGCGAGGCGGGCGAAGCGGGGGTCGGCGGGGCTGCTGGGGCTGCCGGCGGGCGGGGAGTCGATATCCACCGGCGCGTGGACGGCGGTGAAGGAAACGTAGATGAAAAACGGATCGGTGGCGCTGGGCGAGGCGAGGTGCTCGTCGATGAAACCGACACAGGCGTCACCGATGCGGTCGGTGACGTATTTTTTGGCCAATTCGTCGTTGAACCTCGGGGTCATGTTGTCCTGGAAGACGCCGGTTTCGGTACTATTTTCCCAGTAGGAGCGGCCGCCGGACCAGATGCCATACCAGCGGTCGAAGCCACGGCAGTTCGGGTGGTATTCGACGGTATCGCCCATGTGCCATTTCCCGATTCCGAAGGTTTTGTAGCCGAGGCTCTGGAGACGGCGGGGGACGGTGCGCTGGGAAACGGCCATGCCGTTATAACCCGGGCCGGAGAGGTTGCCATCGGTGCCGTAGCGCTGCTGGTAGCGGCCGGTGAGGAGGCCGCAGCGGGAGGGGTGGCAGACGCCGGCGGTGACGTAGGCATCGGTGAAGCGGGCGCCGGCATCGGCGAGATTCTGGAGGCGCGGCATCGGGTATTTCGCGGCCTCGGCGGCGTTGCCGTTGAGCTGGAGATCCGAGTAGCCCTGGTCATCCGCAAAGAGAACGATGATGTTCGGGCGGGCGGCGGAGGCGGGGAAATTTTCCAGGGCGGTCAGGGTGATTGAGTTACTGGAAACATCGTAGTTGATGCGGAAACGGTTTTTCCCGCAGTTGAATTCCTCGCCGTTTCGGAAGTTCGCGAACTGGCCGTCGCGGGCGGAGTAGGTAACTAGCGTGGTGACAGTGCCGGGGACGTGGCTGTATTCGGAGCCGAAGGTGAGATCGAGCGAGCAGCGCCCGAGGATAAGCGTGCCGCCGACGGCGATGGGAGGGGCAGAGCCGGGGTTGTGGAAGCGCAGCATGGAGCCGCCCTGTTCGAAGGCGCCCATGGCGAGATCGCCGACTATGGTGACGGTGCCGCCGGCGAGGATGAGGGAACCGTCGCAGGTTTCGGCGGAGCGTCCGAAGCTGGCGTTTCCGCCGATGTGGAGGGTGCCGCCGTTGGCGAAAACGAAGGAGTCGTTGGCGCTGTCGTTGATGCCGACGTTGAGGGCTCCCGTGACATTCAAGCTGCCGGAATTGACGTTGAGTGTCCCCTGCCCTCCGTTCGCGGCGCTTTCGCCGAGGCTCATGGCGGCGATGGTCTCGGTGGCCGGGATGCCGCGGTAGGTGACGGTGCGGTAGCGGCCGATCACGGCGCTGTCCCCGTCCTGGAGATCGCCCGTGACGTTGCCCGACCCGGTGTTCCACTGGATCGCATCCCAGTTGCCGGAGCCGTTGGCGGTGTTGGTCACCGCAGGGGGCACGCCGCCGACTGCGCGGCCCGCCAGGGAGAGCTTCACGTCGGCCTGGGTGGTTGCGGTATTGGAAACGGTCTTGCGGCGGATGCTGGCAGCGGAAACGATCCTCACCCTGAGCTTGGAGCTGGCTGCCTGGAAAGCCACATCGCTGTCGAAATCCCAGACGTATTCGGAAGCGCCGGAGAACGACAGGTTGTCGGTGACCGTGCCCACGATCACATCGTCCCCCGTCCCGATCACACCATCCGCGCCATAATCCGTGAAGGTGACGGTGACCGTGGTGTTCGAAGTCCCGGTGGAACCCGATGCCCAGCCCAGCCCTTTCAAGGTGACGTTGGCCTCCTTCGTCCACAGTCCGTCCAGATCGCGGGTGAACGTGGTGGCGTTGTTGTCCCCCCCGCCGGTCGCCGCATCATCCAGGAAAAAATCCGGGCCAAGGGCCGTCGTGACATTGCCGGCGACAATGTCCGCCGCCCGGCCGCTTGCAGCCAGCGCGGAGAGCACGATGGGAATCCAGCAAATGATACGGAGCATGGCGGAGGCGGGTAGAAAAAGAGGCCGTGGGAATCATCCCACGGCCTCGATAAACAAGTCCATTTCAGAGCCGACTAGCGCCGGCGGCGAAGGAGGAAGAGTGCTCCGAGCGCGCCGAGCAGGGCGGCGGAAGGCTCGGGGATAACCGTGATCTGGAGGTCAGGGCGGTTCTCCACTGTCGCGTCATCGAACTTTGCGAAATCGAAAAATGAATCGCCATTCCCATAACCGGTCTGGGCGAGAAGGTAGAGCTTCTTATCACCTGCGAGGGCGCTGTTCACCGCCGCCGTAAAGTTGGCACTGGTGCCCCAAACCCACGGAGCCGTAGTTTTGGTGGTACCGAATGTGGTGCCACCAACCAATGCCCCCACCGTTCCACCTCCCGCCAGACCGGGAGTCGTTGTCCCGTTCGGGGTTGTTGGGCTCGACCATGGATTGGTTCCGTCCGAGGTAGTCCAATTTGCCGAGTCGGTGTAAGCCTCGGTCGCATAGAGGGAAATCGCCCTGCCGAAGGATCCGCCACCGCCGACTCTCGTTACGCTGAGGGAAACATCCGACACGGTGAAGGTCGGATTGGCTGCCAGATAGTCGGCCAGCGCTGTAAGATCGAATGTGAACAACCCATTAATTCCACGGCCATCATTTCCAGTATTGGCTGAGGTGCTGTTGAATTGCGTGCCGATTCGGTTAGCAGTGCCACTGTTCGCGGTTTTGGTTGGGTTCTGGTCGATGATCGAACCGTCACTTGCTCCTGCGTAACCTGAACCAACTCCAAAAAGCACACCGTCCTGCCTCAGGTCACCCTGCTGGAAACTGAAAGTGGTGGCTGCGGATGCGGGCATCGCGCAGGCTGCGAGCATGGCGAAATAATGGATTTTTTTCATGATTCTTGGATTTCTGGTTCTGGGTTTTTGAAGTTCTCACCCCGTCGCCCGTTCTTGAGGGTGGCAGCGCGAAACGAATTGCGATGAGGGTTTCTAATTCCGGAGCGCCAAAGCCGCAAATGATTTTCATCCTAGACACCTACCCCGGGTTGGGTAGGTTTCCCGAATGCCCATCTTCACCGTCCTGAGTCCCGCCGAGCAGGTGGCAGATCACCTGAGGGATGGGCTGGTGCAAGGGAGGTGGAGGGAAACGATGCCGGGCGCGCCCTTGCTGGCGAGGGAGCTGGGGATCGACCCGAAGACAGCCGATGCAGCGCTGCGGCTGCTGGAGGGGCGCGGCCTGCTGGTGCCGCAGGGGGCGGGAAAGCGGCGGCGCATCGAGCTGCCGCCCTCGGGGGAATCCGTGAGGCCGCTGCGGGTGGCGATCGGACTCGGCGAGCCGGCCGACAGGGGCGCGGACTACCTTGCGGAACTACAGCACGCCCTGATCGTGGCGGGGCACGACGCCCATTTTTCCGAGAAATGCCTGCTGGAACTCGATATGGATACAGAGAAGATTGGGAAAATGGTGGAGCGGGGCGGGGCGGATGCGTGGGTGCTGTGCGGGGGCTCGCGCGGGGTGCTGGAGTGGTTCGTGGAGCAGGGAACCCCGACCTTTGCGATATTCGGGCGCTACGATGGGCTGCCGATCGCCGGCACCAGGCCGAACAAGCTCCCGGCATACAGGGCTGCCGTGGAGAAGTTGGTCGGGCTGGGGCACCGGCGCATCGCGCTTCTTGCGCGGAGCATGAGGCGACTTCCGGAACCGGGGGGGAGCGAGCGGGCTTTCCTGGATGCGCTCGAGTCGCACGGGATCCCGACCGGTACCTACAACCTGCCGGACTGGGAGGACAATAGGGAGGGTTTTGAGGAACTGCTCACACGCCTGTTCCAGGTCACGCCGCCCACGGCGCTGATCATCCAGGAGTCGTTCCTTTTCCATGCGGCGCATCATTTCATCACCCGGCATGGTCTCCGCGTGCCTGAGGACGTCTCCCTGATCTGCACCGACGCCGACCGCACCTTCAGCTGGTGCATACCGTCCGTTTCCCACATCAGCTGGGACAGTGGGGCGATCATCCGCCGCGTCGTCCGCTGGGCGGCAGCCATCGGCAACGGCAAGGAAGACCTGCTCCAAGTTCTCACGAAAGCGGAATTCGTCGAAGGCGGCACGATCGCCCCGCCGCCCGATCGCTGAGGCTCACGGTCTTTCCGGGGCGGGTGGCGTCCGTTTCCGCATTTTTCAGCGGCGCTCCTTGCTGCATCTCTCCGAGCAATATCTGAACTGATCCCAAACCTTCTCCCATTTACTGCGCCAGGTGAACGGCCTGACGCAACCCGCACAATCCCTGCAAGGCAGATCAGCCTTTTCACGTGTTTACCCATCGCTGCAACATCCCCGGATCGCTCCAAGGGCAAATCCGGGGATCTTGCACCAGCCGGCATGCTTGACATTGGGGCCAACTCTCCCAATCATTTTTGCTAATGGGTGAAAACGCATGAAAACGCCGGTGGAATCAATGCTCTGCTTCCTGCTGGCGTCCCTGCTTGGTGCCGCAGGGCAGTTCCTCTACAAATCCGGGGCCGCCCGGGCGATTGGCGGCCCCTTGAGCTATCTCCTCAACCCCCGCCTGCTCGGCGGCGTGGCTTGTTACATCGGGGTGATGGTGCTTTTCATCGCCGCTTTCAAGCGCGGGGGGCAGCTCTCCGTCCTATACCCGATCTATGCGACCAGCTTCATTTTCTCGGCGATCGGAGCCGCCTGGTTGTACGGGGAGCAGATACGGCCGATGAACTACGCCGGAATGGGACTTCTCGTGATCGGGATGTTCCTGATGGGATGGAAAAACTGATGAGCGAAAAAGACTACACCCCTGAGCGCCGCCCGCTTGCGGCGAGAAACCTCGGGATCTCGGCGGCGGCCACCCGCTGGCTTGCTGCAATGGGCGTCTCGCCGAACTCGATTTCCGTCGCCAGTTTTTTCGTGAGCCTCGGCTCCGGTGCCGCCCTCTGGGCAAGCAACGGCAGCGACCATCCCATCCTTCTTCTCCTGGGTGCCTGCCTGCTGCTCCTGCTGCGTGGCGCCTGCAACATGCTCGACGGGATGGTGGCGGTCTCCACCGGCATCGCCTCGCGCAGTGGCGAGCTGTTCAACGAGGTGCCGGACCGCCTTTCGGACGCCGTGATCCTGATCGGCGCGGGATACGCGGCTGGGGGCATGCCCCAGCTTGGTTACATCGCCGCGATCGCCGCGGTCTTCACCGCCTATGTGAGGGTTCAGGGCTGCTCGCTGGGAGCCCCTGCGGATTTCGGCGGCCCCATGTCCAAGGTTCACCGGATGATCCTGGTTGCCGCCGCCGCCCTTTGCACCGCATTCTCCCCCACTTCATGGAGGCTTCCCATTGCGGGCATTCCTGATGCCGGGTTTTTCGGCTTGGCGCTTGTGCTCATCATCGCCGGTTGTGCCGTAACCTCTGTGCGCCGCCTGCGGAATTGCGCACGGATACTGAACCAAAAAACATGATGAGCGAAGCGACCATGGAGCGTTTTTTCGGCTATGAGCACGCCTTCGCTCATCCGTTCACACGCGGCGTGGTGATCGCCATTGCAGCTGCGCTTGTGGCCGCCCCTTTCATCTTCAGGGCATTCCGCGCGACGGTCGGCGTTTCCGACAACACTTATCAGGAGCTTTGGTCGCGCTGGCGCTCGTGGATCTGGATCTGCCTCGGGCTGATCATCCCCATTCTGCTCGGCTCCGCCTGGGTGATCGCCGGCGTGTTCATCCTCAGCCTCTGCTGCTTCCGCGAGTTCGCCCGCGCAACCGGGATTTTCCGGGAAAAACTGATAGGACTGGCCGCTGTCCTTGGGCTCTGCATGGTCTCCTTCGCGGTGATCGACAACTACCCCAGGCTGTTCTTCGCCACGCCGATCCTTGGGATAGGCCTGATCGCGATCATCACGATCCCTCAGGACAGGCCGAACGGCTTCATCCAGCGTGTCGGGCTTGGGATCATGGGCTATCTTTTCTTCGGCTTTTCGCTGGGCTACCTCGCGCTTTTCACCGCAGATCCGCTTTACCGTCCCCTGCTGTTGCTGCTTCTGGTGACGGTGGAGCTGAACGACATTTTCGCCTACTGCTCCGGAAAGCTGTTCGGGGGAAGGAAGATGGTTCCCAACACCAGCCCCGGGAAAACGATATCGGGCGCGGTTGGCGCCCTGGTGCTGACCACTGCCCTGACACTTGTCCTCGGCCACTGGGTCATATTTCCCGGCACCCCGATGGACAGTTGGCTCAACCTCATGATCATGGGGGTGGGCATCAGCGGATTCGGACAGTTCGGGGATCTTCTCCTCTCGGCGATCAAGCGTGATCTCGGCGTCAAAGATCTAGGAAAGGTTCTACCGGGGCATGGGGGGCTGCTCGACCGCTTCGACAGCCTTATCATCATCACGCCGATGTATTATCATTTCCTGTCTCTGATTCTCGGCACCCTAGCCCAGCACCAGCCCGAGCGTATCATCACCGGAGGATGGCCATGAACGGATGGGAATTCCAACCGGCCCGCGACCGCGATCTGCATGGCATCGAACGCCACCGCAGCCTCCAGCGTGAGCATGGGCTGGCTGCCAGCGTCACCCGGCTGTTCTGGTGGGCAACACTCCGGGTCATTTTCCGGGTCTGGAACCGCCTCCGAGTGACCGGGCGCGAGAATCTGCCCGCCAGCCCCCCCTTTGTCCTCATCGCCAACCACACCAGCCACCTCGACGCCCCTCTCCTCGCATCGCTGCTGCCGGCAAAATGGCGCGACCAGGTCTCGCCTATCGCCGCAAGCGACACGTTTTTCGAGAAGCGGCCGACCGCCGCATTCGCCGCTTGGTTCCTCAACGCCCTCGCCATACGCCGCCGTGGAACAGGCGCCCACGACCTGGACCAGATGCGGGAGCGGCTGGAGAAGGAGAATGCGGTGTTCATCATTTTTCCGGAGGGCACCCGCAGCCGCACCGGGGAGCTGCAAACATTCAAAAGCGGCATAGGCCGCCTTGTCGCGCAAAGCAAAATCCCCGTGGTGCCCTGCCGGCTCGAAGGCTGTTTCCGCGCCTGGCCGCCCGGAGGGCATTTCGTCAAGCCGGCCTGCCTGAGCATCAGGATCGGAAAGCCTCTCACGTTCGAGGACTGTACGGACGACCGTGCCGGCTGGAATACCGTTGCCGAGCGCCTGCACAAAGAGGTCGGGGAACTATTCCGCCGAGGAAAAAGCGAATTCGAATCATAGACAGGCGGGGTCATTTCACCAGCTTGGAGAGGTATTTCGCTGGGTCTTGCTTGAACTTGGGGATGCAGGCGTCGCAGCAGAATTTGATGGTCTGCCCCTCATGGACGATGCTCACCGCGTCGCCCATCGAGCCAAGTTCCTCGCCGGATACGATGCAGGTTTTCAGCGGGTAGGGCTTTGCGCCGGTATCCGCCACGGTTTCCTCGGCTTCGACGGTGACCGTTTCCTTTTTCTGCAGGCAGGAGGAGAGCAACAGGGCGGCGGCGGGTATGATCAGGTATGGTTTCATGTTATCTGGTTTTTGTTTCTGCGAGTTTCCCCGCGTATTTTTCGGGATCCTTTTTGAACTTCACGAGGCACGGCTTGCAGCAGAATTCGAAGGTCTGCCCTTCGTAAACCGTGCTGACCCGCTCGTCCATTTCATCCAAGCCCTCGCCGGATACAAGGCAGGTCTTCAGGGGATAGGGTTTCGGCTTTGGCGCGGCCTTGGGTTTCTTCGCTTCCGCAACTTTGGCTTGGGCTGCGGTCACGCCCTGCGCCGGGGTGGTGTCCCCGGCACAGGATACGACGATGAATGCCATGCAGATGGCGCTAAGTTCGGCTTTCATGTCAGTGGATGTTTGATGCGTATTTCTCCGGGTTCTTCTCGTATTTCGCTACGCAGGGCTTGCAGCAGAATTTCACTTCCTTGTTGCCGTAGACCTTGGTCACGGGATCCCCCATGCTGCCAAGCTTGTTGCCGCTGACGGCACAGGTCTGGCTGGTGTATGGGACGACGTTGCCGGATCCGGCGGTGCCGGAAGTTCCGCTTGCGCATGACGCGACGGCCATGGTGAGGCCGGCAAGTGCGGCGATGGTGTTCAGTTTCGTTTTCATTTTTTTGTTCTGGTTTGTTTTTGTTTTTCCTTAGAAGCGGAAGCCAATGCCTCCGCCGAAGCCGTGGTCGGAATCGTATTCCGTGATGAGCGAGAGCCTTTTGGTGAGCGTGTAGCTGAGCCCCGTGCTCCATCGGAATTGCGAGCCCGTGTCGTATTCGAGGTTGGTCATCAGCGAGAGGCGCGGGGTGAGTTGGAAATCCTTCATGGCGGTGATCCGTGCATCGCCTTCGCTGTCGATGGTCAGTCCCGTCCACACCATGTAGGGCAGCCTGTATTCGATGCCGCCGATGAACCGGTCTTCCGCATCGGGATCATTGGTCAGTCGGTAGCCGAGCAGGGTGCGGAAGTTCGGATCGATGTATCGTTTCCATGCGAAGTCCGCCTCGTAGTCGTAATCATGCCCTCCCATATGATCGTGATGGATGCCGACGTCCCAGCTTGCGGTGAAATCGTTGCGAGCGTTCATCAGCGTGAGCATCCCCATGCTCATGTGGCTCTGGATGTTCCCGTCGGCCATGAAATAGATCGGATCCTCCGCCATCTCGCCGAGATCGGGGGTGTGATCCTCGCCCTGGTCGTCGTAGCTGAACACCCGGGACATCCCGGTGTGCATGTGGTAGAGCAGGTGGCAGTGGAACAGCCAGTCGCCGTGCTCATCCGCGAGGAACTCGATGGTGCGGCGGCCCATGGGCGGGACATCTATGGTGTGTTTCAGCGGGGCGTGGCTGTCGTCCTTGCCATCGATGACCCGGAAGAAATGGCCGTGGAGGTGCATGGGGTGGTGCATCATCGTGTCGTTGACAAACTCGAGGCGCAGGACTTCGCCGCGCGAGACCTTGATCACGCCGTCCTCGCGGGCGGTCTTGCCGTTGATGGACCAGACATAGCGCTCCATGTTCCCGGTGAGCCGGAGCTCAAGGGTGCGGCGGGGTGCGGATGGTGAAATGGTCGTGGCGGCGGGTGAGCGGAGTTTCGCATACGGTGCGGGCGGACGGGGTTCGTCCATCGCGTCCGACATGCTGTCCATATCCATCGCGCTGAGCGCACCGGTGAGCATGTCATCCATCCGGTAGAGATCGGGCTTCGGCGGATCCTGCGCCGGGTGGAGTTCACCGTTTCCCAGGAAGGCCGAGGCATGTCCCGACCCGTCCTGCGAGGTGGCGCGGAACTCCCATTTCCCGCTTTTCGGAATGGTGACGATCAGGTCGTATGTTTCCGCAATGCCGATCAGCAGACGATCCGATTTCACCGGCTCGACCGCCGGGCCGTCCGCCGCAACAATGGTCAGCGGGCCGGTCGAGGAGCTGAGGTAAAAGTAGCTGGAGGCACCTGCATTGATCACCCGCAAGCGGATTTTCTGGCCGGGCTTTCCTCCGAGTTCGACCTGTCTCCGGCCGTTGATGAGGAAGGCGTCATAGGCGACATCGGAGACATCCATGGGCGCCATGCGGCTGCGCTCACGCTGGAAGTAGTCGGCGAGCGCCCCGGCTTTCATCGCGCCCGAGATCGACTGGGCGTTGCCTTTGCGGATGGAATACCAGTCGCTTCCCCTCATCAGGGTGCGCATGACCTCGTTCGGGTTTTCGCGCGTCCAATCGGAGATCACGAGCACGTGCTCGGCGTCGGCATGGATGGCCTCTCCGCCCCGTGGTTCAACGACAATCGAGCCGTAGACACCGCGCTGCTCCTGAAGCCCGGTGTGGCTGTGATACCAGTAGGTGCCGGGGTGTTTCAGGGGAAATTCGAAGACGTGATCGGTGCCGGCCTTGATCGGAGGCGTGGTGAGGTAAGGCACCCCGTCCTGCGCATTCGGCACCAGGAGGCCGTGCCAGTGAGTGGACGTCTCTTCATTTTGGAGCCTGTTTTTCACAGTGATCCGCGCCGTGTCGCCGACGCGGAAACGGAGGGTCGGCCCCGGGATCCCGCCGTTGATGGTGAGGGCTTTGACGGGCTTGAGACCCTCGGGCGCCCAAGGTTTCTCGGCGACTTCGAGTTCGTATTCAACGACCCCGGCGTGGAGCGCGGCCGCAGTTAGGAGAAGATGGAAAATGGTTTTCACGGGAAGTTGGATTTAAAAATTGGACGGGTGTGCAGCAGCACGGAATGCGTTGGGCGGATGAAGCGTTGCGCCGATATCCGGGCAAGGCGCAAGAAGGGGCGGAACCCAAACGGGTCGCCAAAAATTCAGGGCATTCCGGGCTTCAGATGAGCCAACGGGAATACATCGCCAGGAAATGCCCCGGCGGGACGCAGCACCGCTCCGGAGTTGTGCGGGGCGCGGTCTTCACCTCCTGCAAAATGGCCGGAACGCGGATTTCAAAAACAGGCGGGAGAACGGTGACAGCCAGATCGGTCGGAGTGATGATCTCCTTTGTGGTGTCCTTGGGTTGCTTCGCTAGGCAATGGCAGGCCGTATGGTTCCTGTCCGGGGTTCCCTCCCCATCAGGCTTCATCTTGCTGCAACAGGAAGGCGTATTTGCCGTCTTCGCGGTCATCATCGCGCAACAGCAGAGCGGGCTCGCGATGGCGAGAGCCAGCAAAACTGCAATGATCTTGCGAAAGAATCCCATAACTCAGCATCCCCCCATTCCGGCTACCCTTTCCGTCAAAGCGGAAAACCGGTGCCTATCTGTTTGAGAATTTCCGGGTGGAAAAATTCCACGAAAGTTCCAATCAGCACGCTCGTTTGCTATTCACCCGGCAGCGGATCAGAGTGTCCGTGAACTAATGCAACATTCCCACGAAAAAAAATCCTGCTGCGGCTGCCATTCCCGTGCCGAGGAGGCTAAGCCAGCGCAGGACGCGAAATACTTCTGCCCCATGTGCCCCGGCGCCGAGTCGGACAAGCCGGGCGACTGCCCGAAATGCGGCATGGCGCTGGAGCGGAACCCGATGTGGAAGCCGGAGACGAAAACGATCTACACCTGCCCGATGCACCCGGAGATCGAGCAGGATCATCCCGGCGATTGCCCGATCTGCGGGATGCCGCTGGAGCCGAAAGGCGTTTCCGCAGAGGATGAGGACGATCCCGCGATCCGGGACCTGACCCGGAAGTTCTGGATCTCCGCCGCCCTCGCCCTGCCGGTCTTCCTGCTCGCGATGGGGCACATGATCCCGGGCTTGAGCGGACTTGTTCCGAAGAGCATTTCGAAATGGATCGAATTCATCCTGACGATCCCCGTGGTTTTCTGGGCGGGCGGGATGTTTTTCACCAAGGCATGGACCTCAGTGAAAACGTGGAACCTCAACATGTTCACCCTTATCGCCACCGGAGTCGGCGCGGCGTTCATCTACAGCTCCGTGGCGGTGCTCGCTCCCGGCATTTTTCCCGACTCGTTCAAGGAACACGGCGAGGTCGGGCTCTATTTCGAGGCTGCGGCGGTGATCACCGTGCTGGTGCTGTTAGGGCAGTTGCTAGAGGCGCGGGCACGCAGCCGCACCGGCCAAGCCATCGAGGCGCTCATGGGTCTGGCCGCGAAGACCGCCCACCGTCTCCGCGACGGAAAGGAAGAGGACGTCCCCGTCGATGAGATCGAAAAAGGCGACCTGCTCCGCATCCGCCCCGGCGAAAAGGTTCCCATCGATGGCACCATCACCGAGGGCGGCAGCAACATCGACGAATCCATGATCACCGGCGAGCCCATGCCGGTCGGGAAAAAAGAAGGCGACGACGTCATCGGCGCGACCGTTAACCAGACCGGCACTTTCGTAATGCGTGCGGAAAAGGTCGGCGGCGACACCCTGCTCTCACAAATCGTCCACATGGTCGCCGAGGCGCAGCGCAGCCGTGCTCCGATCCAGAAACTCGCGGATACAGTGGCGGGTTGGTTCGTGCCCATCGTCATCGGCTCGTCCATCGTCACATTCATCCTCTGGGCGGTCTTCGGACCCGCTCCCGCGATGGCCTTCGCCCTGGTCAACGCGGTTTCCGTCCTCATCATCGCCTGCCCGTGCGCGCTCGGGCTTGCCACGCCGATGTCGATCATGGTCGGAGTCGGCCGCGCCGCGCAGATGGGGATCCTCGTGAAAAACGCCGGGGCGATCGAGATCACGGAAAAAGTCACCCACCTCGTCACCGACAAGACCGGCACCCTCACCGCCGGGAAGCCCCGCGTCACCGATACGAAACCAGCACCCGGCACCGATCCGAAAAAACTCATCCAGCTCGCCGCGTCCATCGAGGCCAGCAGCGAGCATCCCCTCGCCCGCGCCATCGTCGATGAAGCGAAGGAAGCGGGGCACGACTTGCTTCCCGTCACCGATTTCCAATCCACCACCGCAGGCGGCGTCACCGGCACCGTCGATGGACAGACCGTCCGGATCGGGAAATCCAGCTTCCTTTCCGACATCGGAATCACCATCCCCGAGGATCTGGAAAAGGAAGCCGCCACCCTCCAGGGAAACGCCAAGACCGTCGTCTGGGTCGCTTTCGGCAGCGAGGTCGCAGGCATACTCGCCATCGCGGATCCGATCAAGGAAAGCAGTGCCGAGGCGATCCGCGCCCTCCATGCCCTGGGCCTAAAAGTCATCATGTGCACAGGCGACAACCGCCTCACCGCCGAAGCCGTCGCCCGCGAGTTGGGCATCGATGAGTTTTACGCGGAGGTCGTCCCTCAGGACAAGATCGACCTTGTGAAAGAGCTCAGGAAGGGCGGGGCCGTCGTCGCCATGGCAGGCGATGGCATCAACGACGCGCCCGCCCTCGCCGAGGCGGACGTGGGCATCGCCATGGGCACCGGAACCGATGTCGCCATCGAGAGCGCGGGCATCACCCTCGTGAAAGGCGATCTCATGGCCATCTCCAAAGCCATCCACCTCAGCCGCGCCGTCATGGGCAACATCCGCCAGAACCTCTTCTTTGCCTTCGTCTACAACGCCGTCGGCGTCCCCATCGCCGCCGGCGCCCTCTATCCATTCCTTGGAATCCTCCTCAGCCCCATGATCGCGGGTGCGGCGATGAGCTTTTCCTCCGTCTCAGTGATATTGAACGCCCTGAGGCTCAGAAAAACTCCGCTGTGACATCGTTTGGGCAGCCCTCTTTCCCCCGCCTCCGATCCGGCTCCGGCTGTCTCAAAGACCTTAGCCCCAAAAGCAAATTCCTGGCATTCATTCAGACTCCGAGAAAATCGAACTCGGGATTTTCTGAAACCCGGATCAGCCCGGCCGCCTGGACATGTAATGCGCCACGGCTTCCGCCCGGGAGCGGACGTGCATTTTCGTGTAGATGCTCTTGAGGTGGCTTCTCACCGTCTCCACCCCGAGCCCTAGCTGATCCGCGATCTCCTTGTTCGAGTATCCTTTCGTAAGCAGCACGAGTGTTTCCTCCTCCCGCGAAGAAAGCGAGACGGACGGATCCACACCGCCGCCGCGCTTGCGGAACGAGGCCACGACGTGCCGCGCGATCTCGCTGCTCATCGGCGCGCCGCCGCTGAGGACATCCAGCATCGCCGCGCGCAGATCCGCGGGCTTGGTGCGTTTCAGGAGATAGCCGTCCGCGCCGGACTCCAGCGCGAGGAAGAGGATTTCATCCTCATCGGATGCGGTTAGCATGACGATGGGGATGTCGGGATTCATCGCCTTGAGCTTGGCGGTGCATTCGATGCCCGACATGCGCGGGAGAAACACGTCCATCAGGATGAGGTCGGGCTTCACCTCCGGGATGACTCGCAGCGCCTCCTCCGCCGAGATGCAGGCGGATACGCAGGTGAAGTCAGGCAACGAGGAAATCAGCCGGCTCCAGCTTTCGCGTGTGTCTGGCTGATCCTCCACCAGGGCAACACGGAACGTTATGGATGGTGCTGCTACCGGTTGTTTTTTCATCGGATTTGTTTTCATCACGTTGCCTCTTTCGCGGGATCGGAGATGGGCAACGTAACCAAACGTTGCTCCGTAGCGAGAGGATTCCTTGCTTCCGCCCCGGAAAGCGCCTTCAGCCTTGCCTGCCTTGACAAGGGCACATGGAAATCCACCCGGCATCCCTCGCCGGGGCTTGCGCTGATCAAGCAGCGCCCGCCCATCTCATCCATCCGGGTTTTCAGGTTGGTCAGGCCGTTCCGGTCGGAATCGGCCAAGGCGGGGTCGAAGCCCGCGCCGTTGTCCTCCACGGTCACCACCAATTCATTGCCGCGCCGGTGGATGCGCAGGAAAAGTTCCGTGGCGGCGGAGTATTTCGCGGCGTTGTTGATCGCCTCCCTCACCGCCAGCAACAGGCTGCGGCGCACGGGCAGCTCGAAGGGGATCTGCGGAAGATCCGCATCCACATCCAGGCGGCAGCGGATCGGGGTCGCGGCCAGGAAACGCTGCGTGTTCTTGCAGACATAGGTGGAGAAATCGAGCAGCGTGTCCCGCTTCGAGTTCACCATCCACACCACCTCATCCATCACGCCGGAAACCGCCCGCGCCTTTTCGCACAGCGCCTCCAGCTTGTGGGCGACCGGCGACCCGGAAGGAACCTCGGTCTGGATCACCTCGCCCTCCAGCGCCAGTTCCGTCAGCCTCGCCCCGAGTTCATCGTGGATGTCCCGCGCAATCCTCGCCCGCTCCCGGTTCAACAGCTCCTGGGATTTTGACTGCACCGCCAGCCTAGCCATCAAACGGAGCGAGAACAGCACCGCGAAGGCGATGCCCACCCAGAGTACGGCCTGCACCCAGCCACTCTGCCAGAACCCGATCTTTGCAGGAGGCGGCACCTCCACCTTCACCAGCATCGTGGGGATGCGACCGACCCACACCTGCCCGCGCACCAGCCGGGATTCGGATTTCACCGCCCTGCCCCAATGCGGCGGCGCATCGCGTTGGCTCTCCCAGCCGCTTTCACCCGCCGGGACGATGCGCCAGCTCTCGTCGGAAAAAACATTCATCACCGGGCCGTCCTTCAGCCTGATGTTCAGGCCGAACTGCATCCCCGCCTCCCGGTTGTCATTGAAACCCTCCACCGCAATCACATGCCTCCCCGCCTTTAGCATATGCCCAAGGTCATATTCCGTGATGCTGCGCCAGTCGCTCCCGGTGCCCACCTCGCGGCCGTCGATCATCAGCCGGTAGCCATTGTCCACCGAGATCCTCACCCGCGCGAACTCCACCTCCGCCCCGGCCGGGATCTCAAACGAACGCCAAAGACGGCAGGTCTGCTTGTCATAGGTCTGCGGCCCCCAGATCCAGCCGCCGACCCCCCAGTCCTTCTTCAGCCGCTCGGCCGACATCCCTCGCGGGGGAATCTCCGCTTCCCCGCCCGCCGTCTGCGCCCTCGCAATGCCTCCGCAACACATGAACAGCGGCAGAACGCAGACGAATACCATCATGGGTTGCGCGATCCCCACACTGCGGCCCCTGTTGGGAAAATGACCGTTCGGAACCCTCATTGGATCATGCAACGGAACAACGTTTCCCCGCCATGCGCAAGCCTATCCGGAACCCCGCCGGGCGGCAGGTCTCTCACCCGAACGGGGGATGCCGATTCACCCTCTTGTGCATTGGACAATCCGACCCTTCTTGGCCTGAATTTGAGTGCAATCCAATATCCCATATACCCAGGAACAACCCATCGATATGAAACCTCGTCGCATTTTCTCCGCCGCCCGCCTCTCCCTGCCATTCGCCTCCGCGCTCGTTGCGCTGTTCGCCGCGCCGTCGGGAATGGCGGCGGTTCGCTATTGGGATCCCAGTAGCGGTGGCACCTTCGGAAGCGTCACTGGCACCGACACCTGGGCAACATCTACCAATCTCATCTGGACGGCCAGCAATACAGGGAACACCACCCGGTTGGCGAACTACACCACGACAACTGCCGACGACCTCAACTTCGGCGGCCCCACTGCGTCGCTTGGAGCCGGAACGGTTCCCGTTGGCACCGTGAGTGCGGGCACAATCAGTTTCAATACGCTCTCGGGCAACATGCTGCTCTCCGGCGGCACCATCACCATGAAAGCCGCGGCGACCATCACCACGGTCAACGCGTCCCAAGCCCACACCATTTCTTCCGAGATCACAGGAGCGGCCACCAGCCTCACCAAGGCCGGCGACGGCAGGTTGATCCTTTCCGGTGTCAACACCTACATCGGCCGGACCTTCATCAACGCCGGAACCCTAACCTTGGGGAACACGAATACATTGGGAACGATCCCAGGCACGAACGGCAGCATCGGAATCACGATGGCTGCAGGGACAAACCTACAGTCTGGCAGCGCCACAGGATCCAACAACATCATCGCCGCCCCAATCACCCTGAGCGGGGCTGGGGATACAACCTTGTCAGTTGGAACCGGTGCAGGCAGCACCACGACCACATTCACACTAGACGGTGCCATCGGAGGCACGACAGGGAATCTGGTATTTAGCACCGGAACCGGCTCTTTTAGCAACAGATCCTCGGTCTTCGTTCTGAATGCAGCCAGCAACTACACCGGCAACACCCTCATCACGACTGGAAACGGGGGCAACAACCCAGTGTTCGTCAGAAATGGGGTTGTCAACGCCTTGCCGTCCACCACGGTGCTGACCTTGGACGGCGGCAACGGCGGCGGCACCGGTCGGACGATCCAGTATGACCTGAACGGATTTGACCAGACGCTCGCCGGTTTGACAAACAACACGGCAGTTACCCTGCGCAACCAGAGGGTGACCAACACTTCGGCCACCGCTGCGGTTCTGACATTGGACGGCAATGGCAACTCCACCTATGGTGGAACCTTCTCTGGGACGACCACTACAAGAGCCCAGATTGTTGGAAATCTCTCGTTGGTCAAAACGGGTGCTGGCACCTTCACCCTTACCGATGCCCATACCTACACTGGCAGCACCACGATCACCGGCGGCATACTCGCACCTGAGCTGGCTGCCAGCCTTCCGGGATACACCACTTCCGGGAAGGTGATCTTCAACGGCGGCAGGCTGAACATCGCCTCGGGCGACGGAACCACGACCGGTTGGTCGGATGCCCAGGTGGCCACCCTGCTCTCCAATGCAACCAAGACTTCCGGAACCTTGGGCATCAACACCGCCAATGGCGATGTCATCGAGACGGCCTTTGATTTTGGCGGCCTCAGTTTGGTGAAGACCGGTGCCAACACCCTGACCCTCAACCAAGCCCACACCCTGGGTGGAACAACAATCGCCAACAACGGCGGAACCGTGAAAATCACCGATGCCGCCGCCCTCGGAGCGGGCAATGTCACGATCCAGACGAACGGTACAAACACCGGCACCCTGGAACTCGCGCTCACCGGCACGAACACCATCAGCAACACCTTCAGCGGGTTCAACTCGGCCACTACATTGGCGGGCGGAGGAAACGCGCAGATCGTGAACACATCGGGAACCAACACGATCTCCAGCGACCTGACCATCGCCAACACCGGCGGGAACGGCCTGAACGTTGTATCCGACGGCGGGCTGCTCACGCTGTCCGGCACGATCACCCATACGATCGCCAGCATACGCAGCTTCTCCATTGGGGGAAGCGGGGATGGAGAGGTCAGCGGAGCGATCCTGAACAACGCCACCGGCAATGTGTCCTTGGCGGTCAACAAGACCGGTGCCGGAACCTGGACCATTTCCAACGCCTCCAACAGTTATACGGGCAACACCAACGTCGCTCAAGGCACCCTGATCGTAGACGGCAACATCTCCACCAGTGTTACCACAGTGGCCTCCGGCGCAACGATTGCAGGCTCCGGAACAGTCGGCGCACTCTCAGTCCAGAGCGGCGGCTTCATCGCTCCCGGCAACAGCCCGGGCATCCTGAACTCTGGAAACTACACCCAGGCGGGTACCTATAATGCGGAGATCACCGGACTTACTGCCGGCCCCCTCGGGCATGATCAAATCATCGTAACCGGCACCGTGGACATCAGCAACGGCAGCCTTGCGACCCTGTTCAGCGGCACCTACGCGGCCAACGACCTGATCTTCCTCCTGCTCAACGACGACACGGATGCCATCACCGGCACCTACACCGGATTGGCGCAAGGGGATGTGGCCAGCACCTACGGCGGCTTCAACTGGCAGATCAGCTATGTGGCGGACTCCGTCGGGAGTTCCTTCACCGGTGGCAATGACATCGCGCTGATGGCGGTAGTCATCCCCGAGCCATCCGCCGCCCTCCTCGGCGGTCTCGGTGCACTGCTCCTGCTGCGCCGCCGCAGATCCTAACGGGTTCGCACGTGCTTTGTGTCCCGTTAGAAAGGGGCGCATGACGTAGCGGTTCTCTCTTCTCAGGCCGGGTGTTTCACTAGTTCACCCGGCCTCTTGGTAAAGTGACACGGAAGTGGTTCCCGGAAAATGGAGCCTGCCCTACACATTCCCAGATAAAGGATAGGCAACCCGCTCACCACGGGCTTTCCGCAACGTAAGATGCGGGCATGAGCAAGAAACGTCTCGGCGGGCGGGATATTCATGTGGATGCATGAGAACATCAGGAGGCACCAGGTGCTTTCCTACTGCGTAATGTCGGACCACCTCCACCTCCTAGGGGATCTCCCTCCGGAACCGGAGGAAGGCATTTCCGATGAACTGCTTTCGCAAAAGGCTCGTCGCCCTTCATAGCGAGAAATTCGCCACACTCACCGCCGCAATCCGCCGCGGCTGCGTCATCCAATAGGTTTCTTCCTCTTGTTCCCCCACAGGCGGCGGAGACGCCGCCCTGAACCCAAGGCGCGGGGACGCGCCTGCTCCTCACTGCGCCTTCAGCCAGCCGAGATCCGTGAGGAACTTGTCCACCTCCGCAAGGGTCTTCGATGTGTATGGCTCGCGGTTGAAGAAGCTGTGCCCCTGATCCTTGTAGGTGACGATCCTGCAGCTGTTCCCCGCCCCGACGGAATCATCGCGGAACCATTCGGCAGGCTTGAGCAGGAAATCGGCGGTGCCGAAGAACATGATGCAGGGCGGTTGCCTGGTCTTCGCGAAGGTGAGCGGCGATATCGCGGACGGCTCACCCCGGAGGCTTTCCGCAAGCCGGGATCCGCGTTCCTTGGAGGCATCGCCGTCCTTTTCCATGCGCGGGTCCGGGGCAAGCGCCATGGCGGGGTTGAAGAGAATCATGGCATCAGGCTTGGCGCTCACGGACTTGTCGTCCGTATCCGCATCGACGGTGTTCACGAGCTGCACGCAGGCGCCGAGGTGGCCGCCCGCCGAGCCTCCTCCGGAGGCGATGCGGTCAGGATCGATGCCAAGCTCCTCCGCATGGCCGCGCACCCAGCGCATGGCGGATTTCGCATCCTCCACGCAGTCCTCGATCGTCACGCCGGGCTGCGTGGTCAGCCGGTATTCGACGCTGATGGCGACCATGCCGCGCCTCGCGAGGTGTGTGCACTGCTTCGAGAACGCGGAGGGACTCCCTTTCCTCCAGCCGCCGCCGTGGAAGAAGACGACGGCAGGAAGCTTGTCGGAGGACTTGTGCCCCTCGGGTTCGTAGATGTGCAGGGAGAGCTTCTTTTTTCCCACGGTCTTGTAGGGGACAACCCTGCCGCCTGCGTCGGCCTTCCCTTCCTCAGCTCCCGGAGCTTCCTTCCCGGATCCCATCCTCGCCTTGAACGTCTTCGCCTCCTCAAGGGTTAGCACGCCGTCCTTGTTGGCATCGGCATCGGGGAATTTCACCAAGGCCTGCTGCAAGCGCGCGTTGTTTTCCGAAGTCTGCTGCGCACCAAGGGAAACGCAAAGCCCGGCGAGCAGAACGACAGGTAGGAAGGCCTTTTTCATCCCAGCATGGAACACCGGGAGAAAGGAAAGGTTGCGGCAGGGGGAAATTGGCTCGAATCCCATGGCGGCGACATTGAAGGCGATTGCGATGAATGGCGCATTCGTACCCTTCTGAGTCCCCCATTTACCTCTTCGGGACGCACCCCCTTTCCCCGCCACCGGCTCTATCAATGGTCTAACACATAAGGCAAGGCCTGATTCCTTCCAAAAGGCTTTCCTTGGGGAACCCAACCCCCTTTCCACACTACGGGACACGCAGTGGCTTGTGCCGCTTTTCCATGCCGTCCCCCAAAGAACGCCGCTCCTTCCAAATAGGGAACGGAGCGGCATTGGGAAACGTTGGAGTTGTGAATCGTCACTTCCGGCGGCGGAGGATCAAGGCAAATCCACCAAGGCCGAGCAGGGCTGCGGACGTAGGCTCGGGAACGAGGGAAAGCGTGTCTCCGGTGACTTGGAAGTTCGCGTCAAACAAGGCGCTGGTGATTGGGGTGCCAGCCAATTCATAGTTGCCTGTGGTTAGTTCTGTTTTCCAAGCCGCGGCGTTTGCCGTCGTGTTCTGAAAGCTTCCCGTCCAGTCTGCTGCGAAGTTGATCGTTCCAGAGGTTGAATTGTAACCGGCGAGAGTGGATCTGCTGTTGTTGATGACCGCGCTTCCGCCAATGTTAAGCGTTCCATTGTTCGCTGCGCCCCAACCGCTGCCGGAGGTGCCATTTCCGATAGTGAAAACTCCGCCGAATAGATTGATGATGGAGTTGTTGGCAAGGATGCCGCGCGCGGAGAAGGAACCGCCGTTCATGGTGTAAGTTCCAGTGACGAAATTGAAATTGGCATTTCCAGAACCAACGATGTTTCCGGCAGTCTGGATAATAGAAGCGCCACCGGTATTCCAAGTAGCTGGGGTGAAAACTCCGTCCACGGCAATTGAGCCAGTATCTCCACTGGTTGGAACTGTTCCCGTCGTAAGGGTCGCAGTGTTCTGCCAGCCAGCACCTGTACTTAAGGATCCGCCCGACACCAATACGTAGGATGCGGAAAAGCCCTGCATGGTGCCGAAGATGGAAACCGCTGCGGTGCCCAGGAGGAGAAGAGTTCTGTATGATTTTTTCGTTTTCATGTGTATTTCTTGGGAGGCAATTTCAGGAGGCACGGATCACCTTTGCGGTCATCCATCAGCCCACAATGACCCCGGGAGACGGATTCTTAGCGAAAGATTCCAATTTTTTTCCAAGCAGCGGTTTTTTCTCCGCCTTGCTGAGGTTTTGACCTTTTTAGATCATCACCTGCGGCGGAGTCTCGCAGAAAGGGAAAGACGGGAGGGGTAGAGGTGCCTTTGGTTTCAGGGGCCTTTCATTGGGCACAGCGATCTGATCCGCATTCATGAGCAGCCTGCTGGCGGATCGAGGCGGCTTGGTTGGAAGGGTGCTGCCAGGGATGGCTTAGCCGCCTTAGTTGTCCGTGGCGCGCTTTGCTAAAATCTTTTCATTGCCTGCCACGGAAGGCGGCAAGCAAAGGTTTTCCGGAAGCAGGGGGCCGGATCCGCCTGTTCAAATTGTTTCCCGCATCACGTCCCCCAAAAAAACGCCGCTCCTTCCAATATGGAACGGAGCGGCATTGGGAAACGTTAGAGTTACGGAGCGTTACTTGCGACGGCGGAGGATCAGGGCGAGTCCGCAGAGTCCTACCAGGGCGGTGGTGCCCGGCTCAGGAACGGTGGTCACCGAGAAGTTATCCAATTCAGCCCCGCCAGCGGTCCAGTTCGTGAAAAGACCGAGGTAATTCTGGTTCGTGCCAGACCAGGTGAAATCTCCTGTTGCAACGGAAGATCCGTTGTTGAAAACCTCATAATTGATCGTGGTGCCTAGGGTGAAGTTTGTCACGTTTGTAAAATCGACGCGCAGTGTATCGGGCTCGACAAATGAGAGGTTGGTAGTGGTTGTCAGCACGCCATTCTCCCAGATTCTGAACTGCTCAGTGCCAGAGCCATCGTAACCGATGTAGAAATCCACATTTTCAGTAGCGGGGTTGTTACTCGACCAACCCGAATATCTGCTCGCCGGTCCGCCGACAACAATACCTGCATACCGGGTGGCCCCGCCGGTGTCAGAGTTCACGATATCAACCGAAACGCTGAAATTGCGATTGGTAGTGATCGAGGTATCGATAAAGTTGTGGTCCAGATATGCCAACGCCCACCCGCCGCCGGCACCCTCTTCACCGAGTTGGAGTTGATTACTTACAATGCTACCTCCAGCACCAAGGGTGCCGCTGGTAGGGCCACTGGTTTCAAGCCAGTCCAAGGCACCGAGGCTGCCGGATTTGCCGGTGGTAGAGGCGTTGAGATCATCGCCATTAGCGCGGTCAAAGGTATCGGCGAAGAGCGTGGCCGCATGGGCGGAAGTGCACAGGGCGAGCCCGAGAACGGCAGTGAGAGTTGTGGCTGTTTTTTTAATTTTCATCGTTTCGATTGAGGTGAGGTTATCTATTCGTGTCAAGTTGGGAATTCCTAAGTTGCTTCGCGGAGGCACGGACTGCTGCACCGAGCCATTAGCCCACAGTGACCCCGGGTGACGGATTCTTAGCGGAAAATTCCAATTTTTTCCCAAACACCGGTTTTTTCTCCGCCTTGCTAAGGTTTTGACCTTTTGAGATCATCAAGGGTGATGGAGTCCCGCAGGAACAAACAGAAGGGTGAGGCCGGGGTGCCTTTGGTTCAGGAGCTGTTCATTGAGCACAGCGATCTGATCCGGGGGTTCATCCGGAGCCTTCTGGCGGACCGGACGCAGGCGGATGATGTGCTGCAGGAGACGTTCCTGACGATCACCCGCAAGGCCGGGGCGTTCGAGCCCGGGACGAGTTTCCCGAAGTGGGCGTGTGCGATCGCCAGATACAAGGTGATGGAGGCGATGCGTGCGGTGAAGCGGGGCGGGGTGCTGCTTTCCGAGGAGGTCATCGAGGCTAAGGCTTCGCGCTGTTCCGTGATGAGGTCGAGGAGGATGGCCTCGCTGATCTTGAACATCGGTGGCAGGGCAGACCGATGCCCAGGTGGCCACCGCGCGCATCAGCCGCCAGATGGCGTTGCGCGTGGGATGGACTTCGGGCGGCCCGGGAGTGCTCAGCCTGCGGCACTCCGGACAGCGGGCAGCGTCACCCACACGGAGGTCTTGTCGGCGATGGGCAGATCGAAGACCGCAATGCTGCCTTTGCGAACCTCCTTGAGAGCCACATCACAATCCGGGCAGCGCGGCTTGCAGCGGGCTGCTTTCGCACGGCGGGGCTTGATATCTCCCGAGTTTGTCCCGTTGGCAGCATGGCTGCCTAACGGAAAGCGGCAGCAGGCTGCCGCAGTCCAAGGAGCCCCCATCCCTTCCCTCAGTTTCGGTGCTACCAGGCCCCGCCCTTCAGCCTCAGGCATTGCAGGATACATGAGCTTCGCGCAGGTGCATTCCGGGATCGGGAAAGACGGGAGTGATCCCGGAAAGGGGTTACTGCAAAAGCAAGTTTCCGGCTGGCACGGCTTTCCCGCTTGATGAAAACCAGAGGTTCTGGCAAAAGCCACGACAGACAAAGAGCCCTTGCCATGAGAACATACGCCTCGCTCGTTCTATCCGTGATTGTCGCAAGTGGACTCATGTCCACCGGCACCGCCCAGACATGGACGGAGATTACCGCAAACCTGCCGGTCGCGCCCAAGGTGGGAAGCGGGCAATCAATCGCTTCGGACGGCACTGCGCTCTATATCCTCGCCTCTCCCAATGGCGTGCTGCGCTCCACCGACAATGGCAACACCTGGAGCGCATTCCATACCGTAACTGGTGTCTCCTACAATCTCTCACAGTATGGCTCCCGCAGCATTGATGCGATCGGTAATACGCTTTGGGCGGGTGTCGAGCCCGGCAGCGGCGCACTCACCGAGGGTGTCTTGCCGCTCTACCGCACCATCGCGCCTGCGGCGTGGACGCCGTCCTTCGCCGGGGCATCGCCGCCGCCGGTCATTGATGCAGTCGCCTATGACAGCTCCACCAACACCCACTGGGCGGCCGGGCGTCTCGGCGGCATTTTCAAGTCCACCGATGGCGGCAGCACCTGGGCCGCCGCAAATGGGAATCTTCCCGGCACCAGTTGCGCCTCCATCGTCGCCCGCAACGGCAAGGTGATCGCCGCCATCGCAGGCAACGGCATGGGTGCCTTCACCTCCACCGATGGGGGCATCACATGGAGCAACAACGGGGTGCCCTTGCCTTCCATTGGCTCACTGGCCGCGATCGGCGACAATGTCTGCGTGATCGGTTCGGGTAGCACCACCCTCACGACAGGTATCTATTTCTCCCAAGATTTCGGCCTGACCTGGAACCTCAACCAGGTGGACACCGCCGGTGGGGTGAAACTCCTCACGGAAACCTGCTCGGACGCGACCACCATGTTTTCGGGCGGAGTGTATCTGCTTATCAGTCCCACATTCACCATCACGCGGATCCCCACCGTCGCGTTCTCCCTCAACGGCGGAGCCACATGGGACGATATACCAGCGACCGGCATCCCCAATGGGATCGGCACCCAGCCCGCCCGGCTTTGTAGGCACGGCAACTACCTCTTCACGATCTCCGGCGACAACAAGCTCTACCGCCTCGACCTCAACACCGTCACCCTCACCCCCACGCTCAAGATCGCGGTCCATCCCAAGATCGACAAGAAAATCACCGGCGGCACGCTGACGATGAAGGTCTATGCGGGCGGCCCGGGAACGCTCAGCTATCAGTGGAAAAAGGACAACATCGATGTCCCCGGGCAGATTACGGACACGCTTTCCATCCCCAACGCCCAAGCTTCCGCCACAGGCAACTACACCTGCGTTGTCACGGCTGGCGGCAATTCCGTGACCAGTAATCCCGCGCGCGGCACGGTGGTCGATAAGGTCGAGGGTCGCTATGATCCCACATTCGACCGCACGAACATGGGCGGCGGTGAAAGCGGCATCCCATTCCTGCAAAGCGATGGCAGCCTCGTTGTGCCCTACTTCGGAGGCGTTTACAAGCTCGGCCCTGATGGCGGCAGGGTCGACATACGGAACCTTGCAAACTCATTCACAGGCGGAGTTGTCGATTCTTCAGGCCGCATCGTTCTCGTGGGCGGGACGAACGCCTCCACTTGGCGGGTGCGGCGCCTCCTTGGCAGTGCCGGATTTCCCGATGACAACTCATTTCCTCTCCTCTCCACGAACGCCACACTCAGGGGGGTGACCGAGCTACCGGGGCATGGGTATCTGGTTTCAGGGGATTTCAGCACCATGGGGCCTGCGGGAGGAACGCAGGTCACCGTGCCGAGGCTTGTGCTTGTCGATTACAACGGAAATCTCAACTCCACCTTCAACACGAACCTGGCCGCGCTCATCGGGTTGGGGGTCTCCGCGACCCCCTACGTTTCATCGGATGGAGCCGTCTGGGTGCTGGCCAATGCCGTTTTGAGGAAGGTCGATTCCGCAGGCATGCAGGTTGCCGGATTCACCAATTACGCCCCCGGCCCTTCGTCGGACTTTGTCTCTTCGGCCGCTGTGCTCAAATCGGGCAAACTGCTCGTCACCCTGGGCACCAGCGGTGCCCGCCGGTTCAAGCTCTTCAATGCCGACGGCTCGTTCGACAGCACCTTCAACACCGCCGGACTGACGCTCAGCAGCACGTTCACGGCATGCACCGAGCAGGCGGATGGAAAGATCGTGTTGGGTGGGAATTTCTCTTCATACGGCTCCAATTCTTGCGCCGGATATATGCGGATCAGCGCCACCGGAGTCTTTGACAGCTCCTTCTACTGCGCCACCGGCTTCAGTACCGCAGGTTCGGGCGGGATCGCCTATGATCCACGCGGCTACATATACATGGCCAACGGATCCAACAACGCCACCTCCGGAGCCTTCCAGGACAGCGCAACCATAGGCGATGTGATCGGGAAAAACTTCATCCGTGTTTTCGCCACCGCAGCCACTTCCGACCCTTTCGCATCCTGGGCTTCGGGCTTTTCCTTTCCCGTGGGCAAGGATGGCCCGAACGATGATGCGGATGGCGATGGCCTGCCGAACCTGATCGAGTTCCTTTACGGCGGAAACCCGCTTCTCGGCTCCAGTCCCGCACCGGGCCGGGTTTTCCCCACAACGCCGGTTGCGGACGGGGCGTCGATCAACCTCCTTGCGCCGGGTGCGGGTCTTGATCCCGTGAAAAAATACCAACTCCTCAGCATGCGGGTGCCGAAAAACACGCAGGGCTACACCGTCGGCATCTCGGCCACTGTGAACCTCCCCGCCTTCGACGGTTCCGCGACCGCGAACGAATACGGAACGCCTGCCGACGACGGCGATTTTGTGATCAAATCGTACTACCTGATGCCCTCGCAGAGCGACGCACCGAAGATGTTCTGGCGCGGCGTAGCCAGCCAGTGAGGCAGTGACCTTCGTGTATGCTTGAGTTCTCGGATGCCCCCTACCGCTTCTTCGAGGCGAAGCCATCCGCTCCACTAATCTGGCTTGGAAGGCGGCTGAACCGGGGGCTGATCCTACCCGGTGCGAACCACCGGATCCGCGAGATCTCCGTCTCGGGTGAGATGGATGAGTTGGAGGAATCGAGGAGGAACGGCGACCGGCTGCTGTTCGTGATCAACCACCCCAGCCACAGCGATCCGCAGGTGCTCACCGAAGTCCACCGGCGGCTCGGTGTGGATTCCTGTTTCATGGCGGCCTATGACGTATTCCTCCGGAACAAATTCTGCGCATGGAGCATGCAGAAGATGGGGAACTTCTCCATCGACCGCGAAGGCGCCGACCGCAAGGCGATGGCCGCCGCGATCAAGGTGCTCACCGACGGGGAGCGGGCTCTGAACATTTTCCCGGAGGGCAACGTGTATCTGACCAACGACCGCCTCACGCCTTTCCTCGACGGAGCGGCGTTCATCGCGCTCAAGGCTCAGGCGGCCACCGAATCGGCGGTGAAAATCGTCCCGCTAAGCCTCAAGTTCACCCACCTCACCAAGCCGCGCGAAGCGATCACCGAACGCATGCTCCGCCTCGGCGCGGAGAGCGGCCACCGCTTTCCGTCCGGCTCCACTTCGGATCCGCTGGGCGCGGTGCTGGGTCTCGGGCGGCACATACTCGGCGGCTATCTGAAGAAACACGGTCTCCACGGAAAACTACCCGCAGATGACCCGTCGCTCTATGACCTGCTGGAAAACTTCGCCGCCAACCTCGTCGCGGAGACAGAGAACGGCTTGGGGATCGCCGTGGTGGAGGGCGCGCCGCTCACTGCCCGCATCGCCAAGGCCCGCGCTAAAATCCACCAGCTCCGCTCCGATCCCGCCGCGCAACCGCATCCCGAGATCGCCGGCCTCGCCGATCGCGCGATACTCGCCCTCCGCATCCACGGCTACCTCACCCCTTACCTGACGGAACACCCCACCATCGACCGCTACGCCGAGACCGTGGAGCGCATCGCCGAGGATTTCCACTCCCGCACCATGCCGCGCACCGGCCCCCGCCGGGCGATGGCAATGATCGGCGCGCCCATGGATGTCCGCGAGCAGCTCGGCGCGAAATCGCGCGATGCCATCGCCGCGCTCACCAAGGAAATGGAGCGCCGCGTGCAGGCGGGGATCGATGCGCTGAACGCTTCCAACGACGCGCCGGGCGGGAGGCTCGTGGAGGGGTGATGATCTCGATGAGGACGGGCAGCAATCCAAAGCCTCTGGCGGGCGGTTGATTTTTCCTTCCGCCCTGCGGATCACTGAAATTACTTGGCAACAAACCGATGAAAACGATGCGCCTCGCCTTGCTGGCGCCATTCACGTTTCTCGCCCTCGCTTGCTCCCGGAAGAAGGAATACACCACGGTCACACACTGCGAAGAAAAGCGCGGCGAGCGGGAATTCGTGAGATGCGATGTCTTCGCGGAGGGCGGGAAGTTCATCCACTTCCGCGGCGAGGAGGCGGATCCTGCGCACCCGGGTCAGAGATTGCCTGCGGCGGAGATCAAGCGCCACGGGAAATACAAGGTGTTCAGGTCCAAGGTGACGGACAACGGGATGGAGCGACTCGGGCGGGTGCCGGAGGCTTTTCAACCGTTCATCCGCCAGAGTGTGAAGTTCAGGAAAGCGGCGAAGGACACCCATGCGAGATACGGGGCGAACATCCATGCGGACGCGCGGTTCACGCGCGCGAAGGCGAGGGCGGTCGCGAGGACGGCGCACCAGAGCAGCAGGATGACCGCAAGAGCCCAGCCGATCTCCTTCGCCCCGAAGAAGACGGGAGACCAAGCGGCGTTGAGGGCGAGCTGCACGGCATAGAGGGAAAGCGCCAGCCGCCAGCCTTCGCGCCGCCAGACGAGCCACGCCGCGACGGCCATCAGCAGGTAGAGCGCGGTCCACACCGGACCGAAGATCCATCCAGGCGGATTCCAGTCCGGCTTGGCCAAGGCCGCATGCCAGGCCCCGGGCGGAGCCCACACGGCGGCGAGCGGGGCGATGAACGTGACGATGACGAAGCCCGCGAGCGCGAGCGCCTGTTTCCCTTTCGAGAGATTGTTTCCCATGTCTCCACAACATGGCCCGGGCAGGGCGGGCGGGCAAGTCCGCTTGCCGGGGAGCTTTGCCTTTCCCTTTCGACGCCCGTGCCGGATCCGAAGGGCCCGGAGCTGCGGTTGATCCACAACATAGGGAATACGTGCCCTTGCGCACTGTGGGTGGGCGGGTTCAACGGGATGCCGCACCGCAGCTCATGGACGCGATGGGGTTGGTGCTGGCTTCCTTGGACACGGCGGCGGATCAGGCTAGTTCCGCGCATCACATCCCATTTCCCCGCCTCCGGCTCTCTGAAAGGCCAAAACCACAAAAGTGAAATCCCTAGCATTCATTCACCCCGGGACGGGGCGATGAAGGCCTGCGGCGTGATGCCGCAGCTATGCGGGGGTCTCCATGGATTTGAAGGCGGCGTATAGTTTCAGGGTTTCATAGGGGATCTCGCCGTTGAGGGTGTTGTGGATGGCGCCGAGCTTGGAAAGGCCGTCCTCTGTGGCGGCGAGGGCGGCATCGATGCGTTTTTCATCGGCTTGGGAGTAAAAATCGCGGGGATCGGGGGTGATTTTCCCGTTGGCGATGGCGGCGGCGAGGTGGCCGGCGATGGTGCTGGTGACCATGTCGCGGGTCTTCGCGATTTGGCAGATGGACTTGCCGGACCTGTATTGGTTCAGGGTTTCGAGCTGGGTGACGCTGAGGCCGTCCCCGCTTCTCATTTTCGGCGTCGGCGGGGTGGAGAGCGGTTCGAAGGTTTGCCTTTCGTTGGAGCTGAGGTGGGATCTGATTTCCTGCATGAAGGCTTGGCCGTAGTCTTCGAGTTTCTGGGTGCCAACGCCGGGGATATTGAGGAAATCCGCCTTGGTCTGCGGGTAGCGACGAGCCATGTGGCGGAGGGGGGTGTCTCCGAAAATGACGTAGGGCGGGACGGATCTCGCGTCAGCGATGGTTTTCCGCAGGGTGCGGAGGGATTGGAAGAGGGCTTCGTCGCAGGGGATGTTTCCGGTGCGGGAGAGTTTCGCGGAGTCCCCTGTGGTTTCGGAAAACGGGATGCGGGAGAGGAGGATGGTTTCGCGGGATCTGAGGAGTTCGGAGCCTTTGGGGGAGACGTTGAGCGTATGGAAGTTGTCCGGGGAGGCGTCGATGAGGCCGAGGGAGACCAGTTGGCGGGCGAGGGCGGCCCATTCCTCGCGGGGGGTGTCGGCGCCGATGCCGTAGGTGGTGATCTTGTCGTGGCCGTATTCGCGGACTTTGGCGGTGTTGGCTCCGGCAAGGACTTGGGCGATGTGGTTGGCTCCGGTGGAGAAACCGGCGGCCTGTTTGGCCCGGATGATGCAGGAGAGGAGCTTTTGGACGTTTCGGGTGGCGTCGTATTGCTCGGGGGGATTGAGGCAGGCATCGCAGCCGCCGCAGTTTTCATCCGGCCATGTTTCGCCGAAGTATTTCAGGAGGGCTGTGCGGCGGCAGGTGGAGGTTTCGGCGAAATCGGCCATCTGGCGCATCTGGATCTCGGCGATTTTCGCGGCTTCCGGGTCGGTGGCGTTTTCGAGGAAGCGGAGGTTTTTCATGAGGTCGCCGCGGGAGTAGAGCAGCAGGCACGCGGAGGGGAGGCCGTCACGGCCTGCGCGGCCGGTTTCCTGGTAGTAGCCCTCGATGTTTTTCGGGAGGTCTGCGTGGATGACGTACCGGACGTCGGGTTTGTTGATGCCCATGCCGAAGGCGACGGTTGCGCAGACGATGCGGGCTTCGTCGCGGATGAAGGCTTCTTGGTTTTTCGCGCGGGTGGCGGGGTCGAGCCCGGCATGGTAGGCGATGGCGGGGATGCCCTCGGCCTTGAGTGTGGCGGCCATGGCCTCGGTGGATTTGCGGGACTGGAGGTAGATGATGCCGGATTCCTCGCGGCGGCTGTGGACGAACTCGAAGACCTGGCGGGCGGGCTTGGATTTCGGGATGATCGAATAAGAGAGGTTGGGGCGGTTGAAGGACGCGAGGAAATTTTCCGGAGACTCCATCTGGAGCTGGCGGGCGATGTCCTGGCGGACTTTTGGGGTGGCGGTGGCTGTTAGGGCCAGGAAAGGGATGCCGGGAAGGTGTTTGCGGAGTTGGGCGAGCTGGCGGTATTCCGGGCGGAAGTCATGGCCCCACTCGGAGATGCAGTGGGCTTCATCGACGGCGATGCGTCTGATGTTCCAGCGTTTCAGATCGGCGATGAAGCCTGGGGTCATGACGCGTTCGGGGGCGGCGTAGAGGAGCTTGTAATCGCCGCGTGAGAGGGATTCGGAGCGGTCGCGGGCTTCGGCGGGGTCGAGGGAGGAGTTGAGGAACGTGGCGGGGATGCCGGAGGCAGTGAGGGAATCGACCTGGTCCTTCATCAGGGCGATGAGAGGGGAGATGACGAGGGTGACTCCGTCTTCCGCAAGGGCGAGGAGCTGGAAGGTGAGGGATTTCCCGGCACCGGTGGGGAGGATGGCGACGACGTCCTTTCCGGCCATGGTGGCGGCAATGATTTCCTGCTGGAGCGGGCGAAAGGAGTCGTAGCCGAAGAATTGTTTTAGGAGGGCGGCAAGAGGGTCATGCATTTCCGCAGGGTAGGAAAACTTCTCCGGCAGGCAAGAGAAAAGTGTTTCAATGAACAGTTATTGACCATCGGGATTTTCCACCCTCGTCCTCAGGCGAACCGAATCGCTTCCCTCATCAGGGGTGATCATCACAGAGATCACGTAGCCTTGTTTTTCTGTTCCGATATTTATGGACGCGCTGGAACCCGCCCTTGCAACGACAGTCGGCATTGTGGCTGCGCCAGCCGTGTTTCCTCCGAGTATCTGCGTTACCTCGGCAGAAGGGAAACTCAGGTTCTTTTGGATTCTTGTCTTCGCCGGTGAAATGAGAGCACCGAGTCCTGCCTCCGAGGATGCTTCCTGACTCATGGCCAGTGCTTTCGAAATGACCCGATATTGCAACGGGGCAGCGTCCGTTTCGCCGGGTATGAAAGGGGTGCCGTCCGCTTTGAGGGCTTCAACTTGCAGTATGGTGAATCCGTAGTTGCCATCGGTTCTCCTGAAACCGCCGAGGACAAGTGCTTCGCCGGGTTGCAGTATGGCATCGCTAAGGGAGCTGGGCTGCTCCGGGTATTGGGCGGGGAGGATGCGGTCGAACTCGATTTCCAATTCACGGAGAGCCTGTGCATCGGCTCCGCCGTTTCGTTCGCGTTTGGTGGGGGGTGGCAGACGGGGATCGTTTTCCTGCAGGAGGGGATTGGATTCTGCCTGTCCGGATACGTCGCCATTTTCGGAGGATGCAAAAAAACGATCGGATTTCAGACCGATGGATGCGACGATTCCCAGGATCAAGAGACCCGTTGGGATAAGCGCCTGCCTTCTTGTCATGCATTTGAGATACCTTGCCCGGCCACATATGTCACCCGTTCAAATTCGCGGCGGTTTTTGTGGTTCGACCAAGCGGTTCCGCTTGCGTGCACGCGGTATTCCGCTATCACTCCGCGCGCATGCTTGCTGCCATCGCGTTCCTTGTCGTCGGTCTTGTTCTCCTTGTTTATTCCGCCGACTTCCTGGTGAAAGGCGCTTCCAATCTAGCGGCTGCGGTGGGGATTTCGCCGCTGGTGGTGGGCTTGACCGTGGTGGCCTTCGGGACAAGCGCACCGGAGCTGGCGGTCTCGGTGATGGCGGCGTTCAACGGGCAGGATGACATCGCGGTGGGCAATGTGGTCGGCAGCAACATTTTCAATGTTCTTTTCATCCTGGGGATTTCGGCGCTGATCATCCCGCTGGTGGTGCATGCGCAGCTGGTGCGCTTCGATGTCCCGGTGATGATCGCCGTCTCGGTGCTGCTTTACCTGCTCTCGATGGACGGCCTGATCTCCCGCGTGGATGGCCTCGTGCTGTTTGCGCTACTTGTGGCCTATGTCGTTTTCCTCCTCCGCCTCTCCAAGAAGGAAAAGGACGCGGGGGTGCTCTCCGAGTACGAGCAGGAATACGGCAAGCCAGCGGCCGGTCCGAAATGGATCAAGAACCTGGCGTTTGTGATCGGGGGCGTGGCCGGGTTGGTGCTGGGTTCCGACCGGCTGGTGTACGGGGCGGTTTTCATCGCGAAACATTTCGGGGTGTCCGAGCTGATCATCGGGCTGACGATCATTTCCGCAGGCACCTCGCTGCCGGAGGTTGCTACCTCGGTGGTGGCGGCCTTGAAGGGTGAGAGGGACATCGCGGTGGGCAATGTCGTCGGCAGCAACATTTTCAACATCCTGACGGTGCTCGGGATCTCCTCGATCATCACCCCGCTGAGGGTGGCGGAAGCGGCCCTGAATTTCGATATCCTGTTCATGATCGCCATCGCGGTGGCGGCGCTTCCGGTGTTTTTCCACGGCTACAAGATCGGGCGGATGAGCGGGTTTTTGTTCCTCGCTTTCTACGTGGCCTACATCGTTTACCTGATCCTCGGAGCCCAGGGGCATGCGGCCTTTGGCGGCTACCGCCATGTGATGCTGCTCTATGTGGCTCCGGCGACGGGATTGCTGCTTGGCGGGCTTCTTGTCAGCGCCATCCGCAATCGGAAAAACCTCGCCTAGTGGCTGAGGTTGGGGCTTGCGGGTTTGCCCCTGCCCGCCAAGTATCCCGCCGCATGATACTTGCCATAACATACCTCATCGTCGGGCTGGTGCTCCTTGTCTTCGCTGCCGACTGGCTGGTGAAAGGCGCGGCCAACATCGCCTCCGCGCTGGGGATCTCACCGCTGGTCGTGGGGCTGACGGTGGTGGCCTTCGGGACGAGCGCGCCGGAGCTGGCGGTCTCCGTGATGTCCGCCTTCAGGGGGCAGGCGGATCTGGCGGTGGGAAACGTGGTGGGCAGCAATATCTTCAACATCCTTGTCATCCTTGGCATCTCCGCGCTCATCATCCCGCTGGTGGTTCACGCGCAGCTGATCCGCTTTGATGTGCCTGTGATGATTTTCCTGTCGCTGCTGCTCTTCGGGCTGAGCTTCGACGGGACGATCTCGCGGATCGACGGGTTCATCCTCTTCGCGATGGCGTTGGCCTATGTGGGCTTCCTGCTGCGCCAGTCACGGAAAGAAAAGGATGCCGGTGTGCTCAGCGAGTATGAGGAGGAGTATGGGAAAAAGGGGGAGGACCCGGCGTGGGCGAAAAACACCGCCCTGGTGGTGCTCGGGATTGCCGGGTTGGTCTTGGGATCGGACAGGCTGGTTTTCGGTGCCGTGTTCATCGCCAGGCATTTCGGCGTCTCCGAGCTGATCATCGGGCTGACAATCATTTCCGTGGGGACATCTTTGCCGGAGGTGGCGACATCGGTGGTGGCCGCGCTGAAAGGCGAGCGGGACATTGCGGTTGGCAACGTGGTGGGCAGCAATATCTTCAATATCGTCACGGTGCTTGGCATTTCCTCGATCGTGGCTCCGGCCGGGATTGCCGTGGCTAGGCAGGCGATCGAGTTCGACATGCTCTTCATGATCGCGATCGCGCTTGCAGCGCTGCCGGTGTTTTTCCATGGCTACCGGATCGGCAGGATGAGCGGGTTTTTCTTCCTGGCATTTTATGGGGCGTACCTCGCCTACCTGATCCTTGGGGCGACCGGCCATCCGGCCTTCCCGGGATTCAGGCACGCCATGCTTGTTTTCGTGGCTCCCGCAACGGGATTGGCTCTCGTGGTGATGCTGATCCGTGCCATCGGACAGCCGAAAAACCCCGCCTAGACATTTCCCCGCGTGGCACTAGATTTTCCCACCCGGCGGGAGATCCGCCCCCCAAGCAGCAGACCATGTCCGATCCAGATAAACAATCCCCGCAACCGCCCAGCCCGAACCGTCCAGCAGGAGAACCCGGCGGCTTCAACTGGCGTGTGCTCGCCCTTTTCAGCCTAGCAATCCTGATTCTCGGCATTGCGTTCCTCAACCCTTACTCGGAAAACAAGGCCGAGCCGATGAGCTATGCGGAATTCCGCAGGGCGCTCGACCAGGGTCGCGTGGTTCTGGATGATTCCAAGCAACCTCTCTCCGTCATAACCAGCGACACCGCCTATGACGCGAAGATCATCGGATGGGCGAAGCCGGAGCTCGTGCTGCCCAAGGGAGAGAGCAAGCAAACCACACCCCGGGACTTCCGCGTCCCCGTGAACCTTGAACTCCAGGGCGAGGAAATCCGCGAACTGCTCGGCGAGAACATCCGCATGGAGCAGATCACCGATGAGGGCGACGCACCCATCGAGGGAGCCGTCGAAACCCTCTCCCTCGCGGATTTCAGGAAATCAATGGCCCTCGGCGAAATCGAGCCGGACTCCGATCCGGCCAACCCCCTGCGCATCCTCACCACCGGCGAAAGTTCCAATGCGATGATCGCAGGGACCCGCCAGATCGTGACGAACCTCAAAGAGCCGAAAAACGAGAAGGGCGAAGCCATCGCACCCGTTCCCTTCGAGGTCACCGTCTCGTCCGCGATCCTTGGCAAGGAGCTTGAGAAGCTCCTCAAGGACAAGGCGAAATACAAACGCAACTCAGACTACCTCAGCAAGGCGCTGTTCACCTTCCTGCCGTTCCTGCTCATCATCCTCCTGCTGTTTTTCCTCTTCCGCCAGCAGATGAAATCCGCCGGGCGCGGTGCGATGTCCTTCGGGAAATCCAAGGCCCGCCTGCTCACGATGGACCGCAACAAGGTCACCTTCAAGGACGTGGCCGGCATCCAGGAAGCGAAGGAAGAGCTTTTCGAGATCGTCGATTTCCTCCGCGATCCCAAGAAATTCCAGAAGCTCGGCGGCTCGATCCCGAAGGGCGTGCTGATGGTCGGGTCCCCCGGAACCGGCAAGACCCTCCTCGCCCGCGCCATCGCAGGTGAGGCCGATGTGCCTTTCTTCTCGATCTCCGGATCGGACTTCGTGGAAATGTTCGTCGGAGTCGGCGCATCCCGCGTCCGCGACATGTTCGAGCAGGGCAAGAAGAACGCCCCGTGCCTGATTTTCATCGATGAGATCGATGCGGTCGGTCGCCACCGCGGCCACGGAATGGGCGGCGGGCACGATGAGCGCGAGCAGACGCTCAACCAGCTCCTTGTTGAGATGGACGGCTTCGACACCCAGGAGGGAGTCATCATCATCGCCGCCACGAACCGTCCGGACGTGCTAGACCCAGCTCTCCTCCGCCCCGGCCGTTTCGACCGCCAGGTGACCGTTTCGCTTCCGGACGTAAATGGCCGCGAGGAAATCCTCCGCGTCCACGTGAAGAAGATCAAGCTGGCCGCCAACACGGAACTGGCGACCATCGCCCGCGGCACCCCCGGATTCTCCGGAGCCGAGCTCGCGAACCTCGTCAACGAGGCCGCACTCCTCGCCGCTCGCAAAGGCCTTTCCGCTGTGACGCTTGCGGAAATGGAAGAGGCCCGCGACAAGGTGCGCTGGGGCCGTGAGCGCCGCTCGCTTGCCATGTCCGACAAGGAAAAGATCGGCACCGCCTGGCACGAGGCCGGCCACGCCTACCTGAACATGGTCCTGCCGCACACCCACCCGCTGCACAAGGTCACCATCATCCCCCGCGGGCCATATCTCGGCGCGACAATGTATCTCCCGGACGGCGACAAGTATTCCACCCAGAAAAAGGAGGCGCTCGCGAACCTCATCGTCACCATGGGCGGCCGCATCGCGGAAGGTTTCCACTCCGACGACGTTTCCAACGGAGCCTCCGGAGACATCCGCCAGGCCACCTCGCTCGCCCGCAACATGGTCTGCGAATGGGGCATGTCCGACGAGCTCGGCATGGTCGAATATGGCGAAGGCGATAGCCCCGTCTTCCTAGCCCGCGACATGAACAAGAGCCGCAACTACTCCGAGGAAACGGCGAAAGTCATCGATGCGGAGATCAAGAAATTCATCGACAATGCCTTCGCCGAGGCTACCCGCATACTCACGGAGAACCGAGATGTGGTCGAAAAGATCGCCCTCGCCCTGCTGGAATTCGAGACGCTCGATGCAAGCCACCTCAAGGACATCATCGAGCACGGCGAAATGAAGAATCCGCCGAGCGCACCCAAGCCGCCACCCATCCCCGACGAAATGGAGAAGAAGCCATCCTCCAAGAAAGCCGGCAACGAAAGGCCGGAAGACGACGGCCCGTTGCCGGGGGTTGTGGGAGCTCCGGCTTAGCCGGGAAGGGAAGCGCGATTGGGAAATCGCGCCCTGCATGGCGAAGCGCTTTGCGGTTGCAGCCGCGATCTCCCAATCGCGGTTCCCCCCCTACAGCCACGCCGCCACCCGCTCTGCGGCGCGGCGGTGGGTGCCGGGCTCGCCGAGTTTCGCGCTGATCTCGCCGAGCCGTGCCATGAGGGCTTCACGTTTCGCATCGTCCGTCAACATGTCGCGCACCCATGCGGAGACTTCCGGCGCAGCGGCATCCGCCTGGATGAATTCCTCCACCACCTTCTCGCCCGCAAGGATGTTCACGAGACCGATGTATTTGATCTTAACCAGCATTTTCCCGAGGCAGTAGGTCGTCCACGCCATCTTATATACCAGGCAGTAGGGCAGCTGGTAGGTCGCCGCCTCCAGCGTGGCGGTGCCGCTGGCAATGACCCCGCAGGCCGCGCGCTGCATCAGCGCATGGCTGCCCCCGGCGGTGAGAGTGATCCACTCCCCTGCCCCGGCCTCCGAGATCATGCCGCGCATCGTTTCCGCCAGCTTCGGGGTGGCTGCCGGGACGGAAAAAACAAGGTCACCCCTCCACTGGCGCAGTGCCGCGGCACTGGCTATCATCATCGGGAAAAGCTTGGCGATCTCGCGCTCCCGGCTGCCGGGGAAAAGCCCGATGAGATTTCCCTGCCGCCCGCCCGCGATGCGCTCCCCCGCAAGCTCGTCCACCAGCGGGTGGCCGACATGTGTGGTTTTCAGCCCGGCGTTTTCGAAGATGGGTTTTTCGAAAGGAAACAGGCAGAGCATTTCATCGAGGAGTTCCACCATCTTCGGGATGCGTTTCTTATTCCATGCCCAGACCTGCGGGCTGACGTAATAGACCTGTTTCGTATCCGGAAGCTCGCGCCGGATGGCGGCGGAGAAACGCAGGTTGAAGCCCGGATAATCCACCAGCAGCAGAGTGTCCGGCTTGAGCGCCTTGATCTCACAGAGCATTTCCGCGAAGCGCTCCTTGAACCAGCCATACCGCTTCAGGACCTCCACCACCCCCATCACCGCGGCATCCTCCACCCAGTCCCTCACAAGCCCCCCGGAAACCTCGCTCATTTGCGGCCCGCCGACGCCATGAATCTCTAGCCCCGGCGCAATGCCTTTCAGCTCCCGTAGCAAACCTGCCGCGTGCGCATCCCCACTCATTTCCCCTGCCACGACATAAATCCGCTTCACGCAGAAAAACCTACCCAATTCCACTCCCACGCTTCAATCTCCAATGCGGCACGATTGCGGCTCACCGAAATTTCCGCGAATAATGCCCCGGTCAGCCCCGTATCCAAACAGATGAAAACCTTCCTCTTCCTATTCGGCCTGGTAGCCGCTGGCATACTTGGTTATTCCTTCGAACCGGACATCTTCGAGTCCATCACCGGCAAGCGCCCCGAACGCAGGACCTTCGGGAGCGTGCCGTCCATCGTCGAGCCGACCCCTCCGGGCATCGATCCCTCCAAATTCCCCGCCGACAGGCTACCGGAGAAGGTTCTCCTCAAAGCGGATGCGGAGATCGCCGATCCGGCCTCGAACCTGAAGATGACGATCACCGCGGGCAACCGTGTGAACCTGCTGCGCCTGGACGGCCAGAGCATTGTCATCAGCCCGGGGGCCGGCCCCTTCGAAGGCACCGTGCCCATTTCCCAGACCGATCTCCTGGAGCAACTCGCGGCCATGCCAGAGCCCACCATGCCGGAGCTTGCCGCCAATACTCCCCCTGCCGAGCCTGTGATCCCTGCGCAACCTGTCACTCCTGAGCCAAACCCGGAGCCAAACCCGGAGCCAAACCCGGAGCCAAACCCGGAGCCAAACCCGGAGCCAAACCCGGAGCCAAACCCGGAGCCAAACCCGGAGCCCGTGCCAGAGCCAACGCCAGAGCCAACGCCCGAACCGGCACCCACTGCACCCACCGGCACCGTTGATGTGCTTGCAGTCATGCAGGCCAGCATCAAGGGCGGCGAGATCAAGGAATTCTCCTTCGACCAAGTGCTCGATTGGCAGGCTTCCGAAGAGCCGGAAACCATCGACGGCACCGAGTACCGCACCGGCATCGCCTCCTACAAGGCGGAGACCGTTTTCGGAGTCAAGACCATCCAGGCCAAGGCGCTCATCACGGACGGCAAGGTTGTCAAATGGCTCTGGCCCAAGAGCGGCATGGAGATCAAGTGAGCTCCATGTCTCCCCGCGAAGCCATACTCGCCCTCAACCTCCTGCCCTCCTTCGGGCCGGTGCGCATCACCCGCCTGCTTGAGCATTTCGGCGATGCGGAGAGCGTCCTTTCCGCCCCGGAAGGGAAATTGCAGCGCGTCGATGGGATCGGCCCGGAGACGGCGAAAATCATTTCCCGCTGGCAGGATCATGCCGATCCGGCGGCGGAGATCGCCGAGGCTGAAAGGCGTGGGATTTCCATCATCACCCGCGAGGACAACTCCTACCCAAAGCACCTGCTCCAGGCCTACGACGCCCCGATCCTGTTGTATGTATGGGGGGAAATCCTGCCGCGCGACAAACACGCGATCAGCATCGTCGGCTCCCGCCGCTCCACCAGCTACGGAATGGGCGCGACCAAGAAACTCACCTACCAGCTCGCCCATGCCGGCTTCACCATCGTCTCCGGCCTCGCCCGTGGCATCGACACCGCCGCCCACGAATCCGCCCTCGCCGCGAAGGGGCGCACCATCGCGGTGGTAGGCTCCGGACTTGCCCGGCTCTATCCGCCGGAAAACCTCGCCCTCGCGGAAAAAATCGCCGATGGAAACGGAGCGGTCATTTCCGAGTTCCCTCTCCACAAGGCACCCGACAAGCAGACCTTCCCCATGCGCAACCGCATCGTCGCCGCATGGTGCCAGGCGCTGCTCGTCACCGAGTGCCCCGCCTGGTCCGGCTCCCTCATCACCGCGAACCTCGCCTCCGAATACGGCAAGCCCATCTTCGCCGTCCCCGGCCCCATCGACAAGCCCTCCTCCGCCGGCTGCCACCAGCTCATCCGCGACGGCGCGACGCTGGTTGCGGACGCATCCCACATCATCGACGACATGGGTGAGCTTCCGTTTTCCTTCAAGAACGAAGCCCCGGAATCCGAACCCGCCCAACCCGAACTCCCACCAGGGGAAGCGGCCGTCCTCGACGCCATGCAGCCCGGAGAGGAATACGCGGTGGACAGCCTGATCCATGCATCCGGCCTGCCCTCATCCGCGGTCACCGCCGCGCTCTTCAAACTCGAGCTACGCCGCCTCGTCCGCCCGCTGCCGGGGTTCCGGTTCATCCGGAGATAGCCTCCCATGGAGAAGGACGCCTCCGGCTCCTTAGCAATGAATCGAGAGCGGTTCGCTCGGCTTCATAAAAAGGAGCCGGAGGCGTCCTTCTCCAAATTCCAGCCCCCCCAATTTCCACTTCCTCCTTGCATCCCCGGAAAATCCCTGCCTAGTCCCCTCCAGACAATCGACTTTCCAAAGAACCGACTTCCATGGGTAAAACACTGATCATCGCTGAAAAACCGTCCGTCATGAACGACCTCGCCAAGGCCTTGGCCAAGGCTCTTGGGAAATTCGACAAGGTCGGCTCCGGTCGCGATATCCACTACGAGAACGACAACGCGATCATCACCTCCGCCGTCGGACATCTCGTCGAGCTGCGCATGCCCATGGGGCCCAACGGCAAGAAACTGCCATGGAAGTTCGATGTCCTCCCCGCCATCCCCGATGCCTTCGACCTCGATCCGATCGAGCAATCCGAGCCGAAGCTGAAAAAAGTCCTCAAGCTGGCGAAACGCAAGGACGTCGATCTCATCGTCAATGCCTGCGACGCCGGCCGGGAAGGCGAGCTGATTTTCCGCTACATCATGGAGATCGGGAAGATCGACAAGCCGATGAAGCGCCTCTGGATGCAGTCGATGACCACCGGGGCCATCGTCGATGCCTGGGCAAACCTCCGCTCCGACGAGCAGATGCGCCCGCTGGCCGATGCCGCGAAGTGCCGCTCCGAATCCGATTGGCTCGTCGGCCTCAACGCCACCCGCGCCCTGACCTGTTTCAACTCCCGCCACGGCGGTTTCAACATCACCGCCGCAGGCCGCGTGCAGACACCGACCCTGGCCATCCTCGCCGCCCGCGAGCGGGAGATCCAGGCATTCAAGCCGGAGCCGTATTTCGAGGTCCATGCCACGATGAATGTAGCTGCGGGGGATTACCTCGGGAAATGGATCGATACGGGCTTCAGGAAATCGGAGGACAAGCCCCACGGCAAGGCCGAGCGCATCTGGGATCAGGGGCTCGCTCAGGCCATCACGGATCGCTGCAAGGGGAAATCCGCCGAGATTTCCGAGGAGAAAAAATCAAGCACCCAGATCGCGCCGCAGCTCTACGATCTCACAACCCTCCAGCGCGAAGCCCCGTTTTCCGCGAAAGGAACCCTTCAGATCGCCCAGGCGCTCTATGAAAAGCACAAGGTGCTCACCTATCCCCGGACGGACTCCCGCTACCTTCCCGAGGACTACGTCCAGAACGTAAAGGACACGCTCAAGCAAATCGGCAACAGCGACCTCGACGTCGCGAAATACGCCAAGGCCGTCCTTTCCGGAAAAGACGACAAGGGACCACGCCTCCACCAGTCGAAGCGGATTTTCAACACCGCGAAGGTTTCCGATCACTTCGCGATCATCCCCACCGGCACCATCGCCAAGCTCTCGGAGACGGAGCAGAAGGTCTATGACATGGTGGTCAAGCGTTTCATCGCGGTCTTCTACCCGCAGGCGGAGTTCGAGCAGACCACCCGACTTTCCACCATCACCACGGAAGGCGCGAAGGATGTTTTCAAAACCGAAGGCCGCGTGCTCGTCGTCCCCGGCTGGCTGGAGGTCTACGGCCGCAAGCCCGGCGTCGCCGCCGGAAAGGACGGCCTGGTCGGCATCAGCGCTGGTGAAAAAGCCAAGGCGGATCCCGTCGAGCTCATCCACGAGCAGACACGCCCGCCCGCCCGCTTCACCGAGTCCACCCTCCTCTCCGCGATGGAGGGCGCCGGAAAACTCCTGGTCAACGACGAGGAACTGCGCGAGGCGATGGCCGAGCGCGGCCTCGGCACACCCGCCACCCGTGCGGCGACCATCGAAGGCCTCATCGCCCAGAAGTATCTGCTGCGCGATGGCCGCGAGCTTCATGTCACCCCATCCGGCCTTCGCCTCATCGAGCTGGTCACGCAAATGGACATCGAGGGTCTCCATTCGCCCAAGCTCACCGGCGATTGGGAATACAAACTCCGCCAGATGGAACACGGCCAGCTCAAGCGACCCGATTTCATGCGCGAGATCATCGCCTACACGAACGAGATCGTTGCCAAGGCGCACGGCCTCGCCGAGGAGGCGAAGAACAAGAAATTCCCCGACGTCGAGGTCGAGCATCCCGTCCACGGCACCCTCGTCCTCCGCCAGACGGACGCCACCTACGAGTCCCGCGATCCGGAACTGCCGATCAAGATCAAGAAACACATCGCCGGCCGCCTGCTCACCGAGGACGAGCTGCGCACCCTCATGAAAAATGGCGTGGTCGGCCCGCTCCAGGGCTTCAAGTCGAAGTTCAACAAGCCGTTTGATGCCTCCCTCCAGATCGACGAGAAATTCAAGACCGCCTTCCTCTTCGAGGGCGATGACGACAAGGCTCCCGATCTCACCGAAGAGATGCTCATCGGCACTGCCGAGACACCCGACGGCAAGAAGCACAAGGTCTTCGCCAGCGACAAGGCCTACTACGTGCCCGACATCGTGACCAAGAAGGATCCGCACGGGATCCGTATCGGAAAAACCATCCTCCAGCGGGAGATTCCGGACGATCAGGCGCTCAAGCTCATTTCCACAGGCAAGACCGACCTGCTCAACGGCTTCGTCTCGAACCGCACCAAGCGCAAGTTCGATGCCTTCCTGACCTTTGATGCGGACACCGCCAAGATCGGCTTCGATTTCCCGCCGCGCCCCGCGAAGAAGGCGGCCACCAAGAAGGCGGACGAGGACTGACCGCTCACCCCAGCCGTTTCTTGAAGCGCAGGAAGTAATCCTCGAAGTGACGCTTCGAAAGCCCGGCCAACAGGATGGTGATGCCGAAGGACAATGCGTAGAAAACCAGCGTGTCGATCAGCGGGTGGATGCTCATCGTTTTCAGAAGCTCCATCACGATGGTGACGACAAGCAGATGGTACATGTAGATCCCGTAGGAAATGTCCCCCAGGAAATTCGCGGCGCCGGAGTCCAGCCAGCGCGATTTCCTGTTGGTCAGGGCGAGGCACAGCAACAGGGCGGCGAAGAGGGTGCTTTCGATCATCGAGAAGAATCCGTTGCGGGTGCGGAACTCAATCCATGGCGCGGCGTCCGTGAAGGGGTTCACCAACAGCAGGATCGCCAGGCCGGCAAGCAGCCATGGCAGGATGGTGAGACGGGCCAGGATCTTTTTCAGCAGCGTCCCGTGGTGGAAAAGCAGATGCGCCGCAATGGCTCCGGCAGCCATGCTCTGGAACTCCAGGATGCGGACCAGATAGCCGATGACAGGCGGGAATCCCAACAGCCCGTCTGCGGAAATGAGCGCTAGCTTCACGGCGATGACCGTAAGGAACATGGCCATCAGCCGCTTCCCGAACCACAGGAAAAGCGGCGCCCAAATGAGATAGAAAACCTCCTCCACCCCGATCGACCACAGTGGCTGCAGGAGGTGCGGACCATGGAAAAATGTCACCAGGCCCGGAAAGAAAAACAGGAAGTGGTGCCACGTTTCCCCCCACGTGTAGGGGAGCCGGTACCCAAGTCCCAGCATTTCGATCGCCCACGGCTGGAGGAACACCCCGACGAAGACCATGAGGAAATACAGCGGCCAGATGCGGTACACCCGCTTCAGGTAAAAGCGGCCTATGTGGACGGTGCCCGTCTGGCGCTCCTCCTTGAGCAGCAGGTAGGTGATCAGGAAGCCGCTGAGGACGAAGAAAAAGCTCACGGCCGTAGAGCCGTTCTGGAACAGGCCTAGGCCTTTGAGATTGAAGAGCCCGGCCTGCACCCGCAGCGACTCCGCATGGTGCACCAGCACGAGGGACGCCGCCAGGAAGCGCAAAGCATTGAAGCGGGTGAAGTGCCTGATATCCCGGTAGTCCATTTCAGATCTTGCGGGGAAACGCTCAGTATTTCCTCCACAGCTGGGGGACGAAAAGGACGAGGAGCGCGAACAGCTCAAGGCGCCCCAGGATCATCACCCAGCCGAGGAAAACCTTGGTCGGCTCGCGCAGATCCGCGAAGTTCATGGACGGCCCCACCGCACCGAAGCCGGGGCCTATGCTGGAGATGGTGGCCAGCACGGCTCCCGCGCAGCTTTCCAGGCTGATCCCCGTGCCGGCCTCCAGGAAGCCGACGACAGCGGTCGCGGCGATGCAGATCATCAGGTACAGGGTGATGAAAAACATGATGCGGGCGCGGGCGGAATCGTCGATGGTGTTTCCGTTCACCACGATGCGGAACACCTGGCTGGGACGGAAGGTCTTGATGATCTCGTTGCGCGCGGACTTCGCGAACACGATGAGCCGCCCCACCTTGAAGCCGCCCGCCGTGGAGCCGGCGCATCCGCCGACAAGCATCAGGCAGGCGATGAGCACTTTCGCCCATGTCGGCCACTGGTCGTAGTCCGCCGTGCCGAAGCCCGTGGTCGAGGCGATGCTGACCACGATGAACGCCGCCTCCCGGATGCTTGTGAGAGGGTGGATGCCGTCGTTGTAGCAGCGGCCAGCGGCGATGAGCGTGGCAACGAGGATGCAGATCCCCAGAAACCAGCGGGCATCCTCCTCGCGTATGACACGCTTCCAGTTGTTGCGCAGCACCACGATGAAGAGCAGGAAATTCAGGCTGCCCAAGGCCATGAAAACGATCAGCCACAGCTCGATGAGCCATGAGTTCCCCCATTCCGCGTAATAGCCTATGCTGGCGGTGTGGGGGCTGAGGCCGCCGGTGGAAATGGTGGTGAAGGCATGGCAGGTGGCGTTGTACCAGGACAGCCCCATCGCGCGCAGCCCGACGAGGCAGGCAAGCACAAGGCCCATGTAGATGCGGAGCAATAGGGTTGCGGTGTCCTGGATGCGGGCGAGGCCCAGATCGCCGCTGCGGAAGGAGGACTCGTTGTGGAAAAGTGATTTCGACGATACCCCGATGTAGGAGAGCAGGGCGACGAAGAGGACAAGGATGCCGATCCCACCGAGCAGCTGTGTGGTGGCTCGCCACAGAAGGATGCCGCGCGGCCATTCCTCGATGACGGTCATCACCGAGGAGCCGGTGGTGGTGAAGCCGGAGGCCGACTCGAAGAACGCCCCGGCCGGGCTGAGATACGGCGGGCATAGTAGGTAAGGCAGCCCACCGAGAACGCTGCACAGGATCCATCCCAGCCCGACGATCACGATCGCCTCCCGCTTGGGGATGGTGTCGTGCCGGGTTTTCGTGATGCCCGGGATGATCGCCAGCAGGCCGATGCCGCCGGTGATGGCGGCGGAGAGGAACAGCATGGATGCCGCCTCCGCATCGCCAGCCACGACATCGAACTTCGCGAAAAAACCGCAGGCGATCATAGCAACGGCCTCCAGCGTGAGCAGCAGGCCGAGGATGCGCGCGATCAGGTAGAAATTCATGTCAGGCGGAGAGGAGCTTCAGGAATGCCTTTTTGGCCTCCTTGGAAACCATGGCATAGAGGTGGTCCCCGCCCAGCAGCACCTCATCGGGTCCCGGAACCTCCGCGTGCAGGCCGCGCAGCTTGCCGACGAGCACCGTGCCCGGCGGCCACTGGATTTCCTTGACCATGTGGCCGGCTGCGATGGAGCCCTTGCCAACCCGCAGCTCGACGAGATCCACCCCGTCGAATTTCTTGAGGATGTGGTGGGAGTCCGTGGTGATGAAACGCTGGATCTCACGGCGGGTGGCCTCACGCGGGCTGATCGCGGCGCGGATGCCGAAGTGGTGGCCGCTGGCGGAAATGGCCGCCGCGTAATCCGCGCGGTGGATGATGGTCAGGCAGTTTTTCACTCCCAGAGTGTGCGCCTGCAGGCAGGACATCACGTTGTCCTCATCGTCCGTGCTGGTGCTGATGAAGAAATCCACCTCACCGATCTGCTCTTCCTCCAGCTCCGCGGAAACCGTGGCATCGCCGTGGATGATGGTCGCGTTGGTTAGCCTGTCGGCCAGCCCCGCGCAGATCTCCCCGTCGCGCTCGAAGACACGAACCGTGCAGTCGATGCTCTCGAGCATTTGCGCCAACGAGAAGCCGTATTCGTTCCCGCCGAAGATCACGACGCGGAGCTTCTCGGAACCCTTGCGTTTTCCCTGAAGCCTCTCCGCAAAGCCGCGCAGCTTCCTCGGCTCTCCGAAGACCGTCACCAGATCCCCCTCCTCGATGCTTGAGTCCGCCTGCGGCACATGGGATTTCCCGCCCCGCGTGATCATAGCGATGCGTACGCCTTGCGGAGTGCCTAGATCCCGCAGTGCGGTGTGGAGCGCCTGGGAGGACTTGCCCACGAGGATCTGCTGAAGCTCGATGCGACCGCGAGCCAGCTCCTCGACAACCAGCGAATCCGGATTGCGGACAAACTTCGCAAGCTCGATGGCCGTCAGGCGCTCCGAGCTGAAGATATGATCGACCCCGAAGTGCCCGCGGAAATCGAAGAGCCATTCCTCCCGCTGGAGGCTGGGATGCACGCGGCTGACAACCTTCGGCACCCCCATGCTCTTTGCCATCGAGGCGGACATCATGTTGGTCGTGTTCGAGGAGGACATCGCCAAAAACAGCTCGCACTCGCCCACATCCGCATCGGCGAGGTCGCTGACGCTGGTGCCATCGCCGTGGATCACCTTCGCATCCAGGGCGGCCTCCAGTTCCTCGGCGAGCTCCTTGTCCGCCTCAATCAGGGAAATCCTGTGTGCCTCCTTGGCCAGGGAGGTGGCCAGGTGCCTGCCGATCTCCCCGGCGCCTACGATGATGATGTTCATGGGGGTGGATTGCGGCTCGTGGCCGCGCCCCTTCTACCCGCTGCACCCACATGCCGCAATCCCAACGTTTCCATCGGCCTCCAAGGTTTTCCCGCCCGCTCTTGGAACTATGTGGCCGATCCGCTATTTTCTCCCTCGGAAAACCCGCCCTGCCGATGTATAACCGCCCCATGCATAAAGCCATCGTCACCCATTTCGATGAGATCGAGCCGACCGAATGCCCCTGCGGCACCACCCGCCGCGCCTTCGCCGTCCCGGAAAACCCCACCGCCACGATCCATCTCGTGGACATTTCCGTGGATGCAAAAACCCATTACCACAAGAAGCTCACCGAGATCTACCTGATCCTGGAAGGCGAGGGCCACATGGAGCTGGACGGCGAGCTTATCCCCGTCCGGCCGATGAGCACCATCTTCATCCCCCCGGGTGTCCGCCACCGAGCCATCGGGAAAATGAGGATCGTCAACATCCCCGTCCCAGCCTTCGATCCCCACGACGAGTGGTTCGACTGATGATCCCCCACCCTTGACCACCGCCGCCCCTGCGGTTACGCACGGCTCATGGAAAACGATCTCTCGCTCGCCACCGAGGCAGCCCTTGAAGCCGGAAAACTGCTGCGCAGTCATTTCGGGAAATCCCTCGTCGTCGATGAGGCACACCACCACGACATCAAGCTCGCCCTCGACAAGGAGTCCCAGGATCTCATCACCAGGATTCTCCTCGGCGCACGCCCGGCCGATGCGCTCTACGGAGAGGAAGGCATCGCCGGCAACCAGGATTCCGGCCGCCAGTGGATCGTCGATCCCATCGACGGCACGGTGAACTATTTCTACGGCATACCCCATTTCTGCATCTCCATCGCCCTGCGCATCGATGACGAGGTCGTCCTCGGCGTGATCCACGATCCCATGGTCGGCGAGACGTGGAGCATCGAGAAAGGCGGGGTGCCCATGCTCAACGGCGAGCCGGTCAAGGTCAGCACCCGCGAGAAACTGGAGGAGTCCGTCCTCTTCGTCGGATGCGGCAAGGATACCGAGGCGCTGACCACCGGGATCGAGCGTTTCCGCAAGGCCTCGCTGCGCGCCCGCAAGATGCGAATGATGGGCTCCGCCGCTCTCGGCATGGCCTACATCTGCTGCGGTCGGCTGGATGCCTACGTCGAGTCCACCATTTCCCTCTGGGACATCGCGGCCGGCAAGCTCCTCGTCGAGGCGGCAGGCGGCACCGTCACCCTCACCCAGAAACCCGGCAAAGCCGATTCCTGGTCCATCGTCGCCACCAACGGCAAGATCCCCATCGAGGAAATCCTATGATCGGCATCGGCTACGACGTCCACCGCTTCGCGCAAAACCGCCCGCTCATCCTTGGGGGTGTCGAGATCCCGCACAGCCATGGCCTCGACGGCCACTCGGATGCGGATGTCCTCTGCCACGCCATCGCCGATGCCGTGTTAGGGGCCATGGGCAAACCCGACATCGGCCACTATTTCCCGCCGGGTGAGGATTTCTGCAAGGACATCTCCTCCCTCAGAATCCTGGAAAAATGCCGGGAGCTTCTCAAAGAGGAAAAGCTTTCCCTGATGAACATCGACTCCACCCTCATCGCCGAGGCACCGAAAATCCTGCCACACCGCGAGGCGATGCAAAGGAACATAGGCCATGCGCTCGGCATTCCGCCGCAGCGTGTCGGCATCAAGGCCACCACCAACGAGACCATGGGCTTCGTCGGGCGCAAGGAAGGCATCGCGGCCATGGCGGTGGCGATGGTCGCGCAATCCTATTCCGGGGGGGCTGCGTAGGCGAACCGGTAGTACATGTTCTCTGCGCCCGGAGTGAGCGGAACGGTCATTTCCAGCACACCGGAGGCGGGGGCGGTAAGTGCGGTGGACGTCCACTTCACGAGATCTGGGGAAGCCTGAAAAAAATATCCGACGTTCGGAACGCCCGAGGAACGTAGCGTCACGCGGCTGGTGCCTTCCTGTTCGGAGAAAAGCATGCTTTCGTTTTCCACCGGAAGGATGACAAGACCAAGGGAGCCATCGGCGTTGAATGGGTTGGAGAATTTCTCGTCCTCATAGATGGAGCTGCCGGTGAGGGTTTCGAGGAAATCGACGAGATCCGCCTTTTGCTGGTTCGTCAGGTTGAGGCGCTGCGGCTGGCGGTTGTTCGGCGGCCCAGTGGCGAGGCGGTTGTCGAGGCCGGGCACGACGGCGGGGATGGCGTTGTAGTGGTTGATGACGGAGAGCAGGGTGGGTAGGGATGCATCATGCATGAATCCGCCGTGGGGCGTCCCGCCCGCGGAGACCAGATCGCGGAGGCTGGGGGAGCGGGTGTTGGTGAAATCCGTGCCGCCGCCTATCCTTGTCACGACCCCGTTGTTGCCGGAGTTCGGGTCGATATCGAATTCCGGCGGCCTGTGGCAGCCCGCGCAACCGGCACCACCCTGGTTCGGTGGGGTGAGGAAAAGCTGTTTCCCGGCGTTCTCGTTTGCGGTGAAGTTCGTGAATGGCTGGCCGTCATTCCTAACAGCCCGGCCGGCGTCATATTTGCTATCGAAGGACTGGAGGCTGCGGACGAACTGGGCGATGGCCTTGCCGATGCGTTCTTCGTTGATCGTCGGATCGACGAACACGCCTTTGAAGAGCACCTGGTATGCCTCGATGGCGGAGAGCTTCTCGACCAGCTCTTCAAAGGATGGATCGCCGTTTGTCCCGCTGAAGCCCATCTCAATATGATCCTGGATGGGTTGTGTGGCCTGCGCCTCGGTGCTCGCGGCACGCTCGTCCCAGAAGAATTTCCGCTCGGTGGAGAAGCGGGCGTTGACCAGGCGCATGGAGTGGCGGCCGGTGCTGCCAGCCACCCCGAGGCTGGCCGTCGCGGTGTCACCGAAGCCGTTTTCCTGGCGGTGGCAGGAGGAACAGGAAATCGTATCGTTGCGAGACAGGCGTTTGTCATAGAAAAGCACGCGCCCGAGGGTTGCGCCAAGGTCTGTGATCGCGTTGTCGGCGGGCGTGTTGTCCTTGGTGATGTAGCCCGGCACCAGCTGGGTCGCGTAGTTCGGCGGGTTGGTGAGGTCGATTGTTTTTTCCTGCGCGTTTGCGGTCAGGGCGGTTATCGGGATCAGGATCAGGGTTTTCACGGTGAGACCAGCATTGCCACTGCGTGTTAACGCCTTGTTTTGCATGGCATGCGGAATTGTAAGGATTTTGTGAGGATGCCTGCCGTCATGCCGGGCTGCGCAAGGTCTCCCGGAGCCTGATCCGGTATCTCCTCGGCGTGATGCCTTCCTGTTCGCGGAAGCGTTTCCCGAAATCGCTGGCATCGTAAAAACCGGCGCGCGCCGCGATGTGGGAGAGTGGCAGGTCGGTTCGGGCAAGCAGATCCTTGGCCGTCTCCAGACGGTGCCTGAGCACATAGCGGCGCGGCGATCTGCCCATGATGCCGCGGAATACGCGATTGAACTGGCTTTCAGAGTAGTTGCAGGCGGCGGCGAGCTCGGCCGTTGCCAGTGTGCCGGGCTCATCGCCGTGGATGAGTTTCAGCGCCGGCTCTATCCTCGCGAAGGGTTCCGTGACCCCGGCTGCGCCGGAAATCTCATACATCACCCCGGCCACGCCGATGACCTTGCCATCCGTGTCCCGCACCGGCGTCTTGCGCGAGACCCACCAGCGCAGGACTCCTTTCGCACCGGGAACCATCCAGGTGCGGCTTGGCGAGGGCAAGCCGGTTTCCATGACCTCCCTGTCTTCCTCCCGGTAACGGTCTGCAATCCCCGCCTCGTGGAGATCCCGATCGGTCAGCCCCATCGCACCGCCGGGCTCCAGCCCATGGAATTGCTCGAATCGGCGGTTGCAGCGGATGAAAACGCCATCCACATCCTTCATGTAGAAAACAAGCATGGGCAAGTCCTCGAAAAGGACAGCAAGGCAGTTTTCCGGGTGGCCTTTCTTATCCATGTATGCGCGGATCATACCAGAAATTGCCGCTTTATCCATGGAAAATCCTAGCCGCCTTGTCGTATCTTACCATCCTGATGCGTTTCCCCATTTCCATTTCACTTGCCCTGCTGAGTGCGGTCTCGGCGGCGGAAAAGGTCGATTTCACCACCCAGATTCAGCCGATCTTTTCGCAGAACTGCTACGCCTGCCATGGCCCGGACGAGGCGACGGTGGAGGGCGGGCTGCGGCTGGATGTCCGTGATCTGGCTTTGAAGGGCGGGGACAGCGGCAAGGCCATCGTGCCGGGCGATGCCGGAGCCTCGCTGATCCTGGAGCGCATCACCCATTCCGATCCCGATGAGGTCATGCCTCCCCCGGACAAGAAAAAGCGACTCAAGCCGGAGCAGGTCGCGCTGATCCGCCAATGGATCGACGAGGGCGCGGAGTGGGGCGTTCACTGGGCGTTCCTACCTGCGGAGCGACCACCCATCCCCACCGTGAAAGATAGCGCCTGGGTGAAAAACCCCATCGACCATTTCATCCTCTCCAAGCTCGAGGCCGAGGACGTGAAACCCTCACCACCCGCCGACCCCGCGACTTTCCTACGCCGCCTTTCCCTGGACCTGACAGGCCTGCCACCGACGCTCGGGGAGCTTTCCGCAACCGCAAACGACCATGCGGAGCGCCTCATCGCCAGCCCTCATTTCGGCGAGCGCTGGGCGCGCGAGTGGCTGGATGCCGCGCGATACGCGGACTCCGCGGGCTACGAGAAAGACCTCCCTCGCTACCACCACTTCTACCGCGATTGGGTGGTCTCCGCGATGAACTCCAACATGCCCTACGACGAGTTCGTGGTGAAGCAGATCGCCGGAGACCTCCTCCCGGATGCCACCCAGGACGACCGCATCGCCACCGGCTTCCTGCGCAACTCCATGACCAACGAAGAGGGCGGCGCCAAGCCGGAGCAGTTCCGCATCGAGGGCATCTTCGACCGCATCGACGCGATCGGGAAATCCATGCTCGGCCTCACCGCGCAGTGCGCCCAGTGCCACACCCACAAATACGATCCGCTCACCCACGACGAATACTTCGGCATGTATGCCTTCCTCAACGGCATCGAGGAAACCTCCATACCAGCCGTCACGCCTTCCGAAAAAATCACGACCGATGCCATCCTCGCGGAGATCTCCGCCATCGACGAAGGCATACTCAAGTCCTCACCCGATGTGGAAGTCGCCTTCGCGAAATGGCAGCGGGAAATGCTCGCCCTGCCACGCACCGAATGGCACGCACTGGAGCTCTATCAGCTCGGCGATTCCGGCCAGAAATACCTACCGCAGCCTGACAAATCCGTCATCAACATGGGTTACGCGAACACCCGCGGCACCGAGGTGTTCACCTCCTCGCTCGAGATCCCGGAAATCCGCTCCGCCCGCCTGGAGGTGATGAACGATCCCTACCTGCCGATGAACGGCCCCGGCCGCTCCACGCGGGGCACCGGTGCCCTCACCGAGTTCGTGCTGCGGGCCGGAACCGATCCCGAGAAGGTCGAGCAACTCAAGTTCACCAACGCGGTCGCCAGCGTGAACCCGAAGGTCAAGCCCGTCGATCACATCGCCCACCCCACGGATGCGAAACGCCAGCCCGACAACCGCACCACGGGGCCGGCTTCCCTCGCATTGGACAACGACCTGGAAACCTCCTGGACGCACGAGCGCGACCCCGCCCGCAACAACGACCCGGCGGTACTGACCTTCGAGCTTGAGAAACCATTCGAAACCGGCGGCACCGCCCATTTCAAATACAACCTCGTCCAACGTGCCGGCGGCTTCAACTCCGACGACAACCAGACCTTCAACCTCGGCCGCATCCGCTTGTCCGTGGCCGCCACCTTGCCAAACGCCCTTGACCAACTGCCACCTCTCGTCTCCCAGGCACTCCTAACAGAACCGGCGGAACGCACCACGGAGCAGGAGCGCCGCCTCTTCGCCCACTGGCGTGAGAACAACCCGGCCTACGCCGCCGAGACCTCGGGCATCGAGACGCTTTATGCAAAGGTTCCGGCGCCCACCTGGGCGCTCGTCGCTGCGGAGACCAAGCAGAAACGCGAGACCCGCCTTTTCGAACGCGGCGAGCAGACGCATCCCATGCATGTCGTGAGGCCCCACGTCCCCGCCTTTCTCCACCCGCTCCCGCCCGGCGATCCCGAGTCGCGCCTTACCTTCGCGAAATGGCTTGTCGATCCGAAATCCCCTGTCGCCGCCCGCGTCATGGTGAACCGCATCTGGCAGGCATATTTCGGCACGGGCATCCTGGAAACCTCGGAAGACTTCGGCCACCAGGCCGCCGCGCCCTCGCATCCGGACCTTCTGGATTGGCTCGCCGTGGAGTTCATGGAAAGCGGCTGGGACATGAAGCACATCCACCGCCTCATCGTCACCAGCGCCACCTACCGCCAGTCCTCCGTGATGAGCCCCGCCATGCGCGGCCGCGATCCGAAGAACCGTCTGCTCGCCCACGGCCCGCGGCTCCGCGTCCCTGCGGAAACGGTGCGCGACATCCAGCTCGCCAGCTCCGGGCTGCTGGACAAATCGCTCGGCGGGCGCAGCGTGTTCCCGCCCGCGCCAGGCTACCTTTTCGAGCGCCCCGTCTCCTACGGGCCCAAGACGTGGTTCATCGAGGAGGACTCGAACCGCTACCGCCGCGCCCTCTACACCTTCCGCTTCCGCTCGGTTCCTTACCCCATGCTCGTCACCTTCGACGCCCCGCCCGGAGCCGTCTCCTGCGTGCGGCGCAACATCTCCACCACGCCCCTACAGGCGCTCGTCACCCTCAACGAACAGGTCTCACTTGAGGCCGCGCTCGGGCTCGCCCACCTGATCCTCACCGACACCGGCACGCTGCCGGAAAGGATCAGCCGCGCCTTCGTCCGTTGCACCTCCCGCAAACCCGACGCCGAGGAAACCGCCGCCCTCGCCACTGTGTATGAAACCGCCCTCACCGCCGATCCGGAGCAGGTGAAAGTTTTCCTCGAAAGCTACCAACCCGTCACCCTCGACCTCTCCGCCCACCCGCTCCCCGAGCTTTCCGCCGCCACCGCCGTCGCCCGCGTCCTGCTTAACCTCGACGAAACGATCACCAAGAACTAACTCCCAACCTTCAATTTCCAACAACCAGGGAAGAGCTCCGGACTCCCGCCTCTTCCACTGATCACTGATCACTCGGCACTAGCCACTTAATATCATGCTCCCATCCTCCACCCTCACCGACACCCAGCGCTCCTTCTCCCGCCGCTGGTTCCTAAAAGACTGCGGCCTTGGCCTTGGCTCGGTTGCGCTCACCTCGCTGATGGGGAAAACCTCCGCCGCTTCCGTCCTAACAGATCCGCACACTCCACGCCCACCGCATTTTCCTGCGAAGGCGAAGAACGTGATCTTCCTCTACATGGGCGGCGCGCCCAGCCACCTGGACCTCTTCGATAACAAGCCCGTCCTCCGCGAGCTGGACGGCACCGTCCCGCCCGCCGAGCTTTTGAAAGGCTACCGCTCCGCCTTCATCCGCCCGGACAACAAGCTGCTCGGCTCCAAGTTCCCCTTCAAGCGATACGGGAAATGCGGCATGGAAATGGCGGATATCCTCCCCCACATCGGCGGCTGCGCGGATGACATTTCCCTGATCCGCTCCATGCACACGGATGCGTTCAACCACGCCCCCGCACAGATCCTCATGGCCACCGGCTCCCAGCAATTCGGGCGTCCCTCGCTTGGCTCCTGGGTCTCCTACGGCCTCGGCTCGGAAAACAACAACCTGCCCGCCTTCGTCGTCATGTCCTCCGGCTTCAAGGGTCCCTCCGGCGGCAACGCGAACTGGTCTTCCGGTTTCCTCCCCAGCGTCCACGACGGGGTCACTTTCAACTCCATCGGAGAACCCGTCCTTTACCTCTCCAACCCCAAAGGCATTTCCCGCGCCCAACAGCGCCAGACCATCGATGCGGTGAACCTCCTCAATCACAAGCGCTTCGAATCGATCGGCGATCCGGAGATCAACTCCCGCGTCGCTGCCTTCGAAATGGCCTTTCGGATGCAAGACGTCGCTCCTGAGGTCACAGACATTTCCCTAGAGCCGGAGCATATCCGGGAAATGTACGGCGCAAAACCCGGCCAACGCTCCTTTGCCAACAACTGCCTGCTCGCCCGCCGCCTCGTCGAGCGCGGCGTCCGCTTCGTCGAGCTTTTCCACGAATCATGGGATCAGCACGGCAACCTCACCGGCGACCTGAAAAAGAACTGCCTCGCCGTGGATCAGGCCTGCGCCGCCCTCATCAAGGATCTCAAGCAACGCGGCCTGCTGGATGAAACCCTCATCGTCTGGGGCGGCGAGTTCGGTCGCACCCCCATGCTCCAGGGCGGCAACGACGGCCGCGACCACCATCCCAACGCCTTCACCATGTGGATGGCCGGCGGCGGCGTGAAAGGCGGCATGGAACTCGGCAAGACCGACGACCTAGGCTTCAACGCCATCGAGGACAAAGTCCACGTCCACGACCTCAACGCCACTATACTCCACCTCCTTGGCTTCGATCACACCCAGCTCACCTACCGTGCCCAAGGCCGGGATTTTCGGCTTACGGATGTGCACGGGAACGTTGTGAGGAAGGTGCTGGCGTAAGGGAACTATCCGATCCGCCCCTTTTCGTTTGCCTCATGGGAAATGCGGTTGCTAGGCTACGCATGCCTTGGATGGAAAGTTGTCCCCGCGTTGCCATGAAAGCCCTCCTTATCCTGTTCCTTGTTTCCGGCTGCCTGGGTGCCGCCGGTGTGTTCGAAATGAGCGAGAAGGAGTTGCGCGAGAAAGCCGATAAGGATCCCGAGGCGATGACCGAGCTGGCGTGGCGGGTTTACAGCGGGAAGATCACTCCCTTCGACCACAAGTTCATTTTCGAAACGTTCACGAAGGCGGCGGAAGCGGGTTCCGCGCGGGCGGAGACGGGGCTCGGGCTTTGCCACAAGGAGGCGATCCATGTGAAGCCTTCCATTGGCAAGGCCATTCCGCATTTCCAGAAGGCCGTGGAAATGGGGAATCCGCAAGGCATGGTCGAGCTGGGGATCTGCTGGATTTACGGAGATGGAATGCCGGTGAAAGACACCGCGAAAGGGATGGCGCTTTTGAAAAGGGCGGCTGACATGGGGCATCCGAACGGCAAGGTGCAGTATGCGAATTACACCCTCAAGGGACTGGGCGATGAAAGCCAGAGGGACGCGTCGCTGGCGTTGCTCAAGGACTTCGCCGACAACAAGGGCCACGCTCGGGCGGCGTTTTTCATGGGTCACTATTACAAGGGCAATGAGATGATGAGAGGCGAGAAGAAGCCCGAGTTGGCCAGGAAATATTTCCTCAAGGCGGCGGAAGGGGGCGATAAGGTGGCGATGTATCAGATGGGCCTGGACGAGATCGCCATCGCCTGGAAGCCGGGCACGCCTGCGGCGAAGCAGATGGAGGCGAAGCGCAAGGGCGTGATGTGGTACCGGAAGGCGATGGCGCTCAACCACATGGAGGCTAAGCTAAAGCTTTCCAAGGTGCTGAGCAGGGAGAAAAGCCTGAGACTGGAGGGCGAGAACTGGTATGCCTACCTCGTCGAGGAGGCGGACAAGGGCTATCTGCTCGCGCTCAAGGAACTCGGGGACATCAACTACCATGCGCCGGGATATGCGTTCCGGGATCTCGATTGGAAACTCTCGGCGGAGTGCCGGGAAAAGATCATTGCGATGAGCAGCAGGCAGATGGAGGACGGGAGGTGGTCGCTCAACGATGAGGGGCACCGCGCGCTCATAACTCTCATGGAAATCTATTTCGAGGGAGGGCTCGGCCAGGACAGGGATATTCCGAGGTGCATGGAACTCGCCCAGCGGTACGCTTATATGAGTTTCGACGCGTTGCGCTACGCCGGGCAGATCCTGCTGCATCCCGAGGCTCCGCTGGGTAAGACGCGCGAGCATTTCATCCGCGGATACGCGTGCCTGCTCCAAGCCCGGCGGATCAGCCCCACGCACATGAGCGAGGATACGCTCTTCGTCTTGCGAAGCCGCCACGGGCTCACCCGCGATGAAGTCGCAAAAGCCGAGGCGCTTGTCGCCGAGCGCTTTCTCAACGGCCTGACACCGATCCTACCATGAAAGTTTCATTCACCCATCTCTGGGCGGCACTCGCCGTCGTGACTTTTTCCAACGTTTCCCTTGCGGAGGAGGAACCCGCGTTCGGCGACAAGCCCAGCAACAGTGAGTCTGTCGAACTCGCCCGTAGCGCCTGGACGGTTTACCGGGATGAGGGTATGGATGCCGCGTTGCGATTTCTCGACACCGACGGGCGCGCCTACATCAGGAAAAGCGATGCGCTGGCCAGATTCGATTTTTTCTCCATGCTCAACAGCCTCGCGCTATTCTCCAAGGAACGTGAGGATCCGGTGTGGAGTGCGGGCGTGGTCGGCTGGATCTACCGCTACGGGCGTTTCGAAGGGGAAAACTACTGGTACCGCAACATGGTCCCGGAGATGTATCAGGTGCATGTTTCCGCCGGGCGCTATGGTGCGGCCAGGGAGGTGATCAACTACGAAATGACGCGCCTCTCGATGGACGGCAGGACTGAGGTGGAAATTTCCCGTTTCAAGGTTCTGAGACCCCTGATGGAGGATTTCCCCGGTGTGATGCTCCGGAGGCCTCATACGGAGATCGTCAACTGGCGGAACATGGATTTCCTCGCTTCTGTCGCCGCGCTGGATCTCGCCGAGGGCAAATGGGCGCGCGCGCTGGAGGAGTGCTCCGTGGCGCAGGATCACGCGGTGGGAAACATCCGCTGGCACGCCGAGCGGCCGACTCTGCAAGACTCCGAGGTGGTGATTGACCAACTGACCGCGCTCTGGAGGAAGGGCTGCGATGTCGAGGCGGAGGTGTGGGATTTCCTGGGACTGCCGGAACTGGAGATGAAGTCGCACACGGAGGTCGCGCAATACCGCGCGAAGAAGGGCTGGGATCAGCATTACGTGCTCTTCGCGGAGTGCCAGGCGGCGCATCTCGGCTTTGTTCTCGGGAAAAAGGATGCATCCGTGGTGGCGGATCTCAATGCGCTCCAGGCGGAGCTGAAAGGGACGAAGCGGGTTTTGCCGGATGATTTGAAAAACGTTTCCCTGCTCATCGCGGATATCCATCTGCGCAGCGGGAATGCGGAGCCGGGCTGGCAGATCATCAACGGCATGCGGAAGGATCCCGCCGTTTCCGCGAACATGAAATTCCGCGCGGATCGCGAATGGTGCCGCCACCGCGTCCGCACCGGCGCGCTGGAGGAAGTGGAACCGGCGTTGCTCGCGCTGTTGGAGACGGCGCGCTCCGGCGGGATCAAGCGGGAGGAGATCGACCTCTACCGGATCTACTCGGATTTCCTCATCGCATCCGGCCGATACGAGGACGCGCTGCGCATCCAGAACGAGCTGTTGCGCCTGCTGCGCGCGTTCAATGTGTATCCCCGCATCCCCGAGGCTTTGTACGGTCTCGCAAAGATCCGTGCGTTGATGGGGCAGAAACTTTCCGCCGAGGAGGCGCTCGCGGAAGCCAGCGAGAAATTGGATGCTGCGAAAATTCCCGCTGCATCCGCCGCGAGGATCCGCGCCACGATTTCCACGCCTCTCCCCGCAGCGGAAAAAGAGGATGATGCGAAACCGCGCATCGACCTCCAGCCGCGCCGCTCGATGATGGTGCCGCTGGCCGGATTGCCATCGCGTGGGCTCTTCTCACTCACGAATCCCTCCGGTGCCTACGAGTCCGGCAATCTCACCCTCACCGGCCCGGGGCTCTCCGCCCGGCACGATGCGGATGCCGGGCAGCTCTTCGTGCAGCTGGGCACGACAGGCGGACAGCCGCGTCTGGTGCAGCCGCTCACACTCGCCCCGGGATCGACGGTGCTGGTGGATTTCCTTCTCGATGCGGCCAAATCCGATGCGGCGCAAACGGTGGAAATTTCCTGGCAGCCGAACGGCGGTGGCGCGGAGCAGAAGGCGGTCTGGAGCACGGACAAACCGGAGGCGGGTGTTTCCATGGCGGTCACCGATGCATCCGAATATCTCGATAACCCGTTCTACCTGATCCCCGTCTATCATCTCATCCAATATCAGGATGATTTCGAGCAGGCTGTGGATTTCCGGGTTGTGGCCTCGCAGCCGACCCGCGTGGAAATGTACGACCAGGGAGAGCAAATGGTGTTTGTGGATGCGGAGGGCGATGGCTCGTTCGCATCGGAAGGCGATTCCATCAGCCAGGATCTCAACCGCAACGGCGAACCGGATCTGCGGCTCGAAGCATCCGGAAAGGAAAGGAGATTCATGCTCTTCGTGAGACCTGTCGCCGAGTTGAAAGCCAAAGATCTCGACCTTGAGATACAGGTGAAGATTCAGGGCGAGTGGCAGACCTATTCCACGGATCGCATCGTTGGCGCGAAATGAAGGGATGCGTTGAAGGTTTTGCCAAGCTGGTGCGTGTTGCGGACGCAGTGTCGTGCATCGCACCTCGGCCAGCGTCGCGTCCAGCTAGGCAAAACCGACGAGTTCGGCTTCAACGCCGTCGAGGACAAGGTTCACGTCCACGACCTCAACGCCACCATCCTCCACCTGCTAGGCTTCGACCACACCAAGCTCACCTACCGCGCCCAGGGAAGGGATTTCAGGCTCACGGATGTGCACGGGAACGTGGTGAGGAAGATTTTGGCGTGAGACCAAATTGAGCACCGACCGAATCCGGGTTGAAGGTGTTCATATGAAGGCTGGAGGCTATCCTAATCCCAAGGCGGGTTTCGTTCCGTCCCCGGTTTCCCACATGGCAGCCCAAAATGCGCTATCGTGTGTTGTTCTCGAGCACGAGCAGAGCCCGGCCCTTTTCATCCATCTCATCCATCAATCGACGGTAATCCACCTCGAGTCCCATGGGCAGGTAGCCGCCGCCGAGGATAAGATCCTTGTCGCCGTCGCCATCGATGTCACCGGAGGCGATTGTCATCCATCGGTCTGTCACAGGGGTCTTGATCGATTTGGCGGCAAAACCCTGCCCGCCCAGGTTTTCCAGATACACGAAATCCTCCCTTTTCTCGCTGCTGAAATCAGGGTTGAAGGCAATTGCTGCCAGATCGCAATCACCATCCTGATCGAAGTCTTCCACGGCGACTCCGTAGGCTCCGTACATCGGGTAGGAAAAGCTCTCTTCAAACGTCAGGTTGCTCTTGTTCAGATAGAGACGTATCCCGTGGTAGGGCTTCAGGGTGTTGTAGGGATCGGAATCGACGTTGTCACCATTCACCGTGATCACATCGAGATCACCGTCATAATCGAAATCGACCCACTTGAAGCGCACAAATCCCCAGGCGGAATGCTTTTCAAGAATGACTTTACGCTCAAACTTGCCCCGCCCGCGGTTGAGGAAAATGCTCAGGTTCTCGCGGGCGTCTGCGAAGAGCACCGCCACATCCGGCAGGCCGTCCTTGTCGAAATCCGCGACCTCGCAGTCCACCGCCCCGGGTTCGGTCGCAAGGACGATGGATGGCTCCAGCCCGAACTGCCAGCCGTTGGCCTCGGTTTTGTAGATTCCGACACTTCCCTTGGAGGAGCCGAAGTTCGTGACCACCACTTCCTCCGCCCCATCCTGGTCGAAATCGCCGAAGCCCATCGCCGACGGGCGATGCAAGCCGGTAAGCGCGATCCCCTTGTTGACGTAGGAATGCCCTTCGCGGACGGCGAAATTGATTTTCCCGAGCCGGTTGTTTGCAAATCCGCCCACCATATCACCAATCGAGAGCAGATGTATCCCCTCGCCTCCCTGCCGAGCCTGCAACCAGAGAAACCCCTTAGTGTCTGTGTAGGATTGCCTTCTCAATTCCTTCGTCAGGGTGGTGAGCGATTGGTAGCTGCTGTCACCGACGAGGATTTCCTGATTCCGCTCATCGATATGAATCAGCGATGTCACTGCAAGCGACCTGTTGAAGTCGTGAGGGCGCACACTGAAGAGATCAAGCCCCATAGCGAGCTTCGGTTTGTCCGGCTGCGGGAGGGGAGACTTGGGCGCGGCTGTCAGATAATAATCCCGGATGGCATCCCACTGTTCCTCGGAAACCATTGGCTTTCCAGGAGCGGCACCGATCTGCTGCACGAGTTTTTTCCGACTCCTGATGAGCTGAAGCACTTCCGGGGACGAACCTTCCAGCGGAGAGAGGTCATCCACCCCCATTCGGAAACCCATGTACGGAAGCAGGTATCTCCAGCTTCGTTCGGGAAGAATGCCCGGATCGGGAAAACGATGGCATGTGGCACAATGAACACTGGCGAGCCGCTCCCCCTCGCCAACATCGGCACGGGATTCAAAAGATAGCATAATCGCCACAAGGCATACGGACGATTCGCAAAGAAATTTCATTCTATGAAGGACGGGCGATGCCGGGAAAATCGTATGATTTCGGGCAAATAACAACCTTGAAACACTTGGAATGAAAAACCTTCGTGATGAACAAGCGTTACGGGCAGGGGAAAAAATTGATTTTTTTCACTTGCCAAAGCAAATTTCGCCCTTTTTAGTAAAGAATCTTATGCGTTTGCAGCATAAAAACCCCCTGAAATCCATGCAAAATATGACACAAAGAAAGACAGTCAGCCTGGTCGCTTTGCTTGCTGCGGCATTTGGCTCTTCTGCCAGCGCGGCAACCATACTAATCGATGAGGATTGGGAGAGTCCGGTTGGCGCAGTTAATAACGCTTTTATCGACGCACGCAACACCGTCTCCACCGTCTATCCTGGTTGGATTTTCAACGGCAACGGCAATGTTTACCAGATCCGCAATAACCAAGGCGACGGGGTTCCTGTCACGGGCTTTGTGATGAAAATGGCGTGGTTCAACACTGCGGATACCGCCGAGTATGATACGGGACACACGTGGACATCTGGTGATCAGTTCACGCTCTCCCTTAATGCCACCGAACAGAATTGGGGAAGCGCCAATGACCGATTCATGACCGTTTCCCTCGTGGAGACCGTCAGAAACGGTAGCAACGTCCTCACGGGGTCGACCGTCTGGAGCACCACAGAGGAACTCATCCTTGACACCGCCCATGATGCGCCACCAGAGGGCTACGGTGCGAACGCCACGTTCAGCTACAGCATCAACACCAGCCAATTCACCGGTGGAACCGAAGGCTCCGGACTCACCCTGGTCATCGCAGGCTCCGGTTCCAGGGGATACAATTTCGATAACGTTTACCTGGATGTGACGCCCGTACCCGAACCCTCCACGACCGTCGCCCTCCTCGGCCTCGGCGGAATCGCGCTGTTGCTGCGCCGTCGCAGGTAAGCAGGAAATCGACCGACGGATCCCCAAACAACCCACTCTCTGCCAAAGGGGGTGGGTTTTTCATTGCCCGTTTCATTTAAGCCAACAACCTAAACGCCATAAAAAGCGCGCTCGCGATGAAGAAACCGATAATCCCCCGAATCTGGAAGATGAGGCTCGTCGCGGCGATTCTCGCACCCACCCTGTTTCTTCTTGTGGTTGAGGGAATATTCAGGATCGCCGCATACGGGGACCCAACCACATTCTTCCTGCCGGTGACAGGGCGGGGCGATCTTGTCACCGGCAACCCCCGCTACACCTACCCGTATTTTCCCAAGCAACTGGTCCGCGAGCCGGACATGATCCGGATGGGCAGGAAAAAGGCCGAGGGCACCTACCGCATCTTTGTGATGGGGGGATCCGCCGCCCGGGGAACGCCTGATCCGCGGTTCAGCTTCGGCCGGATCCTTGAGTTGATGCTGCAGGAGGCCTATCCAGGCCGGCGTTTCGAAGTCATCAACACCGCCATGGTGGCCGTCAACTCCCACGTGGTAATGCGGGTCGCCAAGGAGTGCGCGGACTATGATCCCGATCTCTTCGTGGTATACATGGGCAACAACGAGGTCGTCGGCCCCTTTGGCGCCGGCACCACGTTCAACCGTCAGACACCGGGACGGGGAATGATCGCCCTGTCGCTGGCTGCCAAATCCTCCCGAACCGGCCAGTTTGTGAGGAATGCCATCGAAGGATTCGGGGAAAAGTCACTCAAGCAAGCCGAATGGCTCGGGATGGAAATGTTTCTCGATCATCGCGTGCCCGCCACTGACCCACGGATCGAGAAGGTTTACAGCCACTTTGCGGCGAATCTGAATGACATCGTCGAAACGGCGCAAGATGCCGGCGTCCCCATGATCTTGTGCACGGTGCCGGTGAACCTGTCCGACTGCGCTCCCTTTGCGTCCGACCATTCACGCGGTTTGGATGATTCCGCCCTGAAAGAGTGGGAACGGCTTTACAGCGAGGGCGTCTCACTGGAACAGCAGGGCCGCTGGACCGAGGCGGATGAAACCTACGCCGAGGCGGAAAAAATCGACAGCCAGTTTGCCGAGCTTCATTTCAGGCGCGGACGGTGCGCACTAGCAATGGGTGATGACCGTAGGGCTGGAGCATCCTACCAAAAGGCCTGTGACCTCGACACGCTGCGGTTCCGGGCCGATTCGGAAATCAACCGGATCATCCGTGAGGCGGGTGACGCCGACTCCGTGATCCTGCTGGATGCTGAAAAGCGGTTCAAGAGCCTGCCACAGGTCAAGCACGGCCTTCCGGGTGACAAGCTGTTTTACGAGCACGTTCATCTGACTTTCGAAGGAGACTATGAACTGGCCGGCATGGTGTTCCATGAGACGGTCAGGCAGATCGAAGGTTCTCCGATCCACGCCATCCCCACGCAAAAACATTGTGCCGAGCTGCTAGGCCTGACCGGCTGGGACCGGCTTGAGATGGACACCGACATGATGGGCATGGTCGTTAGGCCACCGTTCCTAGGCCAGCTGGATTACTACGAACGCTGCTCTAAAATTCACGCACGAATCCGTTCGCTGCGAGAATACCAGACGGACGAAGGCATGCTCAGGGCGCAACAGGCCCTGACCGCGGCCCTGAGGAAGCGACCCGATGATCTCCACGGACGCATGGCTTTGGCCAGATTGCAGCTACAGCAGAAGAACGCTTCGGAGGCAGAAGCCACAATCCGCGGGCTGATGCGGGATTTGCCCGGCCGAGCCGACTTCCACGCGCTTCTGGGTCAGGCCTTGCTCGCCCAGAAGCGCAAAGCCGAAGCTGATAAGGCATTCGATCGGTGCCTTGAGCTTACCACCGTACCACTGGACTACATGGTATTGATTGCCGAGCACTACGAGCGCGCGGGTGAGAAGGAGCAGGCACTGAAGCTGTTCCGCCAAGCTCTGGAGGCGCAGCCGGGTGTGGCCAGCCGACATAGCAAATTGGGACAACTCTTTGTCCGGCGAGGCGAATGGGTGCAGGCCCTCAGGGAGTTCGAGCTTGCGGATTCATTACTACCCGGCAATGGAACCATACTCTTCAATCTGGGCAGGATTCATTTCGAGAACGGGGATATCAAGGCCGCCGTAGGGAAACTCAGAGATACGCTGAAGGCGAACCCTTTTCATCTGGGTGCTCGCAAGCAGCTTGGTTTGATCCTGAAAAAACAAGGGCACTTCGAAGAAGCCGAAAACCAGCTCTCAATGGTCGTTGCGCAGGAACCCGACGAAGTGGATCTCAGGTTGCATCGTGCGGAAGCTAGGATTGCCTTGGGGCGATTTGACGAAGCCGAATCGGACTACCGCCAGGCATTGGAGATTTCCCCCAACGAACTCAACGCAGCTCTCGGACTGGCCTGGGTCTTGGCCGTTCGTCCGGAAACCACGGAGGGCAAACGCAAGGAAGCTGTGGAATTGGCGAGGCGGGTGGTGCAGGACACAGGAAGAAGCTCAACCGGACCGCTAGACGTATTGGCGGCGGCACTGGCGGCAACCGGAAACTACGAAGAAGCCGAAATCTGTGCAGATGAAGCCTGGGGTCTCGCTCTGCTTACGAAAGACCAGGAGCTTGCCGCCGCGATTCTCGATCGTCTCGCCCTGTATCGGAACCGGAAACCGTATCTTTTGCCGGAATCCGAATCCAAGTAGCCTCTTCACGGCTGTGAGACGGGGCGGCAACTGCCAATTTCCAACCGAGGGGCTTTGACCACACCCGGTTCACCTTCCGCTCCCAGACCCGCGACTTCCGACTGACGGATGTGCCTGGGAACGTGGCAAGTAAAATTCTGGCGTAAGGATAAGAATGCCTCTGGCTCCTCATATCAACCCGAGCGAGCCGTTCTCGATTCTCCGCCAAGGAGCCGGAGGCATCCTTCTCCATATTCATTTCGCCAGTCGTGCCTCCAACATTTCCCGCATTTCGGTGAGCGCTGCGAGCGGCTTTTCCGTGCGGGCTAGGTTGGTGAACTGGCCGGGGTCTTTCTCCATATCGTAGAGTTCCTCGGAGCCGTCGGCGTAGCGCATGTAGGCCCAGCGGGCGGTGCGGAGGGCGTGGTGCTTTCCGTTGAGGGAGAGGGCGGCTTTGCGGATGGTGGTGGAAGGGTCTTTGAGGATGGGGAGTAGGCTTTTTCCCTGGACGGTTTCCGGGATGGGGAGTTTGAGGGTTTCGCAGATGGTGGGGTAGATGTCGGTGAGTTCGGCAAGGGAGTTGGTGCGGCCGGGTTTCATGCCAGGGATGGCGATGATGAGGGGGACGCGGGTGACTTCCTCGTGGAGGTCGGATTTCTGCCAGAAATGATGCTCGCCGAGGTGGTAGCCGTGGTCGCTGGTAAAGACGATTGCGGTGGAGTCGGTGAGGCCGAGGCGGTCCAGCTCGTCGAGGATTTTCCCGAGCTGGGCGTCCATGAAGGTGACGGTGGCGTAGTAGGCGGCCCACATGCGGCGGATGTTGTCGGGGTATTGGTCGATGCCGCATTGCTGGCTGAGGGTCTGGCCTTGGCCGGGCTTGGGGATGTCCGCGAGGTCATTTTCCGGGACGATGGGGAGGGGCATATCCGCAAAAGGGTATCTGGCGAAAAGATCCTTGGGCGCGACGTTCGGGTAGTGGGGGCGGACGAATCCGGTGGCGATGAAGAAGGGTTTTCCGGCGTGCCGTTTCAGGAGTGAGTTGGTGAGGTCGGCGGCTTTCCAATCGGGCTGGTCGGAGCCGTCACCACCGGCCTCGACGGAGACGAACATGCGGTGGGGCATGGCGGTGGTCTGGCGGCCATCCATTTCGCGGGTGAAGATGTTTTTGTTGAGCAAGGCGTAGAGGCCGGGGGTGTGGGCTTCCTTTCCGGAGGGGTTGAATTTCTCGTCCCAGCTTCCGGGGATGTCCTCGCCATCGCTGCCGGCGATGATGTCGCCGGGGACTTTCATGTGGAAAATCTTGCCGACGCGGGCGGTGAAAACGCCGTGCGAGCGGATTTGGGCTGCGAGGTTTTTCCCTTCGGAGCCGGTGTAGCGGCTGTGCATGAGGGAGGTGCGGGAAGGCTGGCACCAGGTGCCCTGGCAGTAGGCGCGGTCAAAAACCATCCCTCGTGCGGCGAGTCGGTCTATGTGGGGAGTGGCGCAAATCTTGTTCTCGTAGCAGGCGAGGGCGGAGGCTTTCAGGTCGTCGGAGATGAGGAAGAGGACGTTCTTCACCTGCGCTTTTGAAGCGATGGGGGCAAGTGTCAGAAGGATTGCGATAGTCTTGCTCATTGGCATGAGCGTAGCTGGTGGCTGGTTTGTTGCGAACATGAAATGGTCGGCTTGCTCCAAAGGGTTTGCAAAGCTCTTCCCCATGATGGACACAGGCTCATGCCACGCACCTTTGCAGAGCTTTACCAAGCGGAAGCCTATCCGGCGATGAGCCACCCGTCTGCGGATCCGGCGGTGAATGCGGCGGTGGCGCGGGCGGCAGGGCTAGAGGTGGTGGATCCCGGCGGCGCGCGCATCCTGGAGATCGGCTGCGGGACGGGGCATCATATCCTCTCGCTGGCGAACCGCTGGCCGGGGGCGGAGTGTGTGGGGGTTGATATTTCCGGCAGGTCGATTTCCGTGGCGCGGAACCTTGCGCGGCAGGCGGGGATGAGGAACGTGAAATTCTGCGAGTGCCCGGTGCAGGAATTTGCGCCGGAAGGTGATTTCGACTTCATCATCGCGCACGGGGTTTTCTCTTGGGTGCCGGATGAGGTGAAGCTGGCGCTGATTGATTTCATTGGGAAACGGCTGGCGGCGGGCGGGATCGCGGTGGTGAGCTTCAATGTGGCAGCGGGATGGAAGGCGAGGATGGCGGTGGTGGAAAAGGTGCGCATAATCCAAGCGGCAGGCGGTGTGGATGAGATGACGGCGCTTTCCGTGATGGCGGATGTAGCGGAGGGCGATGAGAGGGAAATCGTGGCCGACATGCTGGCGAAGGGGGCTGAGGTGCTGGCTTTCGATGACTTCGCGCCGGTGATGGATGCTTGGTCGCTGGGGGCGGTGATGAAGCTGGCGGAGGCGAGCGGGCTGCGGTGGCTGGGGGATGCCGTATCCGGGGAAAAAGGAAGCGATGCGGGGGATGGGGCGGAGGGCAGGACGTTCCGGGAGGAGGTTTTTTGCCGAGCGGATGCGGTGCTGGGAAATCCGAAGATGCCGGCCAAAGCCGCAGCTCTCCAGAAGAGGGTGCCGGATTTCCCTAAGCTGGATGCTTGGCGGCTGGTCTGCGCGCGGGAGTGCCTGCCGCTGCCGGATGAGGGGCTGAAGCCGTGCGTGTTCACTTTCCCGCAGCTAAAGGTGCTGGCGGCGATGGACGGCAGCCTCTCGGTAATGGCACTGGCGGACTACGCGCGAAAGGTGTCCCCGGAGCTGGATTTCATCCCGTGGCTGCGGCATGTGGCGGAGCGGGGCTTGCTGGGGTGAAGCATCGGCGGCAAGTTCCTTTCGCATTTTCCCGGAAGTTCGTCTAGCCTCGTGGAAGTGGCAGAGCCAGAGACTGAGATACCAATAGATAAAACGAAGAAGCGCGTCGGTCTTCTGCGGAGGCTTGGGCGGCTGGCTTTGTATGGTCTGGTCGTGCTGGCGGGCTTCCTGCTGTGGCTGAACGGGCCGGGGATGAGGTGGCTGGGGCCAAAGGTGGCGGAGCATTTCATCGGAAAGGCGGGGATGGAGGGAAGCCTGCGGTTGGGGGGAACTTTGCTGGGCGGGGTGGAGGTGTATGATCTGGAAATTTCCGGGAAAGAGGGGGCGGTGGAGCGGATCATGGTGGAGCGGCTGGTGACGGATTACCGCTTCATGGAAGTGATCAAGGGGAAGGTGCGGGGGATATCCGGAAAAGGGATACGGGCGGAGATCAGGGTGGTGCCATCGGTGGACGAGGAGAAGCCACCGCTGGATTTTGCTGCCCTGGGGAAAACCCTCGCGGGAGTGCGGGAGAAGATTCTGCCGCTAGCTCTGGATCTGGAAGATGTGAGTTTCATGCTCCGGCAGGAGGGGGAGCGCGTGGTGGAACTGGAGGACAGTGATTTCTCCCACAAGCCGGGTGAGGACGAGATCCGGCTGGAGCTGGGGCGGGTGATCGCGCCGGACGGGAAGTTCACGCAGAAGCAGAAGGCGGAGCTGGTATGGGAGGAGTCCGGGCTGACGCTCGACAAGCTGGAGCTGCTGCCGATGGCGGGGATGCGCAATATTGCGGTGATGCTACCGGAGGACGGGGCGATTGCGGCGGAGGCGATGATTCGGCTGGGCGGCGCGATGCTGCGGCTGGATGTGGGCGCGGGGGTGAAGGATGTGCGGCTGGATCTCATCGAGGGGGAGCTGGATTTCGGAAAACTGCTAGGCGGCTTCGGATTGGGCTTTCCGGTGAAGGGGCGGCTCACATCGCTGGCGGTGGATCTGGAAAAGGTCTATCCACAATGGCAGGCGGGAGTTGGGATGGCGGAGGTTTTTGTGGAGGGATTTTCCTACGATGGCTGGGAGGTGCCTGAGCTTTCGGCGGGGCTGGCGCTGGAGGATAAGAAATTTTCCGCAAGGCTGGCGGGCAAGGCGCTGGGTTCGGATTTCAGAATCGGTGGCGGGGGAGAATTCAAGAGAGCCGCGCTGGTTGGGGATGGTTTTGTGACGGATGGGATCTCCGGAGATCTGGATGTGGACCGTCTCGGGGAACTTTTGCGTGCGCTGGACAAGAAACTGGATCTGGGCGGGCGTTTCGCGGAATTTCCGGAGAGCGGGATCTCCGGGAAATGGTCGGTGGACAAGGATCTGGCAATGGATGTGGATTTGCTGGCGAAGGCGGCGGATGCGGAGGTGAGCACCATACGGCTGGATGCAGGTTATGCTGGGAAGATCGTGACGTTGCACGCGCTGGAGACCGAGGGGCGAAAAATTTCCGGGACTTTCGATACCGAGACGCAGGGTTATGCGATGCGCGAGGAGATGGACGGCTTTCGTACGGAGAGCATCGCGCCGTGGCTCAAGGGGGCGGGTGTGGAGCTGCCGGGCGCTGGGGTTTTCTCGCTGGTGTGGGAGAACTCGGGAAACCTTTTGTCGGACATCCACAAAGGCGAGCTCAGGGGTTTTTCCGGGGAGTGGAAATGGGCGGATGCGGGCAAGGCTCCGATCATGGCGAGCGGTGCGGCGAGCTATGATTGGCCGGGGAAGTTGAGCCTGGAGGGCTTCGCCGTGGAGACGGAGGGGCAGACGCTGAAGCTGGATGCGGAGCTGGCCGGGAATGGGCTGGAACTGAAGGGGTTCACCTGGATCGAGGGCGGGGATGTGCTTGCGAAGGGGCGCGGGAGACTGCCAGTGCCGGAGGATCTCTCCGGGTGGAAAACCTTTCTCGAAACGGATGCGCGGCCTCTGGCTCTCACACTCGTGACCGAGACACTGCCGCTCGCGAAGCTGCGGCCATGGGTGAAGGGGCTGGAGCAGCTTGACGACAAGGCGACTGGGAAAGTGGATTTGAAAATCGCGGGTAGCCTGACCGCGCCGGAGGTGGATGCGGTGGTGGAGATCCGCGATGTGGGGGTGGCCGGGAAACCCGATATCCCGCTGTCGGATGTGACGCTCAAGGTGAAGGCGCGCGATGGCCGGGCGGCGGTTTCCGCAGAGGCGGTCGCGAAGGATTACGCGCCCGCGACACTCACGGCGGAGATGGCTTTCCTCCCGAGGAAATGGGCGGAGGACACGGAGAGCCTGAAAGCCGAGGCGATCACCGGAACGCTGGATTTGCCGAGGGTCGAGCTGTCGCGTTTCCAATCCCTCATCCCCGGCGCGGAGGAACTCGGCGGCGTGACGGAGGGCAGGCTAACCATCGCCGGGACGGTCGGCGCACCGGATGTGGATGGCAGGCTGAAACTTTTCGGCGGAAAATTGCGGATGAAGGGAAGCGCGATCCCTCCGCTGGACGGGATCTCGCTGGAGGTGGCCGCCGATCTGGAGACCTTGGAAATCAATGGCGGAATCGCGGACATCGCAGGGGGTGACCTGAAAATCTCCGGAAACCTCGATCTGAAGAACGAGGCGGGCGACGGCCTCGGCGGCTTCGAGCTTTCCGTGAAAGGCACGGGGCTGCCAATTGTCAGGAACGATTTCCTCATCATGCGCGCGAACGCGGATCTCAGGCTGGCGGGCGTCATGGCGGATGCAAAGCTCAGCGGCGAGATCGGCATCATCGACAGCGTGTTTTTCAAGGACATGGATCTCATCCCCATCGGGAAACCTTTCCTCAGCCCCTCCGCCGCAGCGCTTCCGAAAGTCGATGCTCCGGAAAATCCCGGGGCGGCGGTGCCTGCACCTTTCAGCGAGTGGACGGTGGATGTGGTGGTCAAAACGATAGACCCCATCCTCATCCGGGGGAACCTTGGGGCGGGTCGCGTGGAGGCCGCGCTGCGCATCGGCGGCACCCTCGGCGATCCGAAGCCGAACGGCAAGGTGCGCGTGGCGGAGCTGGTGGCGCGGTTGCCATTCAGCACGCTGCAAATCCGCGAGGGTCTCCTCAATTTCACACCGCAGACGGGCTTCGATCCAGTGCTGGAGATACGCGGCACATCCGAGCCGCGCCCTTACCGCGTGCAGATTTATGCATATGGGAAGGCGTCCGATCCGCAGCTCTTGCTCACCTCCCAGCCTCCGCTTCCGGAAAACGAGATCATGACCCTGCTGGCCACCGGCACCACCGCCGCCGGGCTGGAGGATTCCCAGGCGGCCTCCTCGCGCGCAATGCAGCTCCTGATCGAGGAGATGCGGAAGGGCAGGTTCCTCTTCGGGAAACAACTGCGTCCGGTGCTAGGGCTGTTGGACAATGTCGATTTCAGCCTCGCGGAATCCGATCCATACGATTCGGACTCATACACTTCCGCGACATTGAAACTCAGCGAGAAGTGGTTCCTTTCCGCCGGGCTGGGCGAAGAGGGGGATCAGAGGTTCATGGCGATATGGAGGTTGCGGTTCCGATGAGACGTTTCCTACAGGCCATGGCCGTCGCCCACGCGCTTGCGCTTTCCGCAGTGGGCGAGACGGAGATCGATATCCAGGGGATGAAGAGCAAGAGTCAGAGCGATGTCCTCCGGCTCATGGCCGGCCGACTCGCCTATGTCCGCTCCAAGCCAGCGACAAGCTGGAGAGCGGCGGACGCGGCTTTCCTCGTGACGGAAGCACTCCGCAACGACGGCTTCAGGGCCGTGAAAGTGACCCCCCGCATCGAGGGATCAGGCCGCATCGTTCTGACGGTGGACGAGGGCCTGCGTTTCTCGCTGGGGAAGGTGCAGATCACCGGCGATGAGGATGCTGAGAGCCTCGCGGAGCTATTCTCGGTGCCTGCCAAAAGGAATGAGAGCTTCGGCACGGGCACGCCGCCCTTCCGCGAGGAGGATCTGGAAACAGGGCTTTCCTACGTTTCCCAGCAGCTCATGGCACAGGGCTACTGGGATGCGCAGGCGGTCTTGCTAAAACAGGATGCCGATTCGGAAACGGGCGAGGTGGACATCACCGTGGCGGTGGATCGCGGCTCTAGGTTCCGCATCGGGCGGCCCACGGTTTTCAGCCCGGACGGGCGAGGTGTGAAGCGGGCGGCCACCACCTGGGAGCCATACATCGGCCGGTGGGCGAGCACGGAAAATGTCAACGGCCTGCGCGCCGCGATGATAGAGGCTTTCAACAGCCGGGGCTATCCCGATGCGGATATCAGGATGGAACGGCGGCTGGAGGGAGACAGGTTCTATCCGGAGTTCGAGATCCGCCTTGGGACACGCGTAAGGCTGCTGGAAATCCACTCCGAAGGCCTCGAAAGGACGAGCGGAAGGCGCGTCAAGCAGATCATGAAATCCCTCGAGGGCGAGTGGTACGACGAGGCGGCGATGAACGGGAAGATCCGGGATCTGTTAGGCACCGGCGCCTTCGATTCCGTGCGCCTGGAGACCAACGAGGTGGCGAGGAAACGCATCGATGCGACACTTCACTTCGAGGAGGCAAGGGCAAAGGAGTTCAGCCTCGCGGCGGGCGCCGGATCATTCAACGGGCCGCTGCTGCGGGCGGGCTACGCCGATAGGAATTTCCACGGCGAACTGCGCGGCCTTTCCGCCGGGCTGGAGCTGAGCGGGCGCGGTGTGCTTGGCGAGCTCAGGCTAACGAACCCATGGTGGCGAGGCACGGACGTAACCTCCCACCAACGGCTCTTTTCCCTGATCCGCGGCTTCGACGGATACACCACCATCGAGACCGGCGTGGAGGCGGGATGGTCATGGGATGTGACAGAGCATTACGCGATGGATCTGCTGCTCGCGTATTCGTTCGTCACTGTATCCGAGAAGGGCCTGCCCCCTGCCCTGCTGGGAGAAACGGACTACAGCCACCTGCGGATCGCGTTCACACAGAAATGGGATTTCCGGGACAACAAGGTGCTGCCAAAGGACGGCTGGCATCTCAGCATCCCTATCCAGATCGGGGCGGCGGTGGGCGACGGGGCGGAGCCCTATTCGAGGTTCGGCCTGCAGGGCGGCTGGCACCATCCGCTGGGGAAAACCTATCAGCTCGGTATCGGCGGCTTTGCCAACTGGGTATCCCCATCCGGGGATATCCGGGACCTGCCGGTGGATCTGCGGGTTTTCAACGGCGGCGCCCGCAGCGTGCGCAGTTTCCCGGAAAGGGAGCTCGGCCCATCCTTCGGGGGCGATCCGTATGGCGGGGATTTCAGCTGGGCGGTGAATACCGAGCTGAGCCGCAGCATTGGCGGGCCGGCGACGCTGGTGGCCTTCATGGATGCGGGGGCGGTGACCGGGAATTACACCGGAATCCGGGAGGGCGGGCTGGAGATTGCGGCGGGGCTGGGGATACGCTTCGACCTGCCCATCGGCCCTGTGCGCCTGGAATACGGGCACAACCTAACCAAGGACGCCGCTGAGCCGGGCGGCACCTGGCACTTCGCCATCGGCGGGACTTTCTAACGGATATGAAACGCGTCCTCTTCATCTGCATGGGCAACATCTGCCGCTCCCCCGCCGCCGAGATCGTGTTCCGGAAAATGGTGGGCGGGGCGGGCTTGGATGCGGGCTTCGAGATCGATTCCGCAGGTACGATAGGATACCACAAAGGCAGCCCGCCCGATCCGAGGATGGCCGCCCATCTGGCGAAAAGGGGCTACGTGGTGGAAGGCCGGTCTCGTCAACTGACGGCCGATGACCTGCGCGATTTCGACATCCTCCTGACCATGGATGAGGAGAATCTCGCGGACACCCTCGCACTCGATCCCTCAGGAAATTTCCACCACAAGGTGAAGCCCTTCGTGGGTTTCCTGGAAGAACACGAGGCCTCGCAGATCCCCGACCCTTACTACGGCGGCAACCGCGGATTCGCGCGGGTGATCGACCTGCTGGAGGACGGTTGCCGTGTGTTGCTGGAGAGGCTCGCGCAAAGAGAGGACTGAAATCCCACCCAAGGGAAATCGCTAGCGGGGCGTTCGCTAAACATATGCAGGCATCCCAATGCGCCATGGTGGCGGAGCGGAGGCCTTGCGGCAACCGAACCAAAAACCACCATGAGCATCCATGCACACCTCAGCGAAGAGGCGCAAGCCCGACTCAATGCGCAGAAGCGCAACTCGACGGTCTCCTCGATCGTGATCTCAGCCCTCGCCGTCGTCCTCATTTTCCTCGTGCTGGGGATTTTCCTGCTGCCCCCAATCCTAGAGCCATACAAACCGGGTGTTACCTGGGTGCCGGGCGAAAAAGCGGAGCCGGATATCGAAAGGCCAAAGGTGAAAACCTCATTGCGCCAGAATCCCTCGCCGCCGAGCCATACGATGACCAAGGTATTGGTCGCGAACACAGCCTCACTTACGGCGATCCCCGTACCTGATACCATCGTTGGCACCCCGAGTGTCGATTTCGGCGATGGAGATGACTTCGGCGACTTCAACGGAGACAGCGACGGCCCCGGAGGCGGGCCTGAATTTACCAAGCTCGATCCCCGTTTTGGCAAGCGCTGCTCAAAGGAAGACCGTCTCGCCCGCTTGCAGGAAACAGGCGGCACCATCGAGGGCGAGGAAGCCGTGGTGAAATCCCTGCAGTGGCTCAAGGCGACGCAGAACCCGGACGGCAGTTGGACAGGCGATCACCCTGTCGCCATGACCGGTTTCGCGCTCCTCGTTTACCTCGGCCACTGCGAGACCCCACTCTCGGAAGAATACGGCGAGACCGTCCTCAGAGGCATCACCTACCTCGTGAACAAAGGACTGGAGAAAGACGGCAGGCTCACCGAAAAGGATCTCGACTCCATCCAATGGGTCTATGACCACGGCATCGCCACCTACGCCCTCGCCGAGTCCTACACCTTCTGCAAGGCACTCAATGTGAAGATCCCCGAGCTAGACACCGTCACCAAGAAAGCCGGCGACATCATCATGCAAGGCCAAGGAAACAGCGGCGGCTGGGTCTATAAGTTCGAGTCCACCGAAAGCGGGGACAACTCCGTGGGCTTCTGGCAAATCCAGGCGCTCAAGGCCTGCAAGCACACCGGCCTCTGGACTGACAGCAAGTTCAGGCCGGCCATCCGCAATGCGCTCGCCTGGCTGGGAAAAGTCCAGGGCAAGGACGGAGCCATCGGCTACCGGGCCAACCCCGCCCAAAGCCCCGGCCTCACCGGCGGCGGCGTGCTCGCCTTCCAGATGTGGGACGAAGGCCGCTCCAGGGAGGCCAGGGACGGCATCAAGTGGATCGCAGAGAACGCGAAGTTCGGGTGGGGCGATGAAAGCGCCAACCTCTACTACCACTACTACCACGCACAGGCCATGATCAACCACGGCGGCAAGCAGTGGGAAGGCTACAACAACATGTTCCGCGACAAGCTCATCAAGGCCCAGAACCCGGACGGATCCTGGACACAGGGCGGCATCAAGCACGGGCCCATCAATGTCCACATGTCAACCTGCATGGCGGCTCTGATGCTTGAGGTCTACTACCGTTTCCTGCCCGGAACCGGCGGGAAATGAGCCGCAACCGGCTCAGGGGCGGGAAACCGGGAGAAAAATGCGATTTTTTGCCAAGAAAAATTCCGGGACACGCGTTCAGGCAGTGTCGAACTGCGTTTTCCGCTCGCCAACGGCGCTGCGGAGGGTAGCTTGCCCTAGACAATACCTCCGAAAAACCATCCAATCCCATGAGTATCCACGCACACCTCAGCGAAGAAGCACAAGCGCGCCTGAACGCACAGAAGCGCAATTCCACGATCTCATCCATCGTGATCTCCATCCTGGTCATCGTGCTCATCGCCCTCATCCTGGGCATTTTCATGCTGCCAAATATCCTCAAGGAAACCCCGACCATCGTTACCTACGCCGCATCCCTCAGCGAGGAGAACGAGCAGCAGGTGAAAAAGGTCAACAACCAGATCCAGCGCAAGCCCTCCGCCCCGAGCAGCTCGATGACCAAGGTCATCGCTGCGAACACCGTCTCCCCCACTGCGATCCCCGTGCCCGAGATCGACGTGGTCACTCCCAACGCCGATTTCGGCGACGGTGAGGACTTCGGCGGCGGTTGGGGCGATGGCGGCGACGGCGGCGGCGCCGGAGGTTTCGCTGGCATACCCGCCACCATGCGCAGCCGTTGTTCCAAGGAAGACCGCCTCGCAAGGCTCAAGGAAACCGGCGGCACCATACAAGGCGAGGAGGCTGTCGTGAAAACTCTCGACTGGCTCCAATCCAAGCAGAATGCGGACGGCAGCTGGGACACCACCCACCCCGTTGCCATGACAGGCTTCGCCATCCTTGTTTACCTCGGCCACTGCGAGACGCCGCTTTCCGAAAAATACGGCGAAACCGTCCTCAAGGGCATCACCTACCTCGTCAACAACGGCCTTAAGAACGATGGTAGGCTCACCAACAAGGATCTCAATTCCATCCAGTGGGTCTATGACCACGGCATCGCCACCTACGCCCTCGCCGAGTCCTACACCTTCTGCAAAACCCTCAACGTCAAGATCCCCGATCTTGATACCGTCACCAAGAAAGCAGGCGACATCATCATGCAAGGCCAAGGCGAAAGCGGTGGTTGGGTCTACAAGTTCGAATCCACCAACAGCGGAGACAACTCCGTCGGTTTCTGGCAGATCCAGGCGCTCAAAGCCTGCAAGCACACCGGCCTGTGGACTGAGAGCAAGTTCAAGTCCACCATCCGCGACGCGCTCGGCTGGCTCGAGAAGGTCCAGGGCAATGACGGAGCCATCGGCTATCGCAACGATTCGAGCAGGAGCCCCGGCCTCACCGGCGGCGGCGTGCTCGCCTTCCAGATGTGGGACAAGGGCAGCTCCAACGCGGCGCGCAAAGGCATCAAGTGGATCGTGGATAACGAGAAATTCAAATGGGGCGATGAAAGTGCCAACCTCTACTACCATTACTATCACGCCCAGGCCATGATGAACCATGGAGGCAGGGAATGGGACGACTACAACAACATGTTCCGCGACGAGCTCATCAAGGCACAGAGTCCGGACGGCTCCTGGACCCAGGGAGGAATCAAGCACGGCCCGATCAACACCCACATGGCAACCTGCATGGCGGCGCTGATGCTCGAGGTCTATTACCGCTTCTTGCCCGGCACCGGCTCCAAGTGAGCTGGATGTGAGTTTGCCATTGCCATACCCATCCAACACGGATAAACCCTCGCCGCCCCAAAACGGCATGGCCGGCTTAGCTCAGTTGGTAGAGCAACTGATTTGTAATCAGTAGGTCGACGGTTCGAGTCCGTCAGCCGGCTCCATTCCCAATTCCATGATGTGATCCACGGGGGTGGTTTAGCTGTGCCTGCGGTGAGATGCCTCACAGTCGATCTAAGCGCCCTTCTTCGATGAGAAGAATCCGGGCGCTGGATGCAGGCCCTTCCCCTATCTCCAATGCGTATCCTGCGGCGAGCATTGCTTGCCGTCAGGTGGGCACTCAGCATGGAAAGCCCGCAACATAAATCTGGCAAACCGCACCCGTTGGCGTTATCACCTTCGCCCCGTGACCAAGCACCGCACCGACGACCTTCGCATCTCCGGCATCAATCCGCTCATCTCCCCTGCGGTTCTCGCCTATTACCTGCCCATCAACGAGCAGGCCGCCACCGTGGTCCATACCGCCCGCACCGAGGCGGATGCCATACTTAACCTTACGGATGACCGCCTGCTCGCCATCGTCGGCCCATGCTCGATCCATGACCCCGACGCCGCGCTCGAATACGCCTCAAAACTGAAGGCCGAGGCAGACCGCCACGCCAAGGAACTCTGCATCATCATGCGCGTCTATTTCGAGAAACCGCGCACCACCGTCGGCTGGAAAGGCCTCATCAACGATCCCCACCTCAACGATTCCTTCGATATCAACCAAGGCCTCCGCGTCGCCCGGAAGCTCCTGCTCGACCTCGCCAACATGGGCGTCGCCGCAGGCACCGAGTTCCTCGACACGATCTCCCCGCAATACTTCGCGGATCTCATCGCATGGGGAGCCATAGGCGCACGCACCACTGAATCCCAGATCCACCGCGAACTCGCCTCCGGCCTCTCCATGCCGGTCGGTTTCAAGAACGGCACCGGCGGCTCCATCCAGCTCGCGCTCGACGCCATCCTCTCCGCCTCCCGCCCCCACCATTTCCTCTCGGTCACCAAACAGGGCGTCTCCGCCATCGTCTCCACCGCCGGCAACACCTCCTGCCACCTCATCCTGCGCGGCGGAAAAACCGGCCCGAACTACTCGGCGGAGAACATCGCCGCCGTCGAGGCCATGCTCACCGAGCAGAACCTGCCGCTCTCCGTGATGGTCGATTGCTCGCACGGCAACTCGAACAAGGACTACCGCAACCAGCCGCTCGTCGCCGGTGACATCGCCCGCCAGATCGCCGCCGGATCGCGCACGATCACCTCGGTGATGATCGAGTCGAACCTCGTCGAGGGAAACCAGAAGCTGAACCCCGATCTGACAAAACTCACCCGCGGCCAGTCCGTCACCGACGCCTGCATCAACTGGGACGACACCGTGCAAGTGCTCGACACCCTCGCCGAAGCCGTCCGCAAACGCCGCGGCTAACGGACAGCCGCGCCTGCGGTCGGCTTCTTCACGAAAATGAATAACGCCATGATCCGAACCCTCGCACTTTGTATCTGCCTCGCCCCGTTACTCCGCGCCACGGAGAAGCCCAACATCCTCGTCATCCTCACCGACGACCTCGGCTATTCCGACCTCGGCTGCTACGGAAGCGAGATCGAAACCCCGAACCTCGACCGCTTAGCCGCCAACGGCCTGCGTTTCTCGCAGTTCTACAACACCGCGAAGTGCCACTCCTCGCGCGTCAGCCTGCTCACCGGTCGCTGGTGCATCCAGGCGGGGGACACCTCGATGAAAAAGGCAGTCACGATTCCCGAAATCCTCGCGCCCGCCGGTTACTCCACCGCGATGACCGGGAAATGGCACCTCGACAAGGAGCCCACCGATTTCGGTTTCCAGCGATATTTCGGACACCTCTCCGGCGCCACCAACTACTACACCGGCGACAACACCTTCCGCCTCAACGGCGAGAAATGGGATGTGCCCAAGGAAGGCTTCTACACCACCGCAGCCAACGTCGATTACGGTTTGCGTTTCATCGCAGAGGCGCGCAAGGAGAAGAAACCGTGGTTCCTCTACATCGCCTTCAACGCACCGCATGCGCCGCTACAGCCGTTGAAGCAGGATTATGAAAAATACCGCCACCGTTACGAAGGCGGCTGGGACGAGATGAACACCTCGCGCTTTGCGAAACAGAAAGAGGTGGGGCTGCTGCCCGCCGACACCAAACCCTCACCGCGCCCCGACCACATCCCGGCATGGGATTCGCTCTCCCCGGAGATCCGCGATTGGGAATCCCGGCGAATGGCTGCGCTTGCCGGAATGATCGACCGCGTGGATCGCGAGACCGGTCGCATCATCGCCGATCTTGAGGCCAAGGGCGAACTCGAAAACACGCTCATCGTTTTCCTCTCAGACAACGGTGCATGCCCCTACGACCGCCGGAACGTAGGGAAGGATGAGGAACCCTATCTGCCCGGGACGAAATGGAGCGACAGCACCGGCTGGGCATGGGCGCGCAACACCCCGTTCCGCTACTACAAGCAGAACCAGTTCGAAGGAGGCATCAGCTCCCCTGCCGTTTTCCACTGGCCAGCGGGGATCAAGGCTCCCAAAGGCTCGGTCACGGATACGCCCGCCCACCTGGTCGATCTGCTGCCCACCCTCGCGGAAATCGCCGGAGCGGAAATCCCCGCCTCCTACCCCGGCCGCGAACCGACCCCGCTCGCCGGAATCTCCCTTGTCCCCATACTTGCCGGAGGGAGAGTGGAAAGCCGCCCGCCCATCCATCTCCTCTTCGGCTCCGACCGCGGCCTCCGCGATGGCGACTGGAAACTCGTCTCCTTCAAAAGCCTGCCTTGGGAGCTTTACGACATGTCCAAAGACCGCACGGAGCTCAACAACCTCGCGTCGAAACAGCCCGAACGCGTCGCCGTCATGGCGAAGGCCTGGCATGAAATCGCTAAGGAGACCATGGGCATGGATGCCAAGCCAGTTGCCTCCGAGGACAAGCCGAAGACCAACGCCGAATGGTCAGACTACTCCGGCAGGAAGACGCCGAAGAGGAAGAAGTGATGCCTACGCATGTGGCCTCGATGCGCAAGGTCGCATGCTGGCCTCATCTCCGCACAAAGTATGAACCCGCGCTTTTCCAATCCCTGGCCGCACCCGAAGCATGGCTTGCGGGACGTGATCCGATGGAAGCTTGGGCTGGGTATCCGGGAACAGGCACGCCTGCCCGATGCTCCGGATACGCCCGCTCCCTGGGCTCCGCTCGATCCGGAGTCCATCGCCGGAGTTCCGCCGTCAGGCTGGCGGGCGGTTTGGCTGGGGCATGCCTCGTTTCTCATCCAGGGTTGCGGACTCTCGCTGCTCATCGATCCGGTCTTTTCAAATCACTGCGCCCCCCTTCCATTTCCGTCCTTGCGGAGGTTGATCCCCCCACCCTGCGCTCTCGGCGGCTTGCCGCGCATCGATGCGGTGCTGCTCACGCACTCCCATTACGACCACCTTGATCTGCCGACCTTGCGCGCTCTCGGCACCGGCACACCTCTGTTGGTTTCCGAAGGACACGGGAAATGGCTGAGAAAAAAAAGATTCCGTGAGGTGAACGAGATCGCCTGGCACGGGTCGCTTCCGCTCACTTCCGGCGTGAAGGCGACCGCCACCCCCGCCCAGCATTTCACGGCACGCAGCCCTTTCGATAGGGATCAAGCGCATTGGTGCGGCTGGCGTATCGACAGCCCGGAAGGGTCGCTATGGCATGCGGGTGACAGCGGGTATTGTGCGGGATTCCGCGGGATAGGCGAAACATACGGCGACGTGGATTTCGGCATGATCCCGATCGGTGCGTATCAGCCGCGGCATATCATGCGCCCCGTCCATCTCAATCCGGACGAGGCGGCGGAGGTTTTCCTCGATACCCGCTGCCGCCGTGCGGTGGGGATGCACTGGGGGACATTCCGGCTCACGGACGAACCGATGGGAGAGCCGCCGCTGCTGCTGGAAAGCGCCCTGCTCGCGAAGCGCATCCCGCCCGAGAGTTTCTTATCCGGAGTGGTGGGGAAAATCATCGAAATCCCCCGCAACATCCCTATTTGAGGAAATCTTCCAAGGGATCCACGCCGGGATTCCAGTATTTCACGGAGGTCACCTTGCCACCCGAAAGCTTCAGAACGGTGACCTTGTTTTTTTCCTCGGGAAATTTCGCGATGAGCGCCGAGTCGTCGCCGAGTATGATCGTGTGGGAGTATTTGCGCATTTTCGGCAGGGCGAACATCCGCCCCACGCCCGGCATGCCGTGGATGTTGGCGAGGTAGACGACCTTCTTCCCGGAGAGGTTTTCCGGCCCCACCGTGGTGAGAACGGCGTTGGCTTTTTTCCCTGTCTCCATGTCGTGGGTGACCAGAAGGAAGCGCGTTTCAGACGGCTTGAGGGTGAACTCTTTGTCGTGCTGGGTCTTGGCGCTGAAAGCCTCGACCTTGGAGCCTGCGGCGTATGGATCGGCGTTTGCGGGGACGAGGGCGAGTGCCGTTGTGACGGCGACGGTTGCGATGATGCGATGGATCATGGTGTTGGTTTGTTTGTGGAGAGTGTTAGGCGGCGCGCGCCTCGAAGCGGATGCAGGCTTGGAAATCCTTGTCCGTCGATTGGCACCCGAAGCGCCATTTGCAAGCCTTGCAGATGCCGCGGACGAGGCGCAGACCCAGCCCGAGACCTCCGGTGGCGATGGTGACCGGATCCACGTCGTTGCGGATGTCCAGAGCCGCCTTCCCACCCTGGATGGCGCAGGAAACGCAGATCGATGATTTCGCATAGCGGACGGCGTTTTCCATCAGGCCGTGCAGGGCTTGGCGAAGCAGGTCGGCGTCCGCTTCGATTCGGATTTCCGGCTTGATTTCCACGGTCATGCCGAGCCTCCGCTCTTCGGCGAGGAGCTGGTATTGCTCGGAAACGTCCCGGACAAGATCGCTGAGGCAGAGTGATGACGGCGCGGCGAGCAAGGCTCCCTGCTCGGCCTTCGAGGCGAGCAACGCCCGCTCGACGAAGCGCGAAAGCCGCGCCAGCTCATCCTGCAATTCCTCCTGGAAAGCGGGAGGCATGCCCGGCGGCGCGTTCTCGATACGCAGCCGCAAAAGCATCAGCGGGGTGCGCAGCTCGTGCGCCACCCTTGCGGAGAACTCGGCCATTTCCTGGTAGGCGGTGCCGGCTTTTTCCAACAGGCCGTTGAGGTGGTTCGCCAGATCCCCGATGACCGGATCCGCCTCTGGAATCCTGATGCCGCCGTGGAGGGAATCCGGCCGCATGTCCGTGAGCTGTCGGTTGATGTCATGCACCGGCCGCAGCGAGCGGCGCGCGAGCAGAAGCCCGGCAAAGAGAGAGAGCGCTATGACCGGTAATCCCGTCCAGAGCCATGAGCGCGTCATCTCGGCGAGGATCTCGCGTATTTCCTCCTCGGCATAGCTGTTGTGGATCGTCCATTCCGCCGTTCCCGGATGGGTGGGATCCGTGCGCCCCTCGCGCAGCTCCTCCTCGAGCTGGCGGTATCCCGTGAACATCATCACCGCGATCAGCAGCGTGCATGATACCACGACCCACGCCGCGATGCGGAAACGGAAGCTCACGGCGTTTCCTCCTCCCTCAGCGCGAAGCCCACCCCACGCAGGGTGTGGATCAGCGGTTTCAAGCCCGGCAGATCGATTTTCTTCCGCAGGTAGTTTACGTAAACATTCACCACGTTGGATCCGGGATCGAAATAATGATCCCAAACCTGATCGACGAGCATGGCTTTGGAAACGGGACGCGGCGAGGCTTGTGCCAGCGTTTCAAGCAGCGCGAACTCGCGGTTGGTGAGAACGATGCGTTCACCTCCTCGCATCGCCGTGCGGGAAAGCAGATCGATCTCCAGATCGGCGACGCGCAGGAGATTGGAGTTTTCCGGCTTGGTGCGGCGATCCGCAGCGCGCAGCCGTGCAAGAAGTTCTTCGGTGGAATAGGGTTTCACCAGGTAGTCGTCGGCACCGGCATCGAGTCCCGCCACCTTGTCGCCCACCTCGCCGCGCGCGGTGGACAGCACCAACGTTGCCCGGCTGCCGCGCTCGCGGGCCGCGCGGATCACGCTCACGCCGTCCATCCCCGGCATGGTGATGTCCAGCACGGCGGCATCATGAGTGCTCCCTTCCATCAGATGCAAAGCCTCCAGGCCGTCGCCCGTTTCATCCACCTCATGCCCCGCATGCCGCAGCGCGGCAACCAGGTGCTTGCGCAGCCGCACATCGTCTTCGGCAAGGAGGATTCGCATGGCGCAATCCTGCCGGTATGCCGTGCCGCCGTGAAGCACGGTTTGGGGATTTTCATATGGCCGGGTTCCGGCCAATCGCATCGCCGGGATACTCACGGTTTTTTGAGGCGGAAAAAACGTTGCGCGGGTGCCGGTGACGGCATCTCCACATGATGCAGGCCGTCATGCGGCGCATCCGGGCGTGTCGAGTCGATCCACGATCCGGGAGACATGTCCGGGCTTTCCTCCAGCACCCAGCCGGTGGGAAGCATCGACCACTCCATCGAAAATGCCACCCCGGGAGTCGTTGCGGGTGTGATTGTGAGAGGCGTGGGCACATCCGCGATCACGAAATGGGCGGTGAGGGAACGGTTCACGTCACCCATGGTGAATGTGAGGCTGCCGCGGGTGCCGACGACTTCACCGTTGTCCGTCCAGTTCACGAACCGGTACCCGGGAGCGGGAGTCGCCAGCACTGTGACTTCGCCGGCGGGTGCGAAGGAACCGCTTCCCGAGGTGCTGCCCGCTTCGGCGGGTTGCGGCATGGTGTCGACCACATAGGACGGCGGCAAGGCCGCGCCCGCTTCCGCAATCATCAGGACGTAGTTTTTCTTCACCGGCGGGCTCGCACCGTCGCCTGCCGTGACCACGAAGGGAAACTCCCCGCTGCCCTCCGGCGTTCCCGAGAGTATGCCGGTGAGCGTGTCGAATTCCATGCCGACCGGCAGTGCGCCCTCGATGGTGGCCATGAAAGGCAGAGAGCCCTCCACCACCAGGCGCCTGTCGGTGTAGGGCACATCGATTTCCCCTTCGCTGACGTGATCGATCAGGCCGAGACCTCCCTCCACATCTACGGCGGCCATCTGTGCGCCCTTGTATTCGCCGACCACGATGACGGTGGAAAGATCCACTTCCTCGCCGTTGATTGTCTTGATCCCCTCGCCGTGGATATCATCAGGCCCCACGCTGCTGGCCTTGGCCTCGCCGTTCTCATCGATGGGGCCGAGGTATTCGTAAAACTCGTAGCGGCGCGTGACCACCTCGTCCCCGTTGTCGAGATTCTCGGGTGCGGCCACCAGTCGCCCGTTGTTGCCTCCGTCCGGCTTGCTGAACTCGCGTTGGAGGATCTGCCATTCCACCTCGACCTCATCGGGCTCGCCGTTGCGCCAGTTCACATCATCGGGATCGTTCGGATCGTCGGATATGAGGTCGCGCAGTTCCACCTTTTCGCTGTTGTGGGTGGTGGTGCGGATTTCCTTCACCCAGACGGCGGGGCCGAATTCCAAACCGGGAACCTCCGGGACTTCGGGCGGTTCCGGCGGTTCGATCACCGCTTGCACCTGCGCCGGCACGGCCGGGATTCCAATTGCGGGAGGTATGGGCGGGTAATAGGTGAAACTCGGCGTCGAGACCTGCACCGCACCACCGCGTATGAGATTGCCGGAACCGTCATCAACGAGCCAGTTGTAGCGGATCGCGCCTACCGCCAGGCGGTAGCCCACGCCAAAGTGCTCGCCGCCGAAGTTGACGTTCGGATCGGTGAACTGGTGGCCGTTCGTTGGAGAGATCGGCCCGCTTGGAATGGCTGTGTAGGATGCCCACGAACCGTCCGGGTTTTTCCTGCTCTCCCAGCGGATGACGCATTTCGGATGCCCGACGATGGTGTCATCCTGGGAGATTTTCGGCGTGCCGTAGTGGTTGTAGTTGTAGGTGTGGCTGACGTCGGTGCTGCGGCAGTCCTCGATCTCGAACCCGTGGCATTCGCTTCCGGTGTCGTTCACCGTGTCGAAGTTGTTGATGCTGCCGTAGGCGATGCTCGCCCGGGCGGAACCGGTGAGGAGCGGAAGCAGGCACGCCGCATGAAGCAGCGGAAGCCCGAGGCTTTGGTGTAATGCGGCTGGGGTTTTCATTTTAGCTATGACATTCACACTCCGACCCGAATGTGCGAAGTGATTTAGGATAAGAAATTTCTAAAGAATGGTGAGCTTGTCCATGCCGCTCATGGAGTGACACTGAAACAATCAATCATGAAAGCAAAAGCCAACCTCGCACTCATAGGAATCATTCTCAGCGCGGCGCCGGGACACGCCGCCACGCTGGATGTGGACTCCTCGCGCAGCCGCATCCACGTGGATGCCCATGCCACCGGACATGACTTCACCGGGACGCTTAAAAAATACACCGCCAGGGTCTCCGGTGACACTGCGTCGATGAAACCCGAAGGCTTCGAACTCGGCTGGAGCTTCAAGGATCTGGAAACAGGCGACGCCGACCGTGACAAGCAAATGCTCAAGTGGCTGGGCGGCGGCGATCCGAAGGGATCCTTCCGTTTCACGAAATCCTGGACGGACAAGGACGGAAAAACGCACGGCATGGGAACGCTGAAGATCCACGGCGTTCCCCAGGAAGTTTCCTTCCCCTATTCGGTGAAGAAGGACAGAGACTGGGTCACCATCGACGGCACGGTTTCCCTGGACTACGAGAATTTCAAACTGCCCGTCATCCGCACCATGGCGGTGATGACGGTGGATCCCAGGCTCAAGGTGCGCTTCCACGTGGTCGGCAAGGTCAACTGATATTCCATAACTCATTAAAAAACTATGACACCGGAATCATGGTGGAAACGGCGCACGGGATGCGCGAGGGCGCTGATGGCGGGTAGCTTCGCCCACGGCATGGGATCGATGGATCGCGTGGAGCCACGCCTCGCGGCGGCGCTCGGCGACATCCTCGCGAGGCCGGGATCGATGGTGCGCGCGGTCACCGCCTATCAGCTGGGGATCGCCATGGGCGCCCCTGAGGAATCGTCGCGAGCGGTGGCCTGTGGAATCGAGTATCTGCACACGGCTTCGCTGGTCTTCGATGATCTCCCGGCGATGGATGACGCCCGCACCCGGCGCGGCGCCACATGTCCGCACGTTGCGCATGGCGAAGCGGTGGCGATGCTCGCCGCCCTCGCCCTCATCAACCGGGGTTACGCGATGATCTGGCAAGGGATCCGCCGGACATCGTCCGAGCGTCGCGAGCGCGCCGGCGACTGGGTGGATGCCCGCCTCGGCACGCGCGGGGTGATCGGCGGGCAGGCTTTTGACCTGCAGGGCTGGCGCGGCGAACAATCGCCCAGCGAGGTGAGCGAAGTGGCCGCTCGGAAAACGGGCGACCTATTGCGCCTCACCTTGGTGCTTCCCGCCCTCATCGGAAACGGAACGGAACGGGAAATCCAGTTGCTTGACCGGATCGGGCTGCTGCGTGGGCTTGCCTATCAGGCGGCGGACGATCTGAAGGATGTCCTTTGTAGCCCGGAGGAAAGCGGCAAGACCGGCGGCCGCGATCAGGAAATGGGACGCCCCAACCTGATTCTCGCGGAAGGTTTCCAGTCGGCGCTGCGGCGCTTCAAGCGGGTGCGCCAAATGGGCGACCGAGTGCAAGCGGCTTTGCCGGGAGCTCCGGAACGCTGGGGGATGCTCGCTCCGCTGCGGGTGACATTGCCGACGAATGCCGGGATGGTGCCGCACGATGCCGTGCGCGCCGCAAGCTGACGGATCATCGCGATGAGTCTCTGGAGAATGATTTTCACCAACCTGCGACGCCACCGCGTACGCACGGCGATCGGCGCGGCGGGCATCGCCCTCGGGGTGGCGACGATGCTGAGCGTGGTGGGCCTACTGGGCGGTGCGGTGAAAATGTTCGAGCGCATCCTTGAGAGCGATGCGGAGATGGTGGTGTTTGAGAAAAACGTCTCGGATCTGTTCTTCAGCAACGTGCCGGTGGAGGTGGCGGTAGAGTTGGAGAAGCAGCCGTTCGTGAAGGAGGCGCGTCCGGTTCTTTTCAGCATCATCGCCGCGCCGGAGCGTCCGGTGGTGACGTGCTTTGGGATCGAGGTTTCCGATCCGCGCATCGGCAAGGGCGAGTGGCTCAGCGGATCGGCGGACGATTTCATCGAAGGTGAGGATGTCGTGGTGCTCGGCGAACGGGCGGCGGATTTCCTCAGCGCCAAGGCGGGCGGCACCATCGAACTCGGGCAGGGAAACTACCGCGTGGCGGGCGTGGTGAGGCTGGAAAACGGTTTTGAAAACGGCGGCGTGTTCATGCCGCTGGGCACCTGCCAGCGGGCGTTCCACAAGGAAGGCGTTTCCTCGGTGATCAGCGTGGCGTTGGCAGAGGGACATGAATCCTCCGAGGTGAAAGATTGGATGGAACAGAACCACGGTCGGCTCACCGCGTTGGAGAACGAGGAGTTCAGCCGCAGCTATTCGCAGTTCAGGATCATGAAAACCACGGCCTGGGTGGTGGGCGGATGCGCGTTCCTGTTAGGCGGTTTGAGCGTGACGAACACGATGATCCTTTCCGTCTTCGGGCGCATCAAGGAGCTGGCGATCGCGCGGGTCTGCGGGTTTTCGCGGGGGCAGGTGGCGCGGATGATTTTCGGGGAGTCGCTGCTTGTCTCCGCCATCGGCACGGCGCTTGGTTGGGGATTGAGTGTCGGTGGCTTTGTATGCGCGCGCGCGGTGCCTCAGCTCCAAGGCTACATCGAGCCTCGTGTCGGTTGGATGGAAGTGGGCGGCGCGCTCCTGCTCGCGGTCGTCACCGCGCTGGCGGGCGCGCTTTACCCGGCATGGTATGCCGCGAACCTCAAACCGGCGGAGGCCTTGCGTTTCGAATGAGTGAACAGAACGAAATCATCGTCGAGGACGTCTGGAAAAGCTACGACGCCGGGCGCATCGAGGTGCTCAAGGGCGTGACCTTGCGGGTGCGGAAAGGTGAGATCGTCGCGCTTTGTGGCAGCTCCGGCTGCGGGAAATCCACTTTGCTCAACGTGATCTCCGGGCTGGAGGAGGTGGACAAGGGACTCGTCCGTGTGGCCGGGCGCGATGTGGTGGACGAGGCAACACGCATCGGGTTGCTGCGCCACCGGATCGGCTACGTGTTCCAGATGCATCATCTCATGCCGGATCTCACCCTTGCGGAAAACTGCATGGTGCCGGTGATCGCGGCGGGCGGGAAACGCGCGGAGGGCTTGGCACGCCTGCGCGAGCTCGCGGAGACGACCGGCGTCGCACATCGCCTCGGCCAACGGGTGCGGGAGCTATCCGGCGGCGAACGCCAGCGCGGAGCCTTGTGCCGCGCGCTGATGAACGATCCGGAAATCCTTCTTTGCGACGAACCCACCGGAGCACTCGACGAGAGCAACCGCGGGAAGGTTTTTGATCTTCTGTTAGATCTTGTCCGTTCGCGCGGCAGGACGCTGGTGCTGGCGACGCACGACGCGGAACTCGCAAGCCGCTGCGACCGCACGGTGCGGATGCGTGACGGCAGGATGGAGGACTTAACATGATGGCGTCTATGAGGATGCGGGCAAGCAGGGGATGGGACAGGCAGGGCTTCGGCGAGGGCGCCAAAGCCAACATGCGATGGCGCGTGAGCTCCCCGCAGAATCCGCTTCGCGGACTCGCTATTCATATTTCATCGTGCCTCAAAACGTCTTTTCAGAGCGCGTTCTCTGATGCGGCTCATCGCGATCTTCGCGGGGGTGCCATGATTTCCAGAGGCATATTCCTCGGCCGTTTGGCGCAACCTGAGATCCATTCGATCATCCATAGAATCATCAGGCACGTTATCAAATACATCCAACGTCCGTCGCCTTTTCATGGAAAGGATTCGAGCACATGAGCGAATGCTTTTCCAAGAAGGATTTTTCCGCCGACGAGCCTGTTAGGGATCGCAACGCGGTGACGACATCGGTTTTCCACGCGCTGGGCTGGCTGGTGTTCGGAAACGCGGTGGGGCTTTACCTGGCTCTGTTGCTGATGTGGCCGGGACTTCAGGCGGGCATCTGGTCTTATGGCCGCTGGGTGCCGGTGCATCTCAATGTGCAGCTCTACGGCTGGACGGCGCTGCCGTTGGTGGCGTGGCTGCTTTCCATCTACGAGGTCGATAAATCACCTCACGCGGCGTGGGGGGCGGCGGCGGTGTGGGCGTGGACGGCCGCGCTTGCCGTGGGGGTGATGCATTGGTTGGGCGGGGATACGTCCGGTAAAATTTTTCTCGATTGGAAAGGCGCGGCGTTGTGGTCGTTCGTGGCCGCGCAGGTTGTTCTCTGGCTGGTGCTGGCGGCGGCATGGATGGATCGGAGGGATGTGTGGAGCACCGCGAAGAAAGGCGGAACGCTCATCGGCCTGATCGCGTTGGCGGTCGTGCCGGTGTCGATGGTTCTTGCTGCCTCACCCGGCTTGTATCCGCCCATCGACCGCACCACGGGTGGGCCGACGGGATCGAGCCTGTTGGGGTCGGCGCTGTTCGTGGTCGGGCTGATGCTGCTTTTGCCGCGAGTGGTGGCGGGGGAATCGTCGCGGGAAAGCAATGCCCCGGTATGGGTGTTCTTTGTAGTGTCGTGGGTGGTTTTCGGAATCACGGAAGCGATCGGCGGAACGCACCGCGACGTGATCCAGATTTTTTCCATGCTCATGCTGCTGCCTTGGGTGTGGTTGTTGCCGCGCGATTGGCGTGGATTCATCTGGCCGAGTGGGTCGGCCTTCTGGCTGCGGGCGATGTTTCTGTGGTGGGGTGTATTGGTGATTTCCGGAGTCCTGATGTATCACGACGGTGTCCTTGATCGCATCAAGTTCACGCAAGCGCTGGTAGCGCATTCCCATCTGGCGATGGCGGGATTCACCACGGCGTTCTGCGCCTTGCTGTGTGTGCTTGTCACGAAGCGCGCGCTGGGCGGTCGGGTTTCGGTGATGCTGTGGCAAGCGGCCGCGCTGGTGATGATCCTCGCGCTGGCTGCGGCGGGTTGGCTGGAGGGTGCGAATTACCGCTGGATGGTGGAAACACCGCTATGGCGGACGTCGGCTTTCGCGATACGCGCTTTGTGTGGCGCGGTAATGTTGGGGGTTTCCTTGCGATGGCTCATCCAATTTCAAAAATCATGAACAAGCGGGAAATCATCAAATGGTGGAGCGTGGGTGCGGGTGGCATGGATGCCGTCACGGGCTTGTTGCTGATCGTGGCTCCGCTCCTGGTTCTGCGTCTGTTAGGGATCGCGCCGTTGTCGGCTGACGCGCTGATTTTCCTGAATTGGGTGGGGGTGTTCGTGCTGGCCGTGGGGCTGAGCTATGGGCTGGCTTTGACGGGACGGGCGCACGGGGAGGCGGTGTGGATGTTCACGGGATTGGTGCGGATCTTGGTGGCGGTTTTCCTGTCCGTCCGGGTCATCACCGGCACGATGGAACCCGCGTGGCTATTAGTGGCGGCAAGCGACGGGTTGGTGGCGGCGGGGCAGGGGGCGATCTTGCTGGCGGGTTGGTGGAAGGAGGTGCCGGAATGAACAGGGTCGCGATTCGCGCGGCGATCACCGTCGCCGCCGTGTATGGGTTTTTCCTGCTGTTCGCGCAGTTCGCTTTCGTCGAGCTGATCCGTGGAGCCGGGCATGGGGTGGTGGTGGAAAAAATTCTGTTAGGTGCGATGGCGGTGGCGGGTGTGGCGGCGGGATTTCTCGCGGCATGGCGTGGCGTGCGCCCGGAGATGATCCGCGCCGCGCTGGTAGTTGCGGGAGTCGCGGCGCTGGTCGCTGCTTTCAATGGAATGCTTACAATTCTGCTAGTGATAGCTCTGGCTACGGGCGCGGCGTTGGGCGTGGCCACGGTTTCGCTCGCAGCCTTGTTGCCGGGGTGGTGCGGGATAGGCGCGGTGGCGTTGGGAACCGGGATGGGATACGCGGTTTGCAATCTGCCTTGGGTGTTTCCCCAATCACCGGCGCATCAGGCATGGATCGCGGCGGCCATCGCGGGGATCGGTGCGCTCGCTGTGCCACCGGCGGGTGACTGGAGAGTGGCAACGAGCAAGCGACCGTTGGCGTTCCCATTGGTTCTGCTTCTGTTCACGGCCTTGGTGTGGATGGACTCGGCGGCGTTTTTCATCATCCAGCATGAGGGGGATTTGAAATCGGCGACGTGGGGAAGCTCACTGCTATGGCGCAACGCCGCGTTGCATCTCGGCTTCGCGCTGCTGGCCGGGCTGTTGCTGAGCCGTGGCAAGACGCGGGGCGTTCCCATAGCGGCGTGGGTGATGCTGGCGGTGGCTGCGCTGTGGGTGAACGATGCCTCGACGCGGTGGGCGGCGGGTTGGCTTTATCCGTCCGCTGTTTCGCTCTATTCCGTGGCGCTGGTGGTGTGGCCGGGTTGGTTTTGTGGTGCGGTGGATTCCAAATCCGCATCGTGGAAGGCGGCGTGGCTGTTCGCGGTGGCCGGTTGGTTTGGATCGGCCAACGGCATCGGCATGGCGCAAACCTTGCGCTACGTTCCTACGTCATTCATCGTAGTTTCGGCGCTCGTCGTGATGATGGTTCTTTCTCTGGGTAGCGGACGACGGTTCTTCCGCCCCGCGATGGTTGCAGGCATCGTTATTATATGCGGATGGATCATGGGGAAACCTGCGGGGAAATCGGCTGAATCCGCCGTCGAGCGCGGACGGCAGGTTTACATCTCGGAGGGCTGCATCCATTGCCACTCGCAATACAGCCGCCCCGGATCGGTCGATGAAACGATCTGGGGAACCGCCGCGCAGGCTGAGATGACTTTGAAACAACAACCCGTCCTGATCGGAAACCGCCGCCAAGGCCCCGATCTCACCAACATCGGCGCGCGCCGATCCGATGCGTGGCTCAAAGCGCATTTCATCGATCCGCGCGCCCTCTCACCCGATAGCGCGATGCCGTCCTACGCTCATCTTTTCCAAGACAGTCGCGGCGATGATCTGGTCAGCTATCTGCGCCAATGCGGCATCGAAAGCATTCCTGATTTGCTCGCACGCCAGGCGGCCTGGTTGCCTGACAGGAAAAATTCCATGCCAGCGGACGGCAAGAGGCTCTTCGCCCGGCATTGCGCCGTATGTCACGGGGATGATGGCGCAGGGCAGGGTATGTTAGCCGGACAGCTTCCGGTGCCTCCGATCAATCTGCGCGACGGCCCGTTCATCCGCACGCAGGATGGGAAGGAGGAAACGATCGCGCGAATCATCAAGTTCGGCGTGATCGGATCGCAGATGCCCGGGCATGAGACTTTGGGCGATGGGGAAATGATCGCGCTCACCGACTATGTCCGCGAGCTTCGGACGAAGTGAAACCTTTCACCTCTTCGCCTTCGGGGTTTTCAGGAAAGCCTCGATCTCCGCCGCGCTGCGCGTGTTCAGAACGTCCTCCCGCCGCAGCCAGCCCTTTCTCGCCACCGCCACACCTTGTTTGATGTGGTGAAGCCGCGCCCGCGAGTGGGCGTCGGGATTGATGGAACACAATACGCCCTTGTCCCGCGCCCGTTTCCACCAGCGCCAATCCATGTCGAAGCGCATCGGGCTGCAATTCAGCTCGATCACTGTCCGCGTCGCCGCCGCGCAGTCGATGACCCGCGCGTGATCCACCGCGTAGCCGTCGCGTTTGAGAAGCAGCCTGCCTGTCAGGTGTCCGAGCATCGTCACATGTTCGTTCTCCATCGCGCGGCAGATGCGGGCTGTCATCGCGTCCTCATCCATGCGTCCGAAGTTGTGCACGGATGCCACCACGAAATCGAGCTGCGCCAAAATCCCGTCGGCGAAATCCAGCGAGCCATCCATCAGGATATCCACCTCGTTGCCCGCGAAGATCCGGAAGCCTCCGAGGGTCTTTTCCAGCTCCCGTATCGCCGCCAGCTGTTTGAGCAGCCTTTCCTCATCGAGGCCGCCCGCGAAGGCGGTTGATTTCGAGTGATCGGAAATGCCGAGATATTGCAGGCCAAGATCCATCGCCTCCTCGACCATGCCTTCCAGCGTATCGTGGCCATCGGATTCCGTGGTGTGGTTGTGGAATGTGCCGCGCAGGTTCATCAGCTCCACCAGGCGCGGCAGCTTGTTCTCCGCCGCCGCCTCGATCTCGCCGCGATTCTCGCGCAGCTCCGGCTCGATGAATTGCAGCCCGAGCACCCGGTAAATGTCCTTTTCCTCAAACACCTCCGGCCTCTCCGTCGAGTCATCGACCGGATTGAGCCCGTATTCGTTCAGCGACCAACCTTTCTTGAGCGCCAGCGAACGCAGGGCCACATTGTGCTCCTTGGAGCCGGTGAAATACTGGAGCGCGAAGGGGAACTCCTCGTTCCTGACAGCCCGTAGGTCGCAGTGCATTCCGTTTTTCAAACGCACCGAAGCCTTCGTATCCCCGCAGGCGATCACCGCATCCACTTGCGGCAGTGTTGTGAAATCCTCGCACACCAGCGCGCCCTCCTTGGTGGCCACGAGGAAATCCAGATCGCCGAGAGTCTCCTTCGCCCGGCGGTAGGAACCCGCCACCGCCACCCGTGAAACCTCGGGATGCAGCCGCAGGGTTTCCAAAATCCCCTCAACCAAATTGCCGATACTGCCGTAGAGATAGCGGTCGGCGAATTTCTCATTCGCCGCCATCCCCTCCAAGATCTTCGCCTGCGTCTTCGCTCCGAAGCCCGGCAGAGCCGCCACCTTGCCCTCTTCACATGCGGCTTTCAGTTTCTCCAGGGAATCGACGCCCAGCGCGTCATACATCGCCTTGATCTTCTTCGGGCCGAGTCCCTGGATCTCAAAGAGGTCGAACACCGTTTCCGGAAACTCCCGTTTGAGATTTTCGTAAAAATCCAGTCCACCGGTCTTCGCCATCTCCCCGAGCTTGTCGCGCAACGCTTCGCCGATGCCCTTGATGCCTTTCAGCCCGTCGTTTTTCGCGAGCTCCACGACATCCTCCTCCAGCGCAAGCACCACCTCGGCACCCTGCCGGTAGGCACGCACCTTGAACGGGTTCTCCCCTTTCAGCTCCAGCAGCAGGGCAATTTTCTCCAGCATCTCCGCCATTTCCTCCCGATTCATCACAACGGCAATATGTTCGCCGTCCTGCGAACACGCAAGTCCCACCACGGATCCGAATCCCCTTCCCATGCCCTCGTGCCATTTTCTAGCCTGTGTCCGTGAAAAACCTTTCCCCGCATCGGAAATTCAGGGGGGTATCGACCATCGAACCCTCGATGCGGCCTTTCTACCGGCGCAAGTGGCCGGAAGACCTGCCCAAAAGCTGCCCGATCTGCGGGGCGGAATTCGTCAGCACCGGATGGAACATCAAAGTCGGGCCGAACAGGATAGGGCGTGTCCTGAGGAATGCGGCGAAATGGGCTTTCCTGCCATGCATGTTAGGTGCATTTGTTGTGCCCATATTGTTCGATCGGTTCATCGGTGACTGGCTCTCAGAATACGGCGGGCAGTATTTCCTTGTGATGATATCCATTCCCGCCCTTCTCGGATTCGCCTCTTTGCTCACGCCGATCAGACGGACTTTGGAATGCAAGCAATGTGGGTGGAACCGGGATTATCAAGTGGGGAAAACGACCCCGATCCCGCCCCCCAAAGGGCAACCCTGAGTTCAGCCGCCCTATCGCAACTCCTCCGCCTCATACCTACTCCAGAATTCCTTTCCCTGAAGGTCGCTGAACTCATACGGGGTGTTGCCATCGTTGAGCAGAAGGCGCTCTTCCTTTAGCAAAGCCCGCAACCTTTCACGAGTTTCCATATGGGCGGGGTCAGCGGCGAGATTCTTGGTCTCATTTGGATCCGCCACCAGATCAAAGAGCTGGGTGTGCCTTTCCTCGCCCACGCAATACTCGATCAGCTTGAAACGTTCGTCCCGGACGGCGCGCTGCCAGGACATGAATGCGAAATACAGGCTGTCCCGGAATTTTGCAGTAGGCTCCTTGATCACCTCTACCATGCTCCTGAACTGGACGGTATCCGGAACGGCGATCCCTGCGATCTCACAAAGAGTCGGGTAAATGTCATACATATAGCAGAGCTGCGCGCGCCGCTCGCCTTTCGGAATGCCGGGACCGGCGACGATGAAAGGCACATGAACGGAGTGGTCATAGATATTCTGTTTTCCCATCAACCCATGCCTGCCAAGGGCGAGGCCATTGTCCGAGGTAAAAACGATGATCGTATTGTCCCGCTCACCGGATTCATCGAGGGCATCCAGCATTCGCCCGATCTGCTCATCGGTGTGGGTGATGGTGGCGTAGTAATCGGCGGTGTGCTTCCTGACAACCGCTTCGGTGCGAGGAAAAGGGGCGAGCTGCTCATCGCGGATTTTGAGCATCCCGTTGTCGAAGGGATGCTCCGGCATGAAAGAGGCGGGAAGCTGCATTCCCCCATCTTTGTACATCGCGCGGAATTCCTCGGGGCACTGGCGGGGATCGTGGGGTGTCTGGAAGGAAACGTAGGCAAAATATGGCTTCTCATCGCCTTTCTGCTTCCCCAGAAAGTCAATGAAGGCATCCGCATAGATTTCCGCGGAGTGCTTGCCCTCGTGGGCGGCTTCCGTTTTCGGCGAGTAGTCGCCTTCAGGCGAGAACGGGCATAGGGGCATGTTGTATTGGCTGCGCGTCATGCCCCGGAACAGGATTTTGTCCCCGGCGCTGAACGAGCGGGCGAAGGCACCGCTACGTCCCGGCTCATTCTTGCCGGTGGCGAAAGTCTCGAAGCCGTCCTCCCGGAACACCTGCGGCAGCGTCCTGAATTTTCCGGAAATCTCAAATCCCCAGAGGCTCTGGCACTCGATGTTCCAAAGCGTGCGGCCTGTCATCAGGCAGGCGCGCGATGGCGAGCAGACGGCGGGCGAAGAGCCGCCCATGATGTAGGCGTTGGTGAAAGCAACGCCTTCCGCGACGAGCCGGTCAGTGTGCGGCGTGCGAATCCGATCGTTGCCGAGCGCTCCGATGGTGTCGTGGTTCTGATCGTCCGTGATGATGAAAAGGACATTGGGCCTTTGCGCTGCCGCCAAAAGGGAGCAGAAGGAAACGAGGGCGAGGACGGCGCATGTGATCGGCTTGCCCATTTCGGCTCTTGTCAGGATTTCATCGCCTCATAGACGCTGACGACCCCGAAAGTCAGCGGCGTGGCCGTGGTTTCGGAAAACCCGGTTTCCGTTAGAAGCGAGATCATCGCATCCCCGGAGGGAAATTGCTCGATGGATCCCCCAAGATATTCGTAGGCATCCTTCTGGCCGGTCAGGAGCCCGGCGAGCTTCGGCAGGACATGGTGGAGATAGAGCCGGTAGGGCGTGCAGAGCGGCTTCGGGGGCAGCGAGAAATCCAGGATGAAAAGGCTGCCCCCGGGCTTCAGCACACGCCGCATTTCGCGGAGCGCCAGCGGATAATCGCCCATGTTCCTCAGCCCGAAGGCTACCGTCACCACATCGAAGCCATCATCCGGAAACGGCAGAGCCAGCGCATCCGCCACCAAGGTCTTGCGAACCCCACGGGAGGATGCGTGGTCGAGCATTTCCTTGCAGAAATCCGTGGCGGTCACCTCGCAGCCCGGGATCTCGTCCTGGATTTTCAGGGCAAGATCCCCCGTCCCGCTGGCAACATCCATCAGCGTCCCCGGCCTCAGCAGCTTGATCCGTTTGGTGACCACATGCCGCCACCAGAAATCCATTCCGAGGGACAGGACATGGTTGGTCAACACATAGCGATCCGCGATGCGCGCGAAGGCATTCCTGACATAGGTGGGGTCTGGCATGGCGGAACCCTAACGTCCAATCTCCGATCTCCAATCTCTATTCGTGCCTTGCGCCATCCTTCAAGAGCTCCGGGAACTTCGCTTGGAATTTCCTCAGGCGCGGGATGGAAACATTTCGGACATACGGGTTGTTGGGATTGTTCCGCTCATAGTCCTGGTGGTAGTCCTCGCCCATCCAGAACTTCTCGAAGGGCAGCACCTCTGCCGCCACCTCCTTTGGCGCGAGTTCCTTGTTCAGTGCGGCGATCTTTTCGTCGATGACCTTTTTCTGCTCCGCATTCTGATAGAAAATGATGGAGCGGTATTGTGAGCCATGATCCGGGCCCTGGCCGTTGACCTGGGTGACATCCTGTGAGCCAAAGTAGACGTCCACCAAGGTCGCGAAGCTCACAGCCTTTGGGTCGTAGATGACCTCCACCGCCTCCGCGTGGCCTGTCGTTCCGGTGTTGCTGCTCTCGTAGGTGGGGTTTTCCGTATGTCCGCCGGCATAGCCAGAGTGGGATTCCTTGACGCCTTTCACGCTCTCATACACCGCCTCCACGCACCAGAAGCAGCCGCTCGCGAAGTAGGCTTTTGCCAGGCCGTTTTCCACCGGCACCTGCACCGGTTCCTTTTTCTGGGCTTCGTTCTGGGCGGCCCTGTCCGTCTTCTGGGCGGTGCAGGATGTTGTGAACGCAAGCATGACGGATGCGGCGAGGAAAAGGATGTGGCCGTTCATGCAACTAGGAGACACCCTCCCGCCCATTATTCCAGTGGAAAATCCGCATTCTCTTGATGGCGCGCCATCTCTTGAGGCGTCAGCGCGTTTCCACGGAATGTATCGGCCAGCAACAGCCAACCCGATCCAATCAGGTGGAACATGCGGCGGAATGCGGGCTTTCATCTCCCCGCTGCGCTGGATGATATTGAGCTGGCTGCGTTTGGCCTTCCCGATTGATACCTGGCGGACGGCCCTGCCCGGAAATTAGTTGCGCCCATCACCGCCGCAGGCCGGGCAGGTATGGTTGTTACCGGCCGAAAGGGTGGTGGGCTGGAAAACATAGCCTTTCCCCCTGCAGGTGTAACACATCGTACCGGCGGCCCCGCGCTTGAGGACTTGGATTTCCGGTGCGGGCTGATTGATGACTCCGGCGCCTGGTGCGGAAGAACGTTCGGGTAGCAAGGCTTCGCTGCTGTCCCCAGCAGCGGGGAGCGGGATATGCCGGCTTCCAAAGTAACCGCTCGCATCGATATCTTCGGGATCTCCGTCGATGCCACTGTCTTCAAAGTGATCGTAGCCCTTGAGCCCCCCCTTTTCGAAGGGACTGTTGAAGCGGAAGAAAGGCTCGTTGGAGTTGGTGCAATTGGAAGAAATCAGCGCGATGGCAAAGGCTACGGGGAATCGTGCGGCTAGTGGATTCTTCATTCGGATAAAAAGTTCAACGGCTCCAAGCGGATCCGTCCCATGCTAATCATATGCGTGGCCGCCGCAATCCAAAAGGAACCATGGGTGCGCTCCATCACCCAGCGGGCGAAGGCCTCCATGACAGCGGAACAGGCATCACTCCCCTTCACCGCCAGATCCTGCAAACAACCGATCCCTCTAAGATGAGGCTAATGGAGAGGGCTCATCCTTCATTCCGATGGGGCATCCAGCAGAAACCTGGCCGCTTGCTCCACATCCTTGTCTCCGCGCCCGGAAAGGTTCACGACGATGATGCAGGACTTCGGTAGCGAACCGGCGACCTTCGAAACATAAGCGATGGCATGGGCGCTCTCCAGCGCCGGGATGATCCCCTCTGTGTGCGCGAGTTCCTTGAAGGCGGCCAGCGCCTCCCCATCGGTGGCGTAGGTGTATTCCACCCGCCCCGCCTCCTGGAGGAATGCGTGCTCGGGACCGATGGCTGCATAATCGAGCCCTGCGGAAACGGAATGGGTCAGCTCGATCTGGCCGTCTTCGTTGGCCAAGAGCCAGGTCTTGGTCCCCTGGAGGACGCCGAGCTTGCCGCCCTGGAAACGGGCGGCATGGCGCTCAGGGATGATCCCGTCGCCCCCGGCCTCGACCCCGACCATGCGGACATTTTCATCCCCGAGAAAGGGATGGAACAGGCCGATGGCGTTCGATCCACCGCCGACGCAGGCGACGAGCATGTCGGGCAAGCGCCCTTCGCGCTCCATGATCTGCTCGCGCGCCTCAACCCCGATCACCCGGTGGAAATCGCGGACGATCATCGGGAACGGGTGGGATCCCAGCGCGGAGCCGATGATGTAGTGGGTTGTTTCCACGCTGGCCACCCAGTCGCGCATCGCCTCGTTGACGGCTTCCTTGAGCGTTGCCTGCCCGGCGGTCACGGCGCGGACTTCCGCACCCATCAACCTCATGCGCGCGACGTTGAGCGCCTGGCGCTCCATGTCCACCTTGCCCATGTAAACGACGCACTCCATCCCGAAGCGCGCACACACGGTGGCTGTCGCAACCCCGTGCTGGCCGGCACCGGTTTCCGCGATGATGCGGGTTTTCCCGAGCCGCTTCGCCAGCAGGATCTGGCCGAGGGCGTTGTTGATCTTGTGCGCGCCGGTATGGAGCAAGTCCTCGCGCTTGAGGTAGATTTTCGCACCGCCCAGCTTCTCCGACCAGCGGTCGGCGTAATACAGCGGGGTCGGGCGGCCGACGTAGTTTTTCAGCAGGTCGTCGAGTTCCGCCTGGAACGCCGGATCCGCCTTCGCCTCCGCATAGGCTTTGGCGAGATCCTGCAAGGGCGTCATCAGGGTCTCGGGGACGAACATCCCTCCGAATTGTCCGAAGTGTCCCTTCGAATCGGGTAGTGTGGCGGTGTTACTCATGGCAGTTTCCATACGGGCTTGAGCTTCTGGTGCTCCGTCCGTGGCAGAAGGACGTAAAGCGGGCGGCGGCCCGGGTCAACTGTTGCGATGAGCCAGCGGAGCTTTGCCTCCTCCATGGTGGTGCATCCGGCGGTGGCCGCCGCCCCGCCCCGCCGCCAGATGTGGAAGAAAATCGAGGAGCCGCCGCCTGCCACGACGTTCGGATGGGCGTTGTGGGCGATGAACATTTTCAGCGAATGCGGGTAATCGTCCTGCTTCATCTGCGCCTTTTTTTCCCAGACGGTTTTGGGCTCATGGTCGAGGGTCAGGAACCGGTTGTAGAATTTCGAGGAGGCATCCTCCACCCACAGGTCGCGGGATGTGACCTGATGGTAGAAGGTCTTCGGGTGTTTTTTCACGGACTTATGGATGCCCCACACGCCGCCGAGATCGAAGACACCGGCGGGAGCCCGGCCATCACCCTCCTTTTTCAACGCCGCTCCAGCGGGATTCGGGTGAAGCCCCCTGCCCCACACCAAGCCCTTCGATCCAAGCCGCCCCTTCCAATCGCCGCCCACCTTTTGCCACGCCCCGGCCTTTTTCTCGAAATAGGAAAGCGTGACATGCGAGCTGTCCCAACCATCCGCGACACCTACGACACACTGCGAGGAAGCGGCGGGAAGCTCGAAGGCAGGCGCCATGGATGGCAGCGCCAGACAAAGGCAAAGGGTGGCGAATCTCATGGGGGAAACCTGCCGCCGCTGCGGGCGAAACGCAACACGATCCGCACACCTACCTCCCCAGCATCCTCAGCTTCGGCTCGTCCATGGAGAAAACCAGGGCCATGGTTGCGGTCAGGTGCAGGCGGGAGGACATGTAGTAGCCTTTGTCATACATGTCCCTCCCCGGCAGGGCCACGAAAGAGCCATCGTGGCAGCGGGCCATGTTCAGCCAGGCCTTGTTGTAATCCATCATGTCTCGCAGGGCTTTTGCGTCCCCGGAAACGTTCGCACCCAGGAGCCCCCAGCAAACGGAGAGCACGCTGTCGGCGTGGGCATCGTTGAGATATTTCCTGGAATCGCTCAGACCGTGGGAAACGACCTTGATGTAATCGTTGTTCACCTCCGTATCCCCCGCGAGACGGTGCGCTATGAGCGCAAGCCCCTGCCTGCCCGATGGCGCATAGGCGCACTGGTGGGTGTGGTAGCCGATGTAGCCGTCCTTGGTCGTGCTCTTCCGCACATAGGCCAGCGCGAGATCGATTTTCCCCTGATCCACCTCCGCCCCGCAATCCTTCGCCAGCTCGAATGCGGTGACCGCAAGCGCCGTGGTGATCGTCATCGTGCCGTATCCGCCGACATTCGTGTTGTGGCCAAAGCCGCCTGTGCGGAACTTGTGGCCGACATTTCCCATCTTTCCGTGGGTGCGCTCCTTGTAGTCCGCCATGTCCGCCACCTGGCCTTTTTCCAAAACATCGACGATGCCCTGAATGGTCGGCAGCACCCGCTCGTCCTTGGTTGCGAGGTAGTATTCGGAAAGCAGGATGCACTGGTATGAGGCCGGCCAGACCCAGATGCCGAACTCCGGGATCGTGTTCCACGAATACACCAGCTCCCGCGCCTGCTCCATTTTCCCCGCCGCAATCAGCGCGAGGCCGCTCATGCACTTCGCATGGCACTGCTCGCGCTTGATGAAATCGCTTTCGGAAAGGTAATCCATCGCCCCCTTGGCGAGACGGGCGGACTTTTCGCAGCCATAGGGGAAGGTGTCGGAAAAGCGGCCGATTGCCTCCAGCTCGATCGCCACCTCGGCATCCTTCCCGCCACGCGCCACGGAGAGCAGAAGCTTCCCGTCCTTGCCCTCGGAGTCCTCGATCGCGTTCCCGAAATCCATCAGCGGCCCCTCGTATCCGGTTTCCGGAAACTCCTTCATCCGCGTCATGTGGTGGCCGAACTTGTGAGCCACCTCGAAAGGCCTCCCGTTCACCCCGGTGATCACATCACCGATCTCCAGTTTCCCGTCCGCCGGGGAGCCCGCGAAAATGTATTTCACCGTGAAGGACTTGCTCTCCAGCGTCGCCCGCGCCCCGGTGGGACCAAGGTTGATGAGGTAGCCCGGCACCTCCTTGTCCGGGCCGTTGCTGACCGGCTCGTTCCAACGTCCGCGGTTGTTCTCCTCGATGGCATGGAGGGATGTGGCTGCAAGCGACAGGAGGATCGTGATTTTTTTCAACATCGCCAAACCCTACGCCCAGCAGCGGAGAGTTTCTTACAAGGGGTGGAAATAGGGATTTTCACGGCGGGGGATCTCACCCATGCTCCCCCCATGCGCTCCAAGGCCCTCTCACTGCTCCAGGAACTCACCGAAGCCCATTCCGTTTCAGGCCACGAGGACGAGGTGCGGGCGATCTTCATCGACGAGCTTTCCGATGTCGGCCCGCTGGCTACGGACAGGAACGGCTCGGTGATCTGCGCCCTCAACAACGACGGCCCGCGGGTGCTTGTGGCGGGGCACATGGATGAGGTGGGCTTCATGGTGCAAAACATCTCGCTCGACGGCTTTCTCCAGTTCGTGGCGATAGGTGGCTGGTGGAACCAGGTGCTGCTGGGGCAGCGGGTGCAGGTGCTCACCCGCAGCGGGGAGAAAATCACCGGCGTGATCGGCAGCAAGCCTGTCCATTTCCTCCCGCCCTCCCAGCGCGACAACCCGGTGCCCGTCGAGGCGATGTTCATCGATGTCGGCGCATCCTCGCGGCGCGAGGCGACGGATGATTTCGGCATCTCGCTGGGCGATCCGATCGCGCCGATCTCGCCGTTCACACCCCTCCACAAGATGGATCTCTTCATGGCCAAGGCCTTCGACAACCGCGTGGGCATGGCAGCGGTGATCCAGTCCGCACTTGCCCTGGCGGACGCGGACCACCCCAACGAGCTGGTCTTCGCCGGAAGCGTCCAGGAAGAGGTGGGGCTGCGCGGGGCGAAGACGCTTGCGAGCTTCGTGAAACCGGATGTCGCCATCGTCCTTGAGGGCCCGCCCGCCGATGATACGCCGGGTTTCAACATACTCGACAGCCAGGGGAAACTCGGCGGCGGCGTCCAGATCCGTCTCTACGATCCCAGCGCGATCGGAAACCCGCGCCTCGCCGAGCTGGCGATCGAGACAGCGAGAAAGGCGAACATCCCCTATCAGGTGACGGTGCGGCGCAGCGGCGGGACGGATGCCGGCTCCTTCCACATCGCCAACCAGGGGATCCCCAGCTTGGTGCTCGGCACCCCCGCCCGCTACATCCACTCGCACAACGCGATCATCGACATCGAGGACTACCTCGCCATGGTGAGCCTCACCATCGCCCTCGCGGGGAAACTGGATGAGGCCACGGTCGAGTCCCTGACCCGCTACATTTGAGGGAAATCACTCCACGGTGACGCTTTTCGCAAGGTTCCTAGGTTGGTCGATCTCGCAGCCGCGCAGCCTTGCCACGTGGTAGGAGAAGATCTGCAGGGCGACGACGGCGGGGATCGTCGCGACCAGCGGATGTGCCTTCGGCACGGCGATGCAATCATCCATCACCTCAGCCGCCCCATGGTCGCCCTCGGTGACGATGCCGAGTATCCTCGCTCCCCTCGCCCGGCATTCCTCCACGTTGCCTAGCGTCTTGTCTTTCGCCGGCCCCTCGCAGGCGACGGCGATGACCGGGGTGCCCGGCTGCAGCAGGGCGATGGGCCCGTGTTTCAGCTCGGCGGCGTGATATCCCTCGGCGTGGATGTAGGAGATTTCCTTCAGCTTCAGCGCACCTTCCAGCGCCACCGGATACATCGGGCCGCGGCCTATGAAGAATGCGTGCTCGTTTTCCAGATACCTCGCGGCGATCGCGGCGATGGCATCGGCCTTGTCGATGACCTGCTTCACCAGCGAGGGGATGGATTCGATTTCCCTGGCGAGTTCCAGCCCCTCATCGCGCGAGAAGCGCCTGCCGCGCCCGAGTTTGAGCGCCATCATCAGCAGCACGCTGACCTGGCAGGTGAAGGCTTTCGTGGAGGCCACGGAAATCTCCGGCCCGGCGTGGAGATAGACGCCGCGACCGGTCTCGCGGGCTATGGTGGAGCCGACGACGTTCACCAGGCTCATGACGAATGCGCCTTTCTGCTTCGCCTCCTTCACCGCCGCGAGGGTGTCCGCCGTCTCGCCGGATTGGGAGATGGCGACGAGGAAATCGCGGTTGCCGAGGATGGGATTGCGGTAGCGGAATTCCGCCGCCTGCTGCACCTCCGCGTTGATGTCAGCGAGATCCTCGAAGGCGTATTCGCCGACCATCGCCGCGTGGAGGGAGGTGCCGCAGCCGACCATCACCACCCGAGAAAGCTCCGCCAGTTCGCGCTGCGAGGTGCCCATCCCGGAGAGCACGGAGGAACCGAGCTGCATGTCGAGCCGGCCGCGGATCGCGTTGGCCAGCGCATCGGGCTGCTCGTGGATTTCCTTGAGCATGAAGTGCTCGTAGCCGCCCTTTTCCGCAGCTGCGGCATCCAGCCCCAGCTCCGCGATCTCGCGGGTGACGGGGATGTTGTCCAGGTCCCGGATATCGACGGCATCCGCCGTGACGATGGCGATGTCATTGTCATCCAGATAGATCACCCGCTGGGTGTGGGCGAGGATGGCCGAGGCGTCCGATGCGATGATTGTCTCCCCATCGCCAACCCCGATCACGATGGGGCTGCCGCGCCGTGCGGTGATGATGCAGCCAGGCTCGCGCGCGGAGATCACGGCTATCCCAAAGGTGCCCTCCACCTGATGCAGCGCGTCGCAGACAGCCTGGAAAAGATCGCCCTTGTCGCAATCGCCGATCAGGTGGGAGAGGACTTCGGTGTCCGTTTCGGAGAGGAACACGTGGCCTTTGGATTCCATCCTGGAGCGGAGGCCGCGGTAGTTCTCGATGATCCCGTTATGGACGAGGGCGATGCCGCCCGAGCCGTCGAGGTGGGGGTGGGCGTTCACCTCCGTCGGCGGGCCGTGGGTGGCCCAGCGGGTGTGGGCGATGCCTGTCGACGCACACTTCAGGAGCTCGGGAGCCCAGCTTGTCCGCGTCCGTTCGCTGAGGTTCGCCACCTTTCCGGCCGCCTTCGCGACGGTGATTCCGCCGTTATCGAGAATGGCAAGCCCCGCCGAGTCGTAACCACGGTATTCGAGCCGTTTCAACCCGCCGATCAGCACCGAGGCCGCATTCGCCTTTCCTATGTATCCAACGATTCCGCACATGTTTCCGTTATTTTGAATGTTCCTCCGGCAGCAAGTCCCTGGACACCACCTCGCCGGGGCGGGTGCTCATCCCGGGCCAGATTTTCCTGCCCGGATATATCAATGTCCCGATGCCGGTGTGGACGCCATCACCGACGATGGCGCCGAATTTCCGCCGCCCCGTATCTACCAGCGCCCCGCCCACCATCGAGCGGTGGTTGCCGCCGTCGTGGCGGAAGTTCGAGACGATGGTGCCCGCCCCGAAGTTGACATTTTCCCCGAGGATGGAGTCACCGACATAGGAGAGATGGCCGACGTTCGTTCCGGCGAGTATGATGCAGTTCTTGATCTCCACCGACTGGCCGATGTGGCAGCCATCGCCGATGCTTGTATTGCCCCGGATGTAGCAGTTCGGGCCGATGCGGCAGTTCTCGCCGATCACGGCATTTCCCTCTATGAAAACGCCCGGCAGGATGCGCGATCCTGTGCCGAGCCTGATGTGCCCTTCGATCACCGCGGATGGATGGACATCGCCTGCGATCTCATCATCCGCCATGGCGCCGACGATGTGCTCGTTGAGCGAAAGCAGGTCCCACGGGAAGCGGCAGGCCGAGGCTTTTTCCGAATGCTCCGGAGCCAGATGCCTCAGCGGGACATTCGCCACCGGGAAATCCCCCATTTCCCGCGTCAGGGTGAGCGGCCACGCATCCTGCCCCGATCCTCTCATCCGATTTCCTCCGCGATCACCTGTTTGAATTTCCCGATCCAAGAATCGACCTCCGCCGCGTCCTTGTGCTCCACCAGGATGCGGATCTTATTCTCCGTGCCGGAATAGCGGATGAGCTGGCGGCCGGCTTTCCCGAAACTCACATCCGCCTCCGCGATCATCGCCTGCAGCTTCTCCAGGCTATCCATGCCCGGCTTTTCGCGCACCGGGAGGTTGAGCAGCTTGCTTGGATACTCGCCCATCACACCGGCGAGCTGCGCAAGGGTTTTTCCGCTGCGCTTCATCATCCGGCAGATCTGCAGGGCGCTCATGATGCCATCGCCTGTCGTCGAGTGATCCGAAAAAATCAGGTGTCCGGAATTTTCGCCGCCGAAGCAAAGCCCCTCCGCCCGCATCATCTCAAGTACGTGCCTGTCGCCGACAGCCGCGCGCAGAACGGAAATCCCCTGCTTCCGCATCGCCTCGTCGAGACCGAGGTTGCTCATGACGGTTGCCACCATCGCATCGCGGCGCAGTTTTCCCTCCGCCTTCAGGCCGAGGGCGCAGATCGCCATCACGCGGTCGCCGCTCACCACCTGGCCGTCCGCCGCGCTCAGGGTCAGGCGGTCGGCATCGCCATCGAGGGAGATGCCGAGATCCGCGCCGTGCTCCCGCACCGCCCTCGCCGCAGCCTCGCCATAAAGCGAGCCGCAGCCCTCATTGATATTCCTGCCGTCCGGGTCGCAACCGATCTCAATCACCTCCGCCCCGAGTTCCCGGAAAACCCTGGGCCCGACGGCAAAACCCGCTCCGTTTCCGGCATCCACCACCACCTTCATTCCGGTGAGATCAAGGCCGCGCACCGCAGCCATGAGGCTTTCCGCATAGCGTGTCATTGCTTCCGGGAAATGCACTGCTTTGCCCGGGGACGGGGATGTCTTGCGGGGGCCGCCGGAAAGCAAAAGAGCCTCGAGGGCGGATTCCATGGCATCGGGCAGCTTGAATCCGTCGGCACCGAAGACCTTCATGCCGTTGTCCTCAAAAGGGTTGTGGGAGGCGGTCAGCATCACCGCAGCATCCGCCTGCATTTCCTGCACGAGGTAGGCAAGCGCCGGGCTGGGCACCACACCTAGCCTCACCGCTTGGGCGCCGGCCCCAACCAAGCCATCCACAAGGCACCGCTCCAGCTCCACCCCAGATGCGCGGGTATCCCTGCCGATGAGCACCTTCGGGGCAAGCCCTCGGCAAACCTCCACCACCGCCCCTCCAAGCCGGCAGGCAGTCTCACCATTCACCGGATGCTCGCCGTAGCGCCCCCGTATCCCGTCTGTTCCGAACAATCTGCTCATTTTTCCCGGCTGCCGACAGCACCGCCAGCCTGTGCGCCAGCCGCCGTATGGGCAAGCCGCAATACGCATCCTCAGACAATCCAGGGCTTTCTTCTCTCGCCAAACCCATCGCCTGCCCCTAAAAAACCCTCCAGCAGCCCATGAGCAAGGAACCTACCAAGCCAGAATCCTCCCGGGACAAAAAGCCCTCGAAGAACTCGACCGAGGCGACCGAAACCGATCTCTGGGATCTTGACGACGATGATTCCGGCTTCGTCCCGCGCAAGACCGCCGCCGAATCCGCCGAAGGCCTGCCCGCACGCCGAAAATCCGAATCGAACATCAGCTCAAAGATCCCGACCGAGCGCCACATCGAAATCCCGGAGCTCACAGACGCACAGCCCCCCGCCCCCGCCCCCGCCACCAAAGCGGTGCCCGAGCCCAAGCCCAAGCCCAAGCCAGAAACGGCAGTGCCCGTGGAAACGGACTCCGGGGAAACCGAAAGCCCGGAGGGAGATGCGGAAAGTGCCGCCGTCCCATCGTTGAATCCGCTTTCCTCCCTCACCAAGACAGAGCGCATTTCCATCATCGCACTGGCCTCTGCCCTCGCACTCGCCGCCGTGCTCGCCATCATACATTTCTCCGGCAGCGTTCCCACACGCTCCCCCATCACCGAAAAAACGGATTTCCCCGTCAGCGGGAAGCTTGTCGAGATCCGCTCCGGCAGCACCTATTGGAGAAAACCCATCACCACCGGCGGGAACGCGGACACCGTCCGGCGCGGCACCGCACTCATCCCCGTCATCAAGATCTCAACCAGCGCCAAATCCGGCACGATACGCATCTTCTTCCGCGATGCCGATGGCATCGTGATCGGGGACGCGATCAACCGCGACGTCACCGGCGACCAGGATTTCGTCATACCTGCAACGGCAGGATTCGAGGACATCGGCATGCATGCCGCCTACCGCACCGGTGAGCAGGAGCCATGGACCGTCCAGGTCTTCGAAGGGCCGAGCCGCAGCGCAGACCGCGAGGACTTCCGCAAGATCCTCGAGATGCAGGTCTCCACCGATATCCGCTGATCCCCCCAACCCTATTTCCCCAACACCATCACCATGACCCCTCTCATACCCGCCGAAGGCTGGCACGTCCTCCACCTCTTCTACCACATCGACCACTCCCAGTGGTCCCTTTTCAGCGATGAGGAGCAGCGTTCCGCAAAAGTCCGTTTCACCGAGCTCGTTCAGGAAATCCGCGCCACCCCGGACACCCAGCTGCTCACATTTTCCGTCGTCTCCCCGAAAGCGGACATCGGGTTCATGCTCCTAACCCCGGACCTGCACGTGGCGAATTCCTTCGAGAAACAGCTCACCCTCTCCCTCGGCCCCGAAATCCTCACGCCCTCCTACTCCTACTTTTCCCTGACCGAGCCATCCGAATACACCACCACACGCGAGCAATACATCGCCGAGGAAAAACTGACCCCCGGCACGCCGGAGTCCGACGAAAAGCTCGCGGAGTTCGACAAGCGCATGGCGCACTACCGCTCCTACCGCGTCTATCCTCAGCTGCCCGATTGGCCGGTCGTCTGTTTCTACCCGATGTCGAAGCGCCGCAGCGGGAACGACAACTGGTATTCGCTCGGCTACGACGCCCGCCGCGAGCTCATGTCCGGCCATGCCCGCGTCGGCCGCACCTACTCCGGCCGCATCCTCCAGCTCATCACCGGCTCGACCGGGCTCGACGAGCACGAATGGGGCGTCACCCTCCTCTCCAAGACCACCGAGGACATCAAGGCCATCGTCTATGAAATGCGCTTCGACGAGGTCTCCGCGCGCTATGCGGAGTTCGGGGATTTCTACATCTGCCTCCAGCTGCCGCTCGCGGAGTTGTTCGAGCGGAATTGCCTGTGAGCCACCTGCCACGAACGGATGATCCCCCAACCCACCCTTGCATGGGCGGGAAATCCAACTAGCCTTGCCGCATCCGGCAAAGGGGAACGGAGTCTCCGCCCCCTACCCCATCCAGAATCCTTCCCCATGCGCGAATCCATACTCGAACTCCTCAGGCAGAACCCGGGGCAAACATTTTCCAAAACCCAGATCGCCAAGCAGCTCGAAATCCCCGGCGACCGCAAGGGCGAGCTCGGCGGCGTGCTGAGCGACCTCACCGAGGGCAAGCTCATCGTCTGCGGCGGAAAACGACTCTATTCCATCCCACAGCCCAAGGAGGAAAAGAAAGCCGCCCCCGCAGCGGCAAAACCCGCCTCCGCGAAGCCCGCCCCGAAAGGCTCCCTCACCGGCTCGATCAAGTTCCTGCCCAACGGCCACGCCTTTTTCTACCCCATCATCGGCGACGAGGAAAACGCCGGCTCCGGCATCGACTTCACCGTCCACTCCCGCATCTTCATCCCCCGCGACAAGACAGGCACCGCCCTCGATGGCGATAGCGTCCGCATTTCCCCCTCAGGCCCATCCTCGAAACCCCGCCAGCGCGGCCCGGCTCCGGATGACCAGGAGATGCGCGGCGCGGTCATCGAGATCCTTTCCCGCCGCTCCGGGCGCATCGTCGGGGTGTTCCGGAAAAAGAACAAATTCTCTTGGGTGGAGACCGATGACAAAGCGCTCGACGGACGCATCAACATCACCGGCGACACCACCGCCGAGCCGGGGCAGACGGTTGTCGTCGATCTGGAAAGCTGGGCGAATGCGAAGACAGAGCCGATCGGTCGCGTGATCGAGGTGCTCGGTTGGCCGGGCGATGCGGGCGTGGATATCCTCTCCACCATCGCCCGCTACGGACTGCGCACCTCCTTTCCCGAGGAAGTCCTGCGCGAGGCGCGCGCCGTCCCCGAACAACCCGACGAGACGGAGATCGCCCGCCGCCGCGACCACCGCAGCAAGCTCGTCATCACCATCGACCCCGCCGACGCGAAGGATCACGACGACGCGATCTACATCGCCAAGACCAAGGCGGGCGGCTGGCTCCTGGAAGTGCACATCGCGGACGTTTCCCATTACATCAAGCCCGGTTCCCCGATGGACAAGGAAGCCGTCGAGCGCGGCAACTCCACCTACCTCGTGGATCGCGTGCTGCCAATGCTGCCCGTCGAGCTTTCCAACGGGATCTGCTCGCTCAAGCCGGATGTCGATCGCCTGACGAAGTGCGCGATCATGGAAATTTCCAAGGACGGCCACGTGATCAACACGAAGTTCGTCGATGCGGTCATCCACTCCCGCGCCAAGCTTTCCTACGAGCAGGCACAGGCCATCCTCGATGGGAAAGGCGCGCCGGAAGGCTCCGATCAGCACCTTGTCGGATCGGTCAAGGAGGCATGGAAAATGGCTTCCCTGCTCCGGAAAAACCGCTTCGCGAATGGTGCCCTCGACCTCGAGATGACCGAGATCAAGATCAAGCTCGATGAGAACGGCCGCGCCTGCGAGGCGCACACCGTCGTCCACACGGAGTCCCACCAACTCGTCGAGGAATGCATGCTCATCGCCAACCAATCGGTCGCGAAAATCCTGCGCGAGCGCTCCAAGCCCTCCATTTTCCGCATCCACGAGGATCCCGATCCGTCCCGCCTCATGGACTACACTGAGACTGCGAAGCAGTATGGCTACACCCCCGGCGACCTCACGAACCGCTCCCACATCCAGGCCTTGCTGGATTCCTCCAAAGGCACCGCCGAGGAGCACCAGATCAAGCTGGGCCTGCTCAAATCGCTGAAACGCGCCGCCTACGCCGCCGATCCCATCGGCCACTACGGCCTTGCGAAAACCGACTACACCCATTTCACCTCGCCGATCCGCCGCTACGCGGATCTCATCGTCCACCGCTCGCTCCAGCCCTTTCTCGAGAACCCGCCGAAGCACCCGGACCGCACTCCCTCGCAGGCGGATCTCCGCGATATCGCCCGCCACATTTCCGATACCGAACGCACCTCCTCCGAGGCGGAATCCGAGACCAAGCAGATCAAGCTCCTCGAATACCTGGAACTCATCGCCTCCACAGACCAATCCAAAAACGAAGGTGAGGAAACCACCTTTGACGGAGTCATCACCGACGTAAGGCCGATGGGACTGATGGTCGAGATCCCCGACATGGGTGTGCGCGGCGTTGTCAAGCGCGAGGATCTCCCACGCTCCTCGAACTGGCGCTTCGAGCAACACAACATGGCATGGACTTCCTTCGACGGGAAACGCCTCGCCCTCGGCATGAAGCTGCCCCTCCGCATCATCGCCATCGACAAGATCAAGCGCTTCGTCGATTTCGCCGTCGCCGGCGCACCGACCACCGAAGGGGTGAAAATGTCCGGCAAGTCCCCCGCCCCGCGCGGTGGAGCCAAACACCACGGCAAAAAGCCCACCCCGAAACCCGCCGCAAAAACCGGCCCGCAGAAAAAGCGCGGCAGCTCCTCGCGGAGGCGGAGATAGCTTCCAATTGCGGCGATACTCGCCGCACTCAAAAGGATTCACCCATGAAAACCCTCATCCTCCTCATCGCCCTGGCCTCCCCGCTCCTGGCCGAGGGCATGAAGTTCTCCATCACCGCCCGCGCATCGGAGATCGATCCGCGGACCAAGGAGCACCCGGAGATCGACTACGTTTTCACCCGCAAGGGCAAGCCCGCCGACATCCAGCTCGCCATGGTCGATACCCGCGTGAAGGCCAGCGGCTATCTGGTCATCTGGCTGATGGCACCGCCAAAGGAACTATTCGACCGCCTCAGCTCCTATGGCCACCACGCGATTCAGGTCACCTACCCGCGCGAATGGTTCGGGAAAATGGACAAGCTCCGCAAGGAGGGTGACGACGACCATTTCTCCGGCATCCGCCTCGAGGCCGCGACCGGCGAGGACCATTCGAAACTCATCGACATCCCCAAGCCCGATGGACTGATGGAGCGCTCCTACCAGTTCGTGAAATTTCTCGATAGGAAACACCCCGACGGAAACTGGAAGCAGTTCCTCTCGCGCGACGGCAAGGGGCTTGATTGGGAAAAGGTCATCCTGACAGGCGCCTCCCACGGCTCCACCACCTCCGCGCGCTTGGCGAAGGAAGTGCGCGTCGCCCGGGTGGTGATGCTCTCCGGCCCGCGCGACCAGACGGAGAAATGGCAGGGCATGAAGTCCGCCACGCCGCCCGAGCGGTTCTTCGGTTTCACCCACACCGGGGACGCAGGCTGGGGCGCCCACCACTACTGCCGCTCCTGGCTGATGCTCGGCCTTCATGAGTTCGGCCCCATCGTCAGCGTTGACGATGCCAAGCCGCCTTACGGAAACTCCCGCCGCCTGATTTCCTCGGTCGATGTCGGCGGCAATGCCGATCGCGCCCACAGCGCCTCAAGCCCCGGTGCCGCTTCCCCGAAAGGGAAGGACGGGAAGTATCTCTACGAGGATGTCTGGCGATACCTCTACACCCATCCCGTGGAAGATACCGGAAAACAGGTCCCCCCAGAGGAAAGGTGCCGGGGTGACTTCCGAGGGTAGGTTTCATCCTCCAGAATCGTTGTTTCTCCGGCATCCGGGATTGCAACACTCCAAACATCGCAACTCAATTCACAAGATGAACAGCCCGCTGGGAAACCACACACCCCTTGAGTCGGTCACCCTTCCGGAAGGACTGAATGCCTACCGCTGCCCGGAAACCGGAGGCCTCTGGATCCCGGCGGAATGCTATTGGCTCTGGCAGCGCAGCCTGCCGCCCGAGGCGGATCACGGCCACCATGAGACACATGAGCTGCCGCGCAGCGAGTTTGACGACACAGCCAAGTTCTGTCCGGAAAGCGGCACCATCATGAGCCGATACAAGGTCGGCCACGGCCTGGATTTCCGTATCGAGCGATCCGTCACCGGCGGCATCTGGCTTGATCCCGGCGAATGGGAGGCACTCACCGCAGGAAACCTCCATCAGGAACTGCATCTGGTTTTCACGAGCCCTTGGCAAAAGGCGATCCGGGATGAAAGCCGTGAACATTCCTACGAATCGATGTTGAGGGAAAAGCTCGGCGGAGAACTCCACCAACGGCTCGCCGACCTCCGTGCGGATCTAGCGAACCACCCGTCCAAAGCCGTGGCCATCGCATACCTCCAAGGCTGATCCATCGTCCTTGATGTTTCCCCCATCCGGCGCGAAGCTCCCGGCGTGCCCGACGAGCCATCAACCTCCGAACAACCCATCTCGCTGGGCGGGCGGCTGCTGCTCGCCTCTCCGGCGCTGGCGGACGGCACCTTCGATCGCTCGGTGATCCTGCTCATCGAGCATAGCTCCACGACCGGCGCACACGGCATCATCATCAACCATCCCACCGGCAACACGGTCGGAGACCTGCTCAAAGGCCCGGAGTTCAAATCCCTGGCCCACCTGCCCGTGCATCACGGCGGCCCGCTCTCGTCCGGTGAGCTTTCCTTCTCCGCATTCTCGCTCGCCGGGGAAACCGGCATCCGCCACCGCACCCACATCTCCCTGGAAGCGGCGGCCAAACTTGTGGCAAAAGGCGATCACATCATCCGCGCCACGATCGGCCACTCCGCCTGGTCGCCCGGCCAGCTTGAGAACGAACTGCAGCGCAACACCTGGATCACCCTCCGCCCCTCCGGAGAGATCCTCGCCATGGAGCACGATCTCACCCTCTGGACAAACCTGCTCAAAGGGATCTCCCCCTACCACCACCTCCTCTCCCAAGCCCCGCAAAACCCATTCCTCAACTGAATTTCAAACCCTACGGGCTTCCCTTTCACGCCTCTTCCACTGATCACTCATCACCGCTCACTTATCACTTCTTCCATGCCTTCCCTCACCTTCCATCCCATCGACGAGATCATTGCGGAAATCCACGCAGGGAAACTTGTGATCGTCGCCGACGATCCGTCCCGCGAAAACGAGGCGGATCTCGTGGGCGCCGCCTCGCTCTGCACCAAGGAAATGGTCAATTTCATGGCCGTCCACGGACGCGGCCTGATCTGCGCGCCCATCACCCACGAGCGCGCCGAGGAGCTCGATCTCCCGCAGATGACCCGCCGCAACCTGGAGGGCATGAAAACCGCGTTCACCATTTCCGTGGATGCCGCGCAAGGCATCACCACCGGGATTTCCGCCGCCGACAGGGCGCTGACCATACGCCTGCTCGCCGACTCCGCCGCCCATGCCGATGCCTTCGTGAAACCGGGGCACATCTTCCCGCTCCAGTCGATGGCGGGCGGCGTCCTTCGCCGTGCCGGCCACACCGAGGCAGCCATCGACCTCGTGAAACTCGCCGGCCTACCGCCCGCAGGCGTGATCTGCGAGATCATGGACGAGCATGGCAACATGGCCCGTGTCGGCGATCTCGGGGAATATCAGGAAAAGCACGGGTTGAAAGCCTGCACCATCGCGCAGCTCATCGAATACCGCCGCCGCTCGGAGAAATTCGTCAAGCGCGACCAGACCATCCTCATGCCCACGGAGTTCGGCGATTTCGACTGCCACCTCTTCACCGTTTCCCTGGACGATTCCCACCATCTCGCTCTGACGAAGGGCGAAATCGACCCGGAAAAGCCGGCTCTCGTCCGGGTTCATTCCGAATGCCTCACAGGCGATGTTTTCCACTCCCAGCGCTGCGATTGCGGCCCGCAGCTCGCCGCGGCGATGAAGCGCATTTCCGAGGATGGTGGCGTCCTTCTATACCTCCGCCAGGAGGGGCGCGGCATCGGCCTGCCCGCGAAAATCCACGCCTACAAGCTCCAGGAGCAGGGGCTGGACACCATCGAGGCAAACGAGAAACTCGGCTTCGCCTCCGACCTCCGCGATTACGGCATGGGTGCCCAGATCCTCTACGACCTCGGCGTCCGCCGCATCAAGCTCCTCACCAACAACCCGAAAAAGGTCGTCGGGCTGGAAGGCTACGGCCTGGAGATCACCGAGCAACTCCCCCTCTCCCTCCCCGCCAACGTCCACAACCAGAAATACCTGGACACGAAACGCCTGCGGATGGGACACACGCTGTGAAGCCCGTATCAGCGACGATGAAAAAGACTATCAGGCGCATTTCGCTGATCTCGGTGGTTGTTTACTTGGTAGGTATTCTTATCGGACTGATTTTTATTCGGGGCGTCGGATTTGGACGTTTTGGGTCGAGGTCAACCGGGCGCGGACTGGAATCGGAAGTATGTGGAAACGTGATCTACAATGTGGGAGGTGACATTTCCTACTTCGGACGCTCCATGCCATTTATCGAGGGTACGGCAGACTTCAGGATAACGCGCACAGGCATTATAAATTCAAACGAGATTTTGGAACAAATCGAGACAGGCAAGATCAAGCTCGATCCCATCCGCTGGGAAATTCACTGGATTGCTTTCCTACTGGGATTTCTGCAAACTTGGCTGATCGTGGGAGCGCTTTTCTGGATGCGGCGAAAGTGGGTCTCACTCCCAAAACACGACCTTCCGATCTGATTGGCAGGTCTTTCTTCCCACTGATCACCGCTCACTGATCACCCGCCACTCTGCTTGAAATCCCTTGCCAAGCCCCTTCCGACCCCTTACGCCATCCGCACACAATTATGGCCAGCGTCAACGTAATCAACCTCCGCAAGGGACATGCAGTCCGCCACAACAACGAGGTCTGCCTCGTCATCGAGCATGAGCTCAAGACCCCTCCGCGCATGGCTTCCTACGTGCAGATGTCGATCCGCAGCGTGGCCAGCAAGAAGGTCTCCAACCTCCGCCTGACCTCAAACGACTCGCTGGAAGGCGTCCACCTTGAGAAGATCGGTCACGAGTATTCCTACAAGGACACCGAGGGCTACCACTTTCTCCACCCTGAGACCTACGACGACATGGTCGTTTACGAGGATCTCATCGAAGGGGTGAAGGATTACCTCATCGAAGGCCAGCTCTACACCCTCATGATTGCTGACGGCCTTGTCGTCAGCATCGAGCTTCCGCTGACCATGGTGATGACCGTTGCCGAGTCCTCGGAAGGCGTGAAAGGCGATTCCGCCAACAACGTCTACAAGCCAGCCACCATGGAGACCGGCCTGAACGTGAACGTCCCGCTCTTCATCAACCAGGGCGAGCGCATCCTCGTGAAAACCGAGGACGGCACCTACCAGGGCCGCTCGAACGACTGATATGGAGAAGGGGTTTTCAACCCCTTTCTTCCATTAGGATATTAGGGCAAAGGGGTTGAAAACCCCTTCTCCATATTAACGCCCAACCAACTCCGCCACACCCATCTCCCGCGCGAGCTCGTTGAATTCCGCGATTTCCGCAGGGGTGAAATGGAGGCCGCCGGCCTCATCCGATGCCTTGCGGGCGTTCGCCTCGATCTGGCCGGGGAGCATGGCGTTGTCGTTGCCGTGGCCGAGGATATCGTCGAGCACCGCTTTGAGATTCTCGATCTGGGTGCGGCCTTTCGCAAAGTTCCTGCCCGAGAGCGCTTCTGGATGGATGACGTGGAAATAGAACACGGTGGTGGTTTTCTCCTCCTTGTCCGCGATCTCGCGGCCGCGGATGGTGGGGATGGAGCCGCCAATCAGGCCGCCGAAAATCTCGTTGAGAAGGGACATTCCGTAGCCCTTGTGGCCGCCGAATGGAAGCAGAGCGGAGACCTGGTTCGGATCCAGCGTGGGCTGGCCGTTCTTATCCACGGCGGCGCCGGGAGGGAGTTGTTTTCCCTCGCGCTTGAGCGCCTGCACGCGCCCCATGGCAACGGTGGAGGTGGCCCAGTCCATGACGATGGGGAAGCCGTTCGCCTCCTGCGAAGGGATGCCCCATGAGTGGGGGTTGGTGCCGAGGGTAGGGAATTTCCCGCCGAAAGGAACCACCTCGGCGAGGGTGGAGGTGCAATTCGTGTAGGCGAAGTAGCCGCGCTCGGCGGCCTCCATCACGTAGCCGCCGCCCCAGAGGTAGTGGAAGGAATTGTCCACGGCGATCTGGGCGATGCCGTATTGGTCCGCAAGTTCGATGGCGCGGTCGATGGCGCGGTAGGCGACCGCCTGGCCGAGCTTCTTGTTCGCGTTCCAGATCTCGGAGGCGGGAAAGCGGGAGGGCAGTACTTCGATCTCGGCGCCTGGGACGCAGCCGCCGATTGCCGAGCCGAAAAGATGATCAAGGTGGAGGGCTTTGAGAGCGTGGTGGGTGCGGATGCCGTGGCGGGCGGCCTCGCCTGCGAGCTTCGTGCCGAGCACGGCCTCCTCTTCGGTGAATCCACGGGATTTATAGGCGGCGATGACAAGCGAGTCGTGGGCTTCGCGGGATACGGTAAGGAAATCGGACATGGTGTTTGGTGGGTTCGGTGGGAGGCACCCATCTAAGTCCCCCGCTTGGTTTGGGCAAGGACAAGCATGGAAAACTCAGGCGTTTCAATCCCGCATGCGTTTGCGCAGCGACTCGTCGGGGATGGCGCAGGCATCGCCCTTGCCGGCGAGGAAGTAGCGTTTGCGGGCGACGAGATCATACCCCCAGTCACGCGCCGTTTTCGGGAACATGCCGTAAACCCCCGCCAGCAGCGCCCAGATCCCGCCCAGCGTTTGCCCCAGCACGATCCACGCGTCGCCCTTGAAAAAGCGTTTTCCATCGGACTCGCGGATGATAACCATGGTTCCACCTTCCTTGTCCGCGAATCGTTCGAGCCCCAACTGCTTGGACAACTTGCCCTGCAAGGGGGCGAACTCCAGAACCCCTTTCGTGTCGAGGTGGTGGACGCGCCTGACCGATTTGCTGCAAAAGCCACAATCGCCATCGAAAAACAGCACCAGAGCCATGCTGGCATGATACCGCGCCCCGGCAATGTGGCAAAGCCCGAATGCGGCTTGCCGCCGGGGGCGTGCTGGTTTCTAGTGACCGCATGCACGAAGAAATCAAACTTTCCCGCGAAGTCTCCGCGGTCCAGATCCCGAGCGGCGATTCGATGACACTTCCCGCAGGCACGGCGGTGTTCATCACCCAGAGGCTTGGCGGCACATACACCGTCGCCACCTCGCAGGGCCTGGCGCGCATTTCCTCGCAGGATGCGGATGCGCTCGGCGTGGATGCGCAGGAGGAGATCAAGAAGAATGCGGAGGCCGTCCGGCTCAAGGATGCCCCGCTGGAGGAACAGGTCTGGGCGCAGCTCAAGGGCGTCTATGACCCGGAAATCCCCGTGGACATCGTCAATCTCGGCCTAGTCTATGATTGCGTCATCGACAAGGTGGGGGATAGGAAAGTCGTGCAGGTGAAGATGACACTCACCGCCCCCGGCTGCGGCATGGGTCCCGTCATCGCGGCGGATGCCCAGGCGAAGATCATGACCATAGATGGCATCGACGAGGCGAACGTCGAGCTGGTCTGGGATCCCGCGTGGAATCAGGACATGATCACCGAGGAAGGGAAAATGAAGCTCGGGATGATCTGATCGGCTACGCTCGCGGCGTGGTTTGGTCGATGTAGGCAATGATCGCCGGGATGGCCGCGCCGAGCACCTTGGCGACATTCTCATAGGCCTTATTGCCCATGCCAATGGGATCCGGCACATCCGCTCCGAGGCCTTTCCCGGGGATGTCCGCAAACTCGCAGGCAAGGTAGTACTTTCCGGAAAACTCCGGGAAGTGGTCTTCCAGGACATGCATGTGGCCGCGCGTCATGGTGAAAACGTGGGTCGCCTCCGCCAGCAGATCCGCAGAGACAGGTTGGCTGCGGAAATCTTCCAAAGGGGCGTTGAGCGAGTTGCAGATCGCCCCCGTCTCACGGCTGCAACAGCTGCCCTTGGAGGCGGCGACGCCAGCGGATTTCACCGAGTAATCCGGGCGCCCTTCCACCGCCTTGCGGAAAAGAGCCTCCGCCATGGGGCTGCGGCAAGTATTGCCGGTGCATACAAATAGAACCCGTTTTGTAGCTGACATATCCGGGCGAAGGGTGACTGACCGCATACCCATCGTCAAACCAAAGCCTTCGCGCGTCCCTTCAGCGAACCCCCACCGACCGCCTCCCAGTAGCTGCTCCAGCGGGAATCCGCCGTATCCTCCCGCATGGCGATCGCTTTGGCCTCGCGAATGCCTGCGGCGCGACAGGGAAGCAAATTTCAGATCCGATGCATCAGGGCTTCTTCATCATACGGAGGTTAGCCTCGGCGAAATGTTTGCCCATCAGCGCGAAAGTCTTGGCGCAGCCGAGATAGTGGTAGCCGGCGTTTGACGCGCCGCGCTTCCACAAGGCCAGTTCGGCGGGGGTGATGAGATCGGCTTCGAATTTCGCCAGATGCTCCCTCTTCTGTTCGTCGGTCATCTTGCCTTCGGCGTTCGCATGGTCTTTGTGCTTCGTATCGAGGAACCAGCGCATCTGACCGATCTGCGAGCGCTTCGCATCAATGGCTCCCAGTTCATCCGACCAGAATGGAGCGGTTTCCACGGAGACGACGTTGCCCCTGAACTCCGGCATATCCGCAGGCGCCGCCATCGCCTTTCGGAATGTCACCATGCTGGTGGATTGATCCTTGAGCCCGCCCACGCCCATCACTCCGATCACGAAAGGCATCTCCGGGGCATCAAGATCCTTGCGGACATCGCGGATGAATTGGGCGAGCAGTTCGGAATAAGCGGCGTAGCGGTCCGGCTGGTCGTGATTCGGATAGGCCTGGCCATCGACCATGTCATTGAAGCCCTGGAACCAGGTGAATCCGGCGATCTCATATCCATGGGCGGCATCGCAATCCGGCACGACCTTTTTGGGATCCGCCAGCACCTGCTTCACATGCTCCATCATCAGGCGGTAGTAAACCCCGGTGGCTGCGGCCTTTTCGGCATCCCACTTCGGCCTGTCCTCTGCCTTGGGAATTCCGTGCGCCCCCTCTGGATGTGTTTCCCAAAGCTCACGGGTTTCCTTTGGCATCACATAAGGCCCGGCGCTCGGCGGACGGAAATCGGTGTGCAGGCTTTTGCCCCCCCCAAGCCGCCTTGATGATGAGAACCGGTTCATCGAACGCCGCATCCATCAACAGCCCGAAGGCGAACTCTGGCCCGATCTTGTCTCCCGGCTTGGAGGGATCCAGCCCCCACATCGATCCGTAGCCTGCGCTGAGATTGCCGCTGAGGGTGAAATTGTTCTCTCCCGCACCCGTGAGATAGGAAATCCAAACGCCCTCGCATGTCGCGGTTTTTCCATCCGCCCCGCGCATCATCTTGAGCAAGGGTGCGGTGGCCGGGTCATCGCCGATATGGTCGAAGGTGCTGATGTTGGCCGGCCCCTCCATGTTCGATTGACCGGCAAGGATGAAGACCTTGAGAGGCTTGGCTTCGGCACTGGTGATGGCGAGAAGCAGGGATGTTAGGAACGCAGTGAGGTGTTTCATGTTGGCAGGGGAGATTCGCCCAGGTCCGACTGGACGGCAGCGCAGAGGATACCTTGAGCACAGGAAAAATCTTGGCCTGAATGCCCAAATTCTTTCAATAGAACAACCCCGGAACCGAGTGGGTCGGAAACCGGGGTGTGGATGCGGTTATGCTGCTGCCGGGCTTGTGCCGGGGTGAAGTCGCAGCCTAGAACCGAGGCCTGCGACTGCTGCGACGAAGCACATGCGCGGTCGCAAGACGAAGATCCTCGCGCCCACCGGAGCCAGGATCGTTCAGCCCTGGAAAATCCTCTTCGCTTCCTCGAGGTTTTTCATGAACTCGGGGCTCTGGAGCAGGCCGCGCACCCAGATGACGACGGGGGTGAGGAGACCCATGGTTGCGAAAACGGAAACCAAATACCAGGTCGGCGATTTCCCCTCGGGTGCGATGAACTGCACCCACCAGGCATCCTTGTCGGCAACCTTGGTGCTGAACATCTGGTTGCCCTCCTTCAGGCCGGTTAGGAGCTTTTCGGCGGCGGAGTTGCTGCCGGTTGTGTAGAGATACTTGAAGCGGCGCCCGGGCTTTTCCGGCAACTCCGTCTCCTTCACGCCGGGAGGAACATCCTCGCACTGCCGTAGCGTGAGGATCTGGATCTCATAGACGAATTTTTCCTTCAGCCAGCGGTCGATCCTTGTGAGTTGCATGTCATCCCGGGGTTTGTTTTTTCCTCAGATACCGCTCTGCATCATCTTCGGCCCCATGAGGAATATGGGGAGGAAGGTGCCAATGAAAACGGCGGCGATGATAGCCACGGCAGCAAGCAGGACTACGAAGCTGATGGTGGCGGCGAACATGGCCATGTAGTTCTCCGCATCCTCCTCGTACATCACGGAAAGCATCTCCAGCTGTGCGTCGAGAGAGGCGGATTTCTCTCCGATGGAGAGCATGTGGGTGACCTGGGAGTCGACCGACGTGTATTTCGCGAAGGCCGTGGAGAGCGGCACACCGGAGTTCTCATACTTGTCTGCGGCCTCCCTGAGTTCCTTGTAGAAGGGGGTTCCCATAACGCTGTTCGCAGAGACTCGGATGGATTTCGCGAGGTTGATCCCGTTCGAGTGGAGGAGGCGTATGGTTGAAATGAACGTCATCTGGCGCAGGGACATGATGAGCAGGCGGAAGAGGCGCCACTTGGACATGGCGATGCCCATGAGCAGGCCGCGCAGCTTGGAAGAGCGGACGATGGCGACCGCGATGCCGATGACGGCGAGCACATAGATGTGCCAGACGGACTGGGTGAAATGGCTGACCTTGAAGGAGATCGCCGTAAGTCCGTCGGGCTTCTGGCCGACACCCGTCAGCATTTCCTCTACCTGTGGGACGATCTTCACCTGCGAGATGATGAATGCGGATTTCAGGACGCAGATGATGATTCCGGGCATCACAGTGGCCTTCTTGATGGCCTTGGTGAAGCGCAGTTCGCTGGTGATGCGGCCTGCGAGGGAGCGGAAAGCCTCGTGGAGCTGCCCCGCATCGGAGCCGGCCTGGATGAGGCCGATGATGGTTTCGTTGAAGCGGTTCGTCCGGCGGAAGGCCTCGTGGACGTTCATGCCGGAGTTGATGTCCGTGCGGATGGCGGCGAGGCAATCCGACATCGCCTTGTTCTGGAGTCCCTGTGCGTAATATTTGAGAGCGTCAGCCGTGTTGATCTGGGCGCGTAGCATGGAGCCGATGCCGCGGAACATGTCCACCTGCTCCTTTTTCGAGAACTCCTTTACCTTCTTCGGCCCGTTGAAAAAGCTGATGCCAGGTTTTTTCTCTTTGCCACCAGCCTTCGCGTCGGCCGCCTTGCCATTGGGCGATGCGGGGGATGACGCCGGGGGCGCGGTTTTCTGGGTGATTGCTGCGCTAGTCATCTGTGTAAGTCATGTCGATCACCTTGCTGACAGCGGCGATGTCGGTTTTGCCCTCGCGAAGCAGCCTGAGGCCGCTGCGGCGAAGGTTTGGCAGGATACCTTCCTCGGCGACCTTCACCTCGAGCTCATAGGGGGTCAGCTCCCCTTTCGACAGCTGGTCGGAAACCTTGGGTGAGATGGGGATGATCTCAAGGATGGCGGTGCGGCCGGAGTATCCGGTGTTGCGGCATTCGGAGCAGCCTTCGTCATGCGCCTTGAAAATGGGCACTTCGGCCCAGGAATCGTCGAGCGCGAACGTCTTGCGGTCCAAGTCCGATATGCCTGTGGCGGCCTCCTTGCAGTAGGGGCAGAGAAGTTTCACGAGGCGCTGGGCGCAGGCAGCCTTGAGCGTCTGGGCGATCTTCCAGCGCTCGATCCCGAGCTGCTCGAAGCGCTCGATGATCTGGGAGGCGCGCGGGGTGTGGATGGTGGTGAGAACCTTGTGGCCGGTGACCGCGGCCTCAATGGCTAGCTCCGCGGACTCGAGGTCGCGCACCTCGCCCATGAGGATGATGTCCGGATCCGAGCGCATGAAGGAAGCGATCATGGGCTTGAACTCCTTGGCGCTCTTCAGGTCGCAGTGGGTGATGCCGGGCACCTCGTCCTCGACGGGGTTCTCAAGGGTGAGGATGTTGACCTCCGGGCGGTTCAGCTCGCGCAGGATGGCGTTGAGCGTGGTGGATTTCCCGGAGCCGGTGGGGCCGGACATGACGATGATGCCGGCGGGGATTTTCATCACCTTGTTGAGCGCGAACATCGTCTCGTCATCGAAGGCGAGCGTGCCTTTGCCGAGGGTCACGTTGATGTTGCTCTTGTCGAGCAGCCGCATCGTGACGTGGTAGCCGCGGTAGGTGCGGTGGCGCTCGTAGCGGATGTCGATGGGGCGGTGGAAATAGGAGATGGTGAAGCGGCCGGAGATGCCCGGGGCGGTGTTGCGTATTTCCGTGGGCAGCCGCATCAGGTTGAGCAGGAAGGCGTCGAGGCGATCCTTGAGCTTCATCGGGATCTCGACCTTGCGGCCTATGTCGCCGTCGACGCGGAAGCAATAGTAGAAGGTTTCCTTCTCCACCTTGAAATGGATGTCCGAGGCGCGGGTGCGGACGGCATCCGACATGACCGTGGCGACGAGTTGCGCCATCGGCTCGGTGTAGTCGGTGGTGACGTCGAAATCGTGGATGCCATCGTCGAGATCCTCGACATCGATTGCCTCCAGTTCGGAGCGGCTGGGCCCGTTGTTGGTTGCCACGGACTCGATGGCCCTGGCGATCTCGGAGGCGAGCGTGACGATTTTCACGATCTCGAGGTCCGGGAAGCGGGGCGCGAGGTATTCCTCGGCCAGGGGGCTCCATGGGTTCGCGGTTGCCACGATGATCTTGTTGTCCCCGGAGAGGCAGAGCGGGGCGAAGAAGCCCCGGGTCATCACCGTGGCATCGCAATATGCGTGGAGCGATGCATCGCAGAACTCCGCGACCTTGGGGAAAAACGGGAGGCCGTTGATCTTGGCCACGGCGGCCATGAAGCTGTAGCGGGTGACGCGGTTCGGCACCTGGTCCTGGTCCAGTTCCGCGAAGCCGGGGTCGTGCCCGGCCAGCTCCGCCATGATGCGGCGGCTGATCAGGTCATTGAAGGATATGCCGTCGAAATCGATCACCGGGTTTGCTGTGGGATGTTAGAGTTCAAAATGCTTGCGGCAGAGGAAAGCCCATGCCTCGTAATCCAGGCGGGCTACGGTGATGAATGGATGTATGCCGAAACGCCTGGAGACAGCCTGGAGGATCTCCTCGCCGAGCAGCTGGGCTGCGATGGGGTTGACCGATGCGGTGCCGATCGCATCGGTGTCCTCGGCGAAGACGACGGGTGCCAGGAGGGCTTTCGCGAGTTTGTGCATGGCCTCGAAGGAATCGTAGAAGGCGGATGGGGCGATGAGCTTGCCCGCGAAGGGGATGCTGGGTGGGGTAGGGTTCATCGTTGAGGCGACGGCATCGCCCAGGGCGAGTATGGCGGGGCCGATGCGCTCCTCGTCATGGCCCTGGATGCGGGCCAGTGTTTCGAGGTATTCAAGGGGTTCGCCCCTGGCTTCGCCTTCGCGGACGCTGGCCAGCGCCTTGAGGATTTCCTGGTCGGTTGCGGCACCGGATGATTTCAGGGCTTCGCCCGTAAGGCGGTAGCATGTCTCGAGGATGTCCCCCACCCCCTGCGCCGGCTGGAGGGTGACTGTCCCTGGGGGTGACTTGAAAATGGTGTCCACTGTTTGTCGGGGGGTGGGCTGGATGAATCACCTGCGGCCGGCATGTCCGGTCTTCGGCTTGTGCCTGGTTTTCACGGGATCACCGGAACCCAAGAAAGAGCTGGGCGATTTCACGACCGGAATCTCGCCGGTCTTGGGGTAGTAAGGCGCCTGCGTGGGTTCCATGCCGCGTAAGGTGCGGCGCATGTTCGGCTCATGGGCCGGGCCGGGGTTGTAAGGATCCACCCAATCGAAGTCGCAGGGCAGTTCCGAGTTCACGCGTATCGCGTTGCTGGCGCGGTTGTTTGCGGCGCCGCTGACAGGGTTGTAGGACTTGGGGGTGACGATGAACACCAGGGAAGTTTGCTCCCTTGCGGCTTCCTTGCTCTTGAAGAAGAAATTCAGGATCGGGATATCGCCGAGCATTGGCACCTTGGATTTCTCGTCGGACTTGATCTCACCGTAGAAGCCGCCGACGACGAGGGAGTAGCCGTCCGGAACCCGGGCGAGCGTCTCCACCATGGATTCGGTGACCTGCGGATACCTGTTGCCCGCAAGGCCGCCGGATCCCTGGCCCACGACATAGCCTGTGATCTGGGCGGAGCGGGGGCGCATCTGCATGCGTATCGTGCCGTCCGGCAGGAGTGTCGGGGTGACGACCAGGGAAATGCCGATCTCGCGGTGGCTCTCCGGGGCTTCGGTGATCGCCTGGTCGGACGAGTCGATCTTGTAGCGAACCTCCTCGCTGACGGTGGGAAGGCCGCCCGAACTGCCGGGTGTTGTGGTGGAGGTGATGATGGGGATGCGGTCGATGATGGAAATGGTAGCCCGCTCGTTGTCCTCGGTGATGAGGGTGGGGTTGGAGACCTGGTTGGCGAGGTTGCCATCGTTGAGGGCTTTTAGGACACCGGCAACATTGAGAGGGCTTAGGACGAGGTTCGAGGCAGTCGAGCCGTTGTCGAGGCCGAAGACGGAATTGAGGTCGCGCGCGATGGACAGGCCGACGCCCTCGCCGAGGGAGGAGGACCAGTCGATCCCGCTGCGGATGCCGTTGTTGGAATTGACGCGGAGGATCTTGGTTTCCACGACGATCTGGCCCTTGGCCTTGTCGATGCCGTGGAGGAGGTTCTGGGCGGCCTCGATGCGTGTGGCGGTGTCGATGATGATGATGGTGTTGGTTTTCGGCTCGAAGTTGACGATGCCTGTGCCCGGACTGAGGATGGGTTTGATGAGTTCCTTGATCTGCTCCATGTCCGTGGGTCGGAGATATTTGAGCTGGTAGTGGAATTCCGAGCTCGGGAGCTGGCCGAGCTGTGCCTGGGTGAGGGCGTAGATGGTGTTGCCCTTGGTGTGCAGGGAAAGTCCGTACATGAACGCAAGCTCCTCCATCTGGTCGAGCGGGTTGCCATCGCCGAGATGCCCGGTGACCATGAAGTCAGGGCCGTTGATCTTGAGGTTGTGGAAATACTGCTTGCCGGCGGATTTCGCGAGGAACTGGAAGATATCGTTGAGGCCGGCGTCCTTGATGATGTAGCCCTCGTCGGATTTCTCCATCTCGCTTTTCTTTTCCTCTAGGGGGGCGAGGGCATCCCCATCCTCCGGCAGACCGGCATCGATGGCGGGCAGATCGGGAGCAGCAGGCAGATCGGGAGCAGCAGGCAGATCCGCGGGGGCCGCCTGCTGCGGTCCGATGGCGGGCAGTTCGGGGATGGCTGGGCGATTTTCGGCCTTGTCCAGGACATCGTTGAAGGCGGCAAGGGGGTCATCCTGAGCCACTGACGCCGCCGTGCATGCGCACAGACAGGCCAGCGCGAGAAATTTCGAGGGATGTGTTTTCATTGGTTTCATAGGGTTGGGGCTGATCAGTTTTCGGCTTCCGGGTGATTGGAAAAGCCAAGCTCAAGGGGAGAGTTGGCGAGGGATTGGACGAGACCGGGAGGCTGGATGCTGCCACCGCCGGCAATCATTCCGGGAGGCAGCATTGCGGTTTCAAGGGAGGCGGTGTCCCCATTGTCCAAATTTTGGAAAAGGATGCTGCGGGTGGAGACCTCCAGGACCTTCATGTTCATTCGCTTGCCGTTGAAGAGCAGCGGGAACTGTTCCGACTCGGAAAAAGTGCGGACTCCGACCAGGAATTTTTTCTCACCCGGCATAATGGTGGTGACCCGGATCAGCTTGACGATTTCCTTGAGCGGGGTCGGGGGCAGTGCTGCCTGCCGTTTGACGGGCTTGTTATCGGCGAGTTTCCTCTCCGGGGGTTTCACGTTGGGGTCCTGGTTCAAGCCGAAGGGATCGGTGGTGCGGTTCCGCATGGAGAACACGGCGGCGCGTGAGGCGGTGTATTTGGTGATGTCCTCGCCGGCGAAGCGGGAAGGCCTTTCGTCCACCGGTTCCGCAGGCACATTGTTCGCGGAGGGATCGCTGCCATCGGATCCCGACGCGTTATTTTCCCGGATGAAAACATCAGCGGACTGCGCATGGAGGTGCGGTGCGAGCGGAACGGAAAGCATGAGCAGCGCCGCACCCAGCATGGCATGCTGCCTGTTGTTCCTGTCGTGTTTCTTACTCATTGCGATGTGGGTTTTGCGGATCAGCTTTCCCAGGCTGTGTATGTCACCTGGAAGTTGAGCAGGGAAGATTCCGTGGATGAATTCGGATCGATCTTGAGTTCCTGGAGCTGGAGGTTGGGCATGATCGTCTCAAGCTCCAGGAATGCTTTCTGCACTGTCCTGTAGGTGCCCCTGAAATTGAATTTCAAGCCGGAGGATTTCTGGGCGGAAACGCTTCCGAGGCCTCCCGACTGGCCGAGTCGCTCGAATGCAGTCTGCTGGAACTCCTTGGGCGGAAGCTTCTCGCCGATGGCGCGGAGGTGTGTCGTGACTACGGAGAAGGTTTCCTTCTCCAACTGCTCGTTCCAGCGCTTGTAATCCTCCCTCTGCCTGCTGATCTGAGCCTCGATGCCCAGGGCTCCAAGGCGGCTCTTCTCATAACCGGTGTAGTATTGCACCTTGCTATCAAAGGATCCGGTGATCTTGCCACGGATGAAAGCGCAGGCACCAAGTATGGCAGCCGAGATGATGACAGGGATGACGATTCCGAAGAAAATGATGGATTGCTTGTACATGGGTGTCAGGGGGCTTTGGCCGCAGAGATGGAAAGGGTGTCCGCGGATTCGAAACGCTGGGTGATCGTCAGGCTGAAGGTGAAGGGATAGGTGTTATCATCGGAATCGATGATCTGATCGGCGGGCATCTGCCTGAACGCGGAGTTTTCCTGGGTTCTCACGTTGACGACGATGGTACGGGTGTTCGGTGCGGGATCGTAGGCGAGGTTTCCGGTGACCTTTGACACCTCGGAAAAATGGGCGGAAATGCCTTCGCGGGTGTTCAGCGTGTTCAGGTAGCCGAGCGCCTCGTCCCTTGCCATGCCGGTGATCTGCCACTCCTTGATGAAACCAACCTGCGCCTGTCCCGGCGCACTGTCCGGACGGACCGTGTGGTTGAAGGTTTTCAGGAGCAGCCCTGAATTCGCGGGGAACAGGCGGGCGAGTCCTTCCATGCAGGTCCACGCCTTGGAGCGGTCCGCGAGGAGGTTGTTCCAATGGTCGATGCGTTGCCGCTCCTGAGTGAGGTTCACGAGGCGCTGCTGGACGGCCTTGGCCTCCGATTCGTTGAACGCCCACTCGGGGCGGCGGATCACCGAAAAAACGCCGAATGCAAGCCATGCGAGGCCAAGTACCGCCACGGCCGCAACCCCGATCCGGGCCAACCTCAGGTAACGTAGCAACCGCATCTCGTTGCGGGTCGGATGGAGTTCCACGATCTCCTTCTGGCAAGGGAGGAAATCCTGATGGAACCACCTTTCCCGCACAAGGATGCCGAAGGTGTGGCTGGCGGGGGAATCTTCCGGCGGCGGTGGCAGTATGGAGAATGCAGGTTCCGGTATTTCCGGAGGAAGGGTCCCGACCGCTTCATGGGATACGGTGACTACGGAGGATTCCGGAAAATTCCTGGCGAGATCCTCGGCAAACCTCTGGTCCGCGTCCAGCGAGAGGGGCATCAGGTAGATATCGGGATCAACGAACTCCAAGGATGCGCTGGTGGTAGCCAGGGCGTTGCGGAAATTGGACGGGCGCCGCATCCCCCTGTGCTGGAGGGTACGGATCAGTCGCAGCTCGGAGTGTTCGCTGAAAAACGCCAGCACCGTGAACCAGGGGTATTGCAGCAGGCAAACGAAAGGCTTCTCGCCGGATGGCTGGATCAACGTCGGCATGCCGGAGATGGCCACGAGCGGGGCGCTGAGGGCATGGGTGATGATGGGGAAATTTTGCTCCTCGCCGAGGACGCGCAGGACGGAAAGGAAATCGGCAAGGCTTCTGGAAAGGGTGATGGTGGTGCCGATCACCTCGCTGCCGCTGGCGGGGTAGGGCATGACCCTCCATGAGGCTTGTTCCGGGGGCACCGAGGAATCGTCGAGAATTTCTCCTGGGGTCTGGAAGGCGGTCTCCCGGAGATCGGAAAGGGCCGCCGGATTGTCCAACTCGGGCTTTAGCTCCGCGGTGGCGAACTCATCGGCGATGTGCAGGACTACACCGAGGGAATTCCCCTTGAGCGCCCTTGTGTTCCTGAGGATCTGGTTGCCGAAGGCGAGCGCCTGCTCGGGATCCTTGAGCGCCGCCTCGGAGAGCGGAGGAGCCTCGCCCCATTCATTGGCAGGGCGGTTGAAAAAAAACGTGCGGACGGAAGTGCCGTCGATGCGGATGTGGATCTGGAAATCCAGTTCCAGCGCCTCCTGGTACCATGCTGGCAGGACTGCGCGGCTGGTCTCCTTCAGGATTGCGTTAGCTTGCCTGAACTGCTGGTAGGCATTGAGGGATGCCGGATGTTCGAGTGTGGCCAAGGGAAAAAGGGTGCGGGACTTTTCATGGCGGATTCGGGGGCATCCGGGGTTTGGGAAATGAGGATCGGACTGCCCCCAAGCGGGGCAGTCCGAAGATTTTTTCAAACGGTGCGGTTCACGCACCGTCTGGTGTGTTTACCAGTCGCCGAAGGTGCCGGCCTTTGGATTCATGTCCAGTGCGTCGTCACCGGTAGCCACGATGTACAGGACACCGATGTTAGGGATCTGGTCAGCGCCGCCAGCACCATAATCGTATGCGTTGTTGCCTCCGGCAGGGTGTGCGGACTGGCCCGGGGCAGGTGTGGTCGGGTTGTTCTCGATGAACAGGCCTGGACCGAAGACGAGGGCTGCAACGCCGCCGGTCGGGGATTGGCCTGGGTTGTAGCCGTTCATGTTCGAGAACGAGCGAACGGCCTGCTGGCTGTTGCGGATCGTCAGGATCGATGCGGCACGGTCCGATCCCCTCTTCCAGGCGCGTGCGCCGATGAAGAGGATCGAGATGAGGGAAAGCAGGACAAGGATGACGACGGTGAGCTCGAGGAGCGTCATGCCGGACTTGGATGCTTTCATGTTCTGGGTGTTTGTCAGTTTCATGGTGTGTTTTGTTTTGTTGTTTTTGTTTTGTTTTCAAGGAGCGGCCTTGTGGCTTCTCCAGGAAATTTTTTCGGTGAAGGCTCAGAAGGATTCGTCCTCGGAGCGGTTCATTTTCGCGGATTCGAAAGTGTCGCGGGTGATGATGCCGTTGCGGAGCAGGCGCTCGAGGTTGGCGTCCCACTGGATGTTGCCGGCGCGGCGGATGACATCCTCAAGGGAGCGGGCGCCGCCGTCGTAGTTGCTGATGGCGGAGGAGACCGAGTCGTCGTTGTTCTGGAGGAACTCGTAGGTGAGCACGCGGCGCTCGATGCCGTTGAGCAGACCCTGCGAGTGGATGAAGATGAGGATTTCCGAAAGGCGGGAGAGGACGGACTCGTGGCTCTCGCGGGGATAGAGTTCGAGGATACGGCCTATGGTTTTCACCGCTCCGGTGGTGTGGAGGGTGGAGAGGACGAGGTGACCTGTCTGGGCGGCCTCCATGCAGGTCTCCATCGCCTCGCGGTCGCGGATTTCGCCCAGGAGGATGACGTGCGGGGCTTTCCGCAGGACATCCTTGAGCCCCTGCTTGTAGTTGAGGACGTCGCGGCCGACTTCCTGCTGCGTCACGATGGACGGCGAGGGGATGCGGTGGCCGGGATACACGGGATCTTCCATGTCGTCCGGATACTGGTATTCGATGGGATCCTCGACGGTGACGATATGCTTGGGGTGGTTCTGGCGGAGCCAGTCGATGAGAGAGGCAAGGGTGGTCGATTTCCCGGAGCCGGTTGGGCCGGTTACGAGGCACAGCCCGGCGCGCTTCAGGACGCCGTGGCGGAGAGTTGCGGCGGTATCCGGATCGATCCCAAGGGAATCGAGGGCGGGTATGAAATCGTTGAGGATACGGCAGGTGACGCCGAGTCCGGAGGAGGAAAGGTGCGCCTGGATGCGGAGGCGGCCGGATTTCTCGCCGTTGTCGCCCATCGGGATGCCGTCGCAGGAGAAATCGGAGACCATTTTCTGCGAGAACTCGGCGATGGCCTGCTCGATCTTGTCATCCACGCGCATCTCAAGGGAATCGCCGGTGCCGAAGCCATGGGAGGCGGACTCGCGGTTGCGGATGAGTTCCTTGAGGATCTCATCCATGTTGGCCGCGCTGAGCGGCCCGAGGAAATCGAGTTTCTCCATCCCTTTGTTGGTGTGGATGTAAACCGGGCGCTGTGAGCGCATCTGGATGTCCGAGACGCGGAGTTCGCGGCAGACGGTGAAGATGGTGCCAAGCAGCTCGCGGCCGCTCATTCCGGGCGCGAAGCGCTTCCCGGCGGAAGCCGGTGCGACGTTTGGCAAGGGTGGTGGAGGTGCTATGACAGACATGGTGCGGGGCCGGTTAGCGGAGCGAGGATCCCTCCCGGTTCACGGATTGGCTGGCGGTGCGGGAATCGCCGGGCAGGCCTTCGAGGCGGAGGATGGATTTTTCGTGGCCATCACGAATCCTGAGCACGAAGGAGAGGCGTTCCTCGGTCTCGGCGACGCGCAGGGCGGACAGGTTTTCCCAGAGCCCTTTTTCCGCCCACTCGTCGGCAAGGTGGGAGTAGAGGCCGATGGAACGATCCATGACGCCAAGGACGGAACGCATCTGTGTGGTGGTGTAGTTCGGCTTGTCCGGGTTGATGAAACGGTCGTTGAGCATGAGCTCGATGACGTTGCCGGCGGCGGCGGCGGCGGTGAGGGCCATGCGCGGATCGCTGCGCTGGTTCAGGCAGTATGCGATGGTTTGGTCCGCAAGCTTTGCGGCCATGGGGGTGAGCTCAGGGCGGGTGCCCAGCTGCGGCTCCGTGAGGAAGAAGTGGTAGGCGTTGTAGTTCCCGTAGTGGGAGGGATCGAGGTTGTAGGCGAAGCGGAGCTTGTCCTCGATGCCCCTGCGGATCTGGAATTTGTGGGCGGGGCTCGCAGGGCGGGGATTCGTCCTTTCGGCGTGGCCTGCAGCCAACGATTCGACCAGGCGCATGACCTTCCCGCTGTTGCCAGGTGAGGTTTCCGCAAGCTCCGGCGCATGGTCGTGCCCGCAGTCACCGGAGGCTCCGCAGGTATGGCCGGTGCCTTGGGCGGCATGGAAATAGGTGCCGATGGAACCCTGCATGGCCATGGCGAACACCTCGCCGTAGGGGCTGCGGTTGATGCCCAGGGCGTTGAGCGGGACGTCGGACTCCTTGTCTGCAAGGAGCGGCCGTGAAACGATCGCAAACCCAGCGGCACCGGCCCCGATGAGGGCGATGGAGATGATGTTCGGAAGGGATTTCATGGCTATGGCGGATGGAAAAATTCAGGCGGTCGCGCTGGTGCGGAAACAGAGGCGGGAGATGCCCGTGTTGACTGCGAGGATCGCGGAGAAGTAGAGGATCATGTTTGTGAAAACCTCCCCGGAAAGTGCGCCCGTCTTGAAGTAGAGCCGCTGCGTGAGATCGGCGAAGCGGTATTGCGGGGAGTAGAGCCAAAGCGCCTGGAGTGCGGGGTTCTCCTCCAGCTTGAGCATGTTGTCGAGGTAGCCGACGCCATACAGGCCGTAGATGGTGATGAGGAAGGTGACGCCGAATCCGGTGATCCCGCCGAAGCGCGACGCCAGAGCGCAGCCGAGCGCCAGCAGCGGGCCGAAGACCAGCAGGAAGAGGGTGAGGTACTGGAAATTGAGCGTCCACCACATCGCCTTTTCCGAAGCCTCGCTGGGCATGGCCGCGAAGAGGCAGATGAATGTGGCGACCAAGGCGAGCGGCACGATGAAGCAGAACAGAGCGAGCCAGATCTCGAAGAGCTGGCGGGTGGCTGAGAGTCCGGAGGTGCGGAAATACTCGCCGGTGCCGGAGCGGGTGTTGGATTCACCCAGCCGCGCCGCGGCGAAGAAGCCCCAGAACATGGTGCAGATGTAGAGCGTCCCCCATGCCGCCTGGATGCGCGCCGGCTGGACGAGCACCGGTTTTTCGCTTGCGCTTGAGATGACCGGCAGGGCGAAGGGCAGGACAAGGACGGCAAAGAGACAGAACGCCCATGCCTTCCTGCGGAAGATGGTTGCAAATGTCAGTTTGAAGAGTCTCATTTTTCCAAAAAGATTTTTTTCCCGAAATCAGTTGAGGAGTGCCTTGAGCGATGACCATTTCTGACCGTCTGCGGCGTGATGGCTGACCCTGTTCCCCTCGATGAGGAGGACGCTGGGCATCGTCATCGAATCGTAATCCGGGTGGCAGGAAACTAGGCGGAGCACGTTGTCCGAGGTCTTGTTCCACATTTCCTCGAAAGTCTCGCGGGCGAAGGCATCGAGACCGCTGAAGGGCTCGTCGAGCAGGAGGATGTTTCCGCAATCCGGCTTCACCGAAAACTCCGCCATGATGAGGGCGGTCTTGCGGCGGTTGCCCGTGGAGAGCCTCCCATAGATCTTGTTCACATCGAGTTCGATGCATTCCGCAAGGGAGAGTGCCGCCTCGTGCCTGTCTCTGCTAAGCAGGGTTTTGAAAATGGTTTTGGGCGTGATTTCCTGGTCGAATCGCATGTCCTCGGGGAGGTATTGCATGAACCCCTCGGCGGAAAAATCGCCGGAGAGTTTCTTCAGGCTGCCCGCGATCGTGCGGAGCAGCGTCGATTTCCCCCTACCATTGCGGGCTAGCAAAAAATGCGTCCCCCCGTTTAGCTCGACGGTTTCGCCGAAGGTCGCCAAGGGAGCCGTGTAGCCAATCGCAAGGCCGGAGCCGAGTTTTATGCTTGGTTTGGTGGCTTTCATGGAAGTCAATAGCTTGTCGGATTCGTTGCGTTTCTAGGGAAAAAGGAGATTTAGTCAAGAAAGATTAAATATCCGAATACCTTCGATGTCTGCGATACTATACATTTCGGATGGCCTGGCAATCTTTTTTTGAACAATTTTAAGACTTGATGGTCGTTAATCTAAAAAAATGAGGATTTACCGAGATTTGGCGTTGGGAAAATGTCTGGGAAGGGAGGCTTTTGGAAACGCGGGTTGATCGGTTCCTGCGCTTTCTGGCGACAGAGAAAGGATTGTCCGAGGCTTACCAGCTATCGGTTTCACAAACCCTCGCAAGCCTCACGGGGTGGCTGGCGCGGAAACGCCTTGCGCTTGAAGAGGTCGGCACGGAGGAACTCTCCGGATTCCTGGACGAGCGCAGGGACGACGGCCTTTGCGCCTCATCGATAAGGCTGACGACCGTGCACTTGAAAATTTTCCACCGCTGGCTCGCGGCTACGGGCCAGTCGGCGATGGATCCTGCGGAGCCGCTCTCAGCATCGAAGGCGGAACGGAAGCTGCCCCCCACCCTATCGGCCGGAGAAGTGGAAACGCTGCTGGAAAGCATCCCCGCCACAGACCCGTTGGGGCTGCGCGATCTGGCGATTTTGGAGCTTTTCTATTCCTCCGGCCTGCGGCTGGCCGAGCTTTGCGCCGCCAAGCTGGAGTGGATGGATGCGGAGGATGGCTTCCTGCGTGTCACCGGGAAAGGCCGGAAAACGCGCCTGGTGAGGATAGGTGGAAGGGCGCAGGCAGCCATTTCCAGCTATCTTGCCAGCGGCAGGCCGAGCCTGGTGAAAGCGAAGACCTCATCCCACATTTTCATCGGGATCCGCGGCGCAGCGCTGACACCGGAGCGCGTGAGGCAGATCGTGAAAGCACGGGCCGCGATGGCAGGGGTCTCCGTGAACGTCCATCCCCACATGCTGAGGCACTCCTTCGCGACCCACCTGCTGGAAGGTGGCGCCGACCTGCGGGTGATCCAGGAACTCCTCGGCCATGCGGACATTTCCACCACGCAGATCTATACCCACGTCAGCAGCAAAGGGCTGAAGGACGCGCACCGGAAATTTCACCCGAGGGGCTGAAGCCCGCCCCCTCATCCACCGGTGCCATAGGGTTTGATATCGAGGGGCTTGGCCTTGGGGATGGCTGGCTGTATGGCGGGAGCCGCCTCAGGCGTATCGAGCGGGTTGGGCGGGGGGCTTGTGGACTCCCCTTCTTTCACCACTATGGCCTGGTAGAGCAGGTTGTAATTGTGGCGCAGCGCCGCAGGGAAAGAAACGCGCCCGGCCTCCACGATTTTTTCGCGGAGCATCTTCGCGGACACATCGGCGATGAGATCCGTGCCGATCTGGACGGCACGGTCCACTCCCGCGACCTGCTGGCCTGCGGCGTTCCCGCCGCGGATCAGGTCGCTGCTGACGGAACGCCCCTGGATCGCGATGCTGGATTGGGCGGAAGCAACCTTGCCCGCGCGATCCACGGTGATCTCAAGCATGGCATGGTCGTTTGAGGAGAGCCAGCCGCGCACGTGATCGATGCGGATGGAAATGAAGATCCCGCCATCGGGAGTCGGCGACACCTCGGGGCGGTATGTGCGGTAGTCCGCTCCGGAAAGCGGATACTCGGCCACCTTGCCGCCCTGCTTGTTCCAGCCGCCCAGGCTTTTTCCGAGCGCCGCCTCATCGATGGAAACACCGGCCTGGGACAGAAACGTGAAGGCGAGGAGAAGGACGGCGGCAAGTGAAGTGCGTTTCATGCTGTTTGGGATGATGGTTCTCTTGATACGGGAACGAAGACTGTTTCATTCAGGCAGACCCGGTTTCAACCGGCGATCCCGGACCGAGCAGGCGGGCGGCCTGCTCCTCTGCGGCCAGCATGTGCCCGCCCTTGATATGGGCGGCAACGGTGGCGATCGCGCCGAGGATCACGCTCCAGTCATCGGTGAAGCCTGCGCCGAGTATCGCATCCGGGATGACGTCCATCGGGAAAACGAGGTAGCCGAGCGCGCCGAGGATCACGCTCTTGGCCCAAGCGGGGGTCTCGGCATCCCTCATGCAGTGGTACAGCGTCAGCGCGGAGACGAGGATCTTGCGCGCACCCTGCCTCGCCAGCTTTCCGCCGACAGCGCGGAAGCCGGAAAGCGTGAAGGCTTCCGGCAGATGGCGCGCTGGCGATGGTATCTTGAACCTGGGGATTTGCATTTGCGTGGGACACCCTACCAGCTTGCTTGGACAAAATCAACCAACACCGCCGCGCCGATTTATCGTGCCGTTTCCCGCCGTGCTTGCTAGTGATGACCCATGGCACAGCGAGTGAAGACCGTGGCTTCGATCACGGTGGAGAAATTTTTCGAGATGTATTCCGAGCCGCTGAAGCTGAGCTTGCTTGGCGAGCGGGTTGGCTTCGACCGCATGATCAGTGAGCCGGCGGTGAACAGGCCGGGGCTGGCGCTCGCGGGCTTCTTCTCCTACTTCGCCAAGAAGCGCGTGCAAGTCCTCGGCAACCTGGAGATGGCGTACCTGAGGAAACTCCCCGAGCAGATGCGCATCGACCGCTTCCGCCGCATGTGCGAGCGGGACATTCCCTGCATCATTGTCTCGCGTGGCGCAAGCCTGGGACCGGAGCTGATGGCCGTCGCAAAGGAGCATTCGATCCCCGTTTTCGGCACCTCCCAGATCACGATGAAATTCCTCAATGCGGCGACGATCAGCCTCGAGCACGAGTTCGCGCCGACCCTCACCATCCATGGCTGCATGGTGGATATGCGCGGGATCGGGGTGCTCATCGTCGGGAAAAGCGGATCGGGGAAATCGGAGACCGCCATCGGCCTGCTGGAGCGGGGGGGCTCGCTGGTCGCCGATGACATGGTGCGCATCAAGCACGTCGGCGGGGAACTCATCGCCACCGCGCCGGATCTCTCGCGGGGATATATGGAAATCCGCGGCATCGGCATCATCAACGTGGCGAACCTCTACGGACTGGCTTCCATCCGCCCGGACAAGCGGCTGGATCTCGTCGTCACCCTCAAGCCCGCCACCGATCTCAACGAGGTGGATCGCCTCGGACTGGAGTCCAAGACCTACGAGATCCTCGGCCAGCAGGTCGTCCATGTGGAAGTCCCCGTCGGCCCGGGGCGGGACACCGCGCGTATGGTTGCCATAGCGGCGCTGGATCAGCAGCTGCGGCGCCTCGGTTACAACATGGCGGATGAGTTCAACCAGAAGCTGCTCCACCACATGTCGGCTGGGAAAGGCAGGATCTAGGGGATTTTCATCCCGAGCTCAAGCAGGGAGCCGAGCACCCAGTCGGCGCCCGCCGCCGCGAGTTCGTCGGCGGAGAAGCGCCCGGTGGCAACGGCGAGGCAACGCGCACCGATGGCATGGGCGCAAGCGATGTCCTTGGGGGTGTCTCCGATGACAAGGGTGCGCTCCGCGAGGTATGCCCTGCCGGTGAATGCGAGCGCGCGCTCCAGCGCAATGGTGCCGAGCTGGTTCCTGTCCGCCCTGTCGGAGCCATAGGCACCGAATGGGAAATGATGATCCAGCCCGTAATGACGGAGCTTGATCTGTGCGCCCAGCGCCGTATTCCCGGTAAGCAGGGCGAGCTGGGCGTGCCCGACTGTGGCCAGATGCTCCAGAAGGGCGATCACCCCGTCGAGCACCCGCCCGTCGGTGGGCTCTGTCTCAAGGCTGGCCTCGAGGTGGCGGTGGTAGGCTTCGAAAAACGCATGGGCCAGCTCCTCGCTGTGATCGACCCCGAAGTACACGCACAGGCTCCCGAGGATACCGAGATCCGTCGAGCCCGCGAGATCCAGCGGCGGCCCGTCGCCGCCGAAGATTTCCACGGCGGTTCTCCGCAAGGCCTCGAGACCTTTACCGCCTGTGTCCACCAGGGTGCCGTCGATATCGAAGAGCAGCAGCCACGGTTCACCCACGCTGCGCAGGATGCCGGTGAGCTGCCCGATATCGCCAGGCATCAGTCCCCTGCCGCGGAGGATTTCACTTCAATGTCCTCTGCGTCATCGGTGGGGATTTCGGAGGATTCGTCCACATCGTCGTCAAAATCCTCGTCGTCCTCATGATCGTCCTCTTCCATGAGCTCCCCGTGGAAGAGATGGAAATGGCGCTTGCGCTGATGGGCGGGCAAAGGGGAGAGGATCATCGCCACCGCACGCCCGTTGAGGCGCGGCTGCTGATCGACGGCGGCCATTGTTTTCAGGTCCGCGATAATGCGGTTCAGCACCACGAAGCCGAGATCCTTGTGGGCGTTCTCGCGTCCGCGGAACTGGAGCACGAAGCGCACCTTGTGATTGCCCTCAAGGAACGTCTCCGCACGGCCGAGCTTGATGTTGTAGTCGTGCTCGCCGGTGCCGACGCGGAATTTCACCTCCTTCATCCTCGTCGAGGACTTCGACTTGCCCTTCTTGAGCTTCGCCTGGGTGTATTTGTATTTTCCGTAGTCGATGATCTTGCAGACCGGAGGGTCCGCCTGTCCGGCGATTTCCACGAGATCCAGGCCGACGGACTTGGCCTTTTCAAGGGCTTCGCGCGATGACATCACGCCGAGCTGCTCCCCGTTTGAGTTCACGACGCGGACTTTCGGTGCGCGGATGCGGTCGTTGATCCGCGTCATGTCGCGGAAACGGCCCCTGTTGGTGTTTTTCTGTGGCTTGGCTATGGTCTTGTCCTCCGGATGTATTCAATGGGCGCAGTGCCTCCGCGAGACGGGATGCCCGTCACGGATGAGCGTTGCGCAAAAGGTTTGCAGCACTGACTGGAACGGCACGTCATGGGAAAATGACAGGAGACCCGCACCGGCCAGGGAGACCGATGTTGAGAATGGCGGGAATGCGCTCCGGGGAAATCATAGGCTTTCGCTGCGGCCACCCAGGGCGGCGCGTGCTGCTTTACGGGGTTATCTAATCGGTAACCGTGCGCATGCGCAAGGATGAAATTTTCAGCAGAAGACAAATCGGGCTCTTGTGGCCTTGCCGCTGATGACATCATCAGCGGGCTTGCCATCCGTGACAAAGCCGTCCGATCATCATGCGATGAACGAAAACGGAAACAGGCGGCGCATCGTCGTCACCGGCGGGCCGGGCGGGGGCAAGACCACGGCGGTGGATTTTTTCCGGAGGGAGATCGGCGAGCAGGTGGTGATCGTGCCGGAGGCCGCGACGATGATCTTTTCCGGCGGTTTCCCCCGTGAGAGCGAATCGCATGCCCGGATGGCGGCGCAGCGAGCGATATATCATGTGCAGAGGAACCTAGAGGATGTGCAGGCGGCGCTCTATCCGGATCGCGTGCTGCTGTGCGACCGCGGCACGGTGGATGGTGCGGTCTATTGGCCGGGCGAACCGGAAGGCTTTTTCGAATCGCTGGCCACCAGCGTTGAGGCGGAGCTGGGCCGCTACGATGCGGTGATTTTCTTTGAGAGTGCCGCTGTCGGAGGGATGGGCATCGAGGGCGGGAACCCGGTACGCAGCGAGACCATGGCACAGGCCGTCGATCTGAACACACGTCTCAGGTCGATCTGGGCGCAGCACCCTCATTTCACCGTGGTGGAGCACGATGCCTCGTTCTTCCGCAAGATCGAACGGGGGCTGAATGCCCTTTCGGAAACGATACGGAAGCTTTCAACGTGAGGCAGCGCCGTTGCCGGATGGGCCGAACGCCGATTTCCGGGGAGAACATGAAAATTTAGTGTTCCATCCGCCGCCGGGCGTACATACCCTCCCGCTCCGTGCCCACCACCGCCATCCTTGCCCTCGAAGACGGACGCTGCTTTTCCGGCGTTTCCTACGGAGCCACCGGAACCACCACCGGGGAAATCTGCTTCAACACCTCCATGACAGGCTACCAGGAGGTGATCACCGATCCCTCCTACCGCGGCCAGATCGTCGCGATGACCTACCCGATGATCGGAAACTACGGGGTCAATCCGGAGGACAACGAATCCGCCGGCCCGCACATCCGCGCCTTCGTCATCGGCGAGCTCTGCGAGATCCCATCGAACTACCGCTCCACCGAAAGCCTTTCCGCCTATCTTGAGCGCCACGACATTCTCGGCATCGAGGGCATCGATACCCGCGCGCTCACCATCCACCTCCGCTCGCTCGGAGCCATGCGTGCCTGCGTTTCCACCGAGCTTTCCGAAGAGGAAGCCATCGCCGCCGCGAAAAACTCCGCCCCCATGGAGGGATCGGATTTCGTGAAAGAGGTCACCACCAAGGAAGCCTACATCTGGACCGAGGAATCCCGGAAATGGGGTCTTGCCAACGCCTCCATCGGCGAAACCGAAACCTACCAGGAACTCCCCGAGGCGAAATACAAGGTCGTCGCCATCGATCTCGGCCTGAAATACAACCAGCTCCGCATGCTCCGCCAGGCGGGCTTTGAGGTTGAGGTCGTTCCCGCCACCACCTCCGCCGCCGAGATCCTCGCGAAGGATCCCGACGGCCTGTTCCTCACCAACGGCCCCGGCGATCCGGCCGCCCTCGGATACATCCATGCGGAGATCCGCGAGCTCATCACCAAGCTCCCCACCTTCGGCATCTGCCTCGGCAACCAGCTCCTCGCCCACGCCTACGGCGGCACGACCTTCAAGCTCAAGTTCGGCCACCGCGGCGGCAACCAACCGGTCAAGGATCTGCGCACCGGGAAAATCTCCATCACCTCCCAGAACCACGGTTTCGCCGTCGATCCCGCATCGCTCCCCGACGACATCGAGGTCACCCACATCAACCTCAACGACAACACCGTCGAAGGCATGCGCCACAAGACCCTCCCGGTCTTCTCCGTCCAATACCACCCAGAAGCAGCCCCGGGACCCAACGACGCCGCCTACTTCTTCGAGGAATTCGCAGCCCTAATCGAGACGGGGAAAAAGACTTCAACCGCGAATTGACGCGAATGTCCGCGAATCTGATTTTTCATGATGAGGTCTATCAGATCATCGGGTGCTCCATGGCTATCCTGAATGGAATTGGTCATTGTTTGAATGAGAAACCTTATGAAAACGCCCTCGCCGTCGAATTCACGCATTGCGGAATCCCCTTCGACCAGCAAAAGCGTTTTCCCGTCCTCTGGAGAGAAACGCTGGTCGGCGAGTTCATTCCCGATCTGATCGCGTTCGGTGCATCATCATCGACACGAAGACCATCGGCAAAATCACCGATCACGAGCGAGGCCAAATGCTCAACTACCTCCGCATCACCGGTCTCCAGCTCGGTCTCATCATCAACTTCAAAAAAACAACACTGGAATGGGAACGCATCGTCCTCACAAGGTAACGATCTTCATTCCTCTTAAAAATTAGCGAAAATTCGCGTTCATTCGCGGTTAAAAAAATCATGAACACAGTCATCACCGGCCTCCAATGGGGCGACGAAGGAAAAGGCAAGATCGTCGATTACCTAACCGAAAGCGCCGACGTCGTCATCCGCGGCCAGGGCGGCAACAACGCTGGCCACACGGTCATCGCCAAGGGCACGAAATACGTCCTCCACCTCCTCCCCTCCGGCATCCTCTGGGATGACAAGGTCAACGTCATCGGGAACGGCGTTGTCGTCGATCCCATCGGCCTCTGCGTCGAGATCGAACGCATCGAGGGACAGGGCATCACCATCGGAGCCGGCAAGCTGCTCATCTCCGACCGCGCCCATGTGGTGCTGCCTTTCCACAAGGAACTGGATGCCGCCCGCGAGATTTCGCTCGGTGACCAGGCGATAGGCACCACGAAGCGCGGCATCGGCCCGGCGTATGCGGACAAGATCAACCGCTGCGGACTGCGCATGGCGGATCTGTTGGACAGGCCTTTTGCCGAGGCGCAGATCACCCGCCGCGTCGCGGAGGTGAACGAGATCCTCGTGAAATACGATCTCCCCACTTTCACGGCGGAATCCGTGATCGAGGAAACCTATGAGGCCTTCGAACGCCTGCGCCCGCACGTCACCAACACGATCCCCGTCCTCCACAAGGCGTGGAAAGCGAAGAAAAACCTCCTTTTCGAAGGCGCCCAGGGAACCCTTCTGGACATCGATTTCGGCACCTACCCCTTCGTCACCTCCTCGAACACCACAGCCGGCGGCTCCACCACCGGCACCGGCCTCCCGCCGACCGCGATCCAATCCGTCATCGGCGTCTGCAAGGCATACACCACCCGGGTCGGCTCCGGCCCCTTCCCCACCGGAGACGAAGGGCTTTCCAAATACCTCCACGACCTCGGCCGTGAGTTCGGCGCGACCACCGGCCGCCCGCGCGGTTGCGGCTGGCTGGACACGGTGCTGCTCCGCTTCGCCTGCATGGTCAACGGGGTCACCGGCCTTGCCGTAACCAACGTCGATGGCCTCGACGAATATGAGGAACTGAAAATCTGCGTCGCCTACGACATTGATGGCGACCGCCACGAACTCCCGCCCGCCGACCGCTCATTCTGGGATCGCGCGCAACCGATCTACGAGACCCTCCCCGGCTGGAAAGCGGACACCACCGCCTGCACCAGCTACGACCAGCTCCCGGAAAACGCGAAAGCCTACCTCACCCGCCTTTCCGAGCTCTGCGACGCGCCAATCGCCTTCGTGGGTGTGGGACCGGACCGGAGGCAGACGCTTACTGCAATTTGACAACAAATCCTCAGATTTCATCATTTCCATGTTGAATTTGATGCAAATTGAGGATTATATCGGTCGCATGAGAATCACAGCCGACATCGATGAAGTGATCCTGACGGATCTTCTGAAAATCACAGGGGACAAATCCAAGAGCGCTGCGATCGCCAGGGCAGTCAAAGACTACGTCAATCGGCAGAAATCGAAGGAATTCGGACGCATGATTCGCGAAAACGCCTTCGACTACCCTGATACGGTTCTGGATGAAAACGGGCAGGACGTAGCCAATCCCGTTCCTGACCTATACAACTGACCTCACCGTGGTTCTTGTTGACTCCTCCGCTTGGATCGAAGGGTTCCGCCAAAAAGGCAGGATCGAAGTCAAATCTGCGCTGGAAGGTCTGCTCGGGGAGCAAAAAGCACTTTGGTGTTCACCGGTTCGACTTGAAGTGCTCGGCGGCGCCCGGAAAACGGAAAGGCAAAAGCTCGCCGGGCATTTCCAAAGCCTTCCCTACCGCAGATGCACCGAGGAGGATTGGGATCGCTCCGTTGCGCTTTCCTGGAAACTCCGTGGCGAAGGCCTCAATCTGCCGTGGATGGACATTCTCATCGCTTCCATCGCCATCCATGACCGTCTCCGCATTTTCACCTTGGACAAACACTTCGAACAAATCGCACATTTCGTCCCCCTTCACCTCTACACTCCGGGCTACGGTGGCTCCTATCGGGAGGAGCAGAGTTTGTAGCCCCGACCGCTTAATCCAAAATTTCAATGCAGCACATCGCGATCATCATGGACGGCAACGGCCGTTGGGCAAAGGAGCGGGGGCTGCCCCGCGCAGAGGGGCATCGCGCCGGTGCGGAATCCGTCCGCGAGGTGATGGATGCCTGCAAGGAACTCGGCGTCAGATACCTCACGCTCTATGCGTTCTCCTCCGAGAACTGGAACCGCCCCGAGGCGGAGATCGAGGCGCTGATGACCTTGCTCGACCGATTCCTTGATGAAAAGGCGGAGGAACTCGACAAGCAGAACGTGCGCCTGCGCGCCATCGGCCAGATAGCCCGCCTGCCGCAATCCACACGCGATCGCCTCGACCGCATCCAGGAGCATACGAAGGACAACGATTCCATGACCCTCGTGCTCGCCCTCTCCTACGGAGCGCGCGAGGAAATCACCGCCGCCGCCCGCTCCATCGCCGAGGCCGCCCTTGCCGGCAAGCTTTCCCCGGAGGAGATCACCCCCGAGCTGTTTTCCCAACACCTCTACACCGCCGGCATCCCGGATCCCGAACTGCTCATCCGCACCTCCGGGGAGATGCGGATCTCCAATTTCCTCCTCTGGCAGATCTCCTATTCGGAAATCGTCATTGTGAAGAAAATGTGGCCGGACTTCCGCCAGGGCGACCTCTTCGCAGCTGTCGAGGAATTCAGGAACAGGCACCGCAGGTTCGGCGCGCTGTAGCCGCCGCGTGATAGCATCCCGGGGGATACGCCGTAATTTCCCGGAAGTTCCGATGCGTTATTTTCTCCTCACATGGCTTGCCGCCCATCTGTCGCCTGCGCAGCAGGATACCCGTGCCCTGCTCGAGCCGTTTCTCGAAACCCACTGCTACGAATGCCACGACGACATCGGGGCGGAGGCGGAACTGAACCTTCTCGGCCTGAAATTCGATCCCGCCGACCCCGCGAACTTCGCCACATGGGAAAGGGTCTTCCGGAAAGTCCACGAAGGCGAGATGCCGCCAAAGGAAAACAAGCGCCCCCCCGGAGCGGATCTCGAGGCCTTCCTTTCCTCTGTCGCAGGGCCGTTGCACGAGACCGACCGGTCCATCATCGTGCGGGAGGGTCGCGTGCAGGCGCGCCGCCTGACCCGGGAGGAGTATGAGAACAGCGTTCACGATCTGCTCGGTGTCGGAGTGAGGCTCCAGGATTCCCTGACGGCGGACTCTGACGAAGGCTTCACCAACACCGCAGCCCATCAGCAGCTCAGCCATTTCCATCTGGAAAACTATCTCAACGCCTCCGACATCGCCCTTGAAGAGGCCTTCTCCCGCATCCTCGGCAGCGATCCCTCCTATCTTGAGCGCCACGGGATCGGCGAACTGACCCACCGTTATGAGAAAGGCAACTACCGCGGGCCCGAGAAGTTCGGAAAGCATGTGGTTTCATGGAACATGGGCGTCCAGTTCTACGGCCGCCTGCCCGAAACGGATGTCCCCGAGGACGGTTGGTATGATGTCACCATCCACTCCGCCAGCGGCATCAACCGGGGCGATGACGGAGCCGTCTGGGCTACGTTGAACTCCGGAGCCGGCCAGTCGAACGAGCCCTTGCAATTTCCCATCGGCCTTGTGGAGGGTGCGGAAAACCCCTCCGACCAGACTTTCCGCGCCTGGATCAGGAAGGGTCACTGCCTGATTCTCAAGCCATCCGAGGGCGGGAAAAAGTCCGCCCGGTCGAATGTCGTGGGAGGGGACGGCGGGACGGTGATTTTCAAAGGAAGGAATCTCGAAAAAGAGGGATACGACGGACTGAGTTTCACGGCGATCACGGTGAAGCGAGTGCACCCCAACGGCAGCCGCGCGGAGGTGATGGCAAAACTCTTCCCCGGTCTGGATGAAAACGGGATACGGAACGGCCCGGGTGACGCGGGGGCGGCGAAGCGCCTGCTGGGGGATTTCGCGCGACGCGCCTTCCGCAGGCCGGTGGATGGGGCCACACTCGCACCTTACGTGGAGCTGGTTTCCGGCGCGCTGAAATCCGGCGACGGCTTCGCACAGGCCATGCGCCAGGGCTACCATGCGATGCTCTGCTCGCCGAATTTCCTGACCTTCCATGAGACACCCGGCTCGCTCGGTGGCCATGCGATCGCTTCGCGACTCAGCTACATGCTTTGGAAATCCATCCCGGATGCGGAGCTACTGGAGCTCGCGCGGAGCGGCGGACTCCAGGAACCTGCGGTCATCTCCGCACAGATCGACCGCATGCTCGCCGATCCGAAATCATCGCGCTTCATCACCTCCTTCACCGACCAATGGCTGGAGCTGCGCGACATGGATGCCACCCAGCCGGATCCCGTGCGATTCCGTGATTTCGATTCCGGCCTGCAACAGGCAATGGCCGCAGAGACCCGGGCTTTCGTTTCCGAGATGATCGCGAAAGACCTACCGGTTGGGAATTTCCTGAAATCGGATTTCGCTTTCCTCGACACCCGGCTCCAGACCCACTACGGCCTCGGCAAGCTGAAGGTGCGCCCGGGCGGGGGCTTGCAGAAGGTCGCGCTTCCGCCGGGCTCGCGCTCCGGCCTGCTCACCCAGGGGGCGATCCTGAAAGTCACCGCCGACGGCTCGGTCACCTCGCCGGTCGTGCGCGGGGTTTTCGTCAACGAGCGCATCCTCGGCCGCCACATCGACCCGCCGCCACCGAACATCCCCGCCATCGAGCCGGACACAAGGGGCGCGGTCTCCGTCCGCGATCTGTTAGACAAGCACCGCGACTCCGCCGCCTGCGCCTCGTGCCATGCGAAGATCGATCCCGCAGGCTTCGCGCTGGAGGGTTTCGATCCCGTGGGCAGCGTCCGGGAATTTTACGGAAAGCCGAAAAAGTCCGCCCGGATCGATCCGAGCGGAACCACCCCGGAGGGACGCGATTTCGCGGATTTCGACGGGTGGCGGGAGATCCAGCTTGCCCGGCCGGAGATGCTCGCCGAAGCCTTCGTAGGCCAGCTCCTGCGCTACGGCACGGGCGGGGAGATCCGTTTCAGCGACAAGGACGTTCTGAAAAAAATCACCCAGCAAGCCCGTAACAATGGCTATGGTCTGCGCACGCTTCTGAAGGCAACCCTCACCAGCCAGCTTTTCCTCGAAAAATAACCCCGCACAGCCCACGGCATGCACATCTCCACCGGAAAATCACTTTCGCGCCGCACCGTCCTCAAGCGGGCCGGCATCGCGCTTTGCCTGCCGATGCTCGATGCGATGGTGCCCGCATTCGCCGCCTCCAGAGCCCCTGTGAATCCGCGCCGATTCGTCGGGGTTTCGCTCGCACTCGGACTGCACAACCCGCTGCTGATCCCGAAGGGCAAAGGCCGCGGATACATGCCCTCCCCGTATCTCAAGGACATCCAGGATCTGCGCGAGGATTTCACCGTCATCTCAGGAACCTCCCACCCCGGCGTCAAGGGCGGCCACGCGGCCGAGGCATCCATTTTCTCCGCCTGCCCGATGGAACGGAACTCCGCCAAGGCGAACACGGTGTCCCTGGACCAGCTCATGGCAAAGCACCTCGGCCACCAGACCCGTTTCCCGTCACTGGTTCTCAACACCCGCGGATCGCGCTCCCCCTCCTACACCGAAAACGGCGCGATGATCCCCGCCATCGACGATGCCCGCGAACTTTTCGCCCGGCTTTTCACCGAGGACACCCCTGCCGCGAAACAGCGCCAGTCCGAGATCAACGGGCGCGGCCAGTCCATCCTCGACATCGTGCGGGACGAGACCAAAGCCCTCGGCCGCCAGCTCGGCCAGGGTGACCGTGAGAAAATGGACGAATGGCTCACATCCGTCCGCGAGCTAGAGACCAGGCTCGAAGCCAACGAGAAATGGGTCAGCCGCCCGAAGCCCAAGGTCGGCGCCCCGCCGGCGCAGGCTGACAACAACAGCGCCCCCGACCAGATGCGCGCCATGCTCGATGTCGTCGCCCTCGCCCTCCGCACCGACTCCACCCGTTTCGTCACCCTCCACTGCGCCGGAAACAACGTCCGCGCCCTCGATGGAGTCGAGGAGGCCTACCACTCCCTTTCCCACCACGGCCAGAACCCGAAAAAACTCGAGCAGCTCGCCATCGTGGAAAAAACCACCGTCGATAACTGGGGGAATTTCCTCCGTGAGCTCAAAAAGCACGAGCTGCTCGATGACACCATGGTTCTCCTCACCTCGAACCTCGGCAACGCCTCCTCCCACGACAACCGCAACATGCCCGTCCTCTTCGCAGGGGGCGGCTTCACGCATGGCCACCACCTCGCCTTTTCCCAGACAGACAACTACCCCTTGCCCAACCTCTACCTGAGCATGTTGCAAAACCTTGGCTTGGAATGCGGCCATTTCGCCACCTCCACCGGCACGATGAGCGGCTTGGGGAAAGCGTAGCGAAATCCCCCGGGTCCGGGTTCCCTACTGCATCGCTTTTCGCTCCAATCCGAGGTATGCCCTGAGGAGTTTCCTCACATCATTCACGATGAGGAAGAGCATGGGCAGCAGGAACAGGGTGATGAGTGTTGCGAAGGCGATCCCGAAGGCCAGCGAGGCGGCCATGGGTTTCAGGAACTGTGCCTGGACTTGTGTTTCCAGAAGCAGGGGCGCGAGGCCGAAGAAGGTTGTCAGGGAGGTGAGCAGGATGGCGCGGAAACGGTCCACGCCCGCCATGGTCACCGCTTCCGCCAGCGGTTTGCCCTCATCCTGGAGGTCGTTCACCGCGCAGACGAGCACCAGCGAATCGTTCACCACCACCCCCGAAAGTGCCAGGATCCCGAACACCGAAAGGATGGAGATCGGCAGGCCCATCATGTAATGGCCGAGCAGTGCGCCGATGATGCCGAAGGGGATCACCGACATGATGATGAGCGGCTTGAGGTAGCTGCGCAGCGGGATCGCGATGAGCACGTAGATGAACACGATGGAGAAGACAAAGCCGGTGAGCAGGGAGCCGATGGATTTTTTCCGCTGCTCCACCTCGCCGCTCTCGGTGATGGAGATGGACGGATATTTCGCGAGGAACTCAGGGAAGAATTTCTCCTCAAGCCGCGTCACCACCTCGTCGGAGGAGGTCAGCGCCTTGTTGACGGAGCCCTGGATGGTGACAACGCGCTTGTTGTCGATGCGTTCGATGGATGCCAGCGCATTTCCGAACTCGGTGTCCGCGATGACAGGGAAAGGCACCGCAGATCCATCCGGTGCGCGGACCCGCATTTCGCGCAGGGTCTCCAGGGAATCCCGCTCATCCTGAGGGTAGCGCACCATCACCCGCAGCTCGTCGCGCCCGCGCTGCACCCGCTGCGCCTCGCGCCCGAAGAACGCATCCCGCACACCCTCCGCGAGATCCCGCCTCGTGAAGCCCGCCGCTTCACCCTCCGGCGTGACCGAGTAGGTGATCTCCGGCTTGCCCGATTTGAAACTGTCGCTGATGTCGAAGGTGCCGGGGTAGGTCGCGACCTCATCGGAAAGCTCCTTGGCCGCCTTCTCAAGCTCCGCGAGATCCTCGCTCTCCAGGTTGATCGCAAGATCCCCGCCCGGCGGACCGGCAGTGGCCTTGAAGGTCAGCGAGCGCGCGCCCGCCACGCTGCCGACCGCTTCCCGCCAGTCCTTGACGATCTGTTCCGAGGGCAGCGACTCGCGGGTGGTCGAGCGGGTCAGCTCCACGGCTATCGATGCATCCGTGTTCGTGCTTGCGGCGACCTGGATTTCCACAAACGGATTCTGGCCTATCTCCCTTTCATAACGCTCGCCGAGCTTCCGTGCCTCGTCAGCGATGCGTTGCGCCTGGCTGTGGAGGTAATCGACGGACTGACCCTGTTCCAGGCTCAGGTTCGCACTTGCATCGTCGTTGTAGATGTTCGGGAAAAACACGAAGCGCAGCTGGCCTGCGGGAAACAGCCCGATCACCAGGATGAAGATGGCGATGAAGGTGGCGAGCACCGCGTAGCGCCATGGCATGGCGCGCTTCACGGCGGGGAGATAGACCCTGAGGACGAGGCTTCTCAAGCAGTTGGATATGGCTTTCTGGAAACGGGTGAACGCCTTCGTGATGGGATTCCCCGGCTTCCGGTGGACATTGATGTGGGCGAGGTGGGCGGGGAGGATGAGTTTCGATTCGATCAGGGAAAAGATCAGGCAGAAGATCACGGTCGTCGCGATCTGGCCGAACACGTTTCCAAGCCGCCCGCTCACCTGGGTCAGCGGCAGGAAGGCGGCGATGGTGGTGATTACCCCGAAGGTCGCCGGAGTGACCACCCGGCTTACGCCCATGACCGTGGTGGCGATCGCGTCCCCATCGCCGTCGCCCTTCGCCTCCTTTTCCGAGTAGATCGACTCGCCGATGACGATCGCATCGTCCACCACGATCCCGAGCACCACCAGGAACCCGAAGGCGGAAATGATGTTCACGGAGAGATCGAGGCCGGGAATGGGGAACAGCGTCACCGCACCGGCCAGTGAGACCGGGATGCCGATGGCGACCCAGAAGGCCAGACGGAGGTTGAGGAAAAGCATCAGGATGCCGAGCACCAGCAGGACGCCGAGACCGCCGTTTTTCCCGAGCAGGATCAGCCTGTCCTTGATCTTCGTGGAGCCATCCAGCCAGTGGGCAACCTCCACCCCCTCCGGCAGATCCTCAAGGCCATCGACCACCTCCCGCGCCTGCTGCACCGCCTTGATGATGTCGTCGTTGCCCTCGGTGACGACGTTGAGGCTCGTCGTCGGCTGGCCGCGGAAACGGTTGAGGAATTTCTGGTCCACGAAGCCGTCGCGCACTTGCGCCACATCCCTCACGAAAATCCGGGCGCCGTCCGGATCCGTCCTGACGGGGATGCTCTCGAAATCCGCCTTGCGGTATGCCTGATCGCGGGCGCGCAGGGAAATGTCGCCCCGGTCGGAGCGGACATCGCCGCCGCCGAGATCCACGGAATTCGCCGAGACCGCATCCGCCAACTCGCGGAAAGTCAGGCCGTATCTGCGGAGCTGCTGCTCGGATGGCTCGATGGAAATCTCGTAATCGCGCGCTCCGAAGGTCTCCACCAGCGAGATCGCCGACTGGGCGAGCAGCTTGTCGCGGATCTTCCGCGCCGTCTCTTTTCGCACCGTTTCTGTCGCATCGCCATAGATCTCGATCCAGAGAACCTGGTTGCTGCGCTTGTTTTCCTTCACCACCGGCTTCTCCGCCTGTTCCGGGAAACTCGGGATCGCATCGACCTGGATCTTCACATCGTCGAGCAGCTTGTTGATCGGATAGCCCTCGACCGCCTCGACGGTCACCGTCGCAAGGCTGTCCGTGCTCTCCGAGCGGATCTCCTCGATGCCGTTGACCGATTTCAGCGACTCCTCGATGCGGATCGCAACACCGCGCTCGACGTTTTCCGGAGTCCCCCCGCGGATCGGCACCGTGATGGTCACGGACTCCGCCGCGAAGGCGGGGAAACCCTCTTTCCTGACATTGAGCGCCGTGAAAACGCCCGCCCCAAGGATGGACAACATCAGGATGTTCGCGACAACGGGATTCGATGCGAACCAGGTGATGAATGGATGTCTGTTCAAAACGGAAATGATGGGAAACCTGATGCCAATGCCAAACGACAGCCGCATCCTTGCATGCGCGGCCAGAGTCCATGGACAAGACCAACCCAAGTTGCCCGCACTCGCCGGGTTTGCAAACCCATTCCCACCCGCTGATTCTGATTGGAGCTACGGCAGATCTTCGTCACTGTCGCCCAAGATGCCCGCACTGTCCCTGATCGTGATGACACGCCTGCCTGCGGAGGGCTTTGTGAAAACACGCCTCATCCCGGCTCTCGGGGCGATTGGCGCCATGGATTTCCACGGCCGTCTCGCACGCCACTGCATCTCACGCGCCGCTTCTTTTTGCAGCGCCGGACAAGGGCGCAAGATGACGATCTGTTTCACCGGCGGAACCACCACGGAGGCGAAGTGTTGGCTTGCCGATGGCGAATTCCATTTTCGGCAGCAAGCGGACGGCGATCTGGGGGAACGAATGAGGATCGCGGCCGGGGAGGAATTCGCGGCCGGGGCGGAAAAGGTGCTCATCGTGGGCACGGACTGCCCGGAGATGGATCAGGCCGCGCTTGAGGAAGCCGCTTCATCCCTCGGAAAACACGATCTCGTTTTCGGCCCGGCGCTTGATGGCGGCTACTACCTCATCGGGATGGCGAAACTCGAGCCTGCGGTCTTCCAAGGGATTTCATGGGGCACGGAACTCGTGCTTCCTCAATCCTGCGAGGCCGCCCGGAAGGCCGGGCTTACCTTTCACCTGCTGAGCCCGCTACCGGACGTGGATGTCCCGGAAGACATTCCCGGCGCAAAGGCCGCGCTTGAAAATCGCTGAGATATCACAGCCGCGGGGCATCACCCCATGCCATGCAAGCCGCTTTCCCGATGCCCCCCCGCCGCTGCACCCCCCCCAATCGCCCGGAAACGCGCTTTTCTGCGTGACCCCCTCCCCTGGCCTGCCTAGAACCCGGGCACACCAATGGCAGGCAAGCTCACTTATCAGCAGGCAGGAGTTGACACGCGGAGAGCCGCATCACTCGTCGGGGACATCAAGGGGCACGTGAAACGCACCCAGCGCAACCGCAAGCTGCTAGGCGCATTCGGACTTTTCGCCGCCTGCTACGACCTATCCGAATACGACCAGCCGGTCATTGTCACAGGCTGCGACGGCGTCGGCACGAAACTGGAGCTCCTGCTTGAAAATGACATGCTCGAAACCGCCGGCAAGGATCTCGTCGCCATGTCGGTCAACGACATCCTCACCACCGGCGGCGACCCCCTGCTCTTCCTCGACTACATCGGCATCGCCGCCCTCGACGAGGAGAAGATCACCCGCGTGATCGGCGGAATGGCCGATTACCTCGAAGCCTGCAACTGCATCCTCGCCGGCGGCGAAACCGCCGAAATGCCCGGCATCGTCCCCGTGGATGTGCTCGAGCTTTCCGGCTTCTGCATCGGCTGCGCGGAGAAAAAGGATCTCATCGACCCCACCACCCTCGCCCTCGGCGATGTCCTCATCGGCTACGAGTCGAACAGCATCCACGCCAACGGCTGGTCGCTCGTCCGCCGCGCCCTCAAGGAAATTGGGCCTGGCGTAGTCACCGAGGAGGAGCTTTCCGCATGGTTGGAGCCGACCCGCCTTTATGACGATGTCGTCAACGACCTCAAGAAATCCGGGATCAAGCCCAAAGCGATGTCCCACATCACCGGCGGCGGCCTCCCTGAAAACCTCGAACGCCTCTTCGTCGGCATGGGGGCCGATCTCACCATCCCGAAGTGGAACCTCCCCGGCATCGAGAAACTCCTCGACCAGGTCGATGCCGAAGACCGTTTCCACACCTTCAACATGGGCATAGGCTGGGTCGCCATCGTCGCGGAAGCAGATGTCGATTCCGCCCTGAAAGCCGGCCCAGGCGGCCACATCCTTGGGACAATGAACGCCACTGAGGGTGTACGCGTGCAAGTCGCCCCATGAGTCTTCCCTAGGCTTTGAATTCTAGAATTTGAAATTTTGAGCGACCACCTAAACCACGAATGCGGCATCGCCGCTGTCCGGCTTCGCAAGCCGCTTGCGTACTATCACGACCGCTACGGCACCTGCCTGTGGGGCATGAACAAGCTGTTCCTCCTCATGGAGAAGCAGCACAACCGAGGCCAGGACGGCACCGGCATCGGCTGCGTGAAGCTCGATATGCCCATCGGCAAACCCTACGTCCACCGCAGGCGCGGTATCGAGGCCGACGCCCTTGCTCAGATTTTCCGCAAGGAGGTGAAATCCTTCTTCAAGATGCACCGCAAGGAAAAGCTGGATAAGCACAACCCGGACAGCGTCAAGGCGAACTTCGACTTCGGCGGGGAGATCCTCATGGGTCACCTGCGCTACGGCACCAGCGGCGAGTTCGACGAAGGCTCCTGCCATCCATACCTGCGCCGCAGCAACTGGCCCACTCGCACCCTCATGGTCATGGGGAATTTCAACATGACCAACGCCGCCGAGCTCAACGACACGCTCATCCAGCGGGGCCAGCACCCGGTCTTCGGCACCGACACCCAGACGGTCCTTGAGGAGATCGGCTACCACCTCGACGAGGCGCACACCAACCTCTACCACAAGCTCCGCGACCAGGGGATGCCCGGAGCCGAGATCCCCGATCACATTTCCGCCGCGCTCGACATCCCGGACATCATCGCCCAATCCGCCGAGCCATGGGACGGAGGCTACGCAATCTGCGGTGCGGTCGGCAACGGGGACATGTTCGTCATGCGCGACCCGCGCGGCATCCGCCCCTGCCACATGCTCATCACCGATGATGTCATCGCCTTCGCCTCCGAGCGCGTGCCGCTCATGACCGTCTTCGAAGCCGAGGCCGATCAGGTCAAGGCCCTCGATCCGGGCTCCGTCATCGTCATCAAGGCGGACGGAACATTTTCCGACACCCAGTTCCACACCCCGCAGAAATTCACCCCCTGCTCCTTCGAGAAAATCTATTTCTCCCGCGGCAACGACCCGCAGATCTACCGCGAGCGCAAGGCCATGGGCTCCGCCCTCGTCGATCAGGTCGTCGCCTCCATCGGAGAAGCGTTCGAGAAAACCGTCTTCTCCTTCATCCCGAACACCGCCGAGACCGCCTACCACGGCATGATGGACGGCCTCCGCCTCTATCGCCGCCAGCAGGTGCGCATGGCCATACTCGAAGGCGCAGCCGCCGGAACCCTGACCCCGGAAAAGGTCGATGAGCTCATTCTCCGCAACTGGCCACGCGGTGAGAAGATCGCCCACAAGGACATCAAGATGCGCACCTTCATCTCCCAAGAGAAAGGCCGCGACCAGCTCGTCTCCCACGTCTATGACATCACCTACGGCGCGGTGAAACCCGGTGACAACCTCGTCGTGCTCGACGATTCCATTGTCCGCGGCACCACGCTGAAGAAATCCATCCTGAAAATCCTCGCCCGCACCAAGCCGTCGAAGATCGTCATCTGCTCCACCGCCCCGCAGATACGCTACCCGGATTGCTACGGCATCGACATGTCGGAACTGGGCAAGTTCATCGCCTTCAACGCCGCCGTCGCCCTCCACCGCCGGGCCGGCCGCCAGCACCTCCTCGACCGCATCTACGACGAATGCAAGGAGGAGCTGAAAAAGCCCGCCGCCGAGCGCCGCAACCGCGTCCAAGGCGTCTACGAAGCCTTCACCCCCGAGGAAATCTCCGCCGAGATCAGCCGCATGGTCTATCCCGAGGACATCGAGTGGAGCGGCGAGGTCGAGGTAATCTACCAATCCATCGAAAACCTGCACGCTTCCATCAAGGGGCCCTGCGGCGACTGGTATTTCACCGGCGACTACCCCACCCCCGGCGGCTTCGCCATGGTCAACCGCGCCTACATTCGCTGGCACGAAGGCGTCGGCGGCCGCAGCTACGACCTGCTGTAAGCAAGATCTCCACCTCCCAAAGGATGCCTGGGCCACATCATCCAGGCTGGCCGCGCCCTACACGGAGGCGAAGCGCCTCCGGAAAACCGCCATCACCGCACGGCATCCCGCCAGCATCCCCAGGCCGGCCCCCATCACCAGAAAGCCGTCCAGGGAAAACCCTGCCCGAATCCCCCTGGCCGTAAACCCAAGTCCTGCGGCCAGAAAAATGAACCCCGTGAAATAAAAGAACTGGAGAGGATGCCCCCTCGTGAAAAACGGCACCGAAAGGCCGGGTCTCGCCAAGGGAGCAGATCTTCCTGCAAACACCACACCCAGACCTCCCCCAAAGATGGCGAAAAAGGCCGCCATCACAAAAACAATGACAACCGGCAAGGGATGAAAACCCGGATCGCGAACAGCCCCATTGGTATCATCAGAAAAAGCCCCCACGGCGAAAGCCGCAAGGATCACCATCATCCTGAGATAAACCGACATGTCCGATTCGTCCCCGGAAATCCTTTTCCAATCAAGCCGGTAGCGAAGCCAATCTTCCCGGCAGTCGAAATTCAGGGCTTGAAGTTTCAACCGCCCAACACCGCGCGCCGCACCTTCCCTGTCGGCCTTCGCAAGAACCGCTTCGCCAGCTCCTCGAACTGCTCCGAAAGGTCGGTCAGGTAAATCTCCAGCTTGCCCTCATCCGTCTTCCGGTTCAGCAAGTCCTTCGCCTCCAGCATCCCCTTGAGCTGCTCCGCGCAGGTCGTCGCGGAATCCACCAGCCGCACATCATCCGGCAAAATCTCCTCCAGCACCGGCACCAGCAGCGGGTAGTGCGTGCAGGCCAGCATCAGGGTATCGATCCCCTTCGCGATGAGCGGTTCCAGGTATTTCCGCAGCACCTCCTTCGTCACCTCCTCGGAAATCCAGTTCTCCTCGATGAGCGGCACCAGCAGAGGCGCCGCGACCCCGTGGATCATCAGCCCGCGCTTCCGCGTCGCCAGCGCATGCTGGTAGGCATGGGATTGGATGGTTCCCCGCGTCGCGATGATCCCGATTCGCTCCGCGTCCTTGTCCGCCAACACCGCCTCCACCCCCGGAGCGATCACACCCATCACCGGCACCGGGCAGCTCTCCCAGAAGTTCGGCAGGGCATGGGCCGTCGCCGTATTGCAGGCCACCACGATCGCCTTCACCCCCTTGGAGAGCAGGAAATCCACATCCTCCGCCGCGAACTGCCGTATCGTCTCCGGGCTTTTTGAGCCATAGGGCAAGCGCGCCGTATCGCCGAGATAAACCACATCCTCACCCGGCAAGAGATCCTGCACCGCCCGCACCACGGTCAAACCGCCCACACCCGAATCGAAAAATCCCAAAGCCGCGTCGTTCACGGCGGCCATCCTTTACCGCCGGCGGAAATCATCAATCCCAATTCCGGAAGCAACCCCAGAAACCTCTTCTTGGGGGTTGAAGTTTCGAGTTTAAAATTTAGCCTCCACCACATGTCCGCCTGCGGCCCGAAAATGAACATGGATCCCACCCTCCACCGGGAGCGCAAGCCCGATTGGATCAAGGTGCGCCTGCCCAACAACCCGGCCTTCTGGTCTACGAAGTCCCTGATCACAGATCTCAAGCTTGTCACCGTCTGCGAGGAAGCCCAGTGCCCGAACCGCTGGGAATGCTGGGGCCAGGGCACCGCGACCTTCATGATCGCCGGTGACAAATGCACCCGCGCCTGCGGCTTCTGCGCCGTGAAAACGGCGAAACCCGACGCACTCGAATCCGACGAACCCGCCCGCATCGCGGAGGCCACCAGCCGGATGAACCTCCGCCACATCGTCATCACCGCCGTCGCCCGCGACGATCTCAAGGATGGCGGAGCGGAGCATTTCCGCGAAACCATCCGCGCCGTCCGCGAGGTGAACCCGGAGATCATCATCGAAGTCCTCGTCCCCGATTTCAACGACCGCGACTGGGCGCTGCAGATGGTCATGGACGCCCGCCCGCACATCTTCAACCACAACCTCGAAACCGTTGAGCGCCTCACCCCGCTCGTACGCTCCCGCGCGAAATACCAGCGCTCCCTCACCGTCCTGAAGAAGGCCAAGCAGATGGTCAACGGCCACGTCGCCACCAAATCCGGCATCATGCTCGGCCTCGGCGAGCGCCACGAGGAAATCCTCCGTGCCATGGACGACCTGCTGGAACACGATGTCACCGTCCTCACCCTCGGCCAATACCTGCGCCCCACTCCGAAGCACCTGCCTGTCATCGAATACATCCACCCGGATCAGTTCGCTCAATACAAGCAGATCGCCATCGCCAAAGGCTTCCGCCACTGCGCCTCCGGCCCGCTCGTCCGCTCCTCCTACCACGCCGCCGATTTCCGCCCCGAGCTCGATGTTCTCCAGGCCATCGAAACCGATCTCCGCGCCGCCAACGGCCTGGAGCTTGGCCCGGAACACCTGCCGGTCCTGCGGATAGTAAAAGCTGAAACGCTGAAAATCTGAGATGCTCGAATTTCGCAGATCTTTTCCCTGATTTCAGTTTCTCGGCGTTTTCGTTTCAAGCATTCACCCCCATGCCCTGGCTCATCAAATCCGAACCCGACGTTTTCTCCATACAGGATCTCGAAAAGGTCGATCAGGAGCCGTGGTCGGGCGTGCGCAACTACCAGGCGCGCAACTTCATGTGGCGCGACATGAAAGTGGGCGACCTCGCCCTTTTCTACCACTCGAACGCCAAGCCCCCCGGCATCGCCGGTGTCGCAAAAGTGGCCTCCGCCTCCTATCCGGATCCCACCCAGTTCGAGAAAAACGGCGAATACCACGATCCCAAGGCAACCGAGGAAAAGCCCCGCTGGTATCTCGTCGATTTCGAACACGTCGCCACCTTCAATGAGCTGCTACCCCTGGAGGCAATCAAGGCCGACAAAGTCCTTTCCGAAATGCTCGTCTGCCAGAAAGGCACCCGCCTCTCCATCACACCCGTCGAAAAAAAGCATTTCACCCGCGCCCTGAAACTCGCGGGCTGCAAGATCTGAGCTCCGCCGCTCACGGGATCCGCACACGCTTCCGACGCCCGTAAACTTGATGGAAATAGTGGATTGCAAGAATGCAAAACCGGATGAGAATCCGAGGATCCCTAACAGTTGATTCCGTGTGCTTGACCTGACCGAAGGAGACCGTGATGAGTTTGAAAAGATAATCCGGGAGATCCAGGAAATCCGGGATTTTCCCGGCTTCGAGGATTACGCCCTGCACCGTTTGCCCGCGTTCCTGGGCTCCCATTTCGCCAACTGGAATGAACACGACGAGAAGATGACCCTGACCAGGGTGGGTACATCCGCCTCGCACGCGGAGGCCGTTGGCCTTGTGCTGGATTCGCTCTACCGCACCCTCCCAACACATCCCACATTCCAACGCTACATCGATTTCAGCACGGGAAAGGCACGCTATGTCGATACCGTGGAGCGGATGAGGGAGGGTCTCCCTGATCAGGAATTCCGGAAGCTCCCCTTCTATCGCTGCGTCGCGAAAGAACTCGGCATCGTTGACCAGCTGGTCATGCACGTCTTCATCAAAAGCGGGCGCGGGGTCGTCCTGACCTATCACTTTCCGAACCTTGCAAGCCGTGCGCAGCACCTCAAGGCCTCGCTCCTCAGGGGACATCTGGTTGCCAGGCTTTATGCGATCGATATGGAGATGGAAAAGCAGGCACAGCTTGCAGAGGACATTGGAGGGCATCTGGCCAAGCGGATCACGCCGAGGGAAATGACCATACTGCGCATGATCTGCCAAGGCCTGGGGAATCACGAGATCGCCGCCCAGCTCGGCATCTCCAAGCGCACTACAGACCACCACGTTTCCAACCTACTCAAGAAACTTTCCGCGACGAACCGCTTCCAGCTCATCTCCCGCTTTGGCAGCTGGATCGAAATCGCATAGGCATACATGCCTATTTACACGAAACCGTCCAACCTCCAGAAACATCCGATGAACCGCCCTTTATCCCTGCCCCGGATCTCGCCGCGCATAAGCCCGCTTACCCTGTTCATCCCACTGCTGTTCGGAGGCATCTCACGCTTGGCGGCGCAAAATGCACCCTACGAATTTTCCCTCGCAACCGGCAGCAACGGCACCACCCTGCCCATCGTCCAGACTTTCACGGCTCCGTTCCAACTCCCTCAGGAATTCTCGGACATGAGCCAGAACGAGGTCGCAGGGTCGGCTTTCCGGAGGAGCGGGTTCTATAGGGCCAGCAGCACGGACGGCACCGATCAGGGCCAGGGGCTCACACTTTATGGAGAGGCTACAACAAGCCTGAACCTCACCAATGTCACCAGCCCGGTTCCTTCTTACACCTTCAATTATCAGCGCCCATACTCCCGAACGAGCCTCAAGGTGAACCGTGACCGCATCGAAGTCACACCGCTGCCCGGAGCGACTTCCGCCACCGTGAGGCTCACGGCTTCCCTGCAGTCCGCGCTCGCCGGAACCTTCCCGGCAGGCAGGATTTGGAGAAACCAAGGACGGACGTTCTTCGAGATCGTAGCAGTCCGGAAACGCAAAAACAACAACCAGACCCAAGCGACCCAATTCGGGAATTTCGATGTCCTTCACGCGCAGAACAACACCAGCACGCTGATCAGCAACAACGTCGTCAGCGTCTTCGGCAACGGTAACGGAGCCTGGAACAGCCTTGGCGGCAGCGGGAGTGGATTCATCGATATCGTCCTGCCGGAAAACGAGTATCTCGAGGTGACCGCCACCCTCTTCACCGAAGTGCAAATCACGGAGTTCGGCGGAAGCACCGGCACAGCGCTTTCCTCTTTCGAGTCGAAGGCAACGGGCGTCATCAAAGCCGCCACGACCGATGGCGCAGGCATCACCTCCAGCCTCGGGCTTTGCAAAGTCCGGCAGTCCTTTCTCGGATCCCCCTACGCCAACCAAACCATTGCCAGCCCCCCGCTGACCCTCAACGACTCCCTGGACTCCGGCCTTCCCCTCGCCTTCGAAGTTCTTTCCGGCCCCGGCAGCATTTCCGGAAATACCCTGACCTTCGACGGGATCCGCGGCATTGTGTCTTATCGGATGTCACATCCGGGGAACGCGCTCTACGCACCTGTCGAGCGCAGCCGTACTGTGCCGGTTGAGGGACTTGCGCAGACCATCACCTTTCCCGGCGGCACAGCCTTTCCCGCAAATTCCGTCCCGTTCGACCCAGGAGCGGTCGCCTCCTCCGGATTGCCCATAGTCTATGAAGTCCTGAGCGGCCCGGTAACGGCGAGCGGCAACCTGCTCACGCCGACAGGCGGCACGGGAAATTTCTCTGTCAGGGCGAGACAGCCGGGAAATGACATCTATGAGCCGGCAACACCGGTGGACGGCTTTTTCAGCATCAGCCCTGCGGTGAATCCGGATACTCCTCAGACCATCAGCTTCCCCCAGCTCATCACCGCAAAGGCCGGTGAGGGGCAGCTCGTCTTTGTCACCTCGAGTTCCGGCCTGCCCGTAACCCTCGCGTTGGTCGAAGGAAACGGGGTGTTCACCGGCATCAACCGCAACATTTTCACACCCCGCGCACCGGGGCTCGTGCGGATCGTCGCGACCCAGCCGGGTGGATTTTTCAACGGCGTTTCCTACCAGGCGGCGGCTCCCGTTGAAAGGAGCTTCACGGCACTCTCATCCGGCTCGGCGTTTTCCGATGCGATGATACTCCTCGATCTGCCGCCCGGACTGCGCGGTGAAAAGGATGACGCGGACGGCGATGGGGTTCCAAACCTCGTCGAGTATGCGATCGGCACAAACCCTTCGGACTCCGGCAGCGGCTCGAATCCGATTGCCGCCACATCCGGCACGCCTCCCTCGGAGCTGAGGCTCACCTATCCGAAGATCCGCAACGATGTGAGTTATTCGGTCGAAGGATCCGCGGATCTGCTCGGTTGGAGCACGGAAGGCATAGACCAAGGAACTCCCGGTGCCGAGAATGCCGTTACAGCCACCGCCCCGTTCTCAACCGGATACCGGTTCCTCAGGCTCAGTGTCACCACCACCCCCGTGCCCTAGCCAAAGCGGACTCCATCATTCTCAAGGCTCTGCCGGAGGCGGTACGATTCGCGGCCTTGGGCTGCGCAATGGGGCTGCACTTTCGCTTAGCGCATGATCCAGCCCGCGCCTCATCGCGCACACTTGGCGCCTCCAGACATTGGGCACGGTGGATAGCTCATGACGCCCCCGAAGGATGCACTCATAAATCAGTTTCCCCTCGGCATCAAGGATCCGGACCGAATCGCCCTCGCTCACCCGCGAAACCTCCGCGCTTCCCATCTCGTTGGAAACCATCGCCTTCTTTCCCTCAAGATCCACCACCCTCAGGGCGCCGTCGTCGCTCCGCATCACCGAATCCGCCAGCATCCGCCTGATCTGTGCTTCGTCCGAAACCTTGCCCACACCGAGCTTGACCTTGAGATCGAGCGATTTGCCCTCGCGGAAAACAGAAACCGTAATCTCTTCCCCGGGCGTTGCGAGGCGGAGCAAGGTCGCCAGTTGGCCTTCGTTCACGAGCATCTGCTCGCCCATTTTCCAGAGAAGATCGAGCTTCCGGATACCGGCCTTCTCAGCCGGCCCACCCTCGACCAACTGGCTCACGACGAAGCCGATCCCGGGCGGTAGAGCCGGCAGTTGGGTCGTCGTGGTGTCGTCCGGCTTGGAAACACCGAGACCCAGCCAGGCTGCGGCGGCCGATTCCGGCGGTGCGTCGACCGGCTTCGCCTCCTGGGAGAACCCGGGGGATGCAGCCAGAAAAGCCACGGCCAGAAGACGGAGGGAGTTGCGCATATCTTCTCAGAAAGTGCTGACAGGCAGGAGAAACATCTCCTCGCGCGGCTCCAAAAGGGTCACGACGATGCCGGTTTCCTCGTCCCGCACCCTTCTTTCCCCGATAAACCTCACCCGGACTTTCCTGACCGCCGAGCCGCCGGAATCCACGAATAGCCCCTCATCTCTGACCTCTTCCACGCGGTCGGATTCATTGAGCACTACGAATTCCGGTTCCTCGGCAATGTTATCGGGAATTTTCACGGACTGCGGAACCGCCCCGTCGCGGGGGAAAAGCGCGAAGCCGCAGACAAGCGCCGCCGCGATCCCGGCTGCCGCAATCCACCGGGAAAATCCAGGGGTAGCCGCCGCAGACAGCTTCCCATCACCGCAGAGTTCCTCCAGCCGGGACTCGATCTCAGACTGCGCAGCGCAGCTGAGCCCGGCAGGCATCAGCCGCATCAGGGCATCCTCTGTATCCCTGTATGGATCAGGCTCCGGCACTCCGTTCCTCCTTTACTTTTTTCATCGTGGCCGAGAGTTGCTCCAGCGCATATCGGTATCGCGAAGCCGCCGTGTTGGGGGAAATGGCAAGCGTCTCGGAAATCTGCGCAAAGGTCAGGCCGCCCCATGTCTTCATCACCACCACCTCGCGCAGCTTGCCGCTCAGGTTTTGCACGGCCTCGCGCAGCAACAGCGCCTCCTCGTCCTCCTCAAGCACCGGATCCAGCCACACATCCTGGAAATCGTTCAGATACAGGATGGATTCCTCACGCTTGCGGCGGCGTTTTTCCGAGCGGTGCAGCATCAGCCCGGCGAAGCGGATCGTTGAAAACACCAGCGGCAGGTCGGGCGGGCCGCCGCCGCGGTTTTCGAGTTGCTGGTAGTGCCACATCTTCAGCACCGCTTCCTGCACCAGATCCTCGGCATCCTCCCTGGTCTTTCCCCAGCCCCTTGCAAAAAGAAGCAGGCGCGGGCCGTTTTCGGCCAGCCATTGCTTCCACGCGTGCGAGAGGCTCCCCATGTCTTCCCCGGTAAAATGCCCCACCGCCTGGCAATTGTCTCCCCAATTTTTCACGGCCGCCCTGGATCGGGGCCGGACATCGGAAGGGCTTCCGGGCTGGGGTCTGGCCTGCCCTGTTGCACAAAAAAAAGCCGACGGATGTCACCGGCGGCTTTTTTTGTTTGATTGTTACGTGCTGCGTATCAGGCAAGGAGAGTGGACTCTTCCTTCTCACCGTCGCACTTCTTCTTGCACTTCTCGGCGAGGAGCGTGCCTTCTTTCTTTTCCTCTTCCTTTTCCTTTTCGTGCTTGTCGCCTTTGCCGCATTTGCCGCAATGAGCGAGGAGGGTGGACTCCTCTTCCTCCTTGTCGCACTTCTTTTTGCACTTCTCGGCGACGAGCGTGGACTCCTCCTCCTCCTTGTCGCACTTCTTCTTGCACTTCTCGGCGACGAGGGTGGACTCCTCCTCCTCCTTGTCGCACTTCTTCTTGCACTTCTCGGCGACGAGGGTGGACTCCTCCTCCTCCTTGTCGCACTTCTTCTTGCACTTCTCGGCGACGAGGGTGGACTCCTCCTCCTCCTTGTCGCACTTCTTCTTGCACTTCTCGGCGACGAGGGTGGATTCCTCCTTCTCCTTGTCGCACTTCTTCTTCTCGCACTTGTCGCCAGCAAAGGCGAGCGGAGTGGTGATCATGGCTGCGCAGAACGCTGTCAGTAGTAATTTCATGGTTTCTATTTTGGTTTGGCTTGGTTGGTTTGGATCAATATCCGGCGTGACCGTAGTCCATAACGAGACACACGCCAGAGGATTTTATTCGTTTTTTCTCAAATTTTCCTCCCGATCCAAGCCAGGAATTCCTGGTTTCCGTCCGTCCCGGAAATGCTTGCCGGGACTACGCCGAGCCATTCACGACCGTGTTCCTCGGTCACGAAAGCCCGGATTTTCTCCACGGCGCGCTCCCGCAATCCCTCGTCCCGCACGATCCCGCCCTTCCCGACGTCCTCCCGCTCCAGCTCAAACTGCGGCTTGATCAGGCAGACCAGCTCCCCGCCCTCCTCCAGCACGCGGAACACCGCCGGGAGAACCTTGGTCAGGGAAATGAAGGAAAGGTCCATCACCGCCAGCCGCACCTTCTCGCCCAGATCCACCTCCTCCATGTGGCGGGCGTTGAATCTCTCCCTCGAGACCACCCGCGGATCGTTCCTCAATTTCCAAACCAACTGGTTCGTCCCGACATCGACCGCATGGACCCTCGCCGCCCCCCGCTGCAGCAGGCAATCCGTGAAACCGCCCGTCGAGGCACCGACATCCAGGCAAGTCCAGCCCGTCACATCGATCCCGAAATGGATGAGCGCCCCCTCAAGTTTCAGCCCCCCGCGCCCGACGAAGCGCGGCTTCTCCCTGATCTCCACCACCGCCTCCTCGGAAAAACGCTCCGCCGGCTTGTCCACCACATGGCCATCCACCTTCACCTCCCCCGCCAGCACAAGGCGTTTCCCCTGCTCACGGGAATCGCACAACCCGCGGTTGAAAAGCAGGGCATCCAGTCGGTCTTTCCTCACGGCGGAAATCAAAGCCAGAATTCCCCTTTTCCACCAGCACCTTTCCCCCGAAATCCTGCTACCCAACCAGACGCGCTTTCGCTATCAGCGTATCGCCATGATCGAAATCACATTCACCTCCACTGTCGCGCTGAGCCTGACCGCCGAACTCGTCCTCGGAACCTGGGCGGTAACCACCATCATCGCCAACGACGATGGCCTCCCCATCAACATCCAGTCGTTCACCCCGACGATGCTCGATGTCAACAGCGCGAAAACCTCCCACTCCTTCCAAGCGACCGAAGACCCCGGCGACCCTTTCCTCATCCTTCACGTCACCAATACCCACCACACCGACCTCGACGTCGCAGTTCCCGGCCAAGCTTCCTTCACAATCCCCCCCAACAACTCTGTAACCATCACCTACCCCCGCAGCTCCAACGCCCATATCAGGGATTGAGCCAAGTCGCGTGGTGACGCAGGCTAGCGAGGGGCGCCTGGACTGATTGCCAAAAAAATTTCCGGAAGACGACACGGGGCTGAGTGAGCCCTCGGCGATGGCTGGGCGAGGGACGAGCGCCACCCCCGGATGGGGGTGGAAACCATTCATTGCACGCCGGAGGTGTGCCAGCCGGGCGTGCCGGCCATGGGGAGCCGCCTGCACCCCTGACCGGGGTGCGGATCATGCCGCCGGAAATCCGGGGGTGTCGCCGCGCCCAAGGCCCGGCTACAAGCCGTCATCCCTGCCGGGATGGAAATTCGCCGCGACATTCGCGGCGATGTTCCGGCGACTCATTTTGGCAAATGGCATGGCATGCGGAGAATGATGGTTGGGATCTCACGACCTTTGCCATCCATCGCTTGCTCTCCCTCAAAACTGCCTTGAGATGCGGCCGGCTCGGCGAGCGCCCGAATGGCCTATTTCTTGTATTCCTTCAGGAACTCCTGCTGGGCGCGCTGTTTCTGCTCCTTGTTGATGTCGCGGAGCGTGAGGCTCTTGTCGAACTCGAGGGAGTAAGTGTATTTGAGGGAGGTGGATTTATCGAGGGAGCCGGGAGGCGCATCAAGATCCCAGCGGAGTATGCCTTTGGGTTTCTCGTAGCGGAGGTAGTCCGCATCGGTGCTGAGCTCCTGGCTCATTTCGCCGACGGAAACGCGGAGGTTGGTGGTGTCCTCCATGTAGGGCATGCGCTCGCGGAGGCGGATTTTCACGGGCTCCTGCTTGAAGTTGTCGATGATGATCTCGGAGCTGACGGAGACCCGGCGGTTGCCGCCCTGCACATCATCGCGCCGGTCCACGAGGGTGCGGCGGGCTTTCACCTGGCCATCGACGCCGAAGCCGAGGGTGAAGGTGCGCCCGCGGGCGATGCTCGGGATCTCGGTGCGACCCTTGAATTCGCCGTCCAGGAAAACATTCACCTGGCCTCCGAGGAGGTCGCGGCCGGTGGCGTTCGCCAGCTCGGCCTCACGGAAGACGGAGTTCGTCAGGATGGGCACGGCGATGTGGTAGAAATTCGCGGGTGCCTGGTGCTGCAGGACGGGGACCATCTGCGCATCCCGGCGGCTGATGACGCTGATCGGCGTGGCAAGCTCGTAGCGGATGCTGAGATCCTCCTCGCCTCCCTGATCCATGAGGCGCAGCTCGCTGAGCCGCTCGGAAAGCTCGATGAGCTGCACGCTGGCGGCGGAATCGTTTGCGCGGAAGTTCTGGCTGGCGATCTCATCCGTGGACTTGCCGAGGAACTGCGACTTGATGGCCACGTTCTTTTCCTGGACTGCGGATTTGTAGGAGTCGGCGTTGCCGCCCTGGGCGCCGCCGCCCGTCGAGACATCGACGTAGAGCGGGGAGAGGCGCGGATTGTAGGCGCTGGTCTTGGGCGATGCGGTGGAGAGGGCGACTTTCACGTCCTTCCAGTCCTCGCCGCTGACCTGGAAGATGAGGGCGTTGAACTCAACGGTCACGCCCTTGGAGGCGGTGTCGCCGCGGACATTGTAAACCGGAGACCAGCCGCAATCGCCGACGAAGTAGTTCAGGCTGATGCTGGCCGGCCCGGCGGCGGGCTTGTCGAGATAGACGACCGCATCGTAAGTGACGGGCGGCCCGGCGGCGAGGGTGGCCTTTTCCTTTTCCAGCAGTTCGAGAGCCTTCGCGTCCTCCTGGATCTCGAGGTCGAGCTTCATGATTTCCTGGGAGGCCTTTTCATACTCGCGGAAATGCATCTGGGTGACGGCCTCGATCTCCTTCGACTGGATGACACCATGGGTCATCTCCTGCGCGGCGGCGGGGGCGACGAAATTCTGCAGGTCCTTGAGGTAGTTCTGGCGGATGCGGCGCAGGGCGATCTCGTTCTTGGCGATCGCGGTCTTCACCTCAAGGGCGTCGATCGCATCGGTGACCTCGCCCGCCCGGCCCTGGAGCTTCGCGGCCTCCTCCGGCGGGCGGCTGCGGCAGGCAACGGAGCGGACGGTGACCCCTTTCGCCTGATCCGCGTGGACGGAGGAGGCATCGGTGGCGGATGGCAGCGGACCGATCACGATTTCGAAGGAGCCGGTCTTGTCTGCCGGGATCTCCACCAGCCGCGAGACGACTGCGGTGCCCTGGTAAAGTGTGATCTCGCTGATTTTCCCGGTGACGGGGGCGGGGCCGGCAGGTGGCGAGGCATCCTGCGCGGCGAGGAACGATACGGAGAGCGTCCAGAGAATTGCGGAGATAGGGGTTTTCATGACTGTCTGATTTGTGTCCATCTGATATGATCCCCAGCAAACCTCAATGAAAATCAATATTTGGCGGCTCCGGTGGGCTCCCCTTTTCAGCATTTCGGTTTTCAGCGTCTCAGCTTTGCCCATCACGCCCGGACTTTGTGAAAAATTTCACAAAGCACACTTGCCCCGCCGGATTTGCCCCGACATAGTCCGCGCAGGCCTGCCGGGCCATGAATCCGCGTATTTTTCCCCAGTCATGAGCGACACCCCCACGGCCACCGCTGAAGCCAAACTTCCAAAGGACATCGCCGCCGAAAAAGGCATGGTCAATGTCCAGATCGACGGTGTCTGGCACCAGTTCCCGAAAGGGATGCGGATGATCGAGGCCTGCCGCTACGTCAAGAAGGACGTCCCCTACTACTGCTACCACCCGAAGCTATCCGTGCCGGGCAACTGCCGGATGTGCATGGTGCAGATGGGGATGCCGCCCCGCCCCGCGCCCGGCCAGGATCCCACTTACGACGAAAACGGCTACCAGCCCATCGGCTGGATGCCCCGCCCCGCGATTTCCTGCGCCAACACCGTCGCGGAAAACATGGGCATCCGCACCTCCGGCGAGCTCGTCGAGAAATGCCGCGAGGGCGTGATGGAATTCCTCCTCATCAACCACCCGCTCGATTGCCCGATCTGCGACCAGGCAGGCGAGTGCCGCCTCCAGGAGCAATCCGTCGGCTTCGGCCGCGGAGTCTCGCGCTTCGTGGACATGAAGGTGAAAAAGCCGAAGAACGTCGATATCGGCCCGCGCATCCGGCTGGATGACGAACGCTGCATCATGTGCTCGCGCTGCATCCGCTTCATGGACGAGGTCGCCGGCGATCCGGTGCTCGGCTTCACCCAGCGCGGCACCCACACCACTCTCACCGTCCATCCGGGGAAACTGCTGGACAACAACTACTCGCTCAACACCGCCGACATCTGCCCCGTCGGCGCGCTGACCTCGAACGATTTCCGTTTCCAGATGCGCGTGTGGTTCCTGAAGGAAACGCCATCCATCGACGTGAACTGCGGCACCGGGACGAACATCATCATCCATACCCGCGGCAACACGATCCACCGCATCACGCCCCGCCAGAACGACGCGGTGAACTCGAACTGGATGCCGGACTCCCACCGCCTCAACTTCCACTACATCGACGGCGACACCCGCCTCACCGAAGTCCTCATCAAGGAAAACGGCACCCACCGCCCCGCCGCCTGGCCGGAGGCGATCGCGAAAACAGCGGAGAGCCTCTCGAAATACGATCCGTCGGAAATCGCCATCATCGCCTCCGCGCGCATGACCAACGAGGAGCTCTTCCTCGTCCGCGCCCTCGCCGGGGATCTCAAGACCGCCAACTTCACCACCATCGCCCGCGAGGGGGAAAACGACGGCCTGCTCATCGCCGCCGACCGCAACCCGAACACCACCGGCGCGAAACTCGTCTGGGGCTCCGCTGACCCATCCGCACCTCTCGCCGGTATCCGCGACGGTGTCCGCAACGGTTCGATCAAGGCACTCCTCGTCCTCGGTGAGGATCTCACCGCAGAGCCGGGCTTCACCGCCGAAGACCTCGCCAAGCCGGAATTCATCGCCTCCATCCAGCTCCTCGCCGGCCCGACCGCCGATTCCAGCGATGTGGTGCTCCCCGGAGCCGCCTTCGCCGAGAAACGCGGATCCATGGTCAACCTCACCGGCCGCCTCCAGCGCCTCAACCGCGCCGTCGAGCCCCAGGGACAGTGCCGCGACGACTGGGAGATCCTCCGCGACCTAAGTGCCGCCATCACCGGGGAAAAATCCGGCCTCCACATGATCGAGGACGTTTTCAAGGCAACCGCCGCCGCAACCACCCAATTCGACGGCCTGACCCTATCCAAAATCGGCGCCCTCGGCACGGTCGTCACCGAAACCGGCTACGAAATCCCGCTCCTCAAGAACGAACGCGCCCGCGCCGCCTCCGGGATCATCAATGGGTGATTCTTCCACTGATCACTTTCCACTTTTTCAAGCAATGCCCGAACTCGCCATCAACCTCGCGATCATCGTCACCAAGGTCGTGTTCTTCACCTTCCTGGTGGTGCTCCCCTTGGTGCCGCTCTCCGTTTATTTCGAGCGCCGCTTCTCCGCGATCATCCAGGACCGTGTCGGCCCGAACCGGGTCGGGATCCCGTTGACGCTTTTCGGGGCAAAGAAGGATTTCCATTTCTTCGGGCTCATCCAGCCCATCGCGGATGGCATCAAGCTCTTCCTGAAAGAGGATTTCACTCCCGACCATGTGAGGAAAGCCTTCTACTGGCTCGCCCCCGCCCTCACGGTCGTCCCGGCGCTCATCACCGTTTGCGTCGTCCCCTTCGGGCCGGATGTCACCCTCTTCGGACGCACCGAGAAACTCGTCATCGCCGATCTCGATGTCGGCCCGCTGTTCGTGTTCGCGATCTCCTCGCTCACGGTCTATGGCATCACCCTAGCCGGATGGTCATCGAATTCGAAATTTCCCTTCATCGGCGGCGTGCGCTCCACCGCCCAGATGATTTCCTACGAAATCTGCCTCGGCCTCTCGGTGATCCCCGTCCTGCTGTATTTCGGAACGCTCAACCTGAACGACATCGTCCAGCACCAGGCTGACAACGGCTGGCTCCTGCTGCCGTTCTGGGGTGAGTCGGCACCATGGAACAACGGCGGCGACTATTCCGCATGGCTTTTCCTAATCCCCGCCTTCATCGCGTTCCTGATCTTCACCGTCTCGATCTTCGCGGAAACCAACCGCATGCCCTTCGACCTTCCCGAGTGCGAGACGGAACTTGTCGGCGGCTACCACACGGAATATTCCTCGATGAAATTCGCGATGTTCTTCATGGGCGAATATGCGGCCATGGTGATCGGCTCCGCACTCATCATCACCCTTTTCCTCGGAGGCTGGTCTGCGGGCTTCGGCATGGATGCCGCAATCGCAAACTTCTCCATTGGCGACTTCCGCATCGGCGGCTTCATCCACGTCGGAATCTTCCTCACCAAGCTCCTCGCCTTCATCCTGTTCTTCATCCTCGTCCGCTGGACGGTGCCGCGCTTCCGCTACGACCAGCTCATGAAGCTCGGCTGGGTGATCTTCTTCGAAGCCGCGCTCATCAACGTCTTCCTCGCCGCACTCATCATCGCCGCCCCGGGACTCAACCAGGTCATCATAGCCGTCGGCTTTTTCCTCCTGGTAACAGTCACCGCCGCCATCATCTGGGTAGCCAAGTTCTCCGAGCCACCAGCCAAAGTCCTCCGCGCCTGATCCAGTTTCAGCATTTCAGTTTTCAAAATCTCAGCGTTTACCCCAATGCCCACCATCAAGCTCACCCGCCCGAAACTCGACGCCGGAGAAAAGATCTACTTCGGCGCGCTCATCAAGGGATTTTTCCTGACGATGAAGCACGCGGTGAAATCGCTGCGAGGGAAATCCTACGGCGCGGAAGGCCTCGCTTCCTCGGGTCTCGGCGTGACCATGCAGTTCCCCGAGCAGCGCTGGGACGAACACATGCCGGAATACTACCGCGGCGCCCCCACCCTCGTCACCGATGAGCAGGGCCGCGAACGCTGCGTTTCCTGCCAGCTCTGCGAATTCATCTGCCCGCCCAAGGCAATCAAGATCACCCCTTCTGAAATCCCCTCCGACGACAAGTGGGCGAAGGTCGAGAAGCGCCCGCTGGAGTTCGACATCGACATGATCCGCTGCATCTACTGCGGCATGTGCGAGGAAGTCTGCCCCGAGCAGGCCATCTACCTCCGCAAGGACTACCTCATCACCGGAACCTCCCGCAAGGACATGGTTCACAACAAAAAGAAGCTCTACGAAATCGGCGGCGTCCGCGTCGGACTCGTCAACAAGTGGAATGAACTAAAGTAAGGGACATTGGGAATTGGAGATTTGATAATTGAGGATGGACGAGGAAACCACACGAACGTTTGAAGAACTGGAGGCTTGGAAAGCAGGCCGTGAGCTCAGGATTTTCGTGTTCCGAAAGATTGCCCCACTTTTGATCAAATCGAGGGAGTTCAGCCTTTGTGACCAGATCAAACGTGCTTCCCGTTCCGTCACCCACAACATTGCCGAAGGTCACGGGCGCTTTCACTTTCTGGACAACTATCGTTTCTGCTCTCAGGCAAGAGGCTCGCTCAACGAGGTTTTGGATCAGTTCATCACCTGTCATGACGATTCCCTGATTGAAGATGAGCTTTACCAAGCAGGACGGGAAAATTTCAACAAGACGCTCCGAATTCTCAACGGTTACATGTCATGGCTCAAACGCTCTGCCAAGCCCAGCGACAAGCCCATCATCCCACCGGCGTCATAACCCAATATCCAATCTCCAATCATCCAATGCCCTCATATTTATTTTGGCTCTTCTCCACGATCATGCTCATTGGCGCATGCGCGGTGATCGCCTTCCGCAATCCGGTCTCCAGTGCACTCGCGATGGTGACCTCCTTCGTCGGCCTCGCCGCCCTTTTCATCGGCCTCTCCGCCTTCTTCGTCGGCGTGATCCAGATCCTCGTCTATTCCGGCGCGATCATGGTGCTGTTCCTTTTCATCATCATGCTGCTCGACCTCAAGGATGAGAAGAAACGCTCGGAAAGCTTGGCCCCGCTCGCCGCCGGCCTGGTGCTGGTGGGCGCTTTCTTCATCCAGCTCGTCGGGGTGCTTTCCAACAAGCTGCCGAACCAGATCGCACCCGCGCTCGACAAGGCCTCCCTCGCCGCCGCCGCCGATTCTTTCCCAAAGGGCACCAAGATCAACCAATCCCTCGAAGGCGGAAACCTCCCCGACGTCCACTTGATCGGCCACACCCTCTTCACGGAATACAACCTCCCGCTCCAGATCCTCGGAGTCCTGCTCCTCGTCGCCACCGTCGGCGTCGTCGTCCTCTCGAAACGGCAAACAAACTGAGACATGCCCTCCCTAAACGACTATCTCCTCGTCTCCGGCCTGCTGTTTTCCATCGGCCTCGCCGGGGTCGTGCTACGCCGCAACATCATCATCGTCTTCATGTGCCTGGAGCTTATGCTCTCCGCCGCGAACCTGACGCTGGTGGCCTTCTCCCGTTTCAATGTCGCCGATAACGGCCTGCCCGACTACAACGGCCAGATGCTGGTCTTCTTCGTCATCACCGTCGCGGCCGCCGAGGTCGCCGTGGGGCTCGCCATCATCGTCGCCCTCTACCGCGCCCGCCAGACCATCCACACCGATGAGCTGGTCTCGCTGAAAGGCTGATTTCTTTCCGCCCTTGTCTCGTCGGGCTGCGGGGTGCAAGCTCCCCGCAACAGTATGCGTGCAACGGCTTTCCGATGGATCCTACGCGGCGAGCCCTTCGATCCGGGCTCGCGCGCGGATGAAAATGATTTCCCCGCGATCCTGCGGCACCTCGTGAACCAGCGAGGGGTCCCGGAGGATGAGATCGAAACCTTTCTCCATCCGAAGCTCAGGGATCTCAGCGATCCCTTCCTCATGCCCGACATGCAGCCCGCCGTGGAACGCATCCTCAAGGCAATCGATGCCAGGGAAAATGTCTGCATCTACGGCGACTACGATGTCGATGGCGTTTCCGCGATCACCTTGATGACGAAAATCCTCCAGGCATACGGACTCAAGCCCAGGCCTTTCATCCCACGCCGAGGCGCAGAGGGATACGGCCTTAGTTTTGCAGCCATAGACCGTTGCCTCTCCGAAGGCACCAAGCCGGATCTGCTCATCTCCGTCGATTGCGGCACGGTCTCCGTCAAGGAAGTCGCCCACCTGCGGGAAATGGGGATCGATGTCGTCATTGCGGATCATCACGAGCCGGATCCTGCCGGAAGGCCGGATTGCTGCGCACTGGTGAACCCGAAATGCGGCACTGACTTCACCTATCTCTGCGCCGCCGGGGTGGTCTTCAAAATCGGCCATGCGCTCCTCAAAACCAGACCCGCCGACCTGGATCTCAAAGACCTTCTCGATCTCGTCGCGGTGGCAACCATCGCCGACATCGTCCCGCTTGTCGGCGAAAACCGGCTGCTCGTCCGCCACGGCCTCAAAGCGCTTCCCTCCACCCTCAACCCCGGCCTGCGCGCACTCCAGGATATCACCGGAATGAACGGCAAGGCTACATCCATGGACGTCGGGTTCCGCATCGGCCCGCGCATCAATGCGGCGGGGCGCATGGATTTCCCCGAGGATGCTCTGGCAACCCTGAACACCGATTGCCGGGTGACCGCCGGGGAGCTTGCGGAAAAACTCGATGCCTACAACCGCCAGCGGCAGGAGCACGAAAGCCTGATCCGCAAGGAAGCCGTCGAGCAGCTTTCCGGCGGCTTCGATCCGGCGAAGGATCCCGTCATTGTGATCGGCTCGCGCGACTGGCACCACGGCGTGGTCGGCATCGTCGCCTCCCGCCTGATGCGCCAATACCACAAGCCCACCTTCGTCATCGCCATCGACGGCGAGGGGATAGGCAAGGGATCGGGCAGGAGCATCGAGGGAGTCTCGCTGGTCAATGCGATCCGTGCCTGCCAAAGCGATCTGATCGCCGGTGGCGGGCATGCGATGGCCGCCGGACTCTCCATCCATGAGGAAAACATGAATCGTTTCCGTACGAACCTCGCCGAGTATGTGCTGGCCAGCACCACCGAGGAAGAGCGCAGCCCACGCCTCATCTACGATGCGGAGATCCCGTTTTCCCAGCTCTCCCTCGATTTCCTCAAAAGCTACGAGCTGCTCCAGCCCTTCGGAAATGCAAACCCCCAACCGGTGTTCGTTTCGCGCAACGTCGAGCTCAGCCGCCCGCCCTTCCACATGAAAAACAAGCACCTCCGCCTGACACTGCGGCAGGGTTATCATGAACAGGACGCGGTCTTCTTCGGCGGCGGCGAGCACGCATTGCCGGATCCGCCGTGGGACATCGCGTTCACAATCGACCGCAACACCTTCCGGGGGAAGACAACGCTGCAGATCATCATGCAGGGCGTAATGGCGGCAACGGGCGCCTGATTGCCGTCCACAAGTCCGCCATCGACAAGCCGTCCGGGTGCCCCTTGAATCGCTTCCATGCAATCGATGACCGGCTTCGGCCGCGGAACCCACAGCACGGACGAATGGACGGCCAGCGTCGAGGCATCCTCGATCAACCGGAAGCAGGCGGAAATCGTCGTCAACCTCCCGCGCGCGCTTCAGACTCTGGAGAGCAGCGTCAGGCAGGCGATCCTCCCCCACATCTCGCGCGGGCGCGTGCAACTCGCGATCAAGCTGGAAAAGCCGGAAGGAGCCGTTTCCGACCAGATCCGGATCAGCCCCGCCTTGGCCAGATCCTTCGAATCGGCGTTCTCCGACCTTTCGCTCATCATCGGACGGCAGCTGTTGCCAACACCGACGGACTTCCTGCGCCAACCCGGGATCCTGGAGATCGGAGAGTCCGATGCGATCGATCACGAGCAGGCATGGGAGGCGATTTCACCCGCATTGGGGCAGGCGATCGCAAACCTCAACTCCATGCGCGCCGCCGAGGGCAAGCACCTGCAGGAAGATTTCCTCGCCCGCCTCGGCCAGCTCATGGCTTTCACGCAGACGATTGCGGGCCATGCCCCTTCCCGTCCCGCACGCCAGCGCGAACTGCTGCTGAAACGGCTTTCCGATCTAGGCCTCCCGCTGGAAATGGATGACGAACGCTTGGTGCGCGAGATCGCGCTTTTCGCCGACCGCTGCGACATTTCCGAGGAACTTACCCGGCTCCACTCGCACTTCGCGAAGTTCCACGAATACCTCCACTCCACCGAGCCCTCGGGACGCTCGCTCGATTTCCTCTGCCAGGAACTTTTCCGCGAGTTCAACACCATCGGATCCAAGGCCAACGACGCGCTCATCGCGCAGACCGTCGTCGAGGCCAAAACAGAACTGGAGAAGCTCCGCGAGCAGATCCAGAACATTGAGTGAAAGCTGAAAACTGAAATGAGATTTACTCGCCGCCCTCCGATTTATCACTGCCTTATCTTAGCATTTCAGTTTCCAGCCTTTTAGCATTTGCCCAATCATGTCCCTGCTCAACGAATCCGGAGACCACGATCTTCCCCGCGAGAAGATCGACAAGTACGGTGTTGCCTCGCTGAGCAACGAGGAGCTGATGGCCATTTTCCTGGGCTCCGGCCACAAAGGGCGCAACGTGATCCAGGTGGCCGGCGACTTGCTGGAGAAATACGGCGGGCTCCAGGAACTCCGCAGGCTGCCCGTTTCCGAATACATGAACAACAAGGGCATCGGGCTTGCGAAGGCATGCAAGCTGGCCGCCGCCTTCGAGCTCGGCAGCCGCCTTTCGCGCGAAAAGATCAAGTCACTTCCGCTCGACTCCCCGGATCTGATCTATGACCACTTTGCTCACCAACTCGGCAATCTCCCCAATGAAAACGCCGTCGTAGTGACGGTGAACTCACGCCTGGAGCACACCAGCACGACCACGGTATCGATCGGCACGGTGAACGAAACCACCGCACATCCGCGCGAAATCATGCGTCCCGTGATTTCGCGCAACGCCTACGGATTCATCCTCATCCACAACCACCCCTCCGGCGACCCATCCCCGAGCCGAGCCGACCACAGGATCACCGAGGGACTCGTCAAGGCGGCGGAGATCATGCAGATCAAGCTCATCGACCATCTGATCATCGGCCGCCCCGCCCCCGGGCGCTCCGCTTTCTTTTCCTTTCGCGCGGCAGGTGTGATACCTTAGCGCGTCCTCCACGCCATGCTCCGTTTCCACATCGTGCACAATCTCCGGACAGCCGTCTGGCTGATCCTGTTCGCGCTCATCCCGCTATGCGGAGCAGGCCTGTACTGGGCGAACAAGACCGGCCTGCCCGACGAATGGCGGGAGGCCATCGAGCAGGAGATTTCCAAGCACGGGGTGCACGTCAAGATCGCCGCCCTCACCTATGTCCCGCTGCGCGGCGTCATCGCCCAGAACGTCCGTATCTTCGCGGAACCGGAGCGCATCCATGAAATCTCGCGGCTGGAGCGCGCGGAGCTGGCGCTCGATTACGCGAAACTCGCGGGAGGCGAATTCAGGATCAGGAAAGCCGTCCTCAGGAACGCCCGGCTGCTGCTCCCCGTGGATCCGAAAAAACCTTCCGGAGACTCGCTGGGCTTCACCGGGATCTACGGCACCATCATGGTGACGGAGGACAACGCCATCGAGATCCGCGACGGGCGCGGCGAGGTGGGCGGCGTCGGCGTCACCGTCGCCGCAAGGCTGCGAGGCGGCACCGGATCGGGAAGCCGCTCCGAGGATGAGAAAAACGAGGGACGGCGCAGGGAGGTGATCGCAAGGATACTCAGCGAGCTCAAGCAATGGGATTTCGGAACGGAAACCCAGCCCAAGGTGCACGTCGATATCAACGGAAACCTCAAGGACAAGGCCAGCATCAAGGCCGACTTCCGCATCGAGGCGGCCTCCGTGGAGAAACAGCAATACCGCCTGGAAAACCTCAGCGGCCGCGGCTCGCTCGACGGATATTTGCTCACGGTCAGCTCTTTCTCCGCACAGGATGCCAGGGGGAATATTTCCGGCCACGCCGATTATCGGCTGGGATCCAAGGAGGGGCGCTTTGACATCGAGTCCTCCATCGATATCCCCCGCCTGCTGAAATCATGGCTCTCCGCGCCCATCGGCGTCGATCTGCTCATCGGCGGCGGCCAGCGTCTCCAGGCGGCCGGCGATTTCGATCTCCATGAGGATTCCGCGCCATCCGTGCACCTCACCGGCCATGCTCTCTGCGAATCCGTGATGTTCCGCGGCGTTTCCTTCGACTCGCTCGAAACATGGTTCTCATGGCAGGACGGGGACCTGTTCCTGCGGGATCTCAAGCTCACCCGCCCGGACGGGGCGGCGGAGGCCAAGCTCTTGGTGCAGGACAGCAAGGCGCGGCTCGCCCTGCACTCCACCCTGCCCGCGCCGCTCTTCAAGCCGTTTTTCCCAGGGCAACCGCTTGAGATCGTCATCGGGGATTTCACCGAAAACGAAAACCCTTCCACCGAGATTTTCCTCGAGGGTTCCTTCGACCTCAAGGATCGCCACGCCTGGGACTACAAGGGCCACGGCACCGTCCGCAACCTCTCCTACAGGGGCGTGCCGGTGAAGTCCGCCGGCTGTTCGTTCCGGGTCAACCACGGTGAACTCGACTTTCACGATGGCAGCGTGACCTTTGACTACTCCCGTTACCCCTTGCGAAAAGCCCACGGCGGGCCACGCGAGGGAACCGCCTCGGTCGGCAGGATCCGCTACGACGCACCCAGCAAGACCATAGGTGTCGAGGCCGTGTCCGGTGATATCTGGGCGGCGCCCATGGTCCGTTTCTTCGCACCGAAGATCGCCGATGACCTCGAGCAGTACCGCTTCCACCGCCCGCCCTCCCTGAGCGGCTCCGGCGTCGTCGATGTCACCCCTCAGGGCCGCACCGATCTCACGGTGAAATTCAGCACCTCGGGAAAGGCGGATTACAAGTTTCTCGGGGAGGACATCACGGTGAGCGAACCGGAGGCGACCGTCTCGATCAAGGGAGATACGGTCGCCATCTCCGGCCTTTCCCTGGGCGCCTTCGATGGCACGGTGGCGGGCGATCTCCTCCACTCCGGGAAATCCCGCTTCGGCGGAGAACTGAGCTGGTCCAAGCTCTCGATGCCCGCGCTGGCCACCGCCTACGATTTCGAAATGGAGGGCGGGGGGCTTGTCACCGGGCGCATCGAATTCGGCATCACCGGGGCGGATGCCAGGACAATGTCCGGGCAAGGTCTCATGGGCCTGGAGGACGCCGCACTGTTTTCCGTGCCAGTCTTCGGCCCGCTCTCCCCGGTGATGGCAGCCGTCCTCAACGACAAACGCATGGGTTTCGAGCGCGCCAAGTCGGCCTTCTTCACCTTCGACATCAAGGACGGCATCCTCCGCACCCGTGATTTCCAGACGGCCACAACATCCGTCACCTTTGCGGGCGACGGCGAGGTCGATCTCGCCGCCAAGACCATCGACTTCACGATACGCCTGAACGCACGCGGCCTGTTAGGCCTGCTCACCCTGCCGCTGCGCCCCTTCTACGGCCTCTTCCAGTTCCGCGGCACCGGCCTGCTCGGCAGGCCGGATTGGGAAAACGTCCATTTCACCTCCCCGCCGGAAGCACAGAAGGAGATCCTTCTCAAAGCCCCGCCCAGGGCGCTCGTCGTGCCGGAGTGATTTCCGCACCTCACTTCAGGAATCCGTTGCCCGCCTTTTCCCGGCCTATCGTCGTCGCCCCGCCGTGGCCGGGGAGGACTTTTGTCTCGTCCGGGAGAGTCAGCAGCTCCCTGCGTATCCCGGAAAGAAGAAGCTCGAAGCTACCGCCCGGCAGGTCGCAGCGGCCCACGGAACCTGCGAAAAGCGCGTCCCCCGCGAACACAACCCCGGCGCCGGGGAGATACAGGATCACGCTGTCCGGCGAGTGACCCGGAACATGTGCCGCCCTGACATCATCCGCGCCGAAATACCGGCCCACCCCTTCCGGAATCAGGCCGTCCACCTGATAGGGCTCCACTGCGGGAATCCATGGCGCACCGAGCAATTCCAGCGTGAGATCCTTCGAGTAATGTGCCCAGGCATGGACTTTTGCGCCCTTCGCCCGGACCAGCGCCACATCCTCCACGTGATCGTAATGCTGGTGGGTCAGGTAAAGCGCATCGATGCGCACCCCTTTTTCATCGAGCCAACCGGAGATCCCTTCCGGCGCATCGACCAGGAAATTCCCATCCGGCGTCTCCACCAGATATCCGTTCGTCTGCGCCATGCCGCCGGTGTAGGAGGAAATTTTCATGGCCGTTTCTGCTACGGAACGCTTCCCTTTGCAAACACGCTTCCCCGGAAATGCCAGACCTATCCTCCCGCAGGCTCACCCCCGAACTCCTCGACAGCATCCCGCACGACGACCCCGGCGCGATCCGCTCCCGCCGCGACCTCGCACGGATAAATTGTTTCATGGGAAACGACCGGTGGATCATCCGCAAGATCCCGGATCATCCCGCCCATATCACCGAGATCGGCGCGGGCGATGGGTTACTGCTTTCCAAAATCTCCAAACTTCATCCCCGGGCGGAAATCTCCGCCTACGATCTCGCCCCCCGCCCCGCGCATCTGGCGGAAAACATCTCATGGCACCGGGGCGACATTTTCGCACAAGCCCCTCCCGCACATGGCGGCGTGCTCATCGCGAACCTCTTCCTCCACCACTTCACCGAAGCACAGCTAGCCACTCTCGGAACATGGATGCGCGGCTTCGGCATCCTGCTTTTCAGCGAGCCGCTCCGCGCAAGTTTCCCGCTCCTCATGGGGAAACTCGCCACCCCATTCATCCACCCCATCACCCGCCACGACATGCGGGTGAGCATCGAGGCGGGCTTCCGCCCCGGGGAGCTGCCTGATGCGCTGCGTATTGACCGGAAACATTATCAAATTTCGGAAACCGCGCATTGCCGCGGATCCATCCGCATGGTGATCCTGCGAAACTAGCCCTCGCCTGATGGCAAAGCGGTGTTAGGGTCAATGGCTTGACCGAAACCATAAAAATTCACGGAGGCGGCCTCACCGGGCTGTCCCTCGCGATCGCCCTCCGGAACCGAGGCGTCCCCGTGATCCTGCACGAGGCCGGCACCTACCCGCGCCACCGCGTCTGCGGTGAGTTCATCTCCGGAATCTCACGGCAAACCATCGAAACCCTCGGCATATCGGAGCCACTGGAAGACGCACTCCGCCACACCGATGTCGCATGGTTCGCGGGTAATCGCCTGCTGCGCGAAAACAAGCTGCCAGAACCAGCCCTCGGCATCTCCCGCCACCTCCTCGACAACCGCCTCCAACAACTCGCCAAAGGACTCGGGGCGGAAATCCGCACCCTCTCCCGCCAACACACCGAGCCTGGGAAACCCGCCACCGTCCGGACCGCAGGCCGACGTCCCACCCGTGGAAAATGGATCGGCCTAAAGGCGCATGTCCGCAACATCCCAACCGGCGCCCACCTAGAAATGCACAGCGGCCCCACCGGATACCTCGGCATCACCCCGGTCGAAAACGGATGGACCAACGTCTGCGGGCTGTTCCGCGCAGACCGCAGCATCAGCGCAAGCCACAGGGACCTGCTCCCCGCCTATCTCCGGAAAAACGGCAACACGGCTCTCGCGGCGGCTCTCGAAAACGCCGATTGGAAACCGGACTCCTTCACCGCCATAGCGGGCTTCGCGCTCGGCCTTCAGCCACCCACTCCCGGCATCCTCGCGCTCGGCGACTCCCATTCCATCATCCCGCCCTTCACCGGCAACGGCATGACCATGGCCTTCCAGTCCGCGGAAACCGCCCTCCCCCACCTGGTGGATTACGCCAAGGCAAAAACAAACTGGCCCACCACCTGCGAACGGATCGCCCACGCCCTCCGCAGCCGTTTCCAGAAACGCCTCCACGCCGCAAGATTCCTCCACCCCCTGCTCTTCCGCCCCGCCGCCCGCCATTTCCTCAAAATCGCCCCCATCAACCCCATCCTCCACCTCGTCCGCTAGCCACTGGACAAGACCATCACCAAGCCATGTTTCTAACAAGCCTCGCCACCGCCAACCCTCCCCACGCATTCACCCAGGCGGAGACATGGCTCGCCCTCCAATCCCATCCCGACATCGGGAAACTCAAGCCCCGCTCCCTTTCCCTGTTGGAAAAAATCCTCACCAACCCCTCCTCCGGCATCGCCCAACGCCGCTTCACCTCCCCCGACCTCACCCACATCTTCCGAAAAGACGCCGAACAGCTCAACCGCTCCTTCGAACACGAAGCCCCGAAACTCTCCGCCGCCGCCCTGACAAGCGCCCTCGCAAAAGCCGGCATCCGGGCCGATGAAATCGACGCCCTATTCCTCTGCACCTGCACCGGTTATCTCTGCCCCGGCCCGTCCAGCCATGTTGCGGAAATCGCAGGGCTCCGCGCCGACGCCTATCTCTGCGATCTCGTCGGCCTTGGCTGCGGCGCCGCCATCCCCACCCTCCGCGCCGCCCACGGCTACCTCGCCGCAAACCCCACCCACCGCGCCGCCGTGGTCGCCATGGAAATCTCATCCGCCGCCTTCTACATCGACGACGATCCCGGCGTCCTCATCTCCCTCTGCCTCTTCGGCGATGGCGCCGCCGCCGCCATCCTATGCGGCGAGAACGCAAGCGGAGCAGCCTGGGAATTCCACGGCTTCGACACCCACCACATACCCGCCGAGCGCGAGAAAATCCGCTTTGCGAACTCCGGCGGAAAACTCAAGAACCAGCTCCACCGCAGCGTCCCCGAACTCGCAGCATCCGCCGTTTCGAAACTCTACGAACGCCGCCAAAAATCCCCTGACCAGATCCTCGCCCACTCCGGCGGCCGCGATGTCATCGAGGCCATCGAGACCGCCATCCCCGGCTTCCACCTTACCGAAACCCGCCAAGTCCTCGCCAACCACGGCAACATGTCCAGCCCCTCGCTCCTCTTCGCGCTGGAGGAACGCCTCCGCACCCAACCCGCCGACACCTCGCTCTGGCTCACCGCCTTCGGTGCCGGCTTCGCCGCCCACTCCTGCCATCTCTCAAGAACCTAGGGACCGGAACCAATGGCTCCAGCCAGGCGGACTCATCATCCTTGGCGGCCTGACACAATCCTCAACCAGCATGCATCCCACCCCAGCACAACGCCTCGCCCAGCGCTCCCGCCCCTCCGGCCTCCCCGTCATGAAACAGCTCTGGGCAGGACTCGGTTTCTTCCACTGGCCCGTCGATCCGACAGTCATCCGGGAACGCATCCCGACCGGCCTCCGCGTAGACACCTACGATGGCAAGGCATGGCTCGGCATCGTCCCCTTCCTCATGCAGCGCGTCCGGCCGGCCGGCCTTCCGCCGCTGCCTTGGCTCTCATGGTTCCACGAGCTCAACCTCCGCACCTATGTCTTCGACAAACACGGCAACCCCGGAGTCTGGTTCTTCTCGCTCGATTGCAACCAGCCCCTCGCCGTGGAGATCGCCCGCCGTTTCTTCCATCTCCCCTACGAGCACGCCCGCATGTCCTCCTGCGTGGAATCGGGAAACATCCGCTACTGCAGCCTCCGGAAAAAGAGCACGCTTCCCCAAGCCCTTTTCACCTATCCCTCGCAGCCCTCCTCCCCCGCCACGGCGGCCGAGGGCTCGCTCGAATGGTTCCTCGTCGAGCGCTACCGCCTCTTCTCCGTTGATCGAAACGGCCAACTCCACAGCGGCATGGTGCACCACGCCCCCTACCTCATCTCACCCATGCCGCAGGCCACCTGCGCGACCACCCCCTTCGCCCTCAACGGCTTCCCCCAACCCGAAACCCATCCCACCTCCATGCTCTGTGCACAGCCCGTGGAGGTAAGCGTGTTTCCCCTCAGGAAAATCCCGTGACCCTTGCCAAGCTGCGCGACACGGACATGATGAGACCTTTCCCATCAACCCTGCAAACGCCCAGCTCCCCATGACCCCTACCGAACAAGATGTGATCAAGGCCTGTGGCGAAGACGGCATCCGCGCCATGGTCGCCGCCTTCTACCGCCGCGTCCGCATCGACGACCTCATCGGCCCCATGTATCCCGCCGACGATTGGGAGGGCTCCGAGGAGCGCCTTGCCGACTTCATGCTCTTCCGCCTCGGCGCCTCCGATGCCTACATGGAAAAGCGCGGCCACCCCCGCCTGCGGATGCGCCACATGCCCTTCAGGATCGGCATCGCCGAGCGCGACCGCTGGCTCCAGCTCATGGCAGAGGCCATGGACGAGACGAAAGTCCCCCCCTTCGCCCGCTCATTCCTCGATTCCCTCTTCGCGCAGGTCGCGGATTTCATGCGCAACCAGCCGGAAACATGAACCTTTTCGCGCCCGCGTCTTTGCATTAGAAATGCCCGCCCCACATGCCAGAGAACTTTTACCAGCAGACCGCCGAAGCGCCCGACACCCCCTTCGATGTCTCGCTCCGCCCCCCGGCCTTCTCCGAATTCATCGGCCAGGAAAAGGTCAAGGATCGCATCCTGCTCATGCTTGAGGCGGCGAAACGGCGCGGCGATGTGCTAGACCACGTACTCCTCTCCGGCCCACCCGGCTTGGGGAAAACCACGCTCGCCAACCTAATTGCCAAGGCCGCAGGCACACAGATGCACACAACCTCCGGCCCGCAGATCGAGAAGGCGGGCGATCTCGCCGGTATCCTCACGAACATCCAGAAAGGCGACATCCTTTTCATCGACGAGATCCACCGCCTCCACCCGGCCATCGAGGAATACCTCTACCCCGCGATGGAGGACTACCGGCTCGACATCATCATCGACTCCGGCCCCTCAGCCCGCTCGATACAGATCAACCTGCCGCGCTTCACCCTCGTCGGCGCAACCACCCGCTCCGGGATGCTCACCGCCCCGCTGCGCTCGCGCTTCGGCCTCATCAACCGCCTCGACTACTACACCCGCGAGGAACTCGCCGACATCATCGAGCGCTCCGCCGGACTGTTAGATGTGGAAATCCACCGCCAGGGTGCGCTGGAGGTCGCATCGCGCTCGCGCGGCACCCCGCGTGTCGCCAACGCCCTGCTGCGCTGGGTTCGGGACTTCGCCCAGGTACGCGGAGGTGGCATCATCGATGCGGAAAACGCCGTGGGTGCGCTCGCCATGATCGAGATCGATGCCGACGGCCTCGATGAAATGGACAAGCGCATCCTCGAAGCCATCATCTACAAGTTCGGAGGCGGGCCTGTGGGGCTGAATTCGGTGGCGGTCGCCTGTGGCGAGGACGCCGCGACCCTTGAGGAAGTCCACGAACCTTTCCTCATCATGCAGGGCTTCGTCCAGCGCACCCCGCGCGGAAGGACGGCCATGCCCGCCGCGTATGCAAAGATAGGCGCACCGCTCCCGCCGAAACCGGAAGACCCGCAGGCGAAACTTTTCTGAACCACGAAAAACCATGAAATCCGCATCCATCCTCATCACGGCACTGGCCCTGGTCGCCACCGCCTCCGCGAGACCGCTGAAAGTTTTCATCCTCGCCGGCCAATCCAACATGGAGGGCCACGCCAAAATCGAGACCTTCGACTACATCGGCGACGATCCCGCAACCGCCCCCCTGCTGAAAAAGATGCGAAACCCCGATGGCTCACCGCATGTATGCGATGGGGCATGGATCTCCTATCTCACCGGCAAGGGGGATGACAACGGCGAGGGCTTCGGCAAGCTGACCACCGGTTATGGATCGCGCCGCAACCCTGCGGAGGACGGCGGGAAGATAGGCCCGGAATTCACCTTCGGGATCACGATGGACGAGGCTTTCGAGGAACCCGTGCTCATCATCAAGACCGCATGGGGCGGGAAATCCTTGTTCTACGATTACCGCCCGCCAAGTGCAGGCGTCTATCCGCGCACCCCGCAGGACATCGAGAAAGACCGCAACCCGGAGGCGAAATCCGGCCACTACTACCGCCTGATGACCTCCCACGTGAAAAGCGTGCTCGGCGACATCAAGCGTGTCGTCCCGGATTACAACGAGAAGGACGGCTACGAGATCGCTGGCTTCGTCTGGTTCCAGGGCTTCAACGACATGGTCAACCGCGAGGTCTACCCATCGCTCCCTCCCGGCAGCAAGGACAACCGTTTCGCGAAATACAGCGAGTGGATGGCCGATTTCATCCGCGATGTCCGCAAGGATCTCGGCGCACCGAAAATGCCCTTCGTCATCGGCGTGATGGGTGTCGGCGGGAAAAATCCGGGCGGCGACAACCTGCAATTCCGCGAGGCGATGGCCGCTCCCGCCTCGATGCCGGAATTCAAGGGCAATGTCACCGCCGTGGCGACCGGCCCGTTCTGGGATGAGAAACTCGGCGAGATCGATGCGAAATACGGGAAGATCAAACAGATGGCACACCTCCTGAAATCCAGGAATAGGAACACCCCGAACAAGGATGGTTCGATGTCGTACGCCGACCAGAAGGCATACATGAAACAATATGAGGCCGAGCAGATCTCGCCCGAGGAAATGGCGCTGCGCGCGAGAGGCGCATCCAATGCGGGCTACCATTACCTCGGCTGCGCGAAGACCTTCGCGGTGATGGGCAAGGCCTTCGCCGAGGCCATACTCGCCATGGGCAAATGACAGGGGCATTTCCCCTTCCCTTCGCCGAAGCCGCCGCTACCCTTCCGGAGGGATGCAACAAACCATCAAACATACCATCGAACGCTGCCGCGAGGTCGGACTGCGCCGGACAAAGGCGCTCGAGGAACTGCTGGCAACACTTGTCGAGGCACAGCGACCCATGACCCTCGCCGAGCTCTCCGCATCCCCGCGCCTCGTTGACCAATGCGACAAGGCCACCGTGTACCGCCTGCTGCAGAGGCTCACGGAAAACGCAATCATACGCCGCCTCGGACTGCACGAACGTGCCGCCTACTTCACCCTGCTCCAACCGGGGAAGCACAGCGACTACCTCATCTGCACCGGCTGCGGCAAGATCGAGGCCATCAAAGCCCCCTGCCCCGTGCACGATCTCGAGGACGAGATCCGCGAAAAAACCGGCTACCAAGGGCTGTATCATGAACTCGAGTTTTTCGGCACCTGCCCGAAATGCGCCTGAAATTCCCCTTCCAAGTCCGGCTCGCCCTTGCCACGCTCCCCCATCCCAACGAATCAATGAAACCGATCCTACTCCTCGCCGCACTCGCCGCACTCGCATCCGCCCACGAATACCATCACCACAAGGACTGGCTGGAAACACCCGAAGGCCTCGAACATGTGGGAGACTCCCACGGCGAGATCGATGTCGATTCCGCCGGAAATTTCTACGTCTCCGTTGTCGGCGGCGAGAAAAGCGGAATCCAGGTCTATTCCGCCGAGGGCAAATATCTCCGCAACCTCCCCAACGCCCGCAACAACCACCACGGCTTCACCATCGTCCGGGAAGACGGCAAGGATGTCATCTACGCCGCCTGCCTCGGCGACCCCAAGACCGCCGTCCTCAAGCTCGGCACCGACGGCGAGGTTCTCCTCGAGATCCCGCTATCCGCATTCCCCCAGGAAATCGGCGACAAATTCGCCCTCACCCACGCCGACAAGGCGCCTAACGGCGACATCTGGGTCATCGACGGATACCGCTCCGACCGCATCTTCATCTTCGGCGCGGACGGGAAATTCAAAACCACCGTCGCCGGCAAAGGCGAGCCATGGAAATTCTCCACCGCCCACAAGTTCGCCTTCGACACCCGCTACGAGCCCGCCCGCGTCCTCGTCTGCGACCGCTCCAACGACCGGCTCGTCCACATCGACCTCGAAGGCAATTTCATCTCCGTCTTCGCCACCGGCGTCCTCAAGCCCTGCACCGTCGATTTCCACGGTGATCTCGCCGCCGTCGCCCAGCTCTCCAGCGGCGTCAGCATCTTCGACAAGGAAGGCAAGCTTGTGAAGCGCCTCGGCCCGAACGACAACCCCAAGGAGTTCAACACCAACAACGTCGCCCCTGAGAAATGGCGCGAAGGCATCACCACCTCCCCGCACGGCTGCACCTTCGACAAGGACGGCAACGTCGTCACCACCGAGTGGAACAAATGGGGCCGCATCCTGCGCTGGGATGTCGCCGCAGCGGAATGATCCGGATGTGCTGATGACGGTTTGCTGCAATCGAAAGCCATGAAACCCCTCATCTTCCCTCTCCTTGCCGCCGCGGGTGCCGCAACCGCCGTCATTTCCACCAAGCCCGCCCCGCTCACAGGGAAATGGGAGAAGCACCAGCTCTCCCGCTATTTCTGGGCGGAGGGTGCCTGCGTGGCGGATGTGAATGGCGACGGGAAAACGGATGTCCTATCGGGCCCCTACTGGTTCCAAGGCCCCGACTTCAAGACCACACACACCATCTATCCCGCCACAAAAAACTTCGAGATGGAGGGCGAGAAAATCCCCGGTTTCGAAGGCGAAATCAGCAATAAGAACGCCTACTCCGACAACTTTCTCTCCTACTCCGGCGATTTCAACGCCGACGGACGCCCCGACTATTTGGTCATCGGCTTCCCCGGGAAGGAAACCTTCTGGTATGAGAACCCCGGTGAAAGCGGCAATCCGTGGCCACGCCATACCGCGCTCGCCGTCACCGACAACGAATCCCCGATGCTCGCCGACATCGATGGCGACGGACGCCCGGATCTCCTGTGCATGAGCAACGGAACCATAGGCTATGCGACCCAGGATCCCGCGAACCCAACTGCCGTCTGGAAATGGAACGCCATCACGCCGGAGGACAAGAAATCCTACCAGCGCTTCACCCACGGCATCGGCCACGGCGATATCAACGGCGACGGCCTGACAGACATCATCGAGGCCAAGGGCTGGCTGGAACAACCCGCCGATTGGGACGGGAAGTCTCCCTGGAAACGCCATGACGCACCCTTCGCCACCAAGGGCGGCGCACAGATGTTCGGATACGACGTGAACGCAGACGGCCGCACCGATGTCATCACCTCACTCGACGCCCACGGCTACGGTCTCGCATGGTTCGAGCAAACGGGAGACGGATCATGGAAGCGTCACCAGCTCATCGACACACCAGACGAAAAAGGCTCCACCGGGGTCGCCTTCACCCAGCCGCACGCCATCGATCTCGCGGATATGAACGGCGATGGAGCCATGGACATCATCTCCGGCAAGCGCTTCTGGGCCCACGGCCCGAAAGGCGATGCGGAACCTGGCGAACCCGCCGTCCTCTACGCCTTCCTCCTCACCCGCAAGGACGGCAAGGCCACCTACACCGCCGAGATCATCGATGACAACAGCGGCATCGGCTGCCAGGTCATGGCCGCCGATGTCAACGGCGACGGGAAACCGGATGTCGTCGTGGGGAACAAGAAGGGGTGTTTTGTGCACTTCCAAAAGTAAGCGCCGTCAATGAAGTCCATTTCCTTTCCTGCCTGCACGGTGGCGCTGCTCCTTTCGCTCTCCCTTGAAGCCAAGCCGCAAAGACCAGAACCCGATCTCCTCCACATCGATAACCAGGTCGTGAAGGTCGGAATCGACCGCTCGATGGGTGCGGCGATCACCTGGCTTTCGTGGGTAGGGCATCCGGAAAACACGATCAACATCCACGATCCCGGCCGGCTCCTCCAGCAATCCTACTACGCAGGAAGAAGCCTCGACCGGCAAGCGGATGGCCAATCCAAGAGCTGGAGCCCTTGGACATGGAACCCCATCCAGGGTGGCGGGGTGAATTCATGGGCGCGGGTCACGGAATTCCGGAAAACCGTTGAAGGCAGGCTCCATTCCGAGACCGTCCCGAAGCTTTGGGACATGCCCGACGAGGAGGCGGAGGCGCTGATGGAGCAAAGCACCGAATTCTTGGAAGACATGCCAAACGTGGTGTTGGTCAGCAACCGCCTGATCTGCAAGCGCATGGAAAACGACAGGTGGGGTGATGCGGTGCCCCGCCATCAGGAGCTTCCCGCCTGCTACTTCACCAGCCGTTTCCGCAACGTCGAGATGTATCTTGGCGATGGCAAATGGGAGAAGGTCAGCCAGCCACCCGGCCCGCCATGGGGCAAGGCGCAGCCGCCGCTCAACATCATGGCCTGTTTCACGGACGCAGGACAGGGCATCGCCGTGTTCAGCCCGACGGCCGACCAGCACTGGAACTTCGGCCCGCACGGAGCCTACAACCCGAATGCGAAGCCGACAGACTCCCCCTGCATGCACCTGGCTCCCATCGGCAAGCTGAAAATCGCCCCGAAGTCCGTCCTGGGATACCGCTACTGGATGGTCATGGGCAGCAAGGAAGAGATTGAGCCCCGGCTCGATGTGCTGCTCAAGGAGCACAGGGACGAGAAGCTGAAGGTGACGGAACCTGGGTAGGACTGGGAAAACCTGTTGGCAAGCTCAAGGCCTTTTTGGACGCCACTCATCAGGCGCCGCGATTTTGGCATTCGAGTTCATCGCGCCCCAACGCGAGGGATCCTCATTCCCGGAGGTTATTGCTTGTCTCCCGGCAGCCGTTCACTCCGGTTGCGTCGCGAAATCCCCCCCGAGGGCGAGGTGGAGGTCGAATCGGTTCTGGAGGCGCTGGTTGCGGAGGCGGATGATCGCGGAGCGGGCGTTGTTGGCGCGGCGCTGGGCTTCGAGCACGGAGAGGATGTTCGGGTTGACGCCCTCTGCGTAGTCGCGGTTCGCCTGCTTCTCGGCGAGTTCCGCCTGCTTGACCTCATCGTTGAGAAATTTCTCCTGGATGGCCAGCGAACGGTCGGCTGCGAGGGTGGCCTCGACCTCACTGAAAGCTTCCAGGGCGAGCTGGGCGTACTCGTTGACGAGCCGGTCGTTGCGCGCGAGGGCTGCGCGTGCATCGGCCTTGAGGGCGCCGCCGTCGGAGAGCACCTGATCGACCCGTGAGGAAATGGAGGAGGCGAGGAAATCGGCGTTGAGTAGGTCGGAGAGCCGCGCGCCCGCCGCGCCGCCGGCGCCGGTGAGGGAGAAATCCGGGAGCAGGCTTTTGCGGGCGGCATCGGCACGCTTTGCGGAGGCGAAGATGGCCGCGCGGGCGGCGGCGAGATCCGGGCGGCGCTCGATGAGTCCTGCGGGAATGCCTGCGGGGACGGAGCCGGGAAGGTTCGGCAGCGCCCGCTTGGCCTGGGAAAGCCCGCCTGGATATTTTCCCTGAAGCACTTCCAGCGTGCGGGCGGCATCCTCGCGATCGAGCTTGCGTGCTTCGAGGGATCGCTGGGCGGACGATACGTTGGTGCGGGCGAACTGGATATCGAGAGAGCCCTCGCCGGTCGCCTTGTAGTTGCGCTCGATGATGCGGAGGTTTTTCTCGAAGGAATCGAGGGTGAACTGCGCGTCGGCCACCTGCTGCCCGGCGGAAATCAGGTTCACGTAGGCCTTCGCGGCATTCGCGGCGAGCGAGAGGCGGGCGCCGCGGAAATCCTCGATGGCGGCGCGTTCGTCGGCTGCGGCGGCTGCCGTCAGATCGCGGAGACGCCCCCAGAGATCGGGCTCCCATGATGCGGCCAGGTTCAGCCCGTAGCTTTCACTTCCACTGTCCGTGGCCCTGCCGCTCGCCCCTGCATCGACTTGCGGGAGCTGCCTTGCGCGGGCGATGATGGTCTGTTCCTTCGCCTCGCGGAGACGGGCGGCTGCGGCTTTCAGTGAACGGTTGTGGGCCAAAGCCTCGTTGACGCTGCGGGTCAGGCCGGGATCGGAAAAGGAGGACAGCCAGCCGGTGGAAATGCGTCCTTCGTTCCCCGAAGAGGCGGCGGCCCAGCTGCCGGGGGTACGGATGGAAAGGTCGGCGGTGGGCGATTGCAGACCGCAGGAAGACCAAAAAAGAAACACCGGAATCAGGAAACAGATCCCGGGGATCTGGGATCTGAAATTTGGAATTCGGATTTTCACAGGCGTGCGATGATCGCGTCGCCCATTTCCGCCGTGCCGACCTTTTGCTCGCCGGGTTTTCCCGTGGCGATGTCGCCGGTGCGGAAGCCGTCGGCGATGGCTTTGGCGACGGCGGCCTCGATGGCGTCTGCGGCTTCGGCTTTGCCGAGGGAGAAGCGCAGCAGCATGGCGAGCGAAAGGATCTGGGCGATGGGGTTGGCGATGCCCTGTCCGGCGATGTCCGGGGCGGAGCCGCCGGAGGGTTCGTAGAGGCCGAAGTAGAGGCCGTCTTCCTTCTGTTTCCCGAGCGAGGCGGAGGGCAGCATCCCGAGGGAGCCGGAGATCATCGCCATCTCGTCGGAGAGGATGTCGCCGAAAAGGTTTTCCGTGACGAGCACGTCGAAGGAGCCGGGGCGGCGGATCAGCTGCATCGCGGCGTTGTCCACGTACATGTGCTCCAGTTTGACCTCAGGGAATTCCTTGGAAATCTCGATCACCGTCTCGCGCCAGAGCACGGATGAGGCAAGGACGTTTGCCTTGTCCACGGAGAGCAGGCGCTTGTCGCGGCCCATGGCGGCGGTGAAGGCGACCCGGGCGATGCGGGCTATCTCGCTCTTCTTGTAGATCATTGTGTCAAGGGCTACGGGCTCGCCGTTCTCCTCGTGGCGACCTTTCGGGGAGCCGAAGTAGACGCCGCCGGTGAGCTCGCGTACGCAGAGGACATCGAAGCCGTCCTTGATGAGCTCCTGTTTCACGGGCGACGCATCGGTCAGGGCGGGAAGGCAGACGCCGGGGCGGAGGTTCGCGAAGAGGCCGAAGTGCTTGCGCAGCGGAAGGAGTGCGCCGCGCTCCGGCTGGATCTCAGGCGGAAGGTTCTCCCATTTCGGGCCGCCGACGGAACCAAAGAGGATGGCATCCGCAGCCTCGCTGGCTTTCACGGTCGCCTCGGGCAGCGGGTGGCCGCCATCGTCGATGGCAGCACCGCCGACAAGGTGCTCGGAGCGCTCCACGCTGAAACCGAATTTCCCCTCCACCGCAACCAGCACGCGCAGCGCCTGGACCATCACCTCCGGGCCGATGCCGTCGCCGGATAGAATCGTTATCTTCGACATAAAACTGAAATGGGGGTCAATCCTCCTCGAACTTCCTGTTGATCAGGTCGCCGATGGCCTCGAGGGCGGCGGTCTCGTCCTCGCCCTCGGCGCTGACGACGATCACGGAGCCGTGGCCAGCAGCGAGCATCATGAGACCCATGATGCTTTTGCCGTCCACTTCCTCGCCGTCCTTCTCGACGGAGATGTCGCATTTGAAACGATTCGCCATCTTGACGAATTGCGCCGCAGGGCGGGCATGGATGCCAAGCTTGTTCTGAATCGTGAAATCTTTCTGTGCCATAATCGTGGGTCGCGGTGCGGGAGGGTAGAAAGGAGGAGCCCAAACCTCCAAGGTAAATTTTCAACCATATTTGGCGGGTGCTAGCCCCCATTCCCGAAACCCCTTGTCACCCCCCACCCTGAAACGCTTGGGTGAATCGTCCTCAGCAGGGGGCGTGGCCTTGACAAATCATCCGCCAGGCGGTGTTGAATGCCCAAGGGGCCTCCCACGGGAAGCTCCCGAGGCCATCGCGGACGTCCCGGCACAGGCTATCAACTCCCCGTCCACCCATGGAAGCCGGGCTGATCACCACTGATCCCATGAAAACCTCCAAGACGCTTCCGCTTCTCTCATTGTGCCCAAATCTCCCTTCTCCGGCGATTCCGGAAGACCCGCTGATCGGGCTCCCCCTTTCCGCTGCAATAAAGGTTTGCGGTCGGGAGCCGCCTGCGCTTTCCTGCCGTCCCATGTCCTCACTCCCAACCGCTGACCTCCTGGCGCTTGACACGGACGGCTTCCAGAGCCGCCTGTCAAAACTCAGGAGGTATCTTTGACGTCCCCGCATTGGAAAACAAGATCCAGACGCTGGAGGAGGCGATGGGTGCCCCGGATTTCTGGAACGACACGGACAAGGCGCGTTCCGTTTCCGAGGAGGCCGCCGGAATGAAAAAGAAGCTAGCGGCCTTCCTTGCACTGGAAGGCCGCAGCAAGGACGTCATCGAGGGCGTTTCACTCGCCAAGGAATTCGACGACGAGGATCTCGCCAGGGAAGCCATCGCCGGGGCCGCCAGCCTGGACAAGGACATCCGCGAGTTCGAGCTGCTCACCCTCCTCAACCGCCCCAACGACGAGGCCAACTGCTACCTCGTCATCCAGGCGGGAGCCGGCGGCACAGAGGCCTGCGACTGGGCGCAGATGCTACACCGCATGTACACCCGCTGGGCCGAGGGCAAGGGCTACAAGGTGGAGACCCTCGACTGGGAGGACGGCGATGGCGCAGGCCTCCGCTCCTCGACGGTCAAGATCAGCGGGGAGAACGCCTTCGGCTTCCTCAAGAACGAGCGCGGCGTCCACCGTCTCGTCCGCATCTCGCCCTTCGACTCCGCAGGGAAAAGGCACACCTCCTTCGCCTCCATCGATGCCACCCCGGAGATCGACGACAAGATCAAGATCGAGATCAACGACAAGGACATTGAGATCAGCACCATGCGCTCCGGCGGCAAGGGCGGCCAGAACGTCAACAAGGTCGAGACCGGCGTCCTGCTCCGCCACCTTCCGACTGGGATACTCATCAAGTCCACCGCCTCCCGCACCCAGGGCGCGAACAAGGAGCTCGCCTACCAGATCCTCAAGGCGAAGCTGTTCCAGATCGAGGAGGACAAGCGCGCCGCCGAGGCCGAGGCCGTTTACGGCGAGAAAAGCGATGTCTCATGGGGCAGCCAGATCCGCTCCTACGTCTTCCAGCCATACCAGAAAGTCCTCGACCTCCGCACCGGCGAGGAAAGCGGCAACATCCAGGACGTCATGGACGGCGACATCGACAATTTCATCGAGGCCAAGCTCCGCGGAAAAGTCCGGGTCAAGGGCGCGAAGGATGAGGAGGATTGATCGGAGCGGGCTGCGATTCGGTTATTGCGGCAGCGGGGTTCCAGGGTGAATCGCCGGGCGGGTCTCGATTTCCAAATCGCGGTTCCCCTCCTCCCGGGTCTCGCCCCCATTCCGCAGATCGTGGCCTGCGGCCGCTACTCCCTCGGCAAGGTCAGGGAAAAGACAGCCCCGGGTTTCCCATCCGGGCGTTTGTGACAGGAGAGTGCGCCGCCCATGGAGCCTGCAAGGCGCTTCGAGAGCGCCAGGCCGAGGCCGACTCCGGGCTTGGTCTCGGCGGCCTGTTTCGCGGATTTGTGGAAGGGGCGGAAGATCCTGCGGCACTCCGCCCCGCTGATGCCCGGCCCGTGGTCCGAGATGCTTATCCTTGCATTCTTTTTCCCGGTTTTCGTCTCGAGGGTGACAAGGGACGGCTCGGAGAAGGCGGCGTACTTCGCGGCGTTGTCGATGAGGTTGAAAAGGATGTGCTCGAGCGCCGATGCGTCGAGCTTGACCCTGACCGGCTCCGCGAGCCGGAGATCGAGGCTCAGCCCGGCGGAATCCAGGCGCGTGGAGAAGCGCTCGGCGAAGCTTTCGAGCAAGGCGTTGAGATCCGTCTCCGAGACATCGCTGCGCGCGCTGCCGCGTTCGATCTTGGAGAATGCCAGGACGTTCTCGACGAGGTGGGAGAGCCTGTCCGCCTCGCGGGAAAGGACGTTGAGGTAGGCCGGGCGCTTCTCCTCCCGCACCGCGCCGGTGCTGAGCATGTCGGAATAGAGGCGGAAGGTGGTCAGCGGGGTGCGCAGCTCGTGGGTGACCGCGGAGACGAAGGAGGCGCGGCGTTCGCTGAGTTTCATCACGTTCGCGATGAGGAGGAACGCGGCGAGCAGGGCGACCATGGCTGCGAGCCATCCTGCGAGCAGAGATACGGAGATGCTGCGCGGGATGCTGTTTTCCTCGATGGAGGCCAGGTTCCCGGGGGAGAGCCGGAAGGGGAGCGATGCGAGGTTGAAGGAATCGCCCGCGCCGTTCGTAGCGGGGGCGAGGCTGGCTTGCGGAAGCAATTGGGTTGCCTCGGAGAGCAGAAGGCCGCGCAATGCGGCTTCATCCACCAGGATCCCCTGCGCGAACGACTGCATGTTCATCCCGCGCCTGATCAGGTAGAGCGATCCCTCGAACCACGTGGCCTTGAAATTTCCCGTCGGGTTCGGAATCTCGCTGATGCTGGGCAATGCCTGGGAAAGCGGTTTCGGCATTTCCTCCGGCGAAGGTGAGCCCTGCTTCGCTTTCCCGGCCGCATCTTCGGCCACCGAATAGCCGGACTGTCCTTTGTAGATGTTGTCCCCGAGCAAGCGCTCGCGGTTCGCCTTTTCGGCGATGTTTGCGTTGGCCTGCGCTTCCCAGCCGCCGCGGATCTTGCTTTGCAGCTGAGACACATGCTCTTCCGGCGGTGCGGGCGTGCTCTTCTTGTCACTCGCCCCTTCTGCCACATCCTGCGGCTCGGCGGCTTTGAAATCGGTGATCAGCCCGCTCAGGTGTATCCCGATTTCCATCAGTTTCTTCTCCGGGCCGATGCCTCTGAAGGCGGCGCCGTCCGGTGTCTCGAAGCGCACGGTCACGGGCAGCGCGGTCTTGGTGCCATCCAGGAAAACCTGCGGCGGGATGGAATTTTCCTCCAGCAAGATGGATGCACCCAGCGAATCCATCCTCCACAGTGAGAGGCGGACGCGTTCCTGGAGTTCGGCACGGATCTCGGCGAGCGCCCTGTCGTTCTCCGTTTTGATGACACTCCGGGTCAGCCAGAGCATTGCACCGACCACGAGGCAGGCGCAGCAGGCAAAGGCGATCCAGACCCAGCAGTTGCGGTTTCTCATGGGGATGCCTCCGGATTGACGAAACGATAGCCCTTGCCGCGCTCGGTGATGATGCATGCGGCGATCCCGTCCCCGAGCTTCGCCCGCAGGTGGGCCATGTGCATGTCGATGGTGCGCGTCTCGATCCGCTCGGGATCTAGGTTCCATACATGGCGCAGGATTTCCGCGCGGGTGACGGTGCGTCCGCCGGCATCGAGCAGATAGCGGAGGAGGTCGCATTCCCTTTCGCTGAGGTCTTCCCTTTTCCCATCGGGGAAATGGATGCGGCTTTCGCCGAGGTCTATGGTCGCGCCGAGGATGACATGCTTGGCGGCTGGCGAGTTGCGCTCATGGGTGCGGCGCAGGACTGCATCGACGCGGGCGAGCAGCTCCTTCATGCTGAAAGGCTTCACCACATAATCGTCCGCGCCGTTCACCAGGCCGCGCACCCGGTCCTGTTCCTCCCCGCGCGCCGACAGCATGATCACCGCCTGGCCCGGCCTGGTTTTTTTCAGTGCCGCCAGGATCTCGAAACCGGAGGGGCCGGGCATGACGATGTCCAAGAGGAGCAGGCGATAGGTCGCCTGCATCGCGAGCTTCATGCCCTCGTGGCCATCGGCTGCCTCAAGCGTCGTGTATCCGGCGTATTCCAGGGTATCGACGATGCCGGTGCGGACGGCGGGATCGTCCTCGATGACGAGGATTGTCGGGGAAGCGATCATTCTCTTGACTAGGAAAGCAGTTAGGGGAACGCGCCGCAAGAACGCGTTCCCCGGTTTGTGGTATTGCGGGTTATTTCCCGAATTTGTATCCGCGCGATGCGGCCTGCTTGCGGGTGGCCTCGATCATGGCTTGATCCAGCGTCTTGGCACCGGCGTTTTCCTTCAGCTTGGTGGCGATGAAATCCTCGCGCTGCATGTTCAGGGCATTGATCTCCGCCTGGATAACGGCGCGGCTTGCTGCGGCTTTCTCTATGTATCCTTGGCGGGCGGCGGGGGCGAGGTCGCGCATTTCCTCGGGGAGATCCTTTGCATCTAGCTTCGCGGGATCGACTTTCTTCTCGCGGAGAGCATCGACGAGATCCCAGCCTGAGTTCGAATAGACGGAATTCGCCTTGAAGACGGAGCGCTGCACATCGGCTCCCGCCTTGGCGTTTTTCGTGGCCTCCTCATCTGCGAGGAGCTGGTTTGCGGCCGCCAACTCGCGGCGTTTCCCGTAGCCGAGGTAGGTATCGTTGAGCTTCCCGCTGAGTTCCGCGATTTTTTTATCCTGCGGTGCATCGATGTGGGCGATGGCCTTGTCTTGGTCGATGACGAGGAAATCCCCGCCAGCGAGGGCGGAGCCTTCATGCCATGAGCCGTCTATCCCTTCCTGGCGGCTGCCGCAGTGGATGGTGTTCACGATGATGTCCTTGGCGAGGGCTTCCTTGCAGGCGGCCTTTGCATCGACCCTGCCCTGTGTGAAAGGCTCGTTGCCCGCGATGAAAATGACCTTGTAGGTGCTCTCGCGGGTGTCCCATGCGAGATCGCCAAGGGCGCGCTGGACAACGGCACCGCAGTATTCCTCACCGCCGTTGGTTTTCAGGGCGAAGAGTTCCTTGCTGAGGGCATCGAGATCGCGGGACATCGGGCTGACGAGGCGGATGTAGTCGTTCCCGGCGGCGTTGTCGTTGTTGCCGTATTCGTAGAGGGCGACCTCGACGGATGGCGACTTGCCGTCGCGCCTTGCGTGGATGAAGGTGTTGACGATTTTCCAGAGCTGGGTCTTCGCCTGGTCGATGAGGCCGTCCATGCTGTTGGAAGTGTCGAGCAGGATGGCGATCTGGATGCGGTTCTTTTCCTGTCCGTCCACAGCGGGCGGGTCAACCTGCGGTTTCTCGGGGATGCGCGGATCCGGGGCTGGCTTTGCGGCGCTGAACGTGGTGAATGTGGTTAGCGCCGCGAGGGCGAGGTATGCTGGTGTTTTCATGACGGAACCTTGATAACCCCACCTCCTGCCCCTTGTCCGTAAAGCCACTGTAAAAACCGATATTGCCCCGAAACCGCGCCTTTGCTGTTGTTTTTGGGGGAAATGGCAAGTTTGGGCTTGCAATGGGGGCTGGGTGGGATATCTACCGCGCCCCGAATTATGGCTAAGAAAAGTTGGATCGCCCGCAACAAGCGCAAAGCAAAGACCGTCGAGAAATATGCAGACCTGAGGCACAAGCTGAAGGCAGAGAAGGATTACGTCGGTCTCTCGATGCTTCCGCGCGATGCCAGCCCTACCCGAATCGTGAACCGCTGCGAGATCACCGGCCGCCGCCGTGCGTTCCTCCGCCGCTTCCGCCTTTCCCGTATCACATTCCGCGAATACGCCTCCGCAGGGCTGCTTCCGGGAGTGACGAAATCGAGCTGGTAAGCAGCCGGTCTGCGGCTATGCTTGCCGCTTGACCATGACGCGGGTCGGAAACCACCCGATCCCTGCGTCCACCAAATGCCAATCTACGAATACGTTTCCGAAGCCCCCGACGATCCCGAGCGATCTTGCCGGATCTGCAGGCGCGGATTCGAGCTGAGGCGTCCTTCGGATCGTGAGGCGCTCGTGAAGTGCCTGATTTGCAAGAACCCCGTGAAAAAGGTGATCTCGCAGGTCAACACCCCGCGGGTTTCGAAACCGCTTTCGGTTTCGGACGCGAAAAAGGCGGGATTCACCGTGCTGGAGAAGCGCGACCAAGGGGTTTACGAAAAGCTGTGACCATCCGATGAGCGAACTTTTCCCCATCTCCCCGCTGATCGCCAGCGCGGCCGCCTCCCACGATTTCCCGAGTTTCGGGCAGGCGCTCTTTTACCTCCTGGGTATCGTTTTCTTCCTTCTGCTCAACGCGTTTTTCGTGGCTTCCGAATTCGCCATCGTGAAAGTCCGCCCGAGCCAGCTTGAGACCCACGGCAAGGAAACCGGCGCGGACACCGCGCGTGCCGTGCACGTCGTGAAAAACCTCGACGGCTACCTTTCGGCGAACCAGCTCGGGATCACGATCGCATCCCTGGCGCTCGGGTTCCTCGGGGAGCCGTTCGTGGAGGCGATGATTTCGCCACTGCTATTCATGATGGGCATGCCGGAGAAAGCCTCGTTCATCGGGCTCACGTTCAGCCCGGTCTCTGTCATCTCGTTTGTCCTGGCCATCGCCTCCTTCACCTTCCTCCACGTCGTCGTCGGCGAGCTTCTGCCCAAATCCATCGCGATCCGCCGCTCGCTCGGCACCACCATGCTGCTGGTCGGGCCGCTCCACGTTTTCTACAAGACCTTCTACCTGGTCATCCGGTTTTTCCAAGGAACGGCCAACATGCTGCTGAAGAACATTTTCCGCATCGATCCGATCAGCGAGGGCGAGCATGTCCATTCCGCCGAGGAGCTTGCGATCCTTGTCACCCATTCCGGGAAATTCAAGGAAGTGACCGACACCGAGCGCGAAATCCTGATCAACGCGCTGGAGCTCAACGAACTCTGGGTACGAGACGTGATGACCCCGCGCAACGAGGTCATCGTGCTGGATGCGGACGAGCCTTTCGAGAAAACCCTCGATATCGCGATACGCAGCAAGCACACGCGTTTCCCGCTGGTCAAGGGGCACCTCGACCAGGCCATCGGCCTGATCCACATCAAGGATCTCTTCAAGCTGATGAACGACCCCGATCCCGACCTGATGCGGATCAAGCGGGAGCTGAAAATGGTGCCCGACACCATGCCGCTCGATTCGTTGCTGAAATTTTTCCTCAAGGAGCACGCCCACCTTGCCATGGCCGTCGATGAGTTCGGCACGCCGGTCGGCCTGGTTTTCCTCGACAATGTGATGGAGGAGCTCGTCGGCGACATCCAGGACGAGTTCGACAACGAGCATTCCTCGTTCATCCGAGTCAACGACGAGGAATTCGTCGTCGAGGGATCGATGACGCTCAACGACCTAGAAGGCCACGTGGAGGAGCTATACCTGGAGAGCGGCGAGGTCACCACGGTCGGCGGCTACATCACCCAGCAGCTCGAGCGTTTCCCCGAGGTCGGCGAGACGTTGGAAATCCTAGGCTACGAGGCCAAGGTCACCAGCACGGACGGCCGCCGCGTTGGCCAGATCCATTTCCGCAAGCTTGAGGAAGAGGAGGATAACGCCGAGAGTGGCGAAGCCGAGGTTGAGGTGGCGTAGATGTTGACCGAGGGATCGGGAAAATGAGGATTGGAATGAGGCCCGGTGCGGCGATGGTTTCGGACGCTTGTCTTGCGGCGCATGGATATTATCTGAGCACGGCGGTGCCGCCGGGTGCAACGATGGATGTGTTCGTGGAATACTCCGAAGATGTCTGAACGAGCCGGGATAACGTCCAATATCTGAGGAATCAGGCAAATAGCGCAGAGGTCGGCCATCTCATCCGAGTGAAACATTCCGCCCGGAAAATGGGGCTTGCCGCAGCTTGCGGAGCGCTCCTCGCCTTCGTAATGTTGTGGCGCGGGAAGGAATTGAACAAACCGTGGGTGGGATCCGGCGATTCGTAGCCATCGGAAAATCGGCCAACCGTGAACATGGCCATGTTCATCCGGTATGCTGATACGGTTTCGGCTCGCGTCCCGCCGGGGTAGCTGCATATTGGCGGGGAATGGAAATTTTTGGACACCTCGGCACCGCTCTCGGCCTGGCATCGCTGGCGGGGATCAACCTTTACCTGACTGCCTTCGTCGCCGGGCTGGCGATCCGTTTCAACTGGATCGAGCTTTCCGCCGCGCACGAAGGCCTGGCGGTGCTGGGCAACGAATGGGTGCTTGGCGTGGCGGGCGTGCTGATGGTGATCGAGTTTTTGGCGGACAAGGTGCCGTGGCTGGACAGCGCCTGGGATGCGGTGCACACGGTGCTGCGGCCTGTGGGTGGCATCCTGCTCGGCATGGCGGCTCTCGGGGAGATGAATCCGGCCCTGCTCGCCATCGGCGGACTGCTTTCCGGCGTAGCCTCGCTGACCATGCACGGTGCGAAGGCGGGGACACGGCTGCTCGTCAACATGTCGCCGGAGCCGGTTTCCAACAGTGTCGCGAGTGTCGCGGAGGATGGGCTGGTGCTCGGCGGGCTGACGCTGACGGCGCTGGCTCCTGTGGCAGCGCTCTTCGTTTTTGTGATCGTGCTGGCCATCGCGATCGTGATCATCCGGAGAACCTTCGGCAGCCTGCGGGCGGTTTGGAGAAATTTCCGGAACCGGAGACGCCCCGGCGATCCGGACCCAACTCCGTCATAACGGGTGACAACGCACCGAGCCGGGGCTAAGGGCATGGCGGCATGTCTCTCCTCAACGAATCCCGCCTGACCCTGAAGCTGGCTTTCCCGCTGGTGATCGGGCAGGTGAGCCAGATGCTGCTGGGCGTGGCGGACACCATGATGATAGGCCGCCTCGGCGTCACGGAAATGGCGGTGCTGACCTTCGCGAACTCGCTTTTCTACGTTCCCTTCGTGTTCGGGATCGGTGTGCTCACATCTGTCTCGGTTTTCACTGCAGGTGCAAGCGGCGCGGGCGATCATGCGGCCGGGCGGGCAAGCTGCCGCCACGGGATGTATGTCGCGACCGCACTTGGCATTCTCCTTTTCCTGCTGATGTCCGCCGTTTCGCTGAACCTCGGAGGCTTCGGCCAGCCGGAAGACGTGGTGGAAAAAACGGGCGGGTATTTCCGCATTATCATGCTCTCCATGATCCCCGGCCTGATGTCGATGGCATTGAAAAACCATGCAGACGCCCTCGACAGGCCGTGGCCGCCCTTCTGGATTTTCCTGTGGGGCGTGGTCCTGAATGTGTTCCTGAACTGGGTGATGATCTTCGGAAAACTCGGTTGCCCGGCGATGGGGCTGGAGGGCGCGGCATGGGCCACGTTCATCTCGCGGACCGCGATCCTGATCGGGATGTTCGTATGGCTCTACCGGGGAAAAGGCATGAGGGAATGGACGCCGTTCCACTGGTTCAAGCCGCCTGTGCTTGCCGAGATCCGGAAATTCCTCGGCATCGGTTTCCCCGCGAGCATCCAGATGATTTGCGAGGTTTCCGCATTCTCCGCCGCAGGCCTGATGATGGGGCGCTTCGGCGAGACGGCGATGGCCGCGCATCAGGTCGCGCTGATGTGCGCGGCGACGGCATTCATGGTCCCGCTCGGGCTTTCCATGGCGCTGAGCGTCCGCATCGGCTCCGCAAACGGCGCCGGCCAGCATCACAGGCTGCGCAAGATCGTGGTTTCCGGTTGGTGGCTCGGCGCATGCTGGGCGGCGATCGGCGCGGCGTTTTTCCTGATTCTCGGGACATGGGTATCCTCGCTTTTCATCGACGAGGCACCGGTGATCGCTCTCTCCGCGAAAATCCTGATCGTGGTCGGCGTGTTCCAACTTTTCGACAGCCTTCAGGTCGGATCGGTCTCAATGCTCAGGGGCTTGCACGATGCGCACGTGCCTGCGCTCATGGGATTTGTGGCCTACTGGATCATCGGCCTGCCGGTGGCGGTGCTGCTTTCCATGAAATTCGATTTCGGTGCCGTCGGCGTCTGGTGCGGGCTTGCGGTTGGGCTGCTCGTCGCCTGCATCACCCTCGGGCCGCGGCTTTGGGGAAAGACGGCGCCAAGAGCCGCCACCGCTCATCCCGCGTGAGGGTGATTCGCTCGCGGTTGCGGGTGCGATGGATTTCAAGATGGACTTCCACCGTGTCGCCCTCGCTGCTGATTGAGAGGATTTGGAAAACCGGATCCCTGCGGATTCTGAAAAAGCAGTGCAGCGGGATATCCGGGTGGGCGGCGTTCCAGATGTATTTTGCCAGCGGGAAATTTTCGGCCTCCGACAGTGCGACGAGCACCTCGCGGATCTGGAAAGCGGTGTGGTTTATCAGGAGTTTTTTCACCGATGCCTTCGCGAGCCTGGATTCCAGCCATGCTGCGAGGGGATTTTGATGATCCTCGTCGATCTCGCGGAGCAGCTCGCGCTGGTGGATGGACATCAGCGCCTGGAATTCCATTCGGTCGATCTCGCCGCGCTCGAACCGTGCCACAAGTTGTCTCGGTGTTTCCAACATGCCCGCCCAGATTCACCCATTTTCAGGAAATGTAAACCGGCCATCGAGCCTACAACTCATCCACCTTGGGATACACGGATCTCGATCCGCTGAGTTTCGTGGCGATCAACGTGGCGGCGATGAGTGGCAGCCCCATCTGCCAGCCGAGCAGTTCCACGCCCATGATGATGGAGGCGTAGGGGGTTTTCGTGGCGGAAGCGAAAAGTGCGATCATGCCGATCCCCGCAAAAAGATCGACGGGGGCGTTGAGGAACCAGGCGAGCCAGTTTCCCAGCGCCGCACCGATGAAGAACAGGGGCGTGACCTCCCCGCCCTTGAAACCCGCAGACAGGGTCACCACGGTGAACACCAGTTTCCAAATCCATGCCGTGGCAGGCGCGTGGAGTTCGCAGGAAAAAAACCGGGGCAGTGTCATTGAATCCGCAGTTTCCGCAAGCACTCCGAGCCCGAGGTAATCGCCTGTGCCGGAAAGCAGCAACAGCCCCACCACGATCGCCCCGCCCACGCCTCCGCGCACGGCCTCGTGGGGGAACCACTCGCGGAATTTCCCGGCGATGAAATGGGATGCAGCCACGAAAAAGCGGCTGGCAAGGGCGAACACTGCCGCCGCGAGCGCGACCTTCCAAAGCAGCGGAAGCATCGCCCCGGTGATCTCCCCGAGCGCGATCGCTGGGTAAGGCGTGTGGCCGACACTCCACGCATGGCAGGCAAAATCCGCCGCAAGGGCGGTGAGCAGGCACGGGATCAGCTTCCGGCAAAGGATGTTGCGGCCGGTGAATTCCAGCGCAAAAACAGCCCCGGCAAACGGCGTGCCGAACACCGCGCCGAAGCCCGCCGAGATCCCGCATAATAGCATCAGGTGCTCCGCATCGCGGGTTTTCGCGACAAATCTCCCTACGCCCGCAGAGATCGCCGCACCCATCTGCACGGCCGTTCCCTCCCGCCCGGCGGAGCCGCCGAAAAGGTGCGTCGCCACCGTCGCCACCATGATGCTTGGCGCGAGCGAAAGGGGAATCGTTTCCTTTTCCTTGTGGATGTTTCCGAGGATGGCGTGGTTGCCCGAACTGACACGTATCCCGTAGCGGCGATAGCAAGACCCCATCGCGATCCCCGCCAGCGGCAGCAGGTAAACGAGCCACGGCGTTGCGAAACGCTGCCGGGTCGCAGCATCAAGCCCCCACAGGAATAGCGCCGACGCCGAGCCGACCAAGGCCGCCACAAGCGCCAGGGCGGCAATCCATCTCATCGCTCGTACGGCTGCCATGGCTAGGGCGGAATCCTGGCAGGATGCACGGGGATGTGAACTTGAATCTTGGCACCCGCACTTTTTCCAAGGATGCTTCCGGCATGGTTTCCCCGAAAGCAGGTGGGCTGCACGCCCTGATCGATCGCGTCGGAAAGGTGGATCGCGTCGGCATCGAGGAGCGAGTCGCCAAATACGGCACACGTAGCATCAAGAAATCCGCCAAGGTCTTCGGCCTGAATCTCGCCGTCTCCATGGTCGATCTCACCACCCTTGAGGGCAACGACACCCCCGGGAAAGTCCGATCCCTCTGCCACAAGGCCCTGCGCCCTCACGAGGATCTCGATGTCCCGACCACCGCCGCCGTCTGCGTGTATCCGGCAATGGTGAAACATGCCGCTAAGATCGTGAAAGGCACCCCGGTGAAAATCGCCTCCGTCGCCACAGCCTTCCCATCCGGCCAGGCACCGCTCGCCACCCGCCTCGCCGAGGTCAAGGCCGCCGTCCGGGACGGTGCCGACGAGATCGACATGGTGATCTCACGCGGCGCATTCCTCGCCGGGGAGATCCGGCAGGTGCAGGACGAGATCGCCGCCGTCCGCGATGCCTGCGGCGAGGCCACCCTGAAAGTCATCCTGGAGACCAGCGAGCTGCAGACCTACGACAACATCCGCGCCGCCTCCTTCCTGGCCATGGAAGTCCTCCGACCCGGGGATTTCATCAAAACCTCAACCGGAAAAACCTCCGACAACGCCACCCTCGGCAACAACCAGGTCATGCTCGAGGCGATCCGGGACTTCTACCTGGAAACCGGAACCGAGATCGCCATGAAACCGGCCGGAGGCATCCGCACCGCGAAACAGGCGCTCACCTTCCTCATCGCAGTCAAGGAAACCCTCGGCGACAACTGGCTCAACAACACCCGCTACCGCTTCGGGGCCTCCTCCGTCCTCAACGACCTCCTCCGCCAGCTCATGAAGGAGAAAACCGGGAACTACCAGGCACCCTACACCTTCAGCGAGGCTTCGGGCGGGTATTGATACCCTGCCCAGAGGGCTTTGGTGCCTTGGAACCGATCCGGCTTCCACGGGCACGTTACCCATGTCCTTGACTCGCCCGTTTTCCGAAACAAACTCAAACCATGCCCGGAACGCTTACCCTCAAACCCAACATCGCCCTCGGCATCGTGCCGACACACCTCGGTTTCATCGACGGCCTCGTGCCGGATGAGAACGGCTCCCTTCCCCGCGAATCCGACGGACGCATCGCCGTCGTCGCGGAAATGAGCCGCATCTGCTCGCTGTCACCCGTACGCCCCACCTGCATCCAGGTATCCCTATTCCCCGGCACCGGGGAAGCCGACATCGCGGAAATGATCGCCGGACTCAAGGCTCTCCATCTGGATGTCCACCTCATCATGATGGTCGGCGGCGCAAACCCCATGGATCCCGCCAATGAGGACGCGGTCATCGGCCAACTCATCCCATCCCTCAGGGCGGCGGTCAAATTCGGCGCGGTCACCGTTGGCTCAACCTCCATCGAGGAATGGATGAACGGCCCGGAAGACATGGATCTGGAAACCGCCATCGCCCAGAACGTGAAACTGCATATCCGCGCCGTGAAAGAGGCCGGACTGCTCGATTCCGAGATCTCCTCATGGCACATCGAGTTCCTCCGCCCCGTGGAATTCAAGACCTTCACCAACATCGAGAAGGCATGGGGCTTCATCAAGGCGATCAACAAGGAACTCGGCCGCGACTACTTCAAGCTCCTCATCGACTCCGCACACATGGGAGATTCCGGCCTGTCCATTGCCGAAAACCAACGCCTCATCGCGGAGCTCGCCGAGGCCGGCCACATGGGCATTTTCCATGCCTCCGCGAAAACCACCCGCGGCTGCCTCAGCACCGACGATGGCTGGATCGGCGCAACCCTCTCCGCCGCAGCCCGCACCGGGAAACTGGAAACCGTTTTCGTGGAAGCCTTCCGCCATGACGATCCCGCCCTCGAGGCGCTCCGAAACGCCGTCCCCGGCCACGGCGTGGACACCACAGACGGCCGCTCCTACACGCAGGTCATCATTGACGGCCTGGTGGAAACCGCACACCGCCTGAATAACCTCAAGGCACGGGGTTTCCTGGACTGAGCCAGGTTTCCACATGCGGATCGGCGGCTTCCGGCCAGATTTCACCCGCATTCCCCCCCTGTGGATAAATTTCGTCCAAAGAACCAACTTGCGGGGATCGTGCAGCCATCCGAGTATCGGACAGATAATTCCCTCGGGCAGACAAGATCCGCCCTCGCCTTCGCTTAGGGGATTATCAAAAGATCTTATCAGTATCCAACGTATCCAACACTCAGCTCAAATCCCGATGAAAACGAAAGCACTCCTAGCCCTCGGACTCATGGCTTCCACAGCCCTCCCTACCCATGCCCAAGGTGAATACACCTCGATCAAGGAGGAGATCCGCCAATCCATCGCGCGCGGCAACGCATGGCTTGCATCACAGCAGAAGGAAAACGGCTTTTGGGACGATGGCGGCCTGCCCGCCTTCACCGCTCTCGCCCTCACCGCCCAGGTGCGCGATCCCAACCTCGATCTCTCCGGCGGCAAGCTCCCCGAAAACCTTGAAAAGGGCTTCGATTGGCTCGCCGCCCAACAGAAAGAGGACGGCGGCATCTACAACCGGGGCCTCATGGTCTACAACACCGCCACTTCCCTCACCGCCCTCGCCTCCGCAGGCATGGACAAATTCGAGCCGAACATCGTCAAGGCTCGCCGCCACCTCATCGCCAACCAGTGGGACATCGGCGAGAAAGGCAAGCTCGACAACAAGAACGACGGCGGCATCGGCTACGGCTCCAAGGACGACCACACCGACATGTCCAACACCTACCTCGCCCTCGAAGCCCTCGCCCTTTCCGACAAGATCATCGAGGACGGCAATTACGCCGACGAGCCGAAGCTCAACTGGGATGCCGCCCTCACCTTCCTTTCCCGCAGCCAGAACCTCACCGCCACCAACGACCAGGAATGGGCTTCCGACGATCCAAAGAACAAGGGCGGCTTCATCTACACCCCCGGAGACTCGAAGGCCGGCACCGATGTCACCGCGGATGGCAAGGTCGCCCTCCGCTCCTACGGCTCCATCTCCTACGCCGGCATGATGTCCCTCATCTACGCGAAGCTCTCCCCGGACGATCCCCGCGTCGTCGCCGTCAAAGAGTGGCTCGGAAAAAACTACACCGTGGAGGAAAACCCGCAGATGGGCGCCCAAGGCCTTTTCTACTACTACCAGGCGATGGCGAAGGCTCTCAATGCCGCTGGCATCGACAAGCTACCCCTCGCCGACGGCTCGCAGGGCGACTGGCGCAAGGATCTCGGCGGTAAACTCCTTGCCACCCAGCGCGAGGACGGCTCGTGGGTCAACGACAACGGCCGCTGGATGGAGTCGAACCCCGTACTCGTCACATCCTACACGGTGATGGCCCTGGAGGAGATCTACCGCTCCATCCCCTGATCAGGAGCAATGCGCCCCTCTGCATCCGCCTCCTTGACCTAAGCCCACGATGATGCTCAGGATGGTTTCGTGAAATCACATCCCAATGCCATCCTGCTGGCGGCGATGCTCCCCGTGCTCGCCTGGTCGGGATGGCAACCCTTCGACACGCTCACCTGGTGGCTTGAGGTCGCCCCGGTCTTCGTCGGATTCATCGTCATCTTCATCGCCCAGGCGATGGGCTGGAGGCTTTCCAATTTCGCCCTCGTCCTCGTTGGCCTGCACATGGTGGTTCTCACCGTTGGCGGACACTACACCTATGCGCTTGTCCCCATCGGCGATTGGGCGAAGGACTCCTTCGGATTTTCCCGCAACCACTACGACCGCCTCGGCCACATCATGCAGGGCCTCGTCCCCGCCATCGTCTGCCGCGAAGTCTTCATCCGCAACAAGGTGATCGCAAAACGCGGCTGGATGGCCTTCTGCACCGTCTGCTTCTGCATGGCCGTCAGCGCCATCTACGAACTCCTCGAATGGGTCGCTGCCCTTGTCTCGGAAGAAGCCGCCGAATCATTCCTCGGCACCCAAGGCGACAACTGGGACACCCAGAGCGACATGTTCTGCGCCCTCATCGGCGCGCTCTTCGCGGTGATCCTGCTGCGGGCACCGCACGACCGCTCGATGCGGAAACTTTCCTAGCGGCAACGTGGCGGCGGCTCGCATCCGCCATGCCAGACTACCTCCCCTTCCTCGCCGCCGCGATCTCCGCGATCAACCGGTGCAGCACCAGCCGGTGATCCAGCCCGGTCGTCACCAGCGCCTGATCCGCTTTCTGCGTCTGCTCCATGACATGCTGCAGGCCTGCGAGATCGAAGTTTTTCGCATTCGGCACCGCAAGGAAGATCGGGAAAACATTCACCCCGGAGCCGTCCTTTTTCTGCGGCAGCCAGCCACGCTCGGCGGCCGGAAGCTTGTTGAGCGCGCCCGCGAAGGATGAATAGCTCCCGGCATTGGGCTTGAATTTCTCCAGAACCAGCTTCGCCATGTACAGGTTGCGGACGACATTGATGATCGACGCCCGCATGATCCCCACCGCCGACTCCTCCGCCTCTAGCTGCTCGTCGATGAGCTGGATCGCACGAGCCACATTGCCCATCTGGATCGCTTTTCCCGTCTCGAAAATTACCGCCGCCCGGCTCAGTGGCACAAGCACACGCACATCCTCCTCCGTGACCTTGCGGCGTTCCTTCCCAAGATAGAGGTCTATCTTCTCCAGCTCGTTGGCGATCTGCTTTGTCTGCTCCCCGGCGAGCATGATGAAGAGCTCCAGCGCATCGTGTTCGAACTCCAAACCCAGCTCCCTGGCACGGCCCTCGACCAATCTGCCGACCTCATCCTGCCACCCATCCCGGCTGATATCGATCTTGTCGTAGCTGCGGACCGATGCGTTTTTCTCCAGGAATTTCCAGAACGCCCTCCTCTTGTCCACCTTGTCGGCGGAAAGGATGAACCTGATCCCATCCGGCAGCCCCTTTTCCAAGACCCCCCGCAAAGCCTCCACCCCCGCCTCGGTCCGCTGCGCCCGGCCGGTGACGTCGTCGCCGAGGAAATTCACGTTCCGCAGCCAAACCACCTTGTCCCCGCCGAACATCGGCATGGTCATCAGCGACTGGATCGCGGTGGAGCAAAGCTGGTAGGCGTTCTCGGAATTGTCCGCATTCCCGTCGATGGTCTCGTGGGTGAAACCGTCGTCATTCCCGCCCGTCAGCTCATTGTAAAGCGACAGAGCCTCCTCCCGCACCAGCCCGTCGTCGCTCCCCACGATCACGTGGAAACTGGCGTTTGCGGAGGCTGTCTTCTTTTTTGCGGGCACGCGGATGGTGTAACGGGCGGCGGCTGGCTAAGAAAGGGAATTTCTCCTGCCGGGATGTGGGGGCGATCTTCGGTCGCCCTCACATACCCCAAGGAAACGAATGGGCGACCGAAGATCGCCCCTACGTTTTGGGGGTTGAAGTTTCCCCGCCGCCTATCCACATTCCCGCCCCGCCGCAAACCACGGCGGATCAATGCAATGGGAAAAAGCCTCTTTCAAAAAGTCTGGGATTCACACCGCGTCGGCACCCTCGGGGATGGCCGCACACAGCTCTTCATCGGCACCCACCTCATCCACGAGGTCACCTCGCCGCAGGCCTTCGGGATGCTCCGCGACCTGGGCCTGACGGTGAAATTCCCGCAGCGCACCTTCGCGACCATCGACCACATCGTCCCGACGATCAACCAGGACCAGCCCGCCGATCCGCTCGCCGCTGAGATGATCGATGCGATCCGCAAAAACTGCGATGACTTCGGAGTGACCTATTTCGACCTGAAATCCGGCAAGCAGGGCATCGTCCACGTGGTCGGCCCCGAGCAGGGCATCACCCAGCCGGGCACGACGATCGCCTGCGGCGACTCCCACACCGCCACCCACGGGGCTTTCGGGGCGATCGCGTTCGGGATCGGCACCAGCCAGGTGCGCGACGTGCTGGCAACTCAGACCATCGCGCTCGGCGAGATGAAAGTCCGCCGTATCGAGGTCAACGGCGACCTCCGCCCCGGCGTCTATGCGAAGGACGTGATCCTCCACATCATCCGCCTGCTCGGTGCGAACGGCGGCATCGGCTACGCCTACGAATACGCCGGCGATGTCTTCGACCGCATGTCCATGGAGGAGCGCATGACCGTCTGCAACATGTCCATCGAGGGCGGCGCCCGCTGCGGCTACGTGAACCCGGATGCGAAGACCATCGCCTACCTCCAAGGCCGTCCATACGTGGACAACGACAATTTCGAGGAAACCGCCGCCCGCTGGCTGTCCTTCGCCTCGGATGCCGACGCGCATTTCGACGACATCGTGAAAATCGACGCCGGCGACATCGAGCCGACCGTCACCTGGGGCATTTCCCCTGACGCAGGAATCGGCATCACCGAGAGCATCCCCGACCCGCTCAAGGCCAAGACCCCCGAGGAAAAGGCCAGCATCGAGGAAGCCCTCGCCTACATGAAACTCCCCGGCGGCACCCCGATCCAGGGCGTGAAAATCGACGTCGCTTTCATCGGTTCCTGCACCAACGGCCGCATCTCCGATTTCCGCGAGGTCGCCAAATACATCAAGGGCCACAAGGTCGCGTCGGGCGTGCACGCCATCGCCGTCCCCGGCTCCCAGATCGTCGCGATCCAGTGCGAGCAGGAAGGCATCCCGGAAATTTTCCGCGCCGCGGGCTTCGAATGGCGCGCCGCCGGTTGCTCCATGTGCCTCGCGATGAACCCCGACAAGCTCATCGGCGACCAGCTCTGCGCATCGTCCTCGAACCGGAATTTCAAAGGCCGCCAAGGCTCCCCGACCGGACGCACCGTCCTCATGTCCCCCGTCATGGTCGCCGCCGCCGCGATCAAGGGCCACATCACCGACGCCCGCGAACTCTTCGACCTCTCGGAAACCTCCGCCGTCGCCTAATTTCAGCATTTCAGTTTTCAGAATTTCAGCATTTACCCCACCATGGCCCTCGAACCAGTCAAGCAAGTCTCCGGCACCGGAGTTTTCATCCCCGGCGCGGACATCGACACCGACCGCATCATCCCCGCGCGCTTCATGAAATGCGTCACCTTCGACGGTCTCGGCGAATTCGCGTTCTATGACGTGCGCTTCGATTCCGAAACAGGCGAGAAGACGAACCACCCCCTCAACGACGAGCGCTTCAGGGATGCCTCCATCCTCATCGCCGGGGTGAACTTCGGCTGCGGCTCCTCCCGCGAACACGCCCCGCAGTCGCTGAAAAAATACGGCTTCAACGCGGTCATCGCCGAATCCTTTGCGGAAATCTTCTACGGAAACTCCACCACCCTCGCCATGCCATGCGTGATGGCCGCCGCCGCCGACATCGCCAAACTACGCACCGCCATCGAGGCCAAGCCGGACACGGAAATCACCATCGACCTCGAGAGAATGACCGTCAGCACCTGCTGCGACCTCGAGTTCCCCGTGAAGATGCCGGAGTCCGCACGCGACGCCCTCGTCTCCGGCCGCTGGGATCCCATCCAGGAACTGCTGGACAACGAAGCCGCAATCAACGAGCGCGCGAAGGCACTGCACTACGTGTGACCCTGGCGGCGGATCCATCCGCCATGCCAAACCTCCCAACGTTTGCTATGACCCCGCCGGAAACCCCACCGCCCGGCATCGCCCTTTTCGATATGGACGGCACTCTGCTGGCATGGGATTGCCAGCTCCTGTTCCGCCACCACGTCCTGAAAGAGGAACCCGCACGCTATTATTCCGTCCCGCTATTCCTAGCCTTCCTGCCCTTCGCAAAACTTCTCGGCACCGAGAACATGAAGCGCGTCTTCCACTCCTTCCTCTGGAAGATGCCGCCCGAGCGCCTCGCGGAACTGTCCCGCAGCTTCGCCGAAAAACTCCAGCCAAGCATCTACCACGAGCTGAAGGAAAGACTCGCCCACCACAAACAGGCCGGCCACCTCACCATCCTCAGTTCCGCCAGCCCGGAATGCTACGCCACCGAAGTCGGGAAACTCCTCGGCTTCGACATCTCCCTCGGAACCGTCCTGGAAAACACCCGCCTCTTCCCCGATCTCACCAACCACAAGGGTGCGAACAAGGTCGCCCGCCTCCGCGAACTACTACCCCCATCGTATTTCAAGGACGGGAAACTCGCGAACTCGTGCGGCTACACCGACAGCACCGCAGACCTCCCCATGCTCTCGATCTGCGAAACCGCCACCCTCGTGAACCCTAAGGCGGAGCTCACCGCCATCGGAGAAAAGAACGACTGGCTCATCCTCCGCCCCATCCGGCCTTGGAAATCCGATTTTGACAAGGGCTGGCGCGTGCTCGCCCTCTTACTCGCTCTCTGCGAAAACCCCGCCAAACTCTAACCGGAATCAGCTTCCCCGACCGGCTTCGCAACCCTCATTTACCCAATGATCCGGACATGGAATTACATATCCTTGGCATCACGGCTCCGCCTTCATCCGCAATCATGGCGAGATAACACCCCATGCCCCGCCTCAATCATTCCAAACATCTGAAAAGCCTGCCGCGTAATATGGGGGAGTGGCCGGTGGAGGCGGGCAACAGTTCTCAACGGGAGATTGCCGAGATGAAAAATAAACCGAGGATTATCAAAGAAGCGCCTGATTCACCGTTCGGGAAACGTTCCTTCTGCTTACTCGACATCGAGACCACGGGGCTATCGACGGATTCCTGTGAGATCACGGAAATCGCGGTGATCCGGGTGGATGAACGTTTCGCAATCACCGGGGAGATGAGCCGCTTGGTGCGAATTTCCGGGAAGGTGCCATGGCACATCACCGGGATCACGGGGATAACCGATGCGTTGTTGCGGGCGGAGGGGCAGCCGCTCGCCGCGGTGCTGGATGAGACCTGGGACTTCATGGGCAGGATGCCCTCATACGCGCACAACGCGAGTTTCGACCGGAGGTTCCTGGATGCCAACGCCTTGCGGTCGGGGAAAGATTTTCGCTTTCCGCTCGAATGCTCCATCCCGGTTTTCAAGCGGCTGTTGCCGGGCAGGAAAGGCTTCGGCCTGACGATACTTGCGGAACATCTTCGCGTGAGCGGCGGCGGGGCGCACCGGGCACTGGCGGATTGCCGGGTGTTGCTCGGATGCCTTCGGAAAGCGCATGGGATAACGGCTTCCATTTGAATCCTTGCGCCATTATCGCATGGCAATTTCAAAGGCCATGCCCAGACTCCGAGCCATGCCCGATCGCTCTTTCATCCTCAGGTCCCTCGCCATCGCAGCCACCGGCCTGATGGTGGCCTCGCTCTTCCCGCCCTACTCCTTCGCGGGTCTTGCTTGGATCTGCCTGATCCCGCTTCTCATCGCCCTCTGGTCGCTGGGTGGGACACACCGGGCAAAAAAAGGTTTCCTCATCGGCTATCTCGCCGGGCTTGTCAGCTTCGGCGTCCAGCTTTCCTGGCTCTCCACCGTCTCATGGCTCGGGCCCATCGTCCTCTCGGCATACCTCGCCCTTTACTGGGGCGCGTTCGGAGCCTTCGCCGCCACGCTCGGAAACCCATGGCACAGGAAGGACGGCGTCTTGGAAAACCCGTTCCGCTCCCTCTTCAACGCATTCACCCACGCCACCGTCTGGGCCGGCCTCGAATGGCTGCGCGGCTGGCTGTTCACCGGATTCGGATGGAACGGGCTCGGCGTCGCCTTTCACGATACCCTCGTCATCTCCCAGGCCGCGGATCTGTTAGGAGTCACCGGCCTCTCGCTCATTCTCGTGTTTTTCCAATGCGTCCTCGCCCAGGTCGGCCGGCGCATGCATCGGGCAAGCCTCGACGGCATCCGCAAACCTCGCTGGGATTTCGCCGCAACCGCACTCGGCGTGGGTTTCCTGCTCGCCTACGGCATCCTCCGCATCGCCGGCGAGGCAGGCAAGGAATCCATACATCTCAAATCCCTGCTCGTTCAGATCAACATCCCGCAAACCGCCAGCCAGCAGCTCTGGCCTGCCGAAAAGATCCACATGGCCTACGAGGACGAAACGATTTCCGCCCTCCAAAGCATCTCCGAAAGGGATGAAACGAAACTCCGGGAAGCCATACGCAAGGGCGAGGAGGGAGGCATCGAGCTGGGCAGCCCCGACTGGGTGCTATGGCCGGAGACCGCGCTCAACGGCCGCATCATCCGCACCGATGACGGAGAGTGGGGTGCATGGCGTGAGAACCTCGATACGATACGCCGAGTCCGTGATGCCGGGCGCTTCGACCTCATTTACGGCGTGGTCGAGGTCGAGGGCGAGCTGCGCGAGGACGGGCTTTACGAAAAAGATCAGCCGCGCATCTACAACTCCATCGCCGTGGAACCAGCCGAAGGCGATTTGCAGACCTTTCGCAAGCACCATCTCGTCATCTTCGGCGAGACCATCCCGTTTGTGGAATCCGTCCCGCTCCTGAAAAAAATCTACGAGCAGCAATCCGGCGCGCAATACAACGGCTCCTTCTCCGCCGGCCCCGCGCTCGACCCATTGCCCGTTTTGCTCGATGAGACTAAAATCGGGATCATCCCGGCCGTCTGCTTCGAGGATACGGTGCCGCGGCTCACTCGGAAATTCGTCCGCCCCGGGCCGCAGGTCATCGTGAACCTCACCAATGACGGCTGGTTCAAGGAATCGCAGGCCGCCGCCCAGCACTTCGCCAACGCCCGCTTCCGCGCCATCGAGCTTCGCCGCCCCATGCTGCGCTGCGCAAACACCGGCGTCAGCGCCGCAATCGACACCATCGGCTCCACCGCGCATCCGGAGACGGGAAAGCCGCAGGTCATCCTCGATGAAAGCGGCAGCACCTTCCTGCGTGGCAGCCTGCTCACCGAGCTGAACGTTCCGCTCCAACCATCCTTCTCCCTCTACGTGCTGATCGGGGATTGGGGGATCATCGTGCTCTCGCTGCTCGGACTCATATCGGCATTTGTTTTCAGGGAACACCAACGGATCTCACCCTGAATCCCAGGAATTGTTAGCCCCCAGGCGGCTTTTTTTGCTTGTCCGATCGGCTTGGGCTGCTTGGGTAGCGGGAATTACGGTATGCGTGCACCATCCGGACGCTCGATTTGGCACGTTTCCCGCTCACTCAGACATCAAATTCCACACTATGACCTACCCGAAAGCCCCGACCGACCTGACACCCGGAAACCCATCGGACTCTTTCACCAGCCGCCGCAAGCTCATCGGAACGCTGGGTCTTGCAGGCGCCGCATTCTGTTCCTCCTCCACTCAGGCAAGCGCATGGTTCTGGGAAAAGAAGGACGATGTCCCCGTTGTGAAGGTTAGGACGATCCCGAGTGATGCGCGTATGGCTCGCAACTCAGCTCCCACCAAAAACATCGGCGGATTCCCCGAGGAATGGGTCCGGCTTCAGGGTCGCAATCTGGACGCATACGCCGCCTACCTGAATTCCCTGAAAATGCGCAACATCAGCGCCCAGGACGTAATCGCGGCCCACGCCAAGGAGCGCGGCGGCGTCTGGAACAGCCTTCCGCCCCGCCAGTGGTGGACCCGTATGGGATACACCCTCAAAGTCATCGACCGCGTGTCCTCGGAAATGAACGTCGGGGTGAAGGAAATCGTTTCCGCATACCGCAGCCCGCAATACAACGCCCGCTGCTCCGGCGCGAAGTCCCACTCATGGCACCAGGCAAACGTGGCCGTGGACGTGCAGTTCCACACCTCCGCCCGCAATGTCACCGCCGCCACCCGCAGCCTGCGCGACCGCGGACTTTTCAAGGGCGGCGTGGGGAGCTACTCCAGCTTCACCCACATCGACACCCGCGGGCAAAACATCAACTGGTAGGAACAGGCCGCGTTTCCTCGTTCCCTTTCACGGAAGCGCCTGATAGCCTCGTGGCATGACCTTCGCCACGAAAATCACCATCCTCCGGATGTTTCTGGTGCCGGTCTTCGCCGTGCTGGCCGTCGCCTATGGCCTCAGCGTCGGAAATGGAGCACCCGTGGAGGAATACCGCCTCGCCGCGCTCGCCGTCTTCATCGCCGCCGCCGCCAGCGACGGGATCGATGGCTGGATCGCCCGCCATTTCAACCAAATCTCGGAACTCGGCGCATTCCTTGATCCCATCGCAGACAAGGCGCTCGTCTTCAGCGCCGTCATCATTCTCACCCTCCTCGAATGGGGCCCCGACGGATGGGGGCTTCCGATCTGGTTCTGCGGGATTGTGGTCTTGCGCGATGTTGTGATCCTTGCCGGGATCCGCATACTCTATTCCGCAGGGAAAAAGGTGGCCATCAAACCGCATTGGACCGGGAAAGCCTGCACCTTCGCGCTCTTCGTCGTACTCGCCTGGGTGATGCTCCAAGTGGTGGATCTGCCGCCCGCCTACCCCTGTCTGATCGCATCGGTTTTCATCATCCTCTCCATGCTTGAATACATCCGCCAGGGCATCGCCATCCTCCGTGTCACCGAAACCCCATGAGGACCGCCGCCAACACATCCGAACTCCGCAACCTGCTCCCTCATTGCGGAAGCCCCATCATCCTCGTCCCAACCATGGGCGCCCTCCACCCGGGACACTCCTCCCTCATCAGCCTCGCACGGGAAAAGGCGGGGCAAACCGGCACCGTCATCGTCTCCATCTTCGTCAACCCCATCCAGTTCGACCGCATCGGCGACCTCGAAAGCTATCCCCGCGCCCTCGCCGCAGATCTGGTCATCTGCGAGCGCCAGGGAGCGGACATAGTGTTCGCACCGAAAGCCTCCGGAATGTATGCGCCCGATCGCTCGGTCACCGTCATAGAGTCATCCCTATCCAAGCACCTCTGCGGAGCTACACGGCCCGGGCACTTCGATGGGGTCTGCACCGTTGTCCTGAAACTTTTCAACCTCACCCGCTGCGATGCCGCTGTCTTTGGCGAAAAGGATTTCCAACAGCTCGCCATCATCCGCCGCATGATCCGAGACCTCGACCTCGGTGTGGAAATCATCCCCCACCCCACCGTCCGCGACGACGACGGCCTAGCGAAGTCATCACGCAACGCAAGGCTCACCCCCGAACACCGCGCCGATGCACCCCGCATCCGCAAGGCGCTCAGCAAGGCGTCCGAAAAAACATCTCCCCATGACATGCTCGCAACAGCAAGGGCCTCCATCGAGGCCTCGCCCCACGCCCGCATCGACTATCTCTCGCTCGTCGATGCGGAAACCCTTCTTCCCGTAGAAACCCTAACCAGCCGCTCCGTCCTCGCCTGCGCCGTTTTCTACGGCGATGTCCGCCTCATCGACCACATCGTCATCCCGCCGAGATGACCGAACATGGCGGGAACGCTCCGATTTACCCCCCCCCGCCCACACCGGCGATAAAAGCCTCCCGGTAGGCGGCGTCCTCGAAAAGCGCCCCCAATCGCCGCGTTACCATGATGTGTTACCAAGCACCCGGATATTTGAATCGAATCGGCCTGGCCATGAACCCTCCTACCTATCCCGCAAAATGCCCCGAGCTAACGGGAAAGCCCTACTATTTCCCTACGAAATTTCACTCAGGATGTTGCCATGAGGCAGCTCTGATCCAATTTTCGTGATACGGGAAGTTCAACCGACGCCCACCCGCAAATCCCGCACGCTCCAGAGCACCCCCTTCGCCGCCGCGCCGCTGCCGCGCATTCGTCGCGCTCCATCCTTCCTCCTCTTGGAAAACCGATCCCGCGCCCCCGCGAAGGCCTCGTTCACGAACTCCTTGCTCCCGATCACCGCACCGTCTGTGAAGTACCTCACCCGTTTCATCAACATCCCGGCCATGCCGAGGTCTGGCAGCACCGTCTGGTTGTCTTTCGACGCAAGCATCTCTTCCTCGTTCTTGGTCGCGTGTTGCGCCTTGCCAACATCCGTCATCCCGCTTTTCCGTCCCAGCGCCATGCCCATCGCACGGCGGTAGATCCTTGAAACATCCTTCCATCTCTCCGCCTCAAAACCCGCGCCCTTGTGGCTAATACAGGCTCGCACAAGCCCTTCGCGCGCCTTCTTCCCGTTGCCTTTCGCGCCACCGCCCACCGCCTCGCCGTAGCTGCTCCAGCGGTAATCCGCAGGATCGGAAACCATCCCGGCACGAACCGGATTCAGGTCGATGTAGGCCGCGATCGTCCTTGCCGCCGTTCCGCTCTCCACGATCACGCTCTTGAAACGATCCTCCCAAAGCGTTCCCGTGCGGTTGTGCGTGCGGTTGAACCAACGGGTGAATCTCTGCAAGAGAGTCTTCATGAAATCGCTCAAATCATGCATCCTGGGCGTGAAACGTCCGTGGATCCCAGCAACCGGATACGCGTTCCCCCCTTCGCCATCGCCTTCCGCCCGCGCCGCGGCAAGCTCATCGGCCACGCTTTTCACGAAATTCTCGCCGTAGAGAACGCCAAGCCTCCTGAGAAGCTCCGCATCGCTCAGCCCGCCCTTCGGCATCGGCGGAACCTCAAGCAGGATATGGAAATGGTTCGACATCACACAGTAGGAAAGCACCCGGCAGCCGCTGAAGCTCTCCATCATCCGCATGAACATGCGGAATTTCCCCCGCTCCTCATCACCGAACACGAACCGCCGATCAACCACGCGAGACGTAAGGTGGTATACGGACGGCCTTTCCTCGGATTCCGCCCACGGAGTGAGCCAACGCTTCGTTCCTTTCTTGCCTGACATACCCCCATCCTGCCCGGATTTTCCAAGCAGTCAAAGGTTTTCTTTCAGTTTTCCTGGAATATTACGATGGGAATATTACGATGGAATATTACGATGTCGATGGCGAGGACTTCGCGGATGCCCTCGTCGAGGACGTTGATCGTCCGGAAGCGTTTGCCGTGATAAAGAGTGTCGTGCATGAAGTCCATCGACCACTGGAGATCCGCCTGCGGCGGAGCGCTGAGCGGTTCCCTGACGCGAGCCGGCAGCCTCCTCTTGGCTCGCCTGGGAAGGTTGAGCTTCATGGATTTGCAAACCCTCCAAACGCGCTTGTGGATGCAGGTCTCGCCCTTGAGGCGCATCCAGTGGAAGCATTTCCAGAAGCCCCAGCGCCCGTGTTTCGCGACAATCTCGTTGAGCCGGGAGATGACGGGTGCGTCGTGCGCGGCACCGTCGCGCTGCGGACGGTAGAACCGCGCACGCCCGAGCTTCATGGCACGGCAGGCGCGTGACACGGGCATCGAACGCTCTCCGACGAGCCAGCCGACCGCCTCCCGGCGTTCGACCGGCCTCAGAGCTTTTTTTCGATCAGCTCCTTCAAGGCATCGTTCTCCATGGCGAGATCCGCATACATGCGCTTGAGCTTGGAGTGCTCGGCCTCGAGTTCCCTGATGCGCTTGAGTTCGGAGACCCCGAGGCCTCCGTATTTGCTCTTCCAGTTGTAGCAGGTCGGCTGGCAATGGAGCGAAGCGACATGGCGGGACTGATTCCCCTTCATTCCATCCCGCAAATGCCGTGCTTGCGGCAGACATCGGCGACTTTCATCCCGGCATCGGCCTCCTTGAGGATCGCCACGATCTGGCTCGCCGTGAATTTGCTCTTCTTCATGGTTCGGTGTCTCTGGTTGCGACCCGAATCCTCTACTTTCAGCCTGTCTCACGGCAAGGGAAGCTTACAGGTAGGGTTGTTCCCCAGGAAGGGGGGCAAGCGCTGGTTTTTTTTCGATGAGCCGAATCCGAGGAAAGGCACTCGTATCCGGTTCTGGCCTTTCTGAACGACCAGGCGACATTTTCGCGAGTAATGAGGGCTCCATCGCCCAAGCGAGCCTGATGGAGAGCCGGAAACAACCGATGGGGGCGGGAAAGTGGTTTCAGGTGGGATACCGGGCCCCATCCCTTATAAACCAAGACGAATCAGCGGGGGCTTGCGAATCCGGCCTCTGGAGCGGATCCGAAGCATCGGCTTGAACGTCGCACGGAGCGCGACTTTTTGATCGAAGCCCAGTCCCAGGGCCGTATGCTGAGCCCATGAAACAGACTTTCCTTGCGCTGCCCGCCGTCGTCCTCCTAGCGCTCCCAGCGACCGCTGCGGAGAAACTCAAGGCGCTGATCGTCGATGGGCAAAACAACCACGCGGTCTGGCCGAAGGCGACGGTGATGATGAAGCAATATCTGGCGGACACTGGCCTGTTCGAGGTGGATGTTGCGAGGACGAAGTTCATCTCGAATTTCAAGCGCGAGGAAAAATGGCTGCCGCTCGCGGGCGCCGGGGAATCGGAAGGGATGGAAAAGCCAATGCCCGATCCTGATTTCGCACCCGATTTCTCCGGATACGATGTCGTGGTGAGCAACTTCGGGTTCGGCGCGGCGGATTGGCCGGAGAAGACCAGGCTGGCACTGGAGGATTACATGAAGGCGGGCGGCGGCCTGGTGGTGGTGCATGCGGCGAACAACAGCTGGGGGAACTGGGTGGAGTTCAACAGGATGATCGGCCTGGGCGGGTGGGGCGGGCGCAACGAGAAGTCCGGCCCGTATGTGTATTACGATGCGGATGGCAAGGTTGTCCGCGACGATGGGCCGGGCAAATGCGGCACGCACGGCCCGCAAAGCGAATTTCTCATCACGATGCGGGACAAGGAGCACCCGATCACGAGGGGTGTCCCGGATTTCTGGATGCATGCGAAGGACGAATGCTATTCCATGCTGCGCGGCCCGGCGGAAAACATGACCATCCTTGCGACCGCAGCCGACACCCCGGCGCTGAAGGAAGCCGGTCGCAACGAGCCGATGCTGATGGTGATCGATTACGGGAAAGGCCGGGTTTTCCACACCACGCTGGGACATGACACGGAGGCGCTTGAGAGCGTCGGATTCATCGTCACGCTCCAGCGCGGCAGCGAATGGGCGGCGACCGGCAAGGTCACGCAGGAAGTCCCTAAGGATTTCCCCGGAGCGGAGGCCTCGTCATCCCGCGCCTTCGAACTGAAAAAGTGATCCCCATGAGAATCCTGATCTTCGCCGTTTTGCTCTCGCCCCTGCTCCGCGCGGAGTGGGAAAACCTGTGGCCCGGTGCAGCGCCCGGTGCCGTGCGGCCACCTGCCGGAACCGAGTCCACCTACGAGGGCGGGCGGATGAAAATGATCGAGGTGCCGCAGTATTGGGTGCACCTGCCACCGAAGGAAAAGGCCAACGGGGCGGCGGCGGTGATTTTCCCGGGCGGGGGGTACGGCATCCTCGCCATGGAGCACGAGGGCCATGCATACGCGAAGTGGCTCAACGAGCGGGGCATAGCGGGCATTGTGGTGAAATACCGCGTCGGTGCCGGCCTCGGCTACCAATATCCGGTGCCCTTCCTCGATGCCCGCCGCGCGATCCGTACCGTCCGCGCCAATGCGGCGGAATGGAACATCATGCCGGAGCGGATCGGCGTGATGGGCTCCTCGGCCGGAGGCCACCTCGCCTCGCTGTGTGCGACCCGTTTCGCCGACACCTTTCCCGAAGAGAGATCGGATGAAACCGACAAGCTTTCCGCCCGTCCTGATTTCGCGATCCTCTGCTACCCGGTGATCACCATGGACGGGATCGGCCACAGCGGCTCGCGGAAGAACCTCGCCGGGGAAAACGCCGCGCCGGAGCTGCTGGAGAGGCTTTCCACCGAAAAGGCGGTGGCCAAGGACAGCCCGCCGGTATTCCTGCTGACCACCTCGGATGACGGCGTGGACTGCCGCAACAGCCTGCGCTTCGCCACCGCCTGCAAGGAGAACAAGGTTCCCGTCGCCCTGCACATGTTCGAGAAAGGGGGCCACGGCTACGGCCTGAACGGCAAGGGGCCGCTTGCGCAATGGCCGGGCTTGCTGGACAAATGGCTGGCGGAGCGCTGGGCGGACTGACCGGTGTAGGCCGGATGCGGCTTGCATTTCCCCGACCCACAGCTTTCCCTAGACCCAGCCTATGAATGCCCCGGAGCAGATCGTCTGCAAACCCACCCCCTGGTTCACACTCCGCGCCGGAGCGATGCTGGCGATGTTCAGCGTGTTCGCCGTGCTTTTTTACATAGACGGCACCACCGGATACCGTGAGAAAAACCTGGAATACTACCTCCACGCAACCTTCCCGAAGGCCACCGCCAAGTTTTCCGAGATGAATGCGAAGGGCGATCTGACGGAAGAGGGCTGGAAGGAATACGCGGAAAAGCAGAGCGTCGATTTCCCGAAGGACAGATCGCTCATCCCCGCGGACACGGAGCTGCCCATGCCATGGCCGCCCGTGCTGACGGACTACGAAAAGGTCAAGCCGCTACAGCACAACCTCCTGTGGCAGGAGTATTCAGGCGAGAACCGGATGAGCGAGAAAGTGAAGGAGCAGCCCTTCGATGCCGGGAAAATCCGCGAGCAGATCATCGTTTTCTACATCTGCCTCGGGCTCGCCCTCGGCGCTCTCTTTTTCCTGATTCGCACCTCCCGCCGCTCCCTGACCGCGGATGGCGAGGCGCTTGTGAGCGCAAACGGCAAGCGCATCCCGTATGCGGAGATGAAAACGCTCGACCTGCGGAAATGGGACACCAAGGGCATCGCGATGATCCAGTATGAAGGCGGCTCCGGGCGGGGGAGCGCCAGGATTGACGGACTCACCTACGGCGGCTTCAAGAAGGATCAGGGCGAGCCTGCGGAAAAGCTCATGGCCCGGATCCGGGCGAATTTTTCCGGGGAAATCATCGAATACACCGTTGTCGCCCCGGAGGAAGAGCCGGAAGCACCGGCGGAAGGCACTTAGAATCTTCGCTTTGTGGCGCTTTTCCCCTTTTCCAATTTTTCATTGTTGCCATGCTGCGTCCGCAAGCGGTAAGCGTTTCCAACCACCAACACACACAACCACTCACCAATTATGTCAGACAAATCGATCGAAGAACGGGTAAAGGATATCATCGTGGACCAACTGGGCGTCAGCGCCGACCAGGTCACACCGGAAGCGAAATTCGTCGAGGATCTCGGCGCGGACTCCCTCGACACCGTCGAGCTTGTCATGGCACTAGAGGAGGAATTCGATGTCGAGGTGCCGGACGATGAGGCGGAGAAACTGCAGGCCGTCAGCGATGTGGTTTCTTTCATCACCAGCAAAAAAGGCTGAGCCACCAGGCTTTCATTTTCACCAGAAAGGGTGGGTACCGGAAGGTTCCCGCCCTTTTCTTTGCAATCCTGCGAGATCCGGCGCATAATCCGGCCACGCGGATCGCGATCCCCTTTCGGCGGTTCCGCCCCTGCATCCCAGCTTTTTCCCAAAGTGCCCAGCCAAGACGACATCCAATACGCCATGGAGACGACCCGTGTGCTCCATGAGCCGGATCACCGCATCCAGACCTTCGGAGAGACCCGTTTCGAGTTCCAGCTGCTCAGCGAGCCGATGGATCAGGTGGGCAAGGTGCGCATCCGCACCGGGGAGGTGGAGGCGATGAAGCCGCGCATCCTCCGCCCGGAGCCTTACCGGGGCATCGAGCTGGAGGGCTTCGATGAGAACGCCCGCGCGCGCTTCGATGCGATGGTGGAGAAATTCAGGGAACAGGGGCGCGACCTCGCCTTCCTGCAATATGGCTTCCGCTTCAGGCGCGGAGCGGTGAACGAGGAGCTGATCCATGACTCCCTGGAAACCGTCCGCGAACGCGTGCTGGAAGACATCCGCCGCACCGGGAATCCCGCCCGCGCCATCATTGAGGGGGTCGATGACACATGGGAAATCTCCATCCTCAAGTTCTCCTTCGAGATGATACTGCGCTCCCACCAGATCAACGCCTTCGACCTGAAGCGCAAGGGTCTCATCTAGGCGAGGCCGCATCCATTGGGTTGAATTTCCGAACCTTGAGTTTTTCGCGTGAAAATCTGGCTCATCATCAAGATCATCGCCGGCCTTGCGGTTGCGGGCGTGGTGACGTTCACCGGAATGCTCGCCTACCACATCACCGTCAAGCCGCTTGGCGGGATCTTTGAGAGGATCATCCCGGAGGCCGGCACCGTGCTGCGGGTCACCAAGGAGGAGGATTTCGCGAAAATCCTGGATGCGGCGGAGATGCCGGATTTCGAGCCTGGAGACCGCGCCTTCCAGAAAGCCCACGAACTCATCGCATTGGGGAAAATCGCCGAAGGCCGCGAAAAACTGCTCGCCATCGTCAACGTCTTCCCATCCTCCCCCGCCGCCCCCACCGCCCGCCGCATCGTCGGCCAGATGAACCTCGATGAGATCCTGGCCAGCCATTTCACGGAGGGAAAAACCGAGTATGAGGTGAAGCGCGGCGACTCCTACTTCGCCATTGCAGGCCGCAGCGACACATCCCTCGACATGATCATGCACCTCAACGGCATGATGAGCCTCAAGGATCTCCAGCCCGGCGACGAATTCCAGCTCATGCCGCTCAATTTCCGCGTCCTCATCGAGCCGCAGAGAAAGGCCGTCTCCCTCTGGGACGGGGCGAAGTTTGTCTGCGAGTATCCCATACTGAAGCTCAACGGCTCCGCGCCCTCCGCCGGCAAAACCGTGATCGCATCGCGCAGGGCCACGCTCGACGGCAGGGCCGTCCCGCCCACCGAAAAGAACTACCGCGCCACCTCGAAATCGATCCAACTCAAGAGCCCTCCCCTCCAGATCTTTCCCTACGACGAATCCGACGAGAGCCCGCCACTTGGGATTTTCCTCGGCGAGGCGGACATCGAGGAGCTTTTCCTGCTCACCCGAACCGGCAACGAGGTGGAGATCCGCAACCCGAAAAAATGACTCCACACCCGTGATGCGGGCATTTAGACTTGCGCATCGCCCTCACCACCAACTCCCGCGAACGCATGCAACTCCTCGAATTCGAAAAACCCGCCGCAGAGCTTGAAAAGGAGTTGGAAAGGCTCCGTGCGAAGTCCAGCGCGCAGGATCTCGACTTGTCGGATGAAATCGCCATGATGGAACGCAAGCTCGCCGAAACCCGCTCAGCGATCTACGAAAACCTCACCCCGTGGCAGCGCGTCCAGATCGCCCGCCACACCCAGCGCCCGTTCATGCTCGATTACGTCTCACTGGCATTCTCGGATTTTTCCGAACTCCATGGCGACCGCCACATCGGGGATGATGCCTCGATGCCCGGTGGATTCGCGATGCTGGGTGACAGGAAATGCGTCGTGCTCGGCCACCAGAAAGGCCGCGACACCAAGGAGAACCTCAAGCGCAACTTCGGCTCCGCCCACCCCGAGGGCTACCGGAAATCGCTGCGCCTGATGAAGCTCGCAGAGAAATTCTCGATGCCAGTCATCGCCCTTATCGACACCCCCGGGGCGTTTCCCGGGATCGGTGCGGAAGAGCGCAACATCGCCGAGGCCATCGCCTTCAACCTCCGCGAGATGATGCTCCTCAGGACTCCGGTGATCGCGGTCGTCATCGGCGAGGGCGGTTCCGGCGGCGCGCTCGGCATCGGCGTCGCCGACCGCGTCATCATGATGGAGAACGCCTACTACTCCGTCATCTCCCCCGAGGGCTGCGCCGCCATCCTCTGGAAACACCGCAAGCACGCCCCCGAGGCCGCCGAGGCGATGAAACTCGTCGCCCCCGACCTCATGTCGCTAAAGCTCATCGACGACGTCGTGCCGGAGCCGACCGGTGGCGCCCATCACGACCACCACGCCACCGCAATCGCCTTCCGCGAGGTGATTTCCAAACACCTCGACCACCTCTGCTCCCTCAAGATCGAGCAACTCCTCAACGAGCGCTACGAGAAATTCCGCCAATTCGGCGAGTGGAACGAGGCGGAGGGCTAACCGATCGTCCATGCATGGCGAGGGCGGACCGGGGTGCCGCATGGCTTCCTTTCCCGGACGGGAAGCCTGATGATGATGGCTATGTGCCTCTGGATGCTGCTCGGAAGTCCTGCGTGACTTTTCCATGAACATATCCAGCATGGGGCGACATGCCACATCGAAAAAAAATCCTCACCTCCGTTGTATTCCTGATCGCAGGCCTGCACCTAGCATACGCAGCACCGGTTGAACTGAACGGTCAGCCGCCCGTCTCCATCACCGAGCCCGCTCCCGGGATCATTCTCGTCGATTTCGGAAAAGTCGCCTTCGGGAACCTGATGCTCACACCGCCCAACGGTGCAAGCGGCAAGGTCACAGTCCACTTTGGGGAAGATTTCGACAAGGGGCGCATCAACAGGAAGCCGCCCGGCACCGTCCGGTATGCGACGGCGGAGATCCATGTCGCAGGAACGGATCCCGTCATCATTGCGCCGCCCGCAGATGCCCGGAACACCCAGCAGGGCGATGGGAAAACCCCGCCCGCCATCCTCACCCCGCCGGAGTGGGGCGTTATCCTGCCTTTCAGGTGGGTCGAGATCGAGGGGTTGCCGGGTGGCTTGAATGCGGACCAGATCGTCCGCCGCGCCGCATTCCCTGCGGACTGGGATGAGGAAGCCTCTTCCTTTTCCTCCTCGGACGAGACGCTCAACCGCATCTGGGATCTCTGCAAATACACGATCAAGGCCACCGCCTTCGCCGGCGTCTATGTCGATGGCGACCGCGAGCGCATCCCCTACGAGGCGGACTCCTACCTGAACCAGCTCAGCCATTACTATACGTCGGACGACACCGGCTTCGCCCGTCGTACCTATGATTACCTGATGAACTATGCGACCTGGCCCACCGAGTGGGCACCTCACATGATCTTCATCGCGCACGCCGACTGGATGCGGACTGGCGACAGCAAATGGCTCGCACCTCGCTACGAGGCGCTGAAGAAAAAGACCCTGTCGGATCGCGCCGGGGATGATGGGCTGGTGAAAAGCAACGCCGCGCAGATCAAGAAGGGCGACATCGTCGATTGGCCGCACACCGAGCGCGACAAGTTCGTTTTCACGGAAACCAACACCGTGGTGAACGCATTCCACATCAAGGCGCTTCGTGACATGGCGGATCTCGCGGAGGCCGTCGGGAAAAAAGGAGAGGCTGAGGGTTTTCGGAAAATGGCCGGAGAGAAGCATGCTGTTTTCCAGGAGAAACTCTTCGACGAAAAGCGCGGGGTTTACCGGGATGGGATCGGCACGGATCATGCCTCCGCCCATGCGAATTTCTTCCCGCTGGCCTTCGGCCTCGTGCCTGCTGGCAAGCGGGATGGCGTCGTCGCTTTCCTGCGGAAAAAAGGCATGGCCTGCTCGGTCTATGCGGCGCAATACCTGTTAGAAGGGCTATTCAACAACGGCGCAGCTGACAAGGCGATGGAGCTCATCACCGCCGATGGCGACCGCAGCTGGAAGCACATGCTCAACACCGGAACCACGATCACCTACGAGGCATGGGATCAGAAATACAAGCCGAACCAGGACTGGAACCACGCATGGGGCGCTGCTCCCGCAAACCTCCTGCCCCGCTTCACCCTCGGCGTCCGCCCCCTCATCCCCGGCTGGGAAAAGGCGCACATCAGCCCGAACCCCGGCTATCTGGAGTATGCCAAGGGCAAGGTGCCGACACCACGCGGAGCCATCACCGTGGATTGGAAAAAGGCAGCAACTTTCTCCATCTCCATTACCCTCCCTGAGGGAATGGCCGCAAAAGTGGATCTCCCGGCAGCAGCAGGATCGACCGGGGTTTTCATCGGCGGGAAAAAAGCGGAAGCCACACTGGAAAACTCGCGTTGGGTGCTGAAAGACGAAATTTCCGGAACCGCGACCATCGAAGTGAAATAATGGAAACACACGCCTTCACCATGAAGCTCAAGCCCGGCAGCGTGGCCGAGTATGAGAAGCGCCACAACGAGATCTGGCCCGAGCTTTCGGAGGCGATCCGGGAGGCGGGCATCTCCGATTACTCGATCTTTCTCGATGAGGAAACGCTCACCCTCTTCGCCATCCAGAAACGCGCAGCCGGCCACGGTGCATCAGGACTCCCGCACCATCCCATCGTGAAAAAATGGTGGAGCCACATGGCTCCACTCATGGAAACAAACCCGGACAACTCCCCCGCCTGCGGCGATCTCCGGCGGGTGTTCCACCTGGAGTGAAAAAATACACGCTCGGGAAAAGAAAATCCCGGAAGCCCTTTCTTCATTGAAGTTTGAAGTTTAAAAATTGAAGTTCCCCGCGTGCTCGCAAAACGAATCATCCCCTGCCTCGATGTCACCAACGGCCGCGTCGTCAAGGGCGTCAACTTCGTCGATCTCATCGACGCGGGCGATCCCGTGGAGTGCGCCATCGCCTACAACGAGCAGGAGGCCGACGAACTCGTTTTCCTGGACATCACCGCATCCTCGGACGCGCGTGACACCATGGTCGATGTCGTCCGCCGCACGGCGGAGAAATGTTTCATCCCCCTCACCGTCGGCGGCGGGATCCGCTCCGTGGACAACATGCGCACCATGCTCCTCGCCGGGGCGGACAAGGTCGGGATCAACACCGCCGCCGTCAACAACCCCGGCCTCGTCGATGAAGGCGCAAAGGCTTTCGGAAACCAATGCATCGTCGTAGCCATCGATGCGAAACGCGAGGGCCCCGGAAAATGGGGCGTCTACACCCACGGCGGCCGCACTCCCGTCGGCCTCGACGCCGTCGAGTGGGCCAAGGAAGTCTGGAGGCGCGGCGCGGGCGAGATCCTGCTCACCTCCATGGACGCGGATGGCACCCAGGCCGGATACGATTGCGAACTCACCGCCGCCATCTCCTCCGCCATCGGCATCCCCGTCATCGCCTCAGGCGGCGCGGGGAACCTCGATCACATGGTGGAGGTCTTGGAGAAAGGGAAAGCCGACGCAGTCCTCGCTGCCTCCATCTTTCACTTCGGCATGCACACGGTAGGTGAGGCGAAGGAGCATTTCGCGAAAAACGGCGTCCCCGTCCGCCCGAGCTTCAAGCACTGATGGAGCGCCGCGCCTGCGACCGGCTTCCTTGCTCTGGGAGCCATGCATAAGAATTAGCCTGCTCGGAATCCCGGCCTTCCTCATGCCAAGTGATACCTACTGCGCGCAATTTTTCTTGTCGCAGCCTTCGGTGATTCTCATATTTCCCATGTCAGACATCATAATATTCCATGAAAGCAAAACACAGCCTATCCGCCCTTGTCGGCATCTTCGTCGCTTCTTGCCCGCTGGCTCATGCCGCCACGATCACATGGACATCCCAGGGAACCATCACCAATGAGAACGTCATCCAAGCGAACGTGTCATCGGCATTCAACCTATCGAATACCACCACAAATTGGGCTGTGACCACCACCGTCAACCCGCAAACGGTCACCTTCGCCAGCACGGCATCCGGTGCGATCACGAGCAACGGCGTCACGCTGACCATGACATCGGGCTGGAACAACCAAGGCATCGCCCCCCTCAGCACCATCTGGGACGGCACGCCGACCGATGCCGATTTCAGCCAGGTCATGGATAGCTTTGCACACGGCCCGGGTGTTGCTGCGCCAGGCGCCAGCGCCACTTTCACCCTTTCCGGGCTGACAAACGGGGTGAAGTATTCCGTCCAGCTTTTCACCTCCGACTCTCGCGCCAATATCGGGGACCGCAGGTCAATCCGGTTCAATGACGGGAACGGCAACCTCACAGCCGAGGTGGCTCAGATCACCAAGCAATACTTCATCGGAACCTTCACCGCCTCGGGAACCACCCAGGCCATCAATGCGACTTCCAGTCCGATTTCCCCCGGAACCTCGGGCGCCGTGATTCTGAACGCATTGACCCTTTCCGTAATCCCGGAGCCCTCCGGTGCCATGTTGCTCGGGCTTTCGATCCTTGGGTTCCTCGTCCGCCGCAGGCGCTGATGGAGAGCCGCGTCTGTGACCGGCTTTTCTCCGCTCCGCATTCCAATCAAGCGGCTGCCGGAATTGCTGTTAACGGATTCCGATCCGTTTACATCCGCGTTCATCCGTGGTTCCCATCCCCCCGCACTTGCCCATCCGCCGCGATGCGGTAGCTTCCCCGCGTGAGAACCTTAGACGCCTGTCCCACGCCCGGACTGATACTTTCCTTCGATTTCGACGGCACTTTGCATGACCCCGCAGAAAGCCCGCCTGTACCCGCCTCGTTTTTCGAAACCATCATGGATCTCCGGCAACTCAAGAATGCCGTCTGGGGGATCAACACCGGGCGCTCGATGCCGCAGGTGGTCGAGGGCTTCATCGAAAGCAATTTCCCCTTCCTTCCCGACTGGGTGGTGGCGCGCGAAAGGGAGATCCATTTCCCCAACCAGTTCGGCCGTTTCGCGCCCCACAAGCAATGGAACGACCGCTGCGAGAAGGAGATCCACAGGCTTTTCAAAAAGGCGAAGAAGGCACTGAAAGCCGTCCGCAAGGAAGTGGAGGAGCACACCGGAGCCCAATACATCGAGATGGACGGCGAGCCAGCCGGCCTGATCTCGCGCACCGAGGAGGAGATGGAGTGGATCGTGGAAAGGATCACACCAATGATCGCCGCCGTGCCGGATCTCGGCTGGCAACGGAACTCGATCTATCTCCGTTTCGGACATAAGAACTACCAGAAAGGCAGTACATTATCGGAAGTCGCCCGCCTCTACGGCTTGGATACCTCCAAAACCTTCGCCGCCGGAGACAGCCACAACGACATCGAGATGCTTTCGGTGGAGCACTCCGGCTTCGCCGCCTGCCCGGCCAACGCCGTCGGCGCAATCCGCGATCTCGTCGCCTCGCGCGGCGGCTTTGTCACAGAAGCCGCTCACGGACAGGGTATAGTGGAGGCGTTGCGGAAATATTTCCTGTAACGACAGATATATCCAGGTCAGGCTGGATTCCACCTGGTTCGCAGGTAGATGAAAACCCCAGCAAGAAGGAAAAGTCCGCCGATCAGGTAGGGAAGATACCCGGAATTTTCGGCCTGCGCCTTGTCGGGAGAAGGTGCTTCCGCGCCAGTCCCGGCATTCCGCTTCCCGTCCCTCGGGCCGGGTGTCACGGCCCCGCGCTTCGACGGGCCGCGCAGAGTGTAGTCCACCGGATCGCCGACGAGGCGGAAAGTTTCCCTACCCGACTTCACCCGCTCATACCATTGCTGCCAGATCACCAGGTCGGTGGGGAAGTTGTAATGGCCTTTTTCTGTTGGCGGGTTTTCCAAGAGCACGGAAAGGACTTCCACCGCCTTGTCACAATTTGGGTATGCTGTCATGACTGCTTCCACATTTGAGGCGTCGTCAGCGAGCTTTGGACGCGGGCTTTCATCCGCGAGCAGCTCGCCGAGGACGCCGATGGTTTCCGGACTGGGGAGGTTGCGAAAATACTGGAACATGAACCGGGTTTCCGGATGGTGGGGGTTCTCCTTCCACCTATCTAGGTAGTAGGTGGCATGGCCTGGTGTCTCCAATAGCATGGTTTGGATCTTGTAATAGATATCTGCCTCCTCAGTGCCATATGTCTCTACTGGCGCGTCTAATATTCCCGAAAAGCGCCTGATCTTTTCCTCATTGCTCATATTGGAGGAGCGACGTTCCATAGCTGACCACCGTTCAAGCCATGTCGAACCAGCATCTTCCCATTCACGGTGGAATTTCACCGAGTCTTGGTAGTAATCACTAGCAAAACTGCTTGGGGTCACAGCCAGAATAAGTGCGAAGGCTATGCTGATTACTCTCATTGATTTGGATTGTTTAATCTGGCCTCTTCGGCTGTTAACCATTTCTCCGCATCATCCCACTCCCGCTTCACCAGCAGGCCAAGGGAGTTGCCGGTTTTCTTTTTTGTGCCGGAGCGCATGAGCCGCTCGCCGTGATTCGTGCCCGGCAGTGGAGAGAGGTTGTCTCCGAGGTCGGGATGCCCTTCGCCGACCAAAATGTGGCCGATCTCGTGCCCAATGGTGTCGAGGAAATCCGCGTCTGTATTTCGCAGTCCATTGGCGATGACGCAGGTCCTTGTGGGAATGTTTGACAGTCCGTCTGCGAAATTGAAATAGAATTGGTTCTTATCGGGAAACCAGCCGCGCATAAAGAGGTACGTCGCCCCGCCTACGACGTAAAGATTGATGGAGGCATCGTCGTCGTGTCCCGCCGCCCTGATGGAATCGAATTCTATACTCAAATCGGCCTGGGTATCGAGATGCCCATTTGTGGCAGTCGGGGCGTTCAAGGCGTTCGGTGGAGCGCCATAGGCCGCTCCCGTGGCGGTGTCGAATCGGACGGTGTTTTCCTCTATCTTGCAGTCGAATTCCACATTGAGCTGGGGCGTGAAGAGGTCGTTGAGATAGTTGTCGAGTAGTTCCTTGGTGGGTTGGAAGTCCGGGGCACGCAAGGGCTTATAGTTGGGGTCGTTGGGCGATGTGTTGGGGGGATTTTGATCCGAGGTGATGAGCCAGAGAGTGACCTTGAGTTTCCGGTATTTCATCACCTTGAAGCCGACGGGTTTGGAGACGGAGGTGTTGTCCCCCATCTTCAGGTCGAGGAGGATTTCCGAACCGGTGTCGGTCAATGGCGCCGCTCTGATCATAAGCGACTGGCCCGGTGCCGTGACAGTGCCCTCGGGCTGCCCGCCGAAGGTGATGCCCTCCGCCGAAAGTGTCAGCGGAGCGGTTTCATGTATGGGCGCGTCGATGACGATCTCCTTTGAGTAGCTGCCGCGCGGAGCCATGATCCAAATGCGATCCTGGACGTGGTCGATGTTGTCATCGGAAGTCGCGGGATCGCTGCTGCCGATAGAGAACGCATCCACCCCTACGGCCTTCTCCACAATGACGTTCGCCGAATTGGTGGAACGTCCCTTGATGCGGATCGGCAGCAGAGCAGCGGAAACATTGTCCGGAGGGTTTGTATCGGCCGGGCGGTCGTGGGCGAGGATCCAGCCTCCGGGGCTGGTGTCGGAGAGCTGGGCAACGGGGCTGGTCTTCCAGCGCTCCGGGATGCCGGGGGCGGCGCGGGCGATGCTTGTCCATTTGCCATTTAGTAGGATGGCGGGAGGAAGCTCCCCTTCGGGGAAATGTTTTCTGATGGCTGTGCCGTTATCCGCGATGTCGAGGGTATCTGCGAGCAGTTGGCTGACCTGCCATTTGTTATCCTTGAAGACTTGCGCCTGTTCAAACGGCGAGGCGGAGGTTGCCACGGGATTGCCGTTGCCGTTGTCGAGGATGTTCACCGGGTCGCGGACTGGGATGTCCACATTGAAGGGCGAGGTGATGTTGCTTTCCGACCAGGCTCCGAGGATGTCGTATTCACTGCCCCAGACGATGCCTCCGGGTCCGGTGCCTTTGGTGAATTCGGCGGCGGGGGCGGATGCAAGCGGGTTGCCTCCGGCGGGGAGCGTCCATTTTTTCCAGCCAGCATCCTCTCCTGGCGGCCCGCCCCCCGCCAATGCCCCGTCCCAGATGAAGGCATGGCTGAAAAAATTCCCGTCGTTGTCAAGATGGAGCGCGTACCGGCTGTCCGTCAGCTCGGCGTAGGTCGTGACGCCGTTTGCCCCCAGCGAAACCATGGCGGGAATTGCTTCCGGAGACGGCCACTGGAACAGGGCGTCGAAAAACCAGGGGTCAGGAACCGTCCCGTCACCGACCATGAAATAGTTTCCGGAGCCGATGATCTGATCACGCTCGTTGATAGCCCGGGCGTAGATGCCGTGGTCTCCGTGTTCAGGCTGCTGATGTCCGGGAATCTGGCCTTGGTCGTTGATGAGATTCTGGAACACGCCACCTTTCCAGATTTTATTGGGAAAGAGGACTGTACCCCGATCATTGATTGCGATAGGGGGAGTTGTGGCGGCCGGGAAAACGAACATTGCGTAGCGCGGCAGGGCCACGATTTCGTAGGCGACGAGGCCGTCATCTGCGGCGATGTCGAGGGCGTCCGGGATGCCGTCGACGTCGGAATCGAGCTGTTGACCGTCGGGGATTCCGTCCTTGTTGGTGTCGGCGTTGAAGGGGTCGGCAACCAGGCCGTCACCGGCTGCCGCCTGCGCGGCGGCGAGCGCGAACTCGAGATGATCGGGGCTGCCGTCGCCGTCGGAGTCGAGCGACCAATCGGCCTTGATGCGCCAATAACCCATCGCACCCGGGGCAGGCGGCGGTGGCGGGGGGGTGTTGCGGGCGGTCGTAGCGGCGGCCGCCACCGCTGTGTTAAAATCCGCGAATCCGGCCTCAAGGTCGGCGATCATTGCGGCGTCCTTCGTTTCCAGAAAGGGATTGTGCACGGGCGGGGTGGTTGCACCGGCGGGGCGTGTGATGAAGAACTGGTGGGTGCCGTGGGATGCTGCGAAGATTGGAACGGTATCCCAATCCGATGCGATGTTTCCGGCGATGAGGTATTGGATCGCGTTGCCGTGGTCGTGCGACGGCCAGGATACCACTGTCCCTCCGCTGGCTCCGGATGAGGCCTGGATGGCAATGCTGGCGCTGTTGGGAACGGGCGGCATTGGCGGCGGATTCTCAGGATCGGGTGGCGGAGGGGCGGGAGCCGTCTCCCGCATCGCGGCGGCGAACTCGTGGCCAAGCCCATAGGTCTTCCCGATCTCCGTCCATGTCTCGAGCGCATCGGAGTGGTAGAAAGTGTATTCCACACCGGGGACGGTGGTGAAGATCACACACTGCTGGGTGGAGCCATCTGTGGCGGTGATTTCCTGGAACCAGGTGGATGGGATGAGCGGGTTCTCCGGCGTGGCGGAGAGGGTGGTGATCGCGAAGGGGAGGAGGAAGAGCGATTTCATTCGCTTCAGACTAAAGACTACCGTGAAGGAGGTGTAAAGCCCGTTCTCGGAGACATACGCTGCTTGCTTTTAATGGAAGGTGACGTTCTTAAATGCTTGCTCTGGCGGCTCAAAGCCTTGCGGGAGGAGCGTGGTTGGACGCAAGAGAAATTCGCTGAAGTTGCAGGCATGTCATACAAATACTATCAGGCCGTTGAGGCCGGTAGGAAAAAAGACCTGAGGCTTTCCACTTTGGAAAGATTGGCGGAAGGGCACGAAATTGAGGTTTGGCTACTCTTGGCACCCATCGGGAGGGGGACGAAGGGATCGTCAAAGAACGGTTGATCCGGCGACAGCCTCCGCAGCCTCCCCATCGGGTGCGGGCTTCCCACCCGGATACCGCCACCAGACCCATGCCTTGCCGAGATGCTTGCGGATGTCCTCCGCCGCGAGGTATGCGGATGGGATGAGGTAGAGGGTGATGACCGTTGCGAAAAGGATGCCGAAGGCCAGCGAGGTGGCCATCGGGATGAGCAGCTGCGCCTGGAGCGAGCGGTCGAATAGCAGCGGCAGCAGCCCGGCGAAGGTGGTGGCGGAGGTTAGGAAAATGGGGCGGAAGCGGCGGGTTCCAGACTGCACCACCGCCTCGCGCAAGCCCATTCCATCGCGGACTTTCTGGTTGATGAAATCCACCATCACCAACGAATCGTTCACCACCACCCCGGCCAGCGCGAGGATCCCGAAGATCGACAGATAGGACGGCGTGATGTCCATGATGATGTGGCCGAAGAGCGCACCGATCGCGCCAAAGGGAACGGCGAGCATGACGAAGAATGGCTGATAGAGGGAGCGGAAGGGGATCGCCAGCAAGGCGTAGAGCGCGAAGAACAGGGCAAGCCCGCCGTAGATGGCGCGGGACTTCGTTTCCTCATGGTCGGCGACGTAGCCGGTGTAGCGCCATGAGAGGTCGTGGTGGGAGTTGAAAATGCCTTCCAGCTCCGCGCTGAGGGTCCGCGAGATGCCTACGACATCAACGTCCTCATCGACCGGCGTGGCATGGACCTCCACGACCTGCGCGCCGTCCACCCGCTCGATGCGGGAACGGGCCTTGGTAAACCTTGCGTTCGCCACCGTCGGGAAAGGGGCTTCGCCGCCGGAGGGGGTTCGGATCCGGAGCTGGTCGAGGGTGGCGAGGCTTTCCCGTTCTTCAAGAGGCATGCGTATCATGACCCGGATATCGTCCCGCCCGCGCTGGATGCGCTGCGCCTGCTCACCGAAGAAAGCCGCGCGAACCTGCCGGGAAAGCTCCCTCTGCGTCAGGCCGAGCGCCTCGCCCTCCGGGCGTATCGTCACCAGCAGCTCATCGTTCGACCCGCCGGAACTGGACCACGCGCTCTCGATCCCATCGTAGGATTCCAGCAGCGTCTCCACATCCCGCACCACCTGGTCTTTCCCCTCCCCATCCGGCCCGCGGATCTCGACACTGAGCGACTCCACCTCGTTGTCCGATCCCATCCCAAAGCCCCTGTCCCCCGAGATGTAGAAATTCTGCACATCCGGCATGCTGCCCGCGAGTTCCGTCCAGCGCGCCGCGATCTCGGAATTCTTCGGCCCCGGTTCGCTGCGTTTCCCGGGATCGGTGACACCGATGATGATGCAGCCGGTGTTGGCATCCACGCCGTTGCGGTGCGGGAAACCGCCGGCGGAGGCCAGCACATCGGTGATCAGGGACTCGCCTGTCGCCGGATCGGTGAACTCCCTTTTTAGCTGCGGCAGGAAAGAGGCGACGTAGTCGGTGCGCACCTCCGTTCCGGCCACCTGGGTGTCGGCGGGCATGCGCACCATTGCGATGATGCGGTTCTTGTCGATGGACGGCATGTTGACGAAGCCCATTTTCCCCGAACTGAAATAGCCGACCGAGGCCATCCCGGCCGCAAGGAAAAGCGAGAGGGTGACATAGCGGTGGCGTGTCGCGAGCCGCAGCGTGGGATCGTAGAATCTGTCCACGAACCACTCCAGGCTGTCGGCGATGCGCTTCTGGAAACGCTCGAAGACGTTGAGCCGTTTCCTATGGACCTTCACATGCTTGAGGTGGCAGGGCAGCGCGAGCTTGGACTCGATGAGGGAAAAGATCAGCACGGCGGCGACGATGGGCGGGATCTGCTTTGTGAATGCACCGTAGAAACCATCGAAAAACATGAGCGGCACGAAGGCGACGATGGTCGTCAGCACACCGAAGGTCACGGGGGTGGCGATCTCGATGGTGCCCTCGGTGGCGGCCTCCAGCGGATCCTCGCCCGCCCGGAGCCTGGTGTATACGTTTTCGGCCGTGACAATGGCATCGTCCACCACCAGGCCGATCACGATGATGAAGCCGAAGATGGACATGACGTTCGCAGTCAGGCCGACCCAGGGCATGACGATGAGGCCGCCGGCAAAGGCGACGGGAATGCCCAGCACGACCCAGAAGGCCAGCATGGGGCGCAGGAACAGGCCGAGGACGATGAGCACCAGCAGACCGCCCATGAACATGGAATTGAGCAGGGTGCCGAGCCGCCCCTGGAGCTCCTCCGAGGAATCGTCCCAGACGGAAATGGCGACACCCTCCGGGAAACGGCCCGGAGCGGAGGCGACGTAGCGTTTCACATTCGCGGCGATCTCAAGGGCATTCTCATCGCCGAGGCGCAGCACTTCGACGATGAGGCAGGGCTTGCCGTTGAAGCGCATGATTTTCCTTGATTCCTCGAAACCGTCGGAGACGGAGGCGACATCACCCAGCCTCACCTCCGAGCCCTTGCTGTTGGTGATGACAATGCCCTCGAAATCCGCGCGGGTGTAGGCCTGGCCCTTGGAGCGGATGTTCAGCGGACCCTCATCCGTCTGGATGCGGCCGGCGGGGAGATCCACCGATGAGGTGCGTATCGCCTCGCTGAGATCCGCAAAGGTGAGGCCGAAGTCGCGCAGCCTGCGGGGATCCGCCTCCACCGCGATTTCAAGCGGCGAGTTGCCAAGCACGTTCGCCTGCGAGATGCCCCTCATCGCGATGAGGTCGTCGCGCACGGTGCGAGCAGCCCGCAGGAGGTCGGTCTCCTCCATCTCCCCGCACACCGCGACCTTGATGACGTCGAACCACTGGCTGCTGTCCGGGATGGAGACCTCCGGCGGCTCGATCTCCGGCGGGAAGCTGCTGATGCGGTCGACCCTGGTTTTCACCTCCTCGAGCAGGTTTTTGAGGTTCCGCTTGGAGGCGGCATAGACGATGACGCGGGCATTTCCGTCATCAGCGCGGGACTCGACGGAATCGATCCCGGAGAGCCCCTCCAGCGCCGCCTCGATGGGCAGGATCACCGCCTTTTCCACATCCGCCGGGCTGCCGCCGCGGTATGGCACGTTGATGTAGATCATCTCCGGGTTGAAGGATGGCTGCACCTCAAGCGCCACCTTCTCAATCGCCGACCAAGCGCCCCACGCAAGGATCCCGAAAAGCAGGAAATTGGCGGCGATGTCGTTTTTTGCGAACCAGCGGATCATTGGGAGGTGGATAATACGCAGGGCTGGGCGTTATCTTGCCTAACGGGGCAAAGTCCTCAGATGTAGAACATCGGATCCGAGGGCGGGCTGGCGATGGATTCAAGGGTCACGGTGTCGAGGTCGCCGGCGAGTTTGGTGGAAACGCCCTCCCATGCGCGGCGGACGGCGGAGCCGGATTCGCCGTGCTCCAGGGCGGTGTTCTGGAGCTGGGAGGGCTCCACGGCCTCTACGATCTGGCGCAGGGTGATGTTTTCCGCCGGGCGGGAGAGGAGGTAGCCGCCGTTGGCACCCCGGCGGGAGTCGATGATGGCGGCGCGGCGGAGGTCATTGAGGATCTGGACCAAAAAGTTCGCGGAGACAGCTTCGCGTTGCGCAAGGTCGTCGAGTCGGGTAAGGGTCTTCCCGTCATAGGTCTTCGCGAGCTGCACGAGGGCGCGGCATGCGTATTCTAATTTTTGGGAAATTTTCATGAGCGAGAAGGAACAAGCCAAGGGTGGGATGAAGTTGTGCGGTGGGGAAGCCGCGAATTTGGAAAACCTGTGGGCGAAGTTGCGCTCGGAGGCGGAGAGGCTGCACGCGGAGGAGGCGGGGCTGCGGCATCTCGTGGAGGACGTGGTGATCTCGCGCGGGAGCTTTGCGGAATCGCTGGCGGCGCGCCTCGGCAGGCGGCTGGCGCGGGAGGACATGCCGCGCGAGATGATCGAGCCCTTGTTTTCGGAAATCATCTCCGCCAACAGCCGCATCGCCCATGCCTGCGGGCGGGATTTGCTGGCGATGTTCGAGCGGGATCCGGCCTGCTTTTCGCCTCTTGAGCCGCTGCTTTTTTTCAAGGGCTTCATGGCCCTCTCCACCTACCGGGTGAGCCATAGCCTCTGGCAGGACGGGCGGCGCTGGTTGGCGCTCTATCTCCAGAGCGTATCCTCCGAGGTCTTTTCCACCGACATCCATCCCGCGGCGAGGATAGGCTGCGGGATATTGCTGGATCATGCGACTTCGTTCGTCGTCGGCGAGACGGCGATCATCGAGGACGATGTGTCCATACTCCATGAGGTCACGCTGGGAGGAACCGGCAAGGCGACCGGCGACCGCCACCCGATCATCCGCTCCGGCGTGCTTCTGGGCGCGGGTGCGAAAATCCTCGGGAGGGTGGAGATCGGCACGCATGCGAAGGTGGGAGCGGGAAGCGTGGTGCTGGCGGATGTACCGCCGCACACGACGGTTGCGGGGGTTCCGGCGGTGGTCGTCGGGGAGTCCAGGGATGCCAATCCCGCCATGGAGATGAACCAGCACCTCGACTGCCGCGGCGGAAAACCCTGAGACCATGAGCGCCGAGGAACCCGTGGGTGAGCCGGACAAGCGGCAGTGGGTGGGTTTCTGGAGCATGATCGTGCAGCAGACGCAGAACGCCTTCAACGACAAGGCCGCACAGTTCATCCTGATCCCGCTGGGCGGTGCGGTGGCCTTCGAGCTATCGCTTGGCACCTATCTGGGGAAAACGGTTTCCCTCACGGTGGAGTCCGCCGCCGGGCTGATGATCGCGCTGCCCTTCGTCCTCTTCGCCCCCCTGGCAGGATGGATGAGCGACCGGTTCTCCAAGCGCAATGTCATCCTAGGTGCGGCAATCGCCCAGGTTTTCATCCTGACGCTGATCTGTGTGGCGGTTTCCATGCAGGATATGCGGCTGGCTTTGGTAGGGTTTTTCCTCCTCGCTGTGCAGTCGGCGTTTTTCAGCCCTGCCAAAATCGGGATCAACAAGGAACTCGTTGGCTCGAAGCACCTGGGCTTCGCGGCGGGTGTGCAGCAGATGATGGCGATGTTGGCCATCCTGGCGGGGCAGATTGTTTCCGGGTGGTGGTTCGACCGTCGCTATGAGGAGGTCGGCGCGCTACCGGAGAAAGCGTGGGGAGCCGCCTTCGCACCCCTTGTCATCCTGGCCTTCTTCTCGGTGCCTTCGGTGCTGATGGCCATCGCGATTCCGAAGGTTGCCTCTCACCGCAGTGAAAGGCTCACCGCGAAGCTGCTGTTCAGCCATTTCAAGGATCTGGGTGAGCTTTGGAAAGAGCCGGGGCTGCGCCGCGCCTCCTTGGGGGTGGCGTATTTCTGGGGTTTCGCGGCATTCATCAATCTCTGGTCGGTGAAAGTGGCGAAATCCCTGACGCATGGCGGCGAGGGTTTCGGCACGCTCTCCTCGGTGTTCATGGCAGCCGCCTCTCTGGGCATGGCCATCGGCTTCGGATTCGCATCATGGCTGCTGCGGAAACGCATCGAGCTTGGCTGGGTGCCGCTGGCCGGCCTGATGATGACAGGCTGCGCACTGGTGCTGGCCTTCCTGCCTGCGGGCGGATGGCCATTCCTGGCCTGCCTCGGGCTGCTTGCCTTTTCCGCCGCACTCTTCCTCGCCCCCCTCAATGCATGGATGCAGGACCGCTACCCGGCGGACAAGCGCGGCGAGCTCCAGTCCGCCGTGAACCTCCAGGACTGTTTTGCGGGCATACTCGCCGTCGCCGCGATCGGAGGGATGATCGCGCTTGCGGATCTACTAGGGATGTCGGAGCTTGCCGGCTTCCGCATGCAGATGACCGTCATCGGCCTCTCCTGCGGTCTGATGACATGGTATGTCCTTCGCATCCTGCCAGCGGATTTCATACGCCTGGTGTGCATCGGCATGGTGAAATCGATCTACCGCATCCGCCTCACCGGCACCGGGCGCATCCCGAAGGTCGGCGGCGCCCTGCTGCTGCCCAACCACGTCACCTACGCGGACGCCTTTTTCCTCTCCGCCGCCAGCGAGCGGCCCCTGCGCTTCGTGATGGATGAGGCCTTCATGTCGCACCGGGTGATCCGATTCGCGATGCGGCTCTTCGGCGGCGTGCCGATACGCCGCGACCAGCCGCTGGAGGCCGTGCGGAAAACCATCGCCGCGCTGGAGGAGGGTCACCTCGTCGTCCTTTTTCCAGAGGGCCAGCTCACCCGGACAGGCGGGTTGTGCGGGATCGAGCGGGGCTTCGAGCTCATTGCGAGAAAGGCCAAGGCACCCATCATTCCGGTATGGGTCGATGGCTCCTGGGGATCCATTTTCTCCTTCGAGCGCGGTCGTTTTTTCCGAAAAATCCCATATGGCATGACCTACGGCCTGGCGATCGCCGTCGGCGAGGAGATCGAACCGGCCAAGCCGACCTGTGCGGATCTGCAGGCGGCGCTGATGAAAACCTCGACGGCGGCAACAGCCCTGGGATTCCCGCACGGGGCATCGCCCGCGCGGCGCAACGCCCACCGCATGGCACAGTTCGCCGCGATCCCGCGCGGCGCAAGCATTCATGTCCTCGCGGGCGAACTCGAGCCCGCCCTACTCGCATCGCTCGATGAATTCGCGAATCTCACCAAGGGGAGGCTGGTCAGGCACGACCGCTTCGAGCCGCTCGTGGGGGGGCGCTGGATCGGCGGGGAATCGCTGCGCACGCAGATCTCCGGGACAGATCTGTTAGGGGATGCGGTTGTTTTCCACGATTTCGGAGCCCATGCGCTGCAACCCAGCGAACGGGAAAACCTGACCCACCTGCCCGGCCTCGCGCTTGGTGGCGATGTCATCGCGATGTCCATGCCCCACCCGCCCATGCCGATGCGGACGAGCGCCTTCCAGCCCGGCCACAAGCCCGGCTCGTGGGGCAAGATCCTGCCCGGCTGGCACATCGTGGACGGCTGCATCATGCCCGGTGCCATCCCACTTCCGGAAGACTCCGGACTGGACGCTGAAGGCTTCCTGGTGCGCGGGTGAATTCACTCCGCGTCCTTGCAGATGCGGAAGCCAAGATCCGGCCTGCGCAGCATCCTGTCCGCCTCGAAGACACGCTCAAGCGCACCTTTGCCAGGCTTCAGATAGGATCCTCCGAGGATCGGCCACAGCGGCTCGCCCAGCGGATTGGCAGGATTCTGTCGCGGCTCGGATGTCCATTCGGAAACGGAACCCGCCATACCCAGGAGACCGTTGGTGGTGCGATCCGCCGTCTCCGCGTTCACCGGCACGAGATCGCTGACAGGGATTTTGGAAGGGACCGCTGCGCCTGACATGAGCGCTCCGAGCCACATTTCCTGGGTGGGAAGATAGGCGCGCTTCGATTTCGCATAGGCGTAGGCATCCCACCAATCGACCCCCACGACTGGCGTGTGGATGTCGATTTCCCGCCCGTTCCATTCTCCCGCCGCCTTGGCCGCCTGGTATAGCGCAGCCCAGTCATCCGGCAGGTGGCCCGCCTTGCCCGCAGGCTGTTCCGGGTGGTCGAAGGCCTTCTCATCCCCGAGGACGCCAAGGGTCTCAAGGAAAGCCGCATACTCGCCTATCGTCACCTCATATGCGGAGATCCTGAAATCCTGCACCCGCACATTCATGCCATCCGGCGTGGTGTGCCTGCCGCGCTCGACGGATACGAAATCCGGCTTTGGAGCCTCTGCGGCCACCCGCTTCGGCTTCTTCGGCAAGAGCAGGACGGCTGCGATCACCGCAAGCAGCAGGATGCCAACCACCCACACAAACCCGTTCTTTTTCTCCGGGCGCATCGCCGCAGTCGGCGGGGCGACGACATCCGACGGTGTGGTGAGCTGTTGCTCGATCTGCTCGCAATAACCGCGCACCTGCGCCCAGCGCAGCGGCTTGGGCACATCCTGCCCGCGCATCCAAGCCAGCAAAGTCAGGCAACGCGTGGCACCCGGCTGATCCCGGTCGAGCAGCGGCTCCATCTCAATGCCCATCGCCACCACATCCCGGGGCGAATCCTCAGGCGGGCGCTCGCCGGCCACCACCAGGTTCTTCATGCGGATCACCCCTTGCTTGTCCACGTGGATCGCATCCAGCCCGAGCGGCGATGTCGCGTTGCCATGCGTCTCGTGGTAGATGTTCGCCTCGGCGCACCTCTTGAGGATATGCACGAAAAGCTGCGGCTTGATCCTATCCCCCTGCGCCGCACGGCGCGCGAGGGTATCGCCCGGCAGCAGCTCATGCGCGTAGTGGCAGCTCCCGTTTTCGGCACATGCCTCATAGATCGATCCCACCAGCGGGTGCTCCACGGCGGCCATCGCGCGCACATCCGCGAGGAAGGCCTCGATCTCGCCAGCAGCCTCCTCCTTCAGCTCCTCGATGAGCACCATGCGCCCGACCGATGCCTGCTCGGCCAGCCAGGATCTTGTCGTCCTGGTTTCCGAAAGGCATTCCTTCGGGATGTAATCGCCGAATCTGTGGTTCTCTTCGCTCACGCTATCCATACTTGCCGATGTGGCCGCAGATTTCACTCGTTGGGAAGCGGATTGAGAAGCGGAATATCCGGATCGAAGCCCGGAGGCAGGATATCCTCGCTAAGGAATTCCGGAAAATCCCCGCCCGCCGGCGCTGTCTGGCCGATCCGCGCGGCCAGGTCGCGCGGCCAGGCCTGCACATCGAGCACCTCGCCCCTGTAGGTCAGGGTGACCACCTGCCCATAGTAGCTGAGCTCTCCGAAAAGATGCGCCGTCTGCGCATCCCGCTCTGGGATCCGGTAATTCATGCGCAGCGTCTCCTCACCGCCCGCCCAGTCGAAGGGCAGCGATACCCATGAAGGCTCCGCCCAGGATTCATCCTCCAACTGCACGATCTGTCCCTTGTCCGTCTTGTTGAAAAAGGTGACCGCAACCTCGATTTCCTGGGCATCCAGTTCCTCGCCTGGAGCCTTTTGCACCGGCACGCTCAGCACCACCCGCTGCCCGCCCTGCGCCTTGGCATCGTTGAAAATCCTCACCCTGCCCAGCGCGACCTTGCCGAGCATGTCCGTCGGCTGCTCGAAGCCATCCCGCAGTTTCGCGGCAGCCGCCTCGTAAAGCTCGCCCGCGCCGGTCACCCCGAGATTGAAAACCCTTTCATAGTAATCCGCCGCCGCCCCGTAGACACCCATCATCTCATGCACCATGCCCATCTCGTAGAGCACCGTGGGATCCTGCGGCGATTGCTTCAGCGCCTCCTCGAGTTTCACGATCGCCATCCCCATGTCGCCCGCGATCCGCGCCTTCCTGCCATCCTGCACCAGCAGCTCCGCCCGGGGATCGGCGATGGCCGGCATCTCCAGGTCCTGTGGCTCCGGCACCGGTGGCAGCTCCGGGACAAGTGTGACCTCCGCTTTGGGAGCAATCGCCTCACCTCCAGCCACCGGCACGCTGATCCGGATCGGCACGAGCTTCTCCACCTGCCGCTCCACGATCCTGATTTCCCGCCCTTTCTCAATCCGCACCGCCAGCGCCATCCCGGCGATCAGCAACTGTGAAAATGCCATCAGGCCCAGCCCGCAGCACGCAATCACAAACAGGCGCTTCCCTTTCATCGTCCCGGCATGGTGAAGGAAATCCCCCGCCCCGTCAAATTTCATGTTGGGCGGGGAAATCCCGGATGCGCCCCGCAAGCCGCCTCCGCACACTTCATCCCATCCAGGGCCGCAGAAACGATCCCACCCGCGTATCCCGCCCCCTCCCCGCAGGGAAAAAGCCCAACCACTTCCGGATGCTGCAAGGTGATTTCATCTCGGGGGATGCGCAGTGGCGATGAGGTGCGGGTCTCGAATCCGAGCAGCAGCGCCTCGCTGGAGGCATAGCCCTTGATCTGGCGATCAAAGAGCCTCAGCCCCTTGCGCATCCGCGAGGTGATCGCCTGGGGAAGAAGCTCATGGAGCGGGGCGGGGTTCACCCCGGGGAAGTACGATGTCTGTGGTAGATCGGCGGAAATTTTCCCGGAAAGGTAATCCGCCACGCGCTGCCCCGGCGCGACCTGTCCCAGCCCCACATTCCCACCCGCAGCCTTCGCCGAACGCTCGATCGCCTCCTGGAAAGCGATCCCCGCCATGATCCCATGCTGCGGAATGAGGTGCGCGATGTCCACGGGCTCGATGGTCGTCACCAACCCGGAGTTTGCGAAGGGCGAATCGCGGCGGGAAAGCGACATGCCGTTGACCACCACCTGGGCGTCATCGGTCGCCGCCGGAACGATCCATCCCCCCGGGCACATGCAGAAGGAATGCACGCCCCGGTCCGCGATCTTGGTGGCAAGCCGGTAGCGCGCGGCGGGCAGCAGCTCGGGGCGCGGTTTCCCCTCGGGCACGTGGTATTGGTTGCGGTCGATGAAAGGCTGCGGATGCTCGATTCGGAAGCCGATGGCAAAGGGCTTGTGCTCCATCAGCACACCCTTTTCCGCCAGCAGGCGATAGACATCCCGCGCCGAGTGGCCAGTCGCGAGGATCACGGCATCCGCCAAAAACTCCCGCCCGTCCGCCGTGATCGCGCCCCGGATTCTCCCAGCGGAAATCAGGAAATCGCTCACCCGTGCCTGGAAATGCACCTCACCGCCGTGGTGGATGACCGACTGCCGCATCGCCTTGACCACGTTTGGCAAAAGGTTCGAACCGATGTGCGGATGCGCATCTGTCAGGATTTTTTCCGGCGCACCGTGAGCCACCAGCACCCTGTAAACGTCCGCCACCGGGCCGCGTTTCTTGGCGCGGGTATAGAGCTTTCCGTCAGAGAACGTCCCGGCCCCGCCTTCGCCGAAACAGTAGTTCGATTCCGCAATCACCCGTCCCTCCCGCAGGATGGGGGCCAGATCGAAGCGCCGCGCCGAGGCATCCTTGCCCCTCTCGAGGACGATGGGCTTCGCGCCCAGCTCCAGGCATTTGAGCGCCGCGAATAGCCCCGCGGGCCCGGAGCCGACGATCAGCACCCGCCTCGCATTTCCCGCCAGCGCCGGAGCCGTCCAGGCCGGCCTGGGTTCCTCCGGCAGATCCTCGTCCACCGCCACCTCCAGCCGCAGCTGGACCTTCACCTCCCGCTGCCGCGCATCGATGGAATGCTTTCGCAGCCGCAGGCCTTTCACGCGCCCCGGCTCCACCCCCAGCATCTTCGCCACAGCCCCCCTCCGCGCCTCCGTATCTTCGGAAACGCCAAGCGGGAGGACGATGTCTACGGTGTGGATCATCTGGAAATGGTGATACATCAAGTCGGTAACAACCGAAAATTATTCCCATGAATGCACCCAAGGGAACGTGCCTTCCCGCCAATTCACCGTCAACCCCTTCCATGCTTCCCCAAGGTGATCTACCCGAAAAACAGACCTTTGAGCTTTTCCAAGTCATGTATCGAAACAGCCCAGCGCTTGTCCGCAAGCTCGTAGGTTTTTGATCCGGGGTGAACGATCGCCGCCGCCCCCAGACCCAGCTCCTCAAAAGCCATTGTAAAGGATCTCGTGGTTCGCGGAGCCTCGGAATTTTCAAACTCCACGCCGAACAGCTTCCCTTGGGACATGAAGACCAGATCGATCTCCGCGCCGCTCCGGACGCTCCAAGTGAACAACTGTTCCTACGACAGCCCAAGGGATCTGGCTACCTGCCCAAGCGCGAAGCCCTCCCATGATGCACCGAGTGCCGGATGCGCCAGGAGCTGCTCATGGTCGTAAATCCGCAGCAGGGATGAAGAAGGTCGACACTTGGGATAGGCACGCCGGTTGGTCGCGCGTCATGACAGAATCCTATCCCAATTCCATTGATGGCCATCGCCACTCATATCGGCCGCTTCTCACCGCGATCATTTACCGAAACAAAGGAAACGTTCGTCTGGAAAACGGGGATGTCCGGGGCGTTCCTGACATCGGTCACGCGCACCCGATAGGTGACGGAAGTGGTCCCCTTGCGCGTCATCTCGCAGGCGATGCACAGGATCGTACCATCGCCAACGCCGTGGCGGAACTCGACCTTGTCCATGGCGATGGTCACGAACTGGCAGTGCGGAAACTCCGCGGAGGCTGCGATCCAAGCCGCCTCATCGACCCACGAGAGCAGCCGCCCGCCGAAGAGGGAACCGTATTGGTTCAGGTCTCCGGGCAGGACGAGTCGGTGCGTTTCCAAAATTCCACTTTCAAGGTTAGGTCCCAGATCAAGGGAAGGCGACTCACCATTTGCGGCGGCGCTCCTTGAGGATGGCGGCATCGAAGGAATATCTGCCCGCGCCGGAAAGGAGGATGGCGACGGCGGGGATCAGATAGAGCAAGGCGGGTTCCTTGGGGCCCTCCCCTTGGCCAAGGAACCATGGGCCGCCGCCGTGGATGTGGAAGGCCGCCACGGTCATGGTGAATGCGAAAACGAAGGCGGCCGGACGGGTCGCGAAACCGAAGATGATGAGCACGGAGCACACAACCTCCGCGCCTATGGTCGCCATCAGGCTGACGGGCGGGGACATGTATTTGAGCGGAAAGAAATCCGGAACCGGGAAGCCGTCCTTCTTGTCCACAAAATTCTCAATCTTCCCGAGGCCATGCCCGAGGAACATCATCAGCCCGATGCCAATCCGCAGGGCCAGCAAACCGAGGGACGCGGTGGCATCGCGGGTGCCGCAATCGAAGAAGAATGATTTCATGGCCGTCTTAGTTCGGGGATATGCTGATGCGCTTCAGGCGGTCGTCGCCGGATGGCGAAGTCGCCGAGACCCCTTCCTGGCCGGCGATCACGTTGTAGGCCAGGCGGCGGTAGTAGGCGTTGAGAGGGCGCATCCGGTAGGTTTTTTTCTGGGATTTCACCAGTTCCACGAGATCCAGCACCTCCTGCTGGAGCGAATCCTCCTGCATGGAGCGAAAATGCTCGCAATCCACCTTCACCCTCTCCGCATCCGGCATCTGGCGGCGCAGGATGCGGTTCACAAGATACTGGATGTCGTCGAGCCGGTCGCCGTTCTCCCCGATGATCGTCTCCTTGTCCGAGGAAAAGATCTGCAGGCACGGGCCATCCGCTGTTTCCTGCGTCTGGATCTCGGCGACGATCCCGAGGTGCCCGAGCATGGCGTCGAGGATTTTTGAGGCAAGTTCTGCGGCGTTCATACGGAGTGACTTTAACCAAATCCGCATAAGGGTCAACTTCCGCGCGTTTTATGTTGAAGACGTGCGGCCCAGGCGGGAAATTCACGCCATGAGCAACATCCCATGGAGCAAGATCCTCGCCGTCACGCCCTTCGATCTTGTGAAAGTCCTTCTGACCGCGGCCATCATCCTCTTTGTGACCAAAATCCAGCTGTTCAGTGACAAGCTCTCCGCCCTCCTCATCGCCCTGCCGCTCACCTCCCTGCTGGCCATGGTCTGGATGTGGCACGGCGGGGAGAAGGCATCACGAATCGCAGGCCACGCCGAGGGCACCTTCTGGTTCGTCCTGCCCACCCTGCCCATGTTCCTCATCCTCCCCTGGATGCTCCGCAGCGGCTGGTCCTTCTGGACGGCCCTCGGGGCCAATTGCGTCCTCACCACCGCCTTTTTCTGGATCACCGTGATCCTGTTGCGCAAAGTCGGAATCGACCTGATGCCGAAGTGAGGCTCACCTGCCGGCACCAACCTCGGCCAGCGCCTCCTCGAGCGCCCACAGCACCTGCGTCTCAAGGTCCCTGCCAACCGGCCTCTCGCCCTTCGAACAACCCGCGAACCATTTCCCTAACAGCTTCCGCCTATCCTGGGGGAAATGTTTCGTAAATCCCCCCTCATCCGTCGCACCGAGCACCTCGATGTCGCGCCGCCCGTGCGCCCTTTCCAGGATGCGCCCATAGCGCACCAGCACACCATCCAGCAGGACCCAAGGGAAATTGATATTGCCCGGCGGCCCCATCACCAGCTCCTTGGTCTCTCCGGTGGAAAATTTCAGGCCATCCCGCAGATCGACGCGCAGATCGGGAAGCATCCCGCCCTTGAACCACGCCACGCCCGCACCGCCGACACCACCGATCGCCGTGAAAACTCCGTGGGAGATGAAGCCCGTGGCCGTATCGATCGCCGCGCCGCTGGCCGCACCGGTTATGGCGCCAAGCGCCGTCAGTTGCTGACGGCTCAGCCCCCATTTCCTCCACAGCTCCCTGCTCTCAAGATCAATGTCCCGGAAGCTCTCCTCACCGCTCTCCACCTTGAGCAAGTGGTGCCTGTAAATTTCCAGCAATTTCCCGAAGCACCCGCGCTCCAGCTTCTTCAGCCTGTCGAAATACTCCACCCGCAGAGCCTCTTCCTTCTGCTTGCGCCGAGTCGGCATCCGCTCGTCCTTCTCCTCCATCTTGGCCCGAACCCGCAGCTCAAGCGCCTCGGCGAGGAACTCCCGCACCACTTCCGCCGCCTCGTTGCGGCGCTCATCCCACTCAAGCTCGATGAGCGAGATCGTCTCCTCAAGCATCCCGCGGTGCCGCTCCTCGATTTCCAGCAGCGCCTTCATCAGCAGCAGCCTCTGCTCGTACTTCGCGCGGTGGGCATCGAATGTCCTCACCAGGTTGAACGCGCTTCCCAGCTTCTCCCGCCACAGTTCCTCACCCTCCGCCGCGCCTTCCCCACGGCGGTTCAGCAGCGCCAGCCGCGGCCTGCCCGTCCAGCGCAGGATCTCCATCTCCGCCAGGAAATCATCCCGCAAAGGCTTGCCCGGATCCACCACATACAAAACTCCCGCCCCCTCCAAAAGCGGCGCGAGCAGGCGTTTCTCATCCGCAAAATCATCGCCCTTTTCCTCCACGAACCTCCGCAGAGCCCCGAGCCCCGGCGTCCCTTCTCCATGGATCTCACGGATCGCCCGCATCGCCTCCACCGGCCTGGAAAATCCCGGCGTATCGATGAAACGCACACATTCCCTGTTCCCGAAAACCACCTTGTGCGACTGCACCCGCGTGGTCTCGCCCGGCGTCGGGCTGACGCGGATCAGCTCGTTGTCATCGATCTCCAGCAAGGTCGCGATCACCGCGCTCTTGCCCATGTTCACCCGCCCCACCACCGCGAATTCCGGCACACCCCCGCTCATAATCCCCCCTCCCCGTAGAAAAATATCTCCGCCGCCGCATCCTCCAGGCCGTCCACGAAATCACGCCAGATTTCCATTTCCTCCGGTTTCACAGCGGCGGGATTTCCATCCGCGCCTGCATTCGCCACCAGGAAATGGATCATCGTTTCCGCACCCGCAAGTGCGCGGATCTGGGAATGCAGCGCCTTCATCCTCGGTGGCGAGAGCGCCCAACCCTCGGACAGAAGAACCACCCCCGCAGGGGCTTTCCGGATGGATTCCGCAGCCGCCTCCTCGCCCTTCCCGTCCCATACCCCCACCTCGAACCAATCCCCCGGATTCACCCGCAGACGCCGCAGCAGGAAACCCCTAAGACCGTCCGCCTTCAGCCCAGTGCCGCCCACATCCAGCACCAGCACGCCGTCCAGGGGAGCCTCGCTCACATCCGACCGCCGCGTGCCCATGATCTCCCGCCAAAGTTCACGGTGCCGCTTCGCCTGGAAATCCAATCCGCCCAGCGCCTTCCTCTCTTTCGCAACGGCGATCACCCACAACAGCCCCCTCGGCAGCAAGCCCCAGACAAAAATCGCGGCAAAAAGAAACGGATACCACGTCGCGGCCGATTGCATCCGCCAAGCCGACCCCACACCCTCCTCATGCTGGGTGAGCGAAATTCCGGTGATTCCCGGCACCCAGTCCGGAAACAGCCATCCCCAGGGCAATCCAACGAAAGCAGAAACATCATGCAGCCGCGCCGCCATCCACCCGGGGGTCGTCGATTCCCAGAAAAAGCCCACCTCCATGAACCAGATGCAACCCAGCAGCCCCGCCATCAGACCCAGGGAAAACATCACCGCCCCGGCCTGCGTCAGCCTAACCAGGTTCCAGCCCAGCGCCTCCCATCCCCTGCCGCCCTCCTGCCGTAGCGTCCGCCACCATTCCATTTTCCCAGCCCCGCCGAGCTTCCCGACCAGCCAACCTAACAGCCGTGGCACAAACCCAAGCCCCTTGGAAAACCTGACCCTCAACACCCAGGCAAACCCACCGGCAAGCATCACCAGCAGCGGCAAACCCACCGCCACCCCCAGCACCATGGGCACATGAAAGCCCATCCGCCCCCGGTCGAGCATCCCGGTCATCACCCCGACCCCCGCCAGCAACATCACCACCCCGACCAGCACCCCCGCCAGAAACCTGGCGCCCTCCCACACCTCGCCCGGCGTCTCACCCTCCCCCCTCGCCCCGTCCAGCCAGACCCGCATCCCCGCCCGCCGCGCCTCCGCACCCTCAAGGCCTTTCACCGCCGCCCTGACATCCTCCGTACGCACCACCCCCCCGCGACCCGCCAGGGCCTCGAAATCCACCAAATCCCGCAATGTCCATCGCGCCTTCAACCACGCCATCCTAACGACCCCATCCAACAGCGCAAGAAGTGGCTGTGCCCCCTCCCCCTCCACTCGACTCATTTCAGATTTGGAGTTTGATACGAAATGCCTAATCTTTACCCAATGCGAAACCCCGCCCCCATCATCGCCACCGCAACCCTCGGCGTATTTGCCATCTTTCTCCTACTGCGCCCCGAAAAAACCGACCCGCAGCCGCCCCCTGCCCCGGCACCGCAGCCCGATCTCTCCATCCTTGCCGAGCCGCCCGACTGGCCAGCACTCGCCGCCTACCAGCACACCATAACACGCAGCGATTTCGAAAAGCTCCTCACCGAAATTTTCACCACGGACGACACCTGGCGAACCTATATCTCACTCTCCGATCACTCCGCCGAAATCCTCACCTCCACCGATCCCTCCGAGCCACCCTTCATCCTCGAATTCGCCACCCCCGCGAAAACCCTCCAGCCCCCCCGCACCTGGCAATCCACCGGCTCCCTCCCCAGCCCCCCGCCGGATCAAGCCCTCGCCAACCTCCACATCGCCATCGACCCCGGCCACATCGGAGGCGAATGGGCCAAAATCGAAGGCCGGTGGTTCCAGATCGGCTCCGCCAAACCCGTCATCGAAGGCGATATGACCCTCCGCGTCGCTGAAATCCTCAAACCTCTGCTTGAGGCAATGGGCGCAAAAGTCTCCCTCGTACGCTCCACCAACCAACCCGTCACCCCGCTGCGACCGGAGAATTTCACCCGGCTCGCCGAGGCGGACTCCCTCTCCGATCCCGCTTCCCTCCGCCTCTTTGCGGAAAAACTCTTCTACCGCACCGCCGAAATCCGCGCCCGCGCAAAGCTCGTCAATGAAACCATCCAACCCGATCTCGTTCTCTGCCTCCACTTCAACGCAGAGGCATGGGGCGACCCCGCACAGCCCGAACTCGTCCCGCGCACCCACTTCCACATCCTCCTCAACGGCGCATACACCTCCGACGAAATCCACCTCGCTGACCAGCGCTTCGCCATGTTGGAAAAGCTCCTCCAGCGCACCCATGAAGAGGAAGCCCTCGTATCGGAAACCGTCGCCAGAACCTTCGCCGAAATCTCCGGGCTCCCACCATACATCTATCAGGGCGAAGGCGCCAACTTCCGCCCCGTCAACGCCAACCCCTTCCTCTGGGCCCGCAACCTCCTCGCCAACCGCCTCTACGATTGCCCCGTAATCTACATGGAGCCATATGTCATGAACTCCAACATCGACTACCCCCGCTTCCAGGCCGGCGATTACGAAGGGCTCCGGGAAATCAACGGCCAGCACCGACCCTCCATCTACCGCGAATACGCCACCGCCCTTGCCACCGGCCTCGCAAACCATTACTCCCGCATGGAGCGCTGACTCCAGTCCGCATCCCCGCATCCCCGCAATCCTTAGGATTTAAGATTTAGATTTCAGAATTTTCACCATGGCCCTGCTCATCACCTACGTCCTCATCGCCCTCGTCTTCTCCTTCCTCTGCTCCCTGCTGGAAGCCTCCCTCCTCACCCTAACACCCACCTCCGTCAGCCGCGCCGTTCAGGACGGCAAGCCATGGGGCCTCAAAATGCAGCGCCTCAAGGAAGACATCGACCGCCCCCTCTCCGCCATCCTCACCCTCAACACCATCGCCCACACCATGGGTGCCGCCGGCGCCGGCGCACAATACGCGAAAATATTCGGAAACACCGGCGAGGCCGTCTTCGCCGCCGCACTCACGCTTGCCATCCTGGTGATGACGGAAATCATCCCCAAAACCATCGGCTCGCGTTTCGCAAACCTGCTCGCTCCCTTCACCGCCTTTGGCTGCAACTTTTTGATCACCGCTCTCAAGCCCCTCGTCCTCGCTTCCAAATCCCTCACCAGCCTCATAACGCCCGCACAGTCGGTGCCCGACCTCTCGGAACAGCGCGAGGAAATCCTCGCCATGACCCGCATCGGAGAGACCTCCGGCTCCCTCCACGAGCGCGAGAGCCAGTTCGTCCACAACCTCATCCAGCTCCACGCCATGAAGGCTTCCGACATCATGACACCCCGCCCGGTCATCTTCTCGCTCCCACAGTCCACACCGCTCCCGGATTTCGCCGCACTCATCGAGGACAAGCCCTTCACCCGCATCCCCCTCTACGAAAAAGGAGGCGACGACTTCACCGGATTCGCCATCCGCGGAGACGCGCTCCTCGCCCACCTCAAGGATCACTACGACACCGGCACCCTCGCCGATGTCATCAAGCCCATCGCCGTCACCCCGGAATACACACCCGTTGACAAGCTCTTCCAGCGCTTCATCGAGGAGCGCCACCACATCATGCTCGTCACCAACGAGTTCGGAACCACCGTCGGGCTGGTCACCCTCGAGGACATCATCGAGACCATCTTCGGCATCGAGATCCTCGACGAATCCGACCGCCACCCCGACCTCCAGCACCACGCCCGCTCCCTCTGGCACGAACGCGCCAAGAAAATGGGCCTCGAGCTCGAATGAAGCAGAGCCGGGCTTCCGCCCGGATTCCCCACCCGCGAAGCGCCCTGAGCACCCTGGCTTGGGCTAGGGGCTTGAAATCTCCAGATGCGCCGGCCTGCCCGCCACCGGCAACCTCCAGTGTGCCAGGAAATACTCCTTCATTGCCGCCCTCACCTCCACCTTGAGCACACCCCCTTTCATCCCATAGTCACGGATGATGGTCTTCCTCTGGTCCTCATCCAGGCCCGAATGCGGCCTTAGCACGACCGTCTCCATCCGTTCCCAGTCCCCATCTACTGCATCCGCAGTAAATTCCTCACCCGGCCACTCCGCGCCCTCCATGCGGCTTAACACAAAATCGCGGTAGCTCCCGTTTTCAAAACACCAGGCACGCACATGCCAGCGGTAGCCATCATGCCCCAGCGCATGCGGCGCAATCTCGCGCAATGCCCCCTGGCTGCTGTTCACGCTCCAATACCGCACCCGCAACCGTCGCCCCTGATCCATCGCTAGGAATACGCGCCGCTGCACTTCCGCACCAGCTTCCCTCACCAGCGGCCTGAAAAAATCCACCCGGCAGGCACGATTTGACAAATCGCCCGCAAACCCGGCACCCGGCACCTCCACCCCCAGAAACAAGCTCAGCGCTTCCTCAAAACGCGGCTCATGCATCACGCACCGCATCCCCTCCCCCGCCTCATACCGCTTCGCCCGCACATTATAAACCAACGCCGTCGGATTCGCCTCCTGATACCCCTGCAAATCCGCCGAAGCCTGCGCCGCCGAAATCCCGAACACATCCCGCACATCCCCCCGGTTCACCACCCCCTTCCACCAAGCCAGCCGCTCGATGAACAGCTGCCGCTCCCGCACCGCCCACTGATCCCTGTTGCTCGTGTTACCCATCGCCTTTCGTGTCGTTAAATTTTATCCCATCGTTTTTCTTGACGCGTTCACCCTTTCTTGGGAAATTGATCGGGACGATAAAAACGACTGTCTCCAGTCCCACTACACGATCCACCCCCATCCCGCCAGCCAATCTTTAAGAAACCCGAAAGAAGCCGATCCCACCGCCTCTTCCTTTCGTGCATTTAGTGACATTCGTGGTTCCACCCCCCCTCAACCCCAGCCCTCAACCCAGATTCGCGTTCACCTGTCCGTCGTAGCTTTAGCGAAGTCGGATTCGCGGTTAAAATTCCCTCAACCCCAACAATCCTCAGATCCCATGAAAACAGAAATCGCATTCATCCTCGACCGCTCCAGCTCCATGGAGTCGATCCGCACCGCCGCCATCAACGGCTTCAACCAATACCTCCGCGACCAGCAGGCCGCGCCCGGCCGGACCAACCTCTCCCTCGTCTTCTTCGACACCGACACCGAGCACCGCTACGAGTCCCTGCCCGCCGCCGAGATCCTGCCGCTCAACATGGACACCTACGTCCCGCGCGGCTGCACCGCCCTCCTCGACGCCATCGGCGAAACCATCGACAAACTCGGGAAAAAACTCGCCGCCCTCCCCGCCGCCGACCGCCCCGACCACGTCTCCGTCGCCATCCTCACCGACGGCGAGGAAAACTCCTCCACCCGCTTCACCTGGAAGGACATCGCGGAACGGATCAAGCACCAGACCGGGAAATACGACTGGGAATTCCTTTTCCTCGGAGCCAGCGAGGACGCGATCGCCACCGCCGCGAAGATGAACATCCACGCCCACAACTCCTCCGCCTACCTCGCCGACGCCGCCGGATCCCAAGCCGCCATGGCCAGCTTCTCCCGCAAATCCCTCGCCTCCCGCGCCAAAAAATCCGGCCTCGCCACCCCGGAACAACTCCACGACGCCGACGCCCCCATGTCCGACATCCTCCGCGAAGAAGACCAAAAACGCCGCCAGTGATCAGGAGTCAGGAGTCAGGAGTCACCGATCCCCAAGCTCTCAACAGTCCCCCCTTTCCCGCGCCGCGGACAGCCACCCCACCCGCAAGGGCGGAAAGCTCATTGCACACCGCGGCGCGGGAATCACCCTTCTTCCTTGTAAGTTGAAATTTTAAATTTTCAAATTTGCGACCATGGACTTCGACCAAGGCGAACTCGATTTCGACTCCCCCGCCAACGACGCCAACGGCTACCAAAAATGGCGCGATGAAATGGACGCCAGCAAACGGGAAATCGAATCCCGCTTCGGCGTCATCCTGGGCAAACCCGTCCAGCTCCAGCTCATCGGCGAGGACAAGCCCCTCCAGGGCATCCTCACCATCGCCTCCAAAACCCTCCCCAAAACCCGCTCCCAACTCCTCCTCCAGCTCGGCAAACGCGAATTCACCCTCTCCCAGATCGAATCCATCGCCCGACTGTGAACGTGGTGGCGATCTTCGGTCGCCACCTCATCCAAATCAGCATCTCTGCTTTCCCCAAAAATGAATTCCTACGCCCACACCCTCGAAGGCCAGCCCAAGGAAAAATGGAAACCCCTTTCTGCCACCCAACACGCCATGCCCTTCTACGCCCACACCCACCGGCGTCTTCACCCTCGAATGACCCCCTGAAACAAACCCCGGCACACCCATGCAAACATTCCGCCCCGGCCACAAAGCCGTCGCCTACAACACCGACCTCTCCCGCCCCCTCTGCGCACCGCCCGGCATCCCCCTCTCCGCCTATTCCTTCCCCGACGGCCCGCTCCGCCCCGGCACCGCCTACCACGTCGTCGCCGTCCGCCACAGCCCCGACGGAAACCAAGGCCTCTTCCTCACCGGCCTCCGCGTCCTCTTCAACGGACAACCCATCCCCTGGAACAGCTCCCGCTTCCGCAAACCGGGCCAAAGCTCCCAGCCTCCCCGCAAAGCCAAGGCAAAACGAAAGCCCCAGCCCGCCGTCTGCGCGTGATTCAGGGCAAGTGCCTGCGCGCTGACCGCCCGACAAAAAAACAACCGCCTTCCATTCTCGGAGAAGCCACAATCCCAAGTGCCAACTTACGCCCACACCCTCCCAGATCGTCCGCAAACATCACTCAACATCTAATCATCCCAGTCTTTCACCTCGACTCACGCATTCCACCCGTCAATCTAACACATCGTCGGAAATTCATACTTCACCAATCAGCCCCCATGAACCGCATCTACCAAGGCCGTGCCAAATCCCTCGAAATCATCGATTCGGAGGGCAATACCCATACATCAACCATCGGCGATCCCCTCTCTTGCCCGCTCTGGAAGCACCACAGCATCTTCCAAGATGCCGTGAACTACTACCTGCTCGCCCTCGGATCACTTGCGGACAAATCATCACCGAGCCGCGTCATTCGTGATCTTCGCGTTCGCTTGGACGCCTCCTGGGAAAAGCATCCTCGCAACCAATCACCACTATCCGGACTTAGGGCTTCTCTCCGAAGGACTTTTCCCGCGCTACCAACCAACGCCACGATCGGGGAAGGCTTCAAAGCCATCCTCACAGGTAATGAAGCCCCGGAAAATGTCCGCATGGTCTCCCTCACCCTTCTGCTCTCAAAATGCGGAGGCGACGCGGCCATCCAGCAGGGAGGACGCGGATATTTCCCGCGGTTCTGCGATCCCAAAACCAATCCAACCTGGGACTACAGCGCTTCATCTCTCGAATCGACTTCCGGCTCCGACACCCTCGCGAATGTTCTTCATTCGGAACCCTCCCAAGCTGAACTCGAATCCATCGCCGCCATAATGGATCTCTCATGGGCGGGTGTGAAGCTCCAACCCGGCAAGTTCTACAAAGGCAATGATGCTAAAGCGCGCCTCCACGAAGCCATCTCCCATCTCTTATCGATGCTGGAAAATCCTAGCAAGCGCCTCACCGAAGCTCTCGAGAATCTCGGGGTGGAACCGGCCACACAACTCTCCGCTTACCGTGATGCAATCGCCACGCTTCCCGATGAGATTTCCATACCGAAAAACAGAAAAGCCGCAAAAGATCTCACCTTCTCGGCGATCACCTTCATCCACTTTCCCAGCGAACTCACCCGCCGCTTCCTACGCCTCGGGATCAAGGCACCCAAAGCGACAAAAGTCTCCGCCAAAAAAGACGACGAAAGCCTCTTCCGCTCCCTCGGTGACGATCCCATCAAACTCGCCCGTGGAAATCGCGGCTACGTTTTCCCGGCTTTTACCTCACTGCCGATCTGGAACCCGGCATCTGAAGGCCTTCCCGTCTGGAAAGAATTCGACATCGCCGCCTTCAAGGAAGCCCTCAAAGCACTCAACCAGTTCAATCTCAAAACCATCGAACGCGAAGAGAAACTCCACCGCGCCATCCACGAGCGCGATTTCCTCCTCTGGCGCACCGACGAAGCCCCGAAATCCGGCGATGAAGACACCGAAGTCGCAGCACCCTCAAGATACGGGAAAAGCCGCGAGGACTGGGAGGCAAAATGGAAACTGATCACAGACCTCGAAACAGAACTCGGCAGAAACCTCAACGAAGGCGAGTGGCAGATCAGCACCGGCTCCGTTCGCGGCCTGCGCGATGTCATCGAACTCTGGGAAAAGGAAAAATTCACAGCAAGCACCGAGGAACTGGAGAAGGTGGTAAAAAAATTCCAAGCCGATGACAAAAACAAGCGAGAGATCGGATCCGTACAACTGTTCCTCCTGCTCTGCACAGAAACTTACCGCCCCCTCTGGCAGACCGGAAAAAAAGTTTCCGACGACGAAGATGAACAGGAGAAGTCCGCACAAAGCATCGCAATCTTTCGAGCCGCTATCCAGATTCATCGGCTGGAACGCGAAATTGAACGTTTTCGCCTCCCCATCAAGCTCACCCCTGCCGAGCCGGATCTTTCACGCAGGCTCTTCATGTTTTCCGACCTAGGGGACAAACTCGCAAAGGTGAAACTGGGTGAAATCCCCGGCGAAGGGGACGCTCCTTCACGCCATTTCGTGGAAACCGCCATCGCCTTCCAGACAGGCACGCACCTCAAAGAAACGCGAGTCCGCATATTTTACTCCGCCCCTCGACTCCGCCGCGATGAACTTCTCGGAGGAGCGGAATCAAAATGGCTCCAGCCTATGACCGCCGCCCTCGGACTCCCCGCACCGGAGAAAGCCGCCGCCTTCGATAGCGCCGTATCCCTCATGCCGGATCGCGATGCCGATGGAAAAATCCGACACCTCCTGAACTTCCCCGTTTCCCTGGATGCCGAGCCTCTCCACCAATTCCTTGGAAAGTCAGCCCTTTGGAAAAATCAGTTCAATGGCACCAAAGACAAATCCATCCATCTCCACTGGCCGGGCACAGAGAGGGACGCGACCAAGAAGAACCGCTGGTGGGAAAACCCCCGTATCGTCGAGCACGGCTTCACCATCCTATCCAACGACCTCGGCCAGCGTAACGCCGGCGCATGGGCACTACTAAAAGTTACCTGCCATCAGGCCAATACCAACAAACCCGTCATCCCCATCGGCTCTGACGGCATCCGCGAGTGGTTCGCAACCGTCATCGACTCGGGAATGTACCGACTCCCAGGAGAAGACCTGAAAATCCAGAACAAGGGGAAATGGGAACGTGAAAAATCCGGTAAAACCGGACGCATGCCCAGCCCGGAAGAATACATTGCCGCCATCAGCCTTGCCCAAAAACTAGACATCGAAAAAGCCACCGAATGGCTACGCCCCCACGGCGATCTCAGCCTCCCCGAGTTGAATGACAAGCTCCTCCGTATCGCAAATCGCCGCCTCAGCCGCCTTGCCGCTTACCATCGCTGGAGTTGCTTCAAGGCACACGAAATCCAGGATCCCGAAAAACGAAAGAAAGTCATCGAAGGCCAGGTTGCTGAACTCGCGCACTACGAAGACGAAAAAGTCAAAGCCCTCATCCCGCTCCTAACCGAGACCACCATCCCTGATTTCCGCAACGCCTCCGCCGACCTGTTCGCCGCTTTGCGTCACGAACTACAGACCCATCTCGAAAACTTGGCAAACTCCGTCGCACCCTTGCGCGGTAAAATTTGGCAATGGATCGACCGCGGCGGCGAAAGCCCCTACGGGAATCTCACCCCCGTCCCGTTCATGGATGCCACACCGAAAATCCGTGGCCAGCGCGGCCTCTCCATGTCGCGCCTTGAGCAACTCGAAGACCTAAGACGCCTCTTCCTCCGCTACAACCGCTCGCTCGATAAGGTAGCGCACGTTCCCGCGAACTTCGGCCGCGAAGACCAAGGCCGAGAATCCGGCGAACCCTGCCAGAACCTCCTCGATAAAATCGACCGGATGAAAGAGCAGCGTGTTAACCAGACCGCTCACCTCATCCTCGCGAAAGCCCTCGGTGTTTCACTGAAAGCCCACAGCATTCCGGAAGCCGAGCGCAGTCTCCGCGACATCCACGGCGAATATGAAAAATCCCCAGGCAGGGAACCCGTCGATTTCATCGTCATGGAGGATCTCTCCCGCTACCTCTCCAGCCAAGGTCGCGCCCCATCGGAAAATTCGCGTCTGATGAAATGGGCGCACCGCGCTGTCCGAGACAAGCTAAAGATGCTCGCAGAAGAGCCTTTCGGTATCCCCGTCCTGGAGATCGCACCCGCCTACTCCTCGCGCTTCCATTTCCGCAACGGCCAGCCCGGAGCAAGACTCAAGGAACTTCACCAACTGGAACCTTATCAAAAAACCTCTCTCGAAAAAACCACGCAACCCGCGGGCAAAGCCGATAGGATCCGTGCATTGGCTGCAAAAGATATTCTCGAACAATTTGAAATCATCTCCAAGGAAAATTCTGCCCGCATCGCGTCAGGAAAGAAACCACGCACCCTGTACTTCCCCGTTGCAGGCGGCCCACTCTTCCTCGCAGCCCGCGATGGTAACCCGATCCAATCCGATGTGAACGCCGCGATCAATCTAGGCCTTCGCGCCGTCGCGGCACCATCTTGCATCGCCATTCACCGCCGTGTCCGCGCGAAGATGGAGAAAGGCAACTACATTGCCGTGCAAAAGAACGCCCGTGAAAAGGCCGCTTTCAAGGACGCCGGAAAGATCGAAATCACCTCGGTTATCTCTAAGAAATTCGCCAAAAGCGCATCCCCGAATTTCTTCTACGAACCAGATGGCCTCGTCCGACCGGACGGCAATCTGCTCGATGATCGCGCCTCCTTGAAGGGCCAACCACTGGTCTCCGGCCTCGCCCTCTGGTCTGCCGTGAACCAAGCCATCTACGCCCGCTGCGCCGCACTCAATCAGCGCCGGCTGGAAGCTTGGGGCTTGTCCGACGAAATCCCCATCTAACCCCTCACCAAATCCTCTCCACCCCGTATTTCTCAAACTGCTCATCCGAGCCTATCACGGACAGGCCTCCCTCCAAAGCTTGTGCGATGAGCATCCGATCAAAGGGGTCTCTGTGATGGAAGGGCAAATCCTGAATCAAACGGCAATGACGGGGCGATATCGCCAGCCACGAGATCTGGTAGCGTTCGGCATGGGCGGGGAGCACGGTTTCCCAATCCTTTGGGAGATCAAAATCAAATCCCCTTCCGCTGCCCTTCAATCCGATCTCCCAGAGAGTCACTGGCGAGAGGAACACCTGCTCGGCCTCATCCAGGGCTGCGAGAGCCGCAGGGGTCATCTGCGGGGCGACCAAGCACCACCAGAGGAAAGCCTGGGTGTCAAAGAGCAACTTCATTTCCAATCTTCCACAAAGCTTTCGAAGTCTTCTTCAATTTGCTTGTCGAGTTCCGGATCGTTGGTGAGGCGCTCGATGAGCGAATCACTGAAATACCCGGCCAAAACGCCACATCCCGAAGAACGCTTGATTTTTGCAGGGGATTCAACGGCTCGCAGCTCCACCACCGGTTTATCCCTCCTCGCAATGACCACTTCCTCCCCCCTCTCCACAGCGGCGATCAGCCGCGAAAGATGTGTCTTCGCCTCATGGATCGTAACCTGCATGGGGAAAACTTAGTCAACTGAACCAACTCCGTCAATCCCCCATGAATCCGGAACATCCTCCCATGCCCGTCCGTCGCCTGCACAACTACTCCTACTGCAAGCGGCTCTTCTACCTCCAGTGGGTCGAGGATCTTTGGGTGGAGGACGCAGATACCGCCGCAGGTTCTCACACCCACCGCAACACCGACAAACCCTCCCACTGGGGAGAAAACCTCGATCCCTCCGAGCGCTCCTCCCTCCGCTCCCTTTCCCTGGAATCCGAAACCCTCGGCCTGCGCGGAGTCATCGACCTCATAGAGAACACCGCATCCGGCAGGGAAATCATCGACTACAAAAAGGGCACCGCACGCCGCGACGAAAACAACCACCGAATCGCCAAGGAAAACGACTGCCTCCAACTGGCCGCATACGCGATGCTTCTCGCCGAAGCCGGAATGCCCATCAAGAAAGCCTCGGTCTATTACGCCGCTGAAAAATCCCGCATCCCCGTCCCTCTCACCGACTCACTTTTCCAAACCGTCCGCGACACCCTCGCAGAAGCCCGCGCCCTCGCGGCCTCCGGCGTATGCCCGCCGCCCTTGCTCGATGATCCCCGCTGCCTCCATTGCTCCGCCTACTCCATCTGCCTGCCCAACGAATCCGCTTTCTGGTCGGGCACCTCGAAAGCCCCGAAGACCACCGAGCCGCCCCGCCCTCCCGGCGACCAGGGGGAAATCATCGTCATTCAAGATGCGAAAGCCTACCTCGGCTGCCGGGGCGGGGAAATCCAAGTCCGCCTCAACGAGGAAACCGTTTCCAAACACCCCATCGAGCAAATCCAAGCGGTCTATCTGTATGGCGCCGTCCAGACCAGCACACAAGCGATCCACTCCCTCTTGGAAAGGAGCATACCCGTGGCCTACTTTTCTCCCGCCGGTCGCTTCCTCGGCACCACTTCCGGACTGCCCCAATCCGGGATCGACGCCCGTCTCGGCCAGGCGCGGCTGTTCAACTCCCCTCAGCACCGCCTGCCCATCGCCCGCGAAATGATCCGCGCGAAAATCCACAACCAGCGCGTCCTCCTCATGCGCAACGGCTCCCCTCCCGACCTCATCCTCAAGCAACTCGCCGACCTCCGCGACCAATGCCCCGATGCCAAAGATCTCGATTCCCTGCGTGGTATCGAAGGGGCCGCCGCCGCCCATTACTTCCGCCATTTCAAAACCATGCTCAAAGGCACCGCAGGAGAAAACTTCGACTTCGAAGGCCGTAACCGCCGCCCTCCCAATGACCCCCTCAACGCTCTCCTTTCCCAGGGTTATTCGATCCTCGCCAAGGAACTCACCGGCATTTGCCACGCCGTCGGACTCGATCCCTTCATCGGGGTATTTCACCAACCGCGCTACGGTCGCCCCGCGCTCGCGCTTGATCTCATGGAGGAGTTCCGCCCGCTCATCGCCGATTCCGTCGCGCTCTCACTCCTCAACCGTCAGGAACTCGGCACCCATGACTTCGAGCACACCTCCAAAGGCGTCTTCATGGGAGACTCCGGGCGAAGGCAATTCTGGCGCGCGTGGTTCCGCCGTCTTGATACCGAAGTCAAACATCCCCAATTCGACTACCGCATGTCCTACCGCCGCATGCTCGATGTCCAGACCCGCCAGCTATGGAGATATTTCCGGGGCGATGCGCAAACCTACTACGGCTTCACCACCCGATAAACGTGGCGGCGATCTTCGGTCGCCGTTTCAAAGCTTAGCCCCATGCCCCGCACCCGCTACCTCGTCTCCTACGACATCGCGAACCCGAAACGCCTCCGCCAGGTCGCCAAAACCTGCGAGTCCTTCGGCTCCCGCATCCAATACTCCGTCTTCGAGTGCCCCCTCGACGATCTCCGTCTCGCGAACCTGCGCGCCGCCCTCCACATCCTGATCAATCACGATGAAGACCAGATCCTCTTCGTCTCGCTGGGACAGGAATCTTCAAGCTCCCCCTTCCGCATCGAATCCCTAGGCCAGCCCTATACGGAAAGATCACGGGTCACCATCATTTGACTTGATGGGGGCATTAGGAATTGTTTTTCTCTTCCCGGCTACGTCGCCACCGACCTTTCTCCCATCCGTCCTTGGGTTTAACTTGTTCTTTGACATCGCGAGAGCTGCGATGCCCCACCACCAGCCGGAACGCGCTCGCGAACCTTTTAGTAAAAGGCTTTGCGGTCACGTTTTCGGCATCGGATCGCATCACCGGGACACAAATACGCAGCGGCGCTCGCAAAAGGCGCGGCTACCCAAGGTAATCACACACCCTCAGAACCCCGCAGCCGCAGTTCCCGCGATGTGGAAGAGCTTGAGACGGGAGAAGATCCGCGCCAAGCTCGATCCCCGCGCCGAGCCGCAGTTCCCGCGATGTGGAAGAGCTTGAGACGGCACAACGACCTCGGGCACCTGCTTCTCCAAACCGGGGCCGCAGTTCCCGCGATGTGGAAGAGCTTGAGACGGTTCTTCCTTGCTCTTGTTTGAACCTTCATGTTGCCGCCGCAGTTCCCGCGATGTGGAAGAGCTTGAGACGGGAATCACTGCTTTCCACTAAGATATGAAACGCTTCGCCGCAGTTCCCGCGATGTGGAAGAGCTTGAGACGGCGTCAGGATCGCCTCGCTGCGACCATCCGTGGAGGCGCCGCAGTTCCCGCGATGTGGAAGAGCTTGAGACGGCAGCTAGCACTATTGGCTTGAACAGTAGAATATGTGGCCGCAGTTCCCGCGATGTGGAAGAGCTTGAGACGGAATCTGACCACCGATCTTGCGGCGAAAGCTAACGCGCCGCAGTTCCCGCGATGTGGAAGAGCTTGAGACGGGAGTCAGAGGCAGGGAAATAACCGCAGAAAAGATCGAGCCGCAGTTCCCGCGATGTGGAAGAGCTTGAGACGGCGCGCATCCACCGCAGACCAGCAGCACACCCTTGAGCCGCAGTTCCCGCGATGTGGAAGAGCTTGAGACGGGGTTTCATCCTGCTGCGTATTGCTGCCCACCCCGTGCCGCAGTTCCCGCGATGTGGAAGAGCTTGAGACGGAGCGGCAAGACCCCATCGGATACAACCCTCCAGATTGCCGCAGTTCCCGCGATGTGGAAGAGCTTGAGACGGAGCGCCTCGCCAGCACATCCCCCGGTCTTGTAGCGCCGCAGTTCCCGCGATGTGGAAGAGCTTGAGACGGTCTGCGACGGCATCGTGGCGGCGCTTGAACTCCGGCCGCAGTTCCCGCGATGTGGAAGAGCTTGAGACGGATGGAGCTTGCGGCGGTTTTCGTGCGTGTCCTTGTATGCCGCAGTTCCCGCGATGTGGAAGAGCTTGAGACGGAAAGGGCTGTTGAGGTAAAGCGTTTTGGAAGCGGAAGCCGCAGTTCCCGCGATGTGGAAGAGCTTGAGACGGGCGGGTATCGCCTCCATCGCAACCGCATCGGCTGAGCCGCAGTTCCCGCGATGTGGAAGAGCTTGAGACGGATCGTTGCTGATGCGATAGCCCGCGGGGTCATTAAGCCGCAGTTCCCGCGATGTGGAAGAGCTTGAGACGGAGTTCACCGATCTTGACGAATCTTTCATAATCGGCCGCAGTTCCCGCGATGTGGAAGAGCTTGAGACGGCAGCGCCTCCCCCTCACCCGCCCGCACCCAACGCTGCCGCAGTTCCCGCGATGTGGAAGAGCTTGAGACGGCCCATCGGCAAGGTGTAGGTTCTCGTTAATCGTCGCGGCCGCAGTTCCCGCGATGTGGAAGAGCTTGAGACGGGTCCAGGATATCGGCAAAGAACGTAGAGAATCAGGGCCGCAGTTCCCGCGATGTGGAAGAGCTTGAGACGGAAGACTCCGCTCGGACTCTACTTCCCTTTCCCATGGCCGCAGTTCCCGCGATGTGGAAGAGCTTGAGACGGTCGACAGCGGCCACCATCTCGGCATACCACGTTGGGCCGCAGTTCCCGCGATGTGGAAGAGCTTGAGACGGGGCCGTGAATTGGGTGAGCGAGATAGCCGCCGTCGCCGCAGTTCCCGCGATGTGGAAGAGCTTGAGACGGGGAGTATGACTTCACCAGTTTGGGGAGAAGCTGCGCGCCGCAGTTCCCGCGATGTGGAAGAGCTTGAGACGGCAACCGTGGTGTTGGACTTCGTTCCGGGCACAGCCGCCGCAGTTCCCGCGATGTGGAAGAGCTTGAGACGGTTGCAGCAGGCGGATGCAATCGGTGCGGAGCATGGCCGCAGTTCCCGCGATGTGGAAGAGCTTGAGACGGCTGGTTGCGGACGAACTTGGTGAAATATCCGAGTCGGCCGCAGTTCCCGCGATGTGGAAGAGCTTGAGACGGTCTACAAAGGGGAGGAGCAGATCACGCCCCGTGCGGCCGCAGTTCCCGCGATGTGGAAGAGCTTGAGACGGTGCCCGCACCCCGAAGATTCGCTCATGAGGAAATGGCCGCAGTTCCCGCGATGTGGAAGAGCTTGAGACGGCAGCAGTCCCTCCAAAACAAGAACAACGCCCTTGCGCCGCAGTTCCCGCGATGTGGAAGAGCTTGAGACGGAAGGATCTGCGATCCGTCCGCCGGATGCAGACCGGCCGCAGTTCCCGCGATGTGGAAGAGCTTGAGACGGCGTGCGGAGGGCATCCGCGATCATGTGAAAGTCTGCAGCCGCAGTTCCCGCGATGTGGAAGAGCTTGAGACGGATCGACGCATGGAAGAGGAAACCGGAAGGATTTGAGCCGCAGTTCCCGCGATGTGGAAGAGCTTGAGACGGGATAACCTCCTGCGGGGTCTTTCCCTCGCTCGCAGCCGCAGTTCCCGCGATGTGGAAGAGCTTGAGACGGCGAGGGGGAAAGCGATTCCGTGATCTGGATGCCGGCCGCAGTTCCCGCGATGTGGAAGAGCTTGAGACGGAATTCAAGTATGCCTTCAAGGGCGTTGTCCAGGAAGCCGCAGTTCCCGCGATGTGGAAGAGCTTGAGACGGATCGACGCATGGAAGAGGAAACCGGAAGGATTTGAGCCGCAGTTCCCGCGATGTGGAAGAGCTTGAGACGGGATAACCTCCTGCGGGGTCTTTCCCTCGCTCGCAGCCGCAGTTCCCGCGATGTGGAAGAGCTTGAGACGGCATATCTTGTGCCGTTCTCGACATGCTTCAAAACGGCCGCAGTTCCCGCGATGTGGAAGAGCTTGAGACGGGAACGCCAAAGCAGCTGAAGGAAGAGGCTGAAAGCGCCGCAGTTCCCGCGATGTGGAAGAGCTTGAGACGGAGTTTCCGGAAACGCATCTGACCATGAGCGATCTGGCCGCAGTTCCCGCGATGTGGAAGAGCTTGAGACGGAGTTTCCGGAAACGCATCTGACCATGAGCGATCTGGCCGCAGTTCCCGCGATGTGGAAGAGCTTGAGACGGCGATGCAGCTAGGAAGGGAGACAAGGTTTCCGTCCGCCGCAGTTCCCGCGATGTGGAAGAGCTTGAGACGGAGCGATGTGATAGCCAAGTCTGATGAGCATGAGTTCGCCGCAGTTCCCGCGATGTGGAAGAGCTTGAGACGGCACGACAGCACGCCACATCGTCGAGAGCTTTGGCGGCCGCAGTTCCCGCGATGTGGAAGAGCTTGAGACGGTACATTGAGGGAGAAACACCAAGCCGGATCGAAAGGCCGCAGTTCCCGCGATGTGGAAGAGCTTGAGACGGCATATCGTGGCATTTTCAGCCATGGTTCCCCTCCTGGCCGCAGTTCCCGCGATGTGGAAGAGCTTGAGACGGCGTTCCAAGCTGACCCCACATCGACCGCAGAAGGGGCCGCAGTTCCCGCGATGTGGAAGAGCTTGAGACGGCGGGGGGAGAAGGGGATGACCAAGGAGCAGGAAATCGCCGCAGTTCCCGCGATGTGGAAGAGCTTGAGACGGGGCAGTAATGCGTTTTATGGTTGCTCGGCTCTTGCGCCGCAGTTCCCGCGATGTGGAAGAGCTTGAGACGGCAGGGTTTCTGAGTCCTGGACAATGAAGGTGATATTGCCGCAGTTCCCGCGATGTGGAAGAGCTTGAGACGGTAGGAATGCTCCTGCGCGTGTCTAACGTGGAGATTGCCGCAGTTCCCGCGATGTGGAAGAGCTTGAGACGGGAGGATGCTGAGAGCCATGAGCGGGGCGCGCGATCCGAATGAAGCATGGTTCCAGCAAGGAAACCGCCCCGCCCTCGCTTGACATGGTTTGGCTCCCCTTGATAGTTGCGCTGGCTGTGGAGGCGGAAGGCGCTGTTGTTGCCGCCCCCGGGCTGATATCGTAAACCCAAGGGGAAATGGCGCGCATCATCGCACAACTCATCACATGGCTGGCCGGGAAAATGGTCATCTATCTGGTGATCCTTGCCCTCCTGCTGGGGATTTTCGTGATCAAGGTGGTGCCGCCCATGGTGGTCAGATACCATGAGAAGGAGCTGGAGAAGGCCATCGCGGAGCTGAGCGAGAGCCGCGCCCTGGTCGGGGAACTGGCGGAACGCGCGAAGGGCATGGGCGAGGAGATCGACAGGCGCACGCAGGAGCTCCGGGAGCTCGATGAGAAACGGAAGGCGATGGAGGAGTGGTTGGAGAAGGTGATGAACCTTTTCCGCAAGGATGAGATCGAGGCGGAGAAAAGGCGCATCGATGCGAAGGAAAAGCGGCTGCTGGGCGAGATCAGCGCCTTGGCGCAGGACAAGCGGCAGCTCCGCATCGAGGGCGGCGAGTCCGAGGAGGAACTGAAACGCCGGGAGCTTTTGCGCGATGAGAAGGAAAAGCAGCTCGGCGAGATCAAGGGGATGCGGGCTGCCCTGGACTCGCTGATGCGCAACCAATTCCGCCAGCTCGCCCTAAACGCCCTGATGATCCTGGCCGCGCTCATCCTCATCCCTTTTCTCTGGAAACTGCTCGCCTACTACGTCATCGCCCCTCTGGCGCAATCCTCCGCGCCCATCCTGCTGGGCTCCGATGTCCCCGGCTCCGGCGAGATCACGGCAACCCCGAGCCATCCCGCGCAGCGAATTTCCCTCGCGGAGAACGAGGTGATGATGACCAAGGTCGATTACCTGCAGGGCTCGATGGGGAATTTCGAAAAGAAAACCAAGTGGCTGATGGACTGGCACTATCCGCTATCAAGCATCGCCGCCGGCCTGTATGTCCTCACGCAGATCCGCAACATCGGCGCGGAGCCGGGCCAGATCACGCTTTCCACCCAGGAGAACGCCACCGAGGAGCTGGCCGTGGTCTCGATCCCGGAAGGGAAATCCATGGTCTTCCGTCCGCACTACCTCGTCGCCGTCTCCCATCCCCTCGGCCAGCCGCCGAGGATACGCTCGAAGTGGGTTTTCCGGAAACTCCATTCCTGGGTGAACCTCCGCTTCCGCTACCTCATGGTCGATGGTCCGGCGAAGCTGGTGTTTTCCGCACAGCGCGGGGTGCAGGTGGAGGATGTCTCGCCGGATCTGCCGGGGCGCCGTGTCAACAGCCACCTCACCGCCGCATTCAGCCCGCACCTGAATTATTCCCCGAGGCGCGCCGAGACATTCGTCGCCTACATCCGCGGAAAAAACGCCCTCTTCGACGATTTTTTCCAAGGCTCCGGCCAAGTCATCCAGCAGCAGGTCAGCGGTGGCCGGCGCAATCCGGCCGCACGCCTCTGGGAAGGGGTGTTCGGCGCGATCGGCAAGGTCTTCGGGATCTGACCCGGGAAATGGCGGGCGGATCCTGCCTTCGCCACGCTACTTCTCCGCTTCCTTGAGCTTGCCGAGGATGGTGTCGCGCAGCGCTTCAGTTTCGTCGAGCTCGTCGGTGCGAAGGCTCATGCCGCCATCGGTGCCGAGCTGGCGCTGGACGGCTTCCTGGGCGTCGGCGAGGGCGAGATCCAATTCACCGAGCGCCAGGTAAACCCGGGCACGGGCACGCAGGTGGGGCAGGTCATAGGTAGGTGCCTTGAGTTTCCTGCCCTTGTCATCAACGGCATCGGGATCGAAGTGTGGGGCCAGCGCCATGATGTATGCCTTGGCTTTTTCGATATCGCCCCTCTCGAGTGCGGCGCCAACCAACCGCTCATCCTGGCATGTCACCACGTTGCCCAGGGGGTTGCCATTCTTGCTTCTGACCAGGCCGGAAACGGCCGACAGGATGCGCCCGTCCTTATCGAGCAACACGCTGTTGGAATCGGTGTCTTCGGACAAAATGCCGAGCCGGTGGACAAGCGGGTTGCCCAGTCCTCCCGGGACGGAAAGGACGGAACAGTCCAGCTTGCTCCGGCTGGCGAGCAATTCCGCACGGATGACAGCGGGATCCCCTCCGAAGCTTGCGAGCAGAACCTTTACATCCCCATTCGGACGGGTTGCCGCAAAATCGACGAGGGATTTCACCGTACGTTCCGGTGATGGCGGCAAGCCGTCATCCCGGGTCTTGCTCCATGGCGGCGGAGCGGTGAAATGGATCAGGGTGAATTCGCTGTCCAGGTCACGGGGGATGCGCAGCGGCTTGCCGTCGGCTGCATTCAGCTCCGTCTGAAGTATGCGATGAGCCTCCTCGGTGTCTCCTTTGCTGAGGAAATAGGCTTCCCTGCGCCCGTAGGACCAACCTGCCGTGAAGGGAACCTGGAACAGCCAGTAACGATGGTAGCGATCGAGGAGGAATGCGCTGAATGCCCACATCATCGGGCTTTCGGTGTGGTCTTTGATGATCGTTGCGCGGTATTTCTCGAAGCCCTTCCGATCCGCGACTTCGAGCGAGAGCAGAGCCGCGGCGGCGAGAGTTTACCGGCGCCGCTGCGCCGCCGGTTTCTTCCTGCAGTTTGCCGATGACCAGGCGGGTGTCCGCTTCCGGTTGGCGGAGTGCCTCGCGGGCGAGGCAGAAGCGGGCGATGACATCACAGCCCGGCGGGTAACCCGCCGCCAACGCCGTCTTCGCTTCGGCGATCGCCTGCTCGAGATGTGCCAGGTCCACGTCGGTTTTCCAGAGCCCCAGCAGGGCAACCATGAGGCGGTTGCGGACGATCCAGAGATCCGGTGCATCAGCATGTTCCGCGATGGCCTTGCGGCAAAGCCCGGCAGCTTTCGCGTAGCCCTCGCGGATCTCTGAATGGGCGAGGCGGTAGCGCATGGGAGGGGCGGCGAAGCTGTCCTGGATCGCTTTCAGCGTTTCCTCGGGCACACACGCCGCGTTGCGGGCCAGGGGCTTGGCGTCGGCCAGCGCCTTGATTTCGGGGGGCATGGCAGGATCCATCCCACCCTCGGGATCCAGGATCAGAAAATCGCCGGCCATCAGCGAGGAAAGCTGCTCGACGTAACGCGGCTGGGTCCACTGCCTTGCAAGCGTCGATTCGAACATGCGCCCGTAATCCGGCACGCCCTCGGAATTCGTTCTCTTTCGCTCCGATCCGGACATGATCATGGCGGTGTATCCGGTGGGGCTCACGGTTAGTATCCGTGGGTCGGATCTCACGTAGGGTTCGTAGATCGGGTTTTCCCTGCCACCGGGCAGGCGCAGCACCTGCCAGTCCACCCCGAGCCCGCGCACCAAAGATTCGCCGGCGTCTGGCAGCTCATCGAGATTGAAGCTGACGATCTCAAGGCGTCCCGCGAGTTCCTCTTTTTTCTCCACATAGGCGGCGGCGATGCCCTTGATCATTTCCTCGCCGCCATCTTCCTTGGACCAGAAAAGGCATAGGGTGGAATGCCCGAGCGCATCCATGGGGTAACGGAGCATCTTGCCCTGGGAGTTCTCAAAGGTGCCGGTGAACGGTGCCCCGAAGACCTGCCCGCCGAGCTTGTCGCGCTGGAAGGCGATCATGTCGAGATCGCCGGCATAGCGCTCCTCGATCATTTCCTGGAGGTCGGTTACGAGCTTGTTGTCGCCGAGCTCAAGGGCCATGACCATTGCAAGGCGCAGCACCTTCGCCCCGACCGGGGTATCAACATAGCGGGCGACAAACGGGCGGAGCGCCCCGGCGCGGGTTTCGGCATTTGCACCTTGTTTGGCAAGATCCGCCTGTGAAAGGAGAAGATCCGCCTCAAGGCGCAGCTCGGCGAGGTCATCAGGTGCCTTGGCCAGCTCGCGGGCGGTGGCGAGAAGGGCTTTCCGGTGCTCCGTATCGTCATCGAGGGCGATGAGTTGCTGGTAGGCGCGGAACTGGAAACCGAGCGCATGGAAACGGCTCGGCGAATCGGCATGGCCCTCGACGAGTTTCTCCGCGTCCCGGATCACCCGGCGGATGGCAAGCCGCTGGCGCGCTTCCGACGTGCCCTCCTTGGCGGTTGCCAGCGCCTTGTCGAGTTCGGCGATGGTTTGCCTGGAGATCGTGTCCTGCGCGGCCGCATCCGGGGTGAGAAGACCGGAGATTGTCAGGCAGATGGCTCCCAGGAAAAGGGTGCGGGCATGGGCGAAGCGTTTCTTCATGGGGGTTCGAGTTTGGATAAACCTTTGGCAGGCAGCTCACTTCACCGGCTTGAGAAGCCAGTTCCTGATGCTCACCCCGCGGTTCGGCGTGCGTGCGGTGACGCTGATTAGGTTGCGTCCCTCAGAGAGTTTCAGCCTCATGGGTTTGGATTCCGCCCACATCCCCTTGGTGTAGGGGATGGCGTATGGGGCAGGATCGTCGCGGTTGGCCCTGACAAGCACCTCGAGGTTCAGCGATACGGTGGCCACCTCCGCAGTGAGTTCGTATTCCCCCTCCGCCGGCACCTCGATGTTGTATTTGAAAAGCTCCGGTCGCTGGCCGAGACGGCTGTAGTGGAGCTGGTAACCTTCATCCCAGCTCTTCAGGAACAGGACGCGATCCGAGCTCTTGCGCGGCGAGTAGCACGCGACGGCAGGGATCTTGATCGTGCCGTCGTCCGCCACCTTGATCTCCTTGTCCGCATCGGGGATCTCGATGTCTTCGCCTTCCTCGTCGCCGATCAGTTCGTCGGATTCGCCGAGCTTCATGCCGCCGACCAGTTCGAGCGCCTCGACCTCGGCCTTTTTGACGATGAGCTGCTTCTTCACGAATGCGAGGCCGTCCCAGAACCCGCCGCCCTTGCCAAATTTGCCATGGCCGATGTCCACGTCATCCTCGCCCAAGGCATCGCCGATCCACTGGGCGCGTCGCACGATCTGGTATTCGTCCCCGAACTCGCGGGCCTGCGAATCGAGCAGGAAGTCGAGCCCACCCTGCGGCCCGCACCATGCCTGGCTCCACCATGCACCCAGGACGACAACCCAGCCATCGGGCGTCCAGCGGCTCATCGCGGCATGCCCGCTTTGTGTCGAGGCGCGCGTCGGGATGCCGAAGGCGCGGGTGGAGAGACGCCCGAGGAAGGCACGCCGCCCGCAGATTCCGCCTAGGGCGATCTGCTCCTGCGCCGGAGATCCGATCGATGGGTCGTGCGTGGTGCTGCAGTAGGGGACGTCATCCTTGATGATGCGGACGTAGCGCCATTTCATGTCTTCGGTGGTGATCTGGTCGGGGCGGTAGGTGCGCATCATTTGGCGCATCCAGGTCAGATCCTCGTTGCTGTATTCGGAATCGGTGATGAAGCGGCATTCCCAGGTATTGAAGTCGGGGAAAGCGGCGTCCAGCTCGCCGTCCAGGTAGGCCTTTTCGTAGTGGAGGTAGCGTTCGACCTGATCGATATCATATTGTGTGCGGTATACGATACCGTGCACACCGGCCGCCGGTTTCCCACCCTGCCATGGCATATGGATCGCGGTGCCGAGGGCCAGCCTCTGGAAGATGCTTCCCACCTCGCGTGCCCGCTCGCTCTTGGCAAGGATCGCGGAGTAAACCTGCATCATTTCCCCATACGCCCCGCCGTTGGCACCACCCGCCTCAAGCACCTGCCGCATCAGCCCCTCGTCGGCGAAAAGCGTTTCCAGGAGTTTCTCCTGTGCGGCACCTTTTTGGGCGAACTCGGCAAGCCCGCGAGGGGTGGCGTGGGTGAGCACGGCAATGCGAATCAGCTTCGAATCCAGCGCATCCGAGGAAAGAAAAGGGCTGAGATCGGCCAGCAGCGCGGATGCCGCTTCAATGCCCTCGGCCTGCGTCCGATCCCTCAGCTCCTCCAAAGCCTTCCGCTCGGCGGGCGGGGTTTCGTCATTGGGTTGGGTCAGCCCGTTCCATTTCGCGCGGGCTTCCTGGAAGCGGGTCTTTTTCGCCTCCTCAACCGCCGGCACAGAAGCAAGCACTGACGAACGCAGCGATTCCAGCTCCCCGGAATACTTCCCGAGCAACGCCGTGCCGCGGCCATTGAGCGGGATTTCAACCACCTCCTTGGCCGTGGCGTGGGTTGCAATGGAAGCTGTCGCAAGAGCGATTGCGGTTAGCATGCGTAGTGGAATCATAGGGATATTGGTGGAGACGGATGAGCTTACGGAGCAAGCGGCTGAGTCTCTTTCATGCAGTCGCAGCCGTTCTTGCCCTCTGGCGCCCATTGGGACGGTAATCCGGGGCTCCGAAGCCGCCCTGAAACCGTTTCGGAGGATTTGTCTTGCCATGAGGGTGTCCCACTCGCTGTACTGAGATTGATGTTCATTTATAATGCTTTTTTGCGAAAAGCCATGAGTGCGGAATCCCTGAAAACATAACCTCGAAATCCAATCGATACACATAACATGAAACCTAATGAATACCTGAGACTGCATGCATCCCTCGCCGCGTTCGCAACCGCAGCCGCGCTGGGCTGGAGCACCGCCGCATTCGCTGCCGTGCCGATCAACATAGAGAACCCCGGCTTCGAGAATCCCGCGGTGGCGGACACCCAGATCGACGGCCCTCCTGCAAGCTGGACTGTCATCGGCGGAGTGGATGCGGGGGTATGGAATCCTTCCGCCACAGATTACACCGGGGAAGCCCCTGAGGGATCGAATGTAGGCTATGTGTTTGGTGGCGCGGCCGGCCAAGGCCTCGCCCAGGTGCTTGGTGCCACGTTCGCGGCCGATTCGGACTACACGCTCACCGTCAGGGTCGGGTATTCGAATGCCTTCAACTTTGAGGGCTACACGGTGCAGCTTTTGGCTGGAGGCACCGTCCTGACCAATGGCCAGGACGATAACTCCAACCCGCCCGCCCAAGGCACCTTCACGACTTCCACGGTTTCCTATGTCTACAATGCCGCCGACGCGGCGCTGGTCGGCCAACCCCTCGAGATCCGCCTTCTCACCAAGGCTCTCGTGGGAGGAGGGGAAACCGACTTCGACGACGTCCAGCTCACCGTCGCGCTTGGCACACCTGTCGCCAATGCGGGCGGGCCCTATGACGTGGCCATTGGCGGCTCGGTCTCCCTGGATGGCAGCGCTTCCTCGCCTTCCGACGGCCAAACGATCACCACCTATGAGTGGGACCTGGACAACGACGGCGACTTCGACGAGCTGATCACCGGAGCCACCCCGACCGCGATCAGCTACGCCGATCTCCAGACCACCTACGGCATGAGCGTCGGAGCCAACACGATCAAGCTCCGCGTCACCGACGATTCCTCGCCGACCCCCAAGACAAGCATCGCCGAGGGCACCGTCAACATCGCCGCACCCCTCGGCGGCCAGCTGGGCATCCTCGATCTCAACGCCAACGGCGGGATCAACCCGAACACGGGTGAGGCCTGGAAGGTCGGCGACAGATACCGCCTCGCTTTCTATACCGACGGCACCACCAGAACGGAGTCCAACGATCCCCAGTTTTACTACGATTTCGTGGACAGCGAGGCTGCGAAGGTGACGGCTCTGCAAGGTTCCTACTGGGCTCCCATGATCACGCTTAACCTGGATTCCAACTTCCCGGATGCAAGCGCCCCGTTAAGGACGGTCAAGGAATTCTCGGGAACGACCGATCTCACCGGCGGCAGCGGAGTAGGCGGAGCCGGCGATCCGGTCTATGCCATGGATGGGACAACCTGCATCGCGAGGAACAACGCTGACATCTGGAACAGCTGGAGCAACCCGTTCGATAACAACAATACCCTTCGCCTGGCTGCCGGAACCACCAACAAGGATTCGAGTGGAAACGATGTGGTGGCCTCGCAAAGCGTCTATTACTCGCCCTTCCTCAACCAATTCGGCCTCGGCGACAGCGCAAACGTTCATGGGGCCAACTGTGTGACCGGCTGCGACAGCGCAGGAAACACCACCAGGCCCATGGGCAAGAGCGCGGACACCAACCCGAATGACACCTCGTACGGCAGCTCCAATGCCAACAACCCCGGCCGGGTTTGGAACCGTTTTGGAACCACAACCACCACGGCCAACAGGATGTATGCCATCTCTTACCCTCTCACCGTCGTTGACCTGGCTGACAGCGTGAGCCCGAGCCTTTCGTCCATCGTGGATGACAAGGGCGGATCAGACGTATTGCTCAACGCCGGCCCGGTGGTCTACACCGTGTCGTTCGACGAGGGCATCGCTCCCAAAACCCTGGATGCCGGGGATTTCGAGAACGCCGGCACGGCCACCGCCACGATCGACCTGGTCCGCCCCACCTTCACTTCCAACGGAAGCTTCGAGGTTAAGGTCACGCCGACGGGCGCAGGAACCCTTGTCCTGCAGCTCGCCGCAGGGGCAGTGGTTACGGATCTGAACGGGAACCCCTTGGACACCGCCACGGCCATCCCCGACGACACCACGCTCAACGTCATCGATGACAGCGCCCCGCCGGTTCTGGTGTCCATCGATGACAACGTTTCGGGAGCACCCATCGTTGCGACCAAGTTCTCCACCCCGACCTATACGGTCACCTTCGACAAAGGGGTCAAGTCGGGAACGGTCGGAACGGACGACTTTGAAAACGGCGGAACGGCCGGTGTGACGATTGACAGCGTCTCGGCCACCGGGAACCCTGCGGTTTACGAGGTGGTGGTGACCACTTCCAGCGCTGGCAGCCTGATTCTCCAGATCGCGGCAGGAGCGGTGATCGAAGACTTGTCAGGCAATTTCCTGGAAACGACCTCCGCACTTCCGGATGACACTGCCATCACGGTGAACCCTGCACCGGAATTGGCTGGCCAGCTCGGATTGCTCGACATTGTCAACGCGAACGGAGGGATCAACCCAGCCACCGGCCTGGCATGGGCGCAGGGCGACACCTACCGGATCATCTTCATCACCAGCACCCAGCGCCCGGCCGATTCCACCGACATCGCGGACTACAACAGTTTCGTTCAGGGCGTTGCCAATGCTGCCGGATACGGCGCGGTCAACTGGACTGCCATCGGCTCGACCCTGACGGTCGATGCAATCGACAACACGAACACCACCGGAACTGGTGTCGGCATCTTCAACATCAAGAATGTCAAGATCGCCGATAGCTACGAGGATTTCTGGGATGGAAGCCTTGACGCAGGCATAAACTACGACGAAACCGGCAACCTCTTCCCCGATTTCACGAACGTCGCTACGGGCACGGACCCTACCGGAGTCGCTACGGCCGTCATCAATGCGGCTGGTGGAGCCACGACCCCGCAGGTTTTGGGTGGCGATGACGCGACAACTCCCGCGATTCAGTATGGCAGATCCCATTTTTCCGATGGCCGGTGGACGCAATCGTTCAACGGAGCGGCAACAAGCGGATACAACTTCTACGCGCTTTCAGAAGAACTGACCGTTTTGGGCACGGGAACCCCTCCTCCTGGCTACGCCGGTTGGGCCGGCGGCTTCCCAGGCCTCAGCAACACTTCTGCAGACCTTGACTTCGACAACGGCGGGCTTGCCACCGGCATCGAATGGGTGGTAGGTGGGAATCCGACGGATGGAAATGACGATCCGGGCCTGGCACCGACGATCGACAACACCACCGACCCTGATTTCCTGATCTTCACCTTCAGGCGGACGGACGCGGCCAATGCCGATGCCAATACCGCGATCGCAGTGGAGCATGGCACGGGTCTGAGCGGTTGGACCGATGCGGTTCACGATGGCACCAACGTGATCATCGAGACAACCGACGACGGCTTTGACACGGCCGTTGACAGGGTCGTGGTGAAACTCCGCCGCTCGGCACTCTCCTCCGACGGCAAGATCTTCGCCCGGCTCAAGGTTGTCGTGACCATTCCCTGACCAGCCCAACCGTGAGAACTGGCAAGGCGGCCCCTCCTTCGCGGGAGGCCGCCCTTATCGTAGGATCCGCCGCAGGAGACGCAGGGATACCCAAGGAAACTCCGGGAAAAGCCATCATTGCGGGGGATTTTCTCCGGCGCACCGCTTTCACCCATCGGGTGAATGAATTTTGCATCCGGACCTTGAACCATTCGTCCCTCCTAACAGGCGAGGCTCCGCGATCCGTCGCGGCCTTGGCTTCATGCTCAAGTCCAAACGCACCGGCTTCGTTCTCAGCGGGCAGCTCGCATGGTTTTGCGACCCTGAGGTGAAAAAATGTGAGTCGAACTGCGGAAATCACGCTCATTCGCCGATGGTTTTCGAAGCGCCGCCACCAATCGCTCTGAAATCGCGCGGACGGATCCCGCGCGTTCTTCTCGGCGAGAAACCTCCCGAAATCCGGATAAGCGCGCTGGATCTGATCCAGCCTCGCCCAGTTGTGATAGGTGAGATAGAACGATCCTCCGCAACCCAGCGCGAGATCGATGAGCTTGCGGAAAACCACTGCGGTGCGGGCGATGGCTTCCGGGCTGTGCTCGGTATGCAGGTTGAAAATGACACATGCATAATCCTCCTTCGCCCAGGGCAGGAAGCTTTCCTCGTCGCGCCGGATCAGGCGAACCGTCCCATAGATCACCGGGACACCACCCGCCCGCAGCATGCAGGCGGCTTCTCCCATGAACCGCACGAGATGCTCCCGGCGGACATACAGCTCACTGATCATCTCGCTGCATGGGATCTTCGCACCGCAGGCATGATCCAGCCCGCTATGATAATCGTCCACGTAAACGCTAAGCTGATGGGTGTCCGACCCATACACTCCGCCATCGGTCTTCAGGTAGAAGGACGAGTATTCGGCAAATCCCCTGGCACGGTCGTCGTGGGCGAGTTTCATCAAACGCTTCCAGTCATCCGGGCCCAACCGCCCTCTCGGAACAGTCATTTCCTCCGCTTCGTCCGCCGGCAGGTAACAGGAAAACACACCGCGTCTGAGGAAATCCGGAGATTGTTCGTCGATGGAAAACTGGAAGTCTCCGAAAACGGCCCCCTCCCGGATGCGTTCTCCGATTTTCGGGAGGAATTGATCGATCGGAACGAGCTCGACGCGACGCCGGAGTTTCCGCAGGGGGGCAAGGCGCAGGCGCACGGAAGCGATCACGCCGAAAAGGCCGTAGCCACCGATCGCAAGACGAAACCAATCGGCGTTTTCGGAACGGCTGCATTCGAGGATTTCACCCTCTGCGTTCACAAGGGCGAAGGATTCGACGTCATCTATGATGGGGCGCATCAGCAGGCCGCGCCCGTGGATATTGGCAGCGAGAGCGCCACCGAGCGTCAGCTTGTCGGCGCCGGTTTGCTTCTGGCGGATGCTCCAGAGGAGGTCGCAGCCTTCCTGCATGCGGTGCAGGGCATCGATGAGCTGTGGCCACATCACCCCGGAAGCCGCTTCGATGATCCCGTCCTTGGAATCAAGCGTTCCGATCCAGTTCAGCTGCGTCAGATCCAACAACAGGGTGCCTGCACCGAATTGCTGGCCGCCCATCGCGTGGCGACCGCCACAAACGGAAACCGCGAGACCTAGCTGCGCCGCCTTGCGGATGGCCGCTGCCACTTCGGTGGTCGTGGTGGGGCGACACACCCCGGCGACAAGCGACGGATTGAGCTTGGAGTGGATGTCATTGCAGAGGGTTGGTTTCATGGTCGTTTGGGTGTTGCCAGGCAAAGCCATTCCCCTTGGGCGAGGCGGAGGGCATGCAGGCCGTTCGGCTTCAGGACATCCCGGCGCAGGATCTCGGCTCCAGCCATCTCGGATGGAGCGAGTCCGCATTTGGCGAGAAAGGAACCGATCCGGGTAAGCTCCATCCCCCACAGGAAGCTTTCCCCACAAGCGTCGAGCCAGCGCCTCACCCATGCGCTTTGTCCTTGGAAACCGATGGATCCGTCATCGCGTCGCTCCATGAATGAAAACAGAACCCTACCTCCGTCGCCGGCGAGAATGGCGGCGTCCCGGAGCAAGCGGATCACGCGTTCCTCCCGGAGATACATCGTCAATCCCTCTGCGACCACCATGGCCGGTTCCGCAACGGGGCCGGCTTCCCTGAAAGCGCCCAAGGGCGATTCGTGCCCCAGATCCACCCCGAGCAAATGCAGATTATTTCCAGAGAAAAGCGATCTCGCCTTTTCCTTCTGCGTCGCAGGATGATCGAGTTCGATGAAATCCACCTCCGGATACTCGGATGATAGCCGCGCCGCGAGCGGATCAAATCCCGCACCGATGACCAACACACGGCGAAGGCCATCTGCCAGCGCATTACGGACTTCCCGCTCGATCCAGGCCTTGCGGGCAAGGTAATGGGCTGCGATCCCCGGCAGGGCGATCCGTTCGATCAACCCGCACATCCAACGGAATGGAGTGAAACGACACAGCATCCCAAACGCACCGCCTGACACCTCCGGCACCGAGCCCAGGATTTTCACGGAGCCGCCTGGCAGCAATTTGCGCAGCATGGCATCGTGGGAAGACAGCCACAGGCTTCGTGCAACAAGCTTGGCGGTTTTGCTGGAGTGTTGGCTGTTCGCAATCAATGCAGACATCATCCATCAAACCGATGCTTGTTCCCTAATGGGAAATATCCATGATCGCATCGTATCAGTCGATGAACATCCACCACCTGGAACTCTTCTATCATGTCGCCCGTTTCGGTGGGATCACCACCGCTTCGCGGCAGATGCCCTACGGCATCCAGCAATCCACGATCAGTTCCCAGATCCTCCAGCTCGAGGACAACCTTGGGAAAACCCTCTTCCAAAGGCGCCCTTTCGAGCTCACCGCCGAGGGGCGCATCCTGTTTGATGCCATCGAGCCGTTTTTCGGCAATCTCGACGGACTTGCCGAGCGCATCCGGGGTGGAGGAGCCAATCACCTGCGGATCGCCTGCCCGGAAATCGTGCAGCGCGACTACCTCCCGCATTTGATGGAGCGCATGCGGCAGCGCGTTCCCCGTTTTCATTTCAGCCTGGTCTCGGCGCGAATCGACGAAATCACGCGAATGCTGCGCAGCCGGCAAATTGATATCGGTCTCGCATCGGCCGATGAAACGGTCGCCACCCAGTGGGATTGCCGCGTGATTTTCCGGCTTCCCTGTATCCTGCTGGTGAAAGACGACTCGCCGATCAAGGAGGCTTCGCAAATCCTCGGGCAGGATCGCATCGACATGCCGCTCATCGCACTCCCGAAAAACGAACCCACCTGCCGGATTTTCCAAAAGGAATTGCACCGGCGCCGCATCGACTGGTACCCGGCCTACGAACTTGCGAGCCTGGAACTTGTCACCCGCTATGTGGCCTCCGGTTTCGGAGTCGGCCTCGCTCTCGATGTCCCTGGTGCCAGCCTGCCCTCCGGCGTGCGTGCACTGGATTTACCGGGATTCCCGGAAATCCTCTTCGGCGGATTCACCAACGGCCCGCCCAACGAGCTCGCCAGGGCTTTTCTCGATGAGGCGCAGCAACTGGCGGATTCCATGCGTGGCAATTCCGCCTCCAAAAGATAGCAACGACAGATTTTCGTCACATCGTGGCACTGCACCGACGGACAAAGACCAACGGCAGATCCGGATTCCTACTGCTGGTAAACCGGAATATAGCGGTGGGGGGTGCCGAGGATGATGATGGACATCGGGGTCTTGTGGGGGTAGGGCTCGGGTTTGTCGGCGGTGCCTTCGTTCCATGAGCCGTCGGGCTTCTGGAGGGAGATGAGGGAATCGCGGATCTGCGGGTACCACTTCGCATAGTGTTCGTCGCCGGCCTGGACCATCGCCTGCATGGCGTAGTAGTGGGCGTAGTAGTAGTGGCCGATCTCCGCGCGGTTGAAGATCTTCGGGCTGTTCTCGAGGTAGCGGATGGCGGCCTGCACCCACTCGGTGTCGCGCATGCCGCAAAGTTGGGCCGCGTAGGCGCCGCCGCCGGTGCAGGCGAGGGTGCCGCCGCCATTGCCTTGGTAGCCGAAGCCGCCGGATTTCTCGTTCCATACCTGATCGCGCAGGTAGCTGACGACGCGGTCGATCGTTTCCGTGGGCACCAGGATCCCGGCCTGGCGGGCGGAGGCGAGGGAGACGAATACCATGGCGGTGACCGAGGTGTCCTGTCCCGCATCCGGGCGGGCTTGGTAGCGCCAACCGCCGAGAGGGCTCTGGGCGCGGAGTATCACCTGCACGGCGCGTTCCAGGGCGGTTTGGATCCTCTTGTTGTCGGCGGTGTTGTTGGTCATGCCCCACATCTCGGAGAGGGCGAGGGTGAATAGCCCATGCTCATACATCCCGTTGAGATATCCGGTGGAGGATTCCTCGGCTTTCTTGAGCAGGTATTCCTTGGCGCGGTCGAGCGCTGCGCCGTTGCGCCCAAAGCCGGGGAACTCGCCCTTGACCATGAAAGCCATGAGGCCCAGCGAGGTTCCGGCGACATCGAAGTTCCCATCCTTGGAGGTCCATGAGCCGTTGGCGTTCTGGCTGGCGATGAGGTATTGGAGGCCGCGCTCTATGGCAAGGTCGGCGGCTTCCGTCAGTTCCGGGGCGTCGGTGGGTGAATCTGACGGGTCTTGGGCGTGGAGTGGGGTGAAACCGCAGATCAGGGTGGCGAGGAGCAGCCGACGAAAGAAACTTGAACCACGAACACTTAATGAGCTTTGGCGAATTCCATCGAAACGCGCAGCCAATCCGTTTGGACGGAATGTAATGGAGTCAATGCAAGCGCATGGACGCGGATGAAGAGATGGCATGGCCTGGGCATTGGATTGGCATGACGGATGGGATCCGCCGCCAGGATTTGTAGGTGTTCTCATTTCGCGACCCTTTCGTAGTAGTTTTTCAAGGTGGCCCGGAATTCGAGCGGGAGCTCGCGGGCGAAGTTCTGGTTGAGGGCGGCGCGGTTGCGGGTGCCGAGGATTTCCCATTCGGATTCCTTGTCCTTGGGTGCCTCGCCGCTGACGAAATCGGAGACGAAACCGACCGTGTCCGATTCCGAGAGGTCGGTGGTTTCGGATTCGGTGATGACAGGGTCGGAGCTGGAGGAAGGGGGCGGCGTGGCGGTGTTGAGGACGAGCGCCTGCTCGAGGATGAAGTGGCGGAGTGTTTGGTCGGCGGCAAGCTGGGCGGAGCCGGCTTCGGCCTTGCGGGAAGCCGTGAGCGCGGCCTCGATGGGCGCAAGCTGTCCGTGTGCGGTGACAAGCATCGGGTGGCTGGTTTCGCCACCGAGATACTTGGTGGCGGATTCGGCGATTTTTTTCTGCCTGGCGGCAAGCGCAGGGAGATCCTTGTCGGCCGCGCCCTGTGTTTCTCGCATCAGCTGGCGGTGCTTGCTGGCGATGTCGAGGACGGCGATGAGGCGATGAAGCTCCGGCAAGGAGGCGCTGGTCACCTCGATGGCGGGCAGGCCATTGAGCATGGTGATGATGACCAGCAACTGCTCCGCGTTCGAGCCGAGCGCCTTCTCGGCGGCCAACATCGCTTCGTCCGCCGCTTGGCCGGATCCGAGGAGTTTCACCGCCTCCTCCATCTGCGCGGCGGGTGCTCCGAAATCGACCGTGAGATCGATCTCGCCGAGCCTTTCCTTCGCTTTCTCGTCGAGCTGCTGGAAATCGATGGTGCCCGCGACCGCTGTGAGGATGTTTCCGTATTTTCCGGTTTCGGAGGCGAGCGCCTGCTGGAGTGATGCAGCGTCCTTGGCATCGGGGTTCTCGCGGATCTGGCGCTGGCGGAAGGCGAGCACGGAGGCTTCCGAGGTGGCTTCATGGAGAAACTCGACGATCTCCGCCACGTAACCGGTCTGCACCGAGATCTCGGAAACGAGGCCACGCACCTTGGCCAGCGACTCGACGGCGATGCCCTGGATCTCGGCCGCGCCCTCGGCGTCGCCATCCTCCATGGCGAGGAGCGCGTCCTCGACATCCGATGCGGCGAAGACCAGCGGCGTGCCGACATCGAGGCGCGCGGCGACCAGATCGAGGCTGGGCGCGATGTCGCTGAGGCATGCGAGGAGGTTTTTCTGCGGGGCGAGCAAGGGCGGCAACGAATCCTCGTCGGCGGCTTCCGTGGCGGCTATGAGATCATTCTGTCCGCCGACGACATCTGCCATGCCTTCGCTGGCCTTGGCGACCGATTGCTCGAAGCCGATGAGCTGCTGGAGCAGGTTGAGCTGGGCCAGCTGGCCATCGGCGATGGCGCGTGCCTCGGTGAGCGCAGCGGCGGCGGCCTCCTGGTGCCCAAGGGCTTCCTCGGCGCTCTTTCCGCGCAAGGTCGCGGTGGCGAGATTCATGGCCTTCGCCACCGCATCGAGCCTCCCGATCAGCGGGAGAACCTCTTTCGAGGCTCCGGCTCCGGCGATTTCCTTGCGGAAGTCTTCGATCTCCGCCGCGATCGAATCCTGGTCTTCGGCGAGTTCCTTGGGGTTCTTCTCGTCGAGGGCGGCCTCCTCGGTTCTTTCCAGCAGGACGATCTGGCGGGTTTCGAATTGCTCAAGCGCGCCTGCGCGGTTGGTGGCATCGGAAACGAGCGTGGAAACGCCGAGCGACTTCTGGGCCAACTCCCCGAACCAGCGTTTGAGGATGCCTTCGAATTCGCGGAGCGATTCCACCGCCCCGCGCTGGTGTGCAAGCGTGTCATCCCTGGAGCCCTTCCCAAGCCCGGCGATGGCCTCGCCCATCAGGGTTTCGGCGCGGAGCCGGAACTCGTCGGTTGGCGGAATGGATGGCAACACGAGATCGAAGAGCCGTGCGCGTGCGGCGGGTATGGCGGGAAGCGGGGCGAGCACGAGGGCATCGCGCAAGTCCGTCTGGCGTTTCTTCAGCTCCTCCACCCGGCCGGAAAAGTCCGGCAGTTTTTCACAGGCGGCGAGGAGTTCCTGCTGGTCGGAAGCGAGGCTGGCGATCTGCCCGTGGAGATCCCGGATCAGGGCATACTCGGAACCTGCCCGCATCGTGAACTCCGCCTCAAGCAGCGGGCGGATGAGGGGGTATTGGAGTGCGGCCGCCTCGGCGGTTTTGCCCTCTCGTGCGAGCGATGCGGTTTTGCGAATCGATTCGGCGACCCCGCCGGTGCGCAGGGCGTGGATGCGGCGGTTGAGGCCGAGTACGGCGAGCGGGCGTTTTTCGTAGATCATGCCCTTGGTGAGCCTGCCGAGGAGTTGGTCCGTCCACTCGGCGACATCCTCATGCCCCTTCGCGAGGGACTCGGCCCGATCCGGGCCGGCGGTGAGGAGGCGAAGGCGGAGGCGGGCGAGTTCGCGGGCGAGCATGTGGGTCTCGCGTGCGAAGACCTCGCGGGCGGCGTCGATGTCGCGCTGCAAAACCAAGCCGCCGAGCTCGCGGGCTGCCTCGTTCACCGCTTCGATGGCGGGCTGCGGATCTTGCGAATCCGCGCCGACCTGCTTGCGCAGGAGATCGGCGGCACGGGCGACGTGCTCCGAGGCAATGCCGCGCAGGCCATCCTGCATGGCGGAGAGCGATTCGCTTTCCACGGCGTCGCTCACCTGGTTGGCCGCCAAGTCGTCGAGCAAGGCTTTCACGCCATCGGCGGTGGTGACCAGCTGTTCGCGGATCATTTCCTGGCGGATCACCTCGAGCTGGCAGGTCGGCAGGAAACTTTCCGCAGCGGGATCGAGGCCTAGCACAAGCTCGTGGGCGGCGCGCTCCTGCCGGTAGATGGCGCGCACGTTGGTGAGCAAGCGCTCCATCTGCTTGGTGATCGCGGCAAGGTAATCCTCGCGCGAAAGGAAGGTGATGCGGCGCAGTTCGGTGCGCGCTCGGTGCGGGCCGTTCTCGCCCGGATATCTGTCGGCCACCCCGACCACGAAGGAAACCGAGTCGCCGACCTGGAGATCGGGCAGTTCCTTGCGGTAGTCCCAGTCGATCTTCTGCGCGCCTTCGCCGGCACGCACGGGCTTGGGCAGCGTGATGGTTTTTTCCGGGCGGAGGTTGACCCGGAAGGTGACCGTGGTTTCGCCGATCCCATGGTCGTCGCTGGCGCGTACCACGAGGTCGAGCGGGCGACCGAGCATGGCGCTGAGGTTTTGCTCCGGGGAGACCAGCTCGACGCGCGGTTCCTGATCCGAGGCGACCTGCAGATAATAGCGCGGGCTGGCGAACTCGAAGCCGTGTTCTTTTTCCACCCATGAGAAGCTGTAGCCCTTTGAGGCATCGACGGTCTCATCAATCACAATGCGACGCCCGCCAGCGGCGGTTTCCAGCGCCACCGGCTCCTCGCCATCGCGGTGGAGGACGGCATCACGAACCGGCTGGTCGAGTTCCAGCTCCCAGCGGATCTTGGTGTCCTCGGGGACGGTCAGGGTCATGGCCTCCACCGTTTCGTTTTCCTTTTCCAGGTAGTCGGGGAAATCCAGCGCGACCGCGACGTTCTTGATCCGTGGAGCGGAGACGACGCGGACATGGTGCCACTCGCTCCTCGCATCCCCGGCATGCACCCGGTATGTGAAATCGCGGGAGGCGGATTCGATCATGTATTCCGCCTGGCCGTCCGTGACCGCCAGATCCATTGCGCGGGGACTTCCATCCCCGGTCTGCAGCAGCAGCTTCGCGGAATCCGGAACGGCTCCGGAAACACCTACGAGGATTTGTGCGCTGGAGCCTTCCTTCACCACGAGATCCGCGTTGCCGAGATCGAGCTTGGTCTTCGTCGGGTAGGCGACCGTCACCCATGGCGTGAAAATGCGCGCAAGTCCGGCCGCCAGGAAGGGGCCTTTGAACGCGGCGAATAGCAGAACCGCCACACCCAGCGCCACCGCGATCCGGGCCGGGATCCGGAGGCTGGAGAGGCTGACGATTTTCGCGGGCTGCAGCCCGGCGGCGGCCTGTTCGGCCTTGCGTATCGTTTCGTCGCAGAGCGCCTGGGATGTGCCGGGAGGCGCTCCCGTTTTGGAAAGCTCGATCCCGGTGGTAAGCAGGCTATCAAAGCCTCCTTCCTGTTTCTCGATTCCCATCGCCGTGCGTGTGGGATCGAAGGAGCGGAGCTTGCGCCAGCCGTTCTGCCATGCCTTGTAGAGCGATGTCGCGAGAAGGACCAAAAGGATGACCGCGCGACCCGCACCCGGCAGGTAGGCATAGCGGTCGATGAGCATTCCCAGGAAAAAGAGCGGAACACCCCAGCGGCAGGCCGCAAGCAGGCCGGAAACCAGATGTTTCCGTTGCGTGCGGCGCCATACCGCTTGCACGCAGGATTCGAGGGCGTGGTTTGGGGTGGGTTGCGTCATGGCAGGTCGTGTTTTCTTCTCATGATCCACTCGGCCCCAAGCAGGGTGACGAGCATCAGGACGATGATCCAGTGATCCCAGAGGGGGCGTTCGGAACGCACCGACGTCTCGGACGGGGCGGTTTTCAAAAGCGAAGGCAGCTTGGAGAGTTCGCGGATGCCGAGCATGGCACCGCCGGTGAGGGTGGAGATCCGTTTCATTTGATCTAGATCCGCATCCGTTTTTGCCAGTTCCTGTTTCACGTCCGCCACCTGGAATTCGGTGGAGTTGGAGACCGCCTTGTCGTCCTCGTTGGCCTCGACGCGGTATCTGCCTGCGGCCGCCGGGGTGAAATAACCTTCGTAAAGGCCGGGAGTCGTCCGGTCAGGCTGCAGGCTCACAGATTGTTGCTGGGCGTTTCCATCCACCCCGGTGACAGCGATCTCGAACGAGGGCTGGATCACCGGCTCGAAATCCTCGTCGAGCACGTGGGCATACAGGCGCGCCTGCTCACCGCCGCGATAGGTCGAGCGGTCGGTCTCGAGGCGGATGCGCATGTGCTCGCCCATCAGGCGCGAGAGCGTGAGGAACTGGATGGACTGGGACCAAACGCGCCAGTGGTATTTGTCGCCGGTGTTGAAACGCAGGCGCCAGAGGCGGTCTGTGGCGAGCGACATGCACTTGCCGGTGCCGTAGCGCTGCCATGCGACCATCGGGTAGCGCTGCGATCCCTCTGCGGCATCGGAAAGGGTGGCGAGCACCGTAGCTCCCGGCTTGGCGCCGAGCAGGGGCGGGAGGTGGTCGAGCGGCGCGACGCGGCTCCAGATCCGGTCGTTTTCCTCCGGCTCGTTCTCAAGCACCATCACCATGCTGCTGCGCCCCTCGGGCGTGAGCATCGGATAGACCGATTCGGATGTGAGATCCCACTCGCTGTCGGGATCGAAACGAACCGGCAGCATCGCCTCGACCGGCGTGCCTCCATACGAAGCGGGCGTGTGCATGGGCCCGCAGAGCACCAGCAGGGAGCCGCCCCGGTCGCGGATCAGTTCCTCCAACAGACCCAGCTCCTCGGGGGTGAAAAACGCGGCATCGACATCACCGAGGATGACGAGGTCGTATTGGAAAGCCTCCTCGCGTTTCGCGGGGAAGCGCTCGATGTATTCGGGCGAGTTGCGCGCGAACTCTGGGCCGGCCGAGGATGAGATGAACGTGGTTTTCAGGCGTGGGTCGCGCTTGAGGATCGCGGTGAGGTAGCGGAATTCCCAGCGGTTGTTGCCCTCGATGTAGAGCACGTTGACCTTTTCGTTGACCACCCGGACGCTGCGCTCGATGCGGTTGTTGGCCGCCGACACCTCGTCTTCGAAAGGCTCGATCGCAACCTCGACCCGCGCCGCGCCCTTTTCGTAGAGGTCGACGTTGAACTCGATGTCCTCGAACTGCAGGCCGCCCTCGAGGCGCACCCGTTTCTGGGCGACCTGCCGGTCGTTGAGTTTCACAGTGAGCTTGGCGGTGCGCTTCTCGTAGCCCTTCGACTGGATGTGGGCCCGAACCGGCACCTGATCGCCGGAGAACGCCACCTCCTGCATCACGATGTTGCGGATCGAGACATCATCGGGATCGGGCAGGCCGAGGGGCACGGTGAAAACGGGGATGCCACGCGCGCCGAGATCGCGGAGCACGGCCTCGGAGCGCTGGGAGCTGGTGTTGTCGATGCCGTCGGAAAGCAGGAGGATGCCCGCCGGAGGGATTCCGCCCGAGTTGGCGACCGCTTCGAGCGAGGCCGCGATGGATGTTCCCTGTTCGTTGGGCTCCAGTCTTGAAAGCTCTCCGGACGAGAGGAATTTCCCGTCGCTGAGCAGCCGCGCAGCCTGGCCGAAGGCGTGGTAACTCAGATCCACGCCGTCACCCAGCGATTCAAGGACAGGGCGAGCCGATTTCGTCAGGATGGCTCCCGCGAGGTCGAAGCGCGAGGAATCGGAAATCGCCCGGCGCTGGTTCGAGTCAAGTCCCATGACCAGCGAATCGGGATCAGATGTGTCATCAAGCGAAAACAGCCCGAGTGCGGCGGCCGCATCCGCCACATCCCCAGAGCGCTTGCGCTGGTCTTTCATTGACATGCTTTCGGAAACATCCAGCAGCACCGGCAGGCTGCGGACGCGGGTATGCGTCTCGGTCACGAGGGCGGTCGGTTCCAGCAAGGTGGCGACGACCAAGGCCAGCACCACGAAGCGCGAAACCCCGAGCACGGCACGAAGCCATTGCGGCATGCCCCAAGCCCGCCGATACAGGTGGATGGTCAGCAGCAGGATCGCCACAAGCACTCCGGCAAGGGCCACCGTGGGGATGGGCCGTGCGAAGAAGACCTGCTCGATCTTCGCGATGGATAGTATCGGTTCAAACATCGGAAAGGGGGGCAGGGGTTTCCGGCGCGATGGCCGGTTTTTTGGCGCGGGCGGCTTTCCGTTTGCGCAGCCAGTCGGCCATCAGGCTTTCGGCCAGCAATAGGACAAGTCCCGCGATCATGAACTGACGCCATGACGAGCTGCCTATGCGCGCCTCCTGGATCGCGGCGGCGAGTTCCGTTTCCGAGGACGCGATGGTCAGGCCGAGCCCATCGACGTTTTTCCGGAGTTCCCCGGCGGTCAGGGAGGCAATTTCAGACTCGCGGGTATCGACGTTCACGGCCACCGGCATGCCCGGTGCCTGGACGCTGACCTTCGCCTCATAGAAGCCCGCCTCGTCCGCACTCCCGAGCATGGCCACGAACTGGTTGTCATGCTCGCTGACCGGAACGGTCACGGTATGGCCCGAAGGGGTTTCGTAAACCGCGTCGTTCGCATCGGGTTGCTGGACGTAGGAGAGAGAAAGCGAATCCCCGACAACCCGGGGCTGCTCGAACTCGCGGCCCGCGAGGTAGGTCACGATCTGCTGCATGAGCATCGGGAAAACCGGGGTCAGCGCCATGTTGTTCCAGGCGGTTTGCGCGGAAGTCGCGAACTGGAAAACGTGCCCGCGCCCGAGGGAATGCTCGAGGAGGATGGGTGCGCCGCTGCCGGCCAGGCTCAGTACGGCAAAGCTCGACGCGCTTGGCTCGACCTCCAGCCGGGTGAAGAATTGTGTTTCGCTGAAAAGGTCTTCGGGAAGCGAGCGGAGCGGTTGGCAAACCGTGTGGTCGGGCATCGCCGGATCCAGCGGGCTGCCCGCGCCGATATTGTTCCGGGCATCGACAAGCTGGCCGATTTTCGCGGGAAGCAAGGGGTTCTTCCCGCTCGCGGAGCTCTCGTTCCATGCGGTGGCTTTCACATTCGGCCCGGCGAACCAGACGAGGCCATTTCCCTGGCGGACATGGCGGCTGAGCTGCCCGACCTGCTCGGCGGTGATTTCCGGGACATCCGCCAGGATGATGACATCCACTTCCGTCAGGTTTTCGGAAGGCAGGGAAAGCCACGGCACGGAGCGCACCGAGTAATCCTCGTCCTGCGCACCGCCGGCACGGGCCAGCAGGGCGGCCATGACAAGACGCCCGGCATCGCCATCGGAGCCATCGACGCAGAGCACGGAAACCTTGTCCTTCACCACGGCCACCACGCGCCGGACGTTGTCGGCAGGCAGGAGATCGCCGCTGATTTCCGCAGTGATCCGCGTCGGGCCGCCATTGTGGAAAGGGACGAACAGCGAAACCGTCTCGGAAGCGCCCGGAGCGATGACCGGGATGATCTTGCTGTCGATTTGCACGCCCTCCACCCGGCACTGAACCTCGACGCCGGGCACCGGCTCGGTGCCGAAATTTTTCACCGTCGCCTGGTAGCGGGCGGTGGTTCCCTTGCGCAGGACGCCGGATACGAGATCGAGATCGGTGACCGCGAGATTGGCCGCGGCACCCGGAACCGGGACGAGGAAAACCTGCGCCTCGCGTTCCAGGTCGGCGAGCGCACCCTGGAAGCTGGCCGAGGCTGTGCGCCAGTCGCGGGACTGCGTGTCGGTGATGAAATAGACCTCCGCCTGCGGAGCCTTGAGATCCACCGCGAGCTCCTTCAGCAGCCCGGGGACGCGGTCGAAATCCAGCCCTGCGGGTGCGACCCCGGCCTTTTCCATGGCTGCCCGGAAACGCTCGCGGTCGAAGGCCATGTTGCGCACCAAGACCTTGTCTTCGCCACCCAGCAAGACCACGGAAACCGGATCGCCGGGTTGGATTTGTTCGCTGATTGCATCGACCATTCTGAGCGCCCGGTCAAAGCGGGTGGATGCCTCGCCGCCTTCCGCCATGCTGTAGGAGGCATCGATCGCGATTAGCACGCCGGAGCGCGGTTCGCCGGTGATGAAGCCGCTGTCTTTCCAGACCGGCCTCGCCAGCGCGAAGACCAGCAGAAGCAGGGCAAGGCAGCGAAGGATCAAGAGCAGCAGGTCGCGGAGCCGCAGCTCGCGGGAGCGCACCTGGATGCTTTTGTTGAGGAACCGCATCGCCGCCCAATCGGTTGTCCTGACCTTCTGCTGGTTGAGCAAATGGGCGAGGATGGGAAGCGCGATCCCCAGCCCGGCTAGCAGCACCCATGGATTGAAGAAACTCATGGCCTTGCCCCCACGGCTGGGCCCATCGATGACAATGAGCGGTTTTCAAAGAATTCGCTGAGCACGCGGTCGAGCGGCAGCGAGGTATCGACGAGGCAATGATCGACTCCGCTGCTGACGCAACCGGTTTTGATATCGCCGAGGAATTTTTCGAGGTTTGCCATGTAGTCCTTGCGGATGCGCTCGGGCTGGGTGGTCACCTCCTCCTCGCCTTCGAGGCCGTCGAATTTCCAGATTCCCTTGAAAGGGAAGTTCAGCTCGTAGGAGTCGAGCGTGTGGAAAACGATCACGTTGTGCCCGCCGAAGCGCAGGCGCTGGAGTCCGCGCATGACGTCCCCGGGATCGGCAAGAAGATCCGAGATCAGGATCACGAACGAGCGGCGCTTGATCTGCATCGCGATGTCGTTGAGCTGCTTGCCGATGCTGGTCTTGGGTTGCGGAACGATTTCCCTGAGGGTTTTCTCGATCTGCAAAATGATGCTCATCGCGGATCGCGGCGGGAGATAGGCGCGCATTTCCGAATCGAAAACACTCAGCCCCACCGAATCCCGCTGGGTGAGCACCATGTAGGCGAGAGCCGCAGCGAGATATTTTGAGTATTCCAGCTTGCTGACTTTTCCGGAGGCGTAGGTCATCGAGGAGCTGGCATCCATCAGGATATGGCAGTCGAAGTTCGTCTCCGCCTCGTAGAGCTTGGTGTAATAACGCTCCGTCCTCCCGAAGACCCGCCAGTCGAGATCGCGGATCGGATCGCCAGGCGCATATTGCCGGTGATGGGCGAACTCGGTGCTGAAGCCCTTGAGCGGGCTGCGGTGCGCGCCCGCCCGCAGGCCTTCGACGGCTTCGCGGGCGATCAACTCCAGGTCACCGAGCTTCTGGAGAATCTCCGGAGTCAGGTAGTTGAGATCGGGAAGGTGCTGGGACATTGATCAGGGAGTCAGGGGACGGGAGTCAGGGGTCAGGCTTTGATTCCTGATGCCTGTTTCCCGAACTACTTCTTTTCGCCGGCGGGGATATCCTTGAGGAGACGGGCCACGAGGCTGTCCGAGGTCATGCCTTCCGAGCGCGCGGCGAAGTTCGGGATGACGCGGTGCCTGAGGATCGGCACGCAGACGGCCTGGATGTCATCGATGGAAACATGGCAGCGGCCGCGGAGGGCTGCGCGGGATTTCCCGGCGAGAATCAGGTTCAGCGAGGCGCGCGGGCCTGCTCCCCACGCCATGTATTTCTTCACGAACTCCGGGGCGTCGGCCTCGTCGGGGCGGGTTGCGCGGACCAGGGCGGCGGCGTAGTCGAAGATATGGTCGGCCACCGGGATGCGGCGTACAAGCTGCTGGAACTCGAGGATCGTGGCACCGTCGAGCACCTTGTTGATCTCCGGCTGGTTCGCGCTGGTGACGCTGCGCATGATCTGGAGTTCCTCGTCGAGGCTCGGGTATTTCACGAGGATGTTGAAAAGGAAACGGTCGAGCTGCGCTTCCGGAAGCGGGTAGGTTCCTTCCTGCTCGATCGGGTTCTGCGTGGCCAGCACGAAGAACGGGGCGTCGAGCTTGTAGTCCTCGCCGCCTGAGGAAACGCGTTTTTCCTGCATCGCCTCAAGCAGGGCTGCCTGGGTTTTGGGTGGGGTGCGGTTGATCTCGTCGGCGAGCAGGAGGTTGGTGAAGACCGGCCCTTTCTGGAACTTGAAGCGGCGCTGGTGGGTTTCCGGGTCTTCCTGGAGCAACTCGGTGCCGGTGATGTCGGAGGGCATCAGGTCGGGCGTGAACTGGATCCGCTTGAAGGAAAGGGAGAGTGTCTTTGCCAGGGTGCTAACCAAAAGGGTCTTCGCAAGTCCGGGCACCCCGACCAAGAGGCAATGGCCCTGGGCGAAAATGGCGATGAGCATCTCATCGATGACATCCTCCATGCCCATGATCGCCTTGCGCAGCTCCTTGACCACCTCGTCCCTCGCTTCGCCGAGCTTCGCCACGGCCTGTACGTCGTCAGTTGTATCGTTCATAAATTGGATTTCCACCGGAATGGATCACACCTCTACCCGGCGAGTTCGGGGTGTGTTTCAATTCCGCAAAAAAAAATCGTCGGAATGACTGTCGCGGATGCACTCCTTGTATCCGCAAATGGGATGCATCCCGAGCAGGCCTGAATCCACCGCAAACTGCCTTCCGGATGGCGATCCTCATCGCTCAGGGATCTCCAAATTGAAGAGCGGGTTCGAATCGGTTTGCTGCTTGAGGATTTCCACCGCCTTCGCAATGAGATCCGGACGTTCCGCGGCAAGGTTGTTTGCCTGGACTGCATCGCCTGGGATGTCGTACGCTTCCCATGGCTGGATTTTCCCTGCCTTGAGGTTGCGGCGCAACACCATGAAATCGCCGATCCGGACTGCCACCTGGCCACCGTATTCGGGATAGACCCAGACCATGGGTTTGCGGTCGGTGATGGCCGGAGCGCCGGTGATGGCGGGCCATAGGTTCTCACCATCGAGTCCAGCGGGAGCCTCCAGCCCGAATGCGGCGCACAGAGTCGGAAACCAGTCGGCGAAGTAGCCGGGTGATGTGTTGAGAGCGCCCGCTTTCACCGCGGGGGGGTAACGGACGATCATCGGCACCCGCAGGCCGCCCTCGTAAACGCTGCCCTTGAAGCCCTTCAAGCCGGAGGTGGAATGGAAGAAAGCGGCATCCACCCCACCAACCCCGAACTGAGCCCCATCGGCCCTGTGAGTGGTGCCGTTGTCGGAGGTGAAGATGATGAGAGTCTCATCGAGGATGCAATTTTCGCGAAGCTTCGCGACCACGCGGCCGACGTGGCGGTCGAGATCGGAAATCATCGCCGCATAGCCCGCCCTCGGCCGGGGATGCGGCAGATAGCCGGACTCGCCCCGGTAGGGTTTGTCATCCCATTGCTCCGGATATTCGTTGACGGATTCGATGGGCGGGTGCATCGCCACGTGCGGCTCGGTGAAGGGCAGATAGAGGAAAAAAGGCACTTCCGCGTGAGCATCGATGAAGCCAAGCGCCTCCTCCAGGATGGATGCCGAGGCATAGGTCCCTCCGATCCAATCCTCCATTCGGACAGTGCCCTCCGGCTGCCTGGCATGTCCCGGAATGGCCTTGCCGTTGATCCGCACACGCCTGTCGTTTTTCCAGAGAAACTCCGGGTAGAAGGAGTGGGCGAGCGCCTGGCAGTTGAAGCCGAAGAATAGATCGAAGCCCTGCCTGTTGGGATCTCCGGTGGAGCCAACCGGCCCCAGCCCCCACTTGCCCATGGCTGCGGTGGCGAAGCCGGCGGCCTTGAACCGCTCAGCCAGGGTGAAGCTGGCATCGGTGATGGGGTGCTGGCCTTCCTTGAAGTGCGGGAAATTCCTTGTCGCCTGCAGGTTGCCCCGGATTTCGGCATGGCCAAGGTGCTTGCCGGTCATCAGCACACAGCGGGCCGGAGCGCAAACAGGTGCCCCGGAGTAGTGGTGGGTGAAGCGCGCTCCCTCCGCAGCGAGCCTGTCGATGTTAGGGGTGCGGATTTTTTCCTGACCATAGCATCCCAGCTCCCCCCAGCCGAGGTCATCCGCGAGAATGAAGACGGCGTTGCGAGGAGCGCCCCCGGCGATGAGGGCGGCGGGCATGAGGGCGAGGATGTGGATGATGCTGAGACGTAACATGGCTGTTCACTTCCGGAGACCCATGGGTGAGGCGGTTGGGCACCCATCCACAATTGGGCGAAGCGATCCGAAGCCCAGTTGCCCATCAGGACTCGATCATCGCATAGGCGTTGTGATTGTGGATGGACTCGAAATTCTCGGCCTCAACGCGGTACCACCTGACGGCCGCATGTTTTTTCAGGCCGGCGGCCACATTCCTGACGAGATCCTCGACAAAGACCGGTTGGTCGAAGGCGCGCTCGGTGACGGCTTTCTCGTCGCTGCGCTTCAATCCGGCATACAGCTCGCAGCTTGCGGACGCCTCGGCAAGGTCGATGAGCTCCTCGAAGCTGAGCGTTTCATTTGCCTCGACGGAGATTGTCACGATGCCGCGCTGGTTGTGGGCGCCACGCTCGCTGATCGCCTTCGAGCACGGGCAGAGGGTCGCGACAGGCACCTGGAGACTGAGGAAGATCTCGTTGCCATCATGCTCGGAATAGCGGCACTCGATTCCCAGTTCGTAGTCCGACATGCTTCGCATCCTGGAAACCGGAGCTTCCTTTTCGCGGAAAACGGTGAATTCGCAGCCGACGAAGGCGCGCGTCGCCTGCAGCCTTCTGGCAAGATCCTCGGTCAGCTGCATGACCGATGCGCTGCAGAGCGGGCCTGTGAAATGATGCAGTGCATCCACGAAACGGCTCATGTGGGTGCCCTTGAGATGCGCGGGAAGCTCCACGGTCATCTCATACTTGGCCACGGTGGCCTGCACCTCACCACCCGCGCCCAGGTAGGTGGCGGGGTAGCGCAGTTCCCTCACACCCACGCGGTCGATCACGATCTCGCGGTGATCCTCTTCGCTCTGCGTATCCGGCAAGACGTTCATCTTTTCTCAAAACACCCGTGACTGGGAAGGCGAAAAAGCCCGCCCGTTTGCTCGGGCGGGCCTTGAAATGGAATCTCCATGCGTTTCGCACAAATCCCCCTGCCGGTTACGGCATGAGGTTGATCGCGCGGGACTGCTTGATCGCGTTGTTGATTTTGCGATGAAGCTTCGCGGAAACACCCGTCACGCGGCGTGGAAGGATCTTCCCGGTCTCGGAGGTGAATTTGCCGAGAAGCTCGGGATTGGTCGGGGTCAATTGCTCGACGGGGATGTCCTGCCTGCGGCGGGTCATCTGGCGGTTCGCCTTGCGGAAATTGATGCGGCGTTGGATTGTCTTTGGCTCGGACATAAAATTAGCGGAGTTCGCGGTGGAGGGTGCGGCGCTTGAGGAAGTGGTTGAATTTCACTTTCTCTAGGCGGCCCGGTGTACGCAGGCTTTTCTTGTTACGCGTGGTGACGTAACGGGAAGTCGGTTTGCCCTCGGCTTTCGCTTCGGTGCATTCAAGGATGATGATCTCGCGTGGCATGGTTCAATTCGTGGGGGGGCGGATACTGGATCAATCGTCGTCGTCGTCAAGCGAAACCGTCACGGAATCTTCATCTTCCTGCGGAATCCCTCCGCTGAAGCCGACTTCGTCGGAGGGGCGGAACCTGCGGTTGCCATATTCCTTCTCCCAATTCGCCTGTTCCTCAACGGTCAGGCGGGCGAAAGGGATGGCCTCGAGGCGGGCGATGGGGATCTTGTGGCCGGAGATTTCGCAGTTCCCGTAGGTTCCCTTTTTGATGCGATAGAGAGCCTGCTCGATCTCGTAGAGGGCATCCTGCTCCTTGGCTAGGACGGAGAGGGCGAAATCGCGGTCATAGGCATCGCTGCCCGCATCGCCCTGGTGCTGCCCGCTGCCGGATGCCTCGCTGCCTTCGGGGGCGTTGCGGATCGTGTCGCGGGTCATTCCGGACATGGAATCGACGAGCGAATCGCGCAGGTCGAGCAGGCGCTGGTGCTGCTTCTCGATGAAAGAGGCGCTGTGGCTGCCGGTGCCGTTGGAAGAGGATTTCTGCGGCGGTGCGGGCTTGGGTGGGACAAAGCGGGGCTTCACGGGCGCCGGCGGCGGCGGGGTGCTCACCAGCGAGGACTTCCTTGCTGCGGGCTTCTTGGCCGGAGCCGCTTTTTTGGCAGGGGCGGGCTTTGGAGTCGGAGCCGCTTTTTTGACGGGAGCCGCTTTTTTCACGGCTTTCTTGGCAGGGGGTGCTTTCTTGGCGGGTACCGCCTTTTTCGTAGGAGCGGCCTTTTTCGCAGGGGGAGATTTCTTCACCGCCTTCTTAGTGGCCGCCTTTTTCGCGGGAGCCGCCTTCTTGGCCGGGGCGGCTTTCTTGGCCGGAGCGGCTTTCTTGGCCGGAGCGGCTTTCTTGGTCGGAGCGGCTTTCTTGGTCGGAGAGGATTTTGCAGCCTTCTTGACCACGGGCTTTTTGGCAGCTTTTGGCGCTGGTTTTTTGACCGTTTTTTTTGCAACTGGCTTATTCGGGGTCTTTTTGGAGGCCATGATCGATGTATTGGTGTCCGGGTTCGTTTCTTGCTCGCGGCATGTCGCCTGAGTTTCCACCCCCGGAAAGGGCGCGGTGGATTAGCCCTTGGAGCAGGCCGATTCAAGGGGAAATTTCATAAACTCGAAAATATCTGTCGCCACCCACCGCACCGCAAAGCTTGAATTGCCCAGCACCTCCCCTAACCTGCCGACCCGCCATGCAACTCAGCGCCATCCTGGAATCCCTCCTCGTCGCCTCCCAAGAACCCCTTTCCTCCGAGGAAATGGCCCGCCTCGTCCGCGCCCGTGTGGCGGAGGCGGAGGATGTCATCGTCCGGGAAACGGATGAGGGATCGGCGCCCGCACCGATGCCGGAATGGCTCTTAGCCCTTGCCCAGACAAGCCCTGAGGATGCAGCCTCCGTCGTCGCCGAACTGAACGCCCACTACCAGGAAACGGGGCGCGCTTTCACCATCCTTGAGCGCCCCAAGGGCTGGAAGCTATACACCCGCACCGAATACGGCGAATTCGTCCGCCACCTTTTCCCCGGCAGGAAACCGGAGCGCCTTTCCGGCCCGGCGATGGAGACCCTGGCCATCGTCGCCTACCGCCAGCCAATCACGAAAGCCGCCATCGAGGCGGTCCGCGGCGTTTCCTGCGACGGCATGATCCAGAAACTCCTCGACCGCGACCTCGTCCGCATCGGCGGACGAGCCGAACTTCCGGGTCGTCCTCTCCTGTACCAGACCACCGAGCTTTTCTTCGAGCACTTCGGCATCAACAGCATCGACGACCTCCCGAATTCCTCGGAGCTGCGCCGCGTGAAACTGCCTGAGCCGAAGGAGGAATCCTCCATCGAGAACGGTGAACAACAGCTCGCCCTTTCCGCCGCAGGCACGCCCGCCGCAGCCGCCGATGAATCCGAGGCCGAACCAACCTCCGAAGAACAATCCCCATGAGCCTCGATGACATACGAAAGCAGATCGACCTGATCGACCAGGATCTGCTCAAGCTCCTCTCCCAGCGCGCCGATCTCGTCCACGAGGTCGGCGTCATCAAGAAGCGCGACGGCCTGCAGATCTACGCCCCGGAGCGCGAGCAGGCACTGTTAGACCGCCTCGTCGCCATCAACCAGGGCCGTCTCCCGGAGAAATCCATCAAGGCGATCTACCGCGAGATCATGTCCGCCGCCCTCGCCCTGGAGGAAGACCTGACCATCGCCTACCTCGGTCCCGAGGGGACCTGGACGCACCAGGCGGCGATCAAGAAATTCGGCCACTCGGTGGGCTACTCCCCGCAACCGAATTTCTCCGATGTGTTCGATCAGGTCGCCCGCAGGCAGGCGAGCTACGGGGTCGTCCCCATCGAGAACTCAACCGAGGGAGCGGTATCCCACACCCTGGACCTCTTCGTCGATTCCCCTCTCCACATCTGCGCCCAGATCCTCCTGCGCATCGAGAACTGCCTGATGGCCGCGATTCCGAAAAACGAAATCCGCACCCTCTATTCCCACCCCCAGGTCTTCGGCCAATGCCGCAGCTGGATCCTGAAAAATTTCCCCGAGGCGGATCTCGTCGAGGTCTCCTCCACCACCAAGGCCGCCCAGCTCGCCAGGGAGAAATCCCACGAAGGGGCCGCCGCGCTCGGCGGAGCTCTCGCCGCGGAAATCCACGGCCTCGATCTGTTGGAGACCGCAATCCAGGATCGCGCGACGAACACCACCCGCTTCCTAGTCATCGGCGAAAAGACCTGCCCGCCCACCGGCAACGACCGCACCTCCATCCTCTTCGCCATCAACGACAAGCCCGGCTCGCTCGTCAATGCGCTCCAGGCCTTCGACCACCTTCAGATCAATCTTTCCAAGATCGAGTCCCGCCCCTCCAAGCGAAAGGACTGGGAATACATCTTCCACGTCGATCTCTCCGGCCACTCGGAAACGGAAAACGTGTCCGCCGCCCTCAAGGAACTCGCCGGCCACTGCTCGATGGTGAAAATCCTCGGCTCCTACCCGGACACCGGCGAGTAGGGAGAGCCGCGTTTCCAGCCGGCTACATCGCACCGGCGCCAGCAGCAAATCCAATGAATCGTCCTGTCGCCCTCCTCCTCGCCGCCCTCGCCACCGGCTGCGCCACCACCCCTGCCGGAAACGCACCGGCGGACTTCAACCAACGCATCCTCACCGCAATCCGCAGCATGCCCACCGGCGGCGGCTACGACGGCAGCGACGCCACCAAGAACCTCCTTCACGGTGCCTGCGGCCTAACAGCCGGGAATATCCGCGTGGACGCATCCCTTGCGAAACCCAGCTTCTGCTCCGGAGCAACCTACCTTGTCCTTCTCAAAGCCCTCGGCAGCGGATCCCCTTCCCTGCTGCCCGGGATCGACCAAAAGGACGGCCACGGCACCTTCGGTCGCTGGAACGCCAACGGCCCCGGAGCCGCGAAGCTCGTCGCCGACCTCGGTGCCGGGAAAAACTTCACCTCATGGAACGATGCCCAACCGGGCGATTTCCTCAAGATCTGGTGGACGGAGAAAATCGGCGGCAAGGAGCGCGGCCACCACGTCGTCTATCTCGGGCACGATGCGGAAGCCGTGCGCTTCTGGTCCAGCAACCAACCCGGCGGCTACGGCTCGAAATCAGTCCCCCGCAGCGATTGCAAACGCGTCCTCTTCACCCGCATCACCCGCCCGGAAAAATTCGCAGCCGCCGAGAAATCGCCCGCCGCCGACCCATGGCTCGCAAGGATGCTCCACGAGGATTTCACATGGGATGAGGTCGTTTCCAAATGCAGGGTCAGCGGTTGAGGACCTGCCAGCGGGATTCCGCCGGGAGGCCGCTGCTTTCCAGCCATGCGCGGGCGGCTTCCGGTTCGCGGTTGTAGTATGCCTGCCCCGCCCTGATGAGAGTCCGCTGGCGCAAGGACGGATCGGAGATATCCTGTGCCCACTCGATGGATGCCTTCGGGTTCTGCCATGCATAGCCGCTGGCAAATCCGCTGATGGCGGCATCCCGTTGCGGTGACTGCGGCATTCCCGCAAGGTATGCGCTGGCAGCCTGCGGATTGGTGTCTTCCCAATCGCCCATGACATTCCTGAAGCCCTCCGACTGCCCTGGCCCTGCGGGCAGGCTCTCCAGCCAGTTGACCGCCATGTCCGGATCCTGCCTGCCAAGCTCGGTTCCCACCTCCGCAACCGCCCTGCTGGCGAAGCTGTCGGACGCGAAACCCTCCACCCATTTCGCCGCAGCCTGCGCATCCTCTCGCGCGAAGTCCCCTGCGATGCGGGACATCGCCGCACCTTTCGCCGCACCATCCGGCAGACCGCTTGCCCACACCGAGGCTGCGGCCCCACCTTGCATCCGCAAGACCTCCGATGCGATCCCGACTATCATCCGGTCGGCACGACCCGTCCCCTCTTGCGCGAGACGCAGGGCGAGGCTGGTGGCAAGCGACGTGTCCGTATCTGCCAATCCTGCAACAAGCGCCTCGGCAATCTGCGATCTGTAGTTGACCATATTTTCCGGAAGATTGGTGAGCAGCGCCATGGCTTCCGTGGGATTAGCCGCAGCCCAGCCGCTCATCACTGCGGAAAGATCATCTTCCTTGGATGCTGCAGCCACCTCCAGCGCCTCCCGTCCGGCCATGGCACCCCAGCTGTAATTGAAATCATTCCACTCCGTCTCCCGAGCCCCGTAGGCAAGGAGCTTCTCCCTCAGCTCCGCGGCGTTTTCCGGTGTCATGGACGCAAGCAACTCGCCGAAGGCAAGCCGCCGTGTGATCGGATTCGGATCCTTGAAAGCCTGTTTTGCGAGCTCGTCCAAGCTCACGGAACCCGCCTTGAACGCCCCGAAAAGCTCAGAAATCCGGCTGCGCTCCGCCGCGTCCGCATCCCTCTGCGACCGGGTGCGCCGGGTCGCGGACTCATTGCCATCGGGTCGCGATAGGCCTCCATTCGTGGCGCGGGTGCCATCGCCTGTTTCCCTGCCCACAGCAGCAGAAGACTCAGCGGGTCGCGAAGCGATGACAGACCCCAGCGCATAGGCGCCGATCGCAGCCAATCCCCAGAGCAGATGTAGTTTCAAAGATTTTCCTGACATTTGGCGGACGCTAATCCAAAAGCTAGGAAGCGCAAGGTGTCGGATGGAGAAAAAGCCACCCGAAGATCCCGACAAATTTCCCGGAAAAAGCGTGAACTCCGAACAAACAGGCGTTGAATGGTCACTATGAGCAGGAAGAAAAAAAACGCCACGGATGCAGCGCGGAACCCAAACGCATTTACAGCCCTGGACACATTCGCGGACTTACCTGCCGGGCCAATCGAGCATATCCAGGCCACCCCATTGAAAACTTCCAAGCGCGGCCAGAAGAACACCAAGCGAGGCCGCGTGGACATCATCCGCCAGAACGCCCGTGGCGGGAAAGGCGTCACAATCGCGAAGAATTTCATCGGGATCTCACTTGCAGAGAAACAGGATCTCGCGAAGAAAATCCAGAAAACCTGCGGTGTCGGCGGCACCGTGAAAGACGGCTTCATCGAGATTCAGGGCGACAAGCGCGAAGAGGTGAAACGCATTCTCACAGAAGCCGGCTTCAACCCGGTATTCGCAGGCGGCTAGCCAATGCTTACGGATGGAGGGCGACCGCGAGGCTCGCCGCCCCCCAGGCCAGCGGATTGATGATCTCGAGGAAACCGAATTTCAGGTAATCCGTGTCCGCAGTGTAGATGCGATTCACCCCATGCAACCGCAGGATTGTGGCGATGTGCGCATCGGGCACCAGGGTGTCTCCATCTCGCGGTAGAGGGCAGCCTTATCGGCGAGATCCACCTTCGCCCCCATCGGCGCGGAAATCCACCGCAGGCGTGCTTCGCTCGGTTTCCTTGAAGACTCACGCGACAGCGCTTCCGCAAGCAGAAGGGAGGCGATTTTTGCCCAACGGGATTTTTCCTTTTTCTGAAGCCTTTTGAGGCATTCCAGAACAGGTTTTTCGATGTCCGAGGTTATCCTCATGCATAAGACGCAAATTCATTATTCATAAGTTTCCAAAACTTCAAATTTCCGGTATTAGCAATGATTACCGGTTAAAGACCCGTACTTTGGATGACGGGCTTTGAATCCCGGGCAATGTGCGAGCCATTCTTCATAACCCATTGCTGCCAAGCCTTGGAGTTCCGGAAATCCCCGCCTAAACTCCTCCCCAGATGCCCGCCCTCTCGCCCGAAAATGTTCCAGACCCGACCTCCTCCGACGAGATCCTCGGAGTCTTCCTGGCCTATCTTGAGGAATCCGGAACCACGCCTTACGACCACCAGGAGGAGGCGATCCTTGAACTCTTCGCAGGGAACAACGTGATCCTCAACACCCCCACGGGATCGGGGAAATCCCTGGTCGCGCTGGCGCTGCAGTTCCGCGCGATCTGCCTCGGTCGTCGATCCTACTACACCGTCCCGATCAAGGCGCTGGCCAACGAGAAATTCCTCTCCCTCTGCAACACCTTCGGCCCCGAAAAGGTCGGGATGATCACCGGCGATGCAACGGTGAACCCTTCCGCCCCGGTGATCTGCTGCACGGCGGAAATCCTCGCCAACTTGGCATTGCGCGAGGGTGCCAGCGCCTCCGCCGATGACGTGATCATGGACGAGTTCCACTACTACTCGGATCATGAGCGCGGGGTGGCATGGCAGATCCCGCTGCTCACCCTGCCGCAATCACGCTTCCTGCTCATGTCCGCCACGATCGGGGACACCGCATTTTTCCAGGAATCCATCACCAAGCTAACAGGAGCGCCGGCGGTGCTGGTGAAATCGGAGGACAGACCGGTGCCGCTGGAGTTCGATTACTCGACGACGGCGCTTGAGGAAAAGATCGAGGAACTTGTCGAAGCAAACCGCGCGCCGATCTACCTCGTCCATTTTTCACAGCTCGCCTGCGCCAAGACCGCGCAGGATCTGATGAGCCGGAATTTCTGCTCCAAGGAGGAAAAGGAAGCCATCGCCGAGATCCTGATCGATGCAGATTTCCGCAGCCCCTACGGGAAAGAGATGAAAAAACTCCTCCGCCACGGCCTCGGCATCCACCACGCCGGGCTGCTGCCGAAATACCGTACGCTGGTGGAAAAGCTCGCCCAGAAGGGCTTGCTGAAAGTCATCTGCGGAACGGATACGCTCGGGGTCGGCGTCAACGTCCCCATCCGCACGGTGGTCTTCACCCAGCTTTTCAAATACGGCGGCCAGTCCACGAAAACACTGGCCGTTAGGGATTTCAAACAGATCGCCGGACGGGCGGGACGGCGGGGCTTCGACGACCTCGGGTTCGTAGTCGCGCAGGCGCCCGAGCATGTCATCGCCAACATCAAGGCGGATGCCAAGGCTGCCGCAAAGGGAGGGAAATCCAAGGCGATGAAACGAAAGCCGCCGGAAAATGGCTTCGTGAACTGGGATGAGAACACCTTCCGGAAACTCATCGACTCGCCCCCGGAAAAACTCAGCTCGTCCTTCGTGATGCGCCACGGGATGCTGCTCAACGTCCTTTCCCGCTCGGATCATGATGGCTGCGCGGAGCTGCGCCGCATCATCCGGGACTGCCATGAGACTCCCTCGAAAAAAGCCGCACTACGCAAACGCGCCTTCGAGCTTTTCCGTGGCCTAGTAGAGGGAAATATCCTGCGCATTATCCCTGAGGATCAGCGCACCGGCCCGGCGAAGGTGGCGCTGAACATCGAGCTCCAGGATGACTTTTCGCTCAACCAGGCGCTGGCGACCTACATGATCGAGGCGCTCCAAAAACTCGATGCCAACGACCCTGCCCACACCCTCAATGTCATCTCGCTCGCCGAGGCCATCGTAGAGGATCCATCGCAGGTGCTGCGCAAGCAGGTGGACAAGGCGAAGGACAGGCTCGTCGCGGAAATGAAGGCGGACGGGATGGAATACGACCAACGGATGGACGCACTGGAACAGGTGGAGCATCCCAAACCCGGCAAGGAATTCATCTACGCGACCTACAACGAATTCGTCCTCAACAATCCCTGGGCCAAGGAAGCCGGGGTGCGCCCGAAATCCATCGCCCGGGAAATGTTCTCGGACTACTCGTCCTTTGAGGACTACATCAAGAATTACGGCTTGGAGAAAAGCGAGGCGATCCTGCTGCGCCACCTGACTGAGGTTTACAAGATCCTCGCCCAGACCGTCCCGACCAATCAAAAGACCCCGGAGCTGGAGGAAGCCGAGGATTTCTTCGGGGACATCATCCGCAACACCGACTCCTCCCTCCTCGATGAATGGGAGAAACTCCGCAATCCGGAGACAATTACCGCGAAACCCGACCAAAAACCGGAGCGCGAAATCCCTTACACCCGCAACAAGGCCGCCCTGCTGAAAGCCACCCGCGCCGTCGTCTTCGAGTTCATCAAATCCCTCGCCCAAGGCCGTACCGAACACGCCCTGTCTCTCGTCAGATCCGAATCATCCGCCGCCACACTCCAGCAAGGCATTGCCGCTTTCGGCGAAGCGCGCGGAGCATTCCGACTCGACCCCGAAGCCCGCAACCGCAAGCACACCCGTGTCCGGGAGCTGCCGGAAAAATCCACCTGGATCATCGAACAGACCCTCGTGGATCACGGGGAAACCAACGACCACCTCGCCACCTTCCACCTGGATCTCGCAGCCAGCGACCAGGGGAAACAACCGATCCTGCACTTCATCGGTCTGGAAACACAGGGATGACCAAAGGGGGAATTCCCGCACTCATCCACCGCCCGCGCCGGATCCACGCAAGCGCGGCAGCACGGCTTTCCAGATCGCGATGACCACGCTGCCCGCGGCGATGAAAGGCAGGCACCTCGCGAAGGGCGCTCCCAGCGCGTCGAGGGTCGCCCCGGTGGTGACCGCCCAGAGCAGGGGGATGGGCAACAGGAGCAGTAGCCATGCGGGACGCGCACAGAGGAGAACGATCCCAAGCAAGAGGCAAACCGTGGGATCCGGCGCCATGCCGAAACACTCGGCCCCCGCCCATCCGCGTCCTGCCAGCAGCGACAGGATGGGGAAGAGGACGATGCCGGAAACGGCGATCACCACCCCGCTGATGGCATGGACAGAAGGGCGGAACACATCGCGGGATCTTGTGGCAAAACCCCAGATCACGATGAGCGCCGCCTGCAGGAGAAACGCCCTGCCGAAGATCGTGCCCACAGGTGTAAGCTCCGCGTACAGCTTCAGATGAAAGGTGATCCCACAGGCCGCGAAGGTAAGCGCGAGCAAAACCGAAAGCGGGCGCATCGTCCCGAGACATGCCAGCACGATGCTTGCGGCACCCATCGCGAGCATCAACAGGTGCGCGGGCCACCATGCCTCTGACTGCCGCTCGAAGAGACGGAAATACACCTCATCCGTGAACGGGATGAAATGGCTCACAGAGTAGCTGCCCAAACCCCCGTTCATCCTCACAGATTGGCGACATATCCGATCATGCGCTTGCGCATCGCCTCATCCGGCATCCGCCCCAGGCGGGCCGCCATGTTGTCCTTCATGTGCGCCACCTTGCTGGTGGCAGGAATGGCACATGTCAGGGCGGGGTGGGAAACAACGAACTTCAGCAGGAACTGCGCCCAGCTCTCGCAATCGATCTCCGCCGCCCAGCCGGGGAGCGGGGCTTTCTTCCGAACCAGGGAACCGATGAGATCGCCTCCGTCGAAAGGCCTGTTCGCGATCACCGCGATGCCCTTTTCCGCAGCCAACGGAAGGAGCCTCGCCTCGACCTCGCGGTGCGTGAGGTTGTACGTCAGCTGAACGAAATCCAGATCCTCGCTGCCCATGATTTTTTCAAGGTCCCCATGCCGTCGCCCGTGCGAGGTGGTGATGCCGATGTGACGGATCATCCCTTCCTGCTTCATCTCACGCAGGGCGGCGAGATGCTCCTTCCATCCAACCAGGTTGTGGATCTGCATGAGATCGAAGCGTTTCACGCCCCACATACCCGCCGACTCCGCCGCCTGGGCGCGCGTCGCCGAGCCATCTTCGGTCCAGATTTTCTCAGCGGAGAAAAGTTTCTCCGGGATGCCGGCTTTGCGCAGGGCATGGCCCAGGACTTCGCGGGCGGAGCCATACATCGGGGAGCAATCGACCATGCGCCCGCCGTTGGCAAAGAATGCCTTGAGCACTTCGGTGCGGGCGTCGCGCAGGACATTGTCGCCGCCTACGTTGAAGGTGCGCCAGGTGCCCATCCCGATCACGGGGAGCGATTCTCCGCTGGCGGGGATTTTCCGGAATGTCTCACCGGCGAATGTGGTGCCGGGGCAGGCGGCCAGCGCGGTGGCGCCGGTGCCGATGAGCTTGAGCGAGTGTCTGCGGGTGATGTTCATGGCCTGGGATCGGTTGTTGGTGCGGGCCGGGCACGCCGACCTTGATATAACCCTGCCCTCTGCGAGCATATGTGCCGACCAACATCCCATGACCACGCAGGAAATCCAGCAATACATCGACTCGGCGATCCGCTCCCGCTTCGACGGCTTCACCTCGGAGTCCGGGGAAATCATGACTGACGAGGGCGGTGACGGGCGCTTCTTCGGCAAGGTCGCCGCCACCATGTATGCCGGCCTGCCCAACGGAAAGATCACCTACCTCGCGATCGGCGAGACGGAAAAGCGGACACAGATCATCAAGCTCGGTGATTCCGAATGCCTCAAACCTGGCAAGACCGAGCTGGATCTCCTGCTCCGGAAGGAACTCGGGATCGAATGAAGCAAGCGGGTTTCCTGAAATCTGCGGGGCTGTATTGCCGTATTCGTGGCATTGCTACGCTTCACTGCCATCTCCCTGATCGCCTCAGCGCTGCTCCCCGCCCAGGAGAAGGTCTCCTATGACGACCATATCTTCCCGATCTTCGAGCAAGCCTGCCTGAACTGCCATAACCCGGACAAGACCAAGGGCGGCCTCGATCTCTCCAACTACGCGGGCACCATCAGGGGCGGCTCCTCAGGCAAGGTCGTCGAGCCCGGCGACACCTCCTCCACGCTGGTGAATTGCGTAAAACACACCGTGGAGCCGGAGATGCCTCCCGAGGGTGAAAAGCTCTCAGGCGCCCAGATCGACCTCATCGTGAAATGGATCGAGGGAGGCCTCTTGGAAACCAAGTCCTCCACCGCACGGAAGGCATCCAAGCCGAAGTTCGAGACAAGCCTCCGCTCCGATCCTCGGCGAAGCCGGGACGGCCCGCCCCCGATGCCGGAGCATCTGCTGTTAGAGCCGCAGGTGATCACCGAGAAGGCATCCGCCGTGCATGCGATCGCCGCCTCGCCTTGGGCACCGCTGCTTGCCGTCACCGGCCAGAAACAGGTTCTGCTCCACCATACCGACACGCTGGAACTCATCGGAATCCTTCCCTTTCCCGAGGGCGATCCGATCTCCCTGGCCTTCACGCCGGACGCGCGCTACCTCATCGTCGGCGGCGGCATCCCCGGAAAAAACGGCCTGACCGTTACCTTCGATGTCACCGACGGATCCCGCGCCGTCTCCGCCGGAAAGGAATTCGACTCCATACTCGCGGCGGACATCCGCCCGTCCTTCGACATCGTGGCCACCGGCGGCCCCTCGAAGCTGCTCAAGCTCTGGGACACCCGCACCGGCGACCAGCTTCACTCCATCAAGAAGCACACAGACTGGATCACCGCGCTCGACATTTCCCCGGACGGAATCTTGCTGGCAAGCGGCGACCGCAACGGCGGCGTCTGGGTCTGGGAGGCGGAAACGGCGAACGAATTCCACACCCTGCGCGGCCACCAGGCCGGCATCACCGCACTGTCCTTCCGCTCGGATTCCAACCTGCTCGCCTCCGCTTCCGAGGAAGGCTCGGTGCGCTTCTGGGAAATGAACAACGGAACAGAGGTGAAAAAGCTCGATGCGCATCCCGGCGGGGTCACCGCATTTGCCTTCGCGAAGGGCGGCGCATTCGTCACCATTACCGCGACGGGAAAGCCAGGCTCTGGAAGCCGGATTTCAACCAGCTCCGTGAGATCGCAATCCCCGCCCTGCCCACCGCCGCCGCCATCGCCTGGGATGGGAAACGCGCCTTCGTCGCCGATGCCGCCGGAAGCGTCCACGCATTTTCCTCAGAGGAAAAGGGAAACGCGGAACTCGCCACCCTGCCCTCCAACCCGCCTAGCATAGAAACCCGCCTGCACCTCATCGCGCAGCGCATCACCACCGCCCAGAAAAGAATCGCACAGGCGGAAGCCTCCGCAGGCCTCGCCGCAAAGTCCGCCGCCGAAGCCGCAGAACGCCTCTCCACGGCGGAGAAGAACCACCGGCAAGCGGAGAAAATCCTCGCGGCCTGCGAAAGCGGCTTCCAGCAGGCCACAAGGAACCTTGCGAAGTTTAATCCTTCCGAAGGCAGCACGCCCGAGGCCGGGAAAGCCGCTGCGGAACTTCAGGCCGCTGCGAAAACCCGCGATGCCGCAAAGGCAAGGATCGCCCCTGCCCTGGCAGCGCTTGAGGCGGCCAAAAAGCAGGCACAAGCAGCCAAGCCGACGGGGGGATCCCAAGACATCATCGCATCCGCCAGGGCGGAGATCGCATCGCTCCGCGAGCAGGAAAAATCATGGACGGCTGCGGCGATCAACACCCACGCCCTCAAGGCCGCCAGGGAAGCGCTCGCCCTGACGGAACGTTGCGAGGCGGAGATCGGCACCTTCCACCAGGCGCTTTCCACCCTGGACGGCCCGAGCTCCGCGCTTGCCGCGAAGCGATCCGAGCGCGATGCGTTCGCCGCGATGCTTGGCACCTCCGCGACCGGGTGCGATGAAGCCCTGGCAACGCTCCGCGCCCTTGATGCCTCGGTAAAAAACCTTTCCGACACCCTCCGGGACATGGAGGCATCTCTCGCAGCAACGCGCAGCGGCGTGGACAACGCGATCAAATCCCTCAGCGATGCCAAGCGCCAGTCCGAGAAGCTCCGGAAAAACTACCTGCAGGCCTTGCGGTGAACCCTTCCGGCTTCACTCCCCGGGAATGTTATGGGCCGTGTAGTGGAAGGTCCTGTTGTGGAGCTTGGAGCCATCGGCGGAGACCAATTCCGGGAGCTTGATCTCATAGACTTTCCCGGCAACGAATCCGGAGAGCGTGATGTCGATGGAGCGGGCGCCCGACCTGCTGGACTTTCCAACCTTGTGGCTTTCCTGTCTCTCGGCGGAATTCCCATAGGTCCATTTCGATTGGTAAACCGCCGATGAGACCTTGACCGAGTCGGCGGCGATTTCCGGCACATCGGCGGTGAAGTTCAGCCGGAATCCGTCCCTGGTGATCCTGATGTCCTTCACGTCGAAAGGCGTTCCGCCCAGATAGGTGATGCGCTGCAGCCCCTCGGCCGGCTTGCCCCAGCCGCGCACGGTCTGGCCTATGTAGAGCTGCTTCCCGTCCGGCGAGAAGGCGAGGCGGTTGTTGCCCGAGCGCAGGCCACCGCCGTCCTGGAGATAGGTCGCCATGCCCTGGAACCGCCCATTGATTTTCTCCACGGCAATCCGGCAGAGGCGGGTGCCGTTGTTGTCCGGAAGGATGTATTGACCCGCGTATGCTTCGCCAAAAGAGCCGTTGCGAGGGATCATGGCCGGCTCGGAGGCGGAGCGGCAGAAGCCGTGCGGGATGAGGACGGCGGCCTCGGTACGATGCCTGTTGTAAGCATCGAGATCGTTGCGGTAGGTGAGCGTCGGGTCTTTGTCCGCAGGCCAATCCCTGTCCCAGACAAGGGAGGCGGGATGGCCGTAGAATTTGCCCTTTTCAACATGATAGAAAGGGGTGACGGCCTTCCAGTCCCCTTGGTTGTCGCCGCACCACGTCTCGCCGTCGGGATCGGTGTAGATGCCGTTGTGCATGCGGAAACCGGAGGCCCAGGGGCGGATGATCCCATTGCTGTCGACGTGGAGTACCCAGCCACGGTTTTTCACGGCGGAGAAATTCCGCCCGCGCCGCCCGATCTCCGAATATTCGCCCTTGGTATGCTCAAAGGTCGGGCCGTTGTAGGATGCGGTGCCGATGGCAAGGAAGTAACCGCCCTTGCCGTCCGGCGTGAGGTGGTTGGTCTCATGATAATTCCCGGAAAGACCCCAGTCATCGGCAACCTTTCGGTACTGGTCGGCGACGCCGTCGCCATCCGTGTCGGCGGCGGAGGTGAGCTCGGCCATCTGGCTGACGAGGATTTTCCCGGCTTCCGGGGAAACGATGCCGCAGCCGTTGTGAAACCCGCTGGCGAAGTGCTTCCAACCGAAAGCCTTCGGATCGGCGACAGGCATGGCGCGGAACACGTCGGAGCGGCGCAGGCAGACGTAAAGGAAGCCGTCGGGACCAAAGGTGATGCCGCCGACCTCGGGAGGGACACCCGCCGGGAGGAGGATGTCATCGAGCCTGTAGGAGGCCTTGAATTCCGCCGCGACGGCGGAACTGAGGATTGCGAGAAACAGGAGGGATTTCATGGCGAAGGCGGGGAAAAGATGGAGGCACCAATCAGGGGAAGTCCGGCAGCCAACGGTCTTTCGGGCTTTTCATTCACCCTTGGCGATGGATTCGATGAAGAGAAACAGGGATTCATATTCGAGATCCTTGAGGGCGTAGGGAGGCATGTAGTTTGGCGGAAAGCCTTTCACTGTCTTCGCCGCGGGTGCCTTGATCGACTCGATGATGTATTCCTTGTCCGCCTTCACGGCATCCTTTTGCCCCTCGACAATACGCTCACCTCCATAGACCCCGGCGAGCGTGGGGCCGTGGCCGAGGGATCCGTCGATGGAGTGGCAGGCGGAGCAGCCGAGGCTGTCGAAGAGGAGTTGGCCGTTGGCGATGCTGGCCTCCTTGAGCTTCATGTCGCGGGGAAAACCCTGGAAACTGGCAAGGCTTGTGCCGGTGAGCGTGTGGGTAAGGATGTTGGTGGCCTTTTCTCCCGGAGCGGCTCCGTAGGTCAGGCCGATTTTTTGCGGCGAGCTCAGTGTGAACGAGTAAGAAAGCGGTGTTCCGGTTTCAGGTCCCACCTTGAGCCTGAAATCATGCCCGCCCCGCGAGAAAAGAAAAACCGGGATCCCTTTCTCCATGTCATAGCCGATGAACTTCGGGTTCCCCAGATCGGTCATCCGTTTCCCGTCGACACGGATTTCCGACATCGGATCGGCTTTGTAAAAAAGGATGCCAACGAGATGCGGGACGTAGTTGTAGCTGAGGCGGCTGCCCCGCTGGACATCCCCCCAATACGGATACATGTCGATGAAACCGCCCTGCCACGCATAGGCGATGCGGCACTCGATGGTATCGAAGGCATAGGAAAGCGCCGGCCCGTGGTTGACACCGATGGCTGCGGGCAACCCCTTGATGGGCGCGTATTCGCCCTTCACGTCCATGCCTGTGCCGGGATTGTATTTCGGCGATTTGGATGCTTTCCCGTGGTGGGCGAAGTAGCCTGGATCAAGCCCCGGATCCGGCATGTAGGTGCGCAACACCAATGGCTTCTCCTCAGATCCCAGGGGCAGATTGTCATAGCTGAGAGGATCCGCTGCAACCATCGGGGCGATGGCAAACAAAACGACAAGGGGGTTTTGGAATTGCATCTCGACGCAGTCAACCAAGTCTCACTCCTCCCTACAAACCCAAACTCATAGCCGGAATTCCGAAATGTCCGTCCGATGAAACAGGCCGTCCCCAGTTGAAATGACAATGGAGCCCCTGGTCGGATTCAAGCCGACGTCCTGCTCATGGCGAAGGCTACGCCTAAACGCATAACTCGTTGACCATCAATGGCCATTTTCTGGGTGCTTGGCTCATGCCACGCATCCCAGGCCATTTTAGGTGAATAAGGTGAAGGGAAAATCCACGACCACCCCACCGAAAATGAGCCGCAAGAAGGCACTTATTTGAAATTTTGTCGAAACATCCGGTTTGGATGCGCAAACGGAATTTTCCAGAACGGGGAAGACCTCACCAAAGCGCTCCGTCTCCTCGGCGAGTTTCTCGTCGATGGATCCTCCGCACCCCTTCAAAGCCTCTCCCAGTTTCATGACTTGCGATCCCCGCCTGGCATCCTGTGCCACGTAGGATTTCAGTGAGCGTTTACGCTCCTTTGCAGAACAGAGGCTGATCGCTGCAGCGAACCCCGCATGCCGCGCGGCACGCAGCCCCTCTACCGTGGGCGTCTTCTCTTTTGACGGATCGCACATACCATCCTTTATCAAGCCCGAACCCTGAAAACAAATCGTTAGGATCAATTCCGAAACAAACTGCTCGCGAGATTGCGGCATGTAACGCCGCGGATCCTCCTTCCCCTACCCCGCCGCTATCCCATAGATTTACGGAGGCATGGCGAAATCCACAACAAGCAACCGCGTGAAAGCGAAACCCAGCGAACGCAAGTCGAAGATGGAAGCCTCGGCCGAGATTCAAAAGGAAACTGCCCAGCGGGATGGCAGGACGCGGCGACCCATGCAGCGGATCTACGAGATCCACGCACGCATCAGAAGCGGGGATCTGCCCAACTGCTCGACGCTTGCCAAAGCCCTCGAAGTGGATCGAAAAACCATCCAGCGGGACATCACCTTCATGCGAGACACCATGGGCTTGCCCCTGACCTATTGCGACGACCTCCACGGCTACCGCTACGACGGCGATGTTTCGGATTTCCCGGTGTTCGAGATTTCCACCGATGAGCTGGCGACCTTGTTCTTCACCCGCACAGCTCTCCAGGGGATCCGCGGCACGCGCCTTGCCGATGCGCTCGGCTCGGCTTTCGCCAAGATCACACGCGGCATGCTGGGGCGGATCCAGTTCACGTGGTCGGATCTGGACGAGGCGTTTTCCCACAAATCCGTGCAGCAAGACCAAAGCCTGATCAAACCCTTCGGGCAGCTTGCCAAGGCCATCCTGGACCAGACGGAAATTGCCTTCCACTACCGCAAGCTGGCGGGCGAACGCGCGGAACCGCGCAAGGCGCAGCCCCTCCATCTCGGGGAGGTGGAAGGCGGGTGGTATCTCATCGCCCATGACCTCGACCGCGGTGCGCTGCGCACCTTCGCCCTGCCCCGCATGTCGCGGGTGCGGATTCTGCAGAGCCAGTTCGAGCGGCCGGAGGATTTCAACGGGGCGGCCTATCTCAACCGGTCATTCGGGGTCTGGAATGTCGAGGGCGACGATACGCGCCATATCGTCAGGCTGGAGCTGCGGAATTACGCCGCGCGGCTGGCCCAGGAGCGACGCTGGCACCCGACACAGGAGGTGACGCCTCTCGACGACCACGGCAACAAGGTCGAGGTGCGCTTCGAGGTGGGGCGCCTTGAGGAAGTTGTCCGGTGGGTGCTCAGCTTCGGCAGCCATGCAAAGGTCATTTTCCCGCCCGAACTGGCCAAAATGGTCCGCAAGGAAGTGAGCGAGATGCAGAAGGGCTGACGCTCCGGCAGAATCCAATGCAGTGGTATGAGAATCCTCAGCCCCGCTTCAGCAGCTTGCCCATTTTTGGAGCAACCCCACTTGGGATTCCCGAGCGATCGAGGCTCCTGGCATTGGCGATTAAAACAAATTCCCTGCGTGGCAGCTCACCGATAGGTTGCGCGGCGAATCGCTTTGGATCGAAGTCCACGGCGGCGAGATCGGGTAGGACGGCGGCGGCCTGTCCCGATTCCACAATCCTGACGAGATCCGTAAATGAGGAAACCCGCTCGAGGCCGATCTCATCAAGATCCACCTCCACTCGCGGAAACTCACCTTCCACTACTACCGGGACTTCGAGAAAGCACCCCTCCCAGAGCTACTCACCCGCATCAAGATCGACCTCAAGCGCCTCTTCGTCACCGTCATCGACCACACCACCGGCCTGGAACATCAGCTCCTGTTTTTCAAAGAACGCTTCCTCGCAAAGGATCATCCGGATCGCGCGAAGATGCAGCGGTTCAGCGCCAAGCTTCGCAAACTCGGCCTCCGCGAGGAAACCATCGGCTACGGGCCTTCGAAGGAAAAGTGGGAGGCATACACTCGGAATGAAGCGCGTGATTCGTGATTGCCGCTCAAAGCAAACCCCTCACCCGCTCCGCCACAGCCTCCCAATCCGGTGGGCGCATTTGCGCCTCATAGCAAGCGATCCGGAGGACGCATTCCGGCTGGCCCGATGGAGGGCAATCCACCTCCGGCGTCAGGTGGCACCAGCTCAGCCGGATCGCCTCGTTGGCCTCGTCGTCGCCGCAGCCCATTGCCTTGACAGCGCCCCCCAAAGGTAGGGCTGATCCGGCCCGGTCGGCCCTGATCCAAAACGCAAAGGCGCATTCACCGGAAAGGGCATGAAACCAAGGGCAGCCACCTTGCAACGTAGCGCTGGGGGGGCGAAGCCCTTTACGCGACCGCCCTCTGGTCTTGTGCATTGACCCTGCAAGAAGCCCGCTGCCAAGCTGCAAGCCATGGCCACGCTTCATCTTCACAACAAACCGGATACCGAACTCCCGCAGCCTGCTGACCCTGTGGATGGAATCTGTGAAACCGGCGCATGGTATGTTTCCGTGGCAAGGGCGGCATCCATGGTGGGTGCCGATCTCCACATTCATCGGAACAAGACTGAGCCCTCGTTCAACGCCGGGACTATCCTCGATTTCGAACGCCGGAACTACTCCGATCCACGCGACGGCAAAACAAAGATGAGAACCTACTTCAAGTTCCGTGAGACTCCCGGAAAGAAAGGCCGCACCACAGGCCCGGAAGGCTGGCTCCAGAGCGGCATTAAGTGGATTCCATGAAACGGGATGACCGCCGCCGAATACCGCCAAGCCCTCGACGCCCTGCCCTACGGCAAGCGGCTTCCCGGCGCGGTGTATCTGCTCGATCCCGGCGACGACCCGCGAATTCCTCCGCTTCTCCGCATCACGGTGTCGGAGCTCCGCAAACGGCTGGACATCGGCTCCGCGTTCAACCTGCTCAAAATCCACACGGGCTCGCCGAAGGTCTCGTTCCTCTCCTATCCCGACTTTGAAAAGGATCCCCACCCGGAACTCGCGGAGGCGGTGCTCGTGGATCTGGTCACCGGGAAATCCCGCCGCGACGACTACCGCAGCCGCGCCAACCCGCCCATCCTCCACCGCAAGGAAACCTTCATCCCTGCCGATCACCCGCACCACGGAAAATTTGCCAAGCTCACGAAGCAGGAGGAAGCCGCCGGCCTCTTGGAAGACACCTCCCGCATCGGTTTCCGCCTGAACTGGGAACGCGCCCTTTCCGAGCGCGGACTCTGCTTCAAGGGCCACCGGCTTGTTGAAACCGGTGATAAGCCACTCCAGGCAACCACCACCCCGAAAAGGAAAATCCAGCGCCACAAGACCGCCCTCGTCCGCCGTGAAATCTCCAAGCCGGTAAAAACCCTGATCGAACTCGGCCAGCTCCGCCGCGGCGATTCCTTCTTCGACTACGGCTGCGGCCACGGCGGCGATGTCGAAGCGGTTTCCAAACTCGGCCACGAGTCCGGCGGCTGGGATCCTGTCCATGCACCCGATGCACCGAAGCAACCCGCCGATGTCGTCAACCTCGGCTTCGTGCTCAATGTCATCGAAGATCCCGCAGAGCGCGTCGAGGCGCTTGTCGATGCCTGGCAACACACCCGCCGCGCCTTGCTCGTATCCACCCTCATCGCCGGCCAGGAAGCCTACGACGACATCCGATCCTTCGGGGATGGTGTGATCACCAGTCGCGACACCTTCCAGAAATTCTTCGAACCGTCTGAAATTCAGTCACTCATTGAAGACTCCCTCCACACCGAAGCCGTTCCCGTCGGCCTCGGCATCTATCTGGTCTTCCGCGACACCGCCGATCTCCATGATTTCCTCGTGCAGCGCTCCCGCCGTTTCATCGATTGGGAATCGCTCTCGCGGAAGCTCGGCCTGCTACGGGCGCTCAAGGCGAAGCGCGATCCCTACGACATCCACCGCGAGCTTCTCGACGCCTACTGGGAGTCCGTGCTCGAACTCGGCCGCATGCCCCGCGAGGAGGAATTCGACCGCCTTGCGGAAGTCCGCCAAGCCTGCGGCTCCCTGCCGCGCGCCCTCCAGCTCTTCATCGACCGCTTCGGCGAACCGACTTTCAACGCCGCCCGCCAGCGCCGCAAAGAGGATCTCCTCGTCTTCGTGGCCGCCGCCCAGCTCCGGTGGAAAATTCCCTTCAACCAGCTCTCCCTCCGCCTCCAGCGCGACCTGCGCTCCTTCTTCGGCAGCTACGCGAACGCCGAGGAAAAAGCCCGCGAACTCATGTTCGCCGCCGGCGATCCCGACGAACTCGAAATCGCCGCCTCCCAGCTCGACTTCGGCCACCTCGATCCGAACGAAGCCCACTTCACTTTCCACCGCAGCCTGCTCGACGAGCTGCCCGTCATCCTCCGCGTCTATGTCGAGTGCGCCGCCCGTCTCTACGGTAACCCGCGCGAGGCCGACCTAATCAAGATCCACCTGCATTCCCGCAAGCTCACCTTCCACTACTACCGGGACTTCGATAAAGCCGCGCTCCCCCAGCTGCTCACCCGCATCAAGATCGATCTCAAGCGGCTCTTCGTCACCGTAACCGACCACACCACGGGAGCCGAACACCAGCTCCTCTTCTTCAAGGAACGCTTCCTCCCCAAGGATCACCCTGATCGCCCGAAGATGAACCGCTTCAGCGCGAAACTCCGCAAGCTCGGCCTCCGCGAGGAAACCATCGGCTACGGCCCGTCGAAGGAAAAGTGGGAGCGATGGAATCGCGATATGCGGTGACAATCACCGCAATCCCGGTCTGGACAGAATCCGGCTGTGGATTACCATGTCGGCATGACAGTCACCCTTCCGCCTGCGTTAAACCAGCTTGTGGATCGTCTCGTCCACACCGGTCGTTATGCCGACGAAGGAGATGTCGTTCGTGAGGCGCTGCGCGTCCTCGAACGGCAGGAATTCGACGAATCTCCTGCCCTCGAAGCTGCCATTTTGGAAGGCGTTGTTTCCCCGCATCAGCCCTATGATGCCGCTGTCTTGGATCGCATCCGCCGGCACGCTCGCTCCATCGCATGAGCCTGGAAGTGTCGATTGCCCTGCGGGCTGAGCAGGATATGACCCTCCAATACCGCTGGTATCTGGAAAATGCCGACCTCGACGTGGCGGAGCGTTATTTGCTGGCAGTGCATGAAACGATTTTGAGGATCGCCGAGTGGCCGGGCATAGGACGCCGCCGCCGTTTTCGAGCGCCCGAACTCGCTCATATTCGCAGCATCCAGGTGAAAAGCCCTTTTGACTGCCACCTGCTCTTTTATCTCGAAAGCGACACCCTCCGCATCGAACGCGTCATGCACGGAGCACGCGATCTCCCTGAACGATTGCTGGAAGATCCCGAAGGATAGGGCAAAAGTGATTGGGGTCACTCGTCATGCCTAGAGCAAACCCCTCACCCGCTCCGCCACAGCCTCCCAATCCACCTCCGGCGTCAGGTGGCACCAACTCAGCCGGATCGCCTCGTTGGCCTCGTCGTCGCCGCAGCCCATCGCCTTGATCACATGGCTGCGAAGCCATCGTGGATCGGCAGATCTTTGACCATTTTCGTGACGTCACGAAAATGGTCAAAGATCTGGAATCCATGGTCACATTCGAGGGTGATATTGAAGCGTTCTCCAAAAAGAAACGCCCTGGAGAAGCGGGGCGTCAGGCCGGGAATGCGATCCCCGGCGGGGAGTGGCAGTTTACCCCGCTCCGTACAGCGGCAAAGGCATTTCTCGGTTTCCTGCGCGATTTACGCTGGGATCCATTTCGTGAAGCCACGGAATTGATCCCATGACGATTCCTGCCTTGGCGCTCCCGCATCTGTTGCTACGATCCAGCCTATGCCCGAACAGGAGAATCCATCGCGCAAAGTCACTCTGCCCCACCCTCATGACCTTGCTGCCCGAAAGGCACTTGCCCAGATGCAACACGCTCCGATCGAACGGGTTTTGATGCAAGCCGCCGCTTCCCGCAAATTCATCGCCGAACAGGGTTCAACTGGGCTGCCGGATCTGTCCGATACACTTCGCCCACCTTCTCTCCGATGAACTGCATCCACTGGCTCGGCAACCTCGCCAACCTCAATGCCGCTCGCACGGCAGAGCGCGGCATCGCGCCACACAAGCCGTTGATGTTGCTTACGGTCATCGACCTGATTGAAGCCGGTGACGTTCCCGACGGCTGGGTGAAATTCGACGTCCGACTCGTCTCCCGCTTCCGCGATTACTGGGAACTCGTCCTCGAACGCCAGCGGAACCAACCGGACATCCCCATGCCATTCCATGCCCTCGGCGGCGACCGGGACAAGATCTGGGAGCGCTTCACTGCCGATGGCCAAGCCTCGCTTGCCAAGGCCACCACCCGTCTCTGTTCACTCGATCCTAACCTCCACGCCTGCCTTCAGGATGCGGACTTCCGGCGCAAGGCGCGCACAACCCTCGTCACCATTTACTTTACGCCCAGGGAACAGATCATGCTCTGCGCCCGGCTCGGCCTTCCGGTGCCGGAAACCGCTGAAATCAAAGCCCTCCGCGACCAGGCCGACGAATTCAAAGCCCAACAGAAAAAAGGCCGCGACTCGCGATTCAAGAGTGACGTCCTCAGCGGCTACTACTTCACCTGCGCCCTCACCGGCTACCGCCTCGACACAGAGACCACTTCCATCGTCCAGGCCGCCCACATCCACCAGCACGCCATCAGCGGCAACGACGATCCCCGCAACGGACTCGCCCTCACCCCCGACGCCCACTGGATGTTCGACCAAGGGCTGTGGACGGTAATTCCACAGGGTGATGACCTCCTCGTTCACGTCGCCAAAAGCCGTTTCACCGAAAGCTCACCCCACGGACGACTCCTCTCAGCCTTCAACGGTCAGGCGCTCCACTTCCACAGCCTCGCCAGACTCCGGCCGGAAAAGGCGCACTTAGAATGGCATCGGAAAAAGCATTGGATTTGAAGCAGACACCTGCTTAGACCCGATAAATTGATCAAATCGAGAATGCTATCAACTAAGATTGATGCCGAGTAAGGTCTAAACCGCCTTTTGGCATTCCCGGCAGTAGATCCCGTCTGCAAACCTCCCTTTATTGAGCCAGCAGAACCTCGCCACCTGAAAAGGCACTGGCTCTGAACACTTGGCACAGATCAGCTTCTTTTTAAGCGTTTTTTGATCCTCTGTGGCTGATCTAAGTTCATCACTGCCGATAGAATCGACATCCGAAATTGGCAGCGGTGGGGGCGTGGCATGTGCTCTAGCTTCGTTGGCAAAAGCGGATATGGGTGACGATTCCGAAAATCCGAACTTGCCGGCCCAATTAAATTCAATCGGCTTGTGTTGTGACGCGATGGCACGTGCAAGGTTTTCCAGCGTGTCTGTGCCGATCAGTTTCGCCATGATCAAGGGATTGTTGTCACTGTCGTTGGTGCGCTCGATCATTGACCTGAACTGATCACTTTTGATGATGCTCTCCACACCAGCAACTTTCGTCTTCGGACGGCTGATGCGGGCGTTTTTGGACACCAGCACCACGCTGGTCATGTTCGGCTTGATGGCGAACCCCAGTCTCGTCGGTAGCTGCACCATACCGGTCTTGAACAAAGAGCCCAGAACCATGATGTGCTTCTTGTTTTGCTCAAAGGGCGAAGCCATCCCATAGGGCTTGTTCTTGAAAAACCGGGAGCATTCTCCCTGTTCGTTGATCGCTATCCCCTCGCAGAAATTCTTAGTCTCGCAGACCCAGAAGTCGAGGAACCGCCCAATCACAAGGTGATCAATCTGGGCTACCCGGCCTTGGACTTCGAGCCGCAAGTCGTGAATGACCGCATAGTTCTTTGCTGCTCCGAAGTGAAAATCGATTTCGTAGGCCGCTTCTTCTTCGCCCTTTATGCCTGCTCGCATGTTCCGGATTTCCTGCTCGATCCGCTTGCGGACGTCCGGACTGGCGTTACGCGCGACCGCCAATGCCTCTAGCTCTACAATTTGTGCCTTCTTCTCGTCAGCTTTTTTGATAATCATGATACAGATTCCCCCTCACCCAAGGAACTTTGGTTAGGTTAAGCTTCCTGTCCCGCTTGTCACTCCGAATGTCCCTGTATTTCCGGATGCAGACCAATCCAGTTCGTGGATCGATTCCTGTAGTGCCAAGACCCGATGAATCAACTGATTACGGATACCCATTCCCCAAGCACCATCATCTCCGATCCCTCATGGGGTTCGACGGTGATTGGGTTGTAGTCCGGGTTCAGCGGGAGAAGTTCAATGCGCTCGTGTTTCCAGCCATCCTCCGATACGCTCTTGACCGAGCGGTATTTTTTGATGGTGAAACGTCCGCCGTCTTCCAGATCGCCGCGGGAGTTGAACTGGACGAGAACGATGCGTCCTTCCCGCGAACCTTGTGGGCAGGGGCGGAACAGGCACCACGCCCCGTCCTTGATTTTCGGTTCCATGGATTGGCCCCGAACCTTGGCGATGAACATCCCGGGCTTAATGGTGACCCCGGGAGTTTCTGCCCAGCCAATCTCCTCAGGTGACATTTCCGGCCCCCACAGACCTGCGGCAGCTTCGAGGCTGTAAACAGGAACGAAACGGGTGAATCGCTCCTTGGCAGCGGGCTGCTCGATGAAGCCAGGCAGCGCCCGTTCGTTCCGATCCTTGGTGTCTATCAATACGGGAACTGTCCGCCATGGGCTGGCGACTTCGACAGGTTCGACAGTCCATCCGGCCTCGGACTTGGTGAAGGCGACTTGGTAATTTGTGCCGGGAGCACCGGCGTTCTCGCCGAACCACCCTCGAAGGAGCGGAAGGATCTGATTTTCCTCGCTGCCGTGCGGCGAGGCGACGTTGCAGGCGATCTTGACGAATTTGAACACCCACTGGCTGCCATCGGGCAGGGTGGCGGTCGTCGGGCCGATGGGGCGGCCGGGGAGTTCCTCGACGGTGGGGAGGCGCAGGATGGGTTTGCCGCCTGAATGGCTGACCTTGGCGACGAATCGGCCTGCGCCGGGTGCGGCGGCAGCTTGGAGGCGGTTCTTCGCGTAGTGGGCGAGGCGGTAGTCCACCAGTTCGGCGGTCATCGATTCGAAGTCGGGACGGAGGCTTTCCGAGCACGGGAAGGCGGCGAGGAAGCGGTCGCCGTCGCGCTTGAACCAATGACGTCCGGCCTGCTCGTCCATCCAGCGGGACAGCGGCCATTCGAGCCACCACTTGGCCCAGCGCTCGATGGGTGCCTGGGCGGGATCGGGGAACTCCTTGGTCGGTGGCAAGTCCTCGCGGAGGGTCGGGTGGGAAAGGAGGAACTCGCGGCAGGCGGCGGCGAGGGTTTCGATTTCCATGCCGTCCCACAGCGCGTCGCGATCCAGCAGCACGCGGAGGACGACCATCTTGTAGGATTTGTTGAGGCTGGTGGCCTCCAGCATGGCGAGCCAGGACTCGAAGGAGGCGAAGACCTGTCGCTCGTGTTCGGTGAGATCGTTTTCCTCGGAGATGAAGCCGAACCATAAGCCGAAGCGGGCGGCGAGGGTGCGGGGCAGGTAGCCGTGGTGGAACAACTCGCTGGGCGAGGGTCGGCGGCCGCGTTCGTCGCGCATGCTGCGGTAGGCTTCGACGACGGCGGAGCCGGTGTTGGGCAGGAGGCGCAGCATCAGCTCCTTGGCCTCGACTTCGAGGTCTAGCAGGCAGCCCTCGGGGAGATCCGGGGTGCCGCCTTGGAGGAATTTTTTCAGGTGCGTCCAGGTGGCGGATTGGTTGCCGAGGGAAAGCAGATGGGTGAGGCGGCTGGTGAAGACGCGGTGATTGCCGACGAAGTCGATGACTTTCAGCCGCAGCTTGTGATCTGCGGCGCGGAGACCACGGCCGAGTTGTTGGAGGAAGATAACTTTGGATTCGGTGGGGCGCAGCATGACCACGCGGTCCACGTGCGGGACGTCGAGGCCTTCGTTGAAGAGATCGACCACGCAGAGGGCTTGGAGTTTGCCGTCAATGAAATCGGTGAGGCTGTCGCTGCGTGGATCGCCGCCGGCACCGGAGAAAACGGCGGCGGCACGGACATGGCGGCGGTGGAGCCAGTCGCGTGTGTAGAGCGCGTGGCGACGGGAGCAGCAGAACACGAGCGTGCGGGCATCGGGATCCGTTTGCCATGCAGCCCACAGCCGTTCCATCCGTTCGCTGTTTTCGAGTTTTTCCTCCAGCGCGGTGGGATCGAAGCGACCGTTTCGCCAAGGGATTTGTTCGAAGTCCACGTCGTCCTTGAGACCGAGGTAGTGGAAGGGAACCAGCGATCCTTCCGCAATGCCGTCGCCGACGGTGGCCTGCCACGCAAGAACGTCATCAAATAGCGATGCCACATCCACGCCATCGGTGCGCTCCGGGGTCGCTGTTAGACCGAGGGTGAAGGTGGCGTTGAGCCGAGCCATGACCCGCCTGTAGCTGGGGGCTTGGGCGTGATGGACTTCGTCGATGACTACATAGTCGAAGTTCTGTTTCTCCAATGCAGCGAGTCCTTCGGGACGCGTGAGCTTTTGCACCGAGGCGACGACGAGGTCACCGCTCATGTCGCTGTTCGCGCCGAGATACCAAGTGACGCGCGTTTCGTCCCATTCCGACTTCATCGCTGTGCGGATGGTGGCTTCGGCTTGTATCAGGATTTCAGCGCGGTGGGCGATAATCAGAACGCGGGGTTGGCGTTTGAGGGATTTCCCGACGGCCAGCACATCGAAGGCCGCAAGCCAGGTTTTTCCAAGGCCGGTGGCGACGGCAATGAGAGCTCGCCGATATGCATCTGCGCGGATCTGATCGAGGGACTCCAAGGCTCCACGCTGCCATGGGCGCGGTGGGAAGAGGGTCGCGGGTATATCGACGGACTCGGGCGGGATGAACTTGCGATACGCTTCCTTGGCGTGTAGGGCATATCGGGAGACTAGCGCATTATCCAGTGGAGTGGATTGCTGCCAGAGATCGGTGAACGCGTGAGCCAGCTCCAGATCGATGGGTGTGGAGCCGGTGGTCTGGCCAATCATGTTCCATTCGACTCCGGTTTCTAGTGCGGCCTTGGAAAGATTGCTGCTTCCGACGACGAGAAGGCCGCCGGATGAATCGATGATGCGCCATGCTTTGGGGTGGAATGAGGCTGGCTTGGATGGGAGTTTCGAGATTTCCGCCAGCCGGACTTCGAGAGGGCTATTGTCCAGAATTTCATCAGCCAGCGACATCCAACCAACCAATCGTCGCAACGCTTCCGCAGAGGTGATATAGAGATAATCGCCGACGAGTATCCGGATTCTACCTCCACTGCGCAACGCAGAGAAAATCGATTGCTGGATGAGGTCGAGTCCGGAGGGCTGGATGAACGAGGCAAGAAGATCCACCTCAACGGCGGAGGAAACTCGCTGTCCTATGCTTTTCCAGAGCGGCGAGTGGGGTTGGCCGGTGGAAAGCGTGAGCGTTGGAGGAGTGCCGGATTTTTTGGATTTATCGGTAAGGTAGTTCCCCTTCTCGGGGATGACATGGCGCACACCGCCGCGTGGGTCGGGCATATCTCCCAGGTAGCGCGGGATCACATGGATATGCACGTGCGGCACGGTTTGGCCGGAAGCGGCACCGGAGTTGAAGCCCACGTTGTAGCCGTCGGGCTGCGGTGCGAGTTGAATGTCGAGCAGGCGCTTGGCCTCTTTTACCAAAGCCATCAGCGCGGCTTGCTCCTCGTCCGTCGCATCAAACCACGTTTCGACAATGCGGCGGGTGGTGACAAGGACATGTCCAGGTGAGACTGGGAATCCATCAAAGATGGCGAAGGCGAGGTCGTTCGAGCAGAGCCAGTCACTCGCTGGAACGGCGAGGAATGGCGACTCAAATTGGCTCATAGGCGGATATGACAAAATTGCCGTTAGAGGATCAATGAAATTGAGGCTGGGCAGAGCAAGTTGAGGGCCGGTTCTTTCCTCCGCCGCTTATTCGGCACGTGGCCTTTGAGGGTATCCACCTTTCTGAAGCGGGATGCGCACCATGGCAGTTCAAGATTATTCCAGTAGCTCCGCAATCCCGTGATGATGACACCGGGAGAGCCGGATTTGGTGTGCATGATCCGTTCCACATAGTAGACAACGCCCTTACGGGGAGGGCCGTCGGGAGTGGTGATCAGGTTCTTGTCGCGCGGGTCTTCCCACAACAAGGGGCCTTGCCGGGTGTCGATCGCGACGACTCGGTCGCCCGGGGCGAAGGGATGGGGTCTATCTTGGGCGTGCATACTGGTTTGGTGGAAACTGTTATGACCGAACCCTAGCAGCAGGGGTGGGGCATTTACGGGGTCATGTCGAACTCCCCTCTGAACAAAGTCCGCCATTTTCCAAAATCGCCAGCGACTGCCGGGCGCGGCTGACGGCCATGAACCAGGAGAAGTGGTCGTAGGCGGTGGCGAGTTTTTCGTGTGGCGGCATGCCGATGAGGATGACGGCCTTGGAGTCGAGTCCCTTGGCCTTGTGGATGGAGGTGTGGCGGATGCAACCGGGGCTGTCCTCTTCCTCGGTGCATTCGCGGGGGTTGCGGCTGAGGAGGGCATGGTTGGATTAGTGTCGGGGGTCAAGGGGTCGCGAGGAGAATGGGCTCTAGAACTTTTAGCCGGCGTTTCTTCGGCGCTTGGGTGTGCAGGGTTTCCACCTTGCGGAAGCGGCTGGAGTTCCATGGAATCTCACCATTGGAACCCCATTGGACGCGGAGGCCGGTGATGTGGAGACCTTGGTTGCCGTCCCTTGAGGAATGAACCGATTTGACGTGGTAAATCACGTCCCTGCGCAGCGGGCCGTCGGGGAAACGGAACTGGTGGGTCTCAGGATTCGGAGGCCCGCAGATGGGAGCGGACAGGTCCGTGTTGATGGCGACGACGCGGTCGCCGGGGGCGAAGGTATCCATGGCAGGGTCGGTGGTACGGAGTTCTTGGGATTGAACCCTATGCGGAGGGGTGGGACAAATTTGGGGGCATGCTGTTGGAAATTTTCAAAACCGGGCGCAGAACGGTAGCCGGACAGCCGCGAGCTATATGGATTCAAGCCAGCTCTCCCAGTGATTCTGGAAGATGGTGGGGACTCCGTTGCTGTGGCAGACGCGGATCGTGTGGCCGGTGCCGCCGGCCTCGGGGTCGTTGGGATCGACCCAAAAGAGCGCGGCGACGGGAGGAGTGAGGCGACCGGGGATGCCGGTGACCTTGAGGGTGTCACGGATCAGGCAGGCAGCTTGTGCGCCGGCCCGGCCGCCGCGCCCGTAGCATTTCATCAGGCCGCGGTTGGAAGGGGTGGCGGCGGCGGTGAGGGTCTTGATGGATTCGAGGTTGGCGGGCTCAAGCGATTCCGGGGAATCGTACTGGACGAGCGGGTGGCGTTGGCGTTTCCGGTGGCTGGCGTAAGGGGCGATGATTTCGAGCCGCCCGGGAGCGGTGGCGATGACGCCGGAGGAAAAGGCCTCGTCGGCGCCGGAGGCATTGCCCGAGCGGAAGCGCAGGTCGGGAAAGCGACCGGCCATTGCGGCGGTCAGCCTTTGGGCTGACTGCATGGCGGATTCCGTGATGGATCTGCGGCCTTCCACGAGAATCACGGGATGGGAGTTGAGGAAGATCAAGCGGGAGAATTCATCAAGGGTCATGCGATGGAGAGGTTTCGTTTTGAAGAATACAGTTTCTACCAAAGGGGGTGGGACAAATTTTGGGTCAGCCTTTTGGGATTTTGAATGAATCTGCGGTCCGCACCGTCCCACTCCCCCATGAAGACATTCCTATTCCGCTTCCTGTTCGTCCTAGTCCTCTCCACAACGTCCCCCGCCCAGACCTGCCGGGAGGTGGTTCGCGATTCCTCCGGGCGGATCGTCCAGACCATCGACCGCCAGAGCCAGTCGGGTGGGACGGTGCGGTCCACAATCCGGGATGCCTCGGGGCGGATCATTGGCACCGCCACCACCCGGCCGAACTCCGGTGGAAGCTCACAAACCACTTACCGCGACGCCAGCGGCCGGTTGACCGGATCCGCCTCGACCCAGGGTTCCTCGTCCGGTTCGTCGCGCACCACTTACCGGGACGCGAGCGGACGTCTGGCCGGAAGCGCCAACACCAGCAGAAACTCCGGGTTTGGCAGCAGCACGCAGTATCGTGACGCATCAGGGCGACTGACCGGCAACCAGACGACCAACGGCAGCCCCTCGGGATCATTCAGCGGCACACGGCGCGATGCCTCGGGTCGCCTGATTGGCAGCAGCTCAGGCAGCGGGAAGTGCCAGGGCGGTGCGAAGGTGCCCGTTCTGCCGGGAGTGAACGGAAGGTGAGTCTTCCATCGGGGTTGTAGGAGGCATCACCCTTCCGTCGCCTGCAGGTTCATCTCCATGATCTCAGATATGTCGAGCAATCCTTGCAGGTCGTGGGTCTTGAGTTGGTCGTTCTCCAAGCCAGCCAGGTTGGTGCTGTGCTGGGCTCCGATCAGTTCGGCGTGTTGAAAGTCGGCGATCGCGATCAACTCTGTATTGGCAAACCGGATTGGAGCAGTCAACGCGGCCCCGGGTCGATGAGATGGAAGGCTAGGCGGATCGAAGAACCCACGGATGATCCCGGAATTGACCCCATACTCCGGGTAGCCGGAGGTCTCATTCTTTGCAGGAGACTTGCTCATTTGTTAATCGTCAGCCGCCTTCCGCAGAAAGTCAGGCAGAGAAATAGTTAAGAAACCTTAAACGGTTGCCAAAACGGTTGCCAAAAACGCACCGTTTTCCCGGATTCTGACGGAATCGAGCGGAAACCCACGGAATAAGTTCTCTGCGCTCATGTGGGCTAATTCCCTTCGAATAAGGTTATTTCCTTGGGAAACCAATGGAGCCGCTGGTCGGATTTGAACCGACGATCTACCCCTTACGAAGGGGTCATAAACGCGTAACTCGTTGACCCTCAACGGCCATTTTCCGAGCATTTGGCTCATTCCACGCATTCCAACCAATTTTGTGGTGAATAAGGTGAGTGAAATTGAGTGGAATTCACGACCACCCCACGCAAAATGCGCTGCACGGAGGCACTTTTTTAGAATATCGTTGAAACATCCTTATTGGATGTGTAGACAGTATTCCCATGAACGAGGACAATCTCACGCGCGCGCTCAATCTCCTTGGCGAATTCCTCGCTGATGGGAGATCTGCACCCGTTTGGTTGGTCGTTGGTGGTGGCAGCGCCCTGATCGCTCAGCGCCTGAGCACCCGCCCAACCAAGGACGTTGACGTCATGGCATTGCGAGAATGGGAGGGCAATGTCATTAGCGCCTACCCGCTGCCAGCACCCGTGAAAGATGCGGCTGCGAAAGTCGCTGTAGAATTGCGCCTCGACTCGGATTGGCTCAACGGAGCTGCTTCGCTCCATGGTTTCGACCTTTCCCTGCTTCCCACCAGTTTCTGGCAAGACATCGACACCCGCGAATACGGTCAGACCCTCAAGGTCAGCTTCATCGGCAGACCTGGCCTGATACTCCTCAAACTCAGCGCAGCTCTCGGCCGCGACCAGCGCCGCGACATTGAGGACCTGCTTTCTCTCAGCCCAAACCGCGCAGAGACGGAGGGATCACTTCGTTGGATACTCCAGCACCTTCACGGCACCTCCAGCCATCACAAACTTCATCCCCTGCTCCAGGAACTCGGACATGCCGACCTCATTCCAACATTCACTTAGTCAGATCACCCGGAAGATGATCGACCTGCTCTGGCACCAATGGTCCTCCATAGGTGCCGCCGGATACGCACGCCCGGATGACAAGCGCATCATCGACCCCGAAGCCCTCATCCTGGCCACGACCCGCTTCGGTCGGCACGACTCACGCCTGATGGACGAGGCTGTCGACTGGCTGGTGAAATTCGGCAACCGCATCAGCCTGCAACGCCTGCAGGGACTCAACAAGAACTGGCCGGGGGTTGCCGATCCCCGCGTGCTTGCTGCCATCGCTGAAGTCATCGGTCGCCAAGTCGCGCACCGCAAGTGGCGTGTGCTCGTCGATGAATCTGTGGAAGCCTCCGAGCCGGAAGGCTTCTTCATCGGGAAGGATGGGAAACCCATTTCCAATTCCATGGATGCGGATCCCACCTTTTCCAAACACGGTCTGATGCGCGGGGCTCTCGATCTCCGCGGGATGAGCCAAGCTCCCGATCCTCAGAACCGACAGAACCTGATCTTCACCTTGCGCGCGCTGCTCGGCGTGAACGCCCGCGCGGAGATCATGGCATGGCTCTTGACCCACGAATCGGGCCACCCCGCCGCCATCGCCCGCTCCACCGGCTACTTCTCCAAATCCATCCAACAGATCCTCAACGAGATGGCCGAGTCCGGACAGGTGGCATCGATACGCATCGGCAGGGAAAAACACTTCTCTGTCCCCCGTCGCGAGAGTTGGCAGGAGCTGCTCTGCCCCGCCACCGAGGACGCTGCCGGTTTCCCCGTGTGGGTCGATTGGATGCCGCTGTTCTCTGTCGTCACCCACTTCGCCGAAACCATTGGCAAGCCGGGCCTCGACGACACATCCGAGCACTTCCAAGCTGCGAAACTGCGTGACGCTCTCTATGACTGCACCGCAGCGCTGGCCCAAGCAGGACGCGTTCATGCCATGCAAGCCAAACCCGGCTTACGCGGCGCATCGTTGGTCAACGCCCTCTTGGCCGACCTCGAAAAGCTGCTGGATTGAGCAGCGCAAGCAGCGTTGGTGAATCCCCGCTCGGTCGATCATCATCAAGGCCATGCGCACGATTTCTCCAAGGGTCGGCTCCCACTAAAGACAATGCCAAACGAATTATCGGACGAAATCAAAATCCCCAATTCATTAAGAAACCTAAAATAGTTGCCAAAACAGTTGCCAAAAATGCACCGTTTTGTCGGATTTCGGCGGATTCCGGCGTAAACCCACAGAATAGCCTCTCTGAGTGCCCTGAGCGGAAAACCTTATGAGACATAAGGAAAATCCCGTAAAATAAGTGGAGCCGCTGGTCGGATTTGAACCGACGACCTGCTCATTACGAATGAGCTGCTCTACCCCTGAGCTACAGCGGCGCATGGCTTGTGCGAGGGGGGAAGGGAAGCAAAAGCGGCGGGGCACGGCAAGCGGAGTTTTGATGATTTCCGAGATGGCTTTGTTTGTGCGACCGCTTGCGCGGGGCGGCATCCTCCTTCATGGTGAGATCCATGAAACAGATCCCTCTCCTGGTCGCGCTCCTGATTCCAATTGCCGGTGCCCGTGGCGGTGGCCATGCCAGCGCGGTTTGGCATGCGGAGAAAAGCGATGTTACCGCTGGTTCCCCCGTCCGCACCGTCATCCGCATGACCGTGGATGAGGGCTGGCACACATATTGGGTCAATCCGGGCGAGGGCGGAATGCCGATTGCCTTCCAGGCAGCGCTGCCCGAAGGCTGGTCTGCCGGGGAAATCCAGCATCCAGCGCCGAAGCGTTTCATGACGGGTGATTTGCCCGGTTTTGGATACGAGGGGAAAATCGACCTGGCGCTCACGATCACACCTCCAGCCGGATTTTCAGGTGCCCTGCCTGCCATGAGTGCCACGCTGTCATGGCTCGCCTGCAATGACGAAAGCTGCATCCCCGGAGAGCAAACGCTCAAGCTTGCCATTGCACCGGACAAGGCTTTGGTCGATGCCGCCCACCAAAGGCTCCCAAGGAAGCTGGAGGGTTCCTCGCTCGTTGCCCGGAACTCGGCGGATGACATCTCCATCCTCCTCACCCTGCCACCGGGGCATCCCCTCGACCCCACAAGCTGCGAGCTCTTTCCCATCACCCGGAACGTCATCGACCCGGGATCCAAGCCCAGCTTCGGGCCGCACAAGGGAGCCAAAAACACATGGGAAGCCACCGCGAAGAAAAGCGAGTATCTCGAAGGGAGTGCGGGCAAGTTCGCGTTGCTTCTGCTGTCCCAGGACGGGACGGCATGGACGGTTGGGGAGGATTGAGGAATATTTTTCCCTGCATGGTGCGGCGCATTTCCTGCTAAAGATCCCCGCACAGAGATGCATCCCTCGCCAACCGCCGACCTCTCCGCGTTCCTCATCACTCTGCGCCACCTGATCCGGGAGCCTTCCGTGGTGGGCGCGGAGGATTCCTTTTTCCGGGTGCTGCGGCGGGAACTTGAGGAAATCGACATCTCGGTGGAGCGCCACAGCGGGATCCTCGTGGCCCGCGGAAGCGATCCGGATAGCGTGATCCTCTCCGCGCACATCGACAGGAACGGCCTCGTTTGCACAGGCCCGAACGAGTTCCAGTATGCGGCGTTCATCGCCGGGAACCGGGGGGAGCTGACGGGGGATTCCGTATCCGAGCAGATGGTGGCGACCATCGCGGACCGTTTCACCGGCCAGCGGGTGCAGGCGCACTTGCCCTACACCGGCACCTACATCGGCCAGGGCACGATTTCCTCCGGCTATCTGTGCCCGAAGCGCTCGAACCTGATCTTCGAGCTCGACGGACTCGACTACCTGGAGCCGGGCACGCCGGTGGCCTTCCTGGATCGGCTCAGCCTCTCGGAGAGCCATATCTCCGCGCAGCTCGACAACGTCGTGAGCGTGGCGCTCATCATCTATCTCTACCGCATCGGGTTCAAGGGCACTGCGTTGTTCACGGCGCAGGAAGAGGCTGGCAGGAGCTGGCGCTATGCGCTGGCCTGGCTGCAGAGGGAGGGTATTTTCACCAACCGCCTCCTGGTGCTGGACACCAGCCCCTACCCTACGCCTGAGGCAGCGGCCGCGCAGGATCTGGTGCTCCGCCGCAAGGACGCGTCCGCGGAGTTCGACCCCAGGTTCACCGAGGAGATCGCGAACCGCTGCGATGTGCTGGGCATCTCCCACACCTTCAAGGACGAGTGGATCGAGCAGCAGAACCTTCTGCGTGAAAAACCCTCATCGCTGGGTAGAACGGAGCTCGGCAGGCTGGTGGCGGCCAGCGGCGGGCAGATCAACGGCACCACCCTCCAGATCCCCACGACCGGCTACCACACTGCGGAGGAAACCGCATCGCTTGCCTCAATCAAGGCCGCGATCGGACTGCTCTGCACCTTCATCCGCTGAAGAAACCGGGAGTGTCCGCCGCCCGGAAATCATTTTCCGGAAAAAACGAATTTTTCGAGACAGGACGCTTCGCTGGGGACGCTGATTTATTGTCCCTGTAAAACAAACTTCCCAAAACAATGAAATACTCCATCACAGCCACCATCGCAGCAGCATTCAGCCTTGCATTCAGCCATGCCGCTGAAATCGGCAAGGAAGCGCCGGCCTTCACGGCGACCAACGTCAAGAACGAGAAGGTCAGCCTCTCGGACTACAAGGGCAAAGTCGTGGTATTGGAATGGCTCAACTTCGGTTGCCCGTTCGTGGTGAAACATTATTCATCGAAGAACATGCAGAAGCTCCAATCCGACTACACCAGCAAGGATGTCGTTTGGATCACGGTGAACTCCTCCGCCGAGGGCAAGCAAGGCTACATGGAAGCCTCCAAGCTCGCTGAAAAAATCGATGCGGAAGGCAGCAAGGCCACCCAGGTCCTGGTGGATGCCGATGGTGCCGTAGGCAAGGCCTATGGAGCAAAGGTCACCCCGCACATGATGATCGTCGCCAAGGACGGCACCCTCGCCTACTCGGGCGCGATCGACTCAAAGCCATCCACCAACGCCGCAGACATCGAAGGCGCGGATCCGCTTTTCGCCAATGCGCTTGACGCCGTCCTCGCAGGCAAGGAAGTGGCCAACGCCAAGAACGAGCCCTATGGCTGCGGCGTGAAATATTGATTTTCGTAGTAATCCGTCTGTTGTGTTTCGGTAAAAACCGTCGTCCGTGGGGGCGGCGGTTTTTTCGTGGGGACGCCATGCTCATTAGTCTGGGCAAAGCCGGAATGTTCGGCAGAATCGGCGCATGTTCAGCACCAAGCAACTCTCGGAAGATCAGGTCGCCTCAATCCGCGCATGGGCTGCGGAAGGCGCGCAGCTGCCGGCCATACAGCTTAGGATGAGGGAGGAGTTCGGGATTTCCGTGACTTACATGGACACCCGTTTCCTGGTGCTCGATCTGGGCATCGAGCTGCTGGAGGAGAAAAAGGAAGAAGCCCAGCCCGCCATGGCTGCGGCCATTCCAACCGGAAAGGTCACCGTCACCATGGACAACGTGGCCATTCCGGGAGCCATCGTGAGCGGCAGGGCGGAGTTCTCGGACGGGGAGACGGCGATCTGGATGCTGGATCAGACCGGACGCCCCAGCCTCGATCCGAACACCCCCGGCTACCAGCCCAGCAATGAGGACATCCAGGAATTCCAGAAACAGCTCCGCGCCCTCATCGAGAGCACAGGGCTTTAGGGACAAAACGGAAAAAGGCCGCAGGACGAATCCTGCGACCTTTCTCGGATGGTAAGAGACTCAGGCAAGGCCAGTGACCGGCTTGGGAGCCGGCTTTTCCTTCTTGCGCAGGGCGCGACGCATCTTGGTGAGCGCGGAATTCTGGAGCTGCCGGATACGCTCGCGGGTCACACCGAACTCACGCCCCACCTCCTCGAGGGTCAGCGGCTTCTTGCCATTGAGGCCGAAGCGTTCGTCGATGATGCGGCGCTCGCGCTCGTCGAGGATGGAGAGCAGGCCGTCGATTTCGCCGTGAAGGTTCTTGTCGGCGAGCATATCGAGGGGATTCTCGGCGCGCTCGTCGCTGATGATTTCGCCGTAGGCCGTGGATTCCCCGTCATTGATCGGGGCGTCCAGGGATGTGGGGCGCTGCGATGCCTGCTTGAGCATGGCCATCTTGCGGCGCGGGAGACCCACCTCCTCGGCAAGCTCCTCATCGGTCGGCTCGCGGCCGAGGGCTTCCGCAAGCATCGAGGAAATGCGGCGCATTTTCGCGATCTTGTCCACCATGTGGACGGGCAGGCGTATCGTTTTGGATTGGTTGGCCAGGGCGCGCTTGATGGATTGCTTGATCCACCATGCGGCATAGGTCGAAAGCTTTCCGCCTTTTTCAGGGTCGAAACGCTCCACCGCCTTCATCAGGCCGATGTTGCCTTCGGAGATTAGGTCCATGACGGGCAGGCCGTAGTTCGAGTAGTCCTGAGCGATTTTCACGACCAGGCGCAGGTTCGCTCGGATCATGTGGGCGCGGGCTTCGCCATCGCCATCCTTGATGCGCTCGGCAAGCTCGATTTCCTCCTCGATGGTCAGGAGCGGAGTCTTGGAAATTTCGCGCAAATAGAGCTTCAGGCTGGAGTCGGATTCGTAGGACATGGTTTATCAGTGGTTAGTATCTACCTAGTAAACGTCGCAGGGAGGTCTTTTATTCCCATTTTCGTCTGGTTATTTTTGATTTCGCGGAAAGGCCAACTGCTTGGAATCCAGGTACGTATGCCATAGCATACTCCATACCTAAGACCCAACCCGTTGATAATGAGTGCTCCGCGAATGCAACCCAGCGCAGGAAAGCAGGGATTGTCACAACGGATTGTGACAAAAACGTCGCACCGGGACTTTCTGTCACCCGGGCGATATCAGATCACGCCGCGCTCGCGCAGCTCCTCGTCCACCTCATCGTGAAAGGGGGAGCCGATTCCGATATCGCGGATTTTCTGGATCTTGCGGCGCACCCCGAATTTGCTGCGCGGCCCGGTGATGAGGGCGGCGACACCATCCGCCGCAAAGGGCAGCAGCGCCGCGAGGCCAAGGATTCCGAGGCCGACGCCAAGACCCCGCCTTGCGCCGGAGTTCATGAGGTTGCCCACCAAAAGCCCTGTTGCCGCCCCAAGGATCACCGGAGCCGCCAGGGCGCTGCCTTCCACCCATACCGGGGTCGTATCTATGTGCGCATCTGCCATGCCGCCATCATAGCCATCCCTTTCACGGACGACAACTCGTAAAAGCATGTGCCCTGGAATTGTGGCTTTCCCATCCCGCAGCTTCCGCTAGCCTCCGCCCGCATGACCTCTCCGGAAAACACCTACGCACTCATCCTCGCCGGCGGCTCCGGCACCCGTTTCTGGCCCCTGAGCCGCAACGACAAGCCCAAGCAACTGCTGGATCTTTTCGGCACCGGCACACTCCTCGAACAAACGGTCACGCGCCTCGAAGGGCTTGTGCCGTTTGAAAACATACTCATCCTCACCAACTCGCTGCAAGTCGATGCCGTCCGCGCCGCCGTACCCATGCTGCCTGCGGAAAACATTTACGCGGAGCCCGCCAAGCGCGACACCGCACCCGCCGTCGCCCTCGGCATTGGCATCGTCGCCGCGCGAAACCCGGAAGCCGTGATGATGGTGCTGCCGGCAGACCAGCTCATCACCGACACCGCCGCCTACCAGTCCGTGATGCGTGATGCGCTCGCCATCGCCGCCGGCTCCGATGGCCTTGTAACCATCGGCATACGCCCCACCTGGCCGTGCCCGTCGTACGGTTACATCGAGCGCGGCGGCAAAGCCGTAATCGCCGGGTTCACCGGCCAGCACCCGCCGTATGAGGTGAAACGCTTCCGCGAAAAACCCAACCCCGAGCTGGCCGCCCAGTTCCTCGAGTCAGGCGGATTTTCCTGGAATGCAGGGATGTTCGTTTGGTCATTGCCCACCGTCATCGGGCAGCTCGCCGCACACTCGCCGGAGCTGGCGGACTTCGTTTCCGAGCTGCGCAGGAGTTCCGATCTATCCGCAACCGTCTCCGCCCAGTTCCCCGCGCTCACCCCCATCTCCATCGACTACGCGCTCATGGAAAACGCCGACCGCGTGCTCAACATCGAGGCCACCTTCGATTGGGACGATGTCGGCTCATGGGTCTCCATCGCAAAATACCTCCAGGAAAAGGACGGCGACAACCGCACCAACTGCGCCGTCTCCCAGATCGACTCCCAAAACAACATCGTTTTCAACGCAACCCCGGACATCCACATCGCACTGCTCGGCGTCGATGATCTCATCGTCGTGAAAACCGGGGACTCCCTGCTCATCGCCAACCGCCACCAGGCGGATGCCATCAAGAAACTCTCCGAGATCCTCCCGCAAAACCTGCTCTGACCAACACCGGGAAACTCCGCGTTGCACGCACCCGGATATCGGGCCATGCTCGTGGCATGCGATGGTATCTAGTTCTTGCCTTTGCCCTGGCGGCATCCGGTTCCGTCCATGCCCAGGAAACCCAGTCCGGTGAAGCCGCCAAGCCCGCAGCGACCAAGAGGAGCCTCGGATCGCTCAAGACCATCGCGGAACCCCTATCCGCCGCGCTCGCCGAGCTGAACAAGCTCCAGGAGGAGATCAAGGCCGCGGACACGGAGGATGCGCGCCAGGAAATCCAGTCCCGCATCGATGCCGAGCGCGAGAGGGTCGGCCAGCTTCGCGACAATTTCAGGGACATCGTGGGAGGCTCGGAGGCGGCGGAATACGAGGGCGAGCCGGCTGCCGGTACGGGCATCCAGGAGCAGATCAGCGAACTGGTGCAACCGGTGCTGAGCGAAATCCGGGATGCCACCTCAAAACCCCGCGAGCTGGATGCGCTGCGCAAACTCAACGCAAAATGGCAGGATAGGAAAAACAAGGCGGACACCGTGCTGGCACGGATCGACTCCCTCATCCAAAACAGCAGCAGCGAGGTGCTGTCCTCCGAGCTAAAGTCCGCCCGCGCCCTCTGGGCCAGCCGCCAGGCGGAGGCTCTCAGCCAGATCGCCGTCAGCAAAGTCCAGATCGAGAACCGAACCCGCGAGCAGCGCTCGCTCTGGGAAACCCTTTCCACGGGTCTGAGCCAATTTTTCAAGAGCAGGGGAATGAACCTGCTCATCGCCCTCTTGGCAGGGGTGTCCGGCTTCCTCGCCACCCGGAAAATCTACTCATGGATACGGCGCATCAGCCCCGTCCACAAAAAGGATGCCAACAACTTCACCAGCCGCCTTTCCGATGTCCTCGCGGCAGCCACCGCCGGCCTCGTGGCACTCGCCGCAGTGATCCTCGCGTTCTATGCACGTGGCGACTGGCTGCTGCTCACCCTCGTCGTCATTTTCCTCATCGGCGTGGCATGGGCGGGAAAAACCGCAATCCCGCCCTACCTTGAACAGATCCGCATGATCCTCAACCTCGGCTCCGTCCGCGAGGGCGAGCGCGTCATCTACCAAGGCCTGCCATGGAAGGTCTCCTCCCTCGGGTTTTTCACCACATTCACCAACCCGAACCTCAAGGGTGGCATGATGCGCATCCCCATCCGCGATGTCATGGGCATGATCTCGCGCCCGGTCACCCAGAAAGAGGTGTGGTTCCCCACAGAAGAAGATGATTGGGTGATCCTCTCCGACGGCACCTATGGCAAAACCATCACCCAAACGCCGGATCAGGTGGTTGTCCTCAGGCTCGGCGGCAGCATGAAAACCTATCCCACCGCAGACTTCCTGGAGCTCGCCCCGGAAAACCTCTCCAAAGGCTTCCGGCTCAGCATCGTGTTTGGCATCGACTACCGGCATCAGGCGGACTGCACCACCACGATCCCGGAGGTTTTCAGCGAAGCGCTCAAAGCAAGTCTGCTTTGTGACTATGGCCGCGATGCGATACGCTCAATCAAGACAGAATTCTCTTCCGCATCCGCATCCTCACTGGACTACACCGTGCTCGCCGATTTCGACGGCTCCGTGGCACACCGCTACAATGCCCTCCAGAGGAAAATCCAGGCCATCTGCGTGGAGGTCTGCAACGAGAACGGCTGGGTCATCCCATTCACGCAGGTCACCGTCCACCAAGCGCACCCGTAGGCACCCACCCCGCAGCCAGAAAAACGCCCCGCACAGCCCCCCTTTCCGCGTCTCACATCACCCCCTCGCATCCCAAGAGCATCCAGCCCATGAAGCCCTTCCCTCTCGCAGCCCTGTTCTCTGCGTCCACCATGATTTGCGCGTTTTCCGGTGAAGTCGCCCCGGGAACAAAACAGCTCCCCCTGCCCGGAGAGAGCCTGGTTTTCGATGGCCATGAGGCATTCCTGATTTCCCCGGAAACACCCTTCCCTGGCAACCCATGGGTCTGGTATGCGCCTACCTTGGAAGGGCTTCCCTCCAAGGCCGAGGTCTGGATGTTCAGCCGCTTCCTCGCCAAGGGCATCGCTATCGCCGGCATCGATGTCGGCGAGTCCTACGGCAGCCCCGATGGGAGGAAAACCTACAACGATTACCACGCCTACCTGACAGGGAAACGGAAGCTCTCCGCAAAACCCGTGCTTCTCGCCCGCAGCCGCGGTGGCCTGATGCTCTACAACTGGGCGGTGGAAAAACCGCAATCGGTGGCCGCCATCGCCGGGATCTATCCGGTCTGCAACATCGTCAGCTACCCGGGCGTCGGGCGTGCGGCCGGTGCCTACCACATGACTGCGGCGGAACTCGAGGCGAAACTCGGCGAACACAATCCCATCTCCCGGCTCGCCCCGCTGGCGAAAGCGAAGGTGCCGCTCTTCCACATCCATGGCGACAATGACAAAACCGTTCCATTGGATGCGAACTCGGGCGAACTCATGAAACGTTACAAGGCACTGGGAGGCCCATGGATGCTTGAGACGGTCCCCGCCGGCGGCCACGATATGGGCGCCCACTGGTTCCAATCCCAGCCTCTAACGGATTTCATCGTCGCCGAAGCCCTGGCCGCCGCAGGCAGGTGAGGTGCCCGTAGTCGCGAAACAGGCTTGCCCAAGCCGCCCTCCCGGTTCATCTACCACCTGTGCGCGATCTCCTGGCAAACCCCGCGTGGCAAGAGGAGGATCTCGGCATTCCGCTGCCGGATTCCACCCATGCCTGCTCCGTCTGCCTCCCGTCCTGGGAGGCGGTCGTCGGCTATGAGGAAGGCCGTGAAAAAATCATCAGAAGGCTGCGCACCGGCTACCCCCGCTTTTTCAAACATCCCACCGTCGAGCGGCTCATCGACAACGCCCGCGCCGAACTCGCCTCCGATGGCGAGGACGTCCTGGTTCTGCCAACGAAACTCTCCTCACAGCGCGCCCACCGCTGGCTGGAGAGGCATTCCGAGAGCGCCGTGCGCAGCACCTCCTACAACGGCTTCCAAGCGCTCATTTTCCCCGCAAAAGCCAAAATCCTCGCCAGCCAATACTGGCGCTTCTCCGGCGAAGGCGTCTCCTCCCGCCAAGCCCAGGACTACCTGGACGGCGAGCTCCGCTTGGGCTCGAAATCCCACCTCCTCTCACGTGCCATCGCCAAGCTCAACGGCGGTGACCCCGATAAAACCTTCCTTTTCTCAAGCGGCATCTCCGCCGCCCTCTCCGCCCTCCGCTCCCTACCCGGCCTCAGGGAGGGCAAAAAGACCCTCCAGCTCGAGTTCCCTTACGTCGATTCCCTCAAAATCCAGGAACGCTTCGGCAACGGCGTCGTCTATCTCAACGAGGCCGAGGGCGAGTCCTTCGACGAAGCGCTCCAACGAATCCGCGCCGGCGAATTCGCGGGAGTCTTCGCCGAAATCCCATCCAACCCCCTGCTCCGCACCATCGACGCGAAGCGCGTCCACGAAGCCTGCCGCTTCTCCCGCACCCCCCTCGTGCTCGACGATTCCGCCACCGGCCCGCTCAATGTGGACGCCCTCCGCTTTGCGGACATCCTCACCTCCTCCCTCACGAAATGGGTCTCCGGGGCCGGCGATGTCATGGCTGGCGCCGCCACCGTTTCCGCCGATTCCCCGTTGGCCGAGGTTCTCACGGAGTCCATTTCCACAGACGCCGCCGAGTGCGCCCCGCTCTACATTGCCGATGCCGAGGTGCTGCTCTCCAACCTCAAGGGCTACGCAAAGCGCAACAAGGCCATCAACGCGAACGCCCTCGCCCTCGTCGCCTTCCTCAAGGATCACCCCGCCATCGGGAACATCTGGCACCCGTCCCTCACCAACACCCCGCGCTACGAGGCGGTGATGCGCAAAAACGGCGGCCACGGCGGGCTTCTTTCCATCGCCCTCGCAAACCCGAAAAAGGCACCCAAGGTGTACGACGCCCTGGAGCTTTCCAAAGGCCCATCCTTCGGCACCGCCTTCACCCTCGTCTGCCCCTACACCCTCCTCGCCCACTACGAGGAACTCGGCTGGACCGAGGACTGTGGCGTCCCCACCAACCTCCTCCGCATCTCCGTCGGACTCGAGCCGGTTGACACCATCATCGCCGCCTTCGCCAAAGCGCTGGACTGAGGGGCGGATATCTTCCGCGCGGCCATGCCGTTTGTGCGCGATCTGGGCTAGGCGATCCCCAAAAAATGTTCATCCGAACATTTTCCTTGCCATCCCCGGAAAAAGATGTTCATGTGATTACTCCTAACAACACCAAACACAGCCATGAACGCACTACCTACCGAAACCACGCCAACAAGCACACGCACCGAGAACAACGGCTACGAGCGCCTGCCGGAACATGCGATTTACAAACCGAACTCCCGCGGCAACGGCGGGGTCATCCGCTTCGGACTGAACCCTTCCAAGGGCGCGGTCTTCGTCGATGCCGCCCCGCAGACCGGCGAGCGCCAGTTCGACTGGGAAAACAAGATCATCATGAAATGGGGCATGCCCGATCTCGGTGCCGCACTCTCTGTCCTCCAAGGCCGCGAGGACGAGGCGAAACTCTTCCACAAGACCGAGAAATCCAACAGCGCCTTCAACCTCTCCCGCCGCGACGATCCGGAACGAGCACCCTACCTCGTCTCCCTCTCCCGGCAGGACGCGGGCGACAAAACGGTCGGGAAAGTCACCATCCCACTCAGCCACGCGGATGCAGCCATCCTCGAAACCGCCCTCCGAGCCGCCGTAACAAGGCTGCTCGGCTGGTGAACCCGATTCGCCGATGATGGAGAGCGGGATTAAGCCCACCAAGGGATGCGGGTTTCGACCCGCATCCTTGCACCCCGCTCATGTCCTTCTGAAATACGCATGGCCGGACCAAGCCCAACCCGGCTTATGCCATTCGGCCCAGGCTTGCAGGGGTGCCCTCCGAAGCCGCGGAGCGCGGAGGAGGGAGCTCCGCGCAGGCTACCCTGGGAACACGCCCGCCGCCGTTCCGGCTCTTGTTCCGGTGGCAAAGGCGGCCTGGAGCAGGTATCCTCCTGTCGGCGCATCCCAATCGATCATCTCTCCGCATGCGAAGACTCCGGGAAATTTCCGCAGCATGAGGTTCGCATCGAGTTCTTCCCATGAAATCCCCCCGGCCGAAGAGATCGCCTCGGCGAGGGGGCGGGATCCGGTGAAGGCGATGGGGCAGGACTTGGCCAAAGCTGCGAGGGCGGCCGGGGATTCCGGGTGCTTTTCGGAAAGAATGGCTGCTGCCGCTTTGCCGAGTTTCCAGCGGCGGATCGCGCTCTCCAGGAAATCCCCGGAGTTGCCGCCAAGTTTCTCCACAAGTTGTTCACATCGGAAGGTCGGCTTGAAGTCGATGTGGATACGCGGCTGCTCCATCGCCCTGAGCTCGCGACCCAGGGCGTAGATGGCTCCGCCCTCCAGGCCATACCGGGTAAGCAAAAGCTCGCCGGAAACGGTCGTTTCTCCGGCGCTCACGGAGATATTCTTGATCGGCAATCCCTCGGCGGCGGCAAGGGTTTCGGGCATCCAGCCGCACTCCCATCCGCAGTTCGATGGGAGCAATTGTGAACAACCTATCCCGAGTTCCCGGAATTTCTCGACCCATCCGCCATCCGATCCGGTCTTGGGCCAGGAGCCGCCGCCGAGGGCGAAAACGACAGCCGTCCCCCGGACTTCCGCGCCGTTCGCGAAGCGGAGCACGTTGCCGGGAAGAAGCTCCGTCCAGAGGTGCCGCGGTCGGATTTCCACCCCCTTTTCCCTCAGCCTCGCCAGCCAGGCGCGGAGCACGGGCGCCCCTTTGAGAGCCTTCGGATAGACCCTGCCGCTGGATGCCTGGAATGTTTCCAGCCCCAGCCCGTGACTCCATGCCCGCAGTGCGGTGTTATCGAAATTCGCGATCATGCCCCTCCAATCCCCTGCCCCTTGATAATTCGCGACGAAAGCTTCCAAGCCCCCCTCATGCGTTAGGTTCAGCCCGCCTTTTCCGGCCACGAGGAATTTCCTGCCCACCGAGGGCTTGCCGTCGAACACGACGACCTTTCGCCCCGTTTCCGCCGCCACCTCGGACGCACGCAGCCCCGCCGGGCCACCGCCGATGATGGCAATGTCGATCCCTTCCATTCAGACGAGTTTCAGCCGGGCGAGATCCTGGGCATCGATCAGGCCGACGGGTTTGCCCTCGGCGTTGACGACCACGATATCGTCGATGCGTTTCTCGCCGACCTTTTTCACGGCCTCCACCGCGAGCGAATCCTCGGTGAGGGAGATCGGGTCGCGCGTCATCAGATCGGCCACGGGCAATGCGCCGAGACCGGAATTTTTCTCGTAGCCGCGGGCGAAATCCCCGTGGGTGAAAATCCCGGCCAGGGTGCCCTGCTCTCCGAGGATGAGGCAGGCTCCGGCGCGGCTGCGGTTCATTTCCGCCACGGCATCGATCACCTGCGCGGAAAGCGGGACGGTGGGCATTTTTTCCTCGCGGCGCATCACATCGCCCACCTTGAGCAGCAGCGCCCGGCCCAACGAACCGCCGGGGTGGTAGCGGGCGAAATCGTGTTCGGTGAAACCGCGCGCTTCGAGCAGCACCATGGCCAGCGCATCGCCCATCACCATCATCGCGGTGGAGGAGGAGGTCGGGGCCAAGTTCATCGGGCAGGCCTCGCGGGAGACCGAGGTATCGAGAAAAACATCCGCAGAGCGCGAGAGGGAGGAGTCCGCCTTGCCACAGAGCGCGATGACCTTGACATCAAAGCTGCGCAGAAACGGCAGCAATCCCAGCAACTCATCGGTCTCGCCGGAATAGGAAAGCGCCAGCACCACATCGCCGTCGGAGAGCAGGCCGAGATCGCCATGGAGCGCGTTCTGGGAATTGAGGACGACGGAGGTCGCGCCGGTGGAGTTGAGGGTCGCGGCGATCTTGTGGCCGACGTTCCCGGATTTCCCGACGCCGACGATGACCACCTTGCCCCTTGCTTCCAGCGATTCCTGGATCAGCCGGACGGCCTCACCAAAACCGGGGCCGATGCGCGAAGCCATGTCCCGCAGGCTGTCCGCCTCCATGCCGATGACAGCCCTCGCCTTTTCTTCGAAATCCATGGCCGCCAGTCCAACCTGAGGCGGCGATCATTTCAACTCGTAATAACGGACACCGCTGGGCGGGACATCGCCGATGCAGAGTTCTGCGGAGGGCTCGCCGTCCCAGATCATCTCGATATCGGAGCCATCGCCCAGGCGCCCCCTGCAATCGATCGACTTGAATTTTCCTTTCCCGATGAAACGGAGAGCATCATCCGGGATGATGACTTTCACGTTCCTGAGGGTGGCTGAGGCATGGAAATTCGCGATGCAGAGAAACCCCTGCCCGCTTCTCCCATCGTAGCGCAGGAAGGCATAGAGCCAGTGGCCGGAAACCGTTTCGCCCGCCATGCGCCCGAAGTCCGGATTCCCCCGGTTTGCGAAATTCAGTCCGTAGAACTCGCCGTCCGCAAAGGCCGGTTCCCTCAGGATGGAGATCAGTTCCGCGTAAAATGAACGCAGGGACTTCTGTTGCGCGGAAAGCCCGGCCCCGTCATATCTGCCGCCGTTCACCCATTTCCGGAACTCAGGCATGCTGGTGTAGTCGAAGATCGATGTCCTCCCGTCGTCGCCGCTGAAACCCTCCGCGCCGATCGCCGGCTCGCCGACTTCCTGGCCGGAGTAGAGCATGATCGCCGCCCGGCTCATGCCGAACATCACCGCCGCCGCCGCCCTTCCCGCATCCATCCCCGCCCCGCCCCAATGCTGGGGGTTTGCGATGCGCACCTCGTCGTGGTTCTCCAGATAGCGGATGCAGCGGTGGAAGCGTTCGCCGCCAAAAGTCTCGGGGTCGAGGTCGTTCGCCCATTTCCCCTGTTCGTGGATGCCCTGCAGGACCTTGTAGGCCGGGTGCTCATAGGCACCGTTGAAACCGGCTTTCAAAAGCTCGTCCAGCACATCCCCATCGGTCAGTTTCGCCGGATCGCCGTCATAGGCCTCGGCCATGAAAAAAACATCCGCATCCCGGCTCCGCGCCCTTTTCACCACCCAGCCCCAGAACTCCATCGGCACCATGTGCGCCATGTCCGCACGGAAGCCATCCACCCCCATTTCCTGCCAATACGCCAGAATGCTGTCCATCGTACGCCAGGTGCGCGGCACCTCGTCCTCCGCCGTATCCGGCGCCGGGAGATGACCGGTCGCCCTGCCTTTCGTGAAATCGTGGCCGTAGTTCAGCTTCACCGTCTCATACCAATCGTGGATCGAGGGCGACCAGGTGATTGCGTTGTTTCCCGTCACACGCCCGAAATCCGTCTCCGGAGCGAACAGCCCGGTGCAGCCGGGCATGTCCGCTGTGGGCATTTTCAGCGGCGGGCCGCCTCCCGGATCGGACTCACCGAGGTAGTAGAAATGGTTGTCGCGGTCGAAAAAAACATCCTTCCGGTCGCCCTCGCCGAAGGAAAGCTCCGGCCGCACATCCGATGCATAGCTCCGCGCCACATGGTTCGGGACGAAATCGATGATCACACGCAAGCCATGCTTCCGGCATCTGTCCACAAGATCGCGGAACTCGGCGATGCGGTTCTCCGGCTCCACCGCATAGTCCGGGCAAACATCGAAGTAATCGCGGATCGCATACGGGCTGCCGGCCATGCCCTTGAGGATGTCCGGAGCATCGGCCGGGCGTCCCGGATACGCCGTCGCGCTTGCCTGCTCGATCACTCCGGTGAGCCAGATGTGGTTGAAACCCATCGCCTTGATCGAAGCGAGCGCCGCCGCATTGATGTCGCTGAATTTCCCGCAACCGTTCTCCCCCATCGTCCCGCCCGGTTTCCCATTCGGATTGGTGTTTCCGAAAGTCCGCACCAGCAGCTGATAGATCACCGCCCGTTCCGCCGCTTTTTCATCACTCATCGATCTTCCCCCTCTCCTCCCGCACCACCGCCAGCGCATCATAGAGCGCAAAAAGCATCAGGATCATGGCCAGCACGGCACAGCCCCCCCACCAGAGAAGAAACCTCCACGCCTCCTGGCCGAGCCAGGAGGCGATCCCCCATAGCCCGACCGCCATCCATCCCATGGTGAAGAGCAGCAAGCGCCCCAGCCACCTGCGCCGCATGCCACGGTCGCGGAGGATGGCCTTCGCGATCCCCCTGCTGCTTTCCCAATCGCTTTGCATCGCCCCATTTTCCAGAAACCCACCGCATCTCCAAGCCGAATCCGGAAATCCATCGAAACGGGCAAGATCGTTTTTACATTGCCTTTACTTACATCGCGGCGGTTGCGCCGAAGAATGGCACCCTATGGAACCGAGGACATCGACCAACCGGAAATCCCCATTCCCCCGCAGCGGCGCAACCCTGCTGCTCTGCATGCTTGCCGCATCCATCCCGGCCACCGCATTCGCGGAAAAGAAACCCAGGAATTTCTTCGCTCCAAAAGGAATCGTGGTGGGCACCCCTGCCGTGGCTGGGGACGGTGAGCTCAGGATCCCGATCAAATTCGAGACCGACATCGTCCATTCCGCATTGATGAACAAGAAAGTCCATGTCTCGGTGAAGGGAAATGAGATCCACATCACTGCCGACTACGGCCTGATTGGTAAAAAAAGCTACCCCGGATACATCCCGGCCAAGGGGCTGGCTCGCGGCACCTATGAGCTCAGATACCGAGATCCGGACGGCAAACTGCATCCCATCGGATCGGTGACCCTACCATGACACACCCGGGTCGGGCACGGCGATCAAGCCAGGGAAAGGAACCCGCGAATGATCGCCCACCTTGGCCGGACTGCTCTTTTCCCTTGCCTCGGCTTGCGCTGCGGTACTGAAATGGGCGCGGATGGATAAAACCGATGAACCGCACGGCTTTTGGAATCTGGGGTCGCATGTCGCGCTCCCTTGCCTTGCCCTGTGCATGTTCATCCTGTCGGTGCCCGCCCACGCCGCCGCCAAGGTCAACATCGCGGACGGCTTCGACTTCCCGGTCGGCAAACCGGATGCGGCGGGCTACTACAAGGCGCGCGGACTCCGCCTGCGTTCCCCCCAGCACTTCGGGGAGGATTGGAACGGGCGCGGCGGCGGCGATTCGGATCTGGGCGATCCCGTGTATTCTTGCGCGAACGGCATCGTCACATTTGCCCACAATGTCCGCAAAGGCTGGGGAAACGTGGTGCTCATCCGCCACGCCTACCGGGATCCCGCCAGCGGCCAGGTGAAGTATGTGGATTCGCTCTACGGGCACCTGCACAACCTGATGGTCAAGACAGGCCAGACCGTAAAACGCGGCCAGCAGGTCGGCACGATAGGCAGCAACTTCGGCATGTATCCGGCTCACCTCCACTTCGAGATCCGCCACAACATCACCATCGGAATGCAACGCAGCGGTGTGCCGTCCGATCTCGCGAACTGGGCGGATCCGACCCAGTTCATCAACAAATACCGCAGACTGAACCGCGAGTGGCGCAGCGTATCCGTCCCCACCGGCACCTACAAGGAATACGCCGGATTCAAAGGCCTTTGAAACTTTCAAACCCCAAACTTCAAACCCCAAGCAAGAAATACGTTTGAGGCTCTCCCTGTTCACTTGGATGTAAAACCCGGAGTTTGGGGTTTTCTGCCATCATGTCCCGCAAACCTTCGAAATCGAAATCCATCGTCCCCATCCTGATCCTCGTCGCGGCAGTCCTGCTATGGGGTTTCGATGCCTACAGGCAGGGCGATCTCGGGAGTCTGCGGGAAAAAACGCAGAGCCCGCAGGCTCAGTCCTCGGAACCTGCCGGAGCAAGCAGCCGCACCGGACTCTACGACACCTACGCCGGCTGCACACTCGTATCAGACCGTGGAAACGATGGCGACAGTTTCCGGGTGAAGCTCCCGGACGGTCGCTCCGAGATCATCCGGCTCTATTTCGTGGACACCCCCGAAAGCGCGTTCAAGAACTACGGGGGCGGGCGGAACAACCACGGTCGCATCGCCGACCAGGCGGCTGACATGGGCGGCATCACCTCCGAACAGGCCGTCGAGATCGGGAAAAAAGCCAAGGATTTCACCCTCACCCATCTCGGCAAAGCACCTTTCACCCTCCACACCGAATGGGACAGCCCGTTCAACGACAAGCGCTACCACGGCTTCATCGAGCTCAGCTACAACGGCAAAACCCGCTTCCTCCACGAATTGCTGGTCGAAAAGGGCTACGCCCGCATCCATACCAAGGGTGCCTCCCTCCCCGACGGCACATCCGAGCGGGCACAGGAAAGCCGCCTCCGCGCCCTCCGGCCAAAGGAGCGCTGACTTCAGCCGGCCAGCCTCCCCATTTCCTTGAAAGTTTGATTTTGAAAGTTGAAATTTACACCCTCAAAAGCTGCGACACCTGCCGCAAGGCAGCGAAATTCCTCCGGGAAAACGACATCCCTTTCGAGGAAATCCCGATCCGGGAAAACCCGCCCTCCGCAGCCGATCTCCGCCAAGCCCTTGCCGCCACCGGCGAGATCCGCAAGCTCTTCAACACCTCCGGCCAGGACTACCGCTCCCTCAACATGAAGGAACGCCTGCCCACCCTTTCCGAAAAAGAGGCCATCGCACTCCTCTCCTCCAACGGCAACCTGATCAAGCGGCCTTTCCTCGTTTCCGGCGAAACGGCGCTCACCGGCTTCGATCCCGGTGCCTGGAAGCAGGCGCTCGCGATCTAACGGACTGGGAAAAGCCGCCCCGCACCCCTATCATCCCGACCATGTTCATGGACACGCGGGCACAGGCGAAGCGACTGTTAGGATCCTTCGAGCGGACGGAGCGCCAGGGAATGCTCAAAACGCTCGGTTGCGCCCTGCTCGCGCTGGCCGTCGTTTTCCTGCCCGGCATCCTCGGCTCGGAAATTTTCGCCACGCTCCCGCCCGGCGCAATGGCCTCGCTGGGCATCATGGTCTTTGCCGCCGCGCTCTGGGTGACCGAGGCCATGCCCGCCTTTGCGGTCGCTCTCCTCGTCATCGGCCTGCAGATCGCAATCCTCGGGAATCCCGGCGGCGTATGGGCTCCGGAGGGCGACACCAAGGCATGGACGACCTTCGTCGAGCCATGGTCATCCCCCACCATGTGGCTCTTCCTCGGAGGCTTCGTCCTCGCCCACGGCTGCTCGAAGACACAGCTCGACAAATGGCTCGCCGGCATGGTCCTGGGCCGCTTCGCCACCAGTCCGGCGAAGCTAGTCGCCAGCGTGATGGCGATCACCTTCCTATTCAGCATGTTCATGTCGAACACCGCCACCGCCGCGATGATGATCGCCGTCACCGCCCCTGTCCTCGCAGGCCTGCCGAAGGAAAGCCGCCTCGCGAAAGGCCTGGTGCTCGCCGTCGCAGCCGGGGCGAACCTCGGCGGGATCGGCACCATCATCGGCACCCCGCCCAACGCCATCGCGGCGGGCCAGCTCCAGGGCAAGATCGATTTCATGAAATGGATGGCCATCGCACTCCCTCCCGCCCTGCTTCTCGCGGCGGCTGTCTATCTCCTGATCTGGCGCATCTACCTCCGTGGCGGCGGCGAAAAACCCGCGATCAACCTCGACTCCTCCCTCGAAGGCGACGCCCGCCAGAAGCGCCACCGCATCACCGTGATGATCGTCTTCGCGGTCACCGTGGCCATGTGGATGGGAGAGTCGCTCACCGGCATCCCCTCGCCCGTCGTTTCCTTTATCCCCATCGTCGCGCTGGCCGTCTCCGGCGTCATCGGTGCGCGCGACATGCGGGTTCTGCCATGGGATGTGCTGCTGCTGCTCGCGGGAGGGCTTTCGCTCGGGGTCGGCGTTGAGGTCACGGGGCTGGCGCAATGGTTCGCCAGCCTTGTCCCCGGAAATCTAGGCATCCTCTCCATCGCGGCCGTCTTCAGCCTGCTCGGGCTCTTTCTCTCAAACCTGATGAGCAACACCGCCGCCGCCGCATTGCTCATCCCCCTGGCCTCCAGCCTCGCGGGCGACGCCGATCCCTCGCTCATCATCATCTCCATCGCCATAAGTTGCTCGGCGGCCATGGCCCTGCCCATTTCCACACCTCCCAACGCCATCGCCCACAGCACCGAGCGCCTAAGCTCCGGCGATTTCCTCCTCCCCGGCCTCCTCGCCGCCGCTGGCATGGCTCTCGTGCTCCCATGGCTGGCATTCGCCTTGCGCTGAAATGATTTCAGCTTTTCAGTGTTTCAGCTTTTCAGCTTTTGCCCACCATCCCACCTTCCCGCCATGCCCATCTCCGATTTCGCCAACTCCTTCGTCTGCGACCTCGTCGCCTACGAACCCGGAAAACCCATCGAGGAAACCGCCCGCGAGCTTGGCCTCGACCCGGCATCCATCGTAAAAGTCGCCTCCAATGAGAACCCCCTCGGCCCCTCGCCCCTCGCCCAGCAGGCGATGCGCGATGCCATCCCGTCCGCCCATATTTATCCGGATGGCGGCGGCTTCAAGCTGCGCACCGCAATCGCGGAAAGGCTCGGTTTCGGGATCCAGAACATCATTCTCGGAAATGGCTCGAACGAGATCATCGAACTGCTCTGCCACACCTTCCTGAACCGCGATGCGGAACTCATCGCCGCGAAACACGCCTTCGTCGTCTATAAGCTCATGGCCACCCTCTTCGGCGCGAAATACGTCGAGGTCGATGACCCGGATTTCATCCACGATCTCGATGCGATGGCCGCCGCGATCACGGACAACACCCGCCTCGTTTTCATCGCGAACCCGAACAACCCCACCGGCACCCAGGTGACCCAGGAGGCCATCGACACCTTCGTGGAAAAACTCCCGCCGCATGTGATCGCCGTTTTCGACGAGGCATACTTCGAGTTCCTCGACACCCCGCCGGATGTCCTCAAGCACGTCCGCGCCGGGAAAAACGTCATCGTACTGCGCACCTGCTCGAAAATCCACGGCCTCGCCGCCCTTCGGATCGGTTATGGCATCGCTCCGGAACCGATTGCCGCCCTGCTCCAGAAAGCCCGCCAGCCTTTCAACACCAACGCCCTCGCACAGGCAGCAGCACTCGCCGCGCTCGATGACACCGACCACATCGAAAAAACCAAGCAGGCGAACCGCGAAGGCCTCGCCTTCTACGAAAAAGCCTTCGACCAACGCCGCCTGAAATTCGTCCCTTCGGTCGCGAATTTCATCCTCGTCGAGGTCGGCGACGGCAATATGGTTTTTACCGAAATGCTCAAACAGGGAGTCATTGTCCGCGCCATGGGCGGCTACAAACTCCCCGGCTGGGTGCGGATATCCATCGGCACAGAAAAGGAAAACGCCCGCGCCCTCGAAGTCCTCGATGCCGTTCTTAAATCCACTGATCACTGATCACTGTTTACTTTCCACTCCCCTCCCACTAAGCCCTTCCCATGAACTTCACAGGCATCCACACCGCCCTCATCACCCCTTTCCGCGACGGCAAGGTCGATGTCCCGGCTTTCGAAGCGCTCATCGAGCGCCAGGTCGCCGGAGGCGTCACCGGCATCGTCCCGGTCGGCACCACCGGTGAATCCCCGACACTCGACACCGCGGAGCACATCGAGGTCATCCGCCTCGCCGTGGAATTCGCGAAAGGCCGGGTCAAGGTCATCGCCGGCACCGGCGCCAACGCCACCGCCGAAGCCATCGAGCTCACCAAGGCCGCCGAAGATCTTGGAGCGGACGGCTCCCTCCAGGTCTGCCCCTACTACAACAAGCCCTCGCAGCAAGGGCTCCACCTCCATTTCAAGGCCATCGCGGATTCCACCACGCTTCCCATCATGCTCTACAGCGTGCCCGGCCGCTCATCCATCGAGATCGCCCCCGAAACAGCCGCCCGCCTCGCTGCCGACTGCAAGAACATCACCGCCATCAAGGAAGCGGGCGGCTCGGTGGATCGCGTCAACCAGCTCGTCCAGGCATTGCCGGATGGCTTCGGCATCCTTTGCGGCGACGATCCGCTCACCCTGCCCTTCGTATCCTGCGGCGCAAACGGACTCGTCTCCGTCGCATCGAACCTGATCCCGGATGTCATGTCCAAGCTCCTCGCACACTGCCTCGCCGGTGAGTTCGCGGAAGCCCTCGCCATCCAAAAGCAATACTACCCGCTGATGCGCGGCCTCATGTCCCTCGACGTGAATCCCGTCCCCATCAAGACCGCCGTCTCCATGCAAGGCCACTGCTCCGACGAACTCCGCCTCCCCCTCGCGCCCATGTCCGACGACAACCTCGTCGCCCTCCGCGCCCTCCTGAGATCCTACAACCTCATCTAGTTCCAGCTTTCCAGCATTTCAGCTTTCACCCTTATGTCCCCAAAACTTTTCAACCCAGGCCCCGTCGATGTCTCGCCGGAAACCTTCGCGGCGATGTCTCACACAATGATCGGCCACCGCGGAAAGGATTTCGAAGAACTCTACGCCTCGCTTCAGCCCGGCCTGAAAGAAATCTTCGGCACCGAGCGCCCCGTTTTTCTCTCCACCTCCTCCGCATGGGGCGTGATGGAAGGCGCACTGCGCAACCTCGCCCGCAAAAAAGTCCTCTGCCTCTGCTGCGGCGCATTCTCCGACAAGTGGATCGATGTCGCCAAGAAATGCGGCTACGAAGCCGAGGCCGTCCAGGTGGAATGGGGTGAGGCCATCGATCCGGAAACCGTCCGTGCCAAACTCGCCGAAGGCGGCTTCGACACCGTCACCTTCATCCACTCGGAAACCTCAACCGGCGTCCTCAACGACCTCTCAGGAATCTGCTCCGCCGTGAAATCCTTCCCGGACACCATGCTCATCGTGGACACCGTTTCCTCGCTCTCCACCGTGGATATCGACATGGACAAGCACGGCATCGATGTTTGCCTCGCCGGTGTCCAGAAAGCCCTGGCACTCCCCCCTGGCCTCGCACTCTTCGCGGTCTCGGAGGCGGCCATGGAGCGCGTCAAGGGAACCCCGAACCGCGGCTACTACTTCGATTTCATCGAGTTCGCCAAAAACCACGCGGCCAACAACACCCCCACCACACCGGCCATCTCCACCCTCTTCGGCCTGCAATACATCCTCGGCGAAATCGCAAGGGAAGGCTTCGCCGCCCGCAAGGCGCGCCATGCTAAGACCAACGCGATGATCCATGCTTGGGGAGCGCAGCACGGCTTCCAGCTCTTCGCGCCGGAGGGCAACCGTTCCTTCGCCCTCACCTGCTTCGCCACCCCGGACGGCTTCGACCTCTCCGGCTTCATCAAGGCCTTGAAGACGAAACACAATTTCCTCATCAACGGCGGCTACGGCAAGATCAAGGGCAGCACCTTCCGCATCTCCAACATGGGCAACGAAACCGAAGCCACCATGCAGGAACTCATCGATGCGATGGACGATGTCCTCTAACCCGGGCCAGCGGCCGCAGCTTGCCCCCGCTTGAATCCGGACGGCGGGAACGGATCACTCAGGCACCTCGTCCCCGAGGATCTTGTCGATGGACGCCACGCGCTCCCAAGGGCAGCGTTTGCGCTGGTATTTTTTCCAGACGATGTCGCGAAGCTCCCGCCAAAGCTCCTCGGAAGGCTGATCGATGGGCTCCCAGTCAGGATCGGTCTTGAGGGTGGTGATGATGCTCCACTCATTGCCATGGAAGTTGGCGCGGTAAAACCGCTTCCCCTCCTCCGTCCGCTCATTCCATTCGTGCGATTCCATACGGGGGAGATGAACGCTTTGCAGCCACCGATGCAAGCCGGGATTGGGTCATTCCCGGAAGCGTTTCCCCACCGAGGAATGAAACTTTCCCGGAAAGAGACCCTTGCCAGCCCCACCCAGCTTGGCCAAGGATGGCTGCGGAGGAAATCAGCCCCCGAAAACCTAACAACACCATTTCCCACATGAAATTCGGAATCATCGGAGCCGGCATGATCGGCCACTTCCATGCAAAGGCCATCACCGCCATGACGGGCGGGGATCTTCACTCCGTCTTCGACCTGCGCGGTGAGGCTGCGGAAAAACTCGCTGCGGAATACGGCGGGAAAGCGTTTTCGAACATGGAGGATTTCCTTGCCGATCCCGAACTTGAGATCGTCACCATAGGCACGCCCTCCGGCGCGCACCTTGATCCAGCCCTCGCCGCACTCAACGCCGGCAAGCACGTGATCTGCGAGAAGCCGCTTGAAATCACCACGGAGCGCATCGACCGGCTCATCGCCGCTGCGGAGAAAAACGGAAGGACACTTTCCGCAGTCCTCAACCGCCGCTTCCACCCGGGCATGGATGCATTCAAGAAAGCCGCAGACGAAGGCCGTTTCGGAAGACTCACCTCCGCATCCTGCTACGTGAAATGGTACCGCGACCAGGCATACTACGATTCCGCCGGCTGGCGCGGCACATGGGCGCTGGATGGCGGCGGAGCACTGATGAACCAATCCGTCCATACCGTCGACGCCCTCGTTTATCTCGCCGGCCCCATCAAATCCGTGCAGGCCACAACCGCATGCCTCGCACACGAGCGCATCGAGGTGGAGGACATCGTTGTCGCGACCGTCGAGTTCGAGAACGGTGCGCTCGGAGTCATCGAATGCTCCACCTGCACCTGGTCCAAGGACGGCCATCCCGCCCGCGTCCAGCTCGCGGGGACGGACGGATCGGTGTTCCTTGCCGACGAGTCCTTCGAGCTATGGGATTTCCGGGAGGAGAAACCGGAGGATGCCGAGATCAAGTCCACCCTGATGAAAGGCCAGGGGGCGGGACTCGGCGCGAACGACCCTTCGGCGATCAATTTCTACCAGCACCAGCGGAACTTCGAGGAGGTCGTCCAATCCATCGTGGAAGGCCGCCAGTGCTTCACCCATGCGGGCGAGGCGCGCAAGGCTGTCGCGGTGATCCGCGCAATCTACCAATCCGCACAGAACGGCGGGATAAAGGTGAACGTGTGAACCCAACAAAACTCACTTCCAGAGCGGAAGCCCTGCGGCGGGACTGAGTTCCTCCGGAGGCTCGATGGAAAACGATTTCTCGTTCCCGATCCGGTAAGGGCCGTAGGCGATGGGGATGACGGTGAGCTGCAGCGCGGGCTCCTCGTCCACGACGACCTTGGATACGTTGACAACCGCCGCGCAGTTCGGGTTCTTGCTGACCTCCAGGATGTCGCCGGGGCTGAACCTATCGGCGGCATCGGCGTTATCCGTGGGGAAAATGTACTCGATGACCACGGGGAAGCCGACCGCTTCCGTGAAATCGTCCGGCCTCACCATGGCCTGGGCGCGGATCGCGAAGCCCGGCTGTATGAAGCTGCCCTTGCCAAGCTTCCTGACCTCGATGACCTGGAAATCCCCCTCCACGTAGGTGAGCAGCAGATCCTTGTCGAAGTTGCGCATGTAGTTGCGCATCAGCAGCGAGTTGAGGCTCTCGCGCTTCGACTCATCGAGGCCGAAGTATTTTCCGTAGAGTTCGCTGGGGTTGAGGGCGTTCCCGTTCGGAACATCGAGCACTGTGTAGCGCTTGAGCTTTGGCAGGCGGTCGAGCTTTTTGAGGATGGCGTAGTTGCGCGGGTTCTCGGGCATGCCGAAAATGTTCAGGCAGATCGCCCAGCTGAAGATCGCGAAGCAGAGCGCAAGGATGTTGGCAAGGAACCACCAGAAATACGCGGGCCTGCGTGGCGCCTCGTCGTCGAGCGGATTTTTCCTACGCCGGTTCGCAGCCACGCCCTACGCTGCGCCTCCCCCGCCACAGACTTCCCCGTCCTCCGCACCGCTGCCTTCCGGCTCATCCTCCGGCTCGAAGGATGTCCCACAGCCGCAGGAGCGCCGCGCCTTGGGATTGTTGATCTTGAATCCGGAATCGGTCAGATCATCGGTGTAATCCACCTCGCAGCCGCGCAGCTTCTCCAAGCTGTCCGCCGCGACGATCACCCGCACCCCACCCCGCTCCACGACCTCGTCGCCCGCCTCAGGCTCCGCGACTTTCATCTCGTACTGCCAGCCCGCACAGCCCCCCTTGCTCACGCCGAGCCGCAGCCCGGCAGTTGGGGATGACGCCTTGACCGCCAGCAAAGAGGCAAGCTCCCGCTGAGCCTTTTCCGAAATTTCCATGATGGCCACGCCGGAAAATTACCCCCAAACCCCGAACATGAAACCCTAAAGTTCCGCGATTCAGAGCTGGAAGAGATCGTCCGCCGGAGTCTTGCCCATGGACATCTGCGCCTCGCCGTTGTTGGCAAGGTGGACGAGGCAGTGATAGACCGCCTCCGGATCGCCATCGACCTCGAAGGCCACCTGCTCCGCGTTCTTCGCTTCCGAGACGAGGCGGCTGCGGACTTGTCCCAGGAGATTGAGGAAGGTGGCGGCGGCGGCCTTCCCCGCCTCAACGCCCGGCTGGTGGTAGGCGTTGATGTTGACGAGCGAGGCATAGAAGGAAACCGCCCGCTCGAAGAGGGCGATCAGCATGCCCAACGTATGGGGCGTCACCTCATAGACCGAGATCGTGAGCGATTTCCGGCCATTCTCATACAGGGCGCTGCGGGTGCCGCGCATGAAGCCCTGAAGATAATCCTGGCTGAGGTTGCCCGGCTCCACCTCGATGGATTTCCGTTTCCGCCCGTGGCGCACCTCGATGAAGGTCGCGAAGAAATTGTTCACCCCGTCGCGGAGCTGCTGGACGTATGCGTGCTGATCCGTCGAGCCCTTGTTCCCATAGACCGCGATGCCCTGGTTGACGGCCTTGCCATCGAGATCCTTTTCCTTGCCCAGGGATTCCATCACCAGCTGCTGGAGGTATTTGGAAAACAGCACCAGCGAATCCTTGTAGGGCAGCACCACCATGTCCTTCTCGCCCTTGCCGTTGGTAGCCTTGTGCCAGGCGATGGCGAGCTGCATCGCCGCGTTTTTCCCGGCATCCTGCTGGCGCGTCCTCTCATCCATTACGGCGGCACCGGCCAGCATCGCGTCGATGTCCAGCCCCTGCAACGCGGCAGGCACCAGTCCAACCGTGGAAAGCACGGATGTTCTCCCGCCCACCCAATCCTCCATCGGAAAACGGGCGATGAATCCCTGCTCCACGGCGAACTTGTCCAGCTTGGAACCCACACCCGTCACCGCCACCGCGTGCTTCCCGAAGTCGATCCCGGCCTTCTCGAAGGCCGCCTTGGCCTCAAGCATCCCGTTGCGCGTCTCCGGTGTGCCGCCGGATTTCGAGATCACCAGAACCAGCGCCCGCTCAAGCTCAATGGCCGCCAGCGTGTCGTCGATGCCCTGCGGATCCGTGTTGTCCAGGAAATGGATGGGCATCTTGGCCTTCTGCCCTATCGCCTGGGAAACCAGCTGCGGACCAAGCGCGGAGCCGCCTATGCCGATGAGGAGTATGCTTTTGAAAGGGCTGCCGTTCGCGGCGCGGACATTTCCGGTGTGAACTTTTTCCGCGAATTTTTTCAGCGCCTTGATCGGCTCGGTCACCTGCGCCTTGATCTCCGGCGAAGGAGCCAGATCCGCGTTGCGAAGCCAGTAGTGCCCCACCATACGCCCCTCGTCGGGATTTGCCATGGCGCCGCCCTCAAGCGCGACCATGTCGGCGAAGGCCTTGGAAACCTTTCCCGCCAAACCATCCCGATATCCCTGATCCACATCCATCAGCGAGAGATCCAGGGTGAAGCCCAGATCATCGTATCGCACCAAACTCTCGTTGTAACTTTTCCAGCTCATATTTTGACATGGCCGATGAACGACCGACTGCTAGGCTTCATTCTTGCCTGCATGGATAATGTGACCGCCGCACCGCCGCCAACCAAGCGAAAAAGGGTCCTGAACCCTCCGCGCCCGTCATTTCGCCCCGTACGAAAGCGGAAGGTTTTGGTGCAGGCTCTCGCGTATCCCGTTCACCTGCCTTAGTAGTTCCTCGAGGTATTGCGTGGCGTTCGCATCCCGGTGCTCCTTCACTAATTTTAGCGCCAGATCCCCATCAGACCTGCCCGCGAAGAAAAGAATAATCTGCCTCCATGCCACGTCCGAAGGATCCACTTCCGAAAGGTCATGCAAAGCCTCGGAGATGAAAAAGTCCTGCAGATTCAGGTGGCAGAACTTGTAGCGGTCGCCACCCTTGTCCTGGATCAACCCCGTGAGAAGCAGGTCGGAGAGTCGCCTGCGGATGGCATCAAGCTCCGCACCCGGCACATCAATCGACCCGTACGCCCCTCCGCGCGCGAGCCCATCCTTGAGCCCGAACTCCCGGCTGCGTGCCGAAACCCCATCCGAAAGAGTGTTCAGCGCGATCGTCCTTAGTAGCGAGATGCCTGCATCCCGCTCCGCTCCGACGATGTTCTTCTGCTCGAAGCGGTTCTTGACGAAGCGCCGCAGGATCTCCGTCTGTCCGTGGCCGATGTCGCCAGGTTCCAGCTCGCCCATGATTTCCGAGATCAGGTCGAAGTTCATCGGCATGCGCAGGAACTGCAGCCACGCGGAACGGCTGCTATCGTCCGCGAGTTTCTGCATGATCTTCGATTTCTGGTCGCTCGCAAGCGAGCTGGAAAGGATACGCTTCTCGATCGCGGTTTGGTCCAGCCCATAAAGTATGGCCGTCGTGAATCCCTTGTAGCGGAGGGCTTGCGGATACCCATGGATCGTGGAGGTGTAGTTGAGCACACGCCCGGTGACGATGATCCGGTCCACCGTTTTTGAATACGGTTCCCGGCTCATCAGCTTCGCGATCGCTTCTGAGGTCGCGACCGGATTCACCGTCTCGTCCAGCGCGTCGACCAGAAGCACGAGGTTCCTCTTGCCTAGCACCTTGGGTGAACAGGCACCGAGACGCTCCGATACCATCTTGTGGAGAAGATCCGGATCCGGCCCGGCGAGTCCCTTGAGTCGGATCAAAACAGGAATCGGCTCGGTCATGCTGCCCCGCGCACGGCGCGCCTGGATCATGTCGATCCGGTCCAGCATGCTCGATTTACCGGAAGCCGGGTCACCCAACACAAGGATGCACCTTGGGATGTCATCTACCGTGGAGACCGAATCCCCCTCTCCCTTCGTGTTGCGGTTCAGCAGGTCGCTGTCCGCCATGGGGCGCTGCACGTAGGAAAGATAGCGCTGGGCCGTGTGATCGATGTCGTTGGCGGTCTGTGGCAACGTCTCGCCGGCGATCCCCGCCACACCCACGAATTCCTTGCCTATCCCCGCGCTGCCAGACCGCCAGAGCAAGATGCAGTTCTGCACCTCGGTCGGCTTGGCATCAGTCCCCACCCTAGTCAGGAGATAGAGCGTCGGGCGGGCGTAGAGCCGCTCGAACTGGCCGTTCCACTGGGAAGAGTGCTCGTCGAATGCCGCATCAAGATACCTCCTGAGATCCGGATCTGGCTCCATGCTCGCGGCTGTATTGGCATCGGCGATGGCGTTCAGCTGTGTGCGCAGCGAGTACTGCCCGAAGAACGTCGCCCCGCCGAAAAGCGCCACCACACCCAGCGGCAGTGCCGCCCTCTTCCATGGGAACTCCACCCTTCCCCTTACCCGGAGCAAGAAATAGGCGAAGCCGCTTGCCACCACCACCGCAGCCACGATCACCAGCACGGTCGTCCTTGAGGAAACATAGACAGGGATCACCTGCAGCGCGGCGAGCACGATTCCGGCGACAAGCAGTAGATCCCGGAGCGGGTGTTCGTTGTCGGGAGGGGACGTGCGTGGTTTGCGAACAGCTGCCATCAATGCTCTTGAAAGCAGGAATCGTGCGCGTTGGAAAGCAAGAAAACGTGTCTCCGGGGCTCAGTAGTCCAGGATAGACAGCACCTCATGCTTCGCAAGCTTGTCCCGCCCCTTGAGGAAAGAAAGCTCGATCAGGAAAGACACCGCCACGATCTCCGCGCCGAGCCCATCGAGGAGTTTCAGCGCCGCAGCCGCCGTGCCGCCCGTCGCCAGCAGATCATCCACCAGCAGCACCTTCTCCCCGGGCTTCACCGCATCCTCGTGGATCTCCACCACCGCCTCGCCATACTCCAGCGCATAGGCCGCCTCGCTGCACTTCCATGGCAGCTTGCCCTTTTTCCTGACCGGCACAAAGCCCGCACCCAGCCTGTCCGCAACCGCCGCAGCAAAGATGAAACCGCGTGCATCGATCCCCACCACCTTGTCCACCTTCTCGTTCCCCGCCGTCGCGCATAGCATGTCGATCGAAAGCCTGAAAAGCTCCCCGTCGCCAAGGATGGGGGTGATGTCCTTGAAAACGATCCCCTCCTTCGGGAAACCCTGCACATCCCTTACCGCTTCTCTCAGCCGCTCAACCATGCGTGAGGCTACCCGCATCCCGCCGCAGGGCAAGCCATTCGGAAAGATGGGATCACCGAGCAAACATCCCGCCCGGAAATTTTCCTCCCACACACGCCCCTTCGGTGGTACTCCATTCCCAGTGAGATTGCCATCCATCCTCCTCGCCTCGCTGCTTTCCGCCAACGCAGAAACAGCGCCCGCCGATCCCAAGGAAGCTGCCTACCCCGCCCTCGAACGCTTCGTCGAAGTGCTCGAAACCGTCCGCGCCCGCCATCCGGACCTCGACAAGCTCACCTACGACCAGCTCATCAACCAAGCGCTCGACGGGATGCTCTCCAGCCTCGACGCGCACTCCTCTTTCATCCACCCCGAGATGAGGCAGATGATCACCGGGGAAGGCACACTCGACAACGAGATCAAGTCACTCGGGCTCAGCATCGGCATGGACTCCGGAAAAACCTTCGTCTCCTCCGTCGCCCCATCCGGCCCGGCCGCCAAGGCGGGTATCGTCCCGCGCACCACCATTCTGAAAATCAACGGCGCCGAGCCCGGCGCAGCCGGTCTTTCCGAAACCCTCGCCAGCCTCCAAGGAGTCCCCGGGGCGAAAACCAAACTCACCCTCCGCAACCCCGAACGCCCCGGCGAGATCGAGATGGAACTGACCCACCGATACGTCGAGGAAAGGTCAGTCACCATCGCCGCCCCCCTCCCCGGCCACGCCGAAACCGGCTACATCCGGCTCGCCTCCTTCGGAGCCAAGTGCAGCCGGGAAGTCGAAGCCGCACTCGACGAGCTTGAGGACAAGGGCATGAAATCCCTGATCCTCGATCTCCGCGAGAACGGCGGCGGCGATCTCCACCAGACCGTGAAAATCCTCGGCCTCTTCGTCCCGCCCGCCACCGCCGTCGTCTCCGTCCGCGAGCGCGGAAAGCCCGAGGAATTCCTCAAAACCCCGGATCGCCAGCGACGCAAACGCGATTATCCCATCGCCGTCCTCATCGACCGAAACTCCGCCTCCGCCTCCGAGCTCACCGCCGGCTCCCTCCACGATCTCAAGCGCGCCACTGTCATCGGCGAGAAAAGCTACGGCAAAGGCAGCGTCCAGAACATCATCCCCATGGGCAGCGGCACCGCCCTCCGCCTCACCATCGCCACCTACCACACCCCTTCCGGAAACACCCCACACCTCAAGGGCATCGCTCCGGACATCGCCATCGGGTTCACGCAGAGCGACCGCGATTTCTTCCAGCAATCCGGCCATCCCGATTCCCTCACCCCCGCCGAAAAATCCGCCCTCGGCGCATGGACAGACCCCGCCATCAAGGCTGCCATCGAAGCCCTCCCGAAATAGCATCCTCTTCCCCTCGTGTCTTCGTGGGAGCACCATTCCTGACATGATCGTCACCACCAGATTCGCCCCCAGCCCCACCGGTGATCTCCACCTCGGCCACATCCTGGCCGCCAAGGTCGCCCGCGAACTCGCCAGGAAATCCGGCGGCACCTTCCTGCTCCGCCACGAGGACATCGATGACACCCGCGTGAAGGAGGAATGCTACACCCGCATCGAGCAGGACCTCCAATGGCTAGGCCTCACCTGGGACGGTGAGCCGATCCGCCAGAGCAACCGCCTCGAAGCCTACGCCGCCGCCCTGCATCGCATCCGCGAACTCGGCCTCGCCTATCCCTGCTTCTGCACCCGCAAGGACATCCAGGCGGAAATCGGGAAAATCCTCGCCGCCCCCCATGGCAGCGAAGCGCTGCTCTACCCCGGCCTCTGCCGTGACCTCGACGGCTTGGAAACGAAGGCACGCATCGCCGCCGGCGAACCCCACACCTGGCGGCTCAACTCCGCGAAAGCCGCCGCCCTCCACGGCGAAATCTCATTCCACGATCTCCGCCACGGCACCACCACAGCGGTCAGCACCATGGTCAACGGGGATGTTGTCCTCGCCCGCAAGGACATAGGCACCTCCTACCATCTGGCCGTCGTCGTGGACGATGCCTTCCAAAAAGTCAGCCACGTGACCCGCGGCGAGGATCTGTTAGGGGCCACCCACGTCCAGCGCCAGCTCCAGGCCATCCTCGGCTTCCCGGAGCCCACCTACCTGCACCACGCCCTCGTCCGCGATGAGAACGGCATCCGCCTTGCCAAGCGCGATGCCGCGAAATCCATCCGCAGCCTCCGCCAAGGCGGCCTGCCCCCCGCCGCGATTCTCGATATGGCGGCAGCGTCAGAATGACCCCACCCGCACCCCAAAGGGCAACTCGCATTCCGGCGAAGTGGCTGAGGGCGATGGCCGTCATCGCGATCTCCCCGACTCAGCTCTCGAAATACGTGTATCCGCCCAGCCCGTCGCGGTAGAGATCCATGATCTCCTTGCGCTCCTTCGGGGAAATGCGGCCGTCGTTCACGGCTTTTTCGGCGAAGTTGCGGAATCTCGAGACGAGTTCCTTGGGGTCGAACTCCACATAGGATAGCACGTCGGCGACGGTGTCGCCCTCGACCTCGTGGGTGTAGACGGGCTTGCCTTTTTCCAAATGGACGCCGACGACATTGGTATCGCCTAACAGGTTGTGGAGGTCGCCGAGGGTTTCCTGGTAGGCTCCGACGAGGAAGATGCCGATGTAGTAGGGCTCGTCGGGTTTCAGGTCATGGAGTGGCAGGACTTTCGCGACATCCTCCTTGTCGATGAAGCGGTCGATCTTGCCATCGCAATCGCAGGTGATGTCGGCGAGGACGGCGCGGTGTTTCGGCCTTTCGTCGAGGCGGTGGATGGGGAGCACGGGGAAGAGCTGGTCGATGGCCCAGGAGTCGGGCAGGGACTGGAAGAGCGAGAAATTCCCGTAGTAGAAATCGGCGAGGCTGTTGGAGAGTTCGGTGAGCTCCTCGGGCACGTCGTCCATGTCGGAGATCATGTTCGAGATGCGGGTGAGGATGTGCCAGTACCACGCCTCGGCAAGGCCGCGCTCGCGGAGGGTGGCGGCGCCGTAGAGGAACATGGCCCGCACCTGGTCGCGGTAATAGACCGCGTCGTTCATCGATTCCTGGAGGTTCTTTTTGCTCAGCGTCTTGTTGACGTGGAACAGGTTCGTCAGGTTCTGCGGAGCCTTTTCCGGCATGACCGGCTCCTTGTCCGTGGTCTGGGCGGAGGTGACATCGAGGATGTTGAAAACCAGCACCGAATAGTAGGAGACCACGGCGCGGCCGGATTCGGAAATCAGGTTCGGGTGCTTCACTCCGACGCGGTCGCACTGCTGGGCGATGACCTCTACGATGTCGGTGCAGTATTCCTGGATGGAGTAGTTGCAGGAGGAGGCGAAGTTCGTGTGGGAGCCATCGTAGTCCACGGCCATGCCGCCGCCGATGTCGAGAACGCCCATGGGTGCGCCTTCCTTGACAAGGTCGCAATACATGCGCACCGCCTCGGTGCAACCCTCGCGGATGGCGGCGATGTTCGGAATCTGGCTGCCCTGGTGGTAGTGGAGCATTTTCAGGCAGGCGAGGTGGCCGGATTCCTTGAGCGAATCCACGACCTCGATGACCTGCGCGGCATTGAGGCCGAAGACGGACTTGTCGCCCGCCGATTCCTGCCAGTGGCCGGATCCTTTGGTGGAAAGGCGGATGCGGATGCCGAGGTTGGGCAGCACGCCGATCTTGCGGGAACGCTCCAGGATGAGGCCGAGCTCGCTGGGCATTTCCAGGACAAGCATGATCTTCATGCCCATTTTCTGGGAGTGCAGGGCGAGGTCGATGAACTCCTCGTCCTTGTAGCCGTTGCAGATGATGTAGGCCTCGGGATCGTGCATGTGCGCGAGCGCGGCGATAAGCTCCGGCTTCGATCCGGCCTCGAGGCCGTAGTGGTATTTTTTCCCGAACTCGGCGATCTCCTCGATGACCTGGCGCTGCTGGTTGACCTTGATCGGATAGACGCCGCGATAGTTGCCATGGTATTTGGTGACCTTGATCGCCTCGCGGAAGGCTTCGTTGATCTCGGTGATGCGGGAATGGAGGAGATCGCGGAAACGGAGCAGCACCGGCAGGTGGGTGCCCCGGTCGCGCAAGCCCTCGACGACATCGTGCAGGGAAACCTTGGCGCTGTTCTCGCCGTCCTCGAGCTTCACGGTCACGTGACCGTCCTTGTTGACATGGAAAAACTTATGCCCCCAAGCCTCCACGCCGTAGAGCTCGGCGGATTTTTCGGTGGACCAGCCCTTGGCTGGCTTGGTCTTGGCGGGTTTGGAGGCGGCTGCGGAAGGCGGAATCACGGGCGAAACTTGCACGCATGGCGTCAACTTTCAATGCGTTTCCGGCACCGACATGCAGCATACCTGCCGACACCCGGGGAAATGAACCCGGAAAGCCCTCACCCATACGCATGCAAGAGGGAATATCTCGCGTCCCGCTCACTTCAGTACAAGCCCCACCGGGCAATGATCCGATCCCAATACATGCGGATGGATCGTGGCCTCCGCAAGACGGTCGATCAGGGCGGGTGAGAGCCCGAAGTAGTCGATCCTCCAGCCGACGTTTCGCTCCCGCGCCCCGCCCCGGTATGACCACCAGGAATAGGCCTCGGTTCTGTCGGGATAAAGATGGCGGAAGGAATCGATGAAGCCGCTTTCGAGCAGCTCGGTGAAGCTGGCGCGCTCCTCGTCGGAAAAACCGGCGCTCTTGCGGTTTTCCCTCGGGCGGGCGAGGTCGATCTCCTTGTGGGCGACGTTCAGGTCTCCGCAGAAAATCACCGGCTTGGTTTCCGCAAGGGTGATGAGGTGCTTGCGGAATGCGGCGTCCCATTGGAGGCGGTAGGGCAGGCGGCGCAGCTCGTCCTGGGCGTTGACGGTGTAAACGTTGACGAGGTGGAAATCCGGATACTCCAGGGTGATGACCCGGCCTTCCTTGTCATGCTCGGCGATGCCGAAGCCGTGGGTGCAGGAAAGTGGAGCTGCTTTGGTGAAGATCGCGGTGCCGGAGTAGCCCGGTTTCTCGGCGGAGTTCCAGTAGGATTTGTAGGCGCCGAATTCCAGCGGCAGCTCCACCTGCTCCTCGCGCGCCTTGGTTTCCTGCAGGCAGAGGATATCGGGGTTTTCGGCGGAGAGGAAATCGGCCAAGCCCTTGTTCAGGGCGGCGCGGATGCCGTTGACGTTCCAGGAGATGAGTTTCATAGGCTTCAGGGCAGCCCGAGTTTCACGCGCAGGCCGTCATGGGCGGGTGATACCCCTTCCGGGAGCATTGCGGCAAGGCTTGCGTGATCGAGATCGTGGCTGATGTGGGTGAGCAGGGTTTTGCGGGGAGCTAGCTTTTCGGAAATCTCGATCGCCTCCGGGAGCGAAAGATGCGTCGGATGGGGTGTGTCCCGGAGGGCGTCGATGATGAGCAGGTCCAGGTTTCCCATCATCGCCATGGTGGTCTCCGGGATGGATTTCACATCCGGGAGATAGGAGAGGCGGAAACCGGCATCCGTTTCGAGAAGCAGGCCTATGGTCTCGACGGAGCCGTGGAGCACTGGCAAAGGACGGACTGTCAGATCGCCGATGCGGAATTCCCCGGAGATGGGGTGCGGTGCCGGGCGGATATAGCCCCTGTGCGTGTTGTCCGGGAGGAAAGCCCAGCCGAACATGGATTTGAGGACGCCGATGCAGGATACGGTGGCATAAAGCGGCAGCGGCTCATCTTTCCCCCAGCAGAAGGCGCGCATCTCATCGAAGCCCGCGACATGGTCGAGGTGGGAGTGGGTGTAGATGACCGCGTCGATCATCGAAATCCCTTCCCGCAGCGCCTGCTCTCGGAGGTCGGGCCCGGAATCGACGAGGACAGTGGTTTCCCCGGTACTGACCAGGATGGAGGCGCGGGTGCGGTTGTTGCGCGGGTCGGGGGATTTGCAGACCGGGCAGTTGCATCCTATGACGGGGACTCCGACGGAGGTGCCGGTGCCGAGGAAAGTCAGGTATGCGGCGTCCAGAGACACGTATTTCGCGGAGCGAGGGATCAGCCGCAGCAACCACCACCGCCGCCGCCGCCACCGCAGCAACCGCCGCCGTTCTGGGCTTCCTCCACTTCCTCGTCGGTAGGGACGCGGCCGAGCTCGAGGGTCATGCTGACATATTTCCCGATCTGCTTCTGGATGCTCTCCAGCGCGCGCTGGGCGTCCATGAAGTCAGCGGCGACCTTGTTATCGAACAGTGCGTCGCGGGCATCCTCAAAAGCCTTGATTTCGGCGGCACCGAGTTCCACTCCTGCGTGCTGCTTGTGGTGCAGCTCCTCGCCCTTCTCGTGGACCGACTGGTATTGCAGCTTCGCGGCATCGTCGGAGAGGAAGCGTTCGACATCGGCCTGGAGCTTGATGAATTGCGAGTCTTCCGCGATCTGGGCGCAGAGTTCCTTGGTCTTGGAAACGATGGATGTTTTCTCGAGTAGTGTGCTCATGGGAAAGTGGTAGGGCGGCGGCGGAACCGGTGCAACCGTCATTTTCAGGAAATGCGGGCCAGGCCGCTTGTGCACTGCAACCGGCTGTGCAACCATCCGGCCTGAATGTCGCCGGGAATGACAGTTGCCGATGTGTTTGCGGTCGCCATGCTGGGAACGATTTTCCTCAGCTTCAGCGTCATTCTGATACTGTTTGCCTGCATGGCGCGGAATGCCTCGAGGCGGGATGCCGGCGTGGACAACCTGCTCGATGAATTGGAAAGGGATGAGAAATCCGCCAAACAGGTCAAGGCGGCCAGCCGCACGGAGGACAAGCGGGAGGCCTGGGAGAAGGACGGGGACTGGTGGAAGGAGTGAGATCCTGCCTTTGGCCAACGAGTCACTTCGGGGTCGATGCCGCTTCGTGCTTCTCCTCGGCTGCCTCAAGGTCGGCGCGTTCCTTGGCGATCACGCGGACGAGCTTGCGGACGGTGGTTTCCCAGTCGGCGAGAAGGGCGGCGGCTTGCTTGGAGCCGGTTTTCGCGGCGTGGAGCTCGATGAGGGCTTTCACCTCGGCGATGTCCTGCGGACGGGTGATGGGCAATGCGACGACCATCTCGGTGTTGACGCGGGAGTAGAATTTCCCATCGACGTCATAGACGAAAGCGGTGCCGCCGGACATGCCTGCTCCGAAGTTTTTCCCGGTCTTGCCAAGGATGGCGACGGTGCCGTTGGTCATGTATTCGCAGCCGTGGTCGCCCACGCCCTCGACGATGGCGGTGGCGCCGGAGTTGCGGACGGCGAAGCGCTCGCCGGCGCGGCCGTTTGCAAACAGGAAACCGCCGGTGGCGCCATAGAGGCAGGTGTTGCCGGCGATGGAGTTTTTCGCGGCCTCGAACTTCGCGCCCGGGGAGACGCGCAGGATGATCTCGCCGGAGGCCATGCCCTTGCCGACGTAGTCGTTCGCCTCGCCGATGAGTTCGAGGGTGATGCCGTTGACGAGGAAGGTGCCGAACGATTGCCCGGCGGTGCCGTGGCAAGTGATGTGGATCGTGCCTGCGGGGAGGTCGTGGTTGCCGTATACCTGGGCGATGCGCCCGGAGAGGCGGGTGCCGATGTTGCGGTCGGTGTTGACCACTTCGTAGGCAAGCTTGGCGGGTGCGCGATCCGGGAGGACGCGGATCGCTTCGAGCATTTCAGCCGTGATCGCTCCGTCGCCGTATTCCGGTGTCTCTGATTTTCCGGTTCCCGCGTGAGCGGCGAGGTCGCTGAGGATCTCGATGTCGAGGGCGATCTTGGCGATGCCGTCATTGCGCCCCTTGGTGCAGATGCGGGCGATCTCGGATTCCTTTTTCTCCATGGCCTCGGCAACCGCCGGGACGACGTCCTTGAGCAGGCGCGAGAAATCGAGGGTGTTCGCCTTCGGATGGGTGGGGACTTCGCGCTGGACCAGGAATTCCGGACGGCCGATGAGGTCGTCGAGCTTGCGGATGCCGAGCCTGGCCATGATCTCGCGGGCTTCGTGGGCGACGGCGTTGAAATAATTGATGACCATTTCGGGCGTGCCCTTGAACTTGGCTCGGAACTTGGGATCGGTGGTGGCGACGCCGACCGGGCAGGTATTGAGATGGCACTTGCGGACATACACGCAGCCCATGGCGATCATGGCGGTGGTGCCGAAGTTGAACTGCTCCGCGCCGAGGATGGCGGCGGTGACGACATCGCGGCCGTTCTTGATGCCACCGTCGGTGCGGAGGATCACGCGGTCGCGGAGGTTGTTGATGATGAGTGTCTGCTGGGCCTCGGAAAGGCCGAGTTCCCATGGGGAACCGGCGTGCTTGGTGGAGGATAGGGGGGAGGCACCCGTGCCGCCGTCGTGGCCGGAGATGAGTATGTTGTCGGCGGAAGCTTTCGCGACTCCCGCGGCGACCGTGCCGACCCCGGCTTCGGCCACCAGTTTCACCGTGATCCTGGCGGTCGGGTTCACTTCCTTGAGGTCGTGGATGAGCTGGGCGAGATCCTCGATCGAGTAGATGTCGTGGTGGGGGGGCGGGGAGATGAGTTGCACGCCCGGCTGGGTGTTGCGGAGGCGGGCGATGAGCGCGTTGACCTTGTGGCCGGGCAGCTGGCCGCCCTCGCCGGGTTTTGCACCCTGCGCCATCTTGATCTCGAGCTCGTCCGCGTTGACCAGATAGTGGGCGGAAACGCCGAAGCGGCCGGATGCGATCTGCTTGATGTAGGAGCGGGCGTGATCGCCGTTCGGGTAGGGCTGGAAGCGGACGGGATCCTCGCCGCCCTCGCCGGAATCGGACTTCCCGCCGATGCGGTTCATGGCGATGGCGAGGGTTTCATGGGCCTCCGGGGAAAGAGCGCCGAGGGACATCGCGGCGGTGGTGAAGCGGCGGCGGATGTCCTCCACGGGCTCCACCTCATCGATGGGGATAGGGCCGGATGCGGAGGGCACGAAATCAAGCAGATCCTTGATCGCCACGGGGTTCGACTCCAGGCTGACCCTGACGTATTCCTCGTAGTCCTCGGGTTTGCCGGATTTCACGTATTGGTGGAAATTCTTGATGACTTCCGTGGTGAAGGAGTGGCGCTCGCCGGATTTACGGTAGCGGTTGTAGCCGGGATCGCCGAGGTCGAGCGTTTCGCCCTCCGGCACTTCCACGCCGTAGGCCGCCTGGTGGCGGATCATGGATTCCTCGGCAATCTCCGCGAAGGAGATCCCGCCGATCTGCGAGGGGACACCGGTGAAGGAGAAATCGACGACCTCGTTCCCGATGCCGATGGCCTCGAAGGTCTGTGCGCCTTGGTAGGAGTTGAGGACGGAAATCCCCATTTTAGACATGATCTTGAGCAGGCCTTTTTCAAGCGCCTTTCGGTAGTTTGTCATGGCCTTTTCCGGGGTCATGCCATCGCCGAGCCTGTCCTTGCCTTTGTCTGCGGCGACGAGTTGGCGGACGGTGGCGTAGCCGAGGTAAGGCACGACGGCGGTCGCCCCGAATCCGAACAGGCAGGCGATCTGGTGGACATCTCGTGCCTCGCCGGTTTCCACGACGAGGGAGGCGCGCAAGCGCTTGCGGATGCGGTTGAGGTGGTGGTGGATGGAGCCCGTGGCAAGCAGCGCCGGGATGGGGATGCGCTGCGGGGAAGTGGCGCGATCCGAGAGGATGATGATGGAGATTTTCCGGTCTACCGCCTCCTCCACCTCTGAGCAAAGCTCGTCGATGCGCGCCCTGAGCCCGTCCTTGCCGGACGAGGCATCCCAGGTGCAGTCGAGGATATGGGACGGGTAGCCGTGCTCGGCCATGTGGGTGATTTTCTCGAGCTGGTGCTCGAAGAGGATCGCGGAGTCCAGCGAGATGGACTTGCAGTGATCCGGGCTTTCATCGAGCAGGTTGCGCTCCGGGCCGAGGCCGGCGGCGAGCGACATGACGGCCCATTCGCGGATGGGGTCGATGGGCGGGTTGGTGACCTGCGCGAAGCGTTGCTTGAAATAGGTGTAGAGCAGGCGCGGGTAGCTTGAGAGGATGGCAAGCGGGATGTCATCGCCCATCGAGAAGACGGCTTCCTGGGCGCCCTTGATCATGGGCGGGAACACCATGTCGATCTCCTCCAGCGAGATTGCGTTGGCGACCTGGCGGCGCGAGAGATCGAGCGAGTCGAATTCGATTTCCGGGACGTGGGCGGAGGGCGAGATGAACTTCCGAAGCTCAAGGCGGTTCTCGTCGATCCAGCGGCGGTAAGGCTTCTGGCGGGCAAGTTCCTCCTTGATCTCGGTGTCGTGCTTCAGGATCCCGGTGGAGGTGTCTGCGGAAAGCATCTGGCCGGGGCCGAGGCGTCCCTTGCGGGTGACGAGGGCATCGTCGAAAATCACGGCTCCCGTTTCCGAACCGATGTAGAGGAATCCGTCGGAAGTGGTCTTGTAGCGGGATGGGCGCAGGCCGTTGCGATCGAGTGACGCGCAGAGCTTGGTGCCATCGGTGAAGACGAGTCCGGCGGGGCCGTCCCATGGCTCGGAGAAGGAGCGGACGTACTGGTAGAAGGCGCGGAGCTCGTCGGAGATTTCCTCATCGTTGCGGTAGGCGGGGGGGACGAGCATGCACATCGCGTGCTCCGGCGAGCGGCCGGAAAGGATGAGCAGCTCAAGGCAGTGGTCGAGCGATGCGGAATCCGACTCACCGTGGCGGATGAGGTTTTTCACGATGTCGATCTCATCACCCCAGACAGGGGACTCGAAGAACTCCTCGCGGGAGGTCATCCAGTTGCGGTTGCCCTCGACGGTGTTGATCTCGCCGTTGTGGCACATCATCCGGAAGGGCTGCCCGAGGGGCCAGGCGGGGAAGGTGTTGGTGGAGAAACGCTGGTGGTAGAGGCAGATCGCGGTCTCAAAATCCGGGTCGGTGAGATCGCCGTAGAACGCACGCAGGGCTGCGGGCATGGCCAGCGCCTTGTAGGAGATGAGGCGGTTGGAAAACGACGGCATGTAGAAGCCGTGGATGTCCTTGGTCGCGTGCTCGATCTCGCGGCGGCATAGGTAGAGTTTCCGTTCGAACTCCAGTTTCTCCATGCCCTCGGGGCGCAGCATGAGAAGGTGCTCGATGTCCGGGCGGGACTTCTGGGCGATTTTTCCGAGGGCGTCGATGTTGACCGGCACCTCGCGCCAGCCGATCGCGGAGATCCCGCGCTTGGCGATGGTTTTGGCAGTGATTTCCTTGATGGAGGCCGTCTGCTTTTCGTTTCCTTCGGGGAAAAAGAAGACGCCAACGGCTATGTCCGCCGGGTCGGCGACCTTGGTGCCGAGTTTCTCCGCGGCTTTCGCGAAGAGAGGGAAGGGGATCTGGGAGAGAATGCCCGAGCCATCCCCGGTTTTCATGTCCGCATCCACGGCGCCGCGGTGGGTCATGCAGGAGACGGAGGTAAGGGCGTGGTCGAGGACAGTGAACGAGCGTTTCCCTTCCAGGTGGGCGATCGCGCCCATGCCGCAGTTGTCATGTTCGTTCGACAGGCTGTGGAGCGAGCCGGGGACAAGCGGAGTGCTGGAATGGTAGAACGGATTCATCATGGGAAGGGGGCGGGAATTAAGAACATGGGTGCGCTGTGAACAAGCAGGAATTGTGCCTCTCCCGCTTTGCAGGAATTTCAAATCCCAAGATCAATAGGCCATTGCGGATCAGCGCAAGCCCTTGAGAGCGCCGCTGGAAGGCTTGCTGAATGTCAGATCGGTTATGGATGCGCGGCGTCCTGTTTTGGAATCGTGGGTGGCGACCTGCATTTTTTCCAGAACGTAAACTCCGTTCCCAACATTCATCACATCCTCCACCTGGAACTCCTTCACGAGCACACCGTTGGCATTGTGGCCACGGATCTTCATGAAGGCTCCGAATTTCGTATGGACCCATACATAGACGGCCTCGTAGCGGCCAGCGGCTCCCTTGGGCTTATCGAGGCGCAGTTTGTAACAATCCTGTCCGCCAACGCTTTCCTTGCCCTCAAGCCTAGGGCTCGGCCAGTAAAAGAAACGCAGGGCGAGATCCTCGTAGGTCAGGTCTGTGCCGGCGATGGGTTCCAAGAGTTTCTCGCGGGGAAAATCCCTTGTTTTCCCGTCGATGATTTCAAAAAGCTGATAGCTGTCATCTGCCAGGCGCATGTGGAAGACCCGCCATTTGCTGTTTTCCTCGAACTGGAACTGGATGTCCTTCCCCTTGAGAAAAATGACGATGGGAACCTTCTTGCGACCCTGGACGAGGTTCCCCTTAAGTCCTTCCTTCATCTCGACAAGTGTCGCGGAAAGACGCGCGCCTTCGAGGATCTGCTGGGGATCGGGAGCCTGTGCTTGCAGCGGGGAGATGGCAGCGGCGGCTGTGAGCAACGCGGTTACTAAAAACTTCATGGTATGACAGTATCCTGTTTCCCGCATTCGACAAGATTTCAGCGGAAAACATTCGGCACCTTTTCAATCACCATGGGCGAAGACAAAAACACCCGCACATGTCTTGCATGGGCGGGCGCAAATATCTGCCGGATAATCCAGATCAGGGATTCGGATTGGTGACTAGAGGTGGTAGCGGCGGTGGTGGCAACGGCAGGAACGGTGGCGTCGGCAGATCGAGAGGGTTCGGCGGCTCGACTGGCGGCGTCAGCACTGAGGCGATGGCCGCTTTGGCATCCTTGCCGCTTTTCGCGCTCTTGGAGCTCGCGGAGGAATCGCCGCTATTCGGATCGAGCCTGGCGATGACCGCTTGCACGGAAGCCAATGCATCAGGCATGGCTGCGATGGCGCATTGGGAAATCATCCGCATTGATTCAGGCGCCGCAGTGATGGCGACTTCCGTGATGTCACCGACGAGGCTTTCATCCGCACCGGAGGCCTTGATGGCGATTTTGACGATCTCGCAAGCGCAATTCGGGTTCGCGGAAATTTCCGACTCGATGATTTCAAGAACCTTGGAGGAATCCATCTTCACCCTCTGCTCCACGGAAAGTGAGACAGAACCGCAATCGGCGGAGTCCTGTCCGGGCTTCTGGTATGCTGCGGACAACTGGGCCAGGCCGGCCTGGATGCCGGAGGCCTCCTCATCGGAAACCTTGATCTTGATGCGGTCCGCAGATCGGTAGGCGGAAGTCTCACGCAGGACGGAAAGATCAAGGATGCTCTCCACATTGTGGGTGACGCTGCGTCGAGCGCCAAGGGTGAGTGCGTCCTGGCTGACGAATACCGGAGCGGCATCCGAGGGTTCGGCGGCGCTTTTCGTGACAACCGGAACCTCGTGGGCTCCGCTCAGTAAGCGGTCTGCCGCGAAAGGTGCCTTGGTGTTGAATCCGAGATCGGTGGGCTTGTTTCCGCCGGATTTGGTGACATCTGACGAATCGAACACTTGTGCCGGCAGCGAAGCGATGCCGAGTAGCATGATCGAAATCGTCACGCCGGGTGTAGCTGACTTTTTCATGGGTGTATGTTTTTTGGGGGGGTGTGTAGCGTGAACGAATGTCTTATGACCGAAAATCCCCCTCCCGACAAGAGTTTTTTGTAAAATTTTCACGAGAGATTTATTTTCTTTGTTCATTTATAGTTAAATCAACTTGAATGTCTAGCCGGGCCAAAAAAAATCCGGTTTTTCGCGTGCCAAGAAAATCACCGGGAACGCCGCCCATGGCAACGGCGCGAGAACGGCTGCGAAGTGAAAATGCCCATCTGTGCGAAGCAGGCTGCAGCGCCGTGAAGTGGAGCGTAGCGGATTCGAACCGCTGACCCCTTGCATGCCATGCAAGTGCTCTACCAACTGAGCTAACGCCCCTTCCGGGTGGCCGCTGGAGCAGCGGCGGGGCGAAGGTTTAGGCGAGGAAGCGGATGAGGCGCAAGCCAAACTTTCAATTTTTCATCTCAAATTCCGAAGGATGTGTTTCGCACCGAAGGCACCTCGCCCGGGAACCGGAGCTTGGGAATCGGAGGTCAGATCTTCATCAGGTCTTCCTCCTTGGCCGCCGCCAATTCGTCGATCTGCTTTGTGTATTTGTTGGTGAGGTCCTGGATCTGTTTTTCCTGGTCCTTGAGCGTATCCTCGGTGAGGATGTTGTCGGCCTTCATCTTCTTCGCTTCGTCGATGCCGGATTTGCGCGCACCGCGGAGGCGCACCTTCGCTTCCTCGGCGAGGGTCTTGATGAGCTTGACCATATCACGGCGGCGTTCCTCGGAGAGTTCCGGGATGGGGACGCGGATGGAGCGCTCGGCGGCTGCGGGATTGAGGCCCAGCTTGGACTCGCGGATGGCCTTCTCGATGTCGCGGGTGGTGGAGGGGTCGAAGGGCTGGACGTTTAGCATGCGCGGCTCCGGGGAGTTGATGACCGCCAGGGATTTCAGCTTCTGCACGCCGCCGTATGCGTGGACATACACATCGAGGTTGTCGATGAGTGCGGGCGATGCTTTCCCGGTGCGCACGCCGTGGAAATCCTGGACGAGGTGCTCGATGCCGGCCTGCATGTTCGCTTCGGTTTCCTTGAGTGATTTGGCTGGATCTGACATGGGGAGGAAAATGCCGGAATAGTGAAAAGCTGAAAAGCCGAAATTTCGATCACTCGCCGTGCACGAGTGTGCCGATGGGCAGGGAGCGGAGGGCATGGGAGAGGTTCCCTGCCGGCCCGAGGTCGAAGATGACGATGGGGATGTCGTTGTCCATGCAGAGGGAGAAGGCGGTGGCGTCCATGACGCTGAGGCGGTTCTCAAGGCAGTGCTGGAAGGTGACGGTCTCGAAGCGTTTCGCAGCGGGGTTTTTCCGGGGATCCGAATCGTAAACCCCGTCCACCTGGGTGGCTTTCAGGATGACATCTGCACCCATCTCGCTGGCGCGTAGGGCGGCGGTGGTGTCGGTGGAGAAGAAGGGGCTGCCGGTGCCTGCTGCGAAAATGATGACGGTGCCCTTGTCTAGCTGGTGCTCGGCCTTGCGCCGGATGAAGGGCTCGGCGACGTTTTTCATCTCGATGGCGGACATGACCGTGCAGCGGACGCCGATGTGGGAGAGAGCCCCTTCCATGGCGAGGGCGTTCATCACGGTGGCGAGCATCCCCACGTAGTCTGCGGTGGCGCGATCCATGCCGCGCGCGGATGCGGCGGCACCGCGCCAGAAATTCCCGCCGCCGACAACGATGGCGAGCTGGAGGCCTGCCTCGACGGCTTCCTTGATCTCTGAGGCGATGCGCTGGACGATTTCCGGGGAGATGTTATCCGTTGAGCCCGGTTCGCGGAGGGCTTCGCCGCTGAGTTTGAGGACGGCTCGTTTGAAGGGGCGTGGGTCTTTCTGAGGCGTTGGCATCTGGGGGGGAGATTGAACAAAGGGAACCCATCCTCCAATCCCGAAGATCGAAAACCGCGATTTTTTTCCGGCGAACCTGGTCAGGGACTGGGCTGGAGCGTGAAAGCGGCCTCGAGATCCTTGAGCGAGGCGTTGTTCTCTGTCGTTCCCTTGATCGCGAGGATCACCTTGAGCGGTTCCATCTGGGGACTTTGGTAATGCCCGAGCGTGCGCTGGAGGGCGACCAGGGTGAGCTTGAGGAGCTGTCGGCTGGTCAGGTCCACTTCGGGGGGGATGGAGAGCTCGCTCACATCCAGGCTTACGAGGAGGCCTTCTTCCGTGATTTCCGCGCCGATGCCGACCTTGCAGAGGACGAGGAGGTTGGCCTCTTCGGCCTTGAAGTTCGGGTTGTTGGTGGGCAGCCGGTGGGGGCTGCGTATGGACTCCACGAGAACCTCTGGGAAAGCGCCGGTCAGCGCCATGGGGCGGGAAAGGACGGTTGCCTGGAGAGCCTCGCCGGTGTCCGAGATGATATCGTCCACATCGGTGCCGTGCAGACTGATGGGTTCATAGACCGGGACGACGGAAATCGTTGTGGCGAAGGCTCCGGCGGAAAGGAGGAGGCAGACGATTACAGGTCTCATGGCATTCTTATGAACGCCGATCAACGAAGATTCAAGATTGAACATCGGCTGGGAGGATTTCGCACGGCATGGGGCCGCAGCTACAAACGAAAAAGCCGCCGGGCATTGCTGCGCGGCGGCTTTGGATCGGATCGCTGGCTTTGCCGTTTATGCGGAGGCCTGGGCCTTGGCTTCGAGGGCTTGCTTCGCCTGTGCGACGATGGCGGAGAAGGCTGCGGCATCGGTGATCGCGAGATCCGAGAGGATCTTGCGGTCGGCCTCGATGCCAGCGGCCTTGAGGCCTTCGATGAAGCGGGAGTAGGTCATCCCCTCGTTGCGGACGGCGGCGTTGATGCGCTGTGTCCAGAGACGGCGGAACTGACCCTTCCGCCTCTTGCGGTCGCGGTATTCGTGTTGCTGCGCCTTGCGGACTGCGTCCTTGGCGTAACGGAAGAGCTTCGAGCGGAAACCGCGGAAGCCCTTTGCCCTCAGGAGCACGCGCTTGCGGCGCTTGCGGCTGGCGGGCGAATTTGTGGCTCTTGGCATTGTATTCTGTGGTTGTGAACAAGTCGTTTCGTTATCGTAACTCCCGCAGTCTCACCTGTTCGTGTCTCCGGGTTTGCCGGATCAGGCTGCGTGAAGTCCGTCCGTTACGCGGACGGGGTCGTGGGCTGTCGTTTCTACGCGGTCAATGGAAGGGAAGGTTCTCCTTGACATTCTTGATGTCGGCGTCGGACACCAGTCCGGCCTTGCCGAGGGCGCGTTTGCGCTTTCGGCTCTTGCACTGAAGCAAGTGGCGTTTTCCCTGGTGACGACGGAGTATCTTCCCTGTGCCAGTGACTTTGAAGCGCTTGGCGACGGCCTTCCGTGTTTTTGCTTTTCCTCCAACTCTTGGCATGGGGCGCGAAAGCTACGGGATCGGCGCTTCTTGGCAAGACAAAAGTGAGCCATAAAAATCCAGGGGGCATCCACCGGGGACAACGACTCCCGATGACCCGGAACCCTTGGGAAATGGAACCGTCAGGAATGCCAAGGGGAAATCCGGCATTGGCGTAAGGAAGGGGTGTGGCCGCCGGGAAAAGACATGCCCCTTGACTCATGCCATGGATCGCGGGAGCATTTCCAATTGATTGCCATGGCTAAGATGCGTCACCTCCCCTTCCCGCTCGCCCTTGTTTCCACGCTCGTCTCGCTGTCCTGCACCGAGGAGAAAATCCGTACCTACCGGGTTGCGCCGGATGATGGGCAGCCTGCAGCGGCTGCCATCGTCCAGGATGCTGCGGCAGCCTCCGGCGCCTTGCGGTGGACGGTGCCAGATGGCTGGGAAAAGGAGCAGGCCGGGCAGTTCCAGACGGCTCTCTATGATCTCGGCGGCGGTGGGAAGGTCTCCGTTTCAAACCTCCCCGGCGATGCCGGCGGGGAAACGGCGAACGTGAACCGCTGGCGGCAGCAGGTGGGGCTGGAGCCCCTCGATCAGGTTTCCATGGAGACCGTGGCGACCGAAGGGGACGGGATCACCGTGAAATGGTGCCAGCTCGAGGGCGAGGCCGAGAGCATCATGGCGGCGATCATTTCCCTGCCTGCCGAAACATGGTTCTTCAAGCTCAACGCGCCGACCGCTGCGATCACGGCGAAGGGCAAGGAATTCTCGGCGATGCTTACAAGCATCGAGTTCGCCGCGAAAACCGCCGGGGCTTCGGCAGCAGCGCCCGCAGCTCCGGAAGCCCCCGCGGGGGAGCCGGGCATAGGCCTTGAAGTGCCTGAGGGCTGGAAGAAAAGCGAGGGCAGCTCGATGCGCGTCGCCAGCTTCGCCATACCGGGCGATGGCTTCCCCGACGGCGATGTCTCGGTAATCCCCCTGGCCGGCGAGTCCGGCAGCATCCTGGAAAACGTCAATCGCTGGCGCGCCCAGCTCAAGCTCGGTGCGCTGCCCTCCGAGGACGATCCCGCGATCGGCAAAAAGGCCTCCGGAGCCTCAGGCGAGATGCTCATAACGCACATCGTCAGCGAGGAGAATGTTTTCGACGAGAGCCGCAGGGGCGCGATCAGCACCGCCATCCTCAGGGAAGGCGATACCACATGGTTCTTCAAGCTCGCGGGCGAGGCGGGGCTTGTCGCCGCCAACCGCGAAAAATTCGAGGCCTTCGTCCTCTCCGCCAAACTCCCGTGAGCGGCACCCGGAACATGCTCGCGGCACCCATCGCGGTCTTCAGCTCGCTGCGGCTGACCGTGCTCCTGCTGGGTCTCTGCATGATCCTGATTTTCTGGGCCACCCTGCTGCAGGTGCAGATGGGCATCCACGAGGTGCAGCTCAGGTATTTCCGGGCATGGATCGCGTGGTTCGATGTGGTGCCGGGGGAAAAGAGTTTTCCCATCCCGTTTCCCGGCGGGATGCTGCTCGGCGCATTGCTGCTGCTGAACCTGCTCGCCGCGCACATCCGCCGCTTCAAGCTGCGCTGGGAAAAGGCGGGCATGATCCTCGTCCACACCGGCATCGTGCTGATGCTGCTCGGCGAGCTTTTCACCGCCCTCCTCTCCGAGGAATCCCAGATGCGCCTCGACGAGGGACAGACGTCGAATCATTCGGCCAGCCCGCGCGAGATCGAGCTGGCGGTCATTTCCCGGGATATGGACGGGATCGAAACGGTGAACGCGATCCCCTTCAGCCGCCTTGCGGACGGGTCTGACTTCGCCTTCGATGGTTTCGATCTGCGGGTGCTGCGTTTTTTCCGAAACAGCGAGATCCAGGATGCCCGGCTGGCGGACGGCAGCTTCGATCCCATGCGTGCGGACAAAGGCATGGGAGCAACGCTGGCAGTCCGGGAGAAACCCCGCGAGACGGCGATGGATCTCCGCGACCTCTCCTCCGCCTTCGTCGAGATCCGCCTCGCCGACGGCACCCCGCTGGGCCGCTGGCTGCTCTCGAACGCGCTTGCGGGTGTTGAGCGGTTCGATGCCGGCGGCAAGACCTGGAAGATGTCGATACGCCAGAAGCGCTTTTACCATCCCTTCTCCATCCGGCTCCTGGACTTCACACACGAGCGCTACCTCGGCACGCAGATCCCGAAAAATTTCTCCAGCCGCATCCGGCTGCTCAATCCCGGCGAAGGCGAGGATCGCGAGACGCTCATCTACATGAACCACCCGCTGCGCTACGGCGGCCTGACTTTCTATCAGGCGGGCTTCGACAACGACGATAGCACCAGCATCCTCCAGGTCGTCCGCAACCCCGCATGGACGATGCCATACGTATCCTGCGCGATGGTCGGCATCGGCCTCGTGTGGATCTTTTCACAGCACCTCATCAAGGCGATCAGGCGTCGCCGCAGATCCGAACCGTGAACACCCTTGCCCGCATCGTCCCATGGCTGATCCCAGCGCTTTGCGTGGTGGCGCTTGCCGCTTGGTCATGGCGCGCAATGCGGCCATCGGGGGATGGCTTCGACCTGGAAGGCTTCGCGACCCTCCCCGTGGTCTCCAACGGGCGCATCCAGCCACTCGATTCGCTGGCCCGTAACCGCCTGCTCTCCATCCAGGGCAAGCAGCGCGTCCCGGGCGAAAACCCTCCGCCATCGCCCGCAGGCTGGCTCGCGGAGCTCGCCTTCACCCCGCAGCAGGCGGACAAGCGCCCGATCTTTCCCATCCACCACGACGAGGTGCTCGGCCAGTTCGAGCTGAAGCAGGAGGACGGGAAATCTTTTTCCTTCCTCCAGCTCGTGCCGCGCCTCGGCGAGATGTCGGGCGAGGTTTCTCGAATCGCCACCAAGGATCCGCAAATACGCAGCCCCTACGAAAAGGCGATGATGCAGCTCTGGAAAAGCCTTGGGAGCTACCAGCAGCTCAAGTTCTCCATCGCCCACCCGGAGTCCGCCGGGCTTGAGTCCGATCTCACCCTGCTTGTCGAAAAGGCGCGCGAGGCAAAGGGCGAGGAACAAAAACGCGCACGCGGCGAACCGTTCGCCGCCGCATTGACCGATGCGGCAGGGGCGCGGATGAAAGTGCTCTCCGAGTGGTCCACGCAGACCGAGGTTTTCACCAAACCACCGGCCATGGGAAAGCTTGCATCCGAGTGGCGGAAACTGCCGGATGCAGCAGTGGATGCCATCGGCCAGGAGGAGCTCGATCCCTCCACGCTAGCCTTCGCCCGCATGGGCGACGCATGGCGGAAAGGCGACCCCGCAGCCTTCAACACCGCGCTTTCCGGATACTCGGAATGGCTGGCAACACACCGTCCGGACGATCTCGGAAAAGCGCACGCCGAGACCGTGTTCAACCGCCTCGCGCCCTTCTACACCTGCATGGCGGTCTACACCCTCGCGTTTCTCTGCGCCCTGCTTTCCTGGCTCGGTGCCGGCCATGCGCTCCGCACCGCCGCCTTCCGCGTCCTGCTCGTCGGCCTCGCGATCCACACCGCCGGCCTGATCGTGCGGATGCTGTTGGAAGGCCGCCCGCCCGTCACCAACCTCTACTCCTCCGCCATTTTCATCGGCTGGGGTGCCATCGCACTGAGCGTGCTGCTGGAGCTGTTCTACAAAAACGCGATCGGCACGGCCGTCGCCGCCATCACCGGATTCTCCACCCTCATCATCGCCCACCACCTCTCCCTCTCCGGCGACACGCTGGAGATGATGCGCGCGGTGCTGGACACGAACTTCTGGCTCGCCACCCACGTCGTCATCATCACCCTCGGCTACTCCGCCACCTTCCTTGCCGGGATCATCGGCATTTCCTACATCCTCATCCGCCCGTTCTGGAACATCCCGGAATCCGTCGCCACCCAGTTGCGCGGCATGGCCTATGGCGTGATCTGTTTCGCCACCCTCGCAAGCTTCGTAGGCACCGTCCTCGGCGGCATCTGGGCGGATCAGTCATGGGGGCGATTCTGGGGCTGGGATCCCAAGGAAAACGGAGCCCTGCTCATCGTCATCTGGAACGCGATGATCCTCCACGCCCGCTGGGGCGGCATGATCCGCGAACGCGGCCTCATGGTCATGGCGGTTTTCGGGAACATCGTCACCAGCTGGTCCTGGTTCGGCACCAACATGCTCGGAATCGGCCTGCATTCCTATGGCTTCACCGATGCCGCCTTCCTCTGGCTCAGCGCCTTCATCGGCTCGCAGCTCCTGGTCATGGCCGCAGGTTTCCTCCCCGGGAAGCGGAAGCCGTCCGCGCCGATTCAGGCCGTATCGTGACCGCCACCTCGCAGCCGCCGCCAGGAAGGTTGCCTGCGCGGAAACGGGCATCCATTTCCTCGGCGCGAAGGCGCAGGGTAGGCAGCGAACCCTCTTTTCCCAGCACATCGGCAGGCAGGCCGCAGCCATCGTCGGCGACGGAAAGCCAGATCTCCCGGTCATCCTCCCGCCGGATATGGAAGGAAATGTGACGCGCAGCGCTGTGGCGGACGGCGTTGTTCACCGCCTCTTTCAGGAACAGCCGCAGGCAGCGGCGGTGGATCGAGGAAACCCGCAGATCCTCCAGCCCAGGCGCGACGCTGAAATCGTGCGGCGTTTCCGCGCAATGGATCTCCGCGATCTCCCGCAGCCGCGCCACCAGGCTGATGGGCCGCGAAATCCCCGGCGTGGTGAAGGAGACCATTTCCTTCAGGCTGCCCAGGCTCTCGCGGATCAGTCGCTGCATGGGATCGAGGCAATCCGGCGGCGATTCGATCTGCCGTTTCAGCCGCTGGGCATAGATCGAGATGGCACTGAGGTTGCTGCCAAGATCGTCGTGCAGATCGGCCGCGAGGCGGTTTCTGACCGCCAACATCTCCTGCCGGTGCCTTACCTGCTGGCGGAAGATCAGCCATAGCAGGCCTCCGAAAAACAGCAGCACCGCCCCGATGAGAATCCGCGAAACGAGCCGGCCCAGCGCCAGCCCGAGATCCGACAACCTTGCCTCCAGCGGCGCGAGAGCGATGAGCAGCTCCGCACGCCGCGCAAGCATTGCCAGCCACTCGCGTTCCGGGATGATCCTCCCGTCCGTGCTCATCCCATCGCAAAGCCCGGCCAGCCCCCAGGCGCGGGGGCTGCCATCCGGATTCGGCGCGGCGTTCCCATCCTGCGGCGGGCTCGAGACGGCCAGCTCCGCCGCAGGCAGCCGCACACCACGCAACCTCGGCTCGATCTCCGCCAGGGCGAGGATCGCAGCCGATCGTTTCGTCGCCTTCCACAGCACCGGAAAAGTAAGGCGCAGCCGGTCCGTCTCCACTTCGCCGAAGCGCAGCGCCACAGGATTCCATCCCGGCGACTCGAACTCCTCCCCCTCCCTGGATAGCAAGGGCATCCACTCCGTGCCATCCCACGCCTCCACCACCACCGCACGGGGGAAGCCCGCCGCATCGTCCCTCGCACCCAGCAGCCTCCCGACGGGATAGAGCCTTGCCTCGTCCATGCTCTGCGGCTCGTCCCATTTCATCACGATCTCGATCGGGAAATCCGCCAGCGGCTTCGGCTCGCTGCGGAAGCCGACGTATGGGTGCGGCTCCGGCATCTCCGCAAGTCCCAGCCCTGTCTGGTCATCGCTGATGTAGTCGATGCCCACCCCTGCCACTCCCCGGCGGCTTGAGTTCGTGGCGATCTCCGCCTCATGCACCACCGGATCGAGACCATCGAAAAGGAAAACCTCGCCGAGCGCGAAATCCAGCGGCCCGCCCGGCGCCTGCGCGTCCTCGATCCTCACGGAATCCACCTCCACCGGATCGAACTCCCGGAAATACGGAAGCGTCTTCCTCAGCGGCCTGTCGGATTTTTTGACTTCGAAGGGAAACCTCCCAACCTCCTTCCCGCCTGATTTCAGCACGACATCCATCCGGGTCGCCAGGCTGAGCGCCTCGTTGTCATGCAGGTCGCGCGGCTCCTGGGCAGGCACGCACGATACGGCGTCGATCACCCTCGGCTGCGGGAACGAAAACTCCACCCAAGCCGGTGCCGGGCCATCGGCGGCGGGATCGCTGAGGTAGCCGGTGCTGCCCCGCTTGGCCGGCGGCGGGATGCCGGGCAGCTCCGAAAGCTCTTTCGAGATCGCCGCGATCCGCCCGCCGAGTTCCCTGAACTCCGGGCTGATGCGCCCGAACAACGGGTGCAAGGCCGAGCTTTCCGCAAAGCCCAAGATCGGATTCCGGGTCGCGGCGAGAAACAGCGCCACCACCCCGCCAAGCAGCACAAGCCCGGCGATGCGAGGAAGCGATTTCCCCCTGCCTCGCATCAGATCAGCCCCCCTTCCGCAGCCTTCTTCAGCGCCCCGGAAAGGTTGTTCACGTTCAGCTTCTCGTAGATGTGCCGTACGTGGTTGTTCACCGTGTTCTCGCTGATCCCAAGCTCCGAGGCGACGATCTTGCGCGGCTGCCCTTCGGAAAGGGATTGCAGCACCTCCAGCTCGCGCGTGGTGAGGATTTCCGAAAGCCCCGGGGTGATGCTTTTCTGGAAAGTCCGCAAAACGATCTCCGCGATGGCCGGACTCATCGGTGCCTCGCCGCGCGCGATGTTGGCAATGCCCTGGATGATGCGCTCCATGGGGTCGGTCTTGAGAAGATAGCCATTCGCACCCGCTGCCAGCGCCTCCAGAACCCGCACCCTGTCCTCGCTGATCGTCAGCACCAGGATCTTCGTCCGTGGCATCGCCTTGCGCAGATCCGGCAGCGCCGCAAGCCCGTCCACGATGGGCAGTCCGAGATCCAGAACGAGGATGTCCGGGAACCGCTCCCGCCCTATCGCTTCCAGCGCCGCAGGCACCGAGCCGTATGCACCCTGGCAGCAGAACCCCTCATGGGCATCGATCTCCTCCCGCAGAGCTTCGCGGAATTCGTAGTGGTCTTCGATCAGGGCTATTTCCAGCATGGGCTTCACCCCTCCAGTAAACCCGGAAGCCTGTGGCAAGGAAGCCGAAACGCAGGCATGGCCAATTCCAGTCATTTGCCCGGCGTGGATTTTCGGCTACCTTTTCGGACCTGCCTAGGGCAGTAAGTTCCGAAACCCAACCTCCATGAAACATCTCGCGCCCGCCCGCAGCAAACCCCCACGGCCTGAACCGGGGTTCACCCTTACGGAAGTGCTCATCGTCATCAGCATCGTCGCGGTGCTCGCACTGATCTCGCTGCAGGTCACCACCCGCTTCAAGGATAGGGCGCACGCCGCCACCTGCGGTTCCAACATGCGCCAGCTCGCCGCCCTCGGACAGCTATTCGCCAGCGAGCACAACGGCAAGCTGCCGCGCCTACATGTCTACAACGCCATCGCCGAGAGGGAGGGCTACATCCCCGGCGCGATCCCGCAAAAGGACAGGATCAGCAACAACCCCGCCGCCTATTTCTGGCCGGATCTCCTTTCCGCCTACGGCGATGTCACCTCAATCTGCTCCTGCCCGAAACTCAAGCAGCCCGCCACCAGCGGGCCCGGCGGAGGCAAAAGCGACCGCTACCCCCTTGGCATCGGCATCAACTACGGCCCGATGGCACCGAACTACCAGGATCCCAAGGACGAATCCCTGACGTGGACGCGCAGCTCGAAGGTGCCGGATCCCGCGCGCGTCGTCTGGTTCGCCGATGCGGGCGGCGATGTCACCGGCCCGTGGAATGAGCGCAAGGACCAGCCCAACACCGGCTCCGTATTCTTCCGCGGCTGGAACCAACAGTTCCAAGGCGTGATGCCCCGCCACGGCGGCAAGGTGAACGTCTGCTTCGCCGATGGCCACGTCGTCCTCGCCAATCCCGAGGACATCGATTGGGGCCGCCGCGACACCTCCGGGCAATTCATCGGCTACACCGATTTCTGAGAATGCGCGGAACGATGCGAGCCCCACTCTTCGCGGCATTCGCCACGCTAGCAACCGCGGCGGAGCGCCCCAACATCCTTGTCATCCTCGCTGACGATCTCGGCTTCTCCGATCTCGGCTGCTACGGATCGGAAATCGAAACCCCCGCACTCGACCATCTCGCAACCCAGGGCACGCGGCTCTCGAACTTCCGCGTCAACCCGATGTGCGTCGTCACCCGCACCTCCCTGCTCACCGGCCACGAGCACTCGCAGTCGGAAAGCTACCGCCGCTCCCTACCCCTGCCCAAGGCTCTCGCGGACGCCGGTTACGCGACCTCACTTTCCGGAAAATGGCACCAACCCAAGCACCCGCTCGACCAGGGCTTCGATGAGTTCTACGGATTTCCCGGGGGCGAGATCAACAACTTCACCGGCTCCGGAAACATCATGCGCCAGCGCAAGCCGGAGCCTGTCGGAAAAGGCTGGTGGGCCAGCAAGGCTTTCACGGATCACACCATCGAATCCATCGGAAAAGCCGTCGCAACCGGAAAGCCCTTCTTCGCCTTCCTCTCGTTCAACGCCCCGCACACCCCCCTCCATGTCCGCCGCGAGCTCGTGGAGAAATACGCAGGCCGCTTCGATCCCGGCTGGGATGCGCTTCGGAAAACCCGTTTCCGGAAACTCATGGAAAGCGGCCTCATCGACTCCCGCCACAAGGACACCCCAGCCAGTGCCGATGTCCAGCCATGGGACGAGCTTGCCCCGGAAATCCGCAGGAACGAGGCCTTCCGGATGCAGACCTACGCCGCAGTCGTCGATGACCTCGACACCAACGTCGGCCGCCTGCTCGCCTTCCTCGATGAAACGAAGGTTTCCGAAAACACCATCGTCATTTTCCTCTCGGACAACGGCGGCGACTACTCCAACGGCGACATCCGCGCCAACCACACCGTCGTCCCCTGGGACCCGAAATCCTACCCCCCCTACATGTCCAACGGCTGGGCCTACCTGAAATGCACACCCTTCCGCCATTACAAGACCAGCGCATACGAGGGCGGCGTCCGCGTGCCCTTCATCATCCGCTGGCCCGCCGGACTGAAGCACGTGCCCGGCTCCATCGCCCGCCACCAGACACATGTCACGGATCTATACCCCACCTTCCTGGAGCTCGCCGGGACGCAATACACCCCCACCGGCGATCAGCTCCCGTTGCTAGGGAAATCCCTCGTCCCCCTGTTGGAAAACCCGCAGCTCCCCTTGGCACAAACCCTCCACCCCGTCCCCTGGGCCGTCGAGGACACCACGCGCGGCTATCTGGACCACCCATGGAAGATCGTCTCCACCAACGAAGGGCCGTGGAGGCTTTTCAATCTCGGCGAGGATCCCTGCGAAACGACCGATCTCGCCGGCAGGCATCCGGAAAAACTAGCAACCCTCGCAAAGGCATGGGCGAATTTCGCCGATGAAACCGCCATGCCGCCCGGCTGGCGCACACCCCTGCGCAGCGAGCAACACGGCTGGGGCTTCCACCGCCTCACGCTGGCATGGCCTTTCAAGACCTCCTCCCCGCTCTGCTCCGCCGCCGATGTCCCGGTCGATACGGTCATTTCCTTCTCATTCACCGAGCCACTCGATTTTTCCGGCACGAAAGGCAAAACCCTCCGTCTCTACCGCCTGCAGGATCCGCACAACCCCGTCTGGACCAGCGACCCGGAACCCAACGATCCCGCCCAGGGAAAAAATACCGTAACTTTCACCGATCTCCCCAAGCTCCAGCCGGACAGCTCCTATTTCCTCCTCGCAGACAGGGGCTGGGCGAAGATAGCCGGCGAGCCCCTCATCCAGCTCAACGACGGAGCCTACTGGTTCCGCTTCCGGACGGCGAAGTGAATCACCCGGCGGCATGGCCATTTCCGGCCATATCAAAATACCGGGAAATTCGTATGATCGTAGGAGATCACCAGAATGATCCCAACCCGCAAAAAACCATGAAACCCGTCACCTCAGCTCTCCTTGCAAGCGCCATCCTGACTGCCGCGACCAACGCCGCCGTCGTCGTCCACCACTTCAATACCACCGGAGTCAACCACGGCTGGAATGCCAACTCCGCTCACGTAGCAGGAGCCGGACAACGGACCGGTGTCGACGGAACAACCGGAGTCTTCGGAGCCGATGATATCCTCGTCAACGGCGCGAGCGATCCCCAGCTCTCCTACAGCAGCGCCACGCCCGGGGCCACGCTCATCACACTCGGTGCCGGAGAAACATGGAGCACCTTCACCTTCCGCTTCCGCCAGCTAAACGCCAACCCGCCTGGTGGAACGGGTGCCGCGTTTAGCGGTGCCGGAACGATCATCTTCTTCAACGGATCCACAGCCAACCTCGGAGTCGGTGCCATAGGCTCCGGGAATGTCACGGGAACCGGCGGATTTACAGGCGACACCTACGGCAGGACCCTCACCGCACAGGCTGACGGCTGGCAGCTTTTCACCATCGACCTCACCAACGCGCCGACCCTCAACAGCCAGAACATCAACAGCTTCCGCTTCGATCCGGTGGGCAATGACAACACCAAGAACTTCGAGGTCGATTACGCCACCTTCACCTCAGTCCCTGAGCCATCCTCCGCAGCCTTGCTCGGATTGGCCGGGGCCGGCCTCCTGCTCCGCCGCAGGAAGTGAGCCTGTTTCACTCTCTGCCTAGGTAGTGCCGGTACCACTTCCTTTCCTGGTCGTTCGGTTTCGCGGTCGGCAGGCCTTTCGGTTTCAGGCCTTGCGTCCAGGCATCGAGATCGGCCTTGAGCCCCGCCGCCACCCCGGGATGGGCGGCGATGAGGTTATTCGCCTCCGCGATGTCCACCTCCAGATCCACAAGAATCTCGGTGCCGTCGCCCATGGTGAGGTATTTCCATTTCCCCCTGCGGATCGCCGCCTGGTTCCAGAAACGCCAGTGCAGGCTGCGCTCGGCACTGTCCTGTCCTGAAAAAACCGCCGCGAGATCCACGCCGTCGAGGCCATCCGGCACCTTCCCGGTGGCGGCGGCCATCGCCGTTGCGGCGATATCCAGCGAGATCACAGGCTTTTCATGGACTGCGCCCCGCGGGAACTTTGCCGGCCAGCTCACCACGAACGGCACCCGGATCCCACCCTCCATCAGCATCCCTTTCTCGCCGGTCAGCGGATCGTTGCGGGATCCATCCCATACCGCCCCCGGTTTCCCGACCGGAAGGATATCCGCCATCGCACCGTCCCCAGACTGCGCGCCGAGCGGTGCGCCGTTGTCGCTGATGTAGAATATCATCGTGTCATCGGTGAGGCCGTGGCTGTCGAGCACAGCGCGGATTTTCCCGACCCCTTCGTCGATGGCGGACATCATCGCAAGCGCGGTGCGGCGGCGCTCCGGCATCTCCCCGGCAAAGCGGGAGAGATACTTCTCCGTCGCGGCCAAAGGCACGTGCGGGGCGTAGTAATTCAGGTACAGGAAGAACTGCTTCGCGTGGTTTCGCCCGATGAAGGCCAGCGCCGCATCCGTCTGGAGATCGACCCGGAATTTCTCCTCCGGAAAGACCTTTGTCTCGCCGCCAAGCTTCGCATCGGAGCCGTCGAGGTTGTAGTTGGCGAAGTAGCGATTCATCTCCCCGGTGAAAAAATCATCGAAGCCCTGCGCCCCCGGCATGTAGCGTTGGATCAGCGCGGCGGGAGGCTTGAGCTCGTTTCCCTTGATCGCCTCAGGGCAGGCCTTGCGCGCCCATGTGAGGGAAAGCCGGTTCGGCTCCAGATGCCACTTGCCCACCTGCCCGGTCGCGTAACCCAGCGCCTTGAGCCGCTCGGCGAGCGTCACCTCCTCCAGCGGCAGCGGCCCGTCGGGGATGGTGTCGAAACCGAAACGCTGCTGGTGCCTCCCGGTGATCAGCCCCGCCCGCGAGGGGGAACACTGCGGTGCGCTTATGTAACCCGCCGTGCACCTCACGCCTGATGCGGCGAGCGCATCGATGTGCGGAGTCCTGATGTCCGCGAGCAACCCGTTCGCACCTATGTCCGCGTATCCCTGGTCATCGGTGAAGACCACGATCACGTTCGGCATTCGCCCGGCGCTGAGGGCGGCGCAGGACACCAAGAAAAGAGATGCGATGCCGGGAAATTCCATGCCCCTACTGCCTTTCTCCGAGCTTCGCCTTCATCCATGCCTCTTCCATCTCGGAAGGCTTCGCCTCGCCGATGGCTTTGCCCGCCGCCTTGAGAATGCTCTCCATCCCTCCGAAGCGGCGCTCGAACTTTTCGTTCGCGGCGGCCATCAGCACCTCCGGATCGATTTTCCGGAAGCGGGCAAGGTTCACCACGGAGAAAAGCAGGTCGCCCATCTCCTCCTCCACGGCGGCCATGTCCTGGGCATCGATGGCGGACTGGAGCTCCAACAACTCCTCGCGGACTTTCGAAAGCACACCCGTCTCCACCGGCCAGTCGAACCCGGCCTTGGCGGCCTTTTTCTGGAGCTTCGCGGCGCGGATGAGGGCGGGCAGGCCTTTCCCGGTGCCGTGCAGGTAGGGCACCTCCCCCTCCCCTTTCTCGCCGCGCTTGATCGCGTCCCATTGTTTCAGGACCGCATCCGAATCACCGGCCAACGCCTCACCGAAGACATGCGGATGCCTCCTCACCAGCTTTTCGGAAATCCCGTCCGCCACCGCATCGAGATCGAAGCGCCCGTCTCCCTCTGCGATTTCCGCATGGAAAACCACCTGCAGCAGGAGATCGCCGAGCTCCTCACGCAGGTCGGCATCATCGCCGCGGCGTATCGCGTCTACGGTCTCATAGGCCTCCTCGATGAGGTTGGGGATGATGGATTCGTGGGTCTGCTCAGCATCCCATGGGCATCCGCCGGGGGAGCGCAACCGGTGCATGATGGCCCGCAGGCGCGCTATGGCGCCGCCCTTTCCTGTCCCTTCGATCATTTCCCGGTCTGTCATAATCCTGCCTTGTCACCGCTTTCCGCTGCTTTCCTCAGATAATCCCTCTCCTCATCCGTCAGGCTGGGGAAACCATCCTTGGAAATCTTGTCAAGTATCCTGTCCACCTCCGTGGAGCCATCCAGATCCACGATGGTACGCGGGCGTATCTTCGCTGTGAAATCGGAGGCCGGGCGGCCTTTGCGGCGGCGCACCGTTTTTCCCATCCAACCCATCCAGCCATGCGTTTTCATCATCAGATACCCCATGATCGCACCGCCTAGGTGGCCCGCCTCGCCGCCCTCGTTCCCGCCGAAGCGGAATGCGATGGATGCTGCCGAAACAATGAGCGCGAAAACCGCAAGCTGGCGCATGGTGAAACTGACCGGCAGCAAGATCAGGGAGAGGCGCAGCGAGGGCGCGATGACCGCCACGCCCACCAGGATGCCGTAGATCCCGGCGGAGGCGCCGACCAAGCCGCTGTACAGGTTGTCACCCGGCAGGAATCCCGCCAGGCCGAGGCTGGAGTAGAGCACAGCGCCCGCAACACCGCATGCGAGGTAGAAAAACAGGAACTGCCTCGCCCCCCACCAGCGCTCCATCCAGGGGCCGAAGAAGAACAGGCCGACGCAATTGAGCAGCACGTGGCCCAGATCCTTGTGGAGGAACTGGAAGGTGACGAACTCCCAGATGCGGAACTCGAGCAGCGCGGACCGCACGCTGAAGGCGAACTCGTTCCTGAGCTTCCAATCGAGGAAAAGCATGTCCAGGAAGAAGAAGGAGAGATTCAGGATGATCAGCCATTTCACCACCGGCGTGAGCTGCGCGAGCATACCCCTGCCGTATGAAACCCTCCTGCCGTTGAATGCCATCGGGCGGATTATCGCCAGACTCCCGGCTTCTGCAAGCGCGCTTGGCTCAGAAACTCGATGCGGCGCGCGGGAACTTCGCGTAGGGGATGCGCGCGCGCTCATAGACCATGTCATCGGAGCGGCTGCCGGCAGGGGCGAGGAAATCGCGGGCTCCGGCAGCGCCGACAAGATCGTCCTGCTCGATGCCGTCCCCGGAAACACCGATCGCACCGACAAGAACACCGCCACGGTAGAGAGGGAAGCCGCCGGGGAAGATCGTGATGCCGTTGGGCACGTTCGGGTTGATGGCCTCGGATGGCACCCGTGTGCCGACAGCACCGCCGAGATCTTTCACGGAAAACCCGAGCTGAAGACCCTCCAGCGGACCAGGCGGGGTGCCGAGGATGCCGGGCGGAAACATTGACTGGGAGAGGAACCCGACGGCGCGGCAGGAAAAGGCACGCGGTGCGCCACGCTCCAGCCCGCGCGAGAAAAACAATGCGGTGCGGGCTTTCTGGATGGCGACATCCCAGCTGAAGATCGTCGCATCCGGCGTGCGGTAGGTGCCGAGCACGGCCGGCTCAACGCCATTGGAGGCGGGATTGCTGACCACGGAGATCCAGACCCGGGCGACCTGTCCGCGCGGCAACCGTATCCCGGCGCGGGTGATTTCCGAGCGCTCCGCGGCCAAGCGCAGGATGCTTTCCACCTCAGCCGCGCTCAGCCGGGCAACACCCGCGATGGTTCCGGGCAGAGGGTCTGCGCGGATCGCGGAGCGGAGCTGGCCGGGGATCCCATTCACGCCCACCAGCCCGAAGGGATTCGGATACACGGCGGGTGCGGGCGATGCCTTCGGCGAGTAATCCACCGCGCCATCGTCCGATGAGGCAGGCATGCCATCAATGTCAGCCAAGGCGACCGCTTGGCCATTTGCGGGATTCGCCAGAAAGGCGGCGGGATCGGCAACCGTGGCGTCCGAGCCTGTGTTCACGAGATAGGCGAGGCGTATGCCATCGATGAGCACATTGCTGCCATCAAATACCGGAGCGGGACGGAAGCCCGCCTGCCCGGACAAGGCGATGCGCTCGTTGTCGGTGGCCAGGAAAGAGGTATCAAATCCAGACACCGCCGCATCCGCATAGCCGACGACGCCGACCCCGCCGACAAGGATCCCGTTTTTGAAAAGCGGAACGCCGCCGGGATTTCCCGACAGCGCGAGGGCGGTGAAAGGCACGCTGCGGAAGGCGTCGGCGGGGGTTGCGCTGGCAAGGTCGCTGACGCCAGGCACCGGCGGAACGGGGAAAGAGTTGTCGATTTCCGGAGCCTTGTATTTATTCGTATCGGAAAAGGCCATGCTGGAGAAATTCACCCCCACCAGCGGGCCGTTCGGGCGGTTCACCACTCCGGGCGGGAAATTCTGCTGGATGATGAAGCCTGCCGTACGGGTGGTGAAGGCGTGCTGGTTGCTGCTCAGGAAAGCGGCGGCACCTGCGGTCGAGACCACCCGTGCAACATCCGTTGCGGAGGGCTGCGCCCCGCCGTTCACATCCCACACACCGAGCACGAAGCCCTCCCTGTCAACCACCGCTACCAGGCGATCAGGCGATACCGCCAGGGACTCCTGCACGGATTGCGCGATGACGGCCTGCACATCAGCCACTGTCAGCCCCTGACCTTCCAGTGAGACAAGAGAGCCGAAAAGCAATGCTATAGGAGTCCACCGCATATCAGAGGCCTGACATTTCCCCCGATATACACTGCCATAGCAAGGAAATAGCCTGCTCACTGCCGGGGATCACCCGGCTGCGAGCGCCTGATCGATGTCCGCGAGGATGTCATCGATATGCTCGATGCCGATGGACAGGCGTATCATTTCCGGAGGGATGCCTGCGGAAACCTGAGCCTCCGCGCTGAGCTGGGAATGGGTGGTGCTGGCCGGATGGATGGCCAGCGATTTCGCGTCGCCGACGTTGGCGAGGTGGGAGATGAGGCCGAGCGATTCGATGAATTTTTTCCCCGCATCCGCCCCACCCTTGATCCCGAAGACCACCATGGGGCCACCTTTTCCTCCGAGGTATTCCTGGTTCTTTGCGAACTCGGGATCGCTTTCCAGGCCGGGGTAGCGAACCCAAGCGACCTTCGGGTGGGACGCAAGGTGCCTGGCGACGGCGAGGTTGTTCTCGCAATGGCGCGCCATTCGGAGGTGTAGGGTTTCCACGCCCTGGAGGATGGCCCATGCGTTGTCGGGCGAGAGGCAGGCGCCCAGGTTGCGGAGGGGGACGGTGCGCATGCGGAGGATATAGGCGAGCGGGGCGAGAGGAGCGGGCAGGTCGTGTCCCCAGCGGAGGCCGTGGTAGGAGGTGTCCGGCTCGTCGTAGAGCGGGTGCCTGCCACCGGCCCAGTTGAATTTCCCGGAGTCGATGACGATGCCGCCGATGGAGGTGCCGTGGCCGCCGAGCCACTTTGTGAGCGAGTGGATGACGATGTCCGCGCCGCACTCGATGGGGCGCAGCAGGGCCGGGGTGGTGAAGGTGGAATCCACGATGAGCGGCAGTCCCAGGGAATGGGCGGAGTCCGCGATGGCACGGAGGTCGGCGATTTCGAGAGCCGGGTTGGAAACCGTCTCGGTGAAGAACGCGCGGGTCTTGCCGTCGGCGGCCTTGGCGAAATTTTCCGGATCGGTGGAATCGACAAAGCGCACCTCGATGCCGAGCTGCGGGAGGATGTTGGCGAACTGCGTGTAGGAGCCGCCGTAGAGGTTCCGTGCGGAGACGATGTTGTCGCCGGCCTGGGCGAGGTTGATGATCGCGTTGAAAATCGCCGCAGTGCCTGAGGCGTGGGCGAGCCCGCCCATTTCCGGGGCTCCTTCCAGCAGGGAGATGCGTTTTTCGAGCACATCGTTGGTCGGGTTCATCAAGCGGGAATAGATGTTCCCGAGTTCCTTGAGCGCGAAGAGGTTGGCTGCGTGTTCGGTGGAGTTGAAAACGAAGGAGGCGGTGCGGTAGATCGGGACGGCGCGGGAGTTCGTATCGGAGTCCGGCTTGTGGCCGCCGTGGAGGCAGATGGTTTCGGGTTTCATGTCACGGGGACTTTGGACGATGCGCCTGGCGATGCCAGAAATTTCATTCAGCCGAAGAGGCGCCCGCGCCACCGGATCAGGGCGGAACCCAGCAGAAGTTGCAGGGGATGGTAGAACAACAGCGGAAGCAGCACCACGCTCGGATCCACACCTCCGCCCCCAAGCGTGAAAATCGCCGCTGCGTATGGCACGCCGACCGCCAGGCTCTTCTGGCTGCCGCAATAGAACGCCGACACCCTATCCTGCGCATCCCGGAGCATCCACCGTGCACTTGCCCAGACAGCCAGCGACATGAGCACAAGCAGCGCCAGGGCCGCCACGAACCCAGCGACTGCGAAACCTGCGCCCACCCTGTCCCACACCGCATCGCGGAAGCTGGTCGAGAAACTCGCATACACCATGAAGCAGATGATCAACTGGTTGAGCGGCCCGGCGATTTTTTTCACACGTGGCACGAAGCCGATGAGGGGCTTTCGCAGAAAGTGCCCGACGATGAAAGGCAGCAGCACCACGGATACGATCATTTTCAGAGCCGGGACGACATCCAGCGGCGCGCCATCGCCCGCCCTCGCAGAGAAGGCCACCACCGCCACCGGGACAATCACGACACCAAGAAGATTCGACAGGACGGTGTTGAAAACCCCGCCCGCAACATTCCCATCCGCCTCAACGATCAAGGCAACCGCCGAGGACACCGTTGTCGGCAGCACCGAGAGGAAAAACAGGGCGATCCGCAGCCCTGGCGGCACAAGCTCGCCCGCCAGCGCCAGCGCCGCGAGAACGAGGAGCGGGGCACCCAGGGAAATCCAGAACTGGGTGAAGAGATGAAGCCGCCAGTTCTTGAAACCCGAAGCGACGCTCTCCGTGGATAGCCCGAAGCCCTGGGTCAGGAAAATGATGATGATCCCGACCTTGTTCCATAGCTGGCTTGAGAGTTTTCCGCCGCTCGCACCCCAATCGGGAGTGAGCCAGGCCAGCAAGACAGCCAAACCAAGCCCGATGACAAAGCTGTTCCGTTTCAATGAACCGATCATATCTCCATGGAGGGCGGGCGGGTAGCAGCTTCCACGCCGATTCCCGTCACTTGCCGCATCCGCTGGCATCAAGCTAGCTTACAGGACCCGAATGCCCATCCCGGATTTCACCACCATGCCTTTGCCCGCCATCTACGGCATCGGCCTCAATTACCTCTCCCACGCGCGTGAGGTCAACAAACCGACGCCAGGGCACCCGATGGTTTTCATGAAACCCCCGGCGGCGGCCACTCGCCACGGCGAACCCATCGTGCTCCCCCGGCATCTCCGGTCCGACAAGGTGGACTACGAGGGCGAGCTCGCGGTGATCATCGGGCGCAGCTGCAAGAATGTATCCGCAAGCGAAGCCATATCCCACATCGCCGGATACACCCTGGCGATCGATGTCAGTGCCCGCGACTGGCAGTTCGATCTCGGCGGCGGCCAGTTTTGCAAGGGAAAGGGATTCGACAGCTTCTGCCCTCTGGGTCCGGTGCTGCGGACACCTGAGGAGATCCCGGATCCGCAGGGCCTGGAGATACGGACTTTCCTGAACGGGGAGCTGGTTCAGCGGAGCAGGACGGAAATGATTTTCCCCGTGATGGAACTCATCGCTTTCCTGAGCGGCAGCACTACGCTGGAAGCGGGGACTGTCATCCTCACCGGAACGCCCTCGGGAGTCGGCCACCAGCAAAACCCGCCGCGCTACCTCAGGGGCGGCGACCGCATCGTGGTGGAGATCCCTGAAATCGGACGGCTGATACGGGATGTGGTGGAGGAGAGGCTTGACCCATCCACATGAGGGAGAATGCTTTCTGGCATCCGAAGTGCTGATTCTATCCCGTGATACGCATCGCACGAAACGACAGCTGGTGGCTCATCCGCCACATGGATCACGCGCGCCTTGCCGGAACCTTCGCTTCCCACTGGGGGAATGCGAAGTTCACCCGCCCCGAGCCTTTCGCGGCGATCCTTGATGGCATTTCACGCCATGACGATGCCTGGGCGGCGCCGGATGCGAGCCCGAACCTCACTCCGGCGGGTGAGCCCGCCGGTTTCTCGAAAGACCTTGTCGGCTCCTACTCCGCTTTTGAAAACATCGATCTCGCCGCCTACCTCGAAGTCCGCGGCGCGGCGACGGAGGCGGTCGCCGCGGATCATCCCTACGCGGCGGTGCTGGTCTCCATGCACACCGTCAACCTGCTCACCGAACAGGCCGACCTTTCCTCGCTCTCCGAAAATGACAGGGAGCTGCACGGGCGTTTCGTCGAGCGTCAGCGCGAGCGCCAGCAGGAACTCATAGAACTGGCAAACAGGGATGCGAGACTCGCACCCTTCACAGCAGCCGGGACGCTCAACGTGGCTTTCCGCCTGCTACAGGCATGCGACAGCCTCTCACTTGTGGTCTGCTCGCGCTACCCTTCCCCAATCAAGCTCAGGCACGCACATCCGACCACCTCCGGCACCGACGAAACGATACTCTGCACACCGCTTGGCAATGACCGCTACAAGCTGGCACCCTATCCCTTCGACATGCCTTCGCTCACCGTCGAAGTCCCCTACCGGGAAATCAAACAAACCGGGGAACCCTGCCTGGAGGCATTCCGCAGCGCCTACGGAAACGCCAAGGATTCCTCGTTTCCCGTCACACTAACCGCATAGCCGTGGATGGATGATTTCTCGCTGAAAAACTGCATCGCGCTGCTGGGCCCCGATCTGGAGCCGTGGTGGGTGGACGGGTTGGAAGTCAGCGGAGGCGTGTGCAGCCGCATCGTCCGCCGCGCCCCGGCGACGCAGCTGGATGACGGGGCGCTGGTCGTCATGCCATCCATGGCAAACGCCCACACCCACATGGGCGACAGCGCACTGCCCGATGGAGCCACCGGCCTGACGCTCGAAGAGGGGTTTTTCCGGCCGAACGGCTACAAATACCGCGAGCTCGGGGCACGTGGCGAATCCATCCTGCCTGACATCGAGGCGCACCTCCTTTACATGGCCCGCTGCGGCACATCGCTTCATGCGGATTTCCGGGAGATGGGTGCCGCCGGTGCGGCGCTCCTTCGCAAAGCCTCCTTGTCCACCGGAGTGGACTCGATCATCCTGAGCCAGTTCAAGGATGCGCCTTTTGAAATGGCGGAACTGGATCTCGATCAGGCTTCCCTCCCGGCAAGCGCCATCGCAGAGCTGGAGGCGATGCTTGAAATCGCCGACGGCTTCAGCGAGAGCACGATGAACGACCTGACAACGCCCGCTTGGGGCGAGATCCGCGGCATCACACGCAGCAAGGGCAAGCTGCGCGCGATCCATTGCCTTGAAAATGCGGGATACCGCGAACTCAGCCGCAGCCGCACCGGAAAGGGCGACCTCGCCCGCGCCATCGAACTCCTGGAGCCAGACCTGATCATCCACCTGACGGTCGCCGATGCGGAAGAGATCGCCCTCCTCGCCGCCAGCGGAATTCCCGCAGTCATCAATCCGCGGGCGAACGCCGCCCTCGGACTCCCCCTACCCCCCATCGCCGCCCTGCTGGAAGCGGGCGTGACGCTTCTCCTCGGCACCGACAACGGCATGCTCAATAGCCCGAACCTCCTCGCCGAACTGGACTTCACCTACAAGGTCGCGCGCAGCCAGTATGCGGACCCGCGTTTCCCGGATCCTGCCGCGATTTTGAAAATGGCCACATCCAACGCCGGCCTGGCCTTCGGAGACCGCTTTCCAGGCCGCATCGAAGAAGGGCTTCCAGCGAACCTCTGCCTGCTCGATTTCCATGCGCCCCACCTCCGCCATACCCGGAACCTGCTCGCATCCATCATCACCCGCACCACCCCGGCAGAGGTGCTCATGACCCTCCGCCAAGGGAAAGCCCTTTATCGGAATCCCGGCTTCGAATCCCCCTGCGACTGAAGCCATGTTCACCGATCTCTGCATCCACGATTCCCCGACTTTCTGGCCGCACAGGAGCTGGCAGGAGCTGGAGAAATGGCCGGACAAGGCAGGGACTCTGGTGCTCTGCCCGGTCACAGGACACAGCGACTGGGCGCTTGGCCACCCGTTGGACGCGGAGGAACTCATCATCACGGCCCTGCTTCGCCACGCTGCGGAAATCCACCCGGTACAGGGCAAATGGCTGACGCTCCCGCCCTGCCGTTTCGCGGCCGGCCCACATGCCCGGACGAGCTTCCCCGTGCCTCTGGAAATCGCGTTCTCCCACCTGGCCGCCTGGGGGAAATCCGTGGCGGAAAGCGGATTCCGGAAACTCGTTTTCGTCAACGCCTCGCCTTTCCATGAGGACATCGTCGATGCGGCAGGTCGGGATCTCCGCGCCGAATCCGGGATCCAGGTTTTCATCATCAACCTCAGCGGACTCGGCATCGACCTGCATCCGGCCTGTCCGGAAGGACGCCTGCGCGCCCAGACTCTCGTCACTTCCATCCTACGTCAGCCGCCCGCCATCGGGGCCAGCCCCGCACCTAACAAACCCGGGTTGCCCGCCGGAGCGGAAGCGCCATGGGATCCGCCGGAGTGGACGATGCCTGAGCCGCTTTCGCTCGCCGAAGCCAACGCGGCGGCACCGGAAATACTCGCACGGTCTGCCGAGCATTTGATCCGGCTCACCACCGAAATCCTGAACCATCCGCCGCTCGCATGAACGCCGCTCTCCCATCATGGCGGCACCGCTCGCTGGCGGCCATGCGGCTCGGCGAAATCGCCGCGCTGCCCGACAAGGCGATCACGCCGGTCATCCTCACGACGGCCGCAATCGAGCAACACGGCCCGCATTTGCCAGTGGGGATGGATGCGATGCTGGCGCAGGCTTGGCTTGACCTCGCGCTGCCGCTCTTGGCGGATGATGTCCCTTGCCTCGTCGCCCCGCCCATCACGGTTGGGAAAAGCAACGAGCACACCGGCTTTGCAGGCACCCTTTCCATCGGAAAGGAACTGCTCGCCGGACTGATCCGCTCCATCGCCGCCCAACTCGAAACATGGGGCTTCCGCCACCTTCTCGTGCTCAATACGCACGGCGGCAACATCCAGGTCGTCCGCTCCTGCCTGCGCGAAATCCAGGCCGGGACGAAGCTCCACACCGCCTTGCTCAAGCCAAGCTTCACGCCGCCGGCCAGCGATCATGAGCAAGCCCACGGCTTCCATGCCGGGCAGGTCGAAACCGCATGGATGCTCGCGCTCACGCCCGGCCTCGTGAAAGCGGATCTCGCCAACCGTGAATACCCTGCGACGGCCAGCTCGGCTGGCGAACTGCGGGCGGAAGCCGCCCCCGCGATCTTCTCATGGATCACCTCCGACCTTTCCACAAGCGGCACCATCGGCGATGCCACCCTTGCCACAGCCGGGGACGGTCATGCCTGGCTGGAGGCCGGGAGCCGCGCCCTCGCGGAGTCGATCGCGGAATTTGCGAAATGGGCCGCATTGGAAAATGCCAAGGACAGTCTGAAACCATGAACCACCATCATCTCGAAGCCAAGCCAACCATCCACCGCTGGGACAACAGCGTGCCTGCCCGCCACACCATCGAATCCGGCGACAGGATCACCCTTGAAATGCTGGATGCCAGCGGCGGACAGGTTTTCCCGGGAATGACCAGCGCGCAATTCGCAGGCATCGATACCATGCTCATCCACGCACTCACCGGCCCCGTCGGGATCGATGGGGCGGAGCCGGGTGACGCGCTTCGCATCAAGATCCTGGAATACCGCCACCACGGCTGGGCATGGACCAGCATCATCCCGGGGCTAGGCCTACTGCCCGAGGATTTCCCGCAGCATTTCCTCTTCCACTGGAAACTCGATGAATCCCAGACAAGCTCAATGCCCGGCGTAACGCTCGACCTGCACCCTTTCTGCGGGATCATCGGCGTGCAACGCGCGGCGGAGGGGGAATTCCGGACACGCGCACCCGGCCCATGGGGCGGCAACATGGATGTCAAACACCTGATCGCCGGAGCCGAGCTCATGCTTCCCGTCGCGACCACCGGTGCGGGGTTTTGCGCCGGAGACAGCCATGCGGCGCAGGGGGATGGCGAGGTTTCGATCAACGGGATGGAAGCCCCGATGACCGCCACCTTCGAGATCGAGCGCGTGAAAGGCGGCGCCCCCCGTGGCCCCATCGCAAACGTGCCTCCTTCGCTTGTGCCTCCCCGTTACCTCCGGAACAACTGGATCGTTTTCATCGAGTCCCATGAGGATCCCCGGGAGGCTTGCAAGGCCGTTGTCCGGCGCTTCATCGGCTACCTCACCAAGCGGCTCGGCATTTCCCCGGAGCAGGCTTATGTGCTCTGCAGCGTGGTGCTCGACCTGAAAGTCAGCCAGCTTGTGAACCAGCCCGTGACGACCATTTCAGGCTACCTGCCCGAAGCGATTTTCAACGAATCCGCTTGACCCCTGCGGCATCGATCCGCGCCATGACCACCAGCGCCACATCGAGGGCGCGGTCGAGCGATCGCGGCAGGATCACCTGGACAGCGCTCGGAAACCCTCCGGACATCTCAAACGGAACCGAGAGCACGGGATGCCCGGCGAGACTCGCCGGCGCGGTGTATGCCAGCACCGTTTCCCGATCCTGATCGCCCATGCCTTGCCGCAACGGGGGAGCGGAGCCCGGCACCGTCGGCAAGACCAGAAACCCGTGCCTGCCGATCCAGCCTTCCAGACATGACGACCAGACGGCTGCCGTTTCCTCCGCACGTCTCCGCTCATCCCCCGTCCAAGCTTCCGCCCGGGCGATTCTCCCCCATGTGGCCGGGTCGTAGTCCCGCCTGTTGGCGTGCAACCATCTACTATGAACCTCGTAGGCTGCCGAGCTCTGCAGGACATTGAAAGCCGTCACCAGATCCGCCGTGTCGGCTTTCCAATCCGCCAACTCGCCGCAGCCGGCTTCCTCCGCCCACCCCGAGGACAGCCCGGGCAACTCCGGGGCCAGCGCCAGGCCCGCCCCGCACCCGGCGCCGGAACCAGCTCCCATCCATCGCAGCATCTCCACCATATCCCTCCGGTGCCAGGCCAGCCAGCCAGCCGTATCGAATCGCGGAGCCAGGGGGAAAGCCCCTTCGCGGCTCCAGGCATGCTCCGGCACCATCCGGAATCCATACAGCCCGCAATAGGCCGCCGGAACCCGTATCGATCCGCCGGTATCCGTTCCCACGGCCAGCGGCACCAAACCGGAAGCCACCGCCCATGCCGAACCACTGCTGGACCCGCCCGCCAAGGCTCCGGGAACCAGCGGATTCGGCACCGTGCCGAAATGCGGATTCACCCCATCCAAACCATAGGCGAACTCGTTCAGGTGCGTCTTCCCGATCAACACGGCACCCGCCTGTTTCAGGTCACGCACCACGGCGGCATCCGATTCCGCCGGGCTGGCAAGAGACTCCAGCAATCGCGACGAAGCGAGCGTCCTCATCCCCGCCACATCGAACAAATCCTTGAGCACCCAGGGAACCCCGCCGAGCGGCCCGTCCCGTGGTTCAGCGGCCTCCCACAGCTTCCCTCCGGCCAAGGCCTGCTGCGCACCGTCCATCCCGGCAAGCCGCTCCTGCATCCGCCGGATCGCAGCCGGGGTCGATCCTTCTGCCGCCAGAGCCCTCCAAGCCGCGAAATCCGCGAAACCGTCGCCATGGAAACTAGCTCCGCTCATGGATTCTGGCCAAATGGTGGGGATTTCTCATTCTGGCGGGATTTCTGCTTGTCCAGCAGAACCCATTCCATGTCAGACATAGAGAAAAAGCTTTCGAATCTAGGAATCACCCTGCCTGCCCCACCGGCGGCGGGCGGAAATTACGTACCCTACAAGCGCGTCGGGAACATGCTTTATCTCGCGGGCGTCATCGCCAGCCGCGAGGGCGAAATCACCCACGAAGGCCAGGTCGGCGACACCCAGACGGTCGAATCCGGCTACGAAGCCGCGCGCGTCTGCGCCCTCAATGCGCTCGCGGTGATCAAGCAGGCGGCGGGCTCGCTCGATGCGGTCGAACAGATCGTTTCGCTCAGCGGATACGTGAACGCCATCGCAGGCTTCCCTTCAAGCCCGCTCGTCATCAACGGCGCAAGCGACCTTTTCCTGACAGTGCTCGGCGATGCCGGGATGCATGCACGTGCCGCTGTCGCTGTCGCCGGACTTCCGAAAAATTCCACCGTCGAGATCCAACTGATTGTCGAACTCACACCGAACCAACCATGAGCGAATCCGCAACAATCCACCCGCCGCTCCTCGATCCGATCTTCGCCGAGCTGGAAAAATATGCCGGGGATGCCGCGCATTACGACCCCTCCGCCACGGATGACAGGCCCACCTATGGCACCACCGTTTTCCTGGCCGAGACAAAGGTGCCGACCCGCTACGGGCTCTTCGTCGGCTACATTTTCCAGGACATCATCCAGAAGGGCTACATCATCGCCCTGGCCCACGGAGACATCCACTCGGACGATCCGCTCCACACCCGGATGCACTCCAGCTGCGTGACCAGCGAGACGCTACGCGGCTGCGATTGCGACTGCGTCCAGCAGCTCGAAGGCGCGATCAAGCGGATCAGCGAGGTCGGGCGGGGCGTCCTTTTCTACCTGCTCCAGGAAGGCCGTGGCGTCGGCTACACGGCGAAGGCGCGCGACCGCATGCTGGTCCAGGCGAGCCGCGACCGCCTCTCAACCTTCGAGGCATACGCGATGCTCGGGCTGAAAAAGGATTACCGGCAGTATCTCAACGTCGCCGACATCGTGAAAATCCTGCGCATCAAGGCGTCGTGGATCATCCTTACCAACAACCCGGACAAGGTCGAGGCCATGCAACAGAACGGGCTGACCGTGGAGCGCACCGAAACGCTCGAATACGAGCCGGAGCCGTTCAACCTCTTCTACCTCCAGTCCAAGGCCGATTCAGGGCATTTCCTGAAGCGCCCGCTGCTATCGGCATTGCGAAGCGTGCAGCCACCCGAGCCTGTCATCCCTTTCAAGCCGCGCGTGCTCGAGAGCGCCGAGCGCTTCATCTACATGGCGAGCTATTTCCTTCCCATACGCCCGATCGCCAACGAGATCCTCCTCACGACCGCCGAAATGGAGGATCTTTTCCCGAATCACGGCATCGAGGCGCACATGCGCCTGCCGGATCGCGTCGTCCACAGCTACCGCATCATCCGCAACAACCGGGTCTTGATCAAAATCGATTATGAGCGCCTCAAGGCGATGTCGGAAAGCGATGCGGAAAACCCGCTCGTGGATCTGCTATACAAGCCGTATTGGTTCCGGGTGCACGTTTACTACGACGTGGTGAGCGGGCATGACATCGTCGTGCTCACCCACGGAAAGGCACACAGCTACGACGTGCCGGTCGTGCGGATCCAGAGCGAGTCCATCCTCAACCGCTTCCCGGTGATGGTCGATGACAACAAGGCGAAATACATGAAATCGGTGCAGCACATCGTCGAGTATGGCGTCGGATGCATCGTGCTGGTCTATCAGGACGGGCGCGGCGCCGGATTCGGTGCGCTGGCGATCGACCGCATGATGCTTGAGCGCGGGCGCAGCTACAGCACTGCGGAGTCTTACGCAAAGCTGGGGGTCGAGTTCGACCAGCGCGACTACGAGCGGATCTTCTCGGTGCTCCGCGCCCACCTCCGCAGCAGCAAGGTCAAGATGGTCGTGAACTCGCCGAGGAGCCTGGTTGCAAAGGGCGACTACGGCGCAGCGATCCGCGAGCAGGACCTTGAGGTCGTGGAATGGATTTTCCTCGATAGCGCACCGAACGCGAGCGCATGAAACGGGAAGAAAGCATAACGCTCCTGAAAGCGCGGATGGCTCTCGCCCGCGAGCGCCTGTGCGAGGCCGCGGCCAGGCGGATCGGGGCTTCCCAGCCGCCTCCCTTCCCATGGATCGTGACAGGCATAGGGAGTTCCGAGGCGCATGCCCGGTTCCTTTGCTCGCTCGTGGATCGCACGGCTCCGGGTGCCGCGACTTTCGCCAACCCCTCGTCTTTCGCCGTCTCCGGCCCAGCCGCTCCGGACGGAACGCTCATCGTTTTTTCCCAGGGACTCTCATCCAACGCACGGATCGCCCTCCGCCACCATCCTTCGTTCGCGCGCACGGTCGTTTTCAGCGCGAAGGAGCAGGATGAAACGCCTTTCACCGGAGATGAGATCGAGTTCGTCCGTTGCATGGAGACCGATGAATTCACCATCCTGCTGCGGGTGATCGGCCCGATGGTCACTTACCTCACCGCATGGCAATGGCTGCATTCCGTGCTGCCCGGAACGCCCGCGCCTCCGGATCCCTCGGAAGTCGGAAGGATTTTTTCCAGCGTCGATGAAACCCCTCGGGAAACAGTGGATGCGCTTGCGGAAGATTTCATTTCGGGGGTCGAATTCAACTTCATCGGCCCGGCGAACGATTATCCGCAGAACCTCGGTTTCAAGCGGGTCGAGGGGCTGTTTCTTCCCGAACCCGTCCGCCGCGATATCCTTCAGGCAGCACATGGCCCGATTCAGCAGAATCATGCGGAACCATGCGCGCAGTGGATTTTCACATCCGCATCCGCTGCGGAAACGGCGCTTGCGGCGCATCTGCTGCCCATGTTCGGGCGGCTCGATTCACCGATCCGCACGATTGCCTCCCCCGTGCCAGAGCCGGCATCCGTCTTCTTTTTCGAAGCCCTGCTCAACCGTGCCCTCGCGACCGCAATCCACTACTCGCCCCACAGCCAGTTCGACTGGCCGGGGAAAGGACTCGACGGGGAAGGCTATCATCTCGAATGCCCGCTGCCTGCTGCGGAAGACCCCCCAACCAACTCCTGAACCATGCGTGCCGATCTCGAAAAAGTCCTCTTCAACGAATCCACAATCCTCGCCCGCCTCGACGAGCTGGCAGAGGAAATCACCCGCGACCACGAGGGCAAGGACCTGACCGCGATCGTGATCCTCCACGGCGGGATCATCCTGATGGCAGATCTGCTCCGCCGCATCCAGATGCCGCTCCGCATCGAGTCCCTCGGTGCCTCGAGCTACCACGGCGGCACGGAAAGCTCGGGTGTGGTCAAGCTGCTGGGCACCGGGCTGCCGGATGTCCGGGGAAAACACGTACTGATCCTCGATGACATCCTCGACACCGGGCGAACGCTCCAGTTGGTGAAGTCCAAGCTGCTGGAAGGCGAGGCCGCAGGCGTCAAAACCTGCGTGCTTCTTAGCAAGAAAGTCATCCGTGCCGTGGAAGTGAATGCGGACTATGTCGGGTTCGAGATCGAGGACGAGTTCGTTGTCGGGTATGGGCTGGATTTCGACGGCCGCTACCGCAACCTGCCGTTCATCGGCGTGCTCAAGGAAAGCGTGATCTCGGTGGGCGCCGCGATGCCGGGAATCCCTATTCAGACAACCCCGTAGGCGAGCATCGCATCGGCGACCTTGACGAAGCCGGCGATGTTCGCGCCCGAGCGGTAATCGACCGGCCTGCCATTGCGGCTGCCGTATCTGACGCATTTCCCATGGATGTCCGTCATGATGCCGACGAGGCGGTCATCGACCTCCTTGCGGCTCCAGCTGATGCGGAGCTGGTTCTGGCTCTGCTCCAGGCCGGACACCGCGACCCCGCCCGCGTTGGCCGCCTTCGCCGGGCCAAAGAGGACATCGTGCTCCAGGAAATGATCGGTGGCCTCCGCCGTGCAGGGCATGTTCGCGCCCTCGGCGATGGCCTTGACGCCGTTTTTCACCATTGCCACCGCATCATCCAACAACAGTTCGTTCTGGGTGGCGCAGGGGAATGCGAGATCCGCCTTCACGCCCCACGGGGTTTTCCCCTGGTGGAAATCGCAGCCGAATTTCTCCGCGTATTCCTGGATGCGGCCGCGGCGGTTTTCCTTGAGGTCGATGAGCCAGTCGAGCTTCTCGCGGGTGATGCCCTTGGGATCGTGGATGAAGCCGGAGGAGTCGGAAGCGGTCAGCACGGTCGCGCCCAGCTCGATGAGCTTCTCGATGCAGTAGAGGGCGACGTTCCCCGAGCCGGAGACTAGGGCGGTCTTGCCTTTCATTTCCTCGCCCGCGTGCTCGAGCATGTGCTTCATGAAATACACCGCCCCGTAGCCGGTGGCCTCCTTGCGCACGAGGCTGCCACCGAAGGCAAGGCCTTTGCCTGTGAGGATGCCGGCGAAGCGGTTTTCCAGGCGCTTGTAGGTTCCGAAAAGGTAGCTGATCTCGCGTGCGCCGACGTTGATGTCACCGGCGGGGACATCAACGTCCTCGCCGATGTGGCGGTGCAGCTCGATCATCATCGACTGGCAGAAACGCATGATCTCGCGGTCGGAACGCCCCTTGGGATTGAAGTTCGATCCGCCCTTCGCGCCACCCATAGGCAGGCCTGTGAGGGAATTTTTCAACACCTGCTCGAAGCCCAGGAACTTCAGGACGCTCTGCGAGACCGTGGGGTGAAAGCGCAGGCCGCCCTTGTAAGGCCCGATGGAGTTGTTGAACTGCACCCGCCACGCGCGATCCGCCCAGACACGGCCATTGTCGTCCTCCCAGGTGACGCGGAAGGTGATGATGCGGTCAGGCTCCGTCATCCGTTCCAGGATGTAGGCGTCCCGGTATTTCGTGTGCTCCGCGGTGAAGGGGATGATCGTGTCCACCACCTCGCGCACCGCCTGGTGAAACTCGTGCTCACCCGGGTTCCGCTTTTTCAGCCCGGCCATGAATGACTTGATCTCTTTCTCGCTGCTGTTGGGTTTCACGACAAATACATTGGATGGGAATCGCCCGGGGGGAAATCCATTTTTTGGCAATCAGCCAACAGCGAAGGCTTGCGCGGCGCGCCATCGGATACCTGAACCCCATGACCGGGGCGCGAAGACCCTCAATGCTTCGCCTTCGGCAGGCGGGCGGTGAGGAACTCGCGGAGGAGGGGCTCCAGCGGGGTGTCTGTGGTGATCAGCTGGTAATCGGCGGCGGCATCATGCGCCTTGTCACGGACGTTCTTCATGAACTCCTTGAGGGCGGTCTGGTATTCGTCGGCGATCAGGTTCGGCTCCACGACAAGGGCGGTGCCGTCCTCCAGATCCACGAAGCGATGCGGCCTATCGAACTGGAAGCCGATTTCCTGAGGATCCATGAGGTGGAAGAGGGAAATGTCGTGCTTGCGGTAGCGGAGGTGCTGGAGGGCTTCGGAAAGCTTTTCCGTATCGGTGAAAAAATCCGACAGGATGACGACGAAGGCGCGTTGGCTGATCTTTTCCGCGATGACGTGCAGGGCTTCGATGAGGCCGGTCTCGCCGGATGGCTCGACCTTTTCAATGGTGGAGAAAAAGCGCTCCAAGTGGGCGGCGCGGCGTGAGGGCGGGACTTCGAGGTGGAGCTTGTCCGTGCAGATCGAGAGGCCTGCGGCGTCGCCTTGGTTCACTAACAGGTATGCGAGGGATGCGGCAATTTTCCGGGCGTATTCGATCTTTGTGTCCTGCCCGGGGCTGTGGAAATTCATCGATCCGGAGGCGTCGATGACGAAGTAAGCGCGGAGGTTCGTATCCGCCTCGAATTCCTTGATGTAGAAACGGTCGGAGCGGGCGAAAGCTTTCCAATCGAGACGGCGTGTATCATCGCCGGGGACGTATTTCCGATACTCCGCGAACTCGACGGAGGAGCCACGGTGGGGTGAGCGGTGTTTTCCCGCGACATTCCCCATCATCGGGACGCGTGACTCGATGGGGAGCGAGCCGAGGCGGGAGAGGAGGTCGGAGTCGATGAAGGAGTGCGTGCTCATGTTTGTTCGATTGCTTTGTATGCTGTGGTCGCTACGGCAACCTGCAAGAAAACAATTCAGACGGCATCAGGGTTGTTTGAAGGCGTTCGTCTTTCGTCAGAGGCAATCTTGGAGGCGCTGGATGAATAGATTTTTCCGGCACCTTCCAGAACGGACGGCAGGCCTTGCTCCTGCTGCCGGCACTTTACGCGACTCTGGAGACACGCGTCGCCCGATGGATGGAGAATAGACATTTCAAAAATCAGGATCATGGGAAATAGGGCACAAGGTTCGATCTTCAGGACCGGCTGGCATCTCTTCCGGGGGCGAAAGACGAATTCGTATCGGTCGCCGCCGGCATCGGTAGCGTGCCCTCGCGGGCGAATCCGCAATCGGCCAACCAGAGGGTTTGCTTTGACTACGGGTTCCGGGCTTCTTATGTTTTTCTTCCCCGTGACCATACTTCGGAACCTGATTGCAGTCTTGCTGCTCCTGCTGATGCAGGGGCCGGCGATTTTTTTGCAGGAAGTCGCATGGTTGAACATGGTCGTCAGCTACTCGCAGGAGAGCGGGTTTAAGCGCGGAGTCATCAAGACTTTCGATGGAGAGCATCCATGCTCGCTGTGCAAGAAGGTTGCTAAATTGCGGCAGCAGAAAGAGGATGATTCGTCTGTGCCGCCGGCTCCAAAAGTTTTCCGTCCGAGTCTCGCTTGGGATGCAATGGTTGTGTCTGCGGGACGGCTCCGAGCACCGCTGCCGAAGTATGAAGATTACCTGGCAGTGACCGACGATTGGCAGCGATTTCGTGGGGGAAAAGGGACAGATGGCCCCGAGGTGCCGCCGCCGGAGTTGAGCTAGGCTGCACATTTCCATCGCGCCTCATCGGCGTGAAAACTCGAAGGCTCAGGGCGGAGAGTCCGGGCTATTCGCTGCGGGCATTTGTCCCGCGGTTGTTCTCTTACAGCGCGCGTTTCAGCGCCTCAATTTATACCTCAATTTATTTTTATCTCATGAAAATTTTAAACTCCTCAGTCATCAGCCTCCTTGTGGCAGGTGCGATTTCACAAACATCCAGCGCACAAGATGCGCTGCGTTCACTGGATACTCTCACGGTTCAAGCCAATCGATTGCCATCGGCGGGTTCTCCCGTTGAACATATTGTCGGAGCCGATGTGCTGCGCTACTCGGACACCGCTGCCATGGTGCAAAAGCTGCCCGGCGCAGCGATTGTCCGCAATGGATCCCAAACCGGAATCCTGCAGCTTCGCGGGCTTTCCGGAGATCGGGTAGGTGTGCAGGTGGATGGCATGAAGATTACCCCTGCTTGTCCGAATCACATGGATCCACCACTCCATTACGCGCATCCCTCGGACGGGGATGTGATCGAGTTGATGGCGGGAATTTCTCCTGTGAGCGCAGGAGGGGATCAAATCGGTGGCAGCCTTCTGATCAATCGTGCGGATCCGGTGTTTTCACAGGACGGAAATGCGCTTTTGAATGGTTCGTTGGGATCGTCATTTCTCGGGAATCAGGATGCGACACAGTTCCGCGCGGATCTAAGCGTAGCTGGTGAAAACCTTGGATTCCATTATCGGGGCAGTGCGGCGAGCGCGAACGATCTGCGGTATCCCGGTGGAAGGGTGAGTGCCAGCGGCTACGATACGACCAGCCATAATTTGACAACGGCTTGGCGGACCACAAATGGTTTTGTCTCTTTGGACTTCGGGGCTTCCTATACCCGCGATGCGGGAACCCCTGCTTTGCCGATGGATATGGTAAGCGATGATTCCTGGAACCTCGGACTTACCCAGAAGGAAAATTTCAGTTGGGGTGTGGTGGAGAACCGCCTCTATGTGCATGATATCGATCACCGGATGGATAATTACTCCCTGCGGCCCGTGATACCGGGAAGCATGGCGATGGAGGCTCCGGCTTCGAGCCGGGATTACGGCTGGCGTGGAGAGGTCGCTCTTCCGTTTCAGGAAAACGAGCTACGCGCGGGGATCGACATTCATCGCAATGAGTTCGATGCGGAACAGGTCGCCATCGCCAGTGGCTTGAGGCGTGATACGTTCAATGACAATGAGCGAAGCCGCTATGGCATTTACATGGAATGGGATCAAAAGCACTCGGCAGGGTGGAGCTCCCGCTATGGCCTGCGTGGCGATGTGGTGAGAAGCGATGCCGATGCGGTCAGCAACGCGATTCTTCCCCCGCCGGGTATGATGCGAAACGCGATCCTCGCGGATCAGGCGAATTTCAATGCAGCGGATCGCTCGTTCACCGATGTGCTTCCTTCCGCTACCGCTGCGCTGCGTTTCGAGCCGGACGCAGCAACCAGCTTTGAGCTGGCTGCTGCGATAAAAAGCCGGGCCCCATCTTTGATCGAGCGTTACTTGTGGACTCCGCTCAATGCGAGCGCTGGTCTCGCGGATGGTCGCACGTATTTGGGGAATCTTGATCTTGATCCCGAAACGTCCTTCGAGATCGCATTTGCCGCGACCCGGCAAGGAGACTCCTGGAATGCGGGTATCACGCCGTTTTACCAAAGCGTGCACAACTACATCCAAGGAATGCCCATCGGCCGGAACGACATGAGTGGCTTGCCGGTTCTTCAGTATGACAACGTCGATCGTGCGGAACTCTACGGGCTTGAGCTTGCCGGAGGATGGGAGTTTTCCGATGAGTGGTCACTGGACGGCAGTGTCAGCTATGTGCGCGGCCGCAACAAGGATACGGGTGATGGTCTCTATCGAATTGCTCCGCTCCACGGAATGTTCGACTTAGCTCACAGGCGCAGCAGTTGGGAGACCCATCTTGAATGGGAATGGGCCTCCGCTCAAAACCGGGTTTCACAACTCCAGAACGAGCCTTCGACTCCGGGCTATGGTATTCTCAACCTTCGCGTTGCGAAAACTTTCGCTGATTCGGTTCGCGTCGAGGTAGGCGTGGAGAACCTTTTGGACAAAAGGTATGCCCAACATCTTGGAGGTGTGAACCGCGTCTCGGGAGGTGATCTCGCTGTGGGTGAAGCCATCCCGAGCGCGGGACGTTTCGCCTATGCATCGATAGGCTGGGAATTTTAGGGTTCCGGGTAATCCGTAGTCTGTTCGCGGGAGCCCACTGGTGGCTCCCGCGATTTTCTCCACTACATGGGACTAGGCCTCCTGCATTTCCGAAATGAGCTTCTTGATGATCTTTTTGGAAGTCATGCCTTGGGACTCGGCGGCGAAATTGGTGATGACGCGGTGGTTGAGGACGGCGGGTGCGACGGCCTCGAGGTCTTCGAGGGAAGCCATGTAATTGCCACGCAGGGCGGCGCGGGATTTCGCACCGAGGATGAGGTATTGGACGGCACGCGGGCCGGCACCCCAGCCGACGGTATCCTTGATCCACTGGGGGGATTCGGGCTGGGCCGGGCGGGTCTTGCGGACGATCTCGACCGCGTAGTCATAGAGGTGGTCCGGGACGGGGACGCGGCGGACTAGGGATTGGAAGGCGATGATCTTCTCACCGTCGATGAGCTTGGAGAGCGCCTGCTTTGCGGCTCCGGTGGTGGAGCGGGCGATTTCCTTCTCTTCCGCAGCCGAGGGGTATTCCACCTCGATGAGGAACATGAAGCGGTCGAGCTGGGCTTCGGGCAGCGGGTAGGTGCCTTCCTGCTCGATCGGGTTCTGCGTCGCGAGGACGAAGAACGGCGGTGGCAGCACGTAGGTTTTGCCGAGGACGGTGACCTTGTTTTCCTGCATGGCCTCAAGCATGGCGGACTGGGTCTTGGCCGGGGCGCGGTTGATTTCGTCGGCAAGCAGGAGGTTTGCGAAGACCGGCCCCTTGACGAACTCGAACTCGCGTTTCCCGTCCACGCCGGATTCCTGGATGATGTCCGTGCCGGTGATGTCGGCGGGCATGAGATCCGGGGTGAACTGGATGCGGTTGAAGGAGAGGTCGAAGGTCTGCGCCACGGAGGAAACGAGCAGGGTTTTCGCGAGTCCGGGCACCCCCATGAGCAGGGCGTGGCCGCGTGCGAAGAGGCAGATGGCGAGCTTCTCGATCACGTCGTCCTGGCCGACGATGGTTTTCGCGAGTTCCTCACGGAAGGCCTGGTAGGTCTTGCCGAGCTCGTCGATCGCGGCGACATCGTCGGCCGGAAGCTGGTAGGGGTTGGTGTCCGGGGCGTTTTCCGGCACCGCTGCCACTGCGAGCTCGGCGGGAATTTCCTCTGGTGCTTCTGAATGGGTGTCCATTTGTGCGTAATGTTTCGCAGGAAGCTAGGGGCAGCCCGCGGTTTGTCGAGAAGGGATACGGCGGTTATGGGGAAAGTTCGCAGGGTGTGGACAGTTTTTGGAAAAACCTTCCCCGGGGTGCAGGTTTTTTCCATTTCCGGCTTGCCAGAGTGTGATCTTCTGGTAAATCACCCGCCCCGCGGGGCTTCCGGTATGGATCGGCAGCACGCGAAACACGCGAACTACTGCACACAATGGCACGTATCCTAGGCATCGAAATCCCCAACGAGAAGCGCATCGAGGCTTCCCTCACTTACATGTTCGGCATAGGCCGCCCTCTGGCGAGCCGCATACTCGAGCACGCCGGCATCGATCCGGACATCCGCACCGGACAGCTCAGCGAGGATCAGCTCGTCAAGATCGCCCAGGTGATCCAGGCCGAGCAGATCATGGTTGAGGGCGATCTCCGCCGTGAGCGTCAGGTGCAGCTCAAGCGCCTCACCTCCATCAACTGTTACCGCGGCATCCGCCACAAGCGCGGCCTGCCCGTCCGTGGCCAGCGCACCCGCACCAACGCCCGCACCCGCAAGGGCAAGAAGAAGACCGTTGGCGTCAAGAAGTAACAAGCCTGTTGCGCAACAACAATTTCCCGGTCGCCTGAGGTGACCGAAACGTTCCCGACATATGTCCGAAGAAACAAACAACACAGAAGCTGAAGAAGTGGCGGTTCCCGCTGCCGAGGCCAAACCCGAAACCCCGGCTGCCGCTCCCGCTGCAAAACCGGAAGAATCCAAGAAGGCCGCACCTGCCGCTGAGGCAGCTCCCGCCCTCAATCCCGACGGCACCCCGAAGAAAGAGCAGAAGAAGGATATCTTCGCTGAGATCGGTGGTGGCGAAGAGGAAATCAAGATCCACAAGGCCAAGGGCTCGAAGAACGTCGCCCGCGGCATCGTCCACGTCACGGCCACCTTCAACAACACGCTCGTGAGCGTGACCGACCAGAACGGAAACTCCATCGGATGGTCCAGCGCCGGCAAGATGGGCTTCAAGGGTTCGAGGAAAAGCACCGCATACGCCGCACAGGTTGTTTCCCAGGATGCATGCCGCCAGGCCATGGGTCACGGCCTGAAAGAGGTTGATGTCCGCGTCAAGGGTCCCGGTTCCGGCCGTGAGTCCGCAGTGCGTGCCGTCCAGGGCCTCGGTCTCGACATCCTCTCGATCCGCGATGTCACGCCTATCCCTCACAACGGTTGCCGCCCTAAGAAAGCCCGCCGCGTTTAACCCAACACATTAAACACCCAACTTTCTAATATCATGGCACGTTACACAGGTCCACGCACCAAACTCTCCCGCCGCTTCGGCGTCGCACTTTTCGGCCCATCCAAGTCCTTGGAGCGCCGCAATTTCCCACCAGGCCAGCACGGCGTCCGCGCAGGCCGCAAGAAGAAGTCGGAATACTCCGTCGCACTCGGTGAGAAGCAGAAGCTCCGTTTCCAATACGGTGTGCTTGAGAAGCAATTCCGCGGATATTACCAGGAGGCAGCCCGCCGCCGCGGTGTTACCGGCGTGATCCTCCTCCAGCTCCTCGAATGCCGCCTCGACAACATCTGCTACCGCGCAGGCTTCGGCAACTCCCGCCAGGCCGCCCGCCAGATGGTCAACCACGGCCACGTGCTCGTGAACGGCAAGTGCGTTGATATCGCAAGCTACCAGGTGAAGCCCGGCGACCATATCAAGGTCGGCGCCAAGCCATCCTCGCAGCAGCTCGCGCTCCGCATGCTCGACCTCACCCAGGCAGTCCCCTCGGTGGATTGGCTGGAAACGGATCGTGAGAAGATGGAGTGCACGATGTCCCGCATCCCGGAGCGCTCCGAGATCGACCCGCTCGTCAACGAGCAGCTCATCGTCGAGCTCTACTCCCGCTGATCGGGCAGGAAATCATTTCAGGAAACGTCCGGAGGAAACTCCGGGCGTTTTTTGTTTCCCACACACGGCATTTCAAGCCGCTTTCCCGAGTCCGTTCGATCGATGCCGAACCTCAGGGAAACAGGTTCTCCCACTGTTTCCTCCAATGGGCGTAGGTGCGGCTGGTCGGGATTTCGATGAGGCGGACGCGCCAGAAGCGGTCGGTAACGTCACGGGCGGCGTCGAGGCTTTTCTGGTCCCCCCCTTCCGTGAGGGCTGCGATGATCGCCGCTGCTGATTCCGGCTCGTATGGGGCGAGTTGCACCAATCTGCCTATGTCATGCACGGCGGCGGCACCGTCACCGCGCTGTGCCGCCAGAAGGCCGCGCGTCTTGAGGAAATTCCTCACATGCGGGCGGCCTGCGATTCCGCTGCCTGTAACCCCGCTGCTTGCGACCAGGAAGCGGTGATAGAGGCCGAGGGCATCCCCTTGCCTGCCGTTCGCAGCGAGGTAGTTGGCTGCATTGAGATAGCGATTGTCGTCGGAGGTGTTGTTCCATGTGTCCGTGCAGGCGCGGATGAGAGGGATGCAAATCTCCGGCGGCAGGTCGTAGGCCTCGAAAAAAGAAACCAGGGTCGATGAACCGCCGCTGATATGACCCCGACCCGAGCCCCAGCCGCTGCCTTCCTTGGAGTTCCAATGGACGCGCTGCTCGGTCAGGCCGGGGTCTAGCAGGTTGCGGATGACGCATTCGCGGATCAGCTTCGCAGCAGCATCGCGCTCCCCTTTTGCGATGAGCTTGAGGGCTGCGTCGAGGCCGTCGATCAGGACGAAATCCTTGCCGCGCGGCGCGTGCTTTTTGCCCGCTTTCGGGGTGTATCCGAATTCGTATCTCATGCCGGTGCCGCCGGGCGGGTGGTGGCTTTCCATGAACCAGATCTCGGGTGTCCATGCATTGGCGAGGCGCTTGCGGTCGTTGGCATCGGGCTGCTTGGAATCCATCAGGGCAAGGGCCCGGTCTTTCATTTCCTGAGGCACCTTGCCTGCGTGGGAGAGATCGAAGAGCGGCAACCAGAGAAGTTCGTGGAGTTCCTTTTTGTTGAGCTGCAAGTGATGCTTCGAGATCAGCCCGAGCATGTTGCGGGCGCGGAGCGAGGGATCCCCATGACTGAGGATGGCATCGAGTTTGCCCATCTGCTTTTCCGCAGGGAGATCGGGCCACTCCATCTGGGTGAGGCGGAGGATGGCGTTGAACGCTTCGTACAGCGGGGGCGTGTATCCCCAGCCGTAGCTTCGCTTGAGGGGGACGGCGGGTTTTTCCCGGAGGGAGGAGGCAAAGAGCGGGCGAACCGCCGCGTAGGCGAGATCGCCGCGCCCGAGGTTGAGCAGGCTTGCGGCGATGACCATCTTGTGGACTCCGGTGACCGGCTCGCCGTTGATGATGACGGTGTCCCTGGCGGCGGCCTCCGCGGCGAGCTGGATGGCGCGGGGCTTGTCGGGGAGCAGATCGGGATATTGTAGGTATTGGGAAAGCTGCAGGTAGGGGACGTCCGTCCCGGAGGCGAGCGCTGCGGCGAGGATGCGCTCAAAGTCGGCGGCGACCTCCGAATCCCGCGCCATTTCCACGAGATCATCTTCCCGCAGGCTGTCACCGTTGAGCAGGCGGATGGTGCCGAGGTTCGAGTTGATGTGCCTTTTGACGCGGTCGGGATCTCCGGAAAGGGTATCGATGCAGGATCTCGCCGCTGCGGTCGCGCTCATTTCGTCATAAGCCGCCGCCGATGCGGAAGCCGCCGCATCCCATTCGCCCGTCTCCAGGGCGAGGGCGAGGCGTAGGTTCGGCTGGTGCTCCGGGGACACGGTTTCCATGGCCTCCTTGGTCCGGCCGAGGACTTGGAGCAGGCGGGCGCGTTTCGAGCGATACACCGGGGCGGCCAGTGAGGCCTTCGCGGAGTCGAGTTTTTCCATGGCCTCCCCCGCGCGTCCCAGCAGTGCGATCGCCCATGCCGACCCGCCGTCGTATTGCTCCTCCTTGTCGGGATTGGAAAGGAAGGATGCGATGAGGATGTCCCCGGCGAGATTTTCATCCCCGGCCATCCATGCATCGAGTGAGATCCTGCGGCCTTTGTATGCATCGATGGCGAAAAGGATGCCTTCGGGGTCGAAGCGCTCGCGGATCAGGGCGGTCAGGGCAAGGCTCATGCGGATGTCAGCGGGTGCGTGGCTCTTGCGTTTGCCGAGCCGTTCGAGGATGAAGGTGAGGTTTTCGCGCGTGGCGGTTTCGGCGGGGAGCAGGGCTTGCAGGTCGGCATCCGGGGACGCTGCGAGCAGATCCGCGAGCATGGCGATGGCGTGGCTGGCGATGGGGTTGGGGTTCGAGTGGGTGCGGCCGCCGAACTCGGTGATGATCGGTTTGGTTGTGGCTAGCAGTGCGGCGGCGGCCTGGGCGCGGCGGCCGGCCTTCCAGTCGAGGGCGGCCTGATAGAGCGGCGCGGTGGAGAAGCTGTCTTTCTCCAACAGGTTGGGGTGGGTTTCCAGCCATGCCGCCGCCATCCCGAAGGAGGGCTGCGGCTTGGATTCGCGCCATGCGGACTCGTAGCTCGAAATGGCTCCGTGCAGCAGGGAGCGCAGGGTTTCCACGGTGCATTTCCCGGCGGGGACAAGCGGGACAAGCTTGGGTTGGGACACGAGGAGCTCACCGAGGTTCATCAGTGCGTAATGGTTCCTGTCGCTTTCGTGGAGAATGAGCGTTTCCGTGAATTTCCCGCGTCGTATCATGAGGCGCTGGTAAAGGTCGAGGGCGCCGTGCCGGTGTGCGGCTTCCAGCCATTCATCGGTTTTCGCCCAGCGGTCGAAGCACTCGGTTTTTCCACCGGGAGCCGCGTTATCATTGTTTTCGCGGTTGGCCTTGAACCAGGCGTCAAGGATGCTGCCCATGATGGGGAAGCGGGATGGGTTGTTGATCTCGGGAAGGCCGTCGGGCAGGGCTGCGGGATCGCTGCCCAGCGCTGCACCGATCTCACGGAGGAGATTCCAATCGACCGTGCGCACGTGCCAGGTCTCATCCTGCGGTGCGAGGAAGAGGAGGATCGCTTTCTCCAAATCCCTTTGTGCCAAAAGGTGCCTGATGGTGAGGCTTGTTAGTTCGGGAAGCAGCGAATCCGCGATGCCAGGGTGGCGGGCGAGGTGCTTTGCATACCACTCGACCGCGCTGGAATCCGATGAAAGCACAAGGAGATGGCCGATGCTGGCGTTTTCATCGAGGGAATCGGGGGCGAGCTTCTTGTCCGCCATGATCAGGCCGCGTGAGAACCTGGCTGCGTGGATCCTCGCTTCGGCGTCGCGAACCCGGGGGAGATATGAGAGCAGCTCCGCGGTCTCCGCGTTTTCCCTGAATCTTCCGATTTCCAGCTCCACCTGGTCGCGGCGGATGTGGAAGCGGATGTCCGGGTTGAGGGCGCGCCACTTCGCGTAGCGTTCCTCCTTGGCTCCCTGCGGGTGGTCGGGAAAGCAGGAGAACAGGAGGCCGAGCGTTGCCGGAGGGACGGATTCGGGCTTGATCAGTTCCACGTCGGCGGGATTCTGGGCGATGGCGTTGCGCAGGCGCTGGTTCCATCCTTCTCCCTCCGTCTGCGGCTGCCCGATCAGGAAGATCAAGGCACCGAGATGGCCTGGGCCGGGGCGGGAAAGGGTATCCAAAAGTTCCGCCCGGGCGGCTGCGCCGAGATCGGGGTAGCCGAGGAGGGAGAGCTGGATGTTGCGCGGCAGCCGCGGGTCGATGCCGCGCAGGGCCATCAGGAGGCGTTCGGCGCGGGCGGCGACCCATGGGTCGGGGTTTTCCGCGAGGCGGGTGAGGGCGCCCTGCGCGGCCGCGCCTTCTGCCTGGAGATCGGCCTCGGCCTTTTTCCAGACGGCGGGGTCTTCGCTGCCGAGCCTATCCGACCATGCCGTTGCGGCTGCCTCCGCGCCGTGAACAAGGTCGAGGGCGCAGCAGAGGACTGCCATGAACAAGGTGACGGCACGGAATTTCATGTTCGGATGGCCTAACGGTTGGATACCGGGCCGGGCGATGTCGAGGCGCGAATCAGGTGCAGCGGTGAAAACCGGATGCGGGCCTGCTCACCCTTCCCGCTCCGCGAGAAACGACCGGCTGCATAGTTCCGCGTATTTCCCTTCCAGGGCGAGCAGCTCAACGTGGGTTCCTTCCTCGATGACCTTGCCTTTGTCCATGACGTAGATCCTGTCCGCGTTCTGGATCGTGGAGAGTCGGTGGGCGATGACGAAGGCGGTGCGGTTCTCCATGAGCCGGTCGAGCGCGGCCTGGATCTGGCGCTCGGTTTCGGAATCGACGGATGCCGTGGCCTCATCTAACAGGAGTATCGGGGCGTCCTTGAGGAGCGCGCGGGCGATGGAGAGGCGCTGTTTTTCCCCGCCTGAGAGTTTCACGCCGCGCTCGCCGACGTTGGTGTCGAGCAGATTGGGCAAGGCGCGGATGAAGGGGGCGGCGTTGGCGGCTTCCAGGGCTTTCCATATCTGCTCTTCGGAGGCGTTGCGTTTGGCGAGGAGCAGGTTTTCGCGGACGGTGCCGTTGAAGAGGAAGGCTTCCTGGGTGACGTATGCGAGTTTTTCCCGGAGGGAATTCTTGGAAAGCGTGGCGATGTCCGTGCCGTCGATGGTGATGCTGCCGGAATCCCGCTCATAGAAGCGGTTGAGCAGGGAGAGCACGGTGGACTTGCCGGCGCCGGTGGAGCCGACGAGGGCGACGGTGCAGCCGGGCGGGGCGTCGAGGCTGAGGCCGGTCAGGGTTGCCTGTTTGCCGTAGGCGAAGGATACGTTCTCGAAGCGGACGTGGGCGCGGATCCTCTCCGGCAGGGTTTCCCCTTCGGCCGCGTTTTCCTCGTCCTCTGAGTCCATGATCTCGAAAACCCGGTCACCGGCGGCTCGGGACGAGAAGATCATCTGGTTGAGCTGGCGGAGTTTTCCGACCGGCTCGTAGAAGAGGCTGAGGAGCAGGAAGAAAAATGTCAGGTCGCCCACCGTCATGCGGCCTGCGATCATCGCTTGCGCCCCGAAGCCGAGCACGAGGACATAGCCGAGCATGCTGGCGAAGGACATGGACGGGTTGTAGACGGCCCACCATTTCATGAGGTGTAGGGTGGCTTTGCGGACGCGGTTGGACAGGTTGTTGAAATTCGCGTGTTCCTCGTCCTGGGCGGCGTAGGATTTGATCTGGCGTATGCCCGCAATGTTATCGTGGAGGAGGGAGTTGAGGGCGGAGGTGGCCTTGCGCTCTGCCTTGTGGCGGTGGCGGGCATCCTTCGAATAGATCCACGCGCCGATGATCAGGATCGGGATGGGAAGCGTGGCCCACAGGGCGACCTGCCAATCGGTGAGATACATCACGAGCCCGACGGCGATGAGCTGGATCAGGGCGACGAGGCCGAGCTCGATGCCGTCGATCAGCACACGCTCCATGGAGGTGACGTCCTCGACGACGCGGGTCATGATGTCGCCGGTGCGGCGGGAGTCGAACCAGTTGAGCGGCAGGCGCTGGATTTTCCGGTAGAGATCGGAGCGGATGTCGTAGATGACGTTCTGTTCGAAGTGGTTGTTGACGAAAATGCGGGCGCAGTTGAGGCCGTCCTTCAGGAAGTAGGAGGCGGTGGCCAGCATGATCCAGAAAAGGAGATCGGGGTGCTTCGCGGGATCGGGGACGACGTCATCGATGACGACCTGGGTGATTTTCGGGAAAAAAATGACCGAAACCGCCATGATGGTGGCGCAGAAAAACTGCGCGGTTGCCAGCCCGGGGTAGCGGCGGAGGTAGGAAAATACGCGGATTACGGAGTTCATGCCTTGGGCGCAGACGCTTGGCGTGGGAAAGGTCTTTGTAAAGTCAAGCTTCGGCTTGTGGATGATTTTGAAATTTCGCGCACTTTGGGATTGCCGCCCCGGAGAAGGAGCCCCTAGTCTCCCATCACATCCGGAATATCCGACTCCCAAACCCCATGGCCAATATCTTAGGAATTTTCACAGCAATCATCCTCGCGGTCGCAGCATTTGTGGCCATGAAAAACAAAACTCGCCTGGAGGATGAGATTTCCAATAAGAACCGCGAGGAGGCCAGCCTTGCGCAAAGCCAGGCACGCCTGAAGGCCGCCCTGGAGGTGCTTGCCGCGCTGCCCATCGAGCGTGCCGGCATCGATGAGCAGTTTGCCGCGAAATCCGAGGAGGAGGCGAAACTCCAGGAAGCCAACGCGAAGATGAAGTCGGAAAACGAAACCAAGGCCGCCACCATCGAGGCGAACAAGGCACAGCTGGATGACATCCGCCAAAAGATCGCCGAAGTGGGCGAGATCAACAGCCTTGCCGACAAAATGAAGGCCATGCGCGTGGAGCGCGAGGAACTCGGCCAGAGCATCACCGACACCGAGGCGAGCCTCGCCAACCTGACCGCACAGAACGCCGCCGCCCAAGCCGATGCGGACAAGCGCAACAACGACTTCAAGATCCTCGGCAACGGGGAGTCCCTGCCATCCCTCAATACCAGCATCCGTAGCATCTACCCGACATGGGGCTTCGTGACCCTTAACGACGGCAACAACGCCGGCGTCAACGCGAACTCCACTCTCGATGTCGTCCGTGAGGGGGAAACCGTTGCACGCCTGCTGGTCACGGCGGTGGAAAGCCGCAGCGCATCGGCCAGCATCATCCCGGACTCCATCGCCCAGGATGTCACCCTCATGGTCGGAGACCGCGTGGTGCCTTCCGCGAAGCAAAAGAAAGCAGCCGCCAACTGATCCCCAGAACCGGACCAAAACCCCTTCCCATATCCATGAAATTCATCGCTCCCATCCTGGCCATCCTCGTCTGCGCCGCAGCCGCTTATTTCAGCTTCACCATGTCTGAAAAATTCCAGGCGACCCAGGACGCACGCCTTCTGGCCATCGAAACGAACAAGCAGGTCACCGCTACCGCTGACAAGGCTGACTCCGACATCGTGGACGAGAAAGCCCTTCTCGAAACATCCAAAAACAACCTTGAGGTCGCCACCCAAAGCGTGATCGCCCTTGAATCGACGGGCAACGCACTCAAAAACGAGAGCGCCAAGCTCGACGCGGAGATTGCCGCGCAGGACTCGGAGCTTGCCGAACTCAACAAGGCCATCGAGGAAGTCCAGAAAGTGCTTGGCGACCTCGGTGGAGATGTGACCCTGGAAAACCTCCCCGAGAAGGTGAACGAAATCAGCGAAGACATCAAAACCAGGCGCGCCAAGCTTGAGGAGCTCGAAACCCTCGTCGATGGAGCCAAGTCAACCCTTTCCACCAAGCAGGCCGAGGTGCAGCGCCTCGTCGAGCGCAAGGACGCTCGCAGCAACCGCATCGCGCGCAATGCGATGGAAGCCCGCGTCACCGCAGTTGACCATGACTGGGGCTTCCTGGTCATCGGAGCCGGCTCCAACTCCGGCTTCACCCCGCAGACTTCACTGCTCGTGAAACGCGATGGCCGCCTCATTGCAAAGGTCAACCCATCCGCCATCGAACCGACGCAGACCATCGCAGAGATCGACCTCAAGGCGCTTTCGCCGGGAGTCCGCATCCAGCCGGGTGACAGCGTGATCCTTGCAAAACCCTCCAGCAACTGATCTTCCCTGTGCCCGCCGCTTGCATTGGCCGGAAAAACCGCTCCATTCTCAGCCATGAAACGCATTCTCCTGCTCGCCATCGCAGCCATCAGCTTCCCATCCTGTGCCGATGAGGCCACTAAGCCCAACGGCCCGGTATCAAATACGAGCCCCATTCCGTGGAACACACCTGTCGCAGGGCAGGGCGGCGGGCAATTCGGCATGTTGCCGCAAAACCAGTTCCGCCGCTGATTCTGTCAGTCCCTGTGATATGGGGATCCGGATTTGATCGTGGCAAGGCGATATAGCTGCTCCAGCAGCACGACCAGAGCCAACTCATGCTGCATCGTCAGGCTGGATAGGCAAAGCACCATGTCCGCAGCCTTTCGCAATTCCGGGCTGTGGCCGTCGGAAGCGCCGATCAGGAATGCAACAGCCTTGACCTCCCCATTCATTTCCAACGCGTCGATCCTTGCTGCGAGTGTGCGTGTAGCCGGTGCTTCGCCGCGCTCGTCGAGCGCGATGCGATAGCAGCCTTCGGAGGCATCCAGCAGCCTCGCGGAAACGGCCTCGCTGTCGCCCGCCTTCACGACCACGATTTCATAGGTGCCATGCCTTCGCAGGCGCTTCATGTATTCCTCCACCGCCGCCCTGGCATAATCCAGCGCGGGCTTCCCGGCGACAACCACACGAAATCTCATCGCACAAACCTTGCCCAATGCGCCCCGGCACTCCAGCATCTTCCCACATGAAAAAGCCGTTTTGCCTTTTGGTTTTCACCCTAGCCGCCTGCGCCCCGAGCCCCGGGCCGGTCAAGCGCCAGATGATAGGGCTTTTGGAAAAATTTGACCGCTGGGATTACAACGGGGACGGGCATCTGACGGCTTCCGAGCTGACGGATGCGGAGCGCCTGAGCGGCATACCCGTTGGGGATGTCATCGCTTTCTACGATACCGACAAGGATGCGAGGATCTCATTCGAAGAGGCGCAGGCCGGGTTATCGAGGCTGGATGAGGCGAGGGAAGCCGTGGAAAACCTCGAACCCTGAATGATGAGCGACGTTTACGAAGATCGCGGGGTGCTCGCCGATTACTTGCTTTTCCATTACGGGAGTGCGGAGGAGATCCTGCCGCCGGATGTGGGATGGCCTGCGGGGATGCATGATGCGCTGGATTTCGCGGTGCGCACCGTCTCGCACTTTTCGGACAAGCATGTCGCCCGCGGGCTAGATCTCGGCTGCGCTGTGGGACGCTCCACTTTTGAAATGACGCGCCTTTGCGCGCAAGTGACAGGGATCGACTTCTCCCACGCGTTCATCGATGCCGCAAAGATACTCCAACAAGGAAACTCCGTGACATACGCCCGCCGTGAAGAGGCACACCGCACGACTGCAATGAAGGCGACCGCCCCCGCTGGAACAGATCTTTCCAAAGCCGCTTTCATGCAGGGCGATGCCATGCACCTGCCTGAGGATCTGGGAAAATTCGACAGGGTGCACGCTGCGAACCTGATCTGCCGCCTTACGGATCCTAAGCTTTTGCTCGAGCGCCTGCCCGATCTGCTAAACCCCGGTGGCGAGCTGGTCATAGCAACGCCCTGCACTTGGCTCGGGGAATTCACACCGCCTGAAAAATGGCCGACCGGTGATACGCTTGCATGGCTAAGGGATTCCCTCCGCCACAGCTTCGAACTTGAAAGCGTTGGCGACGAGCCGTTCCTCATCCGAGAGACCGCCCGCAAATTCCAGTGGACGAGATCCATGGTGAGCGTATGGCGGAGGGGTGGGGATTGACTTGACGCAGTGAAGTGGCCCCGGAAAACGGAGCCAGCGGTTTATTGAAACTTTGACTGGTCTGAGAGGGGCGAATTACCCCGAAATCAGACCAATGAAACGAAAGAGAAGACACCTCACCGCCGAGTTCAAGGCCCGCGTCGCCACCGAGGCGCTCAAGGGCGAGAAGAGCATCCAGCAGATCGCCCAGGAGAACGACATCGCCCCTTCACAGGTCAGCACCTGGAAGAAGGATCTCGAAGACCACATGGCCTCGATCTTCGAGCGCAAGAACGCGGCGGACCAAAGCGCCGAGAAGCAGGAGCGCCGGACTTCGCATCTGGAGCGAAAGATCGGCCAACTGCTCATCGAGAAGGAGTTCCTCGAAAAAAAGTGCGAGCAGCTGGGAATCGATCTGAGCGAAAGGCCATGATCGATCCCAGCGACAGGAAACTCTCGATCCGCAGGCAGGCGAAGCTCCTGGGGATCAACCGCAACCGGCTCGCAGCACGCCCCACCAAGACCAGCGAAGAAGACCTCAGGATCATGGCCATCATGGACAACCTCCATATGGAATGCCCGTTTTACGGACAGCGGAACTTCCGCGAAAACCTCAAGGATCACGGCTATTTCCTCGGTCGCAAGCGCATCCGGCGACTGATGCGCATCATGGGTCTCGAAGCCCTGGTGCCGAAGCCCTCGACGAGTGTCCTGCAAAGGGCACAGGATCTTCCCCTACCTGTTGCGCAACCGGGACATCAGCACCGTTGATGAAGTGTGGTGCGCCGACATCACCTACATCCCCATGGAAAAAGGCCACGCCTACCTGGTGGCGGTCATGGACTGGCACAGCCGCGCCGTGCTCGCCTGGGAGATCAGCAACACGATGGACAGTGCGTTCTGTGTCCGCACGCTGCGCGCCGCGCTGCGCAGCACAGGGCGCAAGCCGAAGATCTTCAACACTGACCAGGGCAGCCAGTTCACAGGGGCGGATTGGATCTCCGAACTCCAAGGCCATGGAATCCAGATCAGCATGGATGGCCGGGGGCGCTGGATGGACAACGTGTTCATCGAGCGCCTGTGGCGCAGCCTCAAGTATGAGAAGCTGCGGCTCTGGAGCTACCGGACCATCCCCGAACTCCGTGCCCTGACCGCCGACTGGATGGAGTTCTACAACCACCGCCGGAAGCACCAGACTCACGGCTACGGCACACCGTGGTCGGTTTACGAACCGCCAGCCTGCCAAGCCGCCTGACCGGGGCGGCGGCGTAGCGGGTGAGGCTCCATTGCTAGTCTTCCGCTACGCTCCAGCCTCTCCATTTCACCTCACCCGCTACGAAACCAATACAACAACCAAGTCCCCCGAAGACCCGCCAAAGGCATCAATAAAACAGAAAAAATGCTGGCCACGAAAAGGAGACCACTTCAATCCAATGGGCGATCTGGGAGGTCACGGCAGAGAATTCGTCCACGTTCAGCCTCTCCAGCGGTAACGTGAGTGTGACCAACACAAGCCCGAGTTCCAGCACGAGGGCACTGGCAAACCAGTATCTCACGAACATCAACAGTTATTCTGCGGCGAACATCACCTACCTGACGAACTCCAAATACCAGAACATGGTGGGCTTCAGCGGCTCCAAGGCGATCCCTGAGCCAGCCACTTTGGGCCTGGTTGCGCTATCCGGTTTGATGCTCCTGCGCCGCAAAAGGAAATAAGCGCGGATAAGCAAACCTCTTCCCAATGCCTTCCCCCGGAAACGGGCGAAGGCATTTTCCTTTGTTCCATCAGGACTTCTTCTTGCGGAGGAATGGCGGCAGGTCGAGATCCTCGCCATCGAACACGTTCGGGTTCTCACCCTCGAAGCGCCCGCGCGGCGCGGTGTCGAAAGACAGCTCGCTCTGGCCGGTGGAATGTTTGGAATCAAGCTTCAGATCCGGCCCCGGGGATTTGACGGGCGGCTCGCTCTCCTCCGTGATGTCCCCTTCCTCGAAGGGATCGACCGTTTCCACCTTCGGCTTGGTGGATGAATCCGATTTGCCCCAGATCGGCTTCGAGGGGATGCGGCGCTTCGGCGAGGGAGGGTAGGTGGGCTTGGCTTTCTCTTTCACCGGTTCCTCGGCAGGCGATTTCTCCTCAGCCGCTTCATCCGCGGCCTGTTCGCCGCCTTTCGCAGCCGCGACTTCCGCGAACGGGCGCTCATCCTCGCCTTTATCCTCAGGCTCCGGCGCGGCGGATTCCTCCGGGGCATCCTCGCCGCTGCCACCGAAAAGCCCTGTGAGATCCTCCCCGATGTTGATTGCGATCTTGGAGCGCGGCTCCGGGATCGATTGTTTCCGAGGCTCCTCGGCGGATGCTTCTCCAGAATTTTCCTGCGGGGCGGCTTGCTCCGCTTCCTTCTGCTTTTCCTTTCCGTCGATCTCGCTGAAGGGGTTTTCTATGGGAGGTTCCGGCGCATTTTCGGCGCGGGGCGGTTCCGTGCCAGGCTCGGAAAAACTGATGGAATCCCTCGCTCCGGCTGCCAGGGCATCCTCGGGTAACGCACTGATGAGCGTGATCGAAAGGTTGTCTCCCATCGCCGGGTCGATCGCCGCGCCGAAGAGGACGTGGGCGTTTTCCGGAACATGCTTCTGGAGGCTGCGCATGAGCAGCTCGATCTCGAAGAGCGTCAGCGACTCGCCTCCCGAAAGATGGACGAGCACCGTCTGGGCTTCCCTGAGCAAGGAGCCTTGGTCGAGCAACGGGCTGGAGAGGGCGTTGCGCAAAGCCTTGGAGGCGCGGTCTTTCCCATCCGCCATGCCGGAGCCGAAGAGGCATCGGGAGCGCGTGGTGCGCAGCGCGGACATCAGGTCGTCCAGGCCGACGTTGATGATGCCGGGGCGGACTACGAGTCGGATCACCGCCTTGATCGACTCCGAGATCATCCTGTCCGCGGCGGCGAACGCCTCGTGGATTCCCTGCTTGGCAAGGACGAGCTCGCCCATGCGGTTGTTGTCGAATGTGACCAGGGCGTTGGAAAGGACGGCGAGCTGGTTGAGCGAGGTTTCCGCCTGTTCGCGACGGCGGCGCCCCTCAAAGAAGAAGGGCATCGTCGCAAACACCACCACAAAGGCTCCTTCCTCTCTGGCGATCCTGGCGATGATGGGGGCAGCTCCGGAGCCGGTGCCGCCGCCAAGCCCGGCGCAGAGGAACACGATCCCCTGCCCTTTGAGGGCTTTGCGTATCTCGTTCTCCGCCTCCAGCACCGCTTGCTGGCCCAGCTCCGGATCCCCGCCGGTGCCGAGGCCTTTGGTGAGGTTCACGCCGAGTTGGATCTTTTCCTTCGCAAGGCAGGAGCCGAGGGTGCGTATGTCGGTGTTGAGGGCGAGCAGATCCGTGCCTTCGAGGCCGTCGAGGGCGATGCGCTCCAGCATGTTGGCTCCCGCCCCGCCAAGGCCGACGATCTTGACGGCCGTGGATGGGATGTCTTCAAGGGATTCGCGTGTGTATGTGATCATTTCGGGAAAGGATATTTGTTACGGGAAAATTGTCATGCGTTTGATGCACGACCATGGCAACTCACCTGCCAAACGGCCAGAACAGGCCGAGCAATTTCCCGATGCAACCGGGTGGCCTGGAGTTTTCCGTCTCAAGGATCTGGGCGTAGCGGATGAGGCCGATGGCAGTGGCGTAGCGCGGATCCTTGAAGGACGGATGGTCGGAGCTTGTGGAATCGGGCGGCTCCGGGCGGTAGATGTCGCGCCCGAAAACATCGAAGGCCAGTTCGGAAAATCCGTTCATCAGGCTGGTTCCGCCGGTCAGGAAAACACCAGCGCCGAGGGATTCGACGGCGCCCTTGGGAAGCCTGGCACGCACCAGCCGCAGCGTTTCCTCAAGTCTCTGGCGGATGACCTCGTTGAGTATGGAGCGCTTGACCTCCACATCCGCGAAGCCGCTCTCATCGGCAAGCTTCGCGACGCCGACGGAGAGCGACGGATCGCTCGAGGCGTTGCCCTCCGCGCACTTGAGTTTCTCCGCCTTGGAAAACGGCAATCCGGTGACGAGGTGGATGTCATTGGTGACGTGGTCGCCGCCGACCGGGATGCAGCCGGATGCGGCGATGCAACCGTCGAGATACAAGGCGTAATCGGTCGTGCCGCCGCCGATGTCGATGAGCAGGGCACCGCGCTGGCGTTGCTCGCGGTCGAGCGCCATCTGTGCGGTGGCGATGGGCGCAAATACGATGTCATCCACCTCCAGAGGGCACTCGCGGACGAGCTTGATGGAGTTCTGGATACGGTTGCCTATGCCATGGACGATGTGGTAGTCGGCCTCAACGGTCTTCGCGAAAAGACCTATGGGCGAGGCCATCTGTTCAAGCCCGTCAACGCGGTATTGCCGGATGATCGTGTGGAGGCAGACGTGATCCTGGGGGTAATGCACGTCGCGGGCGATGCTGCAAGCCTCCTCAAGGTGCTCCTCAAGCACGTTCTGCTGGCCTTCGGGAAGCCGGAAGGCACCGCTGTTGTTGACCCCCTGCAGATGGGAGCCCGTCACGGACAGGAACACGGAGCCGATCTCCACGTCGCTGGCGTCCTCTGCCTTGGCCAGGGCGTCCTTCAGGCAGGCGCGTGCCTGCGGAAAATCGGAGAGCTCACCCTTGCGCACGCCGGCCGATTTCGTGACGCCGATGCCGAGGATTTTCACCGCGCTGTCGGGCTTCACCTCGCCGACGACGATGCAGGTCTTGCTGGTGCCGATTTCCAATCCGACATGAATTTTCGTGCGTCGTGCCATGGATCCTCAGTTTCGGTTCAACAGGTTGTGGATGTCCTCGGCGCGCCTGTCGGCAGGTGCCCCCACGACGCTTTCCTCCGGCACTGGGATGGCGCGGGGAGGGGCGTCGTCCCCGGAGACTGTGATGGGGACATTGCGTTTCGGGATCAGGTTGATCGTCTCGATGTGGTATCCTTTGGTGCGGGAATGGTCGAGCGCAATGGCGAGATTCCCAAGCTGCCTGCCGTGATCCCCCAGCCCGAAGGTCGCGAGCGTTCCGCTGCGGGTTCTCATGGTAAGGGACCATTCGTTCGCCTGCGAGATCACATCGACCATCCGAAGCTCCCCGGGGTGGTTCGCCACGATGGCCTTGAGCAACTTGAGGCAATGCCCGTACTGCGGATGTTCGAGGGTTTTCCCAGGGCGGATGGGATGGGCGGGATCGGATGCCAGCATGAGGACGGGAAGATCCTGGCCGTGCTCCGCCTGGCCGACAGGGCATGGATAGGCGAAGCCGTCATGGTCAACGAGCAGCAGACCAGCTTTCCGCCCGGCCTGGAAACCCTCCTCCGCGCACGCGATCCACGCCGCGGGCTTGCGCGTGGTGATGCGGAAATCCAGAGTGCCCGGCAGGTTCCGCTCCACCTCTGCAGTGGCGATGGCCGGCATTTCCAAAAGCTCCCTTTCGAGCCGCCCTATGTCGAAATCGAAGATGTTCGAGGAAAGGTCGATGCGCAGGCGGGTGACAAGCTCCTCCTCGTCGAGGACATCGTTTTCGTTGAGCTTGATCGCCTGGAGGCGGAAATCCGGATTCCGGTGGAAGGTATGCTCGACGGCCTGCCGGATCCCGTAGGCCGCCGCAAGCAATGCCACGATGACAAGCGCCAGCTTGCCGAGACCCCGCAGGAAGCCGAGGAATGTGAACCATGCGATCCGCGGCGACATCACATCCGCCTGCAGAACCTTTGCATGGTGCCGGTGGCTTCGTGCCCTTGAGGATCGTTTGCGCATGGAGCGGGGTGTCTGATGCATGGCACCTTACCGCCCGGATCGCGGAATCCGGACGATACAATCAGCGCCGGGTGCATCCTAGTAAGCTGACCTTGATTGTCAATCAGCTTCCGATTTTCGGATTCTTATCCGATGGCGAGGGAAAGCTCCGCGATCTTCCGGCAGAGTTCGGGAAAAGGAAGCCCGGCGGCGGCGGCGGATTTCGGCAAAAGCGAGGTTTCCGTCATGCCTGGGATGGTGTTCGCCTCAAGGACATAGGGCTTGTTGTCCGCACCGAGCATGACATCGACACGGGAATACACCTCAAGACCCAGCGACTTGTGGGCGGCGACGGCTGCAGCCTGCACGGCCATGGTGGTCTCCAGATCGAGGTCTGCGGGACAGATGTATTGGGAGCCTTTGGAAGTCCCGGTGAGCCAAGGGTATTTCGCGGCCATGTCATAAACTCCTTCCGGAGGGATGATGTGGATGACAGGGTAGGCGATCCCGTCGATGACCGGCACGGTAAGCTCAGGGCCGGAGATGAATTCCTCGATGAGCAGATCCTTGGAGTGGCCGGAGGCTTTCGCGATGGAGGTCTCCGCCTCCGCCTGGGTTTTCACAATCTCGATGCCCACGGAAGATCCCTCCCGGGGTGGCTTCACGACAAAGGGCGGCGGAAACGACGGCAGTACCGGACCATCGGTGCAGTCGATGATTTCGGACTTCGGGGTCGGCACATCCGCCGCGAGGAAAGCCTGCTTCGCGAGGCCTTTGTCGAAGGCGGTGCGAGAAGAGGTGGCGCGCGCGCCGGTGTAGGGGACGCCCTTTGCATCGAGGATTTCCTGGAGCTGGCCGTCCTCGCCGAAGGTGCCGTGGATCAGGTTGAAACAGAGGCCGGTGCCCTCCGGGAGATTGATCTCCATGCCGGTGACGTCAACGGGAACGGCATCGAGACCGAGCGAAAGGAGGGCGTTCAGGACGGCCTTTCCGGAGGCCAGCGAGACCTGCCGTTCGGCGCCGGGCCCACCCATGAGGACTGCGATCTTTGTTGTTTCGAGCATGGTCTTAGAATGTGGGTTCCTCTTCGCCGATGATCTTGACCTCGGTTTCAAGGTCAACACCGCGTTCTTCCTTCGCGGTTTTCCGGATGGATTCGATGAGCGAAATGATGTCCTTGGCGGAGGCCTTGCCGTTGTTGACGATGAAATTCCCGTGCACGTCGGATACGGCGGCCTGGCCGACAGCCTTTCCTTTCAGTCCCAGCGAGTCGATCAGGCGGCCTGCGGGGATTTCCTCCGGGTTCTTGAAGGTGCAGCCGGCGGAGGCGGCGATGGGCTGTGTGTTCTTGCGCTTCTCCCGGGATTCCTGCCAGCGCTCCCTGATGTTCTCGTGGCTGTCGTTCTTGCCCTTGAAAACCGCCTGGAGCGCGAAGTTCCTCCTCAGCTCGCGGACGTTCCGGTAGTCCGCGACGATCTCATCCCGCTCGCGGGTGCGGATCACGCCATCCTCGTCGAGAAAGGTGACGCGGACAACCTGGTCGAAGGTCTCGATCCCCATGGCCCCGGCGTTCATGCGCAGCGAGCCGCCGACGTTCCCGGGTATGCCCTCCATCCATTCGAATCCGCCGATCCCGTGCGCGCCCGCGTACGATGCGAGTTTCTTCAGGCGCACGCCGACACCTGCGACGACATGACCCTTTGCGTCGATGGAGAGTTCGGAAAACGCCCCGCCGGTGGGATGGATGACCGCGCCGGGAATGCCGCCGTCGCGGACGAGGATATTCGATCCGCGCCCGACGACACGGATCGGGATGCCGCGCCCCCGGCAGTAATCCACGAGGAACGCGAAGGCATAGAACGCATGCGGCTCGATCCAGTATTGCGCCGGGCCGCCGACGAGCAGCGTGGTGTGCTTGCGCATCGGCTCGTAGAGTTTCCCGTCGATGTTCCCCTCCGGAAGCAGGGCGATCATTTCCTCGAGGATCTTGAGATCGGCGGCGATGCGGGTGCCGGCTTCGTGGACGTTGCCGGCGCCGAGGGTGATGAGCAGGTCACCGGGCTCGAGTGAGTTGCCGACTGCGTGGTGGGCGGTGGCGAGGTCGGGGAGAAACTTCGCGGGGATATCGCCGTTTTCCCTCATCGCATCGACGAGTGTCTGGCCGGTGATCCCGGGGATGGGCGGCTCGGATGCCGGATAGACGTCGGTGATGAAAACGAGATCCGCGGCCTGCAGGACTTTCCCGAACTCATCCGCCAGCGCCTGGGTGCGCGTGTAGCGGTGCGGTTGGAAAAGCACAACCACGCGCGCGGGCTTGAGCGAGCGCGCCGTCTGCAACGTTGCGGCCAGCTCGGTGGGATGGTGGCCGTAGTCATCGACGATGCGATAGGCGGGCGTGAGATATTTCGTCTCGAAACGCCGCTTGGCACCGGCGAAGGAGGAAAGAGCGCGGGCGATCAGGGAAAACTCCGCGCCGCAGCTGTCGGCAACCGCGATCGCTGCGAGGGAGTTGAGGATGTTGTGCTCGCCGGGGATGGCCAGCTCGATGTCGCCGAGCACCTTGCCGTTCTTCTTCACCTTGAACGCGGAGGAACCTTTCAGATCCCGGATCTCCGAAGCGGTGTAGTCCGTGTGCTCGTCGGTGCTTTCCCAGCCGTAGGAGACCGCGTTCGCCCGCCCGGCGCAGATTTCGCGGGCGACCCCGCTCTCGGCACAATATACGATGGTTCCAGTAGTTTGGTCGGCGAGCTTCGCGAAAACCTCCTTGATGTGGTCGAGGTCGCGGTAGAAATCGAGGTGCTCCGCCTCGATGTTGAGGATCACGGAATGCTCCGGGCGGTAGAGGGCGAGGGTGCCGTCGGATTCATCGCCCTCCGCGACCATGGAACGGCCATCCTCCTCCCAGCGGGCGTTCGCGCCGAGAATCGGGATTTCCGCGCCGACATAGTAGGATGGCTTCAACCCGCTTTCACGGAGGATGTGGGCGGCCATCGAGGAGGTGGTGGTTTTCCCATGTGTGCCGGAAATGATGATGCCCGCCTTGGTGTGGAGGATGGCCGCGAGGCATTCCGCACGGCGGATCAGTGGGGTGCCCGCCTTCACCGCTGCGGCATAGGCTGGGTTTTCCGGACGGATCGCCGAGGAATACACCACCAGATCCGCCCCTTTTCCGGAAGCCTCCGTCTGCGGACAGGAAAACAACAGCCCCTGCCCCTGCATCCGGTCTGTCTCAGAGGTTGTGACGCGGTCGCATCCAGAAACCTTGTGCCCCATGCCTAGCAAGAGCAACGCCAGCCCGCTCATCCCGGATCCGGCGACGCCGATCAGGTGGATGTGGATTGGGTTCGATCGGTCGGTAAGGATTGGGGAGAGATCGGTCATCGGGGGAGGTGATTCTTATGCACCCACGAAATCGGCGGCAACCCGTAATTTCAGCTGCAACTCAATGACTTTTCCACTCACGATGATTTCAGGTAAAATGCCCCACCGCTGGCCTGCACCAAGGCTATTGGCAATCTGTCTGTCATTGCCCGAATCCTCCCACGTCCCTTCACCCCACCCCCACCCGCAGATCCCTCATACTCCAGAGCCCCCCGACGCCGCCTTTCCGTACCCCCGCATCCGACGCGCGCCGTCTTTTCTTCTCTCGGAAAACCTCTCCCGCACCGCCGCCAACGCCTCGTTCACGAACCCCTTGCTCCCAACGCCAAGCTTCCCCGGCTTCCGGAGGAGGAAGCCGCCCACCGCCTGGCCGTAGCCGCTCCAGCGATAGCCCGCCGGGCCGGAAACCATCCCCGCCCGCACCGGGTTGAGGTCAATGTATGCCGCCATCGTCCGCGCCGCCACACCGCTCTCCACAGCCGAGCGCAGCGAGAAAGCCTGACACTTCATCGCCACGGGCGAAATAATTCATCAGGCAATCACGCTCTTGTGGCGTTGCTCCCACAGTGTTCCGCTGCGCTGGTGCGTCCGGTTGAACCAACGGGTGAAACTTTGCAGCAGCGTCTTCATGAACTCGCTCAGATCGTGCATCCGGCAGCTGAAGCGGCCATGGATCTCCGCCGCCAAAGCCCCATCCTTCCTCACCCCGGCAAGCTCCGCCTCGACCCCGGCCACAAAGGCCTCGGAGCAAAGGGGCAAACAGCCGCCTCAGGGAAAGCCTCCCCCGGAGTCGCCATCCCCATCCTGCTCCTCATCCAGAGCATCCATCACATCGAAAGGCAAACCCGCCAGACCGCCGTTGCGCCTTGAACACCACGACTAGGACCAGGAAAAATCCCTGGCCACCGGCGCTGTGAGCGGCAGTCGTGGATGCCAAAGCGAGCAAAAGGATGAGAGCGTGTTTTTTCATGGGCTTTGGCGAAGGCAACCCATCATTGGGGCATTGGCCAACAAACCATCCACGACGTTTGTTTTCTTCGCGTATCCTCGGTGCGCAGGGAAGCAATCCCGGCTTCCATCTTCCGCGCCGCCACCGTAGAACCCCTCCATGCGTCTCTTCGACACCCTTTCCCGCACCGAAAAGGAAATCCGCCCACTCGATGGGAAAACCTACCGCTTTTATTGCTGCGGCCCCACGGTCTATGGCCCGGCGCACATCGGGAATTTCAGGACTTTCGTGCTCCAGGATGTGTTCCGGCGCACGCTGGAGACCGGCGGCACCGCCACCCTGCATGTCCGCAACCTGACCGATGTCGATGACAAGACGATACGCGATTCCCAGAAGGCCGCGAAGACGCTCAAGGAATTCACCGAGGGATGGACGGAAAAATTTCATGCCGATTGCGAGGCGCTCGCCTGCCTGCCGCCGCACATCGAGCCCTCCGCGATAGAGCATATCCCGCAGCAGATCGCGATGATCGCGGAGCTCATCGCAAAGGGTAACGCCTACGCATCCGAGGACGGCTCCGTCTATTTCCGCATCTCCTCCTTCCCCGGCTACGGCAGGCTCTCCCGCCTCGACGAGCGCGAGCTCGATCTCGGGAAAACCCAGAACGCCCGCGCCGATGCCGACGAGTATGAGAAAGACAGCATCTCCGATTTCGTCCTGTGGAAAGCCCGCAGGGAAGAGGACGGGGAAAATTTCTGGCAATCCCCATGGGGCCAAGGCCGCCCCGGTTGGCACCTTGAGTGCTCCGCGATGATACGCGAATACCTCGGCGATTCCTTCGACCTCCACTCCGGCGGGGTTGATCTGGTTTTCCCGCACCACGAGAACGAGATCGCCCAGAGCGAATGTGCCTGCGGCGGGAGCTTCGCGGCGCATTGGTTCCACACTTCCCACTTGCTCGTGGATGGCGGGAAAATGTCGAAATCGCTCGGCAACATGTACACCCTTTCCGATCTGGAGGCCAAAGGCTTCACCGCCATGGAAGTCCGCTACACCCTCATCGGCGCGCACTACCGCAAGCAGCTGAATTTCACCCTGGAGTCGCTCTCCGGAGCCAAGGAAGCCCTGGGGAAACTCGCGAAATCCGCTGCCAAGCTCGCCGAAAACATGGACGGGGAAACCCAGCTCCAGTCCGCCGATTTCGGCCCCTTCCAGGCTGCCTGGGAATCGCTCAACGGCGACCTCAACACCCCCGGCGCACTCGGCGGAATTTTCACCGGCCTGCGCGAAGCCTCCAAGCTCACCGGCACCGAAGCCGCCGCCGCCCTCGCCGGCCTCAACCGCATCCTCCGCGCCCTCGGCATCACCCTCCCGGAAATTTCCTCCGAAACCACAGAGATTCCCGCCGCGATCCGCGACCTCGCAGAAACCCGCTGGATCGCCCGCTCCGCCAAGGACTGGGCCACCTCCGACAAGCTCCGCGACGAACTCGCCGCGCAAGGCTGGGCGGTGAAGGACGGGAAGGACTCCTACGAACTTTCCAAGCTGTGAAATTCGCAGTCCTAGGCTCCGGCTCCGCCGGGAATTCCACCATCCTCGAGTGCGGCTCCACCCGCATCCTCATCGATGCCGGGCTGTCCGCGAAACAGCTTTGCCTCCGCCTCGAATCCCTCGGCATTGACCCCGCCTCCCTTTCCGGAATCCTCCTCACCCACGAGCACGGCGACCACATACGCGGCCTGAAACATTTCCTCAGGAAACACCCGACGCCCATCTATGCCACCGCCGAGACCGCTTTCGTCGTCCGCGAACAGGGTTTTGAGGCGACCTGGAAAACCTTCGTGGCCGGACAGGCGTTCGCCATCGATCACCTCGCCGTGCAGTCCTTCTCCATCCAGCATGATGCGGTAGATCCCGTCGGCTTCGTGGTCGATAGCCGGGGCCTGCGCTTCGGCCTGGTCTCCGATGCGGGTCACGTCACCTCAGGCATGATCCACCACCTGCGGGGTCTTGCCGCGCTGTTTGTGGAGGCGAACTACGACGATGATCTGTTAGAGGCCGACACCAAGCGCCCGTGGTCCATCAAGCAGCGCATTTCCTCCCGCCACGGCCACCTTTCCAACGTCCAGGTCGAGGCCTTGCTGCGGGAAATTTCCCATGCGGATCTGCTCCAGATCGTCTTCGGCCACCTCAGCTCGGATTGCAACTGCCCGGAAAAAGCGACCGCCCGCTTCGCAAACTGCCTTGCGGAAATGGGTCACACCGCCACCGCCCTGCACTGCGCCACCCAGGCGGAGGTCACGCCGTGGTTCGAGATCGCGGAGCCGTTCCGGCTGGCCTGAGGGCATGACGGCGGCCGCTCGCCGGCGCCATGAAGCCGCCCCGGTAAACCCTGCGTAGGAAAAGGCCAGATTCGCCTAGCCAGCGCAAAGGGGGCGGGCGTAGCATTCGCCCGTAAATTTTTTTCCCAACCACACAACCATGAAAGCACCAATCACAGTTTCCATCACCGGAGCCGCTGGCCAGATCGGCTACGCACTCCTGTTCCGAATCGCCTCGGGTTTCGTCTTCGGCGATGACCAGCCTGTCAATCTGCGCCTCATCGAGATCGAGCCGGGCCTGCCCGCGCTGAAAGGAGTGGTCATGGAGCTGGATGACTGCGCCTTCCCGCTGCTCAGGGAAGTTGTGGCCACCACGGATCTCGACGAGGGCTTCAAGGACGCAAATTGGGCCTTGCTGGTAGGTTCCGTGCCGCGCAAGGCGGGGATGGAGCGTGCCGATCTGCTCGGCATCAACGGCAAGATTTTCACCGGCCAGGGACAGGCGATCGCACGTGTCGCTGCGAAGGACGTGAGGGTTTTGGTCGTCGGAAACCCGTGCAACACCAACGCACTGATCGCAATGAGCAATGCGGCGGGCGTTCCTTCCGACCGCTTCTTTGCCATGACACGGCTGGATGAGAACCGTGCGAAAAGCCAGCTCGCCGCGAAGGCCGGGGCGCATTGCTCCGAGGTCACGAACCTCTGCATATGGGGCAACCATTCCGCAACCCAGTATCCCGATTTCACCAACGCCAAGATCAACGGCAAGCCTGCCACCGAGGTCATCACCGACAAGGGGTGGCTGGAGGGCGAGTTCATCAAGACCGTCCAGCAGCGCGGCGCGGCCATCATCGCGGCACGCGGCGCCTCCTCCGCGGCTTCCGCCGCAAACGCCGCCATGGACACGGTGAAAAGCCTCATCACGCCGACCCGGGAAGGCGACTGGCACTCCGTCGCCGTCTGCTCGGACGGATCCTATGGAATCGAGAAAGGCATCATGGCCTCGATGCCGATCCGCACCAAGGCGGATGGCTCATGGGAGGTTGTCCAGGGTGTGCCGGTCAGCGAATTCTCCCAAGGCAAGATCGATGCGACGATCAATGAGCTGCTTGAGGAAAGGGACGCGGTCAAGGATCTGATCCCGGCCTAGCGCGGGGTCGATGCACATGCTCAGCAAATTCCGCATCGTCATTGCATTCGTGATCCTCGGGCTGGTGGTCAGCGGGGTGACGGCCTTCCCCCTGCTCACCGAGCTGAATTTCCTGGCCGCTGTTTTCACGGGGAATTCGGCGGACCTGAATCCCGCGAATTACTCCGGCCTGACAGCGTGGATCCTGAAAGTCAGGGAGGGGCTGGATGTCACCTACGCGGCCTATCCGTTCATCGCCTATGGGACGGATTGGCTGGCCTTCGGTCACATCGTGATCGCGCTGTTTTTCATCCTCCCATACCGGGAGCCGGTGCGTTACCGGGGTGTGCTGCACATCGGCGTGGCCGCCTGCGTGCTCGTCATTCCCCTGGCACTGATCTGCGGGCCGATACGTGGCATCCCTTTCTATTGGCAGATGATCGACTGCGCATTCGGCGTGTTCTGCATTTTTCCCCTGCTGTATGCGATCCGGCTGTCGCACGGGCTGGAGAGAGAGGAACCGTGATTTGGAAATCGCGCCTGCAAGGGGGCAGTGGACTGGGGCTTCCCGCGCCGGGCGGATCTGTCCGGGCGCCAGCCACGGGGTTCCCATGGAGCTCATTGGCGGGCAGGTGAAGGGATGCTTCCGCAAGGCGGCCCAAGGCTAGGCGGGGTTTGCGGTCAGGATGCAGAGGAAAGCGGTTGCAGGGAAGGCTTGCGGCGGCATAGCCTCGTGCGTGCCCTTCGCAGAAGAGATAACAAACGTTGCCGCGATGTCTCCCCGGAAGGATTACCTGCGCGAATCGTTCCGGGCGATGTTGCGGGCGAGGATTTTGGAAAACAAGCTCTCCAGCCTCTACAAGGCCGGGAAGATCGTAGGCGGCGTCTATCTCGGGCGCGGCCAGGAGGCGGTGAGCGCGACGCTCGGAGCCTCGCTGATCCAGGGGAAGGATTGCTTCGCGCCGCTGATCCGGGATCAGGCGGGGAGGACGGCCTTCGGCGAGCCGATGATCGATTGCACCCGCACCTACCTCGGCTCCGTCGAGGGGCCGATGAAAGGGCGCGACGGGAACATCCATCGCGGCAGGCCGGAGATGGGCATGCCCGCCATGATTTCCCACCTCGGCGCCCAGGTGCCGTTGATCGCGGGCATGCTTTTCGCGAAACGGCTGAAAGGCTGCCTCGATGGCTGCGTGGGCGCGACCACGGTCGGCGACGGCGCGACCTCGACCGGGGCTTTCCACGAGGGTATGAACACCGCAGCGGTGGAAAACCTGCCCATGGTGGTGGTGGTGGCAAACAACCAGTTCGCCTACTCCACCCCGAACCACCGCCAGTTCGCGTGTGCGGATCTGGTCGAGCGGGCGAAGGGATACGGTTTCGGCGGGCACTCGGTGGATGGCACCGATCTGCTGGCCTGCGCGGAGGTGATCGGCGGCGCGGTCAGGAAGGCCAGGGAAGGCGAGGGGCCGCAGATGGTCGTCGCCCATTTGCTGCGGCTCAGCGGCCACGGAGAGCACGACGACGGATCGTATGTGCCGGATTCCGCGAAAGGCGGGCACTATGGGCGGGACTGCATCGAGGTGGCGATGCGGCAACTGGCCGAGGGCGGATACGCAACTGTGGATGAACTGATGTCATGGCAGGAAGAGGCCGCCGAGGAGGTGCAGAAAGCGGTGGCGCAGGCGCAGCAGGAACCGGTGCCGGATCCCTACAGGGAAAACTGGACCGCATTATCAACCCGTTTCCCCATCCCGGCACCGTGAGCGTGACTTACATCGATGCAATCCGCGAGGCGCAGGAAACCTTGCTGCGCGAGGATCCCAGGGTCTTCCTCTACGGCCAGGACATCTCGAATTTCGGGGGGGCTTTCAAGGCGACCAAGGGGCTTTCGGATGCCTTTCCAAACAGGGTTTTCGACAGCCCGATCTCAGAGGATGCGATGATAGGCCTTGCCGTCGGCGCGGCCATCGAAGGCATGCGACCCATTGTGGAGATGCAGTTCGCGGATTTCTCTTCGATCGCCTTCAACCAGATCGTCAACCAGGCGGCGACGCATTTTTACCGCACAGGGATGCCCATTCCGATCACCGTGCGCCTGCCCTCCGGCGGCACCCCGGGCTCGGGTCCCTTCCATAGCCAGAGCATGGAGGGGATCTACGCGCAATATCCGGGTCTGGTGGTGGTCACGCCGGCGACCGTTTCCGACGCCTACCACATGCTCATCGACTCGGTGAAGCTCGATGACCCTGTGATCTACTGCGAGCACAAGTTCCTCTACCGCTGGCTGAAATCCAAGGCGATCAACGGCGAGCACCTCCCCATCGGGCGGGCGCGAATCGCGCGACCCGGAAAACACGCATCGGTCGTCACCTACAGCGCGATGGTGCATGAGGCGGTGCGGGCTGCGGATCGCCTGCAGGCGGATGGCTGGGAAATCGAGGTGGTGGATCTGCGCTCGGTGAAGCCCCTGGATCTCGATACCGTATTGGCATCCGTGGCGCGGACGGGGCGTTTGCTCGCCATTGGCGAGGCTTTCCCATGGGGCGGCGTTACGGCAGAGGTGGTGGCGAAAGTGACCGAGGAAGGCTTCCATCTCTTGGACGCACCGCCGCAGCGGCTCAACGCCCGCGACACCCCCGTGCCCTACCACCCCAAGCTCTGGGCAGCCCACAGGCCGACCCCGGAGTCGATTTGCGATGCCCTGAGAAAACTCCTATCCTTCTGACCCCCAAGATCATGCCGACCGTCCCCATTCTGATGCCCCAGCTCGGAGAATCCATCGCCGAAGCGACCGTGATCCGCCTCGGCGTGCAGGTGGGGGATGCCGTCCGGACGGATCAGGAAATCATCGAGGTGGAGACCAACAAGGCGGTGATGGGCGTGACCACGCTGTGCGACGGCATCGTTTCCGAGATCCGTGCGGTGGAAGGCGTTTCCTACTCCGTCGGTTCCCTCCTGGGCATGCTGGAAGTCACTGAGGAGGAGGTCGCGAGGACTGGGGTCGATACCACGGAATCCCTGGAGGCGAAGCGCGATCCGCAGCCGGAACAGAAATCCGGCGATGAGGAGAACCTGCACTTCGCGCTCGACGGGGATTCCTACGAGGAGGATCCGAGCATCATCCCCAGCGTCAAAGGGCTGCCGGTGCCTACCGGGATCATGGGCGCCCACTACATTTCCCCGAGGATGCGCGCACGAATGGACGACATGGGGCTGCGCGAAGCGGACATTTCCGCAGTCGCCGGAACCGGTGCGGGTGGCCGTGTCACGGTGGAAGATCTCGAGCGTTTCCTCGATTACCTCGAGTCGTGGCCCAGCGTCCCCGCCTCGCCGATGCGCATGGCCGTGGCCGATGCGATGCGGCGCAGCTGGACAAGACCGCTCGCCACCGTGGGCATGCCTGTGCTTTTGGATCGCTTGCTAGACCACCGCCGCGCCCAATCACCCAAGCCGGGCATGACGCTTTACCTGCTTCGCGCCCTCGCCCTGGCGCTCAAGGAGCAGCCGATGACCGCCGGTTACCTGATCGGCGAAAAGGTGGTGCACCCGCGCTCCTTTGACATCGGCGTGGCGGTGCAGGTGGAGGACGGGGTGGTCGTTCCCACGATCCGGAAAGTCGATGAGAAATCGCTTGCGGATTTGGTCGCCGAGTATGACGACCTCGTGGATCGCGCCCGACGCCGCCGCCTCACCGAGGAGGACTCGCGCGGAGGGATCGCGACCGTGACCAATTTCGGCACCTTCGGGCTGACCACCGGCACGCCCATCCCGCTGCCCAACGAGACCCTCATCCTCGGGATCGGTGCGGGCAGGAAAAAGCCGGTGTGGAGCGAGCAGGTGGAGACCTTCATCCCGGCCACCGAGGCGGAGCTGCTGCTGACCTTCGACCACCGGGTTGTGGACGGTGGCGGGGCGGGGGTGCTTCTCAAGCGCGTATCGGACCTGCTTCAGCGGCCCGAGAGCCTCTAACACAAACAAGCGTGGAAGACGAAACCGGAAAAGCCGACAGGACGGATATCCCGAAAAAGGCGATCTACCGGCTTTCCATCTACCATCGCTGCCTTCAGAAGCTCAGCGACAACGGACAGGAGACGGTCAGTTCCACGACCCTTGCCAAGGCCGCCGGGGTCACGCCCTCCCAGTTGCGCAAAGACCTAGGGTATTTCGGCCAGTTCGGGACACGCGGCCTCGGCTACCCCGTCGACGTACTCATCGCGACAATCCGCGAGGCGCTGGGCCGCGAGCACCTGCAGCCCGTCATCCTGGTGGGTGCGGGGAACCTCGGCTCAGCCCTGCTCCGCTACCAGGGTTTCCAGAAAGAGGGCTTCGAGGTCATCGCCGCCTTCGATGCGAGGCCGGACGAAGCCCGCGCCCGGGCGCTTTCCATCCCGGTTCACGACGTTTCCAGCCTGGAGACCTTCGTGCCCGAGCACTCGGTGAAGCTCGCCATCCTCTGCGTTCCCATCGGCACCGCGCAGGAAGTCACCAACCGCCTCGTTGCCTGCGGCATCCAGGCGATCCTCAACTTCTCCCCAATCATGCTTGAGGTGCCTGCGGAAGTGACCGTCAACAACGTCGATCTCGCCCTTGAGCTGGAGCACCTCGGCTATTTCATCCGATGAAATGGGCAGGAAAAAATTCCCTAATGAACCCCGGGGCCTGCGCGTTCCATCAGGGTGCGCTGGTTCCTAACCGACCGATCTGATGAATCCCTGCGACTTCGAAGAGTTCATAGAAAAGGCCGTGGAGGACCACGAATCCGCGCTCATCGGCTATGCGAGAACCTTTTTACATGATCTGGACCGCTCTCGGGATGTCGTGCAGGACACCTTCATCCGGCTCTGCCAGCAGGATCCGGAAAAGGTGCGCGACAGCCTCAAGAGCTGGCTGTTCACCGTTTGCCGGAACCGCTGCCTCGACGTCCTGCGCAAGGACAAGCGGATCGAGCCGCTCGACGAGCTGCGCTGGCAGCGGGTCGCGGGCGTGGAGGCTGCTCCCGACGAGCAGGCGGACAGGGACGAACAGCTCGCCCATGTCATGCGCTTCATGGACAGGCTCGCAAAGAACCAGAAGGAGGTCATTTTGCTGAAATTCCAGCAAGGCATGAGTTACTCGGAAATCCGTGACGTCACAGGCCTCACGGAGGGGAACATCGGTTTCCTGATCCACACCGGATTGAAAAGGCTGCGCGAATGGCTGCCACAGAAACAGGCGATTTGATATGAAACTGCATACGGAAGATCCAAGGCTCACCGCTTACATCCTCGGCGAACTCCCGCCCGAGGAGGCGCTGGCGGTCGAGCATGCCGTCGCGGGCGATCCCTCGCTGCGCATGGTTGTCGCGGAGGCGGAGAAGGCGCAGTCCCAGCTCACCGGGTTGCTCGGAGGGGGAAGGGACACGCTGCTGCCGCGCCAGCGCGACAACATCCGGCGCGCCGCGAAGGAGGCGGCGCGCAATGGCAAGGTCGTGCAGCTCGGCTCCCACAGGAAAGCCCGGAAATCATGGGTCGTCCCCTTTGCCGCAGCAGCGGCGATCGCGGCGGGCATTTTCATCCTCACCAAGATCCCTGCGACCAAGGGCGGCGGCAAGGGCGTCAGCGGCAACAGCGCGAACAACGCCGCCCCACCCTCCGCCATGCCGGATGCCGTGCCCCGCGATGGCACGGCTGGCGCGATCCGCCTCCCGCTGCGCGCCGGAAAGGAGAGCCTTGCCAAGATTTCCTCCGCGGTGCGCATCGCATCCAGGAAACCCTCCGCCGATGAGGTCAGCGTCCCGGAAATGCTCAACGCATTCCCCCTCAGGGCGAACGCCGCCGTGGCGCTGAAGGGCGGCTGCAAGCTCGGCGCGGAGATCATCCCCTGCCCTTGGAAACCCTCCGGCAGCCTCATCCTCATCGAGGTGCGCGGCGCAAAGGACGGAGAAAGGTCGCTTTCCGTCGAATACAAGGCTGATGCCGGATCGGTCATTTCCCACAAGCTCCTCGGATACCCGCCCGCATCCGGCTCTGCCGCAAACCCCGCCGCATCCCGCATGTCCCCCAACTCCACGATGCTACTTGTGCTCGAGGTGAACTCCAGGTCGGAAAACCTCGGCCGACTCGCCTGGAGCGTCGATGGATCCCCCGCCCCGTCCATCCCCCTGCTACGCAACCCGGAGCAGGAACCTTCCGATGACGCCCGCTTCGCCGCCCTCGTCTGCGGCTTCGGCCTGTGGTTGCGGGGCGAGGATGCCGCCTCCCTCGATGAAACCATGGTGCTCGGCCTCGCCAGGGAAGTCGCTGCGGACGGTCTCGTCCCGGATCGATACGACTTCCTTGATCTCGTCGACCAAGCCGTCAAGCTGGAGTGAGCGGCATGCCATCGGTCGAATTCAACCTAATGCGGTTTTTTTCGTGAATACCCCATTCCGGCAAATTTTGTGCTTCCTGCCGAGTGGGTGGATGATGGAGTGTCCGCCCGTCCGCCCTTTCCCATGACAGAGACACCATTCAATGCACCGGCTCCGGAGTCGATGAGTTCCCTGCTGCCGGGATACGGTTTTACGGCGAAAATTTCCGGGAACCGGCATGGGGCGGTATATTTCGCGACCCAGAAGTCGCTGGACAGGCAGGTTGCCATCAAACTCCTCAACCCCGAATCCCTCGATGCGTTCGAAAGCAAGGCAAGCCTCGCGGCAGGCCTCAAGCATCCGAACCTGATCAGCATCTTCGATTCCGGCACCGTTGGGGGAATGCCCTATCTCGTCATGGAGTTCGTGCCGGGCAAATCGCTCGCACGCTCCACCAGGGGCGCGGCGGTCGAGTTCGACCAAGCCATGTTGCTCATGGCAGGGATTTGCAATGGACTCGCCCATGCCCATGAAAAGGGGATCTCCCACGGTCACTTCTGCCCCTCATGCGTCCTGCTGAACCAAAAGGCGGAGCCAAAGATCGGGAACTTCGGGCTGGCCTATTCCACCCAGGAAGATGCCGCAGACGACATCACCACAGCCTGCGCCGCTCCCGAGGTGCTTGCCGATCCATCGGCGGGCAGCCCTCAATCGGATGTATACTCCGCTGCAGCCGTCTTCTATGAGCTTATCACCGGGCGGCGCCACCGCGCAGATGCCCGCGCCCCATCGGAGCTCGGCGTCTGCCGTCCCGAAATCGATGCCGTGTGGAAACAGGCGACAGATCCCGATCCGGCGAAGCGGATGGCCGATGTGGGTGCCCTCCATGCATCCCTCAAAAAGGCTGCGGAAGCGGGAAAATCAAAACTCGCGGCCTTGCCCAAGGCTCAGGGTCGCGAGCCGTCCCCGGCTGGCTCGGAGGCAACGCCCCTGCCATCCGGCAAGGTCGGCTTCGATTGGAAGCTGCTGAGGAACCTGGTCATCATCGTCGGCCTCCTCTTCGGCATCCACCTGACATGGCAGCTGCTCGGCAAGGTGCGGGCTGCCCGCGAACGGGAAAACCAGGAGATCATCGCCAAGCATGAGGCAGCCAAGAAAGAGAGGGCACTTGCGGAGGCCGCGATCCAGAAGGTCAGGGATCAGCGCCTTGTCCCCCAGGATAGGCCGGAACAGCAATTTGAAGCTCCCAAGGAAACGGAGAGCGCCATGGAATCCCTGGAGCGCCTGCGCTCCAGCCTCGCATCCGGCACACGCACGGAAATGCCAGCAGGCAGCATCAGCCGCGGCGAGAGCGATTACCTTTTCGTTTCCAAGCCGATGAGCTGGGCGGATGCCGCATGGTTCGCGGAAGGGCACGGCGGTCATCTGTCCGTTCCCGCAAATGAGGCGGACACCGCATGGCTCTTTGACGCGGTCGCAAAGGGCAAGGCCGCATGGATCGGCGTTTCATCCGCAGGGGAAAACACATGGGTGTCGGTCACCGGATCCATCTGGGAAGGCGGCGCGGCATCTTCGGGCAGCGGACAAAGCCTCTCGCTTGGAAACGCGGGCACCGTCGCAGCGGACGGAGTCGGCTCGCAGCTTCCTTTCATCATCCAGTGGCACCGCGACGGATCGAATCCCGGGAAACTGGAATCCCAGCTGGCCGCCACCGCAAAATCCATGTCCCAGCCCGCTCCGCTTTTCCCGCCCGGCACCGTCGCCTTCGGAGAGCGCCACTATCTCCATGTCCCACGCCCGCTCAGCTGGGATCTCGCTCGCGGCCTCGCGGAAAGCGCCGGAGGGCACCTGCTTGTCGTTTCCAACGAAGAGGAGGCGGACAACCTCAGGAAGCTGACTTCCCGGCTGGACAAGGATTCGCATATCTGGCTCGGCGGCTCCCTCGAAGGCAACCTCTGGCAATGGTCCACCGGTGAACCATGGGTTTTCGCACAGTGGGCGGACGATGCCTCCGCAAGCGACGGGAACTCCGCCCTCTCCATCCGCCCCGGCGGCGGCTGGGACGGCCTGGACAGGGAAGAGGAGGCATCCGGTTTCATCATCGAGTGGAGCAAGGATCCCAAAACGGAAGCCACCCCCACGCCGGATCCCGGCGTGGAGACCGCAGCGCTCCTTGCCCGCGCCAAGGAGGTTGTGGATGCGGCGGCTGCCAAACGCGACGAGGCCATCGCCGCGAATTCCAAGAAACTCACATGGGATCTGGACTCTTTCCTGCGCAACCTCAACAAGAGCGGCCAGGCGGAATGGGCCCCCCATGTGGAGCGCATCAAGCAATGCGTGAGGGACAACCGCCTCATCGTCGAAGACATGCGATCCGATGAAATCGCCTACTCCACCGAAACCCTGAAACTGGCGAACTATCATGTGGAAAAGCAGGCGGAGATCGACAAGCAGTTCACCGCCTCCGCCACAACCATCCGCGATGCCTACGTATCCAAGCTCGCCGAGATCGCAGCAAAGGCCAAGTCCGCAGGCCAAACCAGGCTGGAGGAGGAAATCACCGGCTCCATCAGGGAAGCCGGCGACCTCGATGCATGGCTGGAATCCCTCGGCGGCAATTAGCCGCACTACAGCAGCCCGGCGATCACCAGGCTGACGATGGACATCACGTTGATCAGGATATTCATCGACGGGCCGGAAGTGTCTTTCAGGGGATCGCCGACGGTGTCGCCCACCACGCAAGCGGAATGCGGTTCCGAGCCCTTACCGCCGTGGTGGCCTTCCTCGACGTATTTCTTGGCGTTGTCCCAAGCACCGCCCGCATTCGACATGAACAGGGCAAGGAAGACACAGCCTAGCAGCGCCCCGATGAGCGTCCCGGCGAGGGTCTTGGCCCCAGCCTGCGCCCCTTCCGCCCCCATCCACTCGAAGCCGAACCCCACCACCAGCGGCGTGCCCACCGCAAGCAGCGCCGGCCCCACCATGGCGCGGGTCGCCGCCTTGGTGGCGATGTCTATGCAGCGATCGCTATCCGGCTCAACCGTTCCCTCCAGGATGCCCGGTTCCTCTCGGAACTGGCGGCGGATTTCCCCAATCATCCTGCCCGCCGCTTTTCCCACGGCATCCATGGTGAGCGATCCGTTGTAAAATGGCACCGCCCCACCGATGAGCAGGCCGACGAAGAAATAGCGCAGAGAATCCGGCGCGGCGAGATCGAGGCTGATCCCCGTCTTCTGGATGAACGCGGTGATGAGCGCCAGCGCCGCAAGCCCTGCGGCACCGATCGCAAAGCCTTTCCCGATGGCCGCAGTGGTGTTGCCCACCACATCAAGGCTGTCTGTGATCGCCCGCGTTTCCTCTCCCATATCCGCCATCTGCGCAATCCCGCCCGCATTGTCCGCGATGGGGCCGTAGGCATCGATGGCCATGGTCATGCCGACCGTGCCAAGCATCCCGATCGCGGCGAGACCGACTCCGTAGAGACCGGCGAATTCATACGCACCATAGAGCGTCGCGGCGATGGTCAGGACAGGCAGGACGACGGATTGCAGACCCACCGAGAGGCCGCAGATGATGAGCGTGGCGACACCGGTCTCACCCTGCGCGGCAATCGTGCGGACAGGCTTCCCTCCGGTGTAATGCTCCGTGATGAGGCCGATCAATATCCCGCCCAGAGATCCGCACAGAACCGCGCCGGCAAGCATCTGGCTGAGGCCAAGAAACTTCGTCAGCCCGAAGGCGGCGATCACAAACAGAACCGCCGCCGCGATCGTGCCCGTCCGCAGCGCCCGCGCCGGGTTTTTGTCCGCAAAGAGATTCACGATCACGATGCCCAGCGCAGAGCAAATGATCCCCGCAGTGGTCAGGATGAAGGGAAACTGGAGCAGGATTTCCTTGGACTCCGCACCGTAGGATGCCGCAGCGACACCTGCCGAGGCGGCGATGGCCACGGTCGCGATCTGCGCTCCGCAGTAGGACTCGAAGATGTCCGAGCCCATCCCCGCCACATCGCCGACATTGTCACCCACGTTGTCCGCGATGACCCCGGGATTGCGCGGGTCGTCCTCCGGGATCCCCGCCTCCACCTTGCCGACGAGATCCGTGCCGACATCGGCCGCCTTGGTGAAAATCCCGCCGCCGACCCGGTAGAAGAGCGCGACGAGCGAGGCGCCCATCGCAAAGCCCTCCAGGATTTCCGGAAGATGCAAGTTGCCGGAGAAAACCAGGAACAAAGTCCCCAGGCCGAGAAGTCCCATTGCCGCAACCGTCAGCCCCATCACCGCACCGCCGGAGAAGGCGATCTTGAGCCCCTTGGGGGCGCCCGATTCGTTGGCCGCGACGGTGGTGCGGACATTGGCGAGGGTGGCGGTTTTCATCCCGATGAAACCGGCTGCGGACGATGCCACGCAGCCCATGAAAAACGCGACCGCCTGCGCACCGCCGTAGGCCTTGTCCTGGAAGAGGAACAGCGCCCCGCCAAGCATCACCGAGAATGCGGCAATGAGCATGAACTCTCGCTTCATGAAAACCATCGCACCCCTCTGGATCTTCAACGAGATCGCTTCGGCAAGCCCACCGCCGGCACTTTGTTTCTTGATCGTGAAAAACAGGGATGCTGCGAGGCAAAGGCCAAGCAATCCGGCAAGCGGGGTCAGGTAGGTCGGCATGGGTTTGTCGAGGTTAGGGCAAACCTTGGGAATCAGGGCGCAATCAGGCAAACATAAAGCCCGGTTCCTGCAAAGAATCCCTCTTCATCCGGCCAGGCTGCGGTAGAGGACAAACCCTCCCGCCAGCAGAACCATCACCGCGAATCCCTGGCGCATCGCCCTCGCCGGCAGCTTCTCCGAGAGGCGCTTCCCAAGCAGGACGCCCGCTGCGGCAAAAGCGGCGAACATCGCGGCAAGAGGCCAGTGGCCGGCAACCGAGGGCAGGTGCGAAATCCCTCCGGAAATTGAATTCGCGGCGATCACCGCCAGCGAGGTACCGGCCGCCATCGGCAGCGGCAGCCTGGCGAAACGCATCATCGCGGGGACGAGCACGAACCCGCCCCCTACCCCGACGAAACCTGTAAGCACCCCGGTGGCGCCGCCTGCCAGCAGGCAGCGGGCGGGTTTGCACTCGGGCAGCGGGGCTACCTGGCCGTCCTTTCCCAAGAGCATCCCGATGGCCACCACGATCATCAGGATGGCAAACAGCCCCATCAGCACCGCACCTGGAACGAGCGGGGTGAAGCGTGCACCCGCCGCCGCACCAAGCATCCCGGCACCGCCGAAGATCAGCGCGGCCTGCGGGTGGAAATCACCGCTTCTCCAGCGCTGCAGCGCCCCGACAAGGGCTGCGGCCCCCACGACAAAAAGGCTCACCCCGACCGCCTCATCCGGCGGAAGCCCGGCAAGATAGACCAGCACAGGCACGGTCAGTATGCTGCCACCCGCACCTGTGAGGCCGAGCGAGAGACCTATGGCAAGGGCTCCTGAGATGACAAGCGGGTTCATTGCCTCAGGGATTCCGCGATATCTCCGAAATCCCCGTCAACATGCACGACGTCATGTCCCTGGTGGGCGAGGTACGCGCAAGCCATCGAGGCGCGCATCCCGCTGCCGCAGTGGACGAACAAGGGCCTGCCTTCCGGGATTTCATTTTTCCCGGAAGCGAGGCGGGTGTGCGCGATGTGCGCCGCACCAACCACATGCCCGGCAGCGAATTCGCCCGCACCCCGGACATCGAGCACGGCCGCACCGGGATGGCCTGAAATTTCCCCCGCAAGATCAGCGCTTGGAATCCGGCGTATCGATCCAATGTGCCTGTCCGCAGACAGCGCTTCCGAGACGGGCATCCATGCCGCCACACGGTCGAGACCGATCCGGATCATTTGCCGGACGGCAAGCCCCAGCCCGGCACCATCATCTAACAGAAGCAGGATCTCGTCGCCCTCGGCGAGATAGGAGCCTGCGGCTGCGGAAAGGTGGACGCCGCTTGCTGGTGTAAACAGCGCCCCCTTCACATGGCGGGCCATGAAAGCTGCACGGTCCGTCCTCAGGTCGAGGATTGCCCTTCCGGGACGCCCCACCCATGCATCGAGATCGGCAGCCCCGATCCTGGCCGGCTGCGGCATCATCCCTCCAACGAGCAGGGGCGGGCCGAGGCGGTTGTCGCGTTTCATCCGTGCGAAGTAGAGGGGCGGCTCGGGCTGGCCTTCGAGTATCGTTTTCACGAAATCCCCTTCGCCGCCTTCGAGCGCCTGGCGGAAGGCCGCGTTGTTGTGGCGCTCGTAGTCGAGCACGCTGGTGGGCACCGAGCCGAGCGCCTTGCCGCACGCACTGCCCGCACCATGTGCCGGAAGCACCTGGAGGAAACCTGGCAGTGCCGCGGTGCCCCGCAGGCTTTCGTAAAGCGCCTTTGCCGAAGGCTCCATCAGGCCTGCTTGGCCCGCCGCACTCTCCAGCAGGTCGGGGCGGCCAACATCGCCCACGAAAAGGAAATCCCCGCTGGCGATGGCCATCGGTTCGCTCGCCCCGCCGCCGGTGTCCGTCACAAGGAAGCTCATGTGCTCCGGGGTGTGCCCCGGGGTCAGCAGCGCCTTGATCCCGATGTTGCCGATGCGGAAGACATCGCCGTCGCCGAGCATGGTCACGCCATCGAGCCCCTTGGCCCACTCGAACTGCCAGTCTTCGCCGCCTTCCTTGGAAAAGTATCCGCGCGCGCCGTGGCGCTCCACCAGCTCCCGGGCACCGCTGAGGTAATCCGCATGGATGTGCGTGTCCGCCACCGCGATCAGCCTCAGCCCGTTGTTGCGGGCGGCTTCAAGATAGCGGTCCACATCGCGCTCGGGGTCAATGACCAAGGCTTCGCCTGTCCGCTGGCAGCCGATGAGGTATGCGTTCTGAGCGAGCGCGGGATCCGTGATTTGCCTGAGGAACATGGTGTCGTTTGGTTGGGTCTCAGAGGGAGCAGGATTGCTGAGCCGCGCCTTGGTTCCACGGGGCGCGGGCAAGCAGCATGCCCATCCCGCACCAGTCGGTGATGCCCGCGAAGGTCAGCCCGGCGCCTACGAAAGCGGCGATGCCGTGGAAACCCGGATGGACGAAGGTGCCAAGGGTTACGCCAAGCAGCACCAGCAGCCCCGCCGCAATCCTGACCTGCCTCTCCAGGGAAACGGCGGCCTTGCCACGCTTCACCGGCAGGCCCGCCTGCTCCCATGCCTGCACACCTCCCTCAAGGATCCGGATCCGTTCGCAGCCTGCGGCCTCCAGCTTTTCCCTTGCCTGAGCCGCTCGCTTGCCCGACCGGCACACGATGACGCATTCCCGCCCGCCGCCCTTGAGGCGATCCGCATCCAGCCTGTCCAGCGGCATCAGCTCGGAGCCCTCGATATGCAGCTCCCCGAACTCCGCGGGGGTGCGCACATCCACCAACCTGACCCGGCCCGCTTCGAGGGCGGCCTCCAATTCCTTTGCTTCTATTTTCATTTCATGCGAATATGCGCATACGATTATGTTTGCGCAAGCGAAAAATCCGGATATCTTTGCGTCGATGAAACTGGATTTGTCAGACCTCGGGCGGGTGGCGTCGTTTTTCCGCGCATTTTCGGAGCCCACGCGCCTTGCCCTCCTGCAGGAGCTGAAGGACGGGGAGCGCAGCGTCGGGGAGCTGGTGGAGGCGCTTCACGTCACGCAGGCAAACATATCGCGGCAGCTCCGCGTGCTCCACGAGGCCGGGCTGCTATCGCGGGAAAAACGCGGGACCGGGGTGTTCTACGAGATCTGCGAGCCCATCGTGCTGGAACTCTGCAAGCTGGCATGCGAGAAGCTCAACCGGGAGCCGAAGAAGCGGAAGCTGGGTTTCTGAGCGGCTCAACGCTGGATGAGGAAAATCCGTTTCTCGCGGTAGGTGATGACGGCATCAAGCTCGCGCATGAAGTCCGCGCCGAAAAGCCCGACGTAGCTCAGCTCCTTGTCCGGACTGAAGCGGTTCAGATCCGTGGTGAGCACCTTGCGGTTCGTCAGGACGGCATCGCCCATGGTGAGCTTCTTGATGTTCGCAACGGCGGCGGGCGCCCTCCCGCCTATCCCCATGACCTCCTGATCCATGGGCCCGACCTCGCAGGCATTGTCGTTGGCGGCCTTGAGGTGCAGCAGGCTGCTGTCCGCTCCGGTATCGACCATGTAGGTCACGGGGTTGTCGTTGAGGGTGCCGTCCACGAAAATGTGGTTGCCCTCGCGCTTGTATTCGAATGATTGGTATTTCCGCAGGGTCAGGAGTTCCTGGATGGTGAGGCTCTGGCAATGTTTCAGGAAAAACGCGGAGGCCTCGCTCCAGTTGTTCGCATATTTCGCATCCTCCGGGGAGAGCCGAGAAATCGGCAGCTGCAGGGTTTTCCCCCCGACCAGCGTGAGGGTGATGACGGTGGGGGTCTTGGAGGTGATCTCGCCACGGTAGATCTTCTTGTCCGTGGTTTTGAAAAGCCGGAAGGCAAGGGCGGATTCATCCGTGGCATCGACCTCCGCGCCGTCGGATTTGTCGGGACGCAGGAAAATGCGGCGCTCCGGATAGGAAATGACCGCATCGAGCTGGCTCATCAGCTCCGCCCCGAGGATGGCCTGCTTGTTGAGCTGTTCCGGCTTGTCGAGGCCGTTGGTCAGATCCGTGGCGAGCATGGTGGTGCCCTTGAAAACGGACTCCCCGAAGGAGATGGTGGGGACATCGGTGAAGCCGGCGGGAGCCTCGCCCGCCACCCCGCGTATGATCTGGTCCAGCTCCCCGACCTTGCAACCGGCCGCCTCCGCAAACGGGATGTGGAGCAGGCTGGTGCCCGCGCCGGTATCGATGAGGAACGCCCCTTCCTTGCCGTTGAGCTTCCCGTCCATGAAAATGGAATTCCCGTCGAGGCGGAAGGGGAAGGCCTCGTAGCCGCGCAGCTCAAGGAGCTGGCCGACGGAGAGGCTCATGCACTTCTGCAGGAACACGGCCTTTTCCTTGGACCAAGCGCCGACGTATCCCTTGTCCGCATCGCTGAGCTTGTCGAGCGGCACGGTGGCGCGCTGGCCGTTGCGCAGCAAGAGGGTGGCGCTGTCCTCCGTCTTGTCGATGAGGACGGCCTGGATGACCTTGCCGTTGCTGCCTACGAAATCACGGTACTCCTCCGCGGGCGGCGCCTGTGCGCTGGCGGCGGATAGGGCGGAAAATAGGGCGAGGGCGGCGAGCGCGGTGGTGCAGGGCTTCATGGATCGCTTCACTTGAAATCCCCTTCCTTGATGAACTTCGCCCAATCCTCGTTGAGAGCCTCGACCGTCTCGAAGCCGAAAATTTTCGCAATCTCTATGGCAGGGGGGATCTGGTTGGAAGATTCGATGCGGCGCACCATGGCGGCGAAGGCGCTGAGGCGCTTCATGTCGCTCTGCAGATAGTAGCTGAAGGAGTAGATGAGAACGAGCTGCTCCGGCTTGAGGCCGTCCAAGGTCCACTTCAGCATGGGCTCCAGCTCCACTTTGACATCGCCCTTGCGGACGGCCTTGCGCAGCGAGCGCGCCCACGACGATCCGTCCTCGAAGCCCCTTGCCGAGGCGATCTCGTCATTCTGGGAGCCGGTTACGTTGAGTATCTGCGTTTCGCTTTTCCCGCCCAGGGAGATTTCCTTGTAATAGGAATGCCCGGTGGTGATGGCGAAGTAGCCCTCGCTGCCGAAGGAACTGACACCCCCGAGCTGCTTCCCGAGCAAGGCTCCTGCGATGCAGTGGATCTGGAAGGGACCCATCTCCTTCTTGTAGCGGGCGTCGTCCTTGACATTGAAAACGAGGGCGCGCGGCTGGAGCTTGAAGGGCTCCGCCATCTCCGGGGTGACGGTGACCGAGGTGGAACCCACCCTGTCCCAGGTCGCGGCGGAGCGCTCGGCCGCATCCCGCTGGTCTGCGGCGATCAGGGTTTTCTTGTTCCACTCACCCAGGGCGCCGTAGGTGGTGCGATCCTCCACCAGGAAGATGAGCATGCGGGTGTCCGCCCAGTCGCGGCGGAAATTCATGTGCTGGAACGCCATCCCGTGCCATAGCCTCTCGGCTGTTTTCGCGACCGCATCGGCGCGGACTTTCCCGGCGCTTGCGATGAGGAAATGCTCGCTCTGCGTCAGCTCGAAATCCATCTCGCTGTCCCCGCCCATGATGAGCGCCGCGTCCTTCAGCCTGGTGATCGTCGCCGAATCGATCCTGACCTGCTCTTCCGGTTTCCCCAAATCCCCGGTGGTCAGCATGCCTGGATCCCCACCGCCGTATTCGACGATGAATTGCCGGTCGGCTAGGCTGAGATCCTCAAGCTTGAGGACGATCTGGCGGGCATCCTTGGTGACGAGCGTTGCGCTGGTCGCATCCGCCTTCAGGAGCTCCGCCTCCAGGATGCTGCCCTTTCGGGATGTCCAGATGCGGGATTCCGCTGCGTTCGAGATGCCCTGCATGGAAAGCCCAAGCCCTATGAAGAGGGGAAACATACCGCGGATGTTCATTTGCATGCCAGTGGTTTAGATAGTTCCTGCTGCAGGAGCAATGCCAATGGTGATGAATTTTTCCCGGGTTCCCGTCATCCGCAGCCCTTCCCCGCCATACCCGCCCGGGGCTTTGGGCAGGCAGCGCGAAATGCGGCGGAAAGTGAGAATTTCCATGCAAGGGATGCGTATCTTGCATACAAGCCGTTCCATCCGATGAGAAAGCCCTGCCAACCCCGGCTCGCAAAGCCTCGCTCCAAAGGCTTGCGGATGCTCACCTTGATCGCGTCCGTGGTACCGGCGGCCGGCCTTGCGGATCCTGGGGATTTCTACACCCAGCGCGGGACGGACAAGACCTTCGCCGAGATCATGGAGAGCGGCGACCTGGAAACCGGCAGCAACACCACCGGTGGGCTCACCGGTTCGCGCATCAGCGTGAACGAAGCGCTGCTCAGCGACGGCCCGAATGCGCGGCGCAAGATCCCCCAGGAGATCAACATCCACACCCTCGCCAACAGCTCCATCCAGAGGCGGGATTTCCCGAAATGGACAAGGTGGTACCAGGAGGACGGCAACACCCAGGTCTTCCGGCTCTTCAAGGGAGAAACGAACGTGCGCAACGCCCGGGAGCTCGCCGCCCGCGTGGAGGCCTTCAGCAAGCTCAACTGGACGGAGGGGAAATGGCACGAATGGGTCGGCACCTACACGATCATCAAGCCTCACGGCGCCGCGATCTTCCAGGCCAAGAACAACGTGAATGACTGGTCGGTACAGCTCAACATGAGCGACGACGGCGACATCAAGCTCAACCACCGCCGCGGCGAGGACAAGACCATCGCCCGCAACATGACCGGCAAACCCTTCCACATCCGCGTCCGCGACAACGGGCGCGACTACGAGGTCTTCCTCAACGGCAGGGAGGTCGGCAAAGGCTCCTACGCCCGCCCCGAGGGGCAAAGCTCCTTCCGCTGGGGCATGTACCTTGGCGGATCGCCGCTCCGCCACGATGCCATGATCCTCGTCACCGGCGCGGAGATCGACCCGCGCAAGATCGATGAAACCGGCCTTGAAGACCTTTCCGGAAAAACAGTTGCGGAACCCGCCGCCGAAACCCCGCCGCCTGTGGAAGCACAGCCCCCCGAAGGCCTCCCCATCCCCGCCAGGAAATGGAACAACAAGGAGGGGGTCGCCATCACCGCACCGGGTGTCTTCAAGGTCGGCGATGACTTCGTAATGCTGAAAGTCGGCTCCCGCTGGGTTTCATACTCCCTCGCCGATCTCGCGGAGGATGACCGCGCCGCCCTCCTCCAGGCGGCGGACTTCGTGGAAAAGTGAGGAACGCGGGAACGGAAGCCAGACCCACGGATCGCCATGGATTCCCGATGAATTCCTCGGATCCGGCCACTCCTCCCCCGGGGGGGTCGGGATGAATTCCCCAACCATGCTCACATCCGTGCTTTCCATGAAATCCGTGGCTCCCATCCCTGAATCAAGGCCTACCTCTTCCTCCTTGCGGCGCGGCTTGGCACGGTGGAGTCTGGCGGCATGAAAACCCTCCCCGCACTTCTTTCCCTGTCACTGGCCTGCGCCGCGTCGGCTTCGGAAAAGCCCAACATCATCCTCATCATGGCGGACGATATGGGCTGGTCCGACATCGGCTGCTACGGGGCGGTTCATATCAGGACGCCGCACATCGACCGCATCGCCCGCGAGGGGATGCTTTTCACGCAGTTCTACAACAACGCGAAATGCACCACCACCCGCGCCTCCCTGCTCACCGGGCTTTACCCGCGCAAGGGCGGCAAGGGCATCGAGCTCATCGGCAAGGACATGCTGACGCTCGGCGAGGCCTTGCGCGGGGCGGGATACTCGACCGGGATGAGCGGGAAATGGCACAACGGCAGCTCGGTGGGTACGCGGCCATGGGATCGCGGCTTCGATGAGGCCTACGGGCTGTGGGACGGCGCCAGCAATTTCTTCAACCCCTTGCAGCCCGACCCGAAATTCAAGGGCGGTGCGGTGCGGGTCTCCGGCCACAACGACGATATCATCACTGAATTCCCGGCAGGTTTCTACGCCACCGATGCCTTCGGCGACCACGCCGTCGAGACAATCAGGAAGCACGCGAAGTCGGGCAAGCCGTTCTTCCACTACCTCCCCTTCACCGCCCCGCATTATCCGCTCCACGCGAAGCCGGAGGACATCGCCGCCTACAAGGGGAAATTTTCCGCAGGCTGGGACTCGCTCATCAAGGAACGCCGCGCGAACCAGATCAGGATGGGCTTGATCGACCCAGAAACATGGCCGGACATACGCGGCATCGACAAGGTCCAGGCATGGGACGAGGCCAAGGGCATCGGCGAGGATTGGCAGAACCTCCGCATGGAAACCTACGCCGCGATGGTCACCTCGATGGATCACAACATCGGCAAGGTGCTCGCCGCACTCGACGAACTCGGCATCGCCCGCAACACACTCATCCTTTTCCTCAGCGACAACGGCTCCTGTTCCGAAACACCCGGCGGCAACGACACCGCCCAGATCCCCGGCCCCAAGGAATTCTACTCCCATGTCGGCCCAGGCTGGGCGCACTTCCAGAACACGCCTTTCAGGAAATACAAATCCACCTCCCACGAAGGCGGGATCGCGACCCCCCTCGTCGCCCGCTGGCCGGCTGCGATCAAGCCGGGCTCCAGGACGGATGCCGTCGGACACATCATCGACTTCATGCCGACCTTCCTCGCCGCGGCCGGGACGGAATATCCAGGCGGGGAAAAACTGCTCCCGCTGGAGGGCAAGAGCTTGCTCCCCCTGTTCAAGGGCGAAGCCTCCATCCGCAGCCCGGACGACACCCTCTTCTGGCACTGGGCCGGCACCCGCGCCGTGCGCCAGGGCGATTGGAAGATCGTTTCCCACGGAAAATCCAAGGCCTGGGAGCTCTATGACCTGTCAACCGACAGGACGGAAACCAAAAACCTCGCCTCCAAGCACCCGGATCGGGTGAATGGGCTAGCCGGGAAGTGGGATGATTGGGCGGCCGCAACCGGGGTTAGGAAGTAGCCATGGGATGGATGGGGATTTCAGGCACCCCCCAAATCAATGCAACAAACCCAACCCCATATTCGTAGTTGGAAAATCCCCGTTCCCGGCGGATGTTCCCGCCCCGCATGAAAATCCTCGTCAGAGCCGCCATCCCCATTGCCATCCTCGCGATCGGCTTTGGCGCGTGGAAATGGCTCGGCATCCCCGTGGAGAAACCGAAGCCCCAGCACCAAGCCCGCCAGCGCCTCCAGACGGAGCGATGTGTCCTGAATCCCACCTCCTACAAGGTAATCATCGAGACCCAGGGCAACGTGCGCGCCCAGCAGGAAGTCACCATCACCCCGCTCGTCGCCGGCACAGTCCTCTCCATACTCCCCGCCTTCGAGGACGGCGCGTTTTTCAAACAGGGCGATGTGCTTCTCGAACTCGATCCTGCGGATCTTGAAACGGCGGTCTTCGCCTCCGAATCCCGCCTTGCACGCGCGGAAGCCGCCCTCATCCAGGAACAGGCGCGCGGCAAGCAGGCTCGGCTCAACTGGGACGAGATCGCCCCCGGCGAAGCCCCCTCCCCGCTCGTACTCCGCATCCCCCAGCTCCGCGAGGCGGAGGCGAACGTCAGCGCCGCCCAGGCGGAGCTCGATCAGGCACAGCGAAACCTCCACCGCGCGAAAGTCCGCGCCCCCTTCGATGGCCGGGTCAGGCAGCGCCTCGTCGGGGTCGGCCAGGCGGTCGGGGCCGCCACCCCGCTGGGTGAAATTTTCGGCACGCTCACCGCAGAGATCCGCCTGCCGCTTTCCCCCTCCCAGCTGCCCTTCGTCGATCTTCCCGAGGATGAAACGGATCAGCCCGTCGATGTCCTGCTGACAGACGCCCTCGCCGATCCCTCCCAGCCCACCACGCACCAGTGGAAAGCCCGCATCGTCCGCACTGAGGGTACTCTCGATCCTACCTCCCGCGAGCTCTTCGCCATCGCCCTCATCGAGGATCCCTTCAGCCTCGGCTCGAATCTCCCCCAGCTCCGCATCGGCCAGCCGCTCCGCGCCGCCGTGTCCGGCATCACCCTGCAAGATGTCTTTGTCATCCCCCGCACCGCCATGCGCAGCCTCAACCGTGTCTTCCTCATCGATAAGGACGACCCCAAAATCCGCCGCACCGATCTCTCCCCCATCTGGTCCAACTCTGAAGTCCTCATCGTCCGCAACGGCCTCACCCCCGGCGATTGGCTGGCGACATCGCGCCTCCCGTACGCCCCGGACGGCGCTCCCGTCGAGATCGTCGATCCCCCACCCTCCGAAGCGGCCGCCGGTTCCCCCTCCACCGCAGCGCCCGAGGATTCCTGACCCATCCTTGCCTCGTCGTGGTCTGCGATAAATGAAAAAACCATCCTTTCCGAAACAGGGAGCCAAAATGGCTCTTAGCCTATGCCACGCCATGGGTCTCGCCACAATGGCCTTGTACGGCCATGTTCATGGAAGCGCTCCAAACATCATCCTGATATTCACCGACGACCAAGGCTACGAAGACCTCGGCTGTTTCGGTTCGAAGACCATCAAGACCCCGAACATCGACAAAATGGCTGCCGAGGGCTTGAAGCTGACGAACTTCTACGCCCAGCCGGTTTGCGGCGTTTCCCGCGCGGCGCTGATGACCGGTTCCTATCCGATCCGGATCGCCGAGCCCGGCAATTTGAAACATCTGCACACGGTTCCCCACGCCGACGAAACCACGATGGCCGAAGTGCTCAAAGCGGCGGGCTACGCGACCGGCATCATAGGCAAATGGCATCTGACAGCCAGGGGCAATGGCCCCGGCGGATTCGATCCACTGACAATGCCGAACGCCCAGGGTTTCGACTATTTCTACGGCACGCCGCTGTTCAATGGCTATACGGTCCGCGTGGACGATGTGAAGCTGCGGGTGCCGGTTTTCCGCAACCAGGATATCGTCATCAAAGGTACCGAGAGCTGGGATCACATCACCGCCGACTACACAAGGGAAGCGGTCGAGTTCATCTCCGGGAACCGCGACAGGCCATTCTTCCTCTACCTTGCCCACAATATGCCCCACATCCCGCTGGGAGCCTCGGAAAAATTCAAAGGCAAGTCCGAATACGGCCCCTATGGTGATGCAATCGAGGAGATCGATTGGTCGACCGGACAGATCCTCGGAAAACTGAAGGAGCTTGGCATCGATGAAAACACGCTGGTCGTTTACACTTCCGACAACGGCCCATGGGTGGAAACCACGGCTGGCATGAAACCGGGTGCGAAGCCATTCATTCCTCGCAACCACTCCGGCTCCGCAGCTCCTCTCAAGGGATGGAAGATGTCTGCGTGGGACGGAGGCTGCAAAGTCCCTTTCATCGTCCGCTGGCCGGGAAAAATCGCGGCAAAACGCTCCAGCGACGAACTCCTAAGCACCATGGACCTTCTCCCCACCTTCGCCAAACTCGCTGGGGCAGAACTCCCAGCAGACCGCACACTCGACGGATACGATGCAAGCCCCTTCCTCCTCGGGAAAACCGAGGCTAGCCCAAGGGACGATTTTTTCTACTACACCGGTTGCTTGCTCAACGGTGTGCGCTCGGATCGCTGGAAGCTCGTGCTACCACGTCCGGCAAACCCGCCCGGAACCGGCTGGTGGGGCCGCATGATCGAAGCTATTCCGGAAATCCAGCTTTACGATCTCAACTCCGACCCCGGAGAAACCTCCAACCTTGCTCCGCAACATCCTGAAGTCGTGGCCGATTTGTTAAAGCGCATCGCCGCCGCGCGCCTTGAACTTGGCGACATGGACACGGTGGGCAAAGGTGCGCGGAACTTCGACAACAAACCCCGCAGCATCGAAAGCCTTGGCAAGCGACCGAAGCAGAAGTGATTGCACCGGCAGCTTCCAAACACCGCGCGAGATAAAAGCAATGCCGTCCATCACTGTCGCCACGCCCCCCTTTGGCTTCGCTGCCTTTGCCACGACCGCCCCGTACTGAATCACCCCGTGCGCCTCCCCATCCACGAAATCGAAGCTGAGATCCGTTCCGCCGCTTCACCGGCAACACTGTCGCGCATCCTCCTGACCGCACCGACCGGCTCGGGGAAATCCACCGAAGTCCCCGGCATGATCGCCGACCTTCCGGAAATCGCTGGCCGCGTCATCGTCATCGAACCCCGCCGCATGGCCGCCCGGCTGCTCGCGGGATTTGTTGCAGGAAACAGGAAATCACAGCTCGGCCAAGAGGTTGGATACGCGGTTCGCTTCGATACGAGATACACCGCGAAAACAAAGATCCTTTATCTGACCGACGGGGTCTTCCAGCGCATGCTCCATGAAAACCCACAGCTCGATGGCATCTCGGCGGTCATCTTCGATGAGTTTCACGAGCGCCGCCTCGCGGTCGATATCGCACTCGCCCGCTGCCTCGATCTCCAGGATGGCACACGCCCCGATCTCCGCCTCGTCGTCATGTCCGCAACACTGGAAACGGACACACTCGCCAACTACATGGCTCCCGTGACCGAGCTCAACGCAGGCGGCAGAACCTATCCCGTCGAGATCCTGCACCGCCCCCACCGGCCCGCCACAAACCACCGCCATGCCGGCCCGCAACGCGAAGCACCCGTCTGGGAACAGGTTGCTGCACTCACCCGCGAGGCGCTCACACTTCCCGATCCCGGCAACATCCTCGTCTTCCTCCCCGGCACCCACGAGATCCGCCGCACCATTGAGCTGTTAGGGAACTTACCCGCCGCAAAGTTCTACGACATTTTCCCGCTCTACTCCGCACTGCCCCCCGCCGATCAGGAAAAGGCGATCCGCCCTTCCGAGAAACCGAAGATCATCGTCTCCACCAACGTAGCGGAAACCTCCCTCACCATCCCCGGCATCCGCACGGTGATCGATTCCGGCCTCGCCCGCGCCTCGGCCTTCGACCCCCGCCGTGGCATCAACACCCTGCTGATCCGGAAAATTTCCCGCGCCGCCGCAGACCAGCGTGCAGGCCGCGCAGGCCGCACCGCACCCGGCCGCTGCCTCCGCCTCTGGAGCACCGGCGACCATGCAAAACGCGAGGAATTCGAAACCCCCGAAGTCCACCGCATCGACCTGTCCGAAGCGATCCTTCTGCTCAAGGCGGCAGGCGTCCTTGATCCGCGAGCCTTCCGGTGGCTTGATGCCCCCACGGAGGACAGCATCCTCAAAGCCGAAACCCTCCTCAGGCAACTGCATGCCATCGATGCCTCCGGAGAACTCACCGAAACCGGGGCGGAAATGGCAGGGTTTCCACTCGAACCCCGCTACGCGCGCCTACTCCTCGCCGGACTACACAACGGTTGCCTCGCCGAGACGGCGTTCATCGCCGCCGTCGTTCAGGGCGAAGGCATTTTCCCCAAGGGTAAGGGCGGCGGCGACCGCAAGGATTTCATCTTTCCGGACGATCCATCGGACTTCGCAGGCGAGCATCGCGCCTTCGATTCCGCCACAGCGATGAACTTCGATCCCCGCCGCCTATCCCAGCAAGGCATACATGCCCGGGGGGCGAAGGACACCGCCATGATCCTCTCGCGGCTTCTCGGCATGTTTCCGGAGAGATCCGTCGGAAAAATCGACTTCCATGCAAACCGGGAGGCCGTCGCAAAATCCATACTCGCCGCCTTCTCCGACCAACTCGCCATCCGCCTCTCCCAGGGCAACCTTGCCTGCCGCCTCGTCGGCAACCGCCGCGGCCGCCTCGACGACCAATCCTGCGTGCGAAAAGCCGACGCCTTCGTCGCCTGCGAGATCACCGAGGTCGAGGCGCGTGAAACCACCACCCATCTGCGCCTCGCAACGGCCGTCGAGATCCCGTGGATCGAGGAACTTTTCCCCGAGGCTGTCAGCACCACGGACGGTGCCGCCTACGATGAATCCCGCAGGCGCGTCGTCCGCCTCCGCGAAACGAAATTCCGCGATCTCGTCCTGGAGTCGAAGGAAACCGACCAGAACGTCCCCCTCGATGCCGCCGCGGAAATCCTCGCCGCCCGCGTCCTAACCGGAGAACTCGTTTTGAAAAACTGGGACTCGCAGGTCGAGCAGTTCACCCACCGCCTTGCCTGCATCTCGAAATGGATGCCAGAGCTGGGCCTGCCGACATGGACGGACGAGGATCGCATCGCCGCGATTTCCCAAATCTGCCACGGAGCGGTCAGCTACAAGGAAATCAAGGAAGCCGATGTCTGGCCCGTCCTCAACGATTGGCTATCCTCGCACCAGCGCCATTTGTTAGACAGCCATTGCCCGGAGCGCATCCACCTCACCTCCGGCCACTCCGCCAAGATCACCTACCACCCGGACAAGGATCCGTTTTTCTCCTCAAAGCTCGCCCAGCTCGTCGGCACCGACCGCACCCCGACCATCGCAGCAGGCCGCATTCCCCTGCTCGTCCACATCCTCGCCCCGAACCAGCGCCCCTGGCAGATGACCAAGGACATCCCGAACTTCTGGGCGAACGGATATCCCCAGATGAAAAAGGAACTCGCGGGCCGTTATCCCCGCCACCCTTGGCCGTGATATCACCTGCGCATTCCGTGATTCCATTTTCCCAATACCGTGCGAATGATCCGGGATGGACTGGAAACGCATCCTCATCGGCAAGTGGAACTGGAAGAAGCCATTCATCTCCCTTGGCTCGATCTATTTCATGCTCCTGCTCACATCCTGTTTCTTTGCGGACCAGCTGATATTCGTTCCGCCATCCCCGTCCTACACCAGCTCGTATCCTGATCTTGGTTTGCTCAAATCCACCCGGGGCGAGTCCATCGCCTACGTCCACCTACCCGCCGACAAGGGAATGCCAACGATCCTTTATTCCCACGGCAACGCCGAGGATCTCGCCCAGTCTGAAATCATCTATGAGGAACTCCACGCGCGGGGCCTCGGCGTGATGGCCTACGACTACCCTGGATACGGACAATCAACAGGAACGCCCAGCGAGGAATCCTGCCAGCGCGCCATCCAGGCGGCATGGAATCACCTAGCCGACACCGGCATCCCCCCATCCTCAATCATCATCGTCGGAAGATCCGTGGGCAGCGGACCATCCGTCTGGCTGGCTTCTCGTGAAAAACCTGCGGGGCTGGCGCTTATATCCCCCTTCAGATCCGCTTTCACCGCAGCCATTCCCACCCCCGTATCGATTTTCCCCGGCGACAGGTTCCCCAACATGGGCCGCATCCGATCCATGCATCATCCTTTGCTCATCATCCACGGCGAGGATGACCGCGTGATCAATGTCTCCCACGGGAAGAAACTCTTCGCCGCCTCACCCGCCACCGACAAAAAACTCCACCTGATCCCGGACGCCGGCCACAACGACCTGTTCAACATCGCAGGCGAGGAGATCGTGGATCTTGTCGGAAAGTTCGCCGAACGTGTGGCGAAGTGACGGTCGCACGACCGGAGCCGGGCGTTCCGGAAAGCCTCCCCTCACCCGAAGATCGAGGTCACCGGAGACCCCTTGTCCGCGATCTTGAACGGGCGTTTCGTCGGGGACATGAGCACCAGATCGTGCGGTAGCCCGAGGGCATAGGCGATGGTGGCGTTGAAGTCCTGAACCGTCACCTTGTTCTCCTTCACCTTGCCGCCGGTGGAATCGGTTTCGCCGTATTTCATGCCACCTTTTACGCCGCCGCCCGCGAGGACGCAGCTGAAGGCACCCGGGTGATGATCCCGCCCATCGCCGTGCTCCGCCTTGATCTCCGGCGTGCGACCGAATTCCGTCGCAACGACGACCAGCGTATCCTTGAGCTTGCCGCGCTTTTCCAGATCAGAGATGAGTGCCGCGTAGGCTTGGTCGAATTCCTTGCAGCGGCCTTCCACGGCGGTGAAATTATCATAGTGCGTGTCCCAGCCTCCGAGTTGGACCTCGACGAAACGGACATCGTGCTCGACGAGTCGGCGGGCGAGCAGGCAGCCCTGCGCGAAATTTCCGCTGCCATACATCTGGCGTGTCGCCGAATCCTCCTCGCCGAGGTCGAAGGCCTTGAGATCCTTGGAATTCATCAGTGCGATCGCCTCGCGATAAAGCTCCTCGTAGGCTTTCACATCGGTGTTCGGGTAGCGGTCGTGGAACTGCTTGTTGAGCCTGTCCGCGAGCGAGAGGCGGCGGGAGAAATCCTCTTTGGAAACATCCCCGGAACGGTGCGAGTCCTGCAAGCCTTGGTCGGGGCTGCCAATGGGAGCGGCGGAATATTTCGCACCGAAGAAACCGCCACCGGTGAGCTCCGGGGAGGAGTTCACGGCGACGAAACCGGGCAATTCCGGGTGCAGCCTGCCGCCGAGTTTCACCACCCATGAGCCGAGCGCCGGATGCTGGATCGTGCCCCGCTGGCTGTAGCTGGTGTGCATGATGTAGCTGCCCTGCTCGTGAGCGCCCTGGGTCGAATTGAGGGAGTTGATGATGCAGAGCTTGTCCGCCACCTTCGCCGTCTCCGGAAGGTATCCGCTGATCTCCACCCCGTCCGCACTCGTCGGGATCGCGGTGGCGGGGCCCATGACTTCCTTTTTCTTCGGCTTGGGATCAAAGGTGTCGAGGTGGCTCATGCCGCCGGACATGTAGAGGTAGATGACGTGCTTCGCCTTCGCGCCCTTGGCCGCGCCGTCGGGTGCGGCGCTGGCGATGGAGGAGCCGAGCATGGGGAAAAGGTGGACTCCGAGATAGGCGCGCGCTGCGTTCTGCATGAACTGGCGACGGGTCGGCTCATCGGCCTTGTTGAGTAGGTGCTTCATGGGATTTTCTGTTAGAGATTATTGGAGGAACAGGAACTCGGAGGACATGACCAGGGCGGAGACGATGTTGCGCAGGCCTTCCTCGCCCTGCGATTTCACCTCCTCCTTCATCCAACCCATCTCCTCGGCAGTGGGCGGGCGGTTGAGGATGGCGACGTAGAGACGGCGGATCTTTTCCTCGTCCGTGCTCGCGCCTTCTAGGCTCTTGTAGATGTGTGCGCCGGAATTCCCGACGAGCTGGCGCTGGACGAAGCCGTTCATCAGCGAGAGCACCTGGCCTACGTTCGGCTCCTTGCTCGCGCCCTCGACGACCTCACGGTCCGAGGCACCAAAGAGGTAGAGGAAATGTTCGCGCGGGGCAGGCGATGGCAGCTCGGACGCACGCACAGGGGCATCCCTGCCGTATTTCGTGACCTGCATCGTGTTCATCGACATGGAGTCCTCCCCCTTCGACCGACCGCCACCGCTCCTCACCTTCTGGACGAAGTCGTTGAAATATTTCCGAACCTCCTGCTCGGACTCCAGGGCCAGCACTTCCCTGGAGAGCTGGGGCATGTCCATCTTGCCGACCAGCACCGGCCTGTTGCCCACGTAGATCCGGTTGTCCGGGGTGCGGAACTTCTTCTTGTCCGGGTCGCCGCTTGCGAGGGTGATGAGCGAATCCCAGATCTGCTCCGAGGTGAGGCGTTCGATTTTCCTACCGTGGAAATCGTCGCCCTCCGCGAGCGTAGAGGGATTCGGGTTGGTCGCGAACTGGAATGTCCTGGTGAGCATGAGGACGTGCTGGAAGGCTTTGAGATCGTAATCGAGGTCGTGCATCAGCTTGGAGATGTAGTCAACCAGCTCGGGATAGACGGTGCTGCGCGATTCGATGTATTCGTCCACCGGCTCGTAGATCCCCTTGCCCATTACCCGCTCCCACATCCGGTTCGCGATGACGGATGCGAACTGCCCGCCGGTCTTGGTGACGATCCATTCGGCGAACTCCTTGCGTCCGTCGCCCTCGTCCTTCCTGTCGGACATGCGCACGGATTTCCCGAAGGGCGTCTTGGCCCCGACCATTTCGCCCGGGCTTCCATCGCGGTATTGGTAGTCGGAAGGAAGGTCGATGCGGCCCTTCCCACCTCCGCCGAGGGCCATCCCATAGATCCTGTCCCAGAAAAGCTGCGCCACCTGGTATTCCTGCCCGCGGCTCTGCCTGTCGTCCTGGATTTCCCTCCACAACGGCGCCATGTAATTCTTGTTGAGTTCGTATTGGCCGTTGGTGAAAGCGGCGAGGTGGTAGAAATCCATGCGCTCGGTCTTTCCGAAGGGATCGTCGTGGCACTGGGCGCACTCCATCCGGGAGCCGAGGAAAATCCGCATCGTGTTCGCGAGGTTGTCGAGCGGCATGCCGCGGTCGATCGTGTAGTAGCCGACGGAGGCCGACTCGGGATCCCAGCCATCGCCCGAGCTGCTGACGAGCTGGGTGACGAACTCATCCCATGGCATGTTCCCGTCGATGGCCTTGCGGATCCAGTTCCGGTAGGGTTCGTTGCTCGCCTGGCTGCCCTGCCTGCCGTCGCGGAGACGGAGGAGGTCGAAGGCCCAGTTGGTCATGTGGCTGGGGTAGCCCTTGGAAGCCATGAGGTATCCGATGAGTTCCTCCCGTTTCGACTCGTCCTCGATTTCCAAAAAGGCCAGGGCCTCCTCGGCGGTGGGGATCCTGCCGATGGCGACAAGGAACGCGCGCCGCATGAAGGTCGCATCGTCCGTGACCTCCGGCACCGGCAGTTTTTTCCTGCGGTAGAAATTGGCGATCTGCTGGTCGATCTGGAGCGCTGATTTTTTCAGGAAAGCCGGGTCATCGGCTGGCTTGACCGCATCCCGCAATTGCCCGTGGGCTGGCAGGAGCAGCGAAAGCAGGATCAGTGCACCGAGAAATGGGAGGTTTCGGGTTTTCATTCAGCGGAAAAGGTAGCACCCGCATTGCCGCGGTCAATCTGGCAGTTTGGGAGCCGGAGCTGCCGCTCACGCGGCGCCGGGGACGATATATCCGAAGAAACACCCCCGCTCCCTGAACCTGACCAAGGCCTCGTCCAGTCCCATTTCCATCCTGCGTTTCCCATCGGTGAAAACCAGCGTCCTGACATCGCCTCCGGTATAACCGATGAACACCATAGGCCCGCCTGCCATCATCCAGACGGGTAGGATGTCCCTTGCGCCGATGTGGTAGCTGTTGAGTGCTAGTTTCGATAGATTGAAAACGCCATACAAACCGCCTGCCGGCAGCTCCTGGCTGATCGCACTGCGGCCTTTGCCGGTAACGGCCAAGGAGATCCCCGGGAATGATGCCACCACATCCTTGCCATTTCCCTGCGGCGTGAGAATGACGGAAATCGCCGCGAGCTGTTCCGAGGTCGGCGCGATCTCCAGCTTCTCCGCCAGTCCCTCCAATCCCGGAACTTTTGGCCGTAGCGCCTGCGGGGCGGGAATGGAGATGAGGTGGTAGGAGGTGAAATAACGCTTTTTCACCACCCCGCCCTTTTTGGAAACACCCAGGATCTTGGAAGCCATCTCCGCAGCGGGCCATGCCTTGACCTTGCCCGTCCTCGGGTCATGGCAATGGAAAGTACCCGCCCGGTGCGCGAGAAGCAGGACGTTGTGCGGCCCGCCGAAATCACCGATCACCCGGAGGGATGCGAACTGGCCGGCATCCAGCGCCGAAGCGAGATCGCGGCGGGCGATCTGCTCCGCATCGGCGAGCAACTCTCCCCGCGTCGCCTCGCGGTGGTAGATCGTGACAGGCTTCGAGGGGATGCCGAAGAGATCGAAGAACATGCCTCGGTCGAAGGCGCTCATGAAGGTCGGGTCGCCGTGCCGCAACGCATAGATCCTTGAATTGAATTCGCGCGACTCCAGGGAGCCGTCCGCGATGTTGATGCCGCCGGCCATCGTCAGCACCGGCACGTTTGCAAAAAACGCGCACGACAGGCCGATCTGGCGAGCGCCCGGGGTGACACGCGCCTGTTGGTAGAGCCTGGCAACATCCACCTCGGAGAGCGGTGCGAAGGGTACATGGCCACATGGCGCGACTCCGGATGCCGCCGCAAAAACAAGCATCATGCAAACGCCGACCATATCTTTCATGCCTTTTTCACCCTCACACGGTAGTTCGTCTGGCTGGCGGATTTCTCCGCCTTGACCTCGAAAAGATCGATCGCGGCGAAGAGATCGCTGAGTTTCTTGAATCCGTAGGTGCGGTGGTCGAATGGCCCCTGGTTGGTGATGTGCGAGCCTACAGGCCCGAGCGCGGCCCAGCCATCCTCATCAGCCGCGGCTTTCACGGCGGAACGGAGGGTGTTCATGAGCTTGGTATTGCCCTTGAGCTGGTTGTCAGGGCTGGAGGCAGCAGCTTTCGTGGATTTTGAGGAAGCCACCCGTGGAATGTCATCAAGGTAGAGGAAATGGGTGCAGCTGGCGATGAACGGCTCCGGTGTCTTTTTATCGCCAAAGCCAATCACTTTTTTCCCATCGGCACGAAGGCGCTGGATGAGCGGAGTGAAATCACTGTCCGAGGAAACCAGGCAGTAGGTCTGTATGTCCTTGGTGTAGAGGATGTCCATCGCATCGATAAGCAATGACATGTCCGTGGCGTTCTTGCCTTTCACCAGATCAAAGGACTGCATGGGCTGGATCGCGTAGCCGTGGAGCACCTCGATCCAGCCGGAAAGGCCGCGCTTCGTCCAGTTCCCGTAGGCGCGGCGGATATTCACAACACCATGGCTGGCAAGCTCCGAGATGATGAAATCGATCTTTGCGGCAGGCGAGTTGTCCGCGTCGATGAGCAGGGCGATGCTGTCTTGTGGCGTGTTTCCCATATGCACCTATCATCGGGACAACGGCATCGGTTTCGAGGAAAATTGTCCGCGCTGTTTCCCCCCTGAAGTCAGCACACGCGATCACGTAATGCCCGAATCATCAAAAATATCATACAAACCTCCTATCCAACACCCATTGGTATTCAACATATTTTGAATAAGCATCCACCCACACCCTTACAGCATGTCCCACGTCACGTCCCCAACCCTGGAAATCAAGGATCTCTCCCGTCTATTGCCAGCGTTTGAAATTGAGCACCTGATCGCCGAAGGCGCATCCTGCGCAGTTTTCAAAGCCCGCCAACCCGCGCTCGATAGGGACGTCGCAGTGAAAATACTGCCGCGTGAACTTGCGGCGGATGCTTCCAAGCGCAGTGCCTTCCAAGCAGAGGCCAAGGCGATGGCCTGCCTTTCCCACCTCAGCCTGATCCGCGTCTATGACTCCGACGAGGTGGACGGGATGCCTTACATGATCATGGAATACGTCCCGGGAAAATCGCTTTTCAGATCCTCCAAGGGAAAAGCCATCGATCCAGGGCAGGCGGTGTGCATCACCATCGAGATATGCCGTGGGATTGCTCATTCACACGCAAAGGGGATCATCCACGGCGACATCCACCCTGCCAACATACTCCTGAATGCGGAATGCGAGCCGAAGATCGGCTCTTTCGGCACCGGCGCTGCCGATGCAAAGGCCGATGTCCGCGCCATCGTGAACATGCTGCGCGGATTGCTCACCGGTGAGAGCGAAAGCCAAACTTCCGCGATTCCCGACCTCCGCCTAGCCGCTATCTGCGATGATGCGGAAATGCGCTGCGAAGACGCAACAATCCTCGCCGACCAGCTTGAGCGCTGGCTCTCCTCCGGGTCATCCCGCCTCTTGACCGCAGCTTCGCCAAAACCTTACGCACGGCCGAGACCCGCCTCACCTATCGCCAAGCCTGCCGGGATGCCTAAACGCACGGCATCGCCCGTGTGGGATCTCGTCAAAAGCTGCGCCGTCATCGCCTTTCTCCTCTGCACCATCCACATCCTCTGGGGCGTTTACCAGACAAAGCAGGCGACCGTCGCCCGCATGCAGAAGGAAGAGGATGCAAAGCCAAAGGTCATCCGCATCATGCGCGTTGCCCAGGACGAAAACACCCGGAACCCACTCATCGCCGGCAATATGGAGTGACCTGGCTCATACGAGCCACTCCTTCGGATCCACCCCGTAGAAGTTCCTGAGTTCATCGTATAGATCCGGCCTTATCCTGGAAAGCTGCCGTGGCTTCTCGAAAAAAGTCTCTGTCGCCACAGCAAAAAACTCCGCCGGATCGGTCGCACCATATTGATCGATGAGCGTTCTTTTCCCGGCATCGACCTGCTTGAGGAAATCCGAGTAATTCTCTTGGAAAACCCGCGCCCACGAGCGGTACGCCTCGCGGCTCGGCAAGCCCGGCGCACCATCCGTTCCGCCATCCTCATGGTCAAGCTGGTGCGCGAACTCATGGAACGTGACATTCCGGGCATCATGAATGTTCCGGGCGCCCTGCGCCACCGAATCCCAGGCAAGGATCACCGTTCCGGTCTCCCAGGATTCCCCCAGCCGGTGCACCTCGGCTTCCGTCACGACCCCGGATGCGTCCTGGCGTTTCAGCACGGAGCTGAAGGTTGTCGGGTACAGATAGACCGTCCTTAGTGCAGGATACGGTTCTCCATCGCGGAAAAGGACAAGCATGGCCGCCTGCGCGGCAACCGTAAGGATCATGGTCTCGGTCAGTTCAAGCCCGTTGCAGCCCTCAAAGCGGGTGGATGAAATGAAACGCGCTATCCTTTCATGCAGCAAGGGCCTGAGATCATCCGGCAGCCGTCCGTAAAGCGGCACCTTCTCAAGCAACTGCTCCTTCCACTCCGGCCTGAAGACAGGCGGCACATGCTCCACCCTTGGAAACAGGGATCTTATCTTCCGCCAAATCATTGCACCTACCGGAACGCATCCCGCCTCGCTTGCCAATCGGAATCGGGAAGCCGATGATGCCGGGCGCCTTGAGAAAAACATGCAAACCAAACACCGCCTCCCGATGGTTCCGTGCATCGGAGGCCTCAGGGGATGACATGAGCATCCTCTACGGACGCATTACCGCAGGTTCGAAAACACCCGAATGGATCAGGATCCCCCACAGCGATTGCGACGGGATTGGCGGATTTGCTAGATTGTTGAGGGATGGCGGCGCCGAAATTCCCCTACTACCGGAAACAAATAACCCATGCCGGGATATCATAGCTCCCCTTTGGAAACTCTGGCGCAACAGCCACGCAAAAGAAGTCTGTGCGAACCGGCACGATTGGGAACAACATCCACATACCGGCATACATGGCGCCATGCTACCCGCATGGCACATTTTCAGCGAAGTGGAAACCGCAGATATAATATCGAATTGCCGTCAGCGCGGAGTCTCATTGAATAGCTTCCTACTCAAACACCTGGATCAGGCGATACGCAGAAGCACCCTGCGCCCTCTCCTCCGAATCCCATGGATGATTCCGGTCAACCTGCGAGGCGATATCAGATACCCGGTTGATACGGAGAACCACGTCAGCTGCGTGGAGCCCTGCATCTCAACGGACGACACCGAGCAAGACATCCAGCGCCAGATCCGCCGCCGCCTGGAAGACGGCGAACACCGGGCAAACCACCTTCTCCTCGGCCTCGGCGCGCTCTTGACTCATACAGCCATGGTGAAATACCTCACAAGAGACCGCGCAAAGCCTGAAGGAAACATAGGGGCATTCTCCAACCTCGGTGCCTGGGACGCGAAAGTGTCCAACCCATCCTCCGACTCGTGGTTATTTTGTCCGCCCGTCGTGAAAGGCCAGCTGCTCGGCGCAGGTTGTGTCACGTTTCAAAATCGCCTAGGTCTCGCCATCCGGGCAAGGCCAGGCCTTGCCTCGGCGGATACCGCAGCATGCTGGATGCTTCGCTGGGTCGAAGGCACCTCAGCCCGAATTCCATCGCAATCATCTTAGTCCCCATAAGCCGATGTAAGACGATTCATTGCATACCCTCTGCAATCGTCCTAAATTCCTCCCCCTGCCGTTGCTCTGGTGGAGCGGTGGGAGGTGCGGGCGGTCAGGCGACTTTCTCGGCTTCGACTTCCGCTTCTGTCTTGGCTTTACGCTCGGTGGCGATTCGGGCGGAGGTTAGTGTGGCGGCTTGCTCGGGGGTGGCATCGTGAGGACTTCAACAAGGTAGTCTTCGCGATCGAGTCCCTGGGTCGGCAGTTGTCGAGCAGGGTGTAGATGGGTGCGTTGTTCGCCCCGCTTCGAGGCTGCCGAAGAACATCCAGTCTTTCATGCCCAGCTTGTTGCGGATGAACATGTTCTCGACGAGGTTGGTGTTGAGTTCGAGCGCTCCGTCCCCGAAGCAGAAGAGTATTTTTTGTGCCACTGGTTGGGGGTGTGTTTGATGGCTTGGGCGATGTCGCTGCCAGGGAGGTGCCGCTGGCGTTCAGCGTGGACGAAGAGGTGGAGTACATCAACGATGGAAAGGCTGCGGGCGCGGCGGATGAGTGCGCGGAAGGCCGGTGGTGCGGCGGTTTGGCGGGTCTGCCTTTCGATGTGATAGACTGATTGACAAAAATAATTGCCGAGAAACTCCAGGAAAAGACTGCTACGACCGTTTGAGCCATTCCATCATAGCGGATCTGCCGTCCGCGTCATCTGCCAGACCCTGAGAACTGCCCCATCAAGGAGATCGAGGCGGCCATGGACTGTTCCCCCGACGGCAAGTCGGTCAGGCGGCTCCAAGCCATCCACCTTTTGCTCATCGGTGTCTCCTTCGGGCATGTCGTGCGCAACAGCCGCCGCAGCGAACGCACTGTCCGGCTCTGGGTGGAACGCTTCAATTCCATGGGCGTCGACGGCCTCATCCACCACCCGCAGCCCGGCAGGCCGCGCAAGCTGGCGGGCGAAACCGTCGCCTCCACCATCCTGCCCGTTGTAGACGACCCCTCCCTCGCAAACCACACCCGCTGGACTGTCACCAAACTCTGCGGCTGGCTGCGCGAGGAGAAACAGCTCGACCTATCCTACCGCACCCTCGTGCGCTACCTCCACGAGCACGGCTACGCCAGACGCATCCCGCGCCGCATGCCCGAGCCCCCAGACCGCGAACAATGGGAAGACCGCCGCGAAAGCTTCTGCGGGGAACTCCTGGCCATGCTCGAAGGTCGCGGCTGCGATGTCTTTTTCGGAGACGAGGCAGGCTTCGAGGGCGATCCCCGGCCGCGCCAGAAATGGGTGAAACGCGGTTCCCGCCCGACCCAGGGCTACTACGGCGGGCACGTCCACCAGAATGTTGTCGGCGCGGTCAATCCCGCAAGCGGCCAGCTGGTGAGCCTCATCGTCCCGCACTGCGACGCGGAAGTCTTCCAGGCATTCCTCGACACCATGGCCGCCGAGGTTCCGGCAACGAAAGGGAGGCGCGTCCTGCTGGTTCTCGACAACGCGAGCTGGCACAAGACCAAAAGGCTGGACTGGCACCACATCGAACCGGTCTTCCTTCCTCCCTACAGCCCCGATCTCTATCCCATCGAACGGCTCTGGCAGCATCTCAAAAGCCACCACATGGCCGGATATATCACAAAGCGCGGGGAGAAACTAAACAAGAAGCTCTTCGAGTCCCTGCGCGCACTGCTCGACCGCCCGGAAACCATCCGTTCGGTCTGCCGGACACACTACGAACAACGGCAATAATTTTTCACAAAGCACCTAACAGATTGCCCCGACATTACAAAAAAAGAGCCCGGCTCCAATTACTTGGAGCCGGGCATATACCTGGCGACGACCTACTCTCACAGGACCTATCGTCCCACTACCATCGGCGCTGCAGCGTTTCACTTCCGGGTTCGGAATGGGACCGGGTGGTTCCACCGCGCTCTGGTCACCAGAGGGCAACCCCGTGCAGACACTAGTGCCTGATACTTCGGGGCTGGGACTCTGGGGAACATTGCCGGTGAATTAGCTTGTCGCGGAGTTTTTCAAAAACTGCCCGCTCCCTGGCATCCATATGGAGATATTTCATTAAATGATTGATTCACGAGGCCTCATGTGAGCCTTACACAATACTTGATATCCGAATTCAAAAAATAGGAATCAAGCCAAACGGATTATTAGTACTGGTGAGCTGAATACATTACTGCACTTACACTTCCAGCCTATCAACGTCGTAGTCTTCGACGATCCTTAAGGGAAAATTCATCTTGGGAGTAGCTTGGCGCTTAGATGCTTTCAGCGCTTATCTATTCCGCACGTAGCTACCCAGCCATGCCCTTGACAGGACAACTGGTACACCAGAGGTGCGTCGATTCCGGTCCTCTCGTACTAGGAACCGAACCCCTCAATTTTCCTACGCCCACAGAGGATAGAGGACCGAACTGTCTCGCGACGTTCTGAACCCAGCTCGCGTGCCGCTTTAACCGGCGAACAGCCGGACCCGCTTGGGGACCTTCTCCAGCCCCAGGATGCGACGAGCCGACATCGAGGTGCCAAACTTCATCGTCGATATGAACTCTTGGATGAAATCAGCCTGTTATCCCTAAGCGTACCTTTTTATCCGTTGAGCGACGGCAATTCCACATTCAACCGCCGGATCACTTAGGCCCACTTTCGTGTCTGCTCGACTTGTAGGTCTCACAGTTAGGCGGGTTTATGCCTATGCACTCGACACACGGTTACAAACCGTGCTGAACCCACCTTCGCGCTCCTCCGTTACTCTTTGGGAGGATACCGCCCCAGTAAAACTGACCGGCTGACACTGTTCTCTGGCCCGATTCAGGGCACAAAGTTAGATCTTCCAACACCCAAGGGTGGTATCTCACTGGCGACTCCAGGATTCCCTAAAGAATCCCTTCAAAGTCTCCCACTTATGCTGAGCATGAAAATCGAAAAACCAATGACAGCTTACAGTTAAGGTCTATAGGGTCTTTCCGTCCTTCTGCGGGTAGGCGGCATCTTCACCGCCATTACAATTTCACTGAGCACCTGGTTGAGACAGCGCCCAACTCGTTTCACGATTCGTGCAGGTCGGAACTTACCCGACAAGGAATTTCGCTACCTTAGGACCGTTATAGTTACGGCCGACATTCACGGGGACTTGGGTTCAAAGCTTCGCCTTGCGGCTAACATCTTGCCTTAATCTTTCCGCATTGGTCACGTGTCACATCCTATACTTGGACTTGCGTCTTGGCAGAATGCTGTGTTTTTGCTAAACAGTCGGTTGGGCCATTTCACTGCGGCCTATGTAAACATAGGCACCCCTTCTCCCGAAGTTACGGGGCCAATTTGCCGAGTTCCTTAACCAGGGTTCACTCTTACGCCTTGGTATATTCTACCCACCCACCTGTGTCGGTTTGCGGTACGGGTTCCTTAGCATACACCGGAGCTTTTCTCGGCACATGTTTTGACAATGCGGTTCAGCCGAAGCATCCCCTAGGAATTCAATCACTTGGTTGTCTCCACACATGCGTCCCTCCGGTTAAAGGGTTGGAAGTGCAGGAATATTAACCTGCTGTCCATCGGCTACGCCTATCGGCCTTGCCTTAGGTCCCGACTAACCCCGGGACGAAAATCGTAGCCCGGGAAACCTTGGGTTTACGGCGGCCGGGGATTTCACCCGGCTTATCGTTACTCATGTCTGCATCCTCTCTTCTCAACACTCCACGGTCAGTCGCCATCGCGCTTCAGTGCGTTGAGAATGCTCCTCTACCGCTCCCATCCCCGAGGATGAAAGCCCAGAGCTTCGGTACTATGCTTATCGCCAATCATTTTCGGCGCAGAATCTCTCGATGAGTAAGCTATTACGCACTTTTTAAATGGTGGCTGCTTCTAAGCCAACATCCTCACTGTCTATGAAATTCCACCTCCTTTCCACTTAGCATAGTTTAGGCACCTTAGCTGCTGATCAGGGTTGTTTCCCTTTTGACGATGAAGCTTATCCCCCACCGTCTCACTGCTGCGCTCTACCCCGTGGTATTCGGAGTTTGATAGGGGTTGGTAGGCGGGTATGCCCCCTAGCCCTTTCAGTGCTCTACCCCCACGGGTCAACACGCAACGCTGCACCTCAATGCATTTCGAGGAGAACCAGCTATCACGGGGTTTGATTAGCCTTTCACTCCTACCCTCAGCTCATCCGAGAATTTTTCAACATTCACCGGTTCGGTCCTTCACGCAGTATCACCTGCGCTTCAACCTGGCCAAGGGTAGATCACCTCCGCTTCGGGTCTAGCACGTGCAACTAATGTCGCCCTATTCGGACTCGCTTTCGCTTCGCCTGCGTACCATAAGTACTTAAGCTTGCCACACATACTAACTCGCAGACTCATTAAGCAAAAGGCACGCCATCACCCCGAAGGGCTCTGACACCTTGTAGGCACACGGTTTCAGGTTCTATTTCACTCCGCTCACAGCGGTTCTTTTCACCTTTCCCTCACGGTACTGGTTCACTATCGGTCGCTAACTAGTATTTAGCCTTATGCGGTGGTCCGCACAGATTCATACGGCGTTTCACGTGTGCCGTATTACTCAGGAACTCCCTAGGGTCACTTTCGATTTCGGATACGGGGATTTCACCCTCTGTGTCGGAACTTTCCATTTCCTTCTCCTATCGATCGTGATCCCACGTCGGGGTCCTACAACCCCGGAGACAAGTCTCCGGTTTGGGCTGATCCGCTTTCGCTCGCCACTACTGACGGAATCGATTCTCTTTCTTTTCCTCCGGTTACTGAGATGTTTCACTTCACCGGGTATCGCGTACCGTTTCCTAACTTCCTCGCTCACCTTGCGGCGGCTTGGCTTCAGAAACGGACAATGATGTATTACCACCATTAGGTTACCCCATTCGGGAATCTCCGGATCATAGTGTATTAACCACTCCCCGAAGCTTATCGCAGCTGATCGCGCCCTTCATCGCCTGTTAGCACCAAGGCATTCACTGTGTGCCCTTTAAAGCTTGATTCCTAAATTGAAATCAGCTGTTATTAATGTAGTCCATACTGCTACAGTTTTCACCGCAGCGATCTGTTCTTCTATTTTAACGGCCAGGAACGCGAGCGTCCCTGGCTTTGCCGTAAAAATTTGATGTATTTGGTATTCGAATATACTTTCAAGTATCGCGTAAGAATGGCTCAAATGAGCTACATTATTATACAATCAGAAAATTATTTCTCTCCATATGGATGTCAAAGAGCGGACTAGGTGACCGTGACGTGTGACAAATGCGAACCTCTGAAGCTCCGGTAGCAACCGGATGGATGGTGGGCCTGGCTGGACTCGAACCAGCGACCCCACGCTTATCAAGCGTGTGCTCTAACCAACTGAGCTACAGGCCCGGTTGGGTTACCCATGGACAAGATGTTATCGAGATGTCCACTGGTGGAGGCATGCGGATTCGAACCGCAGACATTCTGCTTGCAAAGCAGACGCTCTACCAACTGAGCTATACCCCCGTTATCAGGGAGGTGCAAATGACGAAGAGAAAAGATTAAATTGTGCGCTGCGATACTTGATCGCGCAGATTTTTTAGTTGTTTTTAGGTGCAGTCCCTTGCGGGCGCTGCAACCCCAATGAATTGGGGCTCGACCTATTGCAGTGACGGCGAGAACCGTGTGCAATTTACTCCGTAGAAAGGAGGTGATCCAGCCGCAGGTTCCCCTACGGCTACCTTGTTACGACTTCATCCCAGTTACCAGCTTCACCTTAGGACCGATTGAACGGCACTTCGGGTGCTACCGGCTTCCATGATGTGACGGGCGGTGTGTACAAGACCCGGGAACGTATTCACGGGGCCGTAGATGATGCCCCATTACTAGCGATTCCAACTTCATGGAGGCGAGTTGCAGCCTCCAATCCGAACTGAGCCCAGTTTTACAGATTTCCTCCACCTCGCGGTATCGGTTCTAATTGTGCTGGGCATTGTAGTACGTGTGCAGCCCTAGGCGTAAGGGCCATACTGACCTGACGTCGTCCCCACCTTCCTCCCAGTTGATCTGGGCAGTCTGACTAGAGTTCCCACCATTACGTGCTGGCAACTAATCACAAGGGTTGCGCTCGTTGCGGGACTTAACCCAACATCTCACGACACGAGCTGACGACGGCCATGCAGCACCTGTGCAAATTCCCCGAAGGGTCACGCGCTTTCACGCGCTTAGAGATGCATGTCAAGCCTAGGTAAGGTTCTTCGCGTTGCATCGAATTAAGCCACATACTCCACCGCTTGTGCGGGTCCCCCGTCAATTTCTTTGAGTTTTAGTCTTGCGACCGTACTTCCCAGGCGGCACGCTTAACGCGTTAGCTCCGGCACAAGGGGGGTCGAATCCCCTCACACCAAGCGTGCACCGTTTACTGCTAGGACTACAGGGGTATCTAATCCCTTTCGCTCCCCTAGCCTTCGAGCCTCAGCGTCAGTAAATGTCCAGTAGCTCGCTTTCGCCACGAGTGTTCCTCTCGATATCTACGCATTTCACTGCTACACCGAGAATTCCAGCTACCCCTCCATTACTCTAGCACGGCAGTATCAGATGCAGTTCCGGGGTTGAGCCCCGGGATTTCACATCCGACTTACCGCGCCGCCTACGCTCCCTTTACGCCCAGTGATTCCGAACAACGCTCGGGACCTTCGTATTACCGCGGCTGCTGGCACGAAGTTAGCCGTCCCTTCCTCTTCCGGTACTATCAACCCTGTCCGCTATTAACGGCCAGGTCTTTCTCCCGGATGACAGGAGTTTACAATCCGAAGACCGTCATCCTCCACGCGGCGTTGCACCATCAGGGTTTCCCCCATTGTGAATTATTCTCGACTGCTGCCACCCGTAGGTGTCTGGACCGTGTCTCAGTTCCAGTGTGCCTGATCGTCCTCTCAGACCAGGTACCCGTCGTAGCCTTGGTGAGCCGTTACCTCACCAACAAGCTGATAGGGCGCGAACCAATCCTCCAGCGACAGCCTTGCGGCCACCTTTACTCTTGCGAGACCATGGGGTATTAATCCAAGTTTCCCTGGGCTATTCCCCACTGAAGGGCATGTAATTCACGTGTTACTCACCCGTGCGCCACTGAACCATTCAAGTATTACTACCAAAATGATTCCGTGCGACTTGCATGTCTTAAACACGCCGCCAGCGTTCGTTCTGAGCCAGAATCAAACTCTCCGTAAAAAATTCGGTTGGCGTATCTTTCGAGATCCGGAGATCCCTAGGATATCGTATTCCAAATTGACCTTATAAGGATCCTTACCCGAAGGCAGGCATCCTTACGTACTGCGCGACATTTCGCGCAGCGCACAATTTAATCTTTTTCTTCATCTCAACGTAAATCTGGCCGGCTTAAGGCTGCTTCCCTGATCAACTTTCGTTTTGCAGTTGGCACGATTTGCGCTGAGTCACACTGTCAAAGAGCTTGTTTCGAGGGGACTAAAAAGCCGATCGGGTAATTACTTACCGCGATCGACCGTCTGTCTCTCGCGCCGCCCGCTTTCGTGGCGACGGGCAGACCCTAATCTGCCCAGCCAGGACTGGTCAATCTGTTTTTGGCGTTTTTTTCTGATTTTTTTTGTCATCGCAGTAATCCCTTGATTTGCAAGGGGTGGAGGACATGGCTATAGGCCGATCCCGGGTGAAATCGTGCATGGCTGGCCGCTTTGTTCCGCTTTTTACGGCCTGGATGGCCAGGGAACCGACTTCCATGCCTCGCTTTGACGCCTTGATGTTCGGATATCGCATGCATGACATCGATTCGGATGCCATCGCGCAGCCAATTACTACATGTCTAGTATTTCATGCGCCGGCACATCCCAATTGATCTTATGGCGCGCGCCGCAAGGAATGATGCCTGCTTGAATTCGGCGCCTCCGGCCTGCACACTCGCCCCAATCCGAAACCAAGACATGCCACGAATCGCACTACTACAGTCCGGCACCTTCCCCACCAAAGGGGAAGCGTTCGATCACCACGAAACGCTCATCCGCAACGCCGCGTCGGGCGGTGCGCGGATCATCGCCACGCAGGAGCTTTTCCTTACGCCCTATTTCTGCACGGTTCAGGATACGGCAAGGTTCGATCTTGCGGAGAAGATACCTGGGGCTGCGACGGAGAGGCTGGGCACGCTGGCGGGGGAGCTGGGTGTTGTGATCATCTCCTCCCATTTTGAGCACAGGGGACCCGGGCTATACCATAACACCGCCGCAATCCATGATGCCGACGGCAGTCTCCTTGGCATTTACCGCAAGGCGCACATTCCGCAGGATCCGGGCTTCGAGGAGAAATTCTATTTCACGCCCGGAGACAGCGGGTGGCCTGTATGGGATACGGCGTTCGGGAAAATCGGTGTGCTGATCTGTTGGGACCAGTGGTATCCGGAAGCGGCGCGCCTGATGGCGCTCGGGGGTGCGGAACTGATCGTTTACCCGACGGCGATCGGTTGGCTTCCCGAGGAGAAGGACGCGTTGGGAAAAGCCCAGCATTGCGCGTGGGAAACCGTGCAGCGTGGACATGCGGTTGCGAACGGCTGCTACCTTGCCGCAATCAACAGATCCGGCACGCATGAAGGCACCGAGTTCTGGGGGCAGTCGTTCGTGGCCAATCCGTATGGGGAGCTTGTGGCGAAAGCTTCTGTGGAAAACGAGGAGATCGTTTTCCACGACATCGAATACGGCTTGGTCGAGGACTTCCGGCGGATCTGGCCCTTCTTCAGGGACAGGAGGATCGATGCTTACGCTGGGATCAGCTCGCGTTGGCTGTGGGGTCAGCGGGGCAGGTAGCCGAAGAAGCGCCGCGCCTTGATGAGTTCCGCAACCTCACTGGGAACGCAGGTTTCCCATGTGGGGTCGCCCTCCGCGATTTTCACCAGCAGGTCACGGGAGAATATGCTGAGGAAATCCGGGTTATAGTTATCGAGATCCACAAAGCTGCCGCGGTCGGCGAGGTATCCGTAAAGCTTTTCCAGTTCCGGCGCGACCTTCATGGTGTCCTTGGTGATGGGCGTTCCGCTTGCCGCATCGAGGAGCGGATAGACGAAGAGCTTGAGGTTGTGTTTGAAGAGACGCCCGAAGCTTTCGAGGATGCCGCCGGGAAGGGCGGTATAGTATTTTTCCTCAAAGAGTTCGATGAGCGATGGAACCCCCATCACGATTCCTATGCGCTCCTTGGTCCTCCAGGAGAGATAGGCGGCGAGCCTGTAATACTCGAAGTAGTCGGAAATCAGCACTGTCATCCCACAGGCGGCGAGAAGATCCGCGCGTGCGAGGAAGTCCCTCCTGTCCACATCGTTGCCGCCGGCGAGAAGGTTTCGCATCGTCAGCTCGAAGATCGGAAGCACCTCCTTTTCGGTGACCGAGGGGTCGAGCTTGAATTTCATCATCGCGCACTCGAGCATGTCGAAGTTGACGTTGGTGGGCGGGCGGAAGCTGCCGCGCTCGACAAGCACCGCCTTTTTGTAGAGGGCTTCGGAAGGTTGGAGCACCTCGCCGCTCGCGCTGAACATGGCGGCACCGCTGAGGCCCAGCTGGACGAGTTTTAGCGCCATGAGCCGGTTGTCCACGGAGCGGAACTCGATGCCCTCGAACTTGATCATGTCGATCTCGACGCGGCCTGTCGTCAGCTTGTCGAGGAGCCTTTCCACGAGTTGTTCCGGTTCGTGGTGGAGGAAAAACCCTCCGAAGAGCAGGTTGACGCCGACGATGCCCAGCGCCTCCTGCTGGAGGGATGCCTCCGCATCGAGCATGCGCACGTGGATCATGATCTGGCTCGGTTCGTCGTGGGGGCGGGATTGGAATTTCAAGCCCATCCAGCCATGGCATTCGTTGCCGCCCTTGAAAGAGCGTGCCACGACGGTATCGGCAAAGGCGAAGAAAGCGGTGGTGTCGCCGCGCTGGGTTTTCAGGCGCTCCAGGTTCAGGCCGTATTCGCGGTCGAGCATCGCCTGGCAGCGCGATTGGGAAACGTAGCGGTCGCCGCCGCCATAGATTGCGTCGCTCACCGTCATGTCATAGGCGGACATGCTTTTCGCAACTGTCCCCGCCGCGCCGCCGACACGGAAGAACCACCTCACCACCTCCTGGCCTGCGCCGATCTCGGCGAAGGTTCCGTACCAACGGGGATCGAGATTGATCTTGAGGGCTTTCTGGTGGGTATCGAGTTCCAATTCCTGCTGCATGGGTGGTGTGTGGTTGATGTGGTTTTCTAGAAGAATTCCAGCCGATCCGGGATACAAAAAAGCGGCGGAGGGAAGAAACCCACCGCCGCACAGCATTTTCGAGGCCGATCAGTTGGCGAAATCGGCGGCCTTGAGGCCTTTCTTGTAGGTCTTGAATCCGTACATCGTGGGGACGAAACCTTCCGGTAGCGGGACTTCGGCCTTTTCCGGCACTTCAATCCCGAGGCCCCAGAAAACGCCGTTGACCACCAGCCTGCGGAGGCCTTCGTTGGCGAGGTCGGTGGCGGAACCCATGGTGCAGGTGAGCACCTTGTTGGTTTTCCCTGCATCGTTTTTTACCTCTCGGGTCCATGCGATGGGCATCGCGGGATCGTTCACTTTCTGGGTTGTGCCGCCCCTCGGTTTTTTCTCGTAGTCGGCAGGTTCGTCCTCCGGCTTCATGCCCTTGAGCACGAGTCCGCGAAGCAAGATCGTCGCATCTTCAGGGGGTGCGGCCTCATAGACGTCGGTGTCCCCGAAAATTCCTGACACACCGTTGAGCAGCGGGTTGCTCTCCTGGCCGGGTTCGGTCGCCCCACGGGTCGCTTCCTTCTTGTGGACGCCCCAGTGGCTGATCCATGTCTCGCCGAGAACGGTTTTCCCGAATCCGCCGCTGGCATGGTTCCACGACCACACCGCCCATTTGCTGTCCTTGGGGAAATTGAAGACATGGGTGCTGGTGCGAAGTGCGACCATCGGAACCCCGCGATCCACTGCAGCCTTGAACTTTTCCATCGTGGCATCGTCGTAGTGGCGGAAACGGAGGGACATCACGAGGGCGTCCGCAGAGTCCAGCGATTCCGCGCCCATGAGGCTTCCACCGGCGTCAGGATTGATCGTGCCATCCTCATTGGCGGAAAACAGGACGGTGGCGTCGAATCCGTGTTTTTCGGCGAGGATGCGTGCCATGACCGGCATGGCCTCCTCGGAGCGGTATTCCTCGTCGCCAGCCAGCAGGACCACATGCTTGCCTTTCCCGGGTCCCTCGCCGCCGGTGAATTTCAGCGTTCCAAGACCCGCTTCCATCTTCACTTCCGCGAACGTCGTCCCTGCCGCAAGTGCGCAGGCCATCCCGATTCCATAAAAGGTTCTCATGATGCTTGGGATACTCCGCGAGCATGAGCCGCCTCTCAAGGAAAATGCAACCATAGCCCCCTTGCGGATCATTCCGTGGAAAATTCCTGGGAGGCGGAGAGGGCGAAGTTTTCGGGCTCATACATGGACTCGACCTTGGCGGGGGGAGCCATGACACCGCCATCGACGGTGCAGCGTGCGAGGTAGGTGATGTTGTATGTTCCTTTCCGCCAGACATGATCCATAAAGAAGACGGCGCGGTCGGAGCGCAGTTCGGAGTGGGAGATGTTCCAATCTTTCTCGCTGGTGCGGATGGTCTGGGCGGAGGATTGGGAGGCGAAGTCGCTGTTCACGGTCTCGAAGACGCAGGGCAGCGGATCGTCCACGACGAGGTAGCGGGTGTCATCCTGCGGCAGGGTGACGCGGAGGGTGACGCGGATCAGGTCGCCCTTGGAGGGGTGCTTGAGAACCTCTGTCTGGCCGCTGGGCAGGACTTTTTCGTAGAAGCGGTCGATGGACAGCCCGTTTTTCGCAACCGGCGCCATCGGAGCGATGGCGGGCTTGCCGGCAACTTTCATACGGACGTAGGCGGGGGCGGTGGTCTCGATTTCCATGGCGGTGGCGGCGGTGAAACGGAAGCTGCTGGCAGCGGTGGGATTTTCCCTGGTGAGTTGTATCGTATCGCTTGTGCCGTTTACATTGAGGGAGAATCGAACCGGCTTTGTGGAGGTTTCCTGGTGCGAGGCGTATTGCGACATCGCGAGGAGGCTCCATCCGTTGACCCATGTGCTGCGCCAGTGGCCATAGGGGTTGCGGTCGTTGAGCAGCCTGTCGAGGGTGACATGGACTTCCTTGGAATCCGGATCGATGGCAAGGCGGGCGATGAGCTCGGCCGCTGTGGCCGAATTCCCCGGACTCCAGTAGCCGCCGTTCTCAAGCGGCTGGTATTTTTCCGTGGAATCGATGATGCCGCTGGCGGCGGCAAGAACCTTGGGCCTGCCTTCCGAGGAAGCGGCCATCGCGGCGGCGAGAAATGCGCGTGAAGTGTCGCTCATCGAGGGAAGTTTCTCCGCCATGAGCGCGTGGTAGGGCGGCTGGCCTTTTCCCAACAGGGCGAGGGTGTAGAGTGATCGGGCGTGGTTTTCCAGCTCGTAGGATGTCTTCGCATCGCCCGCACCGCGCAAGGAACCGATGAGATATTGGGAAAGCCTTTCCAGGGCGGAGGCAGGGACATTGCCTCCGTTCTGCGAGGCGAGCGTGAGCACGAGGCCGGCGTAGGGAGTGACCCATTCGTTGGTCTCGGTTGCGCCCGGCCAGTAGCCAAAGGAGCCGTCGGGTTGCTGCATGCTGAGGAGACGGCCGACGCCGATTGCCATGGCTTTCTCTACCTCCGCATCGCTTTTCTTGGCGAAGGCGGGAACGAAGGGGCGGAGGTTTTTGACCGCGAGCCATGGCATCATGGAAGAGCTGGTTTGCTCCGCGCAGCCATAGGGGTAGTGCAGGAGATAATCCACGGAGGAGGAAATCTCCACAAGCGGCGAGGTGGCGAACTCAAGTTCCACGCTGCCGGTGGCGGTTTGCAGATCCTTGCTGAGAAGGTTGCGGAGATCGGTTTTCCCGTTCGCGGCCAGCCGGACGGCGGTGACCTGGCGGAGCAGGGGCATGGGGAAATGGGACTCAAAGCTTTCCTGGACGGCGTCGGATAGGGACTCGTTCAGCTGCGGTGTCAGTTCCCCTTCCCCGAGCGAGAGAGGCCTCGCGCGGAAGGAAATTTCGGCCGTGCCGGTGTCCACGATGCGTATCGGGAATTCGAGCACGGAGGAATCACCATCGGCGAGCGTGACGCTCTGCGGGGCCGTGCCTTCCAGCATGGCGACGGGTGTTAGGGTGCCGGATCCGGTCGAGCAGATCACCTCCCATGTGGCGGTGCGGCCGGAGGCGTTCTGCACCATGACGCGGCCGGTGATGCGATCCCCCTGGTGGGCGAAGCGGGGGAGCTTCGGCTCCAGCATCAGAGGCTTCTTGACGAGAATTGCGGATTCTCCGTGGCCGAAGCGCGCACCGCCGTGGTGGGCGATGGCGATGACGCGGTAGCGCGTGAGCGTGTCCGGCAGGGCGAAGGTGTGGGTGAAACGCCCAGCCCCATCCGTTAGGAGTGCTGGAGCCCAGGTCGCGCAGGGGTCGAAGTTTTTCCGCATCAAGTCTTCAAGCTTGCCAAGGTCGCCGCCGCCGCCGACGAAAAATCCCTTGTTGTGGAAGGAGCGGTATTCCTCGTTCTCCGGAATGAAATCGTGGAACGAGGTGCCGGCATCCACAGACAGGTAGCGCCTGTCATAAAAGTGTGCCATCGGGTCCGGGGTGTCGTAACCCATTACGGCGAGAGTGCCTTCATCCACGGCGTAAAGGGTCACCTCCGCGCCTGCGGCGGGCTTGCCGTCGGAGGCCATCACCATGCCTCCGAGGCTGACGGAAGTGCCGGGGCGGTAGCTTTCGGAAGGGGTATCGATTGAGACTGTCAGGCTGTCGCGCAGGTTCTCGACTTTCAGCTCGCAGTAGCCGAGGCGGAGCTGCGGTTCCTTGATCTCGCGGGCGGATTCCGCGGAACCTTTCACGATGAGGATGGAAACGTATGCGTTCGGGGCGTGGTCGTCCGTCAGGGGGATCTCGATGACAGGGTTCTCAGCCTTCAGCTCGGTGAGGTAAGAGCTCAGGACATTTTCCCGCTCCACCGTCACGAGTGCTGTGCCCTCGATGGGTGATAGCACGAGAATGCGTGCGGTCTCCCCAGGCTGGTAGGATTTCTTCTCGGAGACGAGCTTGATGCGCAGCCCTTCCTCGTATTGCCATGGGTATTCCTTCGCGCCATAGACGTGGAAACGGGTGACGGTCGCAAACTCGCGGCCTTGCTCATCCTTGCCTTTCACGGTGAGGAAATGAAGGCCGTCGTTTTTCGGGGAGATCGCCAGGGAAAAGCCTTCCTTCGCGGAATCCGCCGCTGTAACGGTGATCCGTGCGGAGGATACGTCCTCTTCGTGCGGCTCGCTCTTGGTGACGGTGTCGCCGTTTGCGTTGGTGACCTTGGTGGTTGTATGCACCTCGCGGGTGACGGTCGCCATCAGTTCGATGTCACCCTTGGCCGGCTCGCCCTCGGTATCGGTGACGACGATGCGGAATGGCGTTTCGTCGCCTACGCGGATGAGTCGGTCGATGCGAGAAATCCCGGCATAAAGCGCCGCCGGGTGGACGGTCGAGGTGGAGCGCGCGGTGAGCGTCTGGCTGTTCGCATCAGTCACTTCCGTGGCGATGCTTACTTGCCTGGCCGTTGGGAAATCGCCGGTTGGGATTTTCACCGGAATCTCCGCGAAACCCTCCCTGGAAAGCACCTGCTCGGAATCGAAGGTCGTGCTGGAGATGCCATCGTCGCCGTCGTTGTCACGGTATCCGAAATAGTTGTACCAGTATCTCCAGTCGTCCCTGCGGTGGTTTCCGAAGAGGAAATCGCGGTAGCGCTCCGGGTAGGGGTTGATCTCGGTGATTTCGGTAAAGGCCGATGCTTTTCCGGCGGCAACCGGCTGGCCCTGGTAGTAGGTGGCGGTGAGCTTCGCGGAAATTTCCGTCGCACCCGGCGCGGGCACATCGATTTTCTGGACGATCTCGAAGGTGTTGCGGCGGAATTCCTCGACCTTGAGCGGCAGGCTGAACGAAGCGCTTTGCTCCATGGCGTATTGCTCCTCCCAGTCCTCCGTCTTCGCGGCGATCTCAAGCTCGCCGGGGAACTCCAGCTTGATCATGTGGTCTCCGGTTTTCGAATCCGGCAGGGCGTAGGTGACATCGAAGGAGCCGAGCGCGGAAAGCTCCACCGCCTGGGTGAAGATTTCCTTTTCCTCAGGATCGGTGATGACGATGCGGGCGGGCGCTTGTTTGGAAAGGGCGATGGCATTGCCAAGCTGATCCCGGACGATGCCCTTGATGCGGACGATCTCGCCCGGGCGGTAGAGCGAGCGCTCGGTGAAAAGGAATGCGCGGCGCGTCTCGGGGCGCTGCTTCATCCATGAGTATTTCACGGGGAAATGCCACATTCCCACCCTGTCGAGCGTCTCGTCGAAGGCGACGGTGTAGGAGTCATTGCCTAGGCGCGCCTGGAGGTGGCGGACATCCGCATTGCGCACGATGGTGGCCAGGCCGCTCCCGTCCGTGACAGCCTCGGCAAGAAGCTTCGCATCCTCGCCGTGCACGCCGATCTTCACCCCGGGCAATGGTTTTCCCGTCTGGCAGGAAAACGCGAACACGAGCGAGGAGCTTTCCGTGAATTTCCATGCGATCCCGATATCGGTGAGCTGGACGATGGCCTGGGCGTTGCGTCGGCCTTCCGCCTCCGCATCCGGGTGTGGGGTGCCGATCACATCCACGAAAAGCGGAGCGGTGCCGAGCCCTTTCGGCAAAAGTTCATCCCATGAGATCTCGACGGTTTTGCCTGTATCCACCGCCGTGCCGAGCTGGATTTCCTTTTCGGCGATGGTTTCGCCGGCAACCAGCGCGTACGGCAGCACCGAGACCGGGGAAACCTGGCTATGGTTCGGCCCCTCTCCTGTGTAGCTGCGATATCCTTGGAAAGCCCTTATGGCACCGAGGCCGGAGAGCTTCTTGATACGGATCGTCAGCGTGGAGATGTTCACCGTATCGATGGCATATCTGCGCAAGCCATGGGCGAGCTGCGCCTCATCCAAGGATGGCAGCAGCACCTGGGATTCGAGCCTCTGGAATGTCGCCTCGAAGTTTCCCGGGTTGCTTATTTCCCTGCCCTCTGCGGAGTGGAAATGTTTCGCAATGCCAACCACATATTTGTCGTGCCTGGACAGGTCTCCCATGATGTAGAGCGATTTCCCCTCGGCCTTCAGCGTCATCCCATCCGGTTGCGGGGTCACGGAAATGGCATCCGCATCGAAATCCGCAGGCAGCTTCCCATTGAAGGAAAGAAACAGCCTGCGCGGCATATCGGAGGAGAGTTGCGGATAGACCTTGTCGAGGCGGAACGGCTCGACATCGCCGATCCTGTAGGATGCGTCGGCACCGAGCTTCGCGGATTTGCCCGCATTCGGCAGGCCTTTGAGCACCTTCAGCTCCCAGTTTTTCGCAACCGGCAGCGGAGAGTTCGGCGTCACATGGAGGATATTCCCAACAGGGGATGAGGGATCGGCATCCGCGAGCTGCTTGCCAGGCTCGGAGCGGTTCGCCCAACTGATGTAATTCGTCCTGTAATAACCCGCCTGGGCCGCAGTCGCATGGGTCACGTTCGGGGCAATCCTCAGGTTGTCCCCGGAGGAGAAACCGAGGAAGCCTGCGACGGCTGAGGGATCCACATCGTCGTTGAAAACGATGAGCCAGCTGGGCGCGGAGGGCGAGTAATCCTGCGACCAGCGGTTGGGGATGTTCGCTGCGAGGATGCGCAGCGGCTCGCTCGAAACCTTTGCGAACTCGCCCGCCTCCACCGCCGTCCCGTCCAGGTGTTTCAGGCCTTTGGCAGCGGAAAAGCTGTACTCCGTCCCGATCTGCGGGATGCCATCCGGCTGGAATTCCGCGATGCTCGGCGCTTTCCAGAACAGCTTCCCGGGCAGCTCGGGATGGGTGAGGATCAGCTTGTTCTCCACCGCCTTCCCCAGCTCATCCTGACCCACCATTGGCTGGTCGAAGATTACATCGATCTCAGATTCCGGAGCCAGGGTAGGGGTGGATACCGTGATGCGGGGTGCTGCCGCCATGGGTAACATGGCCGCGGCGAGGATTAGGGGAACGATGCTGCTTGTCTTCATGGGATCGGGATTTCGATTTGTATTCCTTTGTAAACGGGACCCTGCCGAATGAAATCCAAAAACCCGGAGATAAGGTAAAATCTCTGTAAAGGGCGGGCGGCATACCTGTGTGTGATCTTCATCGGTCGATCCACCGTAAACATGGAAAAATGGGCAGCGTGCCCGTGGGGCATTACATCCCCTCTCACTACCCAAGCTCTTTCCCGGTTGCTCGCAAAAGGGTTTCAGAAACCCTTCTCCATGATGGAAGAGCGGTAAATCACACACGGCATCCGGGGTTGCAATCAGGGTGCCGCTAACGCAGTGTTCCGTTGTGGTGTTCGGACTTCGCTGGCTGTTATCCGCACTCCTCCTCGGGCTTGCCTCTGTGGGATGTGCGCCGGAAAGCTATCTGGTCATCAATCAGAAGGGCGGCGACGCCGAATCCGAAACCTTCGGATACCGCACATGGAAACGGAAAGGCGTGGATCCCGATCTCGTGGTCATCGGAATCCACGGGTTCTGCGGCGCATCGGTGGATTACAAGAACCTCGGCGAGCATCTCGTTAGACGGCAGCCAAAGACCGCCGTCTATGCCTATGAAGTCCGCGGCCAGGGCAGCGACCCCATCCACGAACGCCGCGGCGATATCGGGAATCCCGCCGAATGGTATGCGGATCTGGAGGCATTCACCCAGCTCGTCGAGGAGCGCCACCCACGCGCAAAAATCATCTGGTATGGGGAAAGCATGGGAGCGCTCATCGCCACCCACGCCCTGAGCTCCGCACCGCCCGGAAAGCCCCCCTGCGACGGCTTGGTTCTCTCCTCGCCCATCGTCCGCTTCAAGGATGAGATCGAGCCTTGGAAGCCCGCCCTCGTCCAGGTTGCCGCCGCCACCCTGCCCCTTGCCCGCGTGCCCATCGACGCAATCTCGGGAGGCCAGGCCGTCCAGATGACCAGCGAGTCGGTTCACACCGAGCAGTCGAAGACGAATTCCTACAATATCGAGAAACACACGCTCCGCCTGCTCGCCACACTCGCGAAGCTCATCGACGGCATGAATGGCTGCGCCGAAAAGCTGGAGGTGCCCACCCTCGTCCTCCACGGCGGCCAGGACTTTTTCAACAGCGACTCGGATGTCCGCGGTTTCTTCGCCCGCATCCCTGCCAATATCCCGGCCACCTACCGGAACTATCCGGACGCCCACCACCTCCTGATGTACGACGAAGACCGCGACAAGGTCTTCCGCGATGTCGGCAAATGGCTGAACCTACGCCGCAAGGACTAAGCCGCCCCAATTCAGGATCAGACCTGGATTCCGCTAGCTGGAACTTCGTTTTTCACCTCAAGGCCCCCACCATGCAAAGCATCGCTCGGGTGAATCGATGAAAACTGGGGGGATCCTTGCGAATGGCGGCTCACCGCAGGCTCCGCTCACTCACCTTGCGGGAGCGGGATGGGAAAACCGCCACCGGCAGGGGCTGGCGGGGCATCCTTGATCTCAAGGAGCTCAATCTCGAAGATCAGCGTCGTGTTCGGTGCAATGTCCGCACTGCGGCGCTCCGCCCCGTAGGCCAGATCGCTTGGGATGAAAAGCTTCCACTTCGCGCCGATCGGCATGGTCGTCAGCGCCTCCCGGAAACCGTCGATCACCTGCAGCGTCATCGGCACCGGCGAGCCTTCCGGCGATGCGTCGAATTCCGTGCCGTCGATGAGCGTGCCCCTATAATTCACCATGAACTGCTTTTCCGGGGAGCCTTCCTTGGGCGCGACGTATTTCGAGTCGCCGCCCTTCGCGAGAACCTCATACTGGAGCCCGCTCTTGGTGGTGGTGACTCCCTCGCGCTTGCCGTTCTCCTCAAGGAATTTCTTTCCTGCATCCAGGTTCGCCTGGGCGGCATCCTTCTCTCGCTGCTCAAGCATCTCGCCGAGCGCGGCCATCGCCGCCTGGAGGCGGGCTTCATCGACCTCCGGCTTCTCGCCCTTCGCCGCCGCTTGGAAGCCCTTGATGAAATTTTCCATCTCCAGGTCATCCAGTTTCACCCCGTAGCGGCCGAATTCCTCCGCAAAGCCACCACCCGTGCGGTAGCCCAAGGCATAGGAGGAATCGGACTTCGCCTGCTCCGGGCTGACAGGGGCCGGCGCGGCTTCCGCTGCGGGCGGTGGGGTGTCCTGCGCCATGGCCAAGGTGATGCTGGCAAGGGCGATCATGCCCAGGCGGGCGGCGCTGTTGGGTGAAATGGTGCTCATGGTTCGATTGATGTCCGCGCAGCCTAGGAGCGCCCTTCCAGCCTGTCGAGGAATGGTTTGCGGGATTGTGCCTGTTGGTAAGGTTCAAACCATCGTGGCAGGGACAATACGGCCTCGTCCGTGATTGGAATCGGCTCGGCAGGTTTCCGCCAGCCCCCCCGTGAAACCGGGCGGAAGGCTGGCTCCTGAAAAGAGGGCTTGGTTTGAGGCTTCACACCCGTATCCGCCGGAGGCTGCTGCCAGATCCAAAATCAGTCCCGTCCAGGCCGGATCCGCCAGAGCTTTGTGGGATAGGATATGAAACTGGGTTCCTTGGCGCAGTGTGCGCCGCACAAAAAAAGGACGGGCTGATGCCCGTCCTTTGGGAAATCACCACTTCCGCGAATGCTAGCGCTTGCGGCGAAGGAGTGCGAGTGCTCCCAGTGCAGAGAGAAGTAGCGCAGATGGCTCTGGCACTGCAGTAAGTTGGATGGCATCGACAGTTGCGTCAGTGATACCGAGGTTGGCATCAGATGTCACAATCGTGGTAGGTGATCCAATCAGTAAGGATCCGTTGACCAAGTCCAATTGGTATTCAGTCGGAAGAGCAGGGGCAGCGGGATCAGCAGCAAGCTTTTGAGTGTGCCTGAAAAGCGCAAACTCAGTGCTATCTGAAAGAGATGTCCCGTTACCAATGAACGAATAAAGGGTCTGGCCGATATTAGCGGAAGGGTCGAAGGGATCCACAGATATCGTGAATGCACCCGCAACGGTGGCAAACGCATTTGTGGTGCCAGTGACAAAGTTATCTGATCCGATGAATGACGTGAAATTGGCAACCAGCGAAGTGAAATCGCTAGTTGTCACGAAATTATCAACTGCTGCATCTGTAATACCGAAGCCGCCAAGTCCCGCGAAGCCTGTGGCGAGACGGTCACCCACTGCGTTTATGACAAAAATGTCGCCAGCAAGACCTGAGAGGTTTGGATGTGAGGAGGCATTTATGATGGCAGCTTGGCTAGTTTGGGCGATTGACACGCATACCAGGATGGACTTGAACAGTGTTTTCATAATTTTTAACAGGTGGCGATTGTTACTTAATAATCTATTAGAGATTAGAATAGGTGCTTGGAGGTGTGAGGGTAATGGACGTGCTAGCTGTTTTGCGCTGGATGAAGATAGCCGTTGTGATAGGAAGATTGTCAGGGGCCAAGCCAGGAGTGGTGGCATTTCTCCAAGTGCCTGCGGCGTTCATGAAGTAGCGAGTATAACCACCCAAGCCATTTGGAATCCAGACCACGTCTGCATTGTTGACGGAGTTGTTCTTGGTAAGGGAAGTGTCAAGGCCGATGTTTTGGAGGGTGGACCCAGCAGGGTAAACTGTCGAAATGAAGTTAAAACCTTCAATGATCGCAGATTTGGTGGGTGTCGTCTTCACCTGACCAGTGAGGACGAGATTCACTGGCGTAGCCGACTTGCGCTGTATGAAGACGGCATCCAGGTAAACGACCGGAGTGTTAGGAGCCAAACCAGGGGTGGTGGCATTGCGCCAAGCACCCGCCGCGTTCTGGAAGTAACGAGTGTAATTGCCTGCACCATCGGGCACCCAAACCACATCTGCGTTGTTCACCGCATTGTTTTTCGCGAGCACAGAGCCGGTGGTTCCGAAAATCTCTTCGAGGGTGGCCGCTTTCCTCAGCACATACGAATTTCCAATCACCGCACCCGCAGCGAGAAGATCACCTGCGGTGTTCAGATTCGCTCCGCTACCCGAGCCGACCTCAACAACCTGAGAAACTGCATTTCCATTCGTTACTTCCAACGTATAAATCGCCCCAGGGACAAGAAGCGCGGAAAAATCTTTCGTCGAGTCGGATACAGTGGATGCAGCAACACCCGTGAATGATCCGCTGGTGGTTGGAGCCAATTGAAGGGTAAAGCCGATCGGGTTAAACCCTTGAACGATGCTTTGCGTCACATATCCGCTCGGCTTCGAGTAGGCTGGGGTCTGGGCGGAGGAGAATCCCGACGCGGCGAGCGCGGCGAGGGCGGTGAGAGGGATGAGATGTTTCATGGCAACCAATGTTTAGGGGTTTAGATGATTGGGGTCTAGAAATTTCGTTTCGATACGCGTGACAGGTTTGTCACTGGTGGAACGCTGAAGTTGAATGAATCAACGACACAAGAAAACAGCGGGAAGGGTGGGGTGACAAGGAGAAACTTCGGCAGATCGGAAATTTTTTCTGGGTGATTCGCCAAGCCGGATGCTTCGGAATCGGCGGGAAGAGGGCAGGCTCGGTAAGGATTGGGATGTATTGCGGAGGTGCAAGGGGGATGGGATGGAGGCTTTGGCGGTGGCGGGCATTGTGATCTGGATCAGGAGCCGAACTAGGCCGGGGCGACCCTGCCGTTTTCGGGGATGGCTCTTGGCGTGACAAGGCGGGCGATTTCCGCTATCCGATGGTGGCAATGGCGTTTGATGCAAGGCTTGCGGAGGCGGTTGGGTTGGCGGCGGGGATTTATCTCTGCGTCTGGCTGGCCTTCCGTTTCGGGTGGAAAAAGGCTGACAAGCCGCCGGGGATCTCGCTGCAGGTTTTCGCCCTCGCGCTGGGTCTCTGGGTGTCCGGGAGGGCGTTCTATCCGCAGGAGGCCTGGATGGGGCATCTCGGTGCTGTGCTGGTTTTCTGCGGCACGCTGTTTGCATGGGTCATGTTCGACCGGGGTGTGACGGTTGGCTGGCTGGAGAAGCGCCGCAAGGTGGCCATGCCCATCATCCTGCGGCAGCTGGCGGGAGCCATCGTGGTGCTGGGGGCGGGGGCGGCCATCCTGAAATGGGGATACGGGCTGGAGCTGACCGGGCTGGTGGCGACCTCAGGCGTTGCGGCGGTGATCCTGGGGTTCGCGATGCAGGATTTGCTGGGCAACGTGATCGCCGGTTTCAGCATCCACATGACCAGCGCCTACAAGGTCGGGGACTGGCTGCTGCTGGGGGAGAGCGGCAAGCGCGCGGAGGTGGCGGAGATCAACTGGCGCTCCACGCGCCTCATCGACAACGACCGCGTGTCCCATGAGATCCCAAACAGCGAGATGGTCAAGAACCGCATCGTGAACCTCAACCACCCCGGTGCGGAGCACGGTGTGCGGCTGCGCTTGGGGCTGGATTACGATACCCCTCCCGCCCTCGCAAAGGAGGTGCTCATCAAATGCGCGAAAACCGCCCAAGGAGTCCTGGAAAGTCCGGAACCTGTCGTTTTCCTAATAGATTTTGGCGACTCATCCATCACCTACGAGCTGCGCTTCTGGATGCGCCACGCCCGGCTCTACAACGTCACCTGCGATGAAATCCGCACCGCCCTCTGGTATGAGCTGGGCCGCCGCGACATGCGCATCCCCTTCCCCATCCGCAGCCTTGAGACCCGCACCCCAAACGTCCCGCAGGGCTTCGTGACCGCCAGAAAAAACGCCACCCGCATCCTACGCGGCAGCGGCATGTTCAACAGCCTGGCGCAGGAAGAGGCGGAAAAGCTCATTTCCAGCGGGCGTTTCCTCGTCTTCGGGCCAAGGGAGGCGCTTGTCACCCGCGGCGAGCCGGGCGAATCCATGTTCCTCATCCTGGAGGGTAGCGTGGAGGTCATCGCAAAGGCATCCGATGGGCCACGGGTTGTCCTGGCAACACTTTCCTCAGGCGATTGCTTTGGGGAAATGTCTCTCGTCACCGGCGAGCCGCGCAACGCCACGGTTCGCGCCGCCGGGGATGTGCTGGTACTGGAAATCTCCAAGGCGCAGCTTTCACCACTGATGGCGGAGCGCCCGGAACTGGCGGAAAGCATGGGGAGAATCCTTGAAAAACGCAGGCTTCACCGTGAGGAAAGCCTGACTGGTGCAGGAGCGGCAGACACCAAGGAAAGCGGTCGGAAGAAGGCGGATCCATCATCGCTGGTGCGCCGCATCCGCCATTTCTTCGGGCACTTAGACGCCTGATCCGAAGACAGCCTTCTTCGAGGGCGTGATGTGCGGCGGAGCAAGATAGATCGGCTGCGGCGTTTTCCCCGCCCAGATCGCGCGGGTCTGGGGTGGTGCCGCCTGCCATACCTGCCAGAGGCCAGCGGCAGTGGGGCGTGTCTGCGGAATCTCCACCCCGCTTATCCTGTCCATGCAGAAAACAACGCTGCCATCCTCCCTCGCCCTCGCCAAGGCGGACTCGAAGCCGATCCTGTCGGTCAGTTCCGGCCCGTTGAGCAACTCGCCTCCCTCCATCCTCGCCAGCCAGAAGGAACCACGGCGGGCATCGCCGACAGCGAGGCAGGGTTTCCCGGAAAGCGCTTGCGGCGTCGCCAGCAGGGATGGCACCGCAACCGCCTTGCAGCCTGCCGCGAGCGCCGCGCCCTGCGCGGCTGCGATCCCCACCCGCGTGCCGCTGTAGCTTCCCGGCCCGCTGCCGACAAGGACGCCATCGAAAGGCCTCCTGCCGTGGATTCCCAGGATCTCAGAAAGCGGGCTGAACAGGAGGGCGTTGTGCCTGCGGTCGCTGACGAAACCCCTTTCCGCAACGATCCCACCATCCACAGCGAGTGCGATGGAAGCTGCGTCGGTGGAGGTTTCGAGGATCAGGATGGCACTCACGCCAGCAGCTTAGGCGGGGATTCCCCGGTTTCGAAATCCCAAATTCAACCAACTGAAAATTGGCGATTCCATTTCAGGATGGAAGTTTTCATGAGAATATTCTTGTGGCGTGATTTCAAGGCCATACCTTGGAAGGCCTCATTCTCGCCCCTTGTGGTGAGGCCATCGAATTCCAGCAAAAACCCAAATCGACACCAAACCCATGATACCACCAAAATCCATCTTTCCAGCCTGCCTTCTGGGTGCCTTTTCCATCCCGGCTTCTTCCGCCGTCCTCGCCGGATACAACTTCAATGGCGACAACCTGGCCCAAACCGACGGGCTTCTGGGCGGTGGCAACGCCGTGCTCTCAGGGGGCGCAAGATTTCCCACTCCCGGGGACGGTTCTGTGGAGTTTCCCCATGGCAACACCGCCGGCAGCCTGGCGGCCTCGATCACCGCCAACGATTATGTTGGCTTCACGGTCACGAACAACACCGGACAGCCTGCCACCCTCGATACCCTGACCTTTGACTGGTGGTTCAACAGCCCCAACGCCAGCGGCACCCAGTTTTACCGGATCGACCTGCTGTCAAGCCGGCTTGCCTTCGCCGACGGGAATGCAATTGCCGGCAGGGAGTTCGGCGAGGGTGCCACGCCGGGCGTTGGATTCAACGCCCACGACACAAGGGCCAACGCCTATGCAAATACCTTCAACGTCTCGTCGCTGGGCACGCTGGCCGCCTCGGAATCGATCGAGTTCAGGCTCTACTACTCCACCAATCGGACCACGTTCTCGACGGATACCGTAATCGACAATCTCGCCCTCAACGGCACCGCCGTCCCCGAGCCGAGCGCCGCGCTGCTCGGTGCCCTCGGGTTGCTAGCGCTGCTGCCCCGCCGCCGTTAGAACCGGCACGCCCTTCCTTCCCCGCCGTCCCTTTTCCGGGGCGGCGGGGTCTTTTTTATGGCGCATCTTGCAACTTGCCAGAGGGCCGTGCGTTCGTGAGCATCCGCCATGCGCATTTCAGACCGTTACATCGCCCGGCAGGTGATTGTCGTGACGCTGTATGCGATCGTGGTGCTGAGCGTGGTGCTGGTGATGGGGAACCTCTTCAAGCAGCTCCGCCCGCTGCTCGTGGAGCAGGGCGCGCCCATCGGCCTGGTGCTGCGCTTTGTGGTGAACGTCGTGCCCTATTCGCTCATGTTCACCATCCCATGGGGCTTCCTCTCCGCCGTGCTGCTTGTCTTCGGGCGTATGTCGGGGGAGCACGAGACAACCGCATTCCGGGTCGCAGGCATCAGCCTCGCGCGGCTCTCCCTGCCCGTTTTTGCGGTCGCGGCGGCGCTTTCCGCACTGTGCCTCTGGATCAATGTCAACGTGGTGCCGCTCGCCACCGCCTCGCTGGCCGATCTCGTCTATGAGCAGGTGAAACGCGATCCCCGCTCCCTGCTGGATCCCGGCATCGTGCAGTCGCGCTTCGAGAACCAGAAGGTCTTCGTGGAGGAGAAAAAGGGCGACTCGCTCTACGGCTTCCACCTCTATCAGGTTTCCGGCGGCGACACCCCGGAAACAAACCGTGCCGAGGCCTACGTCCATGCCGGGAAGGTCTCGCTGGTGGTGGATGAGGAAAACAAGCAGCTGCGGCTCAAGCTCATCGACGCATTCATCGAGACCAAGGAGCCGGACGGCACGTCCGAGTTCGCATTCGCCCGGGAGGCGGAGCCGTGGCTCTTCGATTTCGGATCCACGCGCAACCGGAAGATCCGCTCCGGGGCGATGACGAACACCGAGATCCGCAGCTACCTGCGGGACAATCCGGATCTGCCGCAGGAAAAACGGATCGAATTCCGCGCGGAGATCACCAAGCGCTACACCTTTTCCCTGGCCTGCATCGCCTTCGCCTGCGTGGCCGTGCCCCTCGGCATGAAGTCCCGGCGCAAGGACACCTCCGGCGGCCTCATACTCAGCATCATCATCGGCATGTGCTACTTCCTCATCACCGTCCTGGCCGAGGATTTCAAGACGGACGCCGCCGCCACCGCCGTGCTCTGGGCGCCAAACCTGCTTTGCGGCCTGCTAGGCTTCCATCTGTTCAGGCGGGCGAGATTCAGGTAAGAGGGCGGGACACGCATGAGCTTCGGAAAATTCATCAGGAAGTCCTCCCGGAATGTCAGGGACTACTTCGCCACGGAAAAGATCGGCTTCCTCCCGCGCATCGGCCCGATGCGCGGGTATTCGCGGGACAAGCTCGGGGCGGATGCGCGGGCGGCGCTCAACGTGACCCTGCTGGCCCTGCCGCAGGCCATCGCCTACGCCGCCATCGCCGGGCTGGATGTCATCTACGGCGTGGTCTGCTCCGCGGCTGCCGCCATCGTGGCCCCCCTGTTCGCCAGCTCGCGCTTCAATGTCCTCGGCCCGACGAACGCGACGGCGTTCATGCTCTTCAGCTTCTTCTCCGTGCATCCGGCCATGCAGGGCCGCATCCCGGAGCTGCTGCCGCTGCTGGTGCTGCTCATCGCGCTCTGCTCCATGCTCGGCGCCGTCCTCAAGGTCGCCGACCTGCTCCAATACGTTTCCCGCAGCGTGCTGGTGGGCTACATGGCGGGCGCGGCCGTGCTCATCATTGCAAACCAGCTCAAGCCGCTCCTGGGGCTGGACGGATTCATCGATTCAAGCAAGACGGCGACCTTCTTCGGCCTCGTTTGGGAGCTTTTGAAATCCCTCCCCCACACCCAGTGGGTGCCGCTGCTCATCGGCGCAAGCACCCTCCTGATCTACCTCGCCTGCAGGAAATGGAAAAAGGCGTGGCCCGCATTCTCCATCTCCCTGGTCCTCGGGTCCGCGATCTTCGGCCCGCTCATCCATGCCGGCATAGGCCCCTTCGCGGGGCAGGCGACCTTCAGCACCTTCGGCTTCGAGCAGCTGATGCCCACACTGCCGCATCTCTTCAGGCCGGGGATTTTCAACGACATCTCCGCCCTGCTCGGCCTGGCTCTCGCCATTTCCTTCCTTGCCTCCCTGGAGAACACCCTGATGGCGAAGTCGATCTCCTCCCAGACCGGCGACAGGGTGGATGTGAACCAGGACATGCTTTCCGTGGGCTTCGCCAACCTCGGCTCGGCCATCGCCGGCGGGATGCCCGCCTCCGGCTCGCTGACCCGCTCCTCCCTGAATTTCCAATCCGGTGCAGCCACCAAGGCGGCCGCCGTTTTCTCGGGCATATTCACCCTGGTGTTCGTGATCCTCATCGCATGGTCCGGCGAGGCCGGCCTGAACCTCATCGACTACATCCCGAAGTCCGCCCTCGCCGTCCTTGTCATCGCCATCTCCCTCTCGCTGTTCAACGCCCACCAGATCCGTATCTGCCTGCGCTCCACAAGCGACGATGCGGTCGTCATCGGCCTGACCTTCGTGGCAACCCTGCTGGCACCGCTGCATGTCGCCATCTTCATCGGCGTGGCCATCTCCATCACCCTGTTCCTGCGGAAAGCGAGCAAGCCCTACCTCACGGAATACGAGTTCAACGAGACCGGCGAGCTGCGTGAAAAGGAGGGGAGCAATGCGCGGCCCATTCCCGCCATTTCCATCGTCCACGTGGAGGGGGATCTTTTCTTCGGCGCGGCGGAGCTGTTCCGCACACAGATCCAGCGCACCGTGGCGGATCCGGCGATCAAGGTCATCATCCTGCGCCTGAAGAACGCCCGCCACCTCGATGCCACAAGCGTCATGGCGCTCGAAGACCTGGTTCATTTCATGCGCCGCAGGGAGCTGCACCTGCTCGTATCCGGGGCGACGAAGCAGGTTTACAAAGTGCTCAAGCGCTCCGGCATCCTGGAAACCTTGCAGGAAGGAACCGACCGCACCCAGGGCGAGAGCAACATCTTCCTGACGATGCCCTCGAACCCGAACATCTCCACCCGCGGCGCCCTGCTCCGCGCCCAGCAGCTGCTGGGCACCAAGGAAGCCGATGTCCGGATCTTCTACGATGCCGGCAAGCGGACGGACGGCCCGGGGTGAACGTGGACGAAGCGGCGCCGGGCCGCCTAATCATTGGTGAAGGCGTGGACCATGACATGCCGGTAGGTTTCGCCCGGCCTGAGCACCGCACCGGGGAATGACGCCTGGTTGGGCGCATCCGGGAAATTCTCAGTCTCCAGGCAGAGTGCGGAGCGATGGGGATATTTCGCGCCCATTTTCCCGGGCTGGAAATCACCTGCGAAATCCCCGGGATTGAGGAAATTCCCGCCATAGAACTGGATCGCCGGCTGGTTGGTCGAGACCTCCATGATGCGGCCGCTGAGGGGATCGCGAAGCCTTGCCGCAAGGGCGAGGCCATCCGGCTTCGGCTCGGTGAGCACCCAGCAATGGTCGTATCCGCCGGCCAGCTGCAGTGCCGGGAACGGCTCCCCCACCCTCTCGCCGATGAGATGGGGAGCGGTGAAATCCATGGGAGTCCCGGCCACGGGAGCCAGCTCTCCGGTCGGGATCAGCCCGGCATCGGTGGGCAGGTAGCGGTCCGCGAAAAGGGTCAGCTCATGGCCGTTGACCGTGGATGAAGGATCGCCGGAAAGGTTCCAGTAGGTGTGGTGGACGAGGTTGATGACGGTGGCGGCCGTGGTGGTGGCGGTGGCCTCCCAGATGAGTTCGTTGTCCTTGGTCAAGGTGTAGGTGATCGCCGCAGTGACCGTGCCGGGGTAACCCTCCTCGCCGTCCGGGGATACGTATCCGAAGGTGATGCTCTCGGGCGAGGGGCGCTTGACCACTTCCCACATCCGCTTGTTGAAGCCCTTGTCCCCGCCGTGCAGGTGGCACGGGATGCCGCCCGGCGAATTGTTCGTGGCGAGCGAGTGCTCCTTGCCGTCCAGGCTGAATTTCCCATGGGCGATTCGGTTCCCGAAACGGCCCACCGACGCCCCGAAATAAGGGTTCTTCGTTCCGGCATAGCCTGCGACGGAATCGTAGCCGTGGGTCACATCGGCTGCTTTGCCGTACTTGTCGGGCACTTCCAGCGAGACAAGCGTCGCGCCGAAATCGGAAACCTTCGCTACCATGCCGCGGCCGTTGGAAAGGGTGTAGAGAAGCGCCTCGCCGCCATCGGGCAGCTTGCCGAAGGATACCGCCTCCGGCACGCCGTCGGCTGCGGTTTCATGGTTGTTGGTATTGCAGGATAGCATGGAAAGGATCGCGACCGACAGGCTCATGGGTTTGATGATGCGGATCATCCCGGATGTCTATTGGATACGATGCCAAATGAAAGCTTTATCCGCTCTCACCGACTGGCTGGGAGTCCGGCAACAAGGCGGCGCGGAGTTTCCGAGGCAGCGATTTCCTTGCCATCAGCCAGGATGCGGAAGCCCCGCCCCCTGCCGTATCGCGTGCCGTCACTGTCATATAGGACCGTCAGCAGCCGGCCATGGTACGGCACCGCATCGAGGCAGAACCAATCCCACGAGCCGGCGGGAACAAGCGGATGCACCTCCACCTTGTCGTCCGCACGGGGACGCAGGCCGATGAGCCCGGATATGATGAGATCGCAATAGGTGGAATGGTTGTAATCCTTGCCGCGCTCCTCCCCGCCCTTGCCCGGATCCCAGGTGCCGTCCTTCCATGCCTTCAGCCTCGTCCGCGCGATCCAGTCCCCGGTGAAGGGGTTCAGGTTCTCATCGATCCACGGCACGACGGTCCCGTCCTCGCGCTTCAGCCGATGGGAAGCCGTGTAGGTCTTGAGCGTACCGAGGTAGTCAGCCGCCGTCACGAAATCCTGCGGATATTCATGCAGCACCCTGGCCATCGCAGTGAGCGTGACCGAGGTCGAAAAGGGCCAGCTCGGCCCGTTCCACTGGCATTCGTGGCCGGTGTAGGAGACGGAAAACCGCGGATGCCGCTGCTCCGCAACCGTCGGGCCGAAGGGTGCCTTGAAACCCTTGGGATCGGTGAGCTGCCTCCAGGCGATCTCATACCCCCTGCCCTTCTCCGGCAGGCCGAAATACCATGGGGTGAAGCCATGGAGCTCGCGGACATCGACCAACCCGCCATCGCCACCGAGCGGCTGCACCTTGAAGAATTTCGCATCATCGTCCCAGAGCTTGGCCTGCACCAGGCTCCTCAGCCGCCTGGCTTTTCCCGCGTAGGTTTCGGCGATCTCCACATTCCCGGCACGCCGGGCGATTTCCGAAATCGCAAGCGCATCGCCGAACATGTAGGAGTTGATCGTCGCCCGCTTGCCCTTTCCGGCCGAGCCTGCGCCGCCGATGGAAACCTCCATCCCATCGCGGTCGTCGATCTGCCAGAACAGGCCGTCGTCATCGAGGCGGCTTTTTTCCCATTCCGAGTAATTCGCGATGAGATCCGGCAGCAGGTCCATGGCCTGGGTGAAATCGCCGGACACCAGCGCCCTCTGCAGGATGGAATCCGCAGCCCAGAAACTGTATCTCCGGGGTTGGCCGCCCTTGCGGAACCAGAAGAGCGAGTAGTCGTCCAGGAATTTCCCGTCCCGGATCCAGCGCCCTTCGCGGAAGTGGTGGCCCGCCGGGCAGCTGATCGTGTTGTGTTTCCCGCTCCAGCTCACCTGCGGGAGGAACTCGGTGATGACAAAGCCGTCCGGGGTCTGCTTGATATGCTTGCGGAACGTCCACCAGCGGAAGTGGTAGATTTCCGTGATCTCCTTGTCCGGGCAGTCGAAGGGCGGCACGTTTGCAGCCATCCAGTCCGCCGCCTCCGCGTTCGGGATGTGCTGACCGCCGTGGCTTGCATCCGTGCGGTTGAAATTTTCCGCATATGCCCGCAGCGCATCGGTTGTGAGCACCGCAGGCCCGGCCGAAGCCATGGCGGCGGCGGCAAGAAACATCGCGGCAGCCTTCATGCCTTCTCCCATGGCCCGGTGATGGCAAGGGTCAGGCCGTGGCCCTGGAGGTTCACGAACAGCCATTTCCCGTCCGGCGAGAAACAGCAGCCTGCGAACTCGGACTTGTCCTTTGCGTTGGTCGCGATGGTGAAAATTTTCCCCTCCGGGGTGACGCACTGGACATGGGATTGCTCCGCGAAGGAATCATCGATGAGATCCTCGCAGATCACCAGGCCGCCCCAAGGGGCGGGGCAGAGGTTGTCGCCGTTTGTCAGGATATCGTCCTCGGCGGATTCCAGGAACAGCTCGAGCATATCCGGCCTTCCCGCATCCCCGGAAGGGCGCAGGCGGAAGAGCTGCCCGTGCCGTGCCGGCCCCCCATCCGTGCAGCAGATGAAAACCCCGTCCGGAGTGTGATGGATCCCCTCGCCGCGCGCAAAACACGCCGCCCCCGCCTCATGGCCGCGGATGCGCAGATCGTCTTTCTCAGCATCGGTTTCCGTCAGGTCGATCCATTCCGCCATCATCTCCCCGCGCTCCACCGGCCACTTCGAATCCGGATCATAGTTGCGCAGATCCGCCTTGGGCTTGCCGACGATGGCCAGCGCCTGGAGCTTGCCGTCCGTCAGGCTGTTTTTTTGCGATGGCACGAAGCGGTAGAGCAACCCGTCCGTCCTGTCCTCGGTGATGTAGATGATGCCGGTGGCGGGGTCGATGGCGACCGCCTCATGCCGGAAACGACCCAGCCCCTTGAGCGCTACCGCCTTCTGGAGCCCGGGCGTGGCGGTGGCCTTGACCTCGAAGCACCAGCCGTGGTTGCGCCCCCGCTCGCTGGTCAAATCCTCCGGCTCCTCGCAGGTGATCCATGTCCCCCATGGGGTAGGGCCGCCCGCGCAGTTCCGATCCGTGCCGGTAAGGGAGAGAAACTGCGAAACGGTCTCGCCGGTGGCCGGATCAAAGACAAGGTTCGTCGTCCCGCCGAGATGCGGCCTCTTGCCGTTTTCCCCCGCATCATGGCTGAGCGATGGGTCGAGGTTTTCCGGGTAGCGGTGATTGTTCGGGAAGGGGCCGGCTCCTGTCATCGCCAGGGAGAGCTCGTGGTTGCGCACCAGCACAACTTTTCCGTCCGCTGCCGGGAAAGCCGCCATGCCATCGGGCTTGCCAGGGAGCCTGAAGCCATCCGCCATTGTCTCCCCGGCCTTGGAAAGCACGCGGTAGGAAAATCCTTCCGGCAGATCAAGGATGCGCTGCGGGTCTTTGCGGAGCGGCCCGAAGGGCTGGATGGTCCGGGTGGCCGGGGCGGCACCCGCGTATTGGCGGAGACCCATGAATGCAAGGGCGGTGACTCCGATGAACTGGCGGCGTGTTGTCATGTGCCGCATGATCCACCGGTTCCCGGATTTTTCCAGCATTCTTGCGCAAACATTCCGCCAAGGCCTCCTCTACCGGTTTTCCCATCTCAGTTTGTGGAAACGCCAGCCATCGCCACCCTTCACCCAATGGATCGTAACATCGAAGCTCCCATCCGCCGGACGCCCGGAGCCCAGCTCAAGGAAGCCCTCCGCATCAAAGGCGACGCGCGCCGCCCCGCCATCGACGATCACTTCCCGGAATGCCGTGACCCGGAAATCCGAGCGCTTCGCGTTCTGGCAGATCCACGAGAACGCGGACTCCATCTCCTCCTTGTCGAAGCTGCCGTTGGCATCCGGGATGTCTGGGATCTCCAGCTCCACCTCGGGCGCAAGCATCGCATTCATGGAAAACACCTTCGCCTGCCGCATCGGGCCGCCGGACCCATCGCTCATCGAGATCACTTCCATCAGGTGGCTCGTCCGCCGCATGATCACCTGCTCCGGCGAGAACCACCACATCCCCAGCGGGATGAGCATCAGCACAGCAACGACGGCGGCAATCAGGAATTTTTTCATGTGCGGACAGGCTCGCGGAACATAGGCACGGCAGCCTCCACACGCCAGCGCGAAAGGCCTTTCATTCGCGTTGACCCATGCCCCGGCAGATGACACTTTCCCCCTGTTATGAAATTCCTCTCCCTTGGCATGGTTCCCGCAGCGCTTGCGCTTTCATCCTGCGGAATGATGAATGCACCCCTGGACGGCAGCGGCAGCTTCGACCCCCTCAGGCCGCCGGGGAGCGGGATGCAGGGCGCACCCACCAGCTACGGCCCGGATCTTTCGCCTGGGACTTTCGTCACGGCGAACATCCCCAACACCGCCTTCTACAAGAACAAGCCCAAGGGCACGGAGGATGCAGACAAACTCCTGAGCATGGGAACCAACATGAAGATCGTCTCGAACGATTCCAATTACCTCAAGGTGGAGCTGGACAGCGGCGAGGTCGGCTGGGTGCCATCCGTGATGGTCGCTTCCGCCAACCCCGGCGCGGATAACTACCCCATCGACGGCACCTACCAGGTCTATCCCCCCCTGCCCGGCGGAACATCCATCGAGCCTCTCCCCATCATCGATCCGAACGGCCTCCCCCCCGAGGGAGCCATCCCGACCATCATCGATCCCGACGCACCGGTTCCCGATCCCGGAACCCCGATCAAGATCGACCCCGTGCCAGACCTCAAGCCCACCGAGCCGGAAGTGAAACCCGAGGAAGTAAAGCCCGAGGAAACAAAACCCGAAGGGGTGAAGCCTGCGGAGGGGGATGCGGGCAAAGCCGCCGACTGAGATTTGACCGGGCACAATTATGGACATCGCCGAACTGTGCGCCATGGCCGAGGAGGAAGTGGCGATGATTGTCCATGTCCTGCCTGAGGAAGTGAAGGAAAAGGCGGAGCAGTGCCCCGTCTCCTACGAGGACAAGCCGCAGCCCGGAGACCCACTCGGGGAAGACCTGCTAGGTCTCTTCGAAGGGGCATCGCTCATCGAGGAACCCGGCCCTGACGCTCTGCCGCTGATCCGCATCTTCGTGGGCAACCTCTGGGACTACACAGAGCGCGACGAACAGGACTTCCGCGACGAGGTCGGCACCACCTACCTCCACGAGCTCGGCCACTACCTCGGCTGGGATGAGGATGAGGTGGCGGAACGAGGGCTGGAGTGAGCCTATGACAATGAACCGGCCACTACGGGGATGACGTCACCGCCTCGCTCAAAAGGCGCATCAAAGCCCAGGAAAAGGAGATCGCTGCAATCCGCCTGCTGATCGGGAAACTGCTCAGATCGCATCCCTCGCTCGGAGCGAAATGCGAACTCCTCCGGGGCATCCCCGGCCTTGGCAAGACCATCGTCCAGATCGTCCTTGGCGAGCTCCCCGACCTGCGCGGGTTCAGCGATGCGCGCCAGCTCGCCGGCTGGGTCGGCCTCACGTCCTCTCACCTCAAGGGCGGAACCTTGGGACGCACCAGAACCCCGATCACCAAGATCGATCCATCCACCTGAGGTGCGACCTCTGCATGGCCGCGATGGCCGCGCGCGTGTCCAACCCGCTGCCCAAAAAAACCTTCGCCGACAGGCTCATCGCCGCCGGAAAGAAACCCAAACAGGTCATAGTCATAGCGCACCAAGTCCTGGCCGGGAGGCGCACGTAGATGGCAGGTTGAGGGCTGTAATCATAAATTCGATCCGATAACACAGCGCGGCCAGGGATTGGGTGCCGCGCCTTGTTCGGCAATGTGCATTCTTCGGATTCCTTTCCAGCCATCTATTTTACGATCCACCACTTTCCCTCGCTAAATCTCATATCGAGTCCAAATGGAGGCCCTGACGCAGGTTTCTGACCATTGAGAAGCGAAACGTCTGCTTGAATGCCGTCGTCCTTGATCCTGATTTGGATTTGGGGATCTCTCGGTAGCGGTGGCATTCCCTTTTCCATCTCTTTCTTGAGCTCTTCGCGCTCCGCTGGGATGACGAATTTGGCAGCTTCGTCCACATTCTTGTTCACGAGTGCCGTGATGAATGCCTTGGCAACCGCCTCAGCCTCCGCCGTGGCTTTTTTCTCCGCGCCGATTTTGGCATCTGCCTCCTCTGCCAACTGCTGATCAATCTTTTTGAGGAGCTCCGCCGCTGCCTCGCGGTCTGCCGGATTATCATCGTTCTCCATTGTTTTGCCGAGGGAGATGATGGCCTTGGTTTGCCGGTCGACTTTCCAGAGTGTATAGGCAGCCTGATTGCGAATGTAACTGTCCTCGTGCTCAAGTGCCTTGGTCAGGGCTGGAACGGCGCTCTTCGCTTCCGGCCCGAGTTTCTGGAGCGTTTGGAAGGACATCCCCCTGCCCGCGCCATCACCACCAGTCCCGGTCATTTGACGGATGCATTGCTCAATGAGCTTTTCCTTGGCCTCGTCGTAAGGAGTCGCGGCATTGCCGCCGCTAACGCAAAGGAAGACTAAGGCTGTCGTCAGAGGCATCAAGAGACCCATGATTCTTTTCCTGTGATTTATTTTCATGTTCTATTCTTGTTTCAGGTTTAATGCCAAAGTGGTGGCACCCGCTACCTGGAGCGCCCGTCCGATCCAGGGTAAAGGGTTCTCATCAGGGTTCAATCTCCGACTCGTGGCGGTGCAGCGGGTTGTCCATCCACGCCTTGTTGTGCCTTTTTGTTTTCTGAGCACGGCTTCGGATTCGCCAATCCGCGTGATTCGATCCTTGGCGAGCGCGAGTCATCGCCCAATACCCCTCCCCCCCAAAAAAATCATCAGACAAGCCCCACCTCCGACTCCGCTTAGTACTCATCTCGTTATGGAATACACCTGCGCCCTGAAAGCCGTCGCCCTGACCTCAACCCTCGTCATCACCAACTACGCCTTCGCAAACCCCGACCTCGCTGACCTCATCGACCAGGCCAAGGCAAAGGCCAACCAGAACGCCGCCGAGGCCAAACTGTCCACCTCCGTCATCAACGGAAAAGGCACCATCACCTACAATGGAAAAAAGGTCTGGCTAGGCCCCGTTAAGAAAGACCTAAAGGCCTTCTCCAAAGCAATGAGTAGCAGCGAAAACGGAGATCAAAAGAGCACCGAATACGCCGCTGTCTGGGACGGGGACAAACTCGTCTGGGAAAACATGCCCGGTGCCGGCGCTGCCCTCGAACCCGAACGCGAGAAACAGGAACAAGAACTTGAGAAACTAAAACGCCAACTGCGCAACTAATCCCTCCGCGCCGCTCGGTAACCATGGCATAACGACAGCATCGTTTGGAAGTGCGGTCAGCTATTCGATCGGCTCTCGTTGGCTGGGGTAATTTGGCACAACGTCCAAGTCCTCCTACACCTGCCCGAGGGCGAGGCTTCGACTGTGATCTGAAGGTCGAATGGTCGTGGCGGATTGAACTCGCGGCGGGGCAGGTATTAGGAGGGACGCCTTCTTCGGCTGGAAGCAACCTGTCATCTATGCTCTGCCTCTGCTTGTGAGCTTGGCGACGCCGATGCCGACATAGCCGCAAGCGATGGCGATAAGTAAACCGAGAAAGCCGCCGGAACCGAACGGTTGTTTGCCAGTGAACCTATGGCAGGCATATGCGGCTACCATTAGCGTGAACAAGGCAGGTGCGGCTCTCAGCCAAGAAATCGTGCCGTTGTGGCGTAAGCCAATCAAGAATAACACACATAATCCAAGCGCCCAAGGAAGTCATGATCCATAATGGTGACCGACCATCCTACCGTAAACAAAGGGTAGGGCCGCAAAGCCGCCGAGGAGAAAGAGACCGACCATGAATGCTGCGTAACTTCCCTCGCTAAACATGCCCACCTGTTGGGTCGGAGGTGTTGCAGGCAGCTCCTCCGGCGTGTTCTGGTTGCTTGTTTTCATTTTGTTTCAATCCAGTGCGGTTTTTTGGGAGCGGTGTTTTTGTGGCCGAACGTCGAGGTCTGGCACCGGCTACCGGGTGCGCCACTACGCAACAGGGTTAAGGGTTGTAGTCAAGAGTGTCATTTCGACTCGACCGACAATTCCCAATCTCATCTGCACTCTGGATCTTTGTCGTCCTTCCGTTCAATTCGATCAATTCGCTTATGGATCTCATGCAAGGATTGAGCACACGTGGAGGCGATCAGCGCTACGAGGAGGAACACCACGGGCATTGCCCCGTCCTTCATGGTTATGAAGACTGAGACCAACGATGACGCCGAGAAGAAGAGGAGGATCCACTGGGATGATTTCATTTTCTTGCAGAACGTTATAGTAGAGCAGCGGCGGTGGAAACCCCCAATTTAATCAGACGGCGGGTTCGGCGTCGGCTCCTACGCCTTGTTAGGCTTTTTGATTAGGTTCTAGGGTTCCCGATATTCCAAAATCTGACTCCTCCAACCATCGTCATGTTTTTGAAACTTCGTAGAAGAAGGTCAGATGTTCCATGTAAATCACCAAATACCAATGACCAACTAAGCAAGACGATGCCTGATGGGGATTTGGATTTTTTAGAATATCAAATAAATCAGAAGGGTTCTCTGCCTTGGCTTTGTCCCTATCAACGATTCTATACTCATTGTCAGAAAAGGTAAAATCTTGTTCACTGTCATCGCCGCGGATCGTCTCAACTATTTTTTGAGGTAATGGTTACTTCACGCGTCTCTATTCCCTTGTCGATCTCTAGAGATTTAAGATCCACTTTCCTAATTTCGATTAGCACCACTTTCTGATTAAATGCCGTGAGCTTGATGAAGTTCTCTGGTCGCACCATATCAGCCACTGATGTCAGTCCCGCAACCAGATGAACCGCACAAACATAGAGTGTGCAAACCAAGTTGTTCGTCATAATGGTGCGGAGTGACATCAATTCTTTTGCCTAACGATGAGCGCGTGCACCACTACCAGCGAGGGCGCGCGTCGATCACGGGGTTAAGGGTTGAAATACGGTAAATCATCGAAACTGAACGGCTGGTAGTGGTTGTCACGGCGCGGCTTGTTAGTCCCTTCTTTTGTAGAACCAGCGGGCATCGAAATCGTCTCGCGAAGCATCGTAATAGGATTCCAACGTGGTGCCGAAGCGTGCTGCCTCAAATTCAGCAATCGCTTCCTGCATATCAAATCCAAAATCATAGCCGATCAACTCGTCGATCAGCGTGGCGTCGACCTCTAAAGAGGTATAAGCAAGGCGAACTCCCTTAAGCGGAAATACACTGCCGGGCGTGAAGCTCATCGTCTCATCCTGTTCGTAAAGGTCGTCCAACACATAAGAATGCGCCCCGGTCAGACGATATCCGTCTCCCGTCGTCTCCATCACGCAGATCGAGTCTCCATCGTTGACGCAGATCTCAAACCCCATTGTGGATCCATTCTTCGCGAGGCGCTGTAGAAATGGAATGTCATCGCCATTGTGCCAGGTGAATAGCCCAGGTGCATTGGAGTAAAGCCGCCACCAGTTCGGCGCGGCCTTCTTCGCCCAGATTACCAATCGATTCAGCTTCTGAGGCTCGTCATACGAAGCAATGAAGTCGTCCGCAGAAGTCTCTGGACTCGCGAAGAATCCGAGTTGCTCCAGCAGAGGTGAGAGTGCTGTCTCAATGCTGGAGGATGCATCGGCTCGCAGGTAGGTGGCTGTGTCGGAAAATCCCATATTCTTGGACTAACGTCTAAGGAATGGCGGCGCCGGGGTCAACTTCCAAAATGATCAGTATAGCTGCCTCGGCGTCGCCATCTCCGCCTTGTTCGCTTTTGTTATTTGGTTGGTTAGTAGTCACCTTTGCCGTCTGGATATCTCGATTGTTCGGCTCCAAGACCTCCACGCGATTTGATCAACTTGCTAATCTTCGCTGAGTCGTAGCGTAAGGTCTCATGCAACTTGTAGTCGTAGGCAGATGTAAATGAGGTATCATCCTTCACGACCACTACACTTCCATCCGAACTCCAGAATACGCGAGAGTCAGACCCCTCTGAGAATAGAACCGACTCGAGAGAAACTGGTTTAGTGAACGTATGCGGCCAATCCGAAGCGCACAAAACAAAGGAAAGATCTCCGAAACTACGATTCTCAATGAACGCTCGATTTGAGGATCCAGATGATCCGACCACTTGAGTCCTGCCCGGCGGGTAGAATCTCGATCGCACTACTAAGAGCAAAACAACAACGACGAGTATCGCGAAGGTAAATAAGATGCGAATCAGGATTCGTGCGAACTTTGACTTGGCTTTGGGCGCTGACATATCGTCTCTTTCTCTTAGCGAACGTCGAGTCCTCCTACGCCTGACCGGAGGCGAGGGTTGAACTCGGGGTTGAGGTTGTTATTGTCATGACGGCTGGAACTGGAGGCGGGTCAGGCGTTAGGAGGGACGCCTTGTTCGAATTCTTCTTCTTCGCATCAGGTAAATCTTTGAAAGGCAGGCAAGCCACGCTGATGACGGTTCAGGAATTGAGGTGCCGACCACCTGAAAGGCTGGCAACGATCCACTCTGTAGCTCTAAGAAATCAATTCCATCAGTGGATACAGCTAGCCGAAATCTGTCTGGGTAGGGTAACGGAGAGATCTCGTTCAAATTATTCTTAATCTGATTCCAGCCATTGAACGTGAGCGAGTCTGTGGGCTCTGCGGTGATCCAGTATGTCTGCCCGGCGGCAAGCAATATTGGAGGCCTTCAGGAACAAATGAGGTCAGTAATGAAGAGCTCGAGTCATTCGGTATAGCCATGACAAATCCTGAAGTGATCGGTGCACCTGCAGGGAGATCTGAAAGCGAAGAACTCAGACGAATAGAGAGCTTAACTTCTGGTGAAGACGAATGAGAATAAAAGGATAAGGCCAGATCAACTGATGACAACAGCGTGTCAGATTCGAGAACAAATGGAGCTGCATGGCTATAGTATCCAACGAAGGAACTGTTTATCGATGCGCTACTGCCGGTGATGGCAAATGAGGAACTAGGTTCGTAAGTGCTATCCGCATAGAGCTGTGAGAAGACCACTGCTCCGCGACACGGTGCCAGGTAACTGAAGAAAGCGACAAGTGCGCAGGCTAGTAGCAATTGCTTGGGAGGATTCATCGGGTGGTTTTCTTCGAGACCATATGGCTGCCCGTTGAGCACGGCGCAGCATTTCAGATCCATTCTTTATTGGTTTGAAAGGTGGCGTGTCCGGTTCAATCCGTGGGCTATCCCGAATGAACGGGACCTATCCAACATTCATATGAACAAACAAATGAAAACGAACCCGGACACGCCACGCGCACTCTACATCGGACTCGACGTCCATAAAGAAAAAACATCCGTCGCCATCCTCGAAGCGGAGCGCGATGCCGAGCCACGCCCCTACGGCGAGATCAACACCACCCAGCACGCCCTCGAACGTGCCATACGCAGGATCGCCAAAAGCAACGGGCGCAAACTCTCCGACCTCCACGTCTGCTACGAGGCGAGCGGATGCGGGTTCTGGATCGCGCGGCGGCTTTTGCAGATGGGCGTCCGCTGCGAGGTCATCGCCCCCTCCCTCATCCCCACCAAGTCCGGCGACCGCGTCAAGACCGACAAGCGCGACGCCATGAAGCTCGCCAAAAACCTCCGCTACAACGACCTCGTCCCGGTCAACATCCCCGACAGCGTCGACGAGGCCGTCCGCGACCTCTGCCGCGGCCGCACCGATGCGGTCGACGACCTCCGCCGCGCCAGGGCCAGGCTCCTCGCCCTGCTCCGCCGCCTCGGCTACAAATACGACGGCAAGTCCCACTGGAGCCAGGCGCACATGAACTACCTTCGCGGCCTCAAGATGCCCGACAGCGCCCACCACATCGTCCTCGAGGACAACCTCACCCTCATCGACTTCCATGAGAAACGGGTCGAACGCATCGAGGCGGAAATGCTCAACCTCCTCGGCGGCTGGCAGCGCAAACCCCTCGTCGACGCACTCATGGCCTTCAAGGGCTTCAAGCTCGTCGCCGCCATGGTCACCGTCTCGGAGATCGGCACGTTCAGCCGTTTCGAACACCCCAAGAAGCTCATGGCATTCCTCGGCCTCGTCCCTTCGGAAAACTCCAGCGGAGGGAAACAGAGGCAGGGAGGCATCACCAAATGCGGCAACCCCCACGCCCGCTGGCTCCTGATCGAGCAGGCCACCCACTACCGCTACCCGCCCAAAGTCAGCGAACAGCTCTCGCGCCGCCAGACCGGGCAGTCCCGCTGGATCCTCGAGCTTTCATGGAGCACCCAGCTGCGGCTCAGCACCCGCTTCATGTCGCTGGCCAAGCGCAGGCTGCACCACAACAAGATCAAGGTATCGGTCGCCCGCGAGCTCTGCGCCTTCATCTGGGAGCTTGGCACCAGGATCGAATCCAAAACCCCCATCGGGAAAACGTCCAAAACCTCCGCCATGCCCGCCCGCCGCAAGAACCGATAACCGCACCACTCCACCTTCCCTTTTTCAAATCCCCCGGCGTCCCTTGGGGGGGATTTGAAAAATGAAAGCTTCCGTTACCAGGGACATAAGAAACCACAAAAGAAAGAGACATAGCCCGGTCATCTGCGTTGCAGACCGGGATGGGAAGCGCCAGCCGGCCCAATCCTCGATAGACGTTCTGGGTTAGTCCGGCATTGCCGGACGAGCACCCGTGCAGAGACTGAAACAAGGGCCACAAACGTGAATAAAGAAACTGTTGGAAAGGCTCGGGAAACCGGGCAGCCCACGAATAGCAGCATACCAAGCACTAGGCGAACCTGCTGATCACAACTGGATCAAACAACGCCATTCCCATCCCGGCCTACAGCACAGGGAAACCGGAAGAAAACTCATCAAACACCATAGATGACATAGAGAAACTTTTGCCCATTGACAAACAGGCAGCCATAGCAACGTCAAAGAGCACGCACCCCTATCAGCGGGGGCGAGCGTCGATCACGGGGTTGAGGGTGGAATAAGGTGAAGGCATGTAAACCGGGCGGCTGATAGGGGTTGCTGTGTCTCGACTTGTTAGCCTTTGGTTTGAATGCCTTTGCCGATGACGCAAGCACGAATGAACTGCTTCCCGTAATCGGTTACTTCCACCTTACGCTTCTCGGCCTCGCAGGTAGTCGAACCTTCGTGAGTCTGACTCTTAATAATCTCTTTGATTTGAGGGTGCTCAAGTAGAGTTTCGTATGCTTTGTCGTCCTTGATCCTCACTCCAAAGGGAATATCGATGAGACCGAGGCGATCTAGGTTTCCGAGGTAATTGGATGTCAGCTGTGGGTGCTGGCAGCTAGCCTCGACTCCTAGAGTTGTAATATTGCGGTGCGTGAGGATGTAGCCTCCCGCTTTGGCCAGCGTCATCTTGATGTTCACAGCTGGAACGGAATCCCGAGTAGCTAAAATGGTCAGTATCTTCGCTTCGTCAGGCGTCAGTTCCTTGATGATATCGACAAAAGACGGATGCGCGTTGATGGCTGTCTCGCGATCCATCGAGGTGGCCAATAGATTCGCAAACATCTCACTAAGCTCATCGTGATGGCCACTATATCGAAGAGCTTCGAGAGTTGGCCCCGCGACGTGCGGGTCGGGTGCTTGGATTCGATCCGGAGGGACATCTTTGAGTTTCTCCGATACGCGGGAATGAACAAATTCACGAATCTTCTCGATACCCCAAACTAGACCTTCGATTGGCACAAGCGCGGCATTCACTGCCTTAGCAACCACCTCAAGTCCCTTGCCCAACTCTTTGGCTGCGGGCTGTATAGCATCCTGGTAGATAGGCACTTGTTTAGTGAGTTCCGTCACGGCCTCGACTATATCTTTTGTTTTGGAGCTTTCGTCGGACATAATTTTCTGGGCTAACGTCAAAGTCCTCTCACACCTGCCCGAGGGCGAGGCTTCGACTGTGGGTTAGAGGTTGAATGGTCATAGCGACTTGAACTCGAGGCGGGGCAGGTGTTGAGAGTGACGTCTTGTTCTGCTTACTGTATTAGTTCGCTAAGAAATTCTTAACCTTGTGTGATAAGAATTCCATGTTTGCCTTCGTAGGCTTTCTGCCAAAGACGTTTAACGTCGCCGATTTCATTATAGACACGGTGAAAATAGTTATCGAACTCAAAGTCTACTAGGGCGGAATCCGATCTCAGATGCCAATTTATAAACCGTTTAGCATCTCTAATAGAACTAAGATACATGTCCTTCGGCATGAAATAAACTTCTCCAATCTCTCCGTTATCGATCATCTGGATTGATCGTTCATAGTGTTCAATATTGCGTTGGTAATTTTTCCTAGACCTATCTCGATTAGGCGGAAATTTTGCCGTTATGTGCTCAGCATAAATGAGTGCAATATCTCGACTTCTGACTCGGTATAGGTGTTCATATTCTTTCGAAACACTCTCATCTGAGTAAACGGAGTAGGGGCCAACAGAATCTTCTCCGTGGGCAATATCGCTATAGTAACAAGATGCTCTATTGTGAGAAAAATCTAGAGCAATATTGGATATCCACTTAATGAATGCAACGTCCGACTCTGATCTTTCTGATCTTGCCAGTAATAGTTCAGTGATCTCGGAAAAACGACTCATCATTTGATGACTCATTTTTGTCTGAGGAATGCTATTCGTATCGACTCCTTGCAAAAATTCGGTATATCCAATAGCGAAGAATCGGCTCCCGTGGGCTTCATATCCCGCTTTCATCATCTCGAATGGCAGAGCATAGTGTACGTCTTCGATTGGCATTGTGGTATCGGAATTATTTTGCAGAACAGATGTATTAGTTCCGCCCAGCTTGTGATATCGGGCGGGATAGTCTTCCAGTATGGGAGCGGGAAATCGTTGGAAGATCAAGGCTTTTCGCGCGGGGGCGTGTCCATATCGGGCGGCGGAGGGTGGCGGTTTTGCGCGGGGTTGCGGTGAAGGCGTTCGTTCCGTCAGGCATCTGTGATGGTCATAGATGGTTGAATACCAGAATTTACGAAGCGTGATGAAAAACCTTGATTGCAAACACCTTTCAAACGAACAGTGTTCCGATGATAGGTTCGCATGCCGACTGGAGATCGGATCTCGAGGCTTCCCGGGATCTCACGGATCAGGAAAAGCAAAACCACGTGTTTTTGCTGGCGTGGTATGAGCACTGGAGGCTGGGGCAGGGTTTGGAGCCGGTCAGGGCATCGGCGGTGAGATTCTGGAATGAGCAGGTGATCACCAAGCCGCGCAAGGATTGGCAGCTGGAGCGCTGGGCGGTGGCGATGCGCTGGCACAGGCGGTGGCTGGAGCTATGTGCTCAGAACGGGCGCGAGCCGCGCTCACTGGGAGAAAGGCTGCACCGTGCGGTGATGCTGGCGGGGGCGCGGCGCGGGCTCGCCCTGCGCACCCGGCAGACCTACGCGGGCTGGATGGCGCGCTACGGCGAGTGGGTGGCCGGTGCGGAAGAGGCCATGGATACGGAACGCGGCGGCGCGTGGCTGGCAGAGCTGGTGGACAAGGGAAAGGTGAGCTTCGCAACGCAGAAACAGGCGCTCAATGCGCTGGCGTTTTTCTTCAGGGACGTGTGCCGCAAGGAGGAGGTGTTGTTCGATGTGAGGCTGCGGCGGACGGAAAGGCGGACACCGGTGGTCATGAGCGCGAAGGAAGTGGTGGCGCTGCTCGACAAGCTGGAACCGCGCCACCGCCTGATGGCGGAGATGCAGTATGGGGCCGGGCTGCGGCTCAGGGAGCTCGTCTCGCTGCGGGTGCAGGATGTTGACAGGGCGCGCGGGCAGGTGGTGGTGCGGGGCGGCAAGGGCGGCAAGGATCGCGTGACGGTCCTGCCCAAACGGGTCAAGGAAAGCCTGGATGCGATCTGGGAGATCTGCGCGCCGTTCACGGAAAAGACCGCGCGGAAGGGGTGCCGGGTGTCGCATTGCCGACGGCGCTTGCCAGGAAAATGTCGAAGGCGGGGGAGAGATGGGAATGGTTCTGGATCTTTCCTGCCGACCACTTGTCGCGCGATCCGGAAACGGGCATCGAGCGACGGCACCATGTGCATGCCAAGGTTTACGGCGAGGCGATCACGAGGGCTGCCAGAAAGGCAGGGGTGGAAAAAAGGGTGACGAGTCATGTGCTTCGGCATTGTTTCGCGACCCATCTGCTGGAGGGCGGGACGGATATCCGGACTCTGCAGGAACTGCTCGGACACGCGGATGTGAAGACGACGGAGATCTACACGCACGTGGCGGAGGATGTGAACGGGAAAGGTGTGCGGAGCCCGCTGGATGCGTTGGGCGCGCAGGGCAACCGCATTTAGGATATTCCGAGGAAGGCGCAGAGGCGTGCCGGATTGGATCCGGCGGCGCCTCGCCCTGACAGCCTCCTCACCCGGCAGGCCGTTGGGCGGCTCGGGGAGGGAGCGCAATGCAAGGGGGACAGGTTCGAGGAGCTGGGAGAGGTGGAGTGGGAAGTGAGAAGGGGGGTGGCCTCGGGCAGGGGGAGGGCGACGGTCGCCGAGAGATCCTTGCGATGAGCCGCACTCGGGGCGTTCCATCTCTCGGGTGGGCCGAGAGTCCGCTGACCTTGCCGCCCGGTTTCTCGCTTGGCGCAGGAAGATGCCCCGCATCCCTTTGCGGGCTTTTCGGCTTGGGGGCGGATGGCTTTTTTGCGGCTCAGTGGGCGAGCGGGTTCTCTCCGGAGGCGTCGCCGAGGTGGGCTTGTTCCTGGGGTAGGAATTTCTTGAAGCGGGTCTTGTCGATGGCCTTCATGTAGGCTTCCGCAGGGGAGATCATGCCTTCGCGGAGCTTGGACCAGATGGATTCGTCCATGAACTGCATGCCCTCGCCCTTGCCGCCGGTGATGACGTCGTAGAGCTTCTGGGTGGCGCCTTCGCGGATGATGGCGGCGACGGCGGGGGTGCCGAACATGATCTCGTGGACGGCGACGCGGCCGGGCTTGTCCACGCGCTTGCAGAGGAGCTGTGCGACGACGCCGCGCAGGGATGCGGCGAGCATGGTGCGTACCTGCGATTGCTGGTTGGCGGGGAAGACGTCGATGATGCGGTCAACGGTCTTGCGGGCGTTGTTGGTGTGCAGGGTTCCGAAAACGAGGAGCCCGGTCTCTGCGGCGGTGAGGGCGAGGGAGATGGTTTCCAGGTCCCGCATCTCGCCGACGAGGACGATGTCGGCATCCTCGCGGAGGGCGGCGCGGAGGCCATCGGCGAAGGAGGGTGTCTGGATGGGCACCTCGCGCTGGGTGAGGATGGATTTCTTGTTTCTGTGGACGAATTCGATGGGTTCCTCAACGGTGATGATGTGGCGTGCGAAGTTCGTGTTGATGTAATCGAGGAGGGCGGCGAGTGTTGTCGATTTCCCGGAGCCGGTGGGGCCGGTGACAAGGACGAGACCGGAGCGCATGTGTCCGAATTCCTTGACGATCTCGGGCACTCCGAGCGCCTCGAGGGCCATGATCTCGGTGGGGATGAGCCGGAAGACGGCGGCGAGCCCGTTCTGCTGCTGGAGGTAGTTGCAGCGGAAGCGGGAATCCTCGTCCATTTCGTAAGCGAAGTCGAGATCGCCTTCCTTGAGATATTTCTGGAAGGCCTTGGGATCGCAGATCTCGCCGAGGAGTTCCTTGAAATCCTCGCCTTCGAGGACACCCTCGCCCTCGATGGCGGTGACGGCGCCGTGGACGCGGATCTTGGGGGGCTGCCCCTCGGAGAGATGAAGGTCTGAGCCTTTGCTGGCGATGAGGGTCTTGAAAAGTGCGTCGATTCTGGCCATGGGATGGGAAGGTTTTTCTCGGGGGAAATCCGGAACTTATGAATTGAGGAACTGGCGCATCTGCGCCTTGTCGTCGGAGCGGAAGAGGAGTTCATCGGCGCTGATGAGCCCCTTGATGTAGAGTTTGCGGAGGGACTCGTCCATGGTGACCATGCCGACGTGCTTGCCGGTCTGCATGACGCCGGGGAGCATGTAGGTCTTGCCTTCGCGGATGCAGTTCGCGACGGCGGGAGTGTTGACGAGGAGCTCGGTGGCGAGCACGCGGCTATCGCCGTTGACGGTGGGAACGAGCTGCTGTGAAAGGATGCCGCGCAAGGACTCGGAGACCATGATGCGGATCTGGTCGCGTTGGTCGGTGGGGAAGACGTCGAGCACGCGGTCGAGGGTGCGGGGTGCGTTGCCGGTGTGTAGGGTGCCGAGGACAAGGTGACCGGTTTCCGCGGCGGTGAGGGCGAGCTGGATGGTCTCGAGATCGCGCATTTCACCGACCATGATGACATCGGGGTCTTCCCGGAGTGCGCCGCGGAGTGCGCGGGCGAAGGATTCGGTGTGCTTGTGGACTTCGCGCTGGTTGACGTGGCAGCCCTTGGATTCGAAGACGTATTCGATGGGATCCTCGAGGGTGAGGATGTGGTCGTCGCGGTCTTCGTTGATGAAGTCGACGATGGAGGCTAGGGTTGTGGATTTCCCGGAGCCGACGGAGCCGGTGATGAGGATGAGGCCGTTCTGGTAGCGGGTTAGGGGGACGATGTGCTCGATGGGCAGGCCGATGCTTTCCATGGAGCGGATCTTGCCGTTGATGACGCGGAAGGCCATGTCATAGCCGAGGCGCTGCTTGACGACGGAGGCGCGGTAGCGGCCGTCGGAGCCGATGTATGCGAAGTCGATGTCGCCCCTTTCCTCGAGACGCGCCCATTCCTCCTCGCCGAGGAAGGATCTGGCGAGCCTTTCGGTATCTGCGGGGGATAGCGGGGGATGGTCCGGCCAGATGGGGGAGAGCTGGCCGTAGCGGCGCCATGCGGGGGGGAATGCGGTGGCGATGTGAAGATCCGAGCACTCGTATTCCCGACCGAGCTTGAGGTATTCGTCAACGTGATCGAGGACTGTGTGTTCGGACATTTTGTGAAGGTTTTGTGGGGATGCGTTTTTTTGGGGAAGCGGGGAGGCAGCCGTTCATGCTGCGGTGTGACAGGTTAAGACAGGAAAGCGGGCGGGTGTCAATATGGAGGCCTCCGGCCGAGGGCATGTCGCTGCGGGATGCCGGAAGCCAGGCGCGCGGCGAGGTAATCCTTGGCTGCCTTTGCGGCGTAGGCCTTGGCAAGGGGCTTGCCCAAGGTGAAGGCAAGGGAGAGCGTGCCGAGCAGGAATCCGCGCCGGCGCTTGAGTTCCCTGGCCTTTGGGGGCGATTTTTTTTTCCGGAACAGAAAGCTGCCGACGAAGCCTGCCGCGAGGGATGCGCCGAGCCATTTGCCAGGTTTTTCCATGAGCGAGCCCTTGATGCGCGCAGGGAAATCGAGGGCATGACGCATGTGTGCGTGCGATTCCGCGATGCGAGTGCGGGAGGCCTCGCTGGTGCGGACGAGCTGCTCGAGTGTCATTGTTTTTTCAGTCCTTCCAGCCATTCGCGGTCTTTCTCAAATTCTGCACGTGTGACGGGAAATCCGGTTTTTTTGGCGGATTTCAGGATGATCAGGAGCAGCGCCCCGATAAGGAGGTGCGCAGCGGCGGATGCGAAGGCTACGTGGTACCACTCCCAGGAAGTGGCGGCGGCGATGGCGCCTATGGTGGCGGCGATGGCGAGCACCCATGCGGAAAGGAGCGCGAACAGCCCTGCGACGAGAAGTGCGATGTTTGCGGCGAAGGCGGAAGAGGCGGCCTTGGCCTCGATGCGCATGATTTCCAGCCTAGCGGAGACCAAGGTGGCGATCGCGGCCTTCCAGTCCTTCGGCGCATCGGTGCCATGGGGGGCTGAGTGAGCGATGTCCCCTTCCCGCCCGGCAGGCGATTCTCCCATTTCAGCGCTCATATGCAGCGATACGTCCTCCCCTTGCGGCGCATCCGCGGTGGGCGGATGGCGCGGGGCGACCGCCTTGCGGCCGCCGCCCCTGCGGGGAAACATCTGGTTCCGTAAAAATTCAGTTGCGCGCGATGAGGCCGATGAGGAATCCGACACCGAGGGCACCGAGCACGGCCTTGGTGGGGTTCTGGCGGATGTAATCCTCTGCGGTCACGTGGATTTCCTTCGCCTTGACGCGGGTTTCCTCCCACTGGTGCTGGGCGGTCTCGCGGGCTTGCTGGGCTTTCTCGGTCGCGACGGACTTGTAGTGCTCGGCTTTTTCGGTGGCGACCGCCTTGTAGTGCTCGGCCTTCTCGGTGGCGTTCGCCTTGAGTGCCTGCGCGGCCTCGACGGCGCGGTCTTTCAGCTTCGACGCCTCGGCACCGGCAGTGTTCGCGAAATCGCCGGCTGCGGCGCGGAGGTCGGAGGCGGCGCTGGAAACGGACGGGGCGGAGCCCGCAGGCTGTGTTGTTGAAAATGGATTGTCTGTCATGATGGTGGGATTGTTGTTGCTTGGAAAGGGACAGAGCATGTCGCATTCCAACCACAGCCTACACCCGCCCATTCTCGGTGCAAGAACACATTGGGAGCAATCCTGCCAGGTTTCCTCGATTGGCGAGAAATCGCCAGAGCCGCGCAAGCGACGGAAAACATTGAACCGCGAAGGCGCAAAGACTCCCGGTTTGAACTCACCGGCTGAACCCGATGACCGCTGGAAAATCATGCGCCTCCGCGTCTTCGCGGTTCAAAAACCTTTTGCTGGCAGGGTTTTGGGTGGGCACATCGCCCGTGTGGGAACCCCGGCAATCCTGCACCTCGGCTGCCGAAACGATGCCAATCTTCCCTTGCGGTGAGGGGTTGGTGGCATTTCAATCCCCCCGCACCGAATGTATCTGCTCAAGAAAGTCTTCGAACTCAGGGAGAAAGCCCATTCCGACCACGAGAAGCCCTTCCTGGAGCATCTCGAGGATCTGCGTGTGATGATCACGCGGGTGGTGGTCACGCTCCTGGTCTCCATGATCGTCTGCTTCACGTTCCAGGAGCAGCTCATGCATGTGCTGCGCGCGCCTGCGGAAAAGGTGATCTTCGACAAGCAGCAGGAGACCATGCCGGATGCCAAGGCGCATCCGGGCATCACCGTGCCGACGGTGGAAACATGGGACGAGGCGAAGGCAATCGAGCGGATCGCGGCCGGGCTGGACGAAGGGCAGCGCGCCGCGTTCTACAGGGAGCTGGGGAAGCCCGACATGGAGTTCCATGCGCGCAGCGTCGCGCTGTTGCGGGCCGCGAAGGCCTTGCCGGAGGAGAAGCGGGAGGGTTTTGTGAGAAATCTCGGGGTGGATGGGAAAATGGTTGCCCAGCTGCTTGCGCTGATAGACTCGGATCCGGATGTGGATGCCAGTGCGGGCTCGAACATCAAGATGATGTCGGCGCTCAAGCCGACGGAGCCGTTCATGCTCTCCATGAAGCTGGCATTTTTCGCGGGCATCGTCCTGGCGTTTCCCCTGCTGCTGATGTTCGTCCTCCAGTTCGTCCTGCCAGGCCTGCACGAGAATGAGCGGAAAATCCTCTGGCCGGCGATGGGGATCGGCTTCGGGCTGTTCCTTTCCGGGGTTCTTTTCGCATACTTCTTCGTCCTGCCGCGCGCCCTGCTTTTTTTCTTCGACTGGGGCGCGAAGCTGGGCGTCTCCAACGACTGGCGCATCGGCGAATACATCACCTTCGCCACCCAGTTCACCCTGCTCTTCGGCCTTTCCTTCGAGCTTCCCGTGGTGGTCATGGTCATGGTGAAGCTGGGGCTGCTGAGCTATGAGACGATGTCGCGCACCCGCAGCTATGCGATCCTGGCGATCTACATCGCCGCCGCCGTCATCACTCCGACGCCGGACATCATGACGCTCAACCTCATGGCGCTGCCCATGCTGCTGCTTTACGAAATGTGCATCTGGCTGGCGTGGTTCGACAGGAAAAAGGCGCGCCAGAAGGAGGCTGAGGAAGAGGCGGAGCTGAGGGAGCGGCGGCGGCAGTGGATGATCCAGGACAATGAGCGCGCGGAGGCGGCCGGCCACGGCCACCCGGACCACGAGGGCGATGCCACCGAGGCGGGCGATCATGGCTGGCATGACGGGTATCACCACGATGAGGACCACCACTGGCACGATGAATACCATGACAGGCATCACGGCCTGCCCGGCGACGAGGAATGGACCGAGCCGGATGACGCGGTGACCGGCGATGACATCCCGGAGGAGGAAAAGAAACGAATGAACGATGCCAAAGGCGATGAGTGAGATGGAACCGAAATCGGTGAGCGAGAAATCGCCCTTCGCAGGCTGTGCGATATTGGTCGCGGCGTTGCTGGTGATGGTTTTCCTGATCGGGTTTTCCGTTTCCGTGCTCTTCAGGCAGTTCAACGCCATCGCGAAATTCACCGGCGAGGAACCGGCGCCCGTGGAGATCGCGGTGATCGAAGGCCGCGAGGCGGACCTGAACCGCCTGGCTGAGAAGATCGGGGCGTTCCGGCTGGCCGCAGGCGGCGAGGGATCCGCAGAGCTGGCGCTGAGCGCGGAGGAGATCAACCTTGCGATCGCCGCCTACGCGGATTTCAAGGATCTGCGCGGGACGATGAAAGTGGCGGAGATCAGCGCCGAGCGGATGCGCATCGACATTTCCTTCCGCCTCAACGGCAAGCCGCGGCTAGCGAAGGAAGGCGAGGGCGGCTGGGTCACATCGGATCCACGTTACCTCAACGGGATCCTGGTCGCGGAGCCGGGCTTGCTGAAAAACGAGGTCGTCCTCCGGATCAGCGACATCGAGGTGGAGGGCGCTGAAGTGGCCGAGGAATTCATCGCCCAGATGTCGCCCTACCGCATCGCGGAAAGGTATGTGGGAGATGACAGGATGGGCGCGGTGATGCCGCAGCTCACATCGGTCTCGCTCAGGGATGGTGCGATCGTATTTGAGAAAAAGGCCGGCGAGATCGCCACGGACACGGTTACGGACGAGGAAGTTGACCAGGCCAGCAGGCGGCTGTTCACCTTTCTCGGAATCGCGGCCTCGCTTTTCCTGTTTTTTGCCGCCGTCGTGATTTTTGCCGGCCTCCGCTTGAAAAAAAGACGGGATGCGGCAGTATCCGGGGGATGACAAGACACATAGCGATGATATTGGCCGCACTTGCGGCGGTGGCTCCGGTGCAGGCAAAGGAAGCAAGCCCCGATGCCGCCGTAGGCAATGCGCCCGAAGCCAAGCCGGAGGCTGCGGAAAAAGCCCCTGACAAGGATGCGGAGAACGCCAAGCTCCAGGCGGAGATCGCGAAGCTCAAGCTTGAGCGCGAGCTGATCACCGAGAAACTCGCCCTGGAGGCTGCGAAGCGGAAGGAAGCGATCAAGGATGCCGTCGCGAAATCGGAGATGGAAGTCGCGGAACTCAACCGCGAGTTCGAGATTTCCAAGATCCGCTCGGAAAAGCTCGCGGCGGATCTCAAGGCCGTGCAGAGCGAGGCCGCCCTGGAACTCACGAAGCTCCAGAACGAAATCAGCACCATCGAGACCCAGGACAAGCGCGAAACCTATGCGGACTCGAAGCCCGTCTATCTCAAGAACCCCCTCCGCGAGGACGGGGTGCTGGTCATTTCCGACCGCCGCATCCCCCTCAACGGCATGATCGGTGAATCCACGGCTGACTACGTCACCAGCCGCATCGACTTCTGGAACAACCGCGACAAGGAACTGCCCATCTTCATCGTGATCGACGCCTGCCCGGGCGGCTCGGTGATGGCGGGCTACCGCATCCTCAAGGCCATGGAGGCCAGCGCCGCGCCGGTGCACGTGGTGGTGAAAAGCTTCGCCGCCTCCATGGCCGCGTGCATCACCACCCTCGCCGAGGAAAGCTACGCCTACCCGAACGCGATCATCCTGCATCACCAGATCAGCTCGCAGATCGCCTTCGCCCGCCTGAACCTCACCCAGCAGAAGGAATTCTACCAGGAGAGCGAGCGCTGGTGGGATAGGCTCGCCGCACCCGTCGCAAAGAAGATGGGCCTAAGCACCGACGAGTTCATCGAGCAAATGTACGCCCGCTCAACCAGCGGCGACTGGAGCGAATTCGGCGATGAGGCGAAGAAGCTCAAGTGGGTCAACAACATCGTCGAGGGCATCGTGGAAAGCTCGATCAACGTCAACCCGGACGCGGAGAAGAAACCCGCCGCCGCGAAGGAGGCGCTCTCCGAGCAGGTGGATGCGGACGGGAAGGTGTTCTCCTACCTCCCGCGCCTGACCCCGAAGGATGTGTATTTCCTCTACAATCCGGACGGCTACTACCGCATGCGATGAGCCTGGAGGACGGCACATCCGATGTCATCGCAAAGGCGATGCTAGGCCTCGGCATCGATGCGGTGGCATTAGCGGAAATGTCCGGGCTGCCACAGGAGCGGATCGCCGCGCTCCTCGATGGTGACGATGACGGCCAGGCTTTGCGAACGGCCGCCGCAAGCCTCGGCCTGTCCCCTGCCGCCCTCGCCGCCCTACCCGGCTATCTTCCTGCGGAACGGGAAATCCCCGGCGTGCGCAGGATCGAGCTCCCCTTCCGGCAATGGACGGTCAACGCATGGCTCGTCGAGGCGGGCGGTGTGCGCCTGCTCTTCGACACCGGGTGCACCCGCGAGGACATTTCACGGGCGCTCGGTGGCATTCGCCCGGATGCGGTTTTCATCACCCACGCCCACGAGGACCATGTCGGCGGCGTCGCCGCGATGGAGGATGAGGGGATCCGGGTGATTTCGGAAACGGAAGCACTGGCGGAAAAGGGATTCGTCCATGGTCCGCTAAGGATCCGTGCCATCGACCTTTCCGGGCACATGAGCCCCACGGCAGGCTATCTCATCGAGGGGCTGGGGAAGCTCCTGCTCGTCCCCGGCGATGCGATCTTCGCCGGCTCCATGGGGCGCTGCCGCAGCACCGAAGCCTACCGCACGGCATTCGCCACCCTGCTCCCAGCCCTCCGCGAGGCCGGGCCTGACTGCGTGATCCTCCCCGGCCACGGTCCCGCCACCACCGTCGCGGAAGAGCTTTCCTCGAACCCGTTCCTCGCGGCGGCATCCTGTTAGTGCAAAAAACTTGCGTTAAGGGGATTTCACCGCGAAAATGGCGGCATGAAGAAATTCCGCCTCAACCTGGTCTTCCTGTTTGCAATGTCCGGCGCCACCCATGCCGAGCAGCTCAAGGTCGCTTCGCTGCATCCGTTGGTCGGCGATCTCCTGCGGCAGGTGGGCGGGGATGCCATCGAGGTGGTCGATCTCATCGGCACAAAGGGGGATCCCCACAGCTTCGCGCCGCAGGCGGAGGATCTGCTCGCGGCCAAGGGCGCGGAGATCTACTTCGTTTCCGGCATGGGCTTGGAAAATTATCTCACGGAGCTCAAGGCCGTGCTAGGTGGCAAGGCGCGCATCGTCGAGGTCGGCGCGACCCTTCCCGCCCTCCACGGCGCCTGCGACCACGAGGGACATCACCACGACCATTCGCATGAGGTCGATCCGCATTGGTGGCACTCCGTGGATCATTTCCGCAGGGCGGCGGGGATCGTGGCGGATAAACTCTCGGAGCAGCGCCCGGAGCAGGCGCGGATTTTCCAGAACAACGCATCTGCATACCGCCTGAAGCTCGATGATCTGGAGAAATGGGTGAAGCGCGAGGTCATCCGCATCCCCAGGGACAGGCGCAAGCTCGCCACCGCCCATGCCGCTTTCCAATATTTCTGCGAGGGATACGGCTTTGAGGCATTTTCAGTGCAGGGAATGAACCGGGAGCAGATGCCGGATGCCGCCACACTCGCCAAGCTCATCACAACCCTCAGGGAGGAAAACGTGGCCGCCATTTTCCCCGAAAAGGAATCCAATCCCAAGATGCTGCAAAGCCTCACCCGCGACACCGGCATCAGGCTGGGCGGGGAACTGATCGCGGACGGCCGCGGGGTCACCAGCTACGAGGAAATGATGCGCGCGAATGTGGGGGCCATCGTGGAGGCGCTAGAGAAGGAACCGTCGCAATGAACTCCTGGTTCCCGCCCTCGGAAACGTACAAATGAGGGAAAGGGTCTCAGCGCGCCCAATCGGTTTCCCAAGCCCTTCCTCACATCCCGCCCCCTTATGGTGCCAGGCGGGACAACGGTGCGGCGGCTTCCTCCTTTTGCCACGGAAATGACCCCATGACTCCTGTAAATCCCTTTCCCCATCAAGGCTTTTTTCTATTTTCCCGGGAATTCGCAATGGGAACTTGCAATGGAAAATGGAACCCACGAAACGACCCATGTTTTCTGCCAGATATCATTGGGGGCTTTCCAAAATCTTTCCGGGCTTCCCATTCCCGGCACTTCGCATCAGCGTAAGGACGCTTATGAAAAAACTCCTGTTCGCCGTTTCCCTGGGGCTTGCCGCATTTTCCCCCGCCGCCCAGAAGCCGGATGTGATCCTGATCACAGTCGACGACCTGAACAATTGGATCGGCTGCATGGGCGGGCAGCCGAATGTGAAAACCCCGCACATGGATCGCCTCGCCGCGCGCGGCATCCTCTACACGAACGCCCACTGCCAGGCACCCGTCTGCAACCCCTCCCGCACCAGCTTCCTCACCGGCCTGCGCCCCACCACCAGCGGCGTGTATTCGCTCGACGCCGCATTCCGCAAGAACCCGGATCTGAAAAACCACCCCACCATCCACCAGGCATTCAAGCGTGCCGGATACACCACCTACAGCACCGGGAAAATCTACCACATGCTCACCGACAAGCAGGACAAGGAAGCCGCCACCTTCGGCCCAGCCGGGAACATGGGGCCGTTGAGGAAGAAAAAACTCGTCAACACCCCTTCGAGCCACCCCGCGCTCGATTGGGGGCCGCTTGACATCACCGATGAAGAAATGCCCGACTGGGAAGTGGCGCAGGCCGCCATCAGGCAGATCAAGCAAGCCCGTACCGCACCGCTCTTTCTGAGCATCGGATTCTCCCGCCCGCACGTGCCGCTCAATGTCCCGCAGAAGTGGTTCGATCTCTACCAACCGGAAGACTACGCCGTCCCCGGCACCCTTCCGGCATTCCGGGAAAACGACCGCGACGACTGCCCCCACGCCGCCTGGTATCTCACCTGGAAGCTGCCCGAGCCGCGCCTGAAATTCCTCCGCGAGAGCGATACCTGGGCATCGAAGGTCCATGCCTACCTGGCCAGCGTCAGCTTCGTGGACGCCCAGATCGGCAGCGTGATCGATGCCATTGAAAAATCCCCCAACGCCGACAACACCATCATCTGCCTCCTTTCCGACCACGGCTACCACCTCGGCGAAAAGGAGATTTCCGGAAAGAACTCCCTCTGGGACACCAGCACCCGGGTCCCGCTCATCCTCACCGGCGCGGGTATCTCCGGAGGTGTGAAAAACGCCTCCGCCGTCGAGCTGCTGGATGTTTACCCCACGCTTGCATGGCTGGCTGGCGTGTTTGGGGATGATAAGGTCAAGCTCGACGGCCTGGTCCTGCCACTCGATGCAACCATTGACCCGGAGCGCACCGCCATCACCTGCCAAGGGCCATACAACCAGACCATCCGCACCTTGGACAAACGCTACATCCTTTACATGGACGGATCGGAGGAGCTCTACGACCACACCACCGATCCCCATGAGCACAAGAACCTTGCAAACGATCCGGCCTTCGCCGAGACGAAGGGCAGGCTCCGGGAAACCCTCATCGCTACGATAGGGGAGCCGAAAGCCCCGCTCCCCGGTGCCGATGTGCGCCTCTCCACCCTCATCGAAGGCGTGCCGCACTGGGAAGGCAAGCCCATCAAGTCCGGCGATCCTGTGCCCGAGCTCTAAGGCTCACCTGACCGCCACCGTCCGTATCCGGTAGGCCGGATCCAGTTTCGCAACAGCCGCCCTAACAGATGCCTGGACGCCCGGATCTCCGTAATAAGGCCCGGCTCCCGCGCCGCCGCTGGTGTGGGTTTCCACCAGGACGAGCTCACCGCCGGAAATGACGAAGGAAGGGTTCCCACTATCGCCTTTGACCAGATTCTTGCCCCAGCCGTGGGCTTCGCTGGTGTCCTGCTTGAAGGCGATGATGCCACCGTTGATCCCGGCGATGAGGTGGATGAAAAGAGAGCGTTTCTGATCGCTTACGATGACATGGCGGCCGATGAGGCTGGCGGGAGCGGTGGAGGTGGAGGGCAAGGGATAGGGGCGGTAATTCGACGGCACCGGCTCGTCCAGCAGGCCGACCATCACATCGCCTGCGGCGGGTGCGAAGCCGATGAGCTTGCGCTGAATGCGCTTGCCGCCGCGATCATGGAAAACGACGGGCGCACCCGCCGGGCGGACATAATGTTTGGCCATCACGACGTGGCGCGCGGTGATGAGCGTGACCGTGCGGCTGTCGTTGAAGGAAACGCCGGACATGTCCATCCCGCGCGTCCAGCCGTCCGCCATGTTCGCATCGCGGTCTGCCAGATAGCTGTCGAAAATCTGCGGAGGAGCTCCCGGCGGAGGCAGCAGCGGCGGCCCGCCCACGATCGGCCCGCCGCAACAAAGGAGGGAGAGGAAGGCAGGCGCAAGAGGGAGCCATGATGTTTTCATGCATGGAGTATGCGTGGCGGCAGGTTCAGCGCAATCGCACTTTCCCTGACTTTTGGGCAAGCCAAACCGGATCCCATGGCCTAGGAAAGCGGCGGGAATGACACTCAGTGAACGGATACGCGCGGGGATTCCCATACCATGGGTGATCGCCCTCGGGCTTGGCTGGGCATGGGTCACTTGGTCGGACTTCAACCGCCAGGCCATTCAGCCGGGGGAAACCGATACCGAAGTGGTGCTACGCTACTACGACAGGGGGCTGCGGGTGACCGAAGCGGCGAAACGGGGCAACGCCTACGAGCGATGGATGGGCGGAGCGGACCTGGAAGAGCAATGGCTGGAGGAATCCCGCGAAACGATACGCAACCTCTACCTCGCCGACCTCGGTGAACCGGGCCAAGACGCGCTCGATGCCGTCGCGCTGCGCCTCGGCGAGCCCCTGACACCGGCGGAGGGCAGCGACGACCCCGTCTACCGCCGCGAAATGAGGGACTACCTGCTCGCCGGGCACGGCCAGGCGTGGGATTACGAGCTGTTCCTCCACACGGAAAACGACCCCGAAATCCTCGCCCGCTACCACCGCGAGAACGACCGCCTGCTTTCACGCGCGATGTGGACGGGCAACCTGGAAAACGCCATCCTTGTGGCCGGCCTCTGCTTGGCGGGATATCTCATGCTCCATCGCCACCCACCGCTGCGCGGCCCGCGCATTCCGGATTCATGGGCTGCCACGACGGTGATGGGGGTGTTTTTCCTCGGAGAAATCCTCACCAGGCCGTGGCTTTGGCTGCTCGATCTCGGATATGGCGCCTACTACGCGCTGGGCGGCCTGGCGGACATCTACACTCCCTACGATGCGCTTTGGAGAGCCTTTCCCGCAGTGTTTTCCGCCATCTTCTTCCTCAGGTATCCGCACCGGACCTGGAGGGTCTTCGGTCTTGGGAGACGGATCCACTGGCCGCTGCTCATCGCCGCCCTCGCCATCATCAGCGCGGCACACTGGATCTTCTTCCTCATCGCCCCTGGCACAGATGCCGATCCCACCGACTTCATGGAAACGGCTTCCGACGATCTCGAATTCTTCGCAAAGCTCCTTTTCAGCAGCGTCATCGTCGCTCCCATTTTCGAGGAGATCATCTTCCGCGGCTTCCTTTTCCAGGGGCTGAAATCGAAGACCGGCGTCGCGGGCGCGGCGCTGGCCTCGACCGTTCTCTTCGCCGTCGTCCACACCCAGTATGATATCTGGGGCTGGATCTCCGTCGGCATGATGGGCTTCGCCGCCTGTTACCTCACCCACCGCACCGGCTCACTGAAAACCGCCATCGTTTTCCATGCCATCGGGAATCTTCTCATCTCGCTCGACGTCTATCTGTTCTACCAGTTGCCGCTCTGAAAATTTCCCCATACCCTCCCGCAATGACATCCCACACCGCACCGCTCACCGCCGCCCAGGTGGCGACGCTGAAATCAGTTCTGCTAGAGCGGGGCTTCGAGTTCGTCGCAAAGGAATACACGGTCTTCGCCGCGAAAAAGGGCAACCTGAACGTCAGCGTCTATGAAAAGGGGCCCAAGGCGCTGATCCAGGGGAAGGATACGGAGGACTTCATCCGCTTCACGCTGGAGCCGCTGGTCACGGGCGTGGCGAAGCTCGGCTACGAGGAGGAGACGGATGACACCGGCCAGTACCTCCCGCACTTCGGCATCGACGAGAGCGGCAAGGGCGATTTCTTCGGGCCGCTGGTCATTGCAGGGGTTTACACGGATGCGGCAATCACCCGCCACCTGATAAAGGCTGGGATCATGGACTCCAAGAAAATCACAAGCCCCGCCGCGATCCGCAAGCTCGCCGCCATCATCAAGGCCACGCCCGGGATCGCCTTCGATGTCATCGCCCTGCGCCCCGAGAAATACAACGAACTCTACGCCTCGTTCAAAAACCTCAACCGCATGCTCGCCTGGGGTCATGCCACCGTCATCGAGGAGATGGCGAAAAAGGTGCCAGGCTGCCCCCGCGCGCTTTCCGACCAGTTCGCCCGCGCGGATGTCCTTCAGTCCGCGCTGAAGAAGAAAGGCATCACCCTCAAGCTCGACCAGCGCACCAAGGGCGAATCGGACACCGCCGTTGCCGCCGCATCCATCCTCGCCCGCGAGCGCTTCATCGACTGGATGGACGCTGCCGCGGCAAAGGCCGGGATGAAGATCCCGCTCGGCGCATCCGCACAGGTGGTGGATGCCGGAAAAGCTCTCGTGAAAGCCCACGGGCCGGAGATCCTCGGGAAATTCGCCAAGCTCCATTTCAAGACCACCCAGCAGGTCTGCGGTGAGCTATTCTGAGAAATAGGAAACCGGGAAAACCGGGATGCCCAGCGCCTTGGCCCGCTCGCGCAAGCCGGGGCTTTTCGAGAGCACCAGGATGAAGTCGATGGGCAAGTCCGCCGCGGCATCGATGGCATCCAGATCGCAGGGTTCCTTGCCGAGAGCCCATTCGTAGCGGATGTCGCCGTGCAGGCAGGATGCGGGGAGCGGCTTGTCCTTTTCGGAATCCTTGGCCCAGACCAAGGCGCGGTGGGGCTTGCTGCCGCGAGCATCCGAATCGCCGAGCCACTGCTGTGGCGTCATGCTCTTGTTGATGTAAACCTTCCACCGTTCCTGGAGCCAGAACACATCTTCCACCGCGACTTTCATCGCCTCCTCCAGGGCGGCCATGCAGTTGCGCGAGCTGTAGGGTTGCCCGACGCGATGGCAGCGCGCACTCCATTTCCCGGGAGCCACCGTCCGCAGCGAAAGCGCCACCACCTCGCTCTTGCAGCGCCTTGCCAGCAGGCTTGGCAGCGGGCTGGCGCGGGTGAGCCTCCCGAAAAACTCCACCAGCTCGCCCTGCCTGCCGACGCGCTGGTCCGCGAGGATGCCCACCACCCCGTTCCCCTTCAGGAACCCGCTGACATGGTGCAGGCTGTCCCTTTTGGAGAACAGCCGCGAGCCGTCCGCCTGCCTTTCGCGAAGCACCCGCTCGTTGAGGATGGGATTGTTCAGCGGGCGGTAGAAGCCGCCCAGATGCTCGATCTGCGGTAGGAAACTTTTCAGGCGCGTGAGCAGCTCCCAGTTCCCCATGTGGCTGAGCAGCAGCACCACTCCCTTTCCTTTCGCCAGCGCCTCGTCGAGCACCTCCGGATTCTCCACCTCCATCAGATCGCCGAGATCCTCGCCCTCGGCCTTTGCGGATACCGAGGAGCAGAGCAGGTTCGCGACCGTGCGGATGAAGGATGCCCTTGCCATCTCCCCGATCTCATCTTCCGCATGCACTCCATCCAGGGCGATCCTGAGATTCCTGCCTATGGTTTTCTGGCGCCCCTTCATCAGCGGCCAGATCATTTTCCCGAGAAACTCGCCGAAGGTGAAAACGCTCTCCACCGGGAGCTGCCGCAGGACTGCCGCCAGCCCGGAATGCAGCGCCGCCTCAGCCCGCCATTTCAGGCGTTTGGAAAACCCGGCGGCCATCTAGGTGGGTTCCTCCCGCCTGCCGAGGGTGATTGCAAGACCCAGGGATCCCACGAAAATCAGGTAGCACGCAAGCAGCTCCAGGTAGCTCTTGCAGATCCTTGGGATTTCCGGGGAAAACGCATCCCCCAGCGAGACCTGCCAGAACTGCGGGGCTCCGATCACCCGGTTGAACACGTAGATGATGAGCAGCGCCGCGGCGATGAAGCCTGCCCCGGCATGGTGCCCCATGGTCTCGAAAAACCGCAGCATCACCCGCCGGTGCCGGAGCGCCGTGATGAGGGCTGCGGCCAGCAGCAGGCCGATCACCCACGCATCGGGAAAACGCCATTTCATGATGCCGGAGATGAAATCCTCCAGCTCCCCCACCAACGCCGCCGCCAGTCCGAAGGCCAGCACCCGGCACACCGGACGCCTCCGCCCCGCATGGGCCAAGGCCCCGATCATCACCGCCGCCGATGCCGCCAGCAACGCCGCCTGCAGAAGCTCCACCGTCCCGCGCTCCAAGGGCGCGCCCGGCCTGTTCGGCAGCCACGCGGGCAGCAGGATCGTCACCGATCCGGCGCAGACCAGCAGTCCCCGGAGCAGGGTTTTCTTCCAGGAGGACTCCCGGCGGCTTGGGCTGGAGGCATTCGGCACCCCGTTCCCTAAATCGGTTCCCCGCCCCAATGCAAGGCGGATGCGCCGCACAAGTGGTTTGTCATTCGCACGCACTTGCCAATACTGGCACGCCAATGCTCCGCATCATCCGCCACACCCTGCGCTTCCCCTTCCTTAGCGCCGTCTCCCTGCTCATGGCGGTGCTGTGCGCCGCCCTCGTCCTCGTGCTACCGGCCATCACCATGCGTTTCATCGATGTCATCATCGGCCAAAACCGCCCGGATCTCATCGTTTCCACCGCCCTCACCGGCATGGGCGTCATCCTGCTGCGGCAGATCCTTTTCACCGCCCGATCCTACCTGAACAACCACCTGGAACTCAAGCTCACCCACGTCATCCGCGTGGAGCTTTACGACAAGCTCCAGCGCCTGCCCATCCCATGGTTCGACAAGACATCCTCCGGGGAAATCATGTCCCGCGTCTCCAGCGATGTCCCGGCGACAAACCGCGTCATCATCGAGGGGCTGGACCAGGCCATCGCCGCCATCCTCCAGTTCCTCATCGTCCTTAGCTACATGCTCTACCACTCCTGGCAGCTGACCCTGATCGTCCTCGCCCCGCTGCCCTTCATCGGTATGCTCACTGTCTGGTGGTCGCGCAAGGCGGAGCCGAAATGGCGCGAATCCTCGGAGGCCTCCTCCGCGCTCAACGCCATCCTCCACGACAACCTCGCCGGCATCCGCCAGATCAAGGCATACACCGTGGAGCCGCAGGCGCTCTCCGATTTCGATGAGGCTTCGCAAAAAGTCGGGGACAAGCACATGGCCGTCATGAAAGGCCAGTCCATCGTCTGGCCCGCCGTATCCTTCATCGCGGAAAGCGGCATCATCCTCATGGTCGCCTTCGGTGCGTGGTGGACGCTGGGCGGCACGCTTCCGGCCAGCGGCGGCACGGTCATCGCCTTCCTCGTGGCTTGGGGCTTCCTCTTCGAGCCGATTTCCAAGATCAATCCCCTCTCCCAGACATTTACGAAAGGTCTGGTATCTGCCCAGCGCGTCTTCGCAATCATCGACACCCCGGACGAGCCAAACCTCACCGCAGGCGACAGGCCAGCTTCCTTCTCCGGGAAAATCGAGATCCGCGATCTTTGCTTTTCCTACGATGCGGAAAGCACCTCCCTGCGCAATATCAGCCTCACCGCCCTGCCCGGCCAGACCATCGCCCTCGTCGGCGCGACTGGCTCCGGGAAATCCACATTGCTCAATCTTCTCGCCCGCTTCTACGAGCCGCGCTCCGGGGAAATCCTTTTGGACGGAAAACCCATCTCGGAAATCTCCAAGGAATGGCTGCGGGATAACACCGGTTTCGTCACTCAGGAAGCCTTCCTTTTCAATACCACCCTCCGGGAAAACCTCACCCTGGCCAAGCACGGCGCGGACGATGCGGAGCTGTGGGAAGTCCTGGAGGCAGCCAATGCCGCCGACTTCGTCCGCGAGCTTCCCGAGGGGCTGGAGACCCTCGCCGGCGAGCGCGGCGTCCGTTTCTCCGGCGGCGAAAAACAACGCCTCTCCATCGCCCGCGCCCTTCTGAAAAACCCACCCCTGCTTTTGCTTGATGAGGCCACCTCCGCGCTGGACAACCGCACCGAGCAGCTCGTCCAGCAAGCCTTGGAAAACCTCCGTGCCGAGCGCACCTCCTTCGTCATCGCCCACCGCCTCTCCACCATCCGCAACGCGGATCTCATCTGCGTCCTCCATGATGGCGAGATCGTCGAGCGCGGGACTCATGAGGAGCTTCTGGAAAATGGCGGGCGCTACGCCACCCTCCACAGCGGCAAGGGATGGGCTAGCGAAAACCACCCTTCCCCTGCACCCCGGATCCAAGCTTGAATCATTCAAATGAAGATCGCCGCCGCTGCCGTGCTGCTACTCGCCATCGCGTTCCTGCTTCCCATGTCGCCGGATTCCGACGCACTTGCAGGACTTGATCCGGGGAAAGTCCGCCTAGGTCTCGCGTTTTTCGTATGCATCGCATTCCTCTGGATGACGGAAGCCCTGCCGCTCCCCATCACCGCCCTGCTCGTCCCCGTGCTCGCTGCCGCGTTGGGGCTTGGCGGAGTCAAGGAATCGCTCGCCTCCTTCGCAGCCCCGCCCATCTTTCTTTTCTTCGGCGGCTTCGCGCTCGCCTCCGCGCTCTCCGCCCAGGGGCTGGACAGGTGGCTTGCGGAAAAACTGGCCCGCCTCGGGAAAGGCAGGTTCGTCCGTGTTTCCATCTCGCTTTTCATCGCCACCGCCCTGCTCTCCATGTGGATGAGCAACACCGCCACCACCGCGATGATGATCCCCCTTGCGCTCGGCATCCTCGTCCGCTTCAAGACCGCTGCCGAGAAGCCCGCCAACATCCATTTCCTGCTCCTCGGCCTCGCCTACTCGGCCAGCATAGGCGGCCTCGGCACCATCGTCGGCAGCCCGCCGAACGGGATTGCCGCCAAGCAGCTCGGTATCACCTTCGCCGAGTGGATGTCCTTCGGCATACCCGCCGTCATCATCCTGCTACCGGCCATGATTTTCATTCTCTACATTCTCCTGAAACCATCGGATGCGAATGCCATCACCCAGGATGAGGAGAATTTCGCATTCACTCGCCCACGGAAAATCACCCTCGCCATCTTCGCCCTCACCGCCCTGTCATGGATTTTCAGCTCCCGCGTCGCCGCCCTAACAGGTATCACAGATACGGACACGTGGATCGCCCTCACAGCCGTAGCCCTCCTTGCCGCCAGTCGCGTGGTATCCTGGGAGGAAATCAGCCGTGGCACCGATTGGGGTGTGCTGCTCCTCTTCGGCGGCGGTCTTGCCCTCAGCGGCATACTCGGCAGCTCCGGCACCAGCCTCTTCATGGCTCGCCTGCTAGGCATCGCAATAGAAACCTGGCCGCTCTGGGCTATCATCGCTGCCGTCGTCACCTTCGTGATTTTCCTAACAGAACTCTCCAGCAACACCGCCAGCGCAGCCCTCCTCGTCCCCATCTTCTACACCCTGGCAAAGGAATTTGACCTCCCCACCGCCCAGCTCATCCTGCCCCTAGCCCTCGCCGCCTCCTGCGCCTTCATGCTCCCCGTCGGCACCCCGCCCAACGCGATCGCCTACGCCACCGGAAAAATCCCACAACCCGTCATGCTCCGGACGGGCTTCGTGCTGAACTTACTTTTCATCATCCTAATCACGGCGATGTCGCTGCTGCTATTCTAATCCCTTAAGCCATGAAGCTCAGAACCATTATTTCCCTCCTGCTAAGCGTCTCCCTAGCTTTCGCAGCACCTCCAGAGGATAGCCCTCTTTTTCGCGCAGAAGAAGGTGGCAAGTGGGGCTTCATCGACCAGCATGGGAAATTCGTCATCAAGCCCCAGTACGATGATAGCTATTACCCGTTTAGCGAGGGATTGGCCGCTGTACGGATCGGGGCGAAATGGGGTTACATCGACCCATCCAACCGCATGGTGATCCCCGCCAAATTTACGGGTGCACAGAATTTCGAGAACGGAATCGCCGCCGTGCGTGAGGGCAGCAGCGAGGTGGGCAAAGGCCGGTGGGTCTACATCGACAAGACGGGTAAGTATGTTTTCGAATCGGAGGAAGAGCTGTCTTACTCTGGTTTTGACGACGGTTTGATGTATGAGAAAAAAGGCGAGAAATGGGGATACCTCGATACCAAGGGCGCATGGGCGATCCCGCCAAAATTCGATGATACCAACAACTTTTCCGACGGCTTGGCCGGTGTCATCGCAGAAGACGGCACGGCGGGATTCATCAACACGAAGGGCGAATGGGTGATTCGGTTGGAAAATGCCCATCCCCACCACATGGGGTTTTCAGAAGGGCTGGCTGCGGTGTTCGACGAGAAGCAGGGCGCATATGGCTACATCGACAAGACCGGCAATTTCGTGATCCCTCCCCGCTTCTGCGAAGTCAGGGGCTTTACCGAGGGCCGGGCGGCCGTATGTTTGATAGAAGAGGACGCGTCCGGCTGGCCGCTGCGCAGATGGGGAGCAATCGACCGCAACGGGAAGCTTATCGTGCCCGCCGAATATGAGACCGTGTGGTCGTTTGAGGAAGGCATGGCCAAGGTGGTGAACGAGGATGGCAACGGGTTTGTGGATAGGGCTGGCAAGCTTGCAGTTACCTGCAAATTCACCACCGTTGATCCGTTCCACAATGGCCTCGCCTATGTGAGGGTCGGCGGATATGACGAGAAGACCAGCTGGAGCGGCTACATTGACAAGCAAGGAGAGTTCGTCTGGCGTCCCAAGGACTTCAGGGAGAAGGACAAAGCGAATCTGGCGGCACTGCAGGAGGAAAAAAGCCGCATCCCCACGATCCGCATCCTCACAAAAATCAGTGGCGACGAAAAAGGCCTGCTCGTGACCTGCCCTCCGAAAATACCCTTCCAAGGCAAAGGCGCTGGAGAGATCCCGATCTCGGTGGTCAATCTGCTAGAAGAGGAGATTTTCCTCGAAGTGCCGGAAGTCCAGTCGCTCAGCTATTCGCTGAAGCATTGGAGCGGAGGTTTCTCCGGCGGAGGCGGCAGCCGCATCATTTTCCCGGATAACGCAAACCTCTACAAAAGGATGCACGCTACGAGCTACGGCAAAGGGAAGAAATTCACATGCGGCTGCTGCATCACACGAATCAATGGAAAGCTTGATGACGACGCGCTGGATGCCGGAAGAGCACGAGGGTCTGTGACATTACGGCTTGAGGGCTACTATAGAAATTCGGGGAAGCACTTCTCGGAGTCCATCGATCTGCCCATCGAACTGATTGAAAACGAACAACCAGCGAACCCCGTTGAGAAAAAATGATCACCCCGGCCGATTCATATTTCGATCAAGCCAAGAACTGGAGCGACGAATTGAACGCTCTGCGCGAGATCGCCCTCGATTGCGGACTGAAGGAAGAACTCAAGTGGGGTTCCCCCTGCTACACCTCGCGCGCCAAGAACATCGCCATCATCGGGATTTTGAAGGATTGCTGCGTCCTCTCATTTTTCAAGGGTGCGCTCCTCACCGATCCTAACGGAATCCTCTCAAAACCCGGCGAGAACACCCAGGCGGCGCGGGTGATCCGTTTCACCAGTGTTGCGGAAATCGCGAAAATGAAGCCCGCCCTGGAAGCCTTCATCGAAGAGGCGATTGCGGCTGAGGAAGCTGGATTGAAAGCAATACCCGATGAAAAACCGGATCTCGTTTTCCCCGATGAGCTGAAGGAAAAACTTGATGCCAACCCCGCCCTCAAATCCGCATTCCACGCACTCACCCCCGGCCGCCAGCGCGCCTATGTTGTCCATTTTAGCGCCGCAAAGCAATCCGCCACACGCACAGCCCGGATCGAGAAATGCACTCCGCTCATCCTATGTGGCAAGGGCTTGAACGACTGCACCTGCGGCCTCTCAAAGCGGATGCCGCAGTGCGATGGCTCGCATAAATTCCTGAAGTGAGGAAAGCGCCGCTCCAGTAGCTTGTCTCGTTACTCTGGAGTCGCACGTTCCATTTCTTCCTCCACTTTCTCCACCATCTCAAACTCCCCCAGCGGCCTGATGAGATTCGCCGCGAGCGGAAAAACCCTGTCGTAGATCCCCGGCGCGACCTCGTTCGCCTGCGGATAGGCATCGCGCAGCATCTCCATCTTCGCATCGAGATTGTCGATGTAATGCAGGGCGTAAGCCTCGGGGGTTTTCGGCAAGACTGGGGAGCCGAACTCAAGCTGGCCGTGGTGGCTGGCGATCAGGTGGAGCAGGTGCAGGCGCACATCCTCGGTGGAAGGCTTGCAGGCGGAAAACGCATCGAATTCCGAGGCACCCATCAGATCGTGCCAAAGCTTGTTCACCAGCTCGATGCCTAGCGGGATGTGGCCGAGCATTTCGCCGTATCGCGAGTGGATCTGGCCGAAGCCGTCCTCCGGATAGCTGTTTTCCCAGAGCTTCCCGCAATCATGGAAAAGCACCCCGGCGATCATCAAATCGCGGTTCAGCTCCGGATAAAGCCCGGAGATCGCCACGGCAGAGCGCATCATCTGCGCGACGTGCTCCACCAAACCGCCTCGGCGTGCGTGATGGTTTTTCCGCGCGGCGGCCGTGCGGCGGAATCTGTCTCCCATCGTCCCGAAAAAATGCGCGCTGAGTTTTTTCAGGCGCGGATCGGCCATGTCTTCACAGAAGGTCATGATGTCCGCGAAATCCTTTTCCTGCTTGCTCCTCACCATGGGATCGCCTGCGAGGAAATCCGCGATGGCCGCATCATCGAGCCGCGCCCAGCTCACGCCGCTGCCGTTGACCCCGTACTGGTTCTGAGTCCACTCGCCCTCCAGCCGCACGATGGCGTTGAGCGGCAACTCGCCCGCCTCCGAATGCAGCGGCGTATCGGACCAGACCTTCAGGCCCAGCGAGCCGGTCGCGTCCGCGAAAACCAGGTCGAAATAAGGCTTGCCGCCCTTGGTGGATTTCACCGTGCGCGATTGCAGCTGCGCGTTCACGGATGCGATCAGGGGCACCTCCCCCGCTTGCTCCTTCAGGCTAGAAATCGAGATCACGCTCATTTCCAAAAGCTGCGCGGATCGCCCCGCCCTGTCACGAACCGATTGGCTTCCAACTTTTTTCCAGCAACTCCCTGATCCTCGCCGGATCGGTTGCAGAGGACTTCGCCACAAAGCCCCGCGCATGGGCGAAATGCACATCCGGCTCGCCCTCCACGCGGGTGAAATCGAAGCCGAGATGGTCGTTGAAACGCGAGAGCGCGAAGCCCGCCCCGCGCCTATCCGGATAGACCAAGCCGGTCACGCGCTGATGCTCCGGCAGACCCGCCGCGTATCTGGCGAGCCCCGCCGAGGCATCCTCGGAAATGTTCTCGCTCCGCGGCAGGAACAGCACCCGGAAGCTTTCCCCGGGATGGTCGAACTCCCAGATCTCGCAGCTGCGGGAGATCTCGTTGAGCTTTTCGCGCAAAGACCGCAGGTAGCCGATCAGGTCTCCGCCTATCCACTTCATCACCTCCCACATCGGCTCGCCGGGGCGGATCTGGGACATGCCGGCGAAGCGGCGCAACAGGGTGAGGTCGCAGGTCGAGTTCAGCTTGGCCAGCAGCTCGCGCTCCACGCCGAGCCACGCCGCCGTCTCCACCGGCCCGCGGGTGTCGAACCACTCGGCCACCTCCAGCCAATCGCAGTATTGCCGGGCATCCTCGTAGAGCCCCATGTCCATGAGCACGAGGCTGAGCGAGCAGGTGGGCGGATGCTCTTTGGGGAACTGGTGGTGATCGAAATTCCCGCGTTCAGGATCGTGCTCGCCGCCGACATCGACCACGGCCATGTCCGCATCGTCCAGATCCCGCTGCGAAGGCTCCCGCCGCGAGACGGGAGCCTCGCAGGCGGCGACAAGGAGGGAGCACGCAAGGAACTCGTCCTTATGCGCACTGCCCGGATGGGTCAGTATCCCAGTAAATTTTCTCATGCGCTAACGAGCGGGCGATCCCGGAAAGATGCAAGGGGATTCCGCAAAAAACCGGGCCGTGACCTCACTCGAACTCCGGTTCCTTGTGCCGGTGGAAATATCCGTCGCCAAGATACATGGCGCTATCGTAGTCCGGCAAGGGGCCGGCGTCCGGAGGGAGTTTCATGTGCGCCCACTGCGCATCCTGCGGCTGGGCGTAAGAAATGTTCACCGGCGTGCCGATGGATACCAGGCGGTAGAATTTTGGGGCGAGATTCTCGTGCATGCGGATGCAGCCGTTCGTACAGGGATGGTGCTTCAGCCAGCCTGTGTGGAAGCCCAGGCCGGGCTTGAATCCGCACCAGTACGGCAGTGGCGATCCGTTGGCCGAACCACCCTCCCGGCGCTTCCGCTCCTTGTCGGTGATCCGGAAATCCCCCACCGGGGTCGGCGTTTCGGGAGCCCCTATGGAAACCGGCATGACCATCAGCATTTCCCGGCCCTCCATCAGGTAGGCGCGCTGCTTGCTGAGGGATACCTTCACGGTCACGGCAGCGGGGTCTTGCGGAAGCTTGGCCGGCCTGTCGTAGGCATGGTAGGAGAGGATCCCGCCGCCAGGCTTGTTCATCGAGCAGGAGGAAAATCCCGAAGTACCCAGCACGACGGCGGCAAAAATGAGGGTTTTGTGCATGTTCATGATCTGTCCGTGGCGCGGATGCCCGCTGGAAGCCCGGAAAAGCCAGGCCACACTTGCGTCACCCTCAGCGTGTGCGCTCCCAAGCATCGACGCGCCCGCCGATGAACCACACGGAGGACTTGCGGTAGGGCAGGTAGGAAACCTGCGGCCCAAAGCCTCCGCCCAGCCCGGAATAACGGTATGGCCCGTATGCCCCGTAGCCGTAGCCGCCGAAGAAATTGTTGGTCACCACCGGCTTGGTGCCCTGGTAGTCCCAGCGCTCCATCGGCTTGCCGTCGCGCAGGCCTTCCACCCTGCCCGACGGGCTGCCCCATGCAAGTTCCACCGCCTCCCTGTCCATGCCCTTGGCGATCTCGCCTTTTCTGACGAGTTCCCTGTTTTTCTCACTCAACCGCTCGAAGGCGGCGGGGCGCATCGAGATCCGGTAATCGGGTGTCTGCGGCGCACAGGATACCGCAAGCAGGGTGACGAAAGCGGCCGCGAGCAGTTGTGAGGTTTTTTTCATATTTCCAGGTTGGCACGCGGGCCGGGCTTTTGCAAACTCCAAGATGGCCGCGGAGGGTATCGCCCACACCCGCCAAGAAACTTCAAACACGGGCTTGCCAACCCGGAGAACTATCCCCAAATCTTTCCCGACCCCAATCACCGAACCATCCCATTCATGTCCGATCTGTTAGAAGAAGAAGAACTCGCCGCCGCCCTCAAGAAATGCCCCGAGTGGGAGCCGGAGAAGAAGTACATCACCCGCACCATCGAGTTCGAGGAATTCATGGAAGGGATCGATTTCGTCAACGATGTCGGCGAGATCGCCGAGGAGGCGCAACACCACCCGGACATCACCATCAAGCACACCAAGGTGACGCTCAAGCTGACCACCCACGATGTCGGCGGCGTCACCGACCTCGACATCCAGCTGGCACAGCGCATCGACAACCTCGTCGATTGAGGCCTGCGGTGAGCCGCCCTTCCATGCGGCTGCCATGAGCCGGGGCTTCCTTTTGCTTTGGGATTGGATGTCGGAGGCTCCTATCGCGGCATCATCAGCTCCTCATCGCTCAGCCCGGTGATCCCGCGCAGCCCGCCAAGGAGTTTCTTTAGGGTGAAGAAGAGGAAGGCCATGATTGGCACGCCGATCACCGCGAAGCCCCAGCCGGTGATCTTCGCCACCCTCTCGTTGTAAACCGTCATCGCGTCTTGCGCGGCATGATCCAGGTCGCCGAGGAAATACATCGCCAGCCCGAAGTTCATCAGAGTGCTGATGAAAAACGACAGCGAGAACAGCAGGGTCGCGCTGAAGAGCACCTTCCCATACTCCGCTTCCTTGCCCAGCTCCGCGACCTTGCCCTCGATCCGTTTCACATCGAAGATCGAATCGCTGTAAAGGAAAGTCCGCAGCAGCGGGGTTTTTGACCAGTGCGAGACGACAATGACGATCCCGAGCACGAAGGGGATGGACGCCTCCTTGAGCCCGAAGAGCACGGCGGCGTGCTCCTTCACCGTGCCGTCCTTGTTCCATAGGAAAAGCGTCAGCCCGCCGGTGAGCAGCACGGAGAAGAGCCCGAGCCCGGAGAAGAAATTCATTTTGCGGGTCTTCGCGAAAAACCAGATCCCGTAACAGATCGGGAAGGCCAGTGCCACGATCAGTGCCTTGAGGGGCCCAATGTGCCAGAGCTTCGCGTCGGCCAAGCCCGGATCCTTGCTCAGGTAGCTGAGCGCAAGAACGGGAATGAGGACGTTGATGAGGATGTTCGCAAGCGGATGCTCTTGGTCGGGCTTTTTCTCGGTGGTCATGTCACTTGGCTAGGAAACACCTAACGGCTAAGGGATGAAAGCCCAAACCTATTGGTCTGCGTCAATCCGCAGAAAGAGGTATTGCAGGGTATCGGGGATCATGGTGCCAAGGATGCCATTTTCAAAGGTAGCCGAACCCTTGCCGCCGAGCACCGTGACCTTGGCATTCCGCGCAGGGAGGAGCGGAATCGCGGAAGACCAGGTTTTTTCCGCATTCAGTTCGCGGAAAACAACCATCCGCGCGCTCTTGCGGTCTTTTGCCGTGGAGCAGAAGCCGGTCCAGGCATTGCCGTCCGGCGCCTCGCCGATCGGGATGATGTGGCCGGAGAAAATCGCCTCCCGCTCCTTTTTCCATGCCTCCACCAGCGGCGGAAGCTTTTCATGGTAAGACTCCGGCAGGTTGGATGTCTCGAACCATCCCAGCGGGCTGGCGAACATCACGGTCGCGAACAGCGTGTCCGGCGGATACGCGGAAGGGGCCAGCGGATCGCCCGCATACTTGTCCGCGTTGCGGCTGTTGTTCAGGAATTCCAGCCGCAGCCGCACCGGATCGACGTGCGGCGCAAGCGTCCAGAGATTCCTCAACGTATGGTGAGGATAGTAGTTCTTCCAATCCGTGTAGCGGTTCTCCAGGAAAATCGTCCCGACATTGTTCGTGCCGTAGTAGCCCGGCCGCAGGCCCGCCGTGGCATCCGCATCGAAGACCACGCGGCCATCCGATTCCTTGAGCACCTTTTCGTAAAACCTGTGGAGGTTCGCCTCCGCCGCAGAGCTTTTCATCTCCACCGCATCGATCTTGACGTAGTCGACGCCCTCCTTCTCGAAGGCGCCCAGCAGCACCTCTGCGTCCTTCTCCCAGTTCTCCATGTCGTTCTCCGCATCGGGGCCGAACCACAGCCCGAACTTCATGCCCTTGTCCCGGGCTGCCTCCACGAGCGGCTTGAGGCCATTGGGGAAACGCTCGGGATGCGGTTTCCAGAAATCCGGGTTCGCCGATCGGAAATTACCCCACGCGCCCTTGCCGAAGGCGGAATTGCCGGTCTTACCCGCCTGCCAGCCGTCATCCACCTGCACCACGTCCACACCGAGCCGCGCGCCCGCCTCCACCTCCTTGAGCAGGAAATCCACATTCACCCGCGAGTCGCGCGAGCGGTCGCCCCAGGTGTTGCTCAGGAACATCCCGTCGCGGGTCGGGACGTATTTCCGCAGGCAACGCTGGTAGTCCTGCATCGCGGCGATGCGACCCGCCTTTCCGCCGGAATAGGCCAGCACCGTCCAAGCATAACCATGGCCGCCGAAGGTGACCCGCCGCGCCGCGCCGGCCACTTTCGCATCCCACGGCGATTTCACGGGACGGGCGTGGGGCAGCGGGGCGAGCTTGAGGAAGGCCAGCCCATTTCCGGTCAGGGCATCCTCAAGGTGAAAGACGTTGCAAGAGACCTCGAAATTGTCCTGGAGCGGCAGCCACTCGCGCTCGAAGACCAGTTCATCATGGTGATCCGTCTGATCCATCAGCTCCACCTGGGTGTAGCGGAGATGCAGCGGCGAGAGCATGAAATCCTCCAGTGCGGCCATCGCCTGCCCGCGCTCCGGCCTTGCGGACGGAGCCGCCACCTCCAGCCCGTCCGGGCCGGGTTTTTCGCCCTCTTCCAAATCCCCGGCGCCCGGGACAGCCGGGACGGTGTCGGTGAACCTCACGGTCACTCCCGCCGAGCTGGGAAAAATCCGGAACTGATAGATGAACGAGGCCTGCCCTCCCCTCGCCGTAAGATCCACCACCAGCGATTCCTCCTCCACGGCAAGGAGCTTCCCAGTCCGGGAAGCGAAGGTGAGCGCGCGGGTTTCCGCAGGGGGATTGCCGCCCGGATGGGGTGCCGCCTGCCGCCCCGGCGCACGCAGCCATTCCGTATCGCTGGCCTTGTCCTTGAACGACACAGCGGTCAGCAGGCCGTCCTTGATGGTCCATTTCCGCTCAACCAGCGCGTTCCCAACCGTCAGTTCCGCATCGCCCCACTCCGCATAGCAGCCCGCGTGTTCCACTCGCTCCGCGAAGGACTGGACCGGCAGGAGGAGAGCGGCGAGAAGAAACGTCGAGAATGATTTCATGGGAAACTGGATCAAGGTGCCGCAAGGCTGCACGATTCCCTCACGCCATGCATGCGGAAAAGGCACACCTGATGCAAACACCCGGCGCGGGCCTTATTCTTCCTGGTCGCGCACGCCGAGCGGGCGCACCCAGAAATTCCGGAATTCCACCGGATCGCCGTGGAACTGGAGCCGGATCGGCCCGGTGGCGGGATGCTCCGCAGGGTAGCTGGCAAGCGTCTTGTGGCCCGATGGGCCGCTGTATGCCTCGCGATGCTGCACCATGATGCCGTTATGAATGACCGTCACCATGGCGGGTGTCTTGAGCTTGCCGTCCTCATACACGGGCGGCTCGAAGGTGATGTCATAGCTGTTCCACTCACCCTGAGGCGAGGTGGCGTTGACGATGGGCGGCTGGATTCCGTAGAGCGCTGCGGCCTGGCCGTCCGGGTAGGTCTTGTTGCCATGGCTCTGGAGGATCTGGACTTCGTATTTGCCCATCAGGAAACAACCGCTGTTGCCGCCGCCCTGGCCGCTCACCTTGCGCCCGGCAGGGATTTTCCACTCGAAGTGGAGCTGCACCGCTCCGAACTCCTCCTTGGTGAAAATGTCGGAGCCTTTGGCCACCATGGCGCCGTCCCTGATCTCCCAGGTGGGCTCGCCCTTGCGGGACGCCCAGGCGTCCAGGTTGCTGCCATCGAAGAGCACCTTCGCATCGGAAGGCGGCTTGACCACCACCGCACCAGCCGTGTCGATGATCCTTGGCTGCGGCCTCTCGCCGTCGTGCACATGATATTTCGTCCCTGGGATGATCGGGGTATCCTGGTATCCGAGACCCTGTGCGTGGAGCCCGCCTGCGGTGATGAATGCGCCGCCCAAAACGGCCAATGTCTGTTTTTTCATGTCGGGATAATAACCGTCACCGCCACCGCCACCTTTCAAGGGAAATCGCCCCCCTGGCCTGGGGTTGCTTGCGCCGGCTCAGTGCGCCGCGTACGCCTCTCCCAGCGGTGTCAGCGATCCATCCGCATTGAAAAGCGCGGAAGGCCCGAGTTTCGGATGATCGGGCAAGCTGCTGAACCATGCGTATCGCTCCAGGAATTCGAGCTTGTCGAGCTTCGGCAGCGCTTCCTCCATGAAATCGAGGACTTCGGCGGGCTTGATCTCATTGTCTTTCCGCGTCTTGGCCTTCCAATCGGCAGGGGCGAATTCGGTGAGCCAGATCGGCTTTCCATAGAGCTTGTGGATGCGCTCCAGCAAGTTCACAAGCTTGTCGGCATCGGTGCCGCCATACCAATGCACGCAAACGAAGTCCACCCGGTAGCCGCGCTCGTCGGCACCTTTCATGAAGGCCTGCATCCACTCGTTGTCCGCATGTACGGTCACCGGGCTGCCAAGGCGGCGGTTGGTCTTTTCCAACTGCGGCCAGAGATCGAGCGATTCTTCCACGCTCATGTTCGCCTGCGATTTCCCGTCGGGTTCGTTGAAGCCGAGCAGCGGGCTGGAGTCCCCGCGCGATTTCGCAACCCTCACCTCCTTGATCGCCGCGAGCGCCCAAGGGGTCTTGCCCCAGATCATCGGGACGAAAGGAACGCCCTTGATGTCCTTTCCCTGCCATTTCCCTGTCCAGTTGTAATGCCAGCCGACATCGAGGGATCCGATCATCGCCTCGACCTTGCGCGTGTCGCCCCAGTTCTTTGAGAGGCAGATCCCTTTTTTCGAGCCGGGATCCTCGTCGGCGAGCGCAACGGGGGCGGTGACAAGGAGGGCGATGGCGAGCAATCTTCTTTTCATCATGAGAATGTGATCCCTCCCATAGACGGATGCACTGTGGCTGTCGATGAAAACCGGGCAGGGAAAGGAGGCCGAAGGGGGGGAAATCCGATCCACTGCGAAAGCAGGTTGCCGCGCCGCCAGATCCGTGGGAATGTCTGGCCGAACCATGGCCACCTTCACCGCCACATCGCCGAGCAACAGCCAATTCCCCTTCGAGCTAGTCCGCCCGGATCTGGAGAAAGTCGAGATCGCGATCCGCGAGCAGGTGCGGGATTTCGATTCCGCGGTGGAGCCATACATCGCCTACATCTGCAATACCTCCGGAAAAAGGATACGGCCCGCGCTCGCCATCCTGGTAGGCGGGGCGACGGGCGGCGTCGCCGCGGAGCACCGCAAGATCGGCGTGATCCTGGAGCTCATCCACATGGCCACCCTCGTGCATGACGACATCATCGACGGTGCCACCGCCCGCCGCTCCATGCCGACGACGAATGCGAAATGGGGGAACTCCCTGGCCGTCCTGCTGGGCGATGCGCTCTTCTCCCATGCACTCACCCTGGCCACCGATTTCAATTCCATCGAGATCTGCCGCAAGGTCGGCAACGCGGCCAAGGAAGTCTGCCAGGGGGAAATCCTCCAAACGCAGCGGCGCTTTGACCTGACGCTTTCCAAGGAGGATTATTTCCGCGTGATCGAGATGAAAACCGGGGCGCTCTTCGCCGCAGCCACCGGGCTTTCCGCAGCAGTCTCAGGCCTATCGGCAAGGGATGAGGAATCCTTGGCCGCATATGGGATGAAGCTCGGCACCGCCTACCAGATCTACGACGACTGCCTGGATCTCGTCGGCTCCGAGGAGGAGGTCGGGAAAACCCTCGGCACCGACCTTGAAAAGGGCAAGCTCACCCTGCCCATCCTGAACCTCCTGGAAGCCGCGCCCAAATCGCAGCGCGAGGAAATCAGCCGCCGCATCCTCTCGCATGAGGAAGTGAATCTCGCCGCGATCACCAGTGCGGAAGCCTACGATTCCGCACTGGGAAAAGCCGTTGGCACCGCCCTTGGGCTCCTTGATGGTTGCCGCTCGGATCTCGATGTCCTGGCTGCCTCGGAATACAAGGATGCGCTCATCCAGATCACCCGCTTCCTCGAAAGCCTGCTCGCTATGTGCCGGAACTGAACCCCGGCAAGGGTCACGCGGATTTCAGGGCGGCCTTTTTCTCGTGATGCAGGAAATGCTCCCAGCTCTCATCCCCGAGGCCGTTTTCCCGCAAGCCGTAGAGCGGCCTCCAGCGCGGTGCATACGGCTTGCCCGCCGGGTGCATGTTCGCCTCGTGCGGTAGCTTGTTGGACTTGCGCGTGTTGCACTTCACGCAGGAGGTCACGATGTTCTCCCATGTCGTTTTCCCGCCCTTGTCCCGCGGGATCACGTGGTCGAGGTTGAGCTTCGTCTCCGGGAGCACGTTGGTGCAATACTGGCAGGTGAAACCATCGCGCAGGAAAACGTTGCGGCGGGTGAACTTCACCTCGAGGCGGGGCAGGCGGTCGTAGATCGCCAGCACGATGATCTTCGGCACCCCGAGCGCGAGGCGCACGCTGTGTATCATCTCCCCGCCCGGCATATCCTTTGAATAGCCCGCCCAGGAGCAGAGATCGTGGGTGCTGAACTTTTCCTCGCCCTCCACCTGCACAACCTGGGCATGCCCCAGGCAGAGCAGGTGAACCGCCCTCCTGGCGGAGCAGGTGTGCACCGGCTGCCAATAGCGGTTGAGAACAAGCACGGGCATTTCAAGGGCTGCACTCATATCCTTACTTTCCCAGCAAACATCCGGAAGCTAGCAAACCAGCGCCTCCGGGCAACCGAAAAGGAACGCAAATGATGGCGGGGGAAGATGCGCCGCCGCATGGATCGTGTTTGACGCAGCGGCATGGTCGGGGCTTTCCTTCCCGGCATATGAACGGCGACGCACGGCAGGATTTCGCATTGGCGTTCCTGAGCATCCTTTTTGAGGGCGCTCCGTTCATCCTTCTGGGGACTGTGATCAGCGGCTTCATCGACATCTACCTGCCCAAGGGCGCGATGGATCGCTTCCTCCCGAAAAACAAAACCCTGGCCGTGATGAGCGCCGGCCTGCTCGGCGCGGTGTTCCCCGTTTGCGAGTGCGCCGTCGTCCCGGTGATACGGCGGCTCGTCGGCAAAGGCCTGCCGATGAGCTGCGCCCTGACCTACATGCTCGCCGCACCCATCGTGAACCCGATCACCGCACTGAGCACATGGAAGGCCTTCCAGGGCCAGGCCCCTTGGATGATGACAGGCGGGCGGATGCTGCTGGGCTACCTGGTGGCGGTGGGCGTGGGTCTCGTGGTGGCAAGGATTTCTGTTAGGAAGGTGCTGCGCAAAAGCATCGTGGACTCCATCGAGAAAGACGAGGCACAGCAAGAAGCTCACGACTCCCACCCCTGCTGCGGCCACGATCACCACGACCACCACGATCATTCGCACCACCACCATCAGCCCGCGGCGGACGACTCCCGGCTCATTGCCGCGATGCGCTCCGCACAGAAGGATTTCGTCGATGTCGGCGTGTATTTCACCATAGGCGTGGCGATCACCGCGCTGTTCAACACCGGCATCGCTCCCGGCGCCGTGTGGCTGGACGGCCTTGCGGGGAACATGTTCGCGGCCCCCGCTGCGCTCATGGCGCTCGCCTTCATCCTCAGCCTGTGCAGCACCTCGGATGCCTTCATCGCCGCCACGCTGGCCAAGTTCACATGGTCCGCCAAGCTCGCCTTCCTCGTCCTCGGCCCCATGCTCGATGTGAAGCTCGTCTTCCTCTATCAGACGGTGCTCCGCAAGAAATTCATCCTCGCCCTCTCCGCCTCCCTCTTCACGGTGATCTGGCTGGTGGCCGTGGCATGGGAAATGTTCATCGCGAAAGGGGGCATGCCATGACCCCGGTCGCACGCCGCACACTCTTCTCCCTCGCCGTCCTGCTATGGGCCGCTTGCATCCTCTACTTCTACCAGTCCGGCCGCATCGTGAAATACCTCGCGCCGGACTTCCGCCCAATTGCCCTCGCCGGCGGCCTGGGTCTGGCGGTCATGGGGCTTTTCAATCTCCTCACCGCAAGCCGCGAGGCCGATTGCGGCCACGACCATGCCCACGGGGAGGAGCATGACCACGAGGGCGGTGACATGAATCCCCTCGCCGCGCTACTGCTCATGGTGCTGCCCGTCGGCCTCTCCAGCGTATGGACGAAAGACCAGTTCTCCGAGGCCACCCTCGCCCGCAAAGGCCTCTACGAGGATGTGCAGCCTTCGTTCCTCGCTTCCTCCCTGCCACCGCTGACCCTGGAGGAGATCGAGAAAAGCCACCGGAAAACCGCCGACGGTTACCTTGAGTTCAACCTCATGGAGCTCTACTTCGCCACCGGCGACAGGGAGCTGCAGGCGATTATGGGCGGCCTGAAGGTCGAGTCCGAAGGCCGCATCATCGAGGAAAAGGTCAACAACCCGGATGGCACCCGCATGAGGCTCTACCGCATGTTCATGACCTGCTGCGTGGCGGATTCCCGCGCCATCCCCATCATCCTGGAGTTCGGCAAAAAACCTCCCATGCTCCCGGAAAACGGCTGGGTGAAAGTCGCCGGCACCATGACCTTCCCCGAAGAGGAAGGCACCCTGCGCGCCGTCCTGGTGGTGGATCGAGCCACCGCCGCCGAGGTGCCGGAGGAGGAGAAATTCCTGCGGCAATAGGGGCATGCCCGCCGTCAATCCGCTGCGCCGATGAAACCGATTCGTTCCGTCGCATGTGAGACACTCCCGCCCTGCTCGAAATGCTTGAGATCGAGCGAGAGGCCATTGTCCGCATTCGGATCGGCGGGATGGGCGGGGATGATGTTGTAAGGCTTGTCGAGATACCCGCCGGCATCGGAGATGGCCATCGGCACTCCTTCCTCCTCGGAAAGATCGCCAGAGCCCGCACCGGGAAGGGAACGGTCGAAACGAGAAAAAGAAGGGTCCTCATGCTTACGCAAGCTTCACAGCCACGCCCTCAGGTCAAGCATGGGTGAGGACAAGCCGCAGAGTTGTTTGGTTGTATCGGCAGGAATCCCGGCCATGCTCGCCCGGTGGAAAATGCGAATCCGATTTTCCCGCCCATGCCGCAATGAAGCTCATCGCCCTCGCCTCCGCCCTGCTGACGCTCACTTGCCTCCAGGCCGCCGAGCCAAAGCTCAACATCCTCTTCTTCACCTCGGATGACATGAACTTCGACTCGACCGCTGTCTGCGGTGGGCCGATCCGAGACCTCACGCCGAATGTGGACAAGCTCGCCGCCCAGGGCATGAGGTTCGAGTATGCCTACTCCACCGTCGCCGTCTGCCAGCCGGTGCGGCAGATCATCCAGACCGGGTGTTATCCGCACCGCAACGGCTCCATGGGCTTCTTCCCGATCAAGCCAGAGGTGCGCACCCTCAACGAACAGCTGCATGACGCAGGCTACCTCATATCCATGTTCGGAAAAGGAAGGCACCACCAGCCGACCGGGAAATTCCGCGTCGATGTGGCGGACGATTCGATCAGCCGCCACCCGCAGAAACTCGCCGAGGCGACCCGGAAATTCCTGCGTATGGCCCGCGCACAGGGGAAACCGTTTTTCCACAACGTGAACTGCTACGACCCGCACCGCCCTTTCATCGGGATGCGCGGCCCCGACGATCTCGCCCAAGGCGAGGCCCCGAGCCGCTGGATCAAGCCGGAGGAAATCACCGACGTGCCGGATTTCCTCGAAAACCTCCCGGAGGTGCGCCGCGAGCTGGCTGGCTACTACACCAACGTGCGCCGCCTCGACGATGCGTTGGGATCGGTGCTCAAGGTGCTCGAAGAGGAGGGATTCGCCCAAAACACCTTGGTCGTCTTCTACGGCGGCGATCACGGCATGTCCTTCCCCTTCGCAAAATCCAACAACTACGAGAACAGCTCCCGCGGTTCCCTCATCATCCGCTGGCCGGGCAGGGTGAAGGCCGGGACAGTCGATTCCGATCACCTCGTCTCCACCATCGACCTCGCGCCAACCCTGCTGGAATCGGTCGGCCTGCCCGCCATCCCCGGCATAGACGGCCGCTCGTTCCTGCCCGTCCTGCGCGGCGGAAAACTCCCCGGCTGGGATGTGGTCTTCACCTTCTACAACGCCGCCTTCGGGAACAACTGGCTGCCGATGCGCTGCATCCGCACCAAGGACAGGGCCTACATCTGGAACGCATGGAGCGACGGGAAGAAAAAATATCACACCGAGAACATGGCCGGCCTCACCTGGAAGGCGATGCAGGAAGCCGGGAAAACCGATCCCGCCCTCGCCGCGCGCACCGACTTCTACCTCCACCGCACGCCCGAGGAATTCTACGACCTCACCGAAGACCGCTGCGAGCGCAGGAACCTCATCGCCGACCCCGCCCACAAGGCGGAGATCGAATCGATGCGCGGCGAGCTGCTCGCCCTGCTGAAATCAAGCGGCGACCCCTTTGCGGATGCCTTTGAGAAACGCGACGACCCATCCGTCGCTGCGGAAACTACACTGAGGGTCAGCAAGGAATACGCCTCCAAGCCCAAGCCAAACCGCAAGAAGCGCTGAGGCAGCCTTCCGCCAATCCCCCTCGCCTTTCACAGAAAGGACAGGGTTGCTGTGCGATGCGACGCTGGGAATCTAGTCCAGAATCTCATCATCCTTGAGGTTCAGTGCATATTGCCTGTGGCTCTCTTCAACCATGGCATCAATGCCGAACTCTTTTGTGATCCGCCCGCTTGCAGATCGAAACCTCAAAACCTCATCGGAAACCGATAGCACCCTAACCTTCTCATCATTGAAATGCAGCACCTCAAAGGGGCGCATGTAGATCTGATGATATCCCGAATTTTCGGCAATGCTCACGATGTAGAGAATCCGGATCAAACCTGTGCCGTTTGGCAGCCCTATCGATCCGGGGCGTCTCTCAATGATCGCACACGTCTTCTCTGTCGGACTCCAGGAAATGTACTCGCTGGCAAGCGGCGTCGCACCACCTGGCGACGGATAATGAAGGTTGGGACGCCCCCGGTTTCTGATCTGGTAGCGGGAATCCGATTCACCCTTGGCTTCAAAGAACCTGATCTCATACTTTCCCGAAGCCGACACATGCCGATTATCAACGGCTGTCGTGCAGGCCGAGACCATCAGGACCTGCGCTGCAAATATGGATTGATATGTTTTCATGGCGTATGGACGGTGGTTCCCCTGGCGAAAATCGGATCTTCATCTTGGCCATTCGCTTTGCTGGATATCCTTTGTTCGATATGTCAAACCCCACGGATATTGTTGGTTAGGATTGCCAGAACACCGGAGGGCCGCAAGCGGATTTCCTACTCCCCCGGTGTCATGTCACCGTTGCGACGACTCGGGAAACACCCAAGCACGCCCCGGATATGGGGCACCATCCTTCTTGTCACCAATACCCCGTCCTGCTAGATTTGTTCCTATCGCATGACAAGTATCGCAAAGCTCATTCTCCCGCTTTCCCTGCTCACTGCCTTCGCAATGGCGGAGCCGACCGGGATGCGTGCCTGGAAATCCACGGCCGGAACAACCATCGAGGCCACTGCGGAGAAGGTGGTGAACGGGCAGGTTTCCATGAAGGCGGCGGACGGGCGGGCGCTTGTCGTGCCGATGGACAAGCTTTCGGAACAGGACAGGGAGTTCCTCAAGGCGCACTTCGCCATCAAGGAGCCGGAACCGGGGCAGCCGACGGACAGCGGGGCGGCACCCCTGACAGACGGTTTGCCGCATCCTGTGGGGGAGGTCTCCGGCCCCATCGATGCGGGCGGCGGCTCCCACTATCACGTTTACCTCCCAAAAACGCTGCGCCAGGGGCGCAAGACTCCGCTGATGCTCCACACCGGCGCGGGCGGCGGGAACGCGAACTCCGCGAAGATGTATGCCGAAGCCGCCGAGCTGGCCGGATGGATCCTTGCCTCATGCGTGGAATCGAAGAACGGGCAAAGCTTCGAGGCGAACCATGACCACGCTAAGCGCTGCGTGGAACACCTCATCGCAAACCTGCCCATCGACGAAAACCGCGTCTATTTCACCGGCGGCTCCGGCGGCGGCGCGATGTCCTTCTACAACGCCCTGCGGATCAAGTCCGCCGGCAACATGCCGCTCATCGGATATTCCCATGACGGGACTTTCGAAAAGGGACAATATTGCTACGGGATCGGCGGGACGAGGGATTACAACCGCTACGCGACGGCCGGGGCGATCGTTGAATTCAAGGACCGCGGCTTCCACCGCCTCCACCCGGGAGGCCACGACGGCGGCCCCGCGTGGATCGGCGTGGAGGGCATCCTGTGGCTCAACGGGCGATACCTGGGCGACAGGAAAAAGGAGTCCGAGTTCGATGCCGAGCGCCTCGATTTCGAGGCATCCCTCATCACCTGGGCGAGAGGGCTAAGCGAGAAAGAGCCATACCGGGCCCATTACTGGTGCACGTTTCTCACCGAGGAATACCAGATCGCCGGGGCGAATGCCGCACCCGTCGCCAAGCTGTTAGAGAAACTCGGGGCGGACCCCATCAACGCCCGCTACACCGCAGGGCTTGCGGCCATCGATGGGTTTTCGGAGAAACTATACGGTGACGGTGGGGCAAGGGTAGGATCCAGGAGGAAATTCACGACCCCGCAGACACAGAAGGCCGCGGAGAAGCTGGCCACCGAATATGCCGGCGTTCCCCTCATCGAGGAAATCGCCAAGGATCTAGGCTCGCCGACAGGGTGACCCCGCTCACAGCAGCGCCGCGAACTGCAGCGGCTCGAGCGTCAGCTTCTGGGTGGCGACGATGGATTTCCCGGCGACAATGTCGGTGAAGGTCTTGCGCATCCCGAGCTGGCGCAGGCGGGTGGCGGGTAGATCCTGAGGGTGCTCGGAAAAGTTCGCGAGGCAGAGGATGCTCTGGCCGCCGTAGCTGCGGAAGTAGCCGAAGACGTGGTGGTTGCCCGTATCGACGAACTCCGTGTGGCACTCTTGGAAGGCGTGGTTGTTTTTCCGTATCTGGGAAAATTTCAGTATGCCCGCGAAGATGCGCGCCTCGACGCTTTCCGGCTCCTTGCGCCGCTCCGCCTTTTCCCAATCGAAGGCCGGGCGGTGCATCCAGCGGTCGTCCCCGTCCTTGGCGGGATCGTTGTGGTAATCGTAATCGTTGAGCTGCCCGATCTCATCGCCGAGGTAAATGAGCGGGATGCCCCCGACGGTGAAGATGATCCCGTGCAGCAGGAGGATGCGCCGCACCGCCATCTCGGCCTGGTGATCGTCCTTTTCGAAAAGCGCTTTCTCAAGCCCGCAGAGCGAGGCGAGCGTGCCGCAGATCCGCGCATCGCCCGTCTGCGGGTTGTGCTGGAAGAGCTTCCCGCGCGCAAAGCTATCGCCCTCCCCGGAAAAGAAGCGGTTCAGGAACCAGCGGTGATCGCCCGGGTTGATGCCGATCTCCCAGAGATCGCGATCCTCGAAACCCCAGCCGATGTCGTCGTGGCAGCGGATGTAGTTCACCCATGAACAGCCGTTGGGGAGCTGGAAGCGCTTCGGCAGGCAATGGGAGATGATCCTCGCATCGCGGGTGGCGATCGAATTCCACAGCTGCACCATGAGCGGCGGGTTGTAGGAAAGGTGGCACTCCTCCTCGGAGACGTATCTCTTGATCTCGTCCGGCGCGACAATGGCCTCGGATTTGAAGATGAGAGCCGGCGCGGAGATGCGGGCGAGGCAGTTGAACGCCTGGATGAGCAGGTGGGCTTTCTCCAGGTTCTCGCAGGAGGTGCCTTTCTCCTTCCACAGGAACGGCACGGCATCCATCCGCACCATCTCCACCCCCGCATTGGCGAGGTGGAGCATCTCGCCGGCCATCGCGTTGAAGACCAGGGGGTTCGCGTAATTGAGATCCCATTGGAAATTGTTGAACGTCGTCCAGATCCACTGCCCCATGGATGTGCGGTAGGTGAAGGAGCCGGGATGCGCATCGGGGAAAATCGGTCGCAGCGTTTTCTCATACTGGTCCGGCTCGGTGCGATCCGGGAACATACGGTAATACTTCCGGAATTCCTCGTCGCCCTCCTGCGCCTTCAGCGCCCACTCGTGCTCGTCGGAGGTATGGTTGAAAACGAAATCAAGCACCAGGCTCATGCCCTGCCGCCGCAGCTCCGCGGAAAGCTCGCGCAGGTCATCCATGGTGCCGACAGCGGGATCCAGCTCGCGGTAGCTGCTGATCGCATAGCCGCCGTCATCATCGCCGGCCGGGCTTCTGAAAAGCGGCATCAGGTGCAGGTAGGTCACGCCAAGTTCGTTGAGGTAGGGGATCTTGTCGCGGAGACCGGCAAGATCCCCGGAAAACAGATCCACGTAGGCCATCGCGCCGACCACGCGGTTCGACTGGTACCAATGGGGATGCCCCTCGCGGATCGCATCCAGGCTCTTCAGGTCCGCATCGCGCTCCAGCCACGCGTGGGCTGCCGTCTGGACGATGGCCTCGACATGAAAGAAAAAGTCGTAGCCCGGCCCGTAGATGCGCCAGAGAAGGTCGAAGAGGACGGGGAAATGGTCATCGAGCCGCGCCTCGAAAGCGTGCCACTCCGCCGTGTCAACCTCATCCGGGAAGGCCTTGTGCAACCGGGGGATCAGCCTGGCAAGTGTCAGGCGGCTTTCGCGGGCGGTGGGCGTGGCATCGGAGTAGGTAATCATAGGCGGTGTGTAGCGGCCGCTGAGCGACCTCGATGCGATCACTATGCCAGCAATGCCGCAGCGGGGCAACCCCTTGGTCGCTTCCGCGCCGCGTGGCAGTCCGTGGAAACGCCGTCCCGCCGCCTGTCGCCTTCCCTCAGAGCCAGGCCTTGGGGGCTTCAGGTCACACCAGCCCGTCTTTCCGCGCCTGCTTCCAGTAGGCGTATTCGGAGCGGTTGAAATCGACATATTCCGGAGAGAGATCGCTGGAGTACATCGTGTATTCCGCCTCTCCCTGGTTGAGTGCGATGTCGATCGTGAACTCCGCTGCGGCCACCGCGTTGCGTAGCTCGTCCATCGGCGTCTCCGCCTGCAGGCCGCCCAGGCAGGCCGGTTTCCCTCCGATGAAGATGTCGATGAGTTCCTCCCGGATCCTTGCCCGGGAGTAGCCGACGGCGTGGATGATGCGGCCCCAGTTCGGATCGCCGCCATTCCATGAGGATTTGACCAGGGCGCTTTTGCAGACGGCCTCCGCGACCTTCTTCGCATCGAGGTGGGTGCGGGCGCCTTTCACGTTCACCGTCACGAATTTCGTCACCCGCTCGCCATCTCGGACGACGGCTTTCGCAAGCTCCAGCATGACCCATTTCAGGGCGTTGCGGAACTGCCCGCAGGCGGAGCCGTTGCGGCGGGCGACGGGCATCCCGGAGGCGCCGTTGGCAAGCACGATGACAGAGTCGTTGGTGCTCATGTCGCCGTCGATGGTGATGCGGTTGAAGCTTTCCTCCACCGCCTCGCTGACGGCCTTCTGCAGGCACTCCTTGGAGAGGTTCGCATCGGTGGTGATAAAGCAGAGCATCGTCGCCATGCTCGGCGAGATCATCCCCGCGCCTTTCACGCAGCCGCCGATGCGCACCCGGTGCTCGCCGATGTCGAAGGAGATGGCGACCTCCTTCTCATGGGTGTCGCTGGTGATGATGGCCTTGGCGAAATCGTTGCCCTTTTTCTTGGAGAGCCCTTTTACCAAGTCCGGGATGTTGGGCGTGATGCGCACCATAGGCATGGGCAGGCCGATGACACCGGTGGAGCAGACGCCGACATCGGTCTTCTTGAGTCCCAGGCCTTTCGCGGTGTCCTCGCACATGGATGTGGCATCGCGGATGCCCTGCAATCCGGTGCATGCGTTGGCATTCCCGGAGTTGACGATGACGGCGCGAAGGGTGCCTTTGCGCAGGTGCGCCTGGGACACGCGGACGGGCGCGGCCTTGACCTTGTTCGTCGTGAAGGTTCCCGCGGATGCGCATTTGCCTTCCGAATAGACAAGAGCAAGATCCAGACGCACGGCGTCGGGATTCTTGATCCCGCAGGCCAGCGCGGAAGTGAGAAAACCCTTCGCCGCTCCCACGCCGCCCTTGATTCTTGTGATAGGAAAATCCATTCGGAACAAACTCAAGGCGAACGCTACCGTCTCGGGCGGGTGCAGCACAAGCAATTCCCCCCGATCGAGGGGAACCTTATCAAAAAAAGCCCGCTCACCGCCTCTTGATTTCCGGAAATTCCCGGCTAAGAAATCCGCACATGAAATTCCACACCTTCCCACTCGCCGCAATTTGCTCGCTGTCGCTCTGCTCCTGCTTCACCAGCCGCACTCCGTTTTCGCCCGGCGGCTCCACGACCGTCGGCATGCCGGAAAAACTCTCGGAGCGCGAGCGCGGCTTCGTCCCGGAGATCGACACCGCTCTGCGCCGAGAAGGCCTCGTGCCCGTCCGCAGCGGCAAGGGCGAGCTCCAGCTCGATTTCACCATGTCCGAGGGCCCGGTGAATACGACCACCCGCATCGGCCTGAGCGAAGGCGAGGAAACGATCCTCGCAGCCGAGGGGCGCGCCGCAGGGATCCCGCTCATCGGCCGCGATGGGGTCGCGCGGAAGTCCTTCGACGCGGCCTTCTCGGACTTCGATGCGAAGCTCACGACCGAAGCCCCCCGCCGCGGATGGAGCCGCTCGGGCGAAACCGCTTCGCCGACATCACCCGCCGCAGCCTACCAGCATGACATCGAGCCGGTCTATTGAGAGCTACCCGATCACCCGACCCCACACCGCCTTGAGGTAGCGGGACTCCGGGTAGTTCGATAGCGTCGGATGGTCGCCGCCGGCCCCCGTCCTGTCAAAGACCTGCAGCCGCCTGTCCTGGCGGTGGATCACGTTCGTCACGATGTTTTCGAAAGCCTCCACGCCGAGCTGGCCGGAGCATGAACAGGTGACCAGCACCCCGTCCTTTTCCACAAGCTGCGCTGCGAGCTTGTTGAGGTCGTGGTATTTCGCGTAGCCGGTCTCATCCTCTTTCCCGAACATGAACTTCGGCGGATCCACCATCACCACATCCCACTTGCGGCCGTTCTCGATCATCGTCCGCACCCAGGTGAACGCATCGGCGTGGGTGAGCTTCACCTTCGCATCGTTGAGGTTCGCATTGCGCTTGGCCATCGCCACCGCCGCCTCGTCGAGATCCACGGCGGTGACATCAGTGGCACCGCCCAGCGCGGCGGAAATCGAGAAACCACCCGAGTAGCAGCAGAGGTCCAGAACCGATTTCCCCTCCACGATGCCACGGAATTTTTTCCGGTTGTCCCGCTGGTCGCAGAAAAAACCGGTCTTGTGGCCGGTGGTGAAGTCGATCTCATACCTCACCCCGCTCTCCACCACTTTCACCAGCCGCACCTTGTCGCTTTCTACACCGCCCGTCCTGGGGATCCCCTCGATCCTCGCAAGATCCGCATCCACCTGCACCACCACGCGCGATGTCCCGAAGGCCTCATGCATCAGCGGCAGCCAGCCCTCCAGCCGCATCCACGCCCCCAGCGCCGTGATCTCCACCGAGAGCACGTCGCCGAACTTGTCCGCCACGATCCCCGGAAGGAAATCCGCATCGCCGTGGATGCAGCGGTAGCATTCCGTTTCGCCATCAAGCTTCAGGATTCCTCTCCGCAGCTCCCCCGCCCTGATGATCGCCCTTTCAAAAAAAGTCTCGTCGAGATCCTCCAAACTGTGGCTCACCACCCGCAGCGGCATCCGCGCCTTCGGATTCCAGATGCCCCAGCCGAACCTCGTTCCCTGCTTCCCTATCACCTCAACCAAATCCCCCGCCTTTGCATCCCGCGAAACCTCGCCCACCATCTTCGGCCAGATCGAGGGATGGAATGTCTGATACTTCAGTTGAACCGTAGCCACGCCGCATCCTCACCACACCCCGCCCCGCTTTGCAACCCGCTTCCCTACGCTCCAGGCCAGCCCCGCCAGAACATACCCGCAGCCCGCGAGCACGATGACGTCGTATTTCCCTGAGAAAAACACCACCCCGGAAACCACCCCGCCCAGGAAAAACGATACAATCAGCAAGCCCGGCACGACGAACCTGCTCGAGTTCACCTCACAGCCCCGCGCCTTCATCCCCAGCGCGACTCCGAAATCGGTCATCAGGCCCGTCAGGTGCGTGGTGCGCAAAACAATCCCCCTGTAGCTCGATGCCAGCGAGTTCTGTATCCCGCACCCGAACGCAGCGAGCGCGATGCCTGCCAAAGGATATGCCGGAATCAGCAGCCCGGAAGCGATGAGCAGCATACCGATCCCCGTGACCGTCCTGCCATACGGACGCGCGAAATCCAATGTCGGATGGTGGATCAGGAAACCTGCCAGAAACGCGCCCAGCAGAAAGGACAGCGCCGCCCCGCCAACCAACAGCGCCTCCCTCAGCATCACCGGCGAAGGGTGCGAAAGATCCATCGACACCCTGGAGATATCCCCCGTCAGATGGCTCACCGAAATACCGGTCTCCAGCACCACCCCGATGTTTGCGAACGCCGCCCCGAACGCCAGGCAACACCCGCCCGCCAGTATCACCCTCTGAACATACATCGCTTTCATTGCGGAAAACCCCGCACACCCACCCTATCCCCCAACCCGCCGGCCGCAAGGCGCATCAAAGCCCATTCCCGCGCCTTGCCGCCGCATCCCCAACCTGCCACCGTCCCCCACCAACCTCTCCCCAGGGGTTTGAAATTCGGAATTTGAACTTATGAAGTTACACCGCCACCTCTGCGCCTCCACCCTCGAGATCGCCAAGTCCGTCCTCGTCAACCATCGCGTCCTCGACCACGAACTCGCCGCCGCATTCGATGCAAACCCGAAATGGGGGAAACGCGACCGCAACTTCGTCGCCGAATCCCTCTTCGAGGCCACCCGCTGGCGCCGCGCCCTCTCCTTCCTCGTCGATTCCGAGGAAACCAACTCCATCCTCACCGCCCAGTGGCTGCTGATGGGCTACGAACTCCCGGAGTGGCACACCTACAACGGTCTCCCCGCCGATGAAATCCTCGCCCGCCAGCCACTCATCGCCGGCCAACCCCGAGCCATCCGCCAATCCATCCCCGACTGGCTCGACCAGCTCGGCGAATCCGAACTCGGCGACCTCTGGGAGCCCCAGCTCATCGCCCTGAACCAAAAACCCTCCGTCTTCCTCCGCGTCAACACCCTCCTTTCCACCGTCGAGGAAGCCCGGGCATGGCTTGCAGAAAACAACGTCGAAACGACCACCCTCCCCGGACACCCTCACGCCCTCGCACTCCTTCCCGGGAAAATGCTGCCTAAATCCCTCCGCCTCGACGGCCGCATCGAGATCCAGGATCCCTCCTCGCAATCTATTTCCCCGCTCCTCGATCCACAGCCCGGCGAGCGCATCATCGACGCCTGCTCCGGTGCCGGCGGAAAAGCCCTCCACCTCTGCGCCCTCTCGAAAAACGAAGCCCGGATCTTCGCCATGGACGTTGACCAGAAAAAACTCGATGCACTCAAGAAGCGCGCGAAGAGCGCCCGCGCCACCGAGATTTCCCCGAAAGCCATCACCGAAACCACCCCCGCCGATTTCGAAAACATCGCCGACTCCCTGCTCATCGACTCCCCCTGCTCCGGCCTCGGCACCCTGAAACGCCAACCTGACCTCAAATGGCGCCTCAAGCCCGCCGCCATCGACCGCGTCTGCTCCATCCAAGCCCAGCTCCTCGCCGAATACCCGAAAATGCTCAAACCCGGCGGCAAGCTCCTCTACGCCACCTGCTCCATCCTCCCCTCGGAAAACCAGGATCAGATCGCCCGCTTCCTCGAAAAACGCCCCGGCGAGTTCCGACTCATTTCCCAAACCAACCTCTTCCCCTCCGAGACCGGCCACGACGGCTTCCACGCCTCGCTATTGGAGAAACGGTAGCTTGACCATCACCAAATCATCTGAGGGCCGGACTTCAAAACGCTTCCCTTTGTTTCCCCATCAGCTCCTGCGCCAGGCGGTAACCCTCGTCGTCGGGCGCTGTTCCGATCTCGGAAAACAGCGCTTCGCAGCGCGTGATCCCCCGCTTGGCGATGTAGCGCGCCGTTTGCAGCGACTCGCGGTCCCCAAGGGCATGGGCGCGCGCAGCGGAGAGCGAGATGGTGAGCAGCTCGGTGGCGATGTCCACCAGGCGGGCGAGGATGAGCTGCCTTTTCTCAAGCGCCGGGCCGTAGCGGGCCATGCTGTGGAGGATCGTACGGGCGAGCTTGCGGGAAAGGGCGGCGGCTTTCCGCAATGAGCGGGCGAGCTGGGTATCAAGGTCTGCCGGCAGGCCGTTGGCGATGGGTAGGTATTTTTTTGGATACCAGAGGGAGTAGAAAATGCCTGCGCTGAGGGCTGTCTGGAAACGGACGGCGAATTCCTTGCGGCTGTCGAGCACCGCGGCACCGCGGCGGAGATGGGGATCGAGGGCTTCGCGGGCAATGAACAGGTGCATGATCTCCGTCGAGCCCTCGAAAATCGTGTTGATGCGGGAGTCGCGGAGATTTCGCTCAATGGGATCCGGGCTTTCGCCGCGGGCGCGCAGGGAGCTGGCGGTCTCGTAGCCGCGCCCGCCCTTGATCTGCATCGTGGAGTCGGCCCCTTTCCAGCCGGCCTCGGTGCCCCAGAGCTTGGCCATGGCGGCCTCCATTCGGATGTCGGCGTCCTTGTCGGCATCGACCAGGGCGGAGGTGTAGAGCACAAGGGATTCGGTGGCGAACTTGTCGGCGGCGAGGTCGGCGAGCCTCGCGGCGATCGCGGCATGCTTGCCGATTTCCTGGCCCCACTGGACCCGGGTGGATGCCCAGGCGAGGGCCATCTCGAGTGAACGCCCCAACAGGCCGGCGCAGGCGGCGGGCAGGGTGAGGCGGCCGGTGTTGAGGGTGGTGAGCGCCACCTTGAGGCCTTTGCCGACCCCGCCGACGATGTTTTCCACGGGGACTTTCACATCGGTGAACCGCACAACCCCATTGTAGAGCGCCCTGAGCCCCATGAAATGGCAACGCGTGACGATCTCGACGCCGGGCTGATCCATGTCCACGATGAATGCCGTGGTTGCATGGGGTTTCTCGGGCGTCGGCGTGCGCGCCATGACGATGAGGGCGAAGGCTTTGAGCGAATTCGTGCACCACAGCTTCTCCCCGCTGAGCGTGTAATGGGTGCCATCTGCGGAGAGGACGGCCTCGGTCTTCATACGGGCCGGATCGGAGCCGACCTCCTTCTCCGTCAGGGCGAAGGCGGAGATGCCGCCTGCGGCACACTTGGTCAGATACTTTTCCTTCTGCGCATCGCTGCCGAAGACGAGCAGCGGCTGGGGAAGGCCTATGGATTGGTGCGCGGAGAGCAGGGCTGTCAGATTCCCGCAATGGCTTCCCAGCAACATCGCGGCGCGGGAATAGTTCGTCTGCGAGAGACCGAGGCCGCCATACTCCTCGGGGATCTTGATGCCCATCGCCCCCATTTCGGCGAGTCCGGTGAAGACGCTTTCCGGAATCTCACCCTCCGCGTCGATGGCATCGGGGTCGGTCTCGTTCCTGAGAAAGGCGGTTAGCTTGCCGAGGAAGACGTCGCCTTTTTTCCTGTCGCCCTCGGTCTGGACCGGGAAAGGAAAGATAGACCCGAAATCGGGCGCCCCATCGAAGATCGAAGCGGCGAAGCCGGAGAGTTCGCGGGTGTCGCGGGAGGATTCCGCAAGCTCGAGGGCGGCGCGCTGGCCTGCGGTCATTTTCGTGGTGTCGATGATGGAGTCGGACATGGCTATGTGGGGCTTTGACTCGGAATTGTAACCGAAAATCGACCCGAATGAACGCGAATTTTCGCGGATTCCATGCTTCCCGCTGCCGGGCTCCGCATTCCGTTCCGACACCCCCGGGAACCCATGGATCTTTGTTTATATATCTATTTTTATGTTTTTCTTCTTTTTTGCCACACTTCCTCTTGCCAGTCGCGGGCAACGCGACTACGGAGGGCGCCCCATGAGCAACTACCGAGTCCTTGTCTCCGATCCCATTTCCGAAAAAGGCGTGGAAGCCCTGCGCACCGCCGAAGGAATCACCGTCGATGTGAACACCGGGCTTGCCCCCGAGGAGCTTGTGAAAATCATCGGCGATTACCACGGCTTGGTGGTCCGCTCGCAGACCAAGGTGACCCGCGAGATCCTCGCCGCCGCAAAGAACCTCAAGGCAATAGGCCGGGCCGGCGTAGGCGTGGACAACATCGACCGCGAGGCCGCGACCGACCACGGGGTGATCGTGATGAACACCCCCACCGGAAACACGATCTCCACCGCGGAACACGCCTTCACACTCATGCTTTCCGCCGCACGGAACATCGGCCCGGCGCACGCGGGTGTCCTGGCTGGGGATTTCAACGCCGCCCGCAAGGCCTTCCAGGGCATCGAGCTGAACGGCAAGCGGCTCGCCGTGATCGGCATGGGCCGCATCGGCAGCGAGTTCGCGAAACGCGCCCAGGCCTTCAACATGGACGTCGTCGCCTACGACCCTTTCCTGACGGAATCCCGCGCCCGCGAGCTCAAGGTGACCCTCGCAGAGTCCCCGGATGCAGCGCTCACCGGGGCGGATGTCGTCACGCTCCATGTCCCTCTTACCGACGACACCAACCACCTGATGAACAGGGAGCGCATCGCCCTCATGAACAAGGGCGCCCTCATCGTGAACTGCGCCCGCGGCGGCCTCATCGACGAGGCGGCGCTCAAGGACGCCATCGACTCGGGCCACATCGCCGGCTGCGCACTGGATGTGTTCGAAACCGAGCCGCCCTCCGCAGACCACCCTCTCTTCGGCCTGAAGAAACACGTCGCCTTCACGCCCCACCTCGGTGCCTCGACGAACGAGGCGCAGGAAAACGTCGGCATCGAGGTCGCCATCCAGATCCGCGATTTCCTCACCACCGGCGAAATCCGCAACGCGATCAACATGCCCTCGCTCGATGCCGCCGCGCTCGCCGCGATCGGCCCTTACCTCGATCTCGCCGCCGCGCTCGGCGCACTGCTTGCGAAGCTCGGCCCAGCCAACCCGGACTCGATCCGCGTTTCCTACCACGGCGACCTCGCCACCAAGGACACCGGCCTGATTTCCCGCACCGCGCTCTACAAACTGCTCGAGTGCTCGCGTCCCGATGGCCAGGTGAACCTTGTCAACGCCCCCGCCATCGCGAAATCCATGGGCCTGGATCTCGTCGAGTCCACGATCAGCGCACAGACCGAGTTCAACGACCTCCTCGTCGCCGAGCTGCGCAAGGGAGACGAGAAATTCCGCGTGGCCGGCACGATCATCGGGCGCAGCCCGCGCATCGTGGAGATCGACCGCCTCTTCGTGGACACGCCTATCAAGGGGCATTTCCTCATCGTCCGCAACGACGACCGCCCGGGAATCGTCGGAGCCGTCGGAACCGTGCTGGGAAACTCCAACCAGAACATCGCGAACCTCTCCTTGGCGCGCGACAAATCGCAGCGCAACGCCCTCTCCATCATCGAGCTCGACGGCGCGTTGCCCGGCGAGGTCATGGAAGCGATCCGTGCCATCCCCGGAGTGACTTCCGCCACCGGCATCAGCCTGTGAAAGAAAGCGGCTTTTTCTCCAAACTTCTCCTTGCCAATCCCAGCACCGGCTCTTTAGCGTATCCCCAAGCATGAAAAAACTCCTTGTCACCGCCACCGCCCTGCTCGTCCTCACCGGATTCGCCGCAGCGGATATCCAGGCGCCTCCCGGCTCCCAGTACACTTCCACCCGCAAGCTCGGCCGCGCAATCAGCAACATCCTCTACGGGGTGATCGAGATCCCGGAAATGGTCGTCCGCAGGTCGGAGCAGCATGGCCGCAAGGCGGGCTGGTCTTATGGTGCGGTTGACGGCACGCAGCGCGCATTCCGCCGCCTCGGCTACGGCTTCTACGAGCTTTTCACCTTCACCTGCCCGACCTACCGCGGCACCTTCAAGCCACCTTACGAGAAATGCGGCACCGACAACCGCGTGGACATGAACGTCTACGACGGGCTCTCCGAATTCCCGCCGGAACTCGGCGCCGAGTCCTACTTCGGACACGTCCGCGTTCAGAAATACTGATGCCCGGCTCAAGGGACTTTTCCTCGGAACCCGGAGGCTTCGGCCTGCCGGGTTCTTTTTTGCCGGGACACCCCTTTTCCACCGGCCCAAACCCGGCCCAAAACTTATCAAAATTTCGCTTGTCGCCATCCCGGATTTGCAGCAAGCTCCGCGCCCGCCCGAAAACGGGCAATCCCGCACCAAGCCATATCATGTCAGTTTCTCTCCGCCTCAACCGCAAGGGCACCAAAGACCGCCCTTACTACAAGATCGTAGCCGTGGACAGCCGCAAGCGCCGCGACGGCCGCTACATCGAGCAGATCGGCACCTACGATCCCCTCGTCGAGGGCACCAACTACGAGATCGATCTCGCGAAGGCCGACAAATGGCTCGCCGTTGGCGCCAAGCCATCCGAGACCGTGAACAGCTTCATTCGCAAGGCGCGCACCGCCGCCGCGAAGTAAGCCAGGCGTACCAGCAGGGATATCTTCAAACAACCGCGCACCCTCGGGTTCGCGGTTGTTCCTTTTCAGGCAAACAGCCGCCAGCACATTGGACCCCGGGAATCCAGAAACCTTCGAGCATTTCATGGCGCGGGCGCTCCATGATCCGGTGCGCGGCTACTACGCACGCAACATCCGCGGCATCGGCGCGCGTGGCGATTTCACCACCGCACCGCAGTTATCCGAGGCACCGGGGGAAGCGATTGCAGGATGGGTGGCGGAGGCACTACGCGAAACCGGAACCCGCCACGTGATCGAGATCGGCCCCGGCCTCGGGACGCTCTCCGGGCAGGTCATGCGCAGGCTGCCTTTCACCCTCCGGCTGCGGACACGCTTCCATCTCGTGGAATCCTCGCCCGCCCTTGCAAAGCGGCAGGCGGAGCTGCTTGGGAAAAAGGTTTCCCACCACACCCGCATCCACGGCGCGCTGGCCGCGTGTTCCGGCAACGCGGTGATTTTTTCCAACGAACTCGTCGATGCGTTCCCATGCCGGCTTTTCGAGAAATCCAACGGAGAATGGCGCGAGGTCGCACTCGTGCACTCCTCCGGACAGCCTGCCGAGATCCTGCTGCCACCCGCCGGGCTACCTCCATCCTCGGCTTTCAAACTCGATTTCCCCGATGGCCAGCGCGTCGAGATCCACGATTCATACCGCCTGTGGCTCGAATCCTGGCTGCCCGGCTGGAAGCGCGGGAAAATGCTCACCATCGACTACGGCACCACTGCGGAAACCCTCTATCACCGCCGTCCCGGCGGAAGCCTCCGCGCATACTTCCTGCACCAGCGCAGCTGCGGCGCGGAGATCTATCAGAATCCCGGACTCCGCGACATCACCGCCGATGTAAATTTCACCGATCTCTCACAATGGCCCGCAGCATGGCTCGGAGCCCGCGATCCGGAGGCCCTCGGACGTTTCATCCGCCGCTACACGGCAGCCGGCGGCGACCACCTCATGGAGGCGGCGGGCAATTTCATGGCCTTGTCACAGGAGAGGCTATGAATCGGCAAATGATTCCTCCCCGCCGCATTTCGCGATGTGGTTGGTTGACACTCTCCCGCCCTTTGCCCATCTTCGCGCCGTGTGATGGGTAAAATCCCCTGCTCACAAGCCCCTTCAGACCTTACAAGACCCATATCCCCGTGTTCTCAAACGAAGACTATCTCGCAGAACTGCTCGCGGAAAGCGGCATCATCGACCCGGAACAGATCCGCACCGCACGCGCTTCCCTGAGCGGCAGCGAGACGATCATCCAGCACCTCATCAACACCACCCCGCTGACCGAATCACAGGTCGCCGAGACCCTCGCCGCAAATGCCGGCGTCCCCTTCGTTGACCTCGCCAGCTTCCATTTCGACCCCTCCGTCATCCTCACCGTATCCGAGGACATCGCCCGCAGATACCGCGCCATCCCTGTCTCCGACGACGGCATGTACCTCACCGTCGCCGTCGCCGACCCGCTCGATTTCGAAACGCTCGACAGCCTGCCGCACGTCCTTGGGCGCGAGCTGAATCTCGCCTGCGCCACCCACACTGACATCAACCACCACCTGATGCAGTTCTACAACGTCGAGGAAAAGCGCAGCAGCTCCCCCGACGACTCCTTCCAGGTCTCCACCGGCGATTCCGAGGCCGGCTCCGAAGCCAGCGACGCCCCCATCATCAAGCTCGTACAGCAGACCCTCACGGAAGCCTTCCGCCTGCGCGCCTCCGACATCCACATCGAGCCCCTTGAGACTTCCGTGCGCATCCGCTACCGCCTCGACGGAAAGCTCGTCCACGTGGACACCCACCCGAAAAAACTCCTCCCCGCCATCATCGCCCGCCTCAAGGTCATGAGCGGCAGCATGTCCATCGCGGAAAAACGCCTCCCCCAGGACGGCCGCATCCAGCTCAAGATGGGCGAAAAGGAAGTCGATCTCCGCGTTTCCTCCGTCCCCTCGAACCACGGCGAATCCATCGTCATGCGTATCCTCGACAAGACCGCCCTGCTTCTCGGACTGCCCGAGCTCGGCTTCTTCTCCGACGACCAGGCGAAGTTCGAGGAGCTGCTCGGCCTGCCCGACGGCATCATCCTCGTCACCGGCCCGACGGGTTCTGGAAAAACCACGACACTTTACGCCTGCCTCAACGTCATCAACAAGCCGGACAAGAAGATCATCACCGTCGAGGATCCCGTCGAGTACGAGCTGCCCGGCATCAATCAGGTGATGGTGAAATCCGAGATCGGCATGACCTTCGGGGCCGCCCTCCGCGCCATGCTCCGCCAGGCACCGAACATCATCATGATCGGGGAAATCCGGGATGCGGAAACGGCAAACATCGCCATCAACGCATCCCTCACCGGCCACCTCGTCTTCTCCACCCTTCACACCAACGACGCACCCTCCGCCGTCGCCCGCCTCGCCGATATCGGGGTCAAGCCCTTCCTCATCGCCTCCGCCGTCCGCTCCATCCTCGCACAGCGCCTCGTCCGCAAGCTCTGCCCCGTCTGCAAGGCACCTGCCGAGCTTTCCGAAAAGGATATGCGCGCCCTCAACCTCGACGCCTCCCGCACTGCGGACGCCTCCATCTACGGCCCCGTCGGCTGCGAGAAATGCCGCCGCAACGGATACCGCGGCCGAATGGGCATCTTCGAACTCTTCAACATCGACGACGAGGTGCGCGCGATGATCAACACCGGCCTCACCACCAGCCAGCTCCGCCGCCGCGCCCGCGAGCTGGGCATGCGAACCCTACGCGAGGACGGCATCCGAAAAGTCCTATCCGGCCTCACATCCGGCTCCGAGGTCGTCCACGCAACCATGGGCGACTTCGACTAGATTTCCGCGTCTCAGAATTTCAGCGTCTCAGCTTTTACCCAAAAATGGACAACCGCCAACTCCTAGAACTTTTCCAATCCCGTGGCCTCATTGATGCCTCGCTCTCCGAGGAAATCCTCGCCGAGGTCGAAAACAGCGGCAAAAGCGTGCCCGAACTCCTCGCGGACTTCCAGGTCATCCAATCCCGCGACGATGTCTGGCCCGTCGTGGCTTCCGAGCTTGGGGCCACCCTGGTGGACCTGAAAAACTGGACCCCGCCCGACGCCCTCCTCGATCTCGTGCCAGCCGGCACCGCCCGCCTCCACGGCGCCTTTCCCGTCAACTTCGACGACCAGGGCCTCCACCTCGCCCTCGTCGATCCGCTCAACCCGCAGACCGTCGAAGACCTCCGCTTCGCGCTCGGCCGCGAGATCGTCGTGGTGATCGCCCCCGACTACCTCGTCGAGGCGAAGATCAACGAATGCTACGGCGGCGAAGGCCGCGCGATGGACGACATCCTCTCCCAGCTCGACAGCGGGGCCGAGGAATTCAACCCGGAGAACGCCGAGGCCGAGGCCAACTCCGCCCCCATCATCCGCTATGTTGATCTGGTGCTTTACCAGGCGATCAAGGAAAAAGCCTCGGACATCCACTTCGAGCCCTTTGAGAAGGATTTCAAGATCCGCTACCGCGTCGATGGCGCACTTTATGAGATGGCCCCGCCGCCGGTGCACCTCGCGCTGCCCATCCTGTCACGCGTCAAGGTCATGGCGAACATGAACATCGCCGAGCGCCGCATCCCGCAGGACGGGCGCATCGTCAAGCAGATCGGCGAGAAACAGGTGGACATGCGCGTCTCCACGCTCCCCACACACCACGGCGAGTCCGTCGTTCTCCGGGTGCTCGACCGCTCCTCGGTCAACCTCTCGCTGGAAAACCTCGGCCTGCCCGATGCCATCTACGAATACATCGGCGAGACCATCGAGAAACCCAACGGCATCTTCATCGTCACCGGCCCGACAGGGGCGGGCAAGACCACCACGCTCTACGCCGGCCTGCGCCGCATCAACACCATCGACGCAAAGCTCCTCACCGCCGAGGATCCCGTCGAATACGACATCGACGGCATCATCCAGATCCCCATCAACGAGGCCATCGGCCTCGATTTCCCGCGCATCCTCCGCGCCTTCCTACGCCAGGACCCGGATCGCATCATGATCGGGGAAATGCGCGACAAGGAAACCGCCACCATCGCCATCCAGGCAGCCCTCACCGGTCACCTTGTGCTTTCCACCCTCCACACCAATGACGCCCCCGGCGCCGTCACCCGTCTCATCGACATGGGCTGCGAGCCTTTCCTCGTCGCCGCATCCCTGGAGGGCGTCCTTGGACAGCGCCTCGTCCGCACCATCTGCAAGGATTGCAAGTCTCCCTACGAACCCAACGAGGCCATCCTCTCGCAGCTCGGGGTCTCGCCCCACGAACTCGGAGACAAGCAGTTCTACACCGGCTCCGGCTGCGAGGTCTGCGGCCAGTCCGGCTACCGAGGCCGCGCCGGCCTCTACGAGCTCCTCAACATCACCGAACCCATCCGCGAGCTGATCACCAACCGCGCACCCAGCGTCGTCCTCAAACAGAAAGCCATCGAGCTTGGCATGAACACCCTCCGGGAGGACGGCCTGCGCAACATCTACCTCGGCAAGACAACCATCGAGGAAGTCCTCAAATACACCTGAACTGCTTCCCCCCCGCTCGAATTTCACCCAACTTTTCCATCGCCAAACCGCATACAATCGCCATCCTTCCGGAAACTCCCAACCAAACCCCAATGCCAAATTTCATTTACTCAGCCCTCGATGCAAAAGGTGAGCAGGCCGACGGAAGCGTCGCCGCAGCCACCGAAGCTGAAGCCATCCAGAAACTCCGCGCCCAAGGCCTCTATCCGACGCAGATCTCCGAGGAAGGGAAGGCCGGGCCCGGCAAGGCCAAGATCGCGGCCAAGCGCACCGCACTCAAGAAGCCCAAGGGCAAGGCCATGGCCACCGGCAAGGCAACCGTGAAGCCCAAGGTGCTCATGGTCTTCACCCGCCAGCTCGCAACGCTCATCGATTCCGGCCTTCCGCTCCTCCGCTCCCTCACCGTCCTCGGAAAACAGGAGCCGAACCCCGGCCTGAAATCCACCATCAGCGCCCTCGCCGATTCCGTCCAGGGCGGCTCCACCTTCTCCGAGTCCCTCGCCCAGCACCCGAGGATGTTCAACAAGCTCTACGTGAACATGGTCAAGGCCGGTGAGCTCGGCGGTGTTCTCGAAGTCGTCCTCAACCGTCTCGCCGAATACCAGGAAAAGGCCCAGAAGCTCAAGAACAAGATCGTTTCCGCCATGGTCTATCCGGCCATCGTGATCTTCATCGCCATCGCCATCCTCATCTTCCTGATGATTTTCATCGTCCCGAAATTCAAGGAGATGTTCGAGGAAACCGATGACGCCCTGCCGCTCATCTCCCAGATCGTCTTCGGCTTCTCGGAGTTCTGCCTTGGAAGGCAGATCCTCGGAATACCCAACGTCGTCTGGCTCTTCGTCGCGGCCGGCGGAATCTACGCCGGCCTCACCGCACTCGGCCGCACCAAGGGCGGGCGGCAGTTCATCGACAAGGCCAAGCTCCACCTCCCCATCTTCGGTGACATCCAGCGCAAGTCCGCCGTCTCCCGCTTCGCACGAACGCTCGGCACCCTCGTCACCTCCGGCGTCCCCATCCTGCAAGCCCTCAACATCACCCGCGACACCGCAGGCAACGTCATCATCTCGGACGCCATCTCCAAGGTCCACGAGGCCGTCAAGGAAGGTGAATCCATCGTCACACCCCTTTCGGCCAGCGGCGTCTTCCCGAACATGGTCATCTCCATGGTGGACGTCGGCGAGGAAACCGGGCAGCTCCCGGAAATGCTCCTGAAGGTCGCCGATGTGTACGACGATGAGGTTGACAACGCCGTCACCGCACTCACCTCGATCCTTGAGCCTATCATGATCGTCATCCTCGCCCTCGTGGTCGGTGCCGTCGTCTTCGCTCTGTTCCTGCCGCTCATCAAGATGATCCAGACGATGAGCGAACAGTGACACGCCTGCATTTTCCGGGTGAAACACAACCTCAACCGGGTTATCTTGCCCCGTCGTAAAACGCCAATCCGCAAAAACCCATGAAAACGAACCTCTCCCACTCCCCGGCAAAGGGCTTCACCCTCATCGAGCTGCTGGTGGTCATCACCATCATCGTGATCCTCGCCGCCCTCTCGGTCGGCGGTTTCAACTACGTCACCCAGAAACAGGCGCTCTCACAGGCGGCGATCCAGATCAGCCTTCTGGACAACGCCCTGGAGGACTACAAGCTCGACAACGGCGACTATCCGCCGGCCGGCAACTCCAACAGCCTCTACAGGATCCTTTACTGGGATCCCGCCAACGCAACGCCTCCCGGCAAAATCTACGTAAACCAGCTCGATCCGATCAACAACAAGCAGGGCTGGACGGAGGGAACCGGTGCCAACGTGAAAATCATGGATCCCTGGGGAGGTGAATACATCTACCGCATCGGCTCGGATCCCAAGGCCAAGAACCCTGATTTCGATATCCTATCGAAAGGAAAGGACGCCACAGAGGACACCCCTGATGACATGAGGAACTGAGCCGCAGCCTGGTTCGCCCGGCTCCCCTACGGTTCCACACACGCAACACATGCCAGAAGATACACAACCCTCTCCGGAGAAACCCAAGGTTCGCAGGGTCTCCAACAAGAATCCCAAGCAATCGCCCGATCCCTCCGGAAAGCCCGAAGCCCCAGAAACCGCAGAGGTGGCAAAGAAGAAATCCCGCCGCCGTCGCAAGGGGAAATCCCCCAGGGAAGAGGATGTTTTGGTCGCCGAGGAAACCTCCGCCACCGTCGAAGGCAAGCTCCCGGAAGGCAAAGCCGAAACCAGCGGCGGCCAACGCCCCCAGCAACCACCCCGCCGCAAGCCCGATCCCGAAAAAATCGCGAAAAACGCATGGAAAATCTTCCTTGCCGAGGTCAGCGAGGAAGGTGTCGCCCTCATCGGGGACAACGAAGCCCGCGAACTCGCCCGCCGCTGCTTCCGGCTCTCCGAGATTTTCCTTGAGGAAGCAGGAAGGCGCAGCTGATCCCCCACCGCAAGAACAAGGAATGGTTGCATTCCGCTGCCCCGGCACCCCAAGCCTCAGGCGCCGGCGGTTTCCTCCGCTCTTACCCGGCATCACGGTGCAGCCACCCCTTGCCGCTGGCCAGCATCACTCACCGAGGGGAATCCCACCCCATTTCATACTTCCAGACACCGCAAATCGGGAATAAGGATCCCGGAGTGAAAACCACCGGCCTACTGATCCCGGCATTCTCCACCCGGATCCATGGCGACCTCGGGATCGGCGATACCGCAGGAATGCGCCATTGGATCGATTGGGCGGCCGCACACGGCATCGGCTTCCTCCAGCTTCTCCCCATCAACGAGAACGGCACCGATGAAAGCCCTTATTCCGGCATCTCCTCCATCGCCCTCGACCCCATCTACCTTTCCTTCGGCGACGGAGAAATCCCCTTCCTCACCCGCGCGGAAACGGATGCCGCGCGCAACACGCTCGGCGCTCACGTTTCCGCCCATCTCATCGATTATCCCTCGGTGCGCGCCGCGAAGAACCATCTTCTCGAGATCTCCTTCGCCCGCTTCATGGGTGCCGCCGAGTCCGCCCCTGCGGCGGAGTTCCTGGCCTTCCGCGACCGCAGCGCGGCCTGGCTGCCGGACTACTGCCTTTTCCGCCTGCTCATGGAAATCCATGGCGAGCACCTCAGCTGGGACCAGTGGCCCGAAGAATCCCGCTGCCCGGATTCCGCACGCCGCTTTGCCGCCGCCCTCAGGGCGCGGAACCCCGGCCACATCGAGTCCCGGCTGGATCGCTTCGCATATGTCCAATGGCTCTGCTTCCGGCAATGGCGCGCCGTCCGCGCCCATGCCGATCTCTGCGGGGTCAAGCTCATGGGTGACCTCCCAATCGGCGTCTCCTTCCACTCCGCGGATGTCTTCTTCCACCGCGCGGGATTCCACACCAACTGGTTCGGCGGCACCCCGCCCGAAGGCTACTCCTCGGAAAACCCCTTCATCCACGAATGGGGCCAGAACTGGGGCGTGCCGCTCTACGATTGGGACGCGATGGCCCAGGACGGCTTCTCATGGTGGCGGGAGCGCATTTCCCGCCTCACGGAAATTTTCAACATGTTCCGCATCGACCACATCCTCGGATTCTACCGCATCTACGGATTCCCGTGGCACCCGCGCGACAACCACCGCTTCCTCGGCCTCGGCCATGGCGAAGCTGCGGATCTCACCGATGGCCGCCTGCCCCGCTGGTTCATCCATGCGGATGACTCCCATGAAAACAAGGCCACGAACCTCGCCAACGGCGATTTCCGCCTCCGTGCCATCCTGGATGCCGCCGGTGATGCCGAGATCATCGCGGAGGATCTCGGCTGGGTTCCCGAATATGTCCGCCCGCATCTCGGGGAGCTCGGCATCGCAGGATACCGCATCCCGCATTGGGATTCCTATCAGGACGGCTCCCCCGTCATGGGCAATGTTTTCCCGCAAAACTCCTTCGCCTCCTACTCCACCCACGATCACGACTCCCTCTGCGCCACTTGGGAGAACTGCCGCAAAACCATACTCATCCAGCACGAAAACCCCACCGAGCAAGGCCACTGGGCCGCGGAGGGCGCCGCTCACGCGCTTCGCCTTCTCGCGGGATTCTCCGGCATCCCCATTCCAGCGCACAACGATTGGCCCCCGTACTCCGATGCGATCCACTGGCGCCTCATCAAGACGCTCCTGGAATCGAACTCCCGCTACGCGGTGCTCATGGTGACGGATCTCTTCGCCCTCAGGGATCGCATCAACACCCCCGGCACGGCCGGTGCTGGGAACTGGCGCCTCCGGCTCAACATCTCCTCCCACGAGATGGCGGAACACGGGCGCATCCTGGCAAACCTCATTTCCGTCACCGGACGCAAGCCCCATGCGGCGTTGTGCCCATCCCCTTCATGATCATGCCATGAAACCGGCCAAATTGCTGATCCCGACTCTCGCATGGTGCGCCGCCTCCGGCCTCGCCGCGCAGCATCAGGACTGGCGTCTCCAACTCCTTGCGGAAGAGGGCGTCGCCCTCGGCGATGCCTTGCCCGAGGTCGCGGGCGCCGTTTCCGAAAAACGTTTCCTGGAGCTCGTCTCCCTCCTTTCCTCCGAGAACTTCGCCACCCGGGAGGGTGCGCAAAAGGAAATCCAGCGCATGGGACTGGATGCAAAACCGTGGTTGGACGGGCTGAAGGAAAGCGGTGATCCGGAAGTGGACTTCCGCATCCGTGAAATCCGCGGACAGCTCGGCGGGAACGGCATCTGGCAGCGCCCGGCTCTCCTGAATTACGCCCTCGCCAGCCTGCACCGCGAAAAGCAAGGCGTGGAACCGCCCAGGGGAACACCTATCCTCTACTCGGAGATTTTTCGGGACGATGCCCCCGACATCGGAAAGCAATACCGCGATTTCACATTCGATGCCAGCCCCGGCCTCACCGGCAAGGTCGCCAAGGGCACCCTCATCCTCTCCGGCAGGGGGCCGATCGAGGGCGACCAGCGCCTCATCCTCCCTGCCGGGAAGCTCACCGGGAAAGACACCTTCCCGGACCGTTTCAGCATCGAGGTGATGCTGGGAGGCGCCCCCGGCGGCGTAAGCGCCTACCACATCGGCGTCTCCGTCGGAAAAGTGCGCACACTTTTCCATCCCGGATACGATGGCGGAGGCTTCCGCTTCGAACTCATCGACACCCATGAATCGCTCACGCCGAACAAGGACATGGGCTTCACGCCCGCCACCGACAGCCTTGCCATCATGGTCATCGGCGTCGAGAGGCTGCCCAACGGCGATGTGGAACTGCGCCCCTCAGTCATCCCGAAGGGAAAGGAAGCACGGAAATTCTCGACCCGCATCACCGTGCCCGCGGCGCAGATCGGCGCCCTCGGCTCGATCAGCCTTGACCGCAGCGGACGCCTCGGCGGGGATGCCTTGTTTGACAACCTGGTCATAGAAATCCCTCAGCAGCCTTGAAATTTTTCCCCGGCTGACCGCGCCCGCAGTTCTTCCCCATTATTTTGGCAAAGCCCCCGCCATCGCGGAAGGGCTCATCATCTGTCCAGTTCTCCAGGGGGATGATCCGGGAATGCACCGAGCGGGACTTCCGCGAAAAGGTCGGTCTGGGATGTGAGGGGGGGTGCGATTGGGGAATTGCGGATCACTTCCCCACTGCCTACGGGATCGCCGTTTTCGAAAGTGCGATGCCGATCAGCTCCAGGGCATCGAAGCTCTCGTCCGCCAAGATTCGATGGCGCATGACGGCGGGGAAGATTGCCTGAACGTGATCCGGGTGGACGGCGGGGGCTGAATCCAGGAAAGCGTTCGCACGGGCGGCACGGAGGATGGCGAGGGAGGCGCGCACCGATACGCTCTGATCGGAACCCGCGAGCTTGCGCAAGGCCTCGCAGAGGGCGGTGATGTATTTCGCGATGGCGCGCGAGACCGGAACCTGCGCGGCTTTTTCCTGGAGGGCCAGGATCGCCTCGCGGGCGAGGCCGAAGTCCGGCGCAGGCGCTGCGGCCCCCCACCGTGAGGCGTGGGAAAGGATGATCTCTGCCTGTTTCGCCGCATCAGGGAGGGTCATCTCCAGGGAAAGCAGGAAGCGGTCGAGCTGAGGCTCGGGCAGCGGGAACGTGCCTGCGGTGTGGGTGTCGTTCTGGGTGGCAATGACCATGAACGGCTTGGGCAGCCCGTGGGTCACACCGTCGATGGTGACGTTGCCCTCGTTCATGCTTTCCAGCAGCGCGGACTGGACGCGCGGGGAGGTGCGGTTGATCTCATCCGCCAGCAGGCAGTTTGCGAAAACGGGGCCGGGTATGAACTCGAAGCCTCCGGTGGCGGAGCGGTAGAGGTTGTAGCCTAGCAGGTCCGAGGGCAGCAGGTCCGGGGTGAACTGCACACGCTTGAAGGTGCCTCCCATGGAAGTGGCGAGGGTGTGGGCGAGGGTTGTCTTGCCTATCCCCGGGGCACCCTCGATGAGGACATGGCCATCGGCAAGTAGCGCGGTGACCAACATGCGGGCTGGCTCCTCCGCGCCGATCACGGTTTCGGAAAGATGCTGGAGGAGGGGCTGGAGTGCGTCGGGATTCATAGGTTGAGCTGGCTGGCGTAGTTCGCGATGGTTTCCGGGTAGAGCCGGTGCTCCGCCGCCTGGATGCGGGCGTGGAGGGATTCCGGGGTATCACCGGGAAGGACACCGACCCGGGCCTGCGCAAGGATGGGGCCGGTATCCATCCCGGAATCGACCAGGTGGACGGTGGCTCCGCTTTCCTCCGCGCCCACAGCAATGGCCTGCTTCCATGCCTCCAGGCCGGGAAAGGCGGGCAGCAAGGATGGGTGGATGTTCAGGATGCGGGCGGGAAAGGCATCGAGCAGCGGCTTTTTCACGAGACGCATGAATCCGGCCAGACAGACCAGGTCCACACCTGCCGCGATGAGCCGCCGGGCGGTTTCACGCTGCGTTTCCTCCGGAAATTTCATCCGGTGCGGGGAGCAGTCGATGACGCCCGCCGGGATGCCGTTGGCTTGCGCGCGCGCGAGGATCTGGGCGGATGGATTGTCGGAAAGGACGAGGGCGACGCGAGCGGACAGGCCGCCCGCAGCGATGGCATCCAGGATGGCCTGCATGTTCGAGCCGGAGCCTGAGCCGAGTATTCCGAGGGAGAGCACGGACCTTGTGTAAACGACAGCGGGCGGGTGCCAAGGTTCAAGTTCCATTCCTTTGGATTTCCCCGTCACACCCGGAATTCACCGGCATTCCTGAGGACGGAATCCCTGACAGGGGGCGGGTTGCAGATGAGGTCCACCATCCCGTCCCAAGCCTCCTGCCCGGAAAGGATCTCCACCTCGATGCGGAGGAAGTAGATGGGGACGTTGATTTCCGTGGGCTTGGGGAAACGGACGGCGTCTTTTTCCGTGGTGACAATGATCTCCATGTCCCGCTCCACGCAGCGCTGCATGAACTGGTCCACATCCCGGCGGGTGAAGCGGTGGTGGTCGGAAAATCGGCGGCGTATCTCCACCTTCGCCCCGAGGGCTGCCAGGGATTTCTCGAAATTCTCAGGGACGGCGATGGCGCTGATCGCACCGACCCATTTCCCCTCCAGGAACGAGAGCGGCTCGCGCTCCCGGGTGTATAGGTTTTCCAGATGGATGGGGCCGTGGGCACACTCGATGATCTCAGCCGTGGCATTGTATTTCCGGATGCGGGCGATGAGTTCTCCGTTCGCCGTGCCGTCACACTTCGTGATGAGGATGTAGGAGGCGCGGCGGAGGTTGCGCGGCGGCTCCCGGAGGGTGCCGCGCGGGAGGAGAGAGCCTGTGCCGAAAGGGGACTTCGAGTCGATCAGGACGATGTCGATGGAGTGGGCGAGATCGAGGTATTGCATGCCGTCATCAAGCATCAGGATCTCGGACTTCATCTCGCCGATGGCGAAACGCCCGCCTTTGACGCGGTTCTTGTCCACGACGACGGCGACACCATCCAGGTTCTTCGCGAGCATGAAGGGCTCGTCCCCCGCGAACTTGGAATCCAAGAGCAGGGCGGAGCCGGTGGAGACGACCTTGGGCATGCGATCGGCGGGGAACGGTCTTCCATCCGCACCCGTCCATTTCTGGGCGCGGTCGAGCTTCTTGCTCTTATAGCCGCGTGAGAGGATGGCGACCTTCCTGCCGCGGTCGCGCAGGGATTTCGCGAGGAGCTCCACGACAGGGGTCTTGCCGGTGCCGCCGAGGGTGATGTTGCCGATGGAGACGACCTGGACGCCGAGGAATTCCTGGGGCTTCCAGCCACTGCGGTAGCGCGCGATGCGCAGTTGCACGAGGATGCGGAAAATGCCGGAAAGGCCGAACATGAGCATGCGCATGAGGCTGGCGCGGAAGCCCTTGGCGCGGCCGAAAATCACATCCGCCCCCCATTGTTCCAGCTCGTCGATCCGCTCTTTCATGTTTCCTGCATGGGCAAGGGTGGGCGTTCCCCCGGCGGCGGACAAGCCCGACGTGCGGTAGCTTTCACCAGAAAAGGAAGCCTCCCCGGGATTTCCGGCGGTAGCTCCCATCGCCTACGGAAAGCACCTCGAGGCGCGTGCGGGTCAGCCCATCGCCGTGGAAGCCGAGCTTTTTGGCGGCGCGGGGTGTCACATCCAGATGCCGCCCCGGGATGAAGGGGCCGCGGTCGTTGATGCGTAGCTTGACCGAGCGGCCGTTCTCCATGTTGGTGACCTTGACGAGGCAGGGCAGCGGCAATGTCTTGTGTGCGCCTGTCATGTGCCATGGCTGGACTTTTTCGCCGAGCGAGGTGTTGCCGCGTTTCAGGCCGAAGAAACTCGATTCGTCGTACCAGGAACAGATGCCTGTTTCCCTGTGGCCCAGCGCCTGCTCGACGCTCATGGGGTGATATGTCTGGCCACGGACTGTGTAGGAACGGGTCATGTAGCCGGAGTAGCCCGAGGGGCGCGAGGAGCAGGAAATGCAGCCGGCAAGCACCACCGCCGCGAAGGGGATGAGGCGGATTGCGGATGGAAGCCCGAGTATCATCTGCGGCTTGTCCTATTGCTCACGCTCCCGGATGAGCTGGAGGCTGGCGGCGACCTTTTCCTTCATCTCCTTGCCCGGCTTGAACTTCACCGCGGCGCGGGCGGGGATGGTGACAAGCTTTCCCGGATCCTTCGGATTGCGGCCGACCTTGGCCTTCATCTCCTTGACTTCGAAAACCCCGAAGTTCCTGAGCACCACATTGTTTCCGTTGGCGAGGGATTCCATGACCTCATCGATGAACGACTGGATCACCATGGTGGTGTCCTGCTGCGTGATCGCCACGCCCTTGAGGCCTAGCTTGTCGGTGATCCTGGAAACGAGTTGGCGCTTTGTGGTGGATGACGGCATTGTGTTAGATGAAATGTGCGGATGGACTCGGCGGTTAAAGCAGATGGCGCGCCGCTTGTCGCGCCAAAAAAGGATGTTCCAGCCAGTTCCATGCCAGTTCAGGACATCCCAGCGTGAAGGCGGTTGAACCATCCGGCCGCAACATTTAAGTTTTCTGAAAGATTGACTAAGCGAGTCGTTTCGGCTATGGATCGCCCGGTTTGAATGCCAGCGACGATATCCTGTTCCTATGCCCGGCGTGTGGCGTAAAGCTCAACGTGCCCGCAAGCATGGGAGGAGTGACAGGCCCCTGCCCCTCTTGCCAGGTGCTCATCCAGGCACCGTTTTCGATGACACCTCATGCGCCGGATCCGCTCCAGCAGCATTATCGGCAACGCCAGCCAGCGCCAGCCCCTGAGCCGGCTTACCAAGCGCCAAGGCAAGCGCCACTGCCGCAATACAACAGGACGCCCCAGCCTGTGACGGGTCAGCCAGGCGTGCTGCGCCCCGAACCCAGACAGCTGCCGGCGGCCGATACGGCACCGTCACAGACCAGGGTCAGGCCGGAGCCGAGCGGATCGATCAGCACGAAGGCAGGTGCCGCTGGCCCGCCGCGCCACAGACCCCATCGGAACCGTTTTCTGCGGCTGATGGTTCCCATGACCTTCGTCTGCATTGCTATAGGCGTAATGTATGGGGTCAAAACCTTCCTTCAGAGGGATGGCGGCCTGAGTGCCAAGCCCGTCGCCGAGAACGGCGTTCTGGAGCCTGAGGCCGGCAACGATAACAGCTTCGAGGCGCTCACCAACACGGACAGCCAGCCCGCGCTTCCTGTCGGCGAGCCGTCTATGCCTGTGATAGGCGATGCCGGGGATGCATCCACGCCCGCAGAGCAGCCGGTGGACGGCGGCATCGCGGCGCTGGAGTTGCTGGAGGAATTCCTCGGCATGAAATCCCTCGAGGAGCGCATGCCGCACATCGAGACCAAGCGCCCGGAGGAGGATCTGATCGGCTCGCCTCTCGACGGCCCGCTCCCGGAGGTGCTGGGCACGACGGTCGATGTCCGCGAGATCAATTCCATCGAGCAGACGGTTGATTACTACTACCATGTCGTGTTCGCTACCGCAGACGGCGGCCAGGATCCCCAGACCATGCTTGTCCGCACGCGCGGGACGAGCCCGCCGAAGGTGGTGGTGGATCCGTTCCTTGATCTCTTCGGTGGCAGGTTTGCGCGCTATGCGGAGAAACCGTCGGAAGAGGCCGACACCTTCCAGGTCATCGTGTCGGCTGGCGCATTCTGCTACGACGATGTCCCCGGGGCCGACAAAAAGTTCACGCTTGATGTCCTGGCAACGGATCATACCAAGGAAATCGCGAAGGCATATTTCGGGAAACAATCCAAGATCGGCGCGATGCTCAGGGACGAAAACTCCGGCTTCACCTACGGGCTGGCGAAGCCGTGCACCGTGTTCATGCGCTGGAACATGGAGGAGGATCCTGAGAAACCGTACCTCGAAGCGCTCGATATCAAGGCCCTGAACTGGAATCCGTGAGCGGATTCCTCCCCCGCCCCCGTAGCGCATCCCAGCCGCCGTGGAGGGTTTTCACCTTCGTGCCTGTACCGAGGGCGCGGATGCGGTGTGCGATTTCCTTGCTGGTGCCGCAGGCCTTGCTGCCGCAATAGACCACCACGAGATCGGCACCTGCGGCGGCGATGCGCATCATCGCACCGGCTTCCATTTCATTCTGATCCTCCTTGGGGTCCATGTTCCAGAGGATGGACCCATCCAGGCCGTTTTCCTCCCACTCGGAGCGTGTACGGGCATCCACCCAGATGACATTCCCGGCGACATCGGCAAGGCATATCTCATCCTCCCCGATTTCCTTCGCATCGCAGTGGAAGGCAGCAGGTGGGGCTGGCGGCCCTTTCAAGAGCCAAGTGGCTCCGGCCGCAGCCAGGGACATTGCGGCAATCACGCCAAGCTGCGCGGCGGCGGTGTTCATCAGCGCTTTCCGATGGGTGCGGAAATGACCGCGAATGCCTGCTGGACGCGCTGTTTCTCGACATCCACATCCGTCTCGATGCGGACAACCGCAAGGCCGCCCGCATCCGTCCCTTTCGCCGGCTTGACCTGGATCGCGTAGCGTTTCCCCTCCTCGATGGTCACGAGTTCCGCGGAAAACATGTCGTTGCCGGTTGCTACGGAAGTGACGCGGATCGGCTTCCCGTAATCCATGGTCACCTCGATGACCTGCATGTCCGCCGGCCCGCCGACCTGCCATTTCACGCTTTTTGGTTCCACGCTGATGATGACAGGGATGTGGACGCTCATCGAGAGGGTCGTGGATGGCTTTTCCTCGGGATCGCCTTCCAGCCAGACATTGATCTGCTTTTCCACGGTGCCCTGGAAGCTTCCAAGCTCGAAGACGGCGCGGAGGGTGCCGGTTTCGCCGGGGGCGTAATTGAGCTTGCCGCCCGCCACCTGAATGGCAAGGCAAGAGCAGCCGGCATCGGCTTCCCTGATCGTAACCGCTTTGTCTCCGCTGTTGGTGAACTTGAAATCCCTGGTGATGAACTTGTCATCTAGGTTCGCCTCGGCCTTGATGGACGGTGCCTCAAAGCGGAGGGCGGCGGCGGCCGGAAGGGCGGCGGCAAGCAACAGGAGCAGTGCTAGGGCTTTCATGGAGTTCATCATTGCGCGTCTCGGTTCAGTTCGCAAGCTCAACGGCGATGATGAGTCGCCCGCCGCGCCATTCGGGGACCCAGCACGTAAAGGGGTGACTCCGACGCAGATGGGCGTCGGTCTTGAGGATTTTTTTCCGCGCAAGCCAGAGCTCCAGGTCGAGCAGGACGGAATCCTCCTGCGGTTGGATGCGGGTCTCGAAACGCACGAGGATCTCATCGGATGGCTTGAGCGGCTGCGCCCAGTTCTCATAGCTGCGGAAAATCGGCTGAGTCTCGGCGCCAAGCGCGCGGTAGTGGGAGAATCTGAGTTTTTCCTCACTGATCAGCCGCGCCCGGAGCTCTTCGGAAATTTCCCTGGCATTTGCCCCAGCGGCCTGCGGATCCCCGTCGGTGGCAAAATACACCGTCACCTCAAGCTGGCCGACCTTTGCCCGGCCCGGATCCTCCTGAGCGCGAGCCGGGGCCTGCAGCGATGCGAGTGCCAGCAATAAGCCTAGCGAGAGATGTCGGAAGGATTTCATTGGGTGCTGGATTCGGGGTCTTGCTTGCGCTGCCCGGCCGTCCTGTCGGACTCCCGGGCGGTGGGCACGTAAACGGTTTCCGAGAAGTCCGTGGAGTCAGGGATCGCGCTGACGCCCTGGAGGACGATCACATTCGCACCGGCACCGGTGCTGGCAAACCACTCGGCATCCACGCCCTCTTCCGGCGTGTAGATGCGCGGCGTCGCCGGTGGCACAACGGTAAGCGGCTGGCCACCGTCCGGAGAGGCGTGCCGACCTATCCCGAAGGCGAGCACCATCCCCGCACAGGCGGCGATGGGCATGAGCCAGGATTTCCAGAATGGGGCTGCGGCAGGTGCGGGTGCTGTTTGCGCAGCCTGGAGATCCCTGATGCCTTGGTTTACGCGGCTGAGGAAAAAATCCGGATACGGCGGCTCCTCGCTGGCAGGCAGTGCTGAGGCCATCATGTTCCGGTAACGGCGCAGCTCCCCGCGGGCGGCGAGTTGCTCCGGCTTGTCCGCCGCCCACGCATCCATGGCGGCGAGCTCGGCACCGGTCAGCTCATCGTCCAGCCAAAGTGCCAGCTTGGTTTCATCGGGATTCGTATTCATCTTTCAGGAGGGTTTGGAGTTTCTGGCGGGCGTAAAAGAGGCGGCTCATCACGGTACCGAGGGTGCTGCCCATCACCTCGGCGATTTCCTTGTAGGAAAGCCCCTGCACATCCTTGAGGATCACGGCCTCGCGGTGTTCTTCGCTGAGTTTCCCCAGGGCTTCCTCGATCTTTGCGCGCAGTTCGGTGTTGGAAAGGGCATCATCCGGGGCATCGGCAACGGACGGAGCCGTGCGCGCGGAGGCCTCGATGCTGTCGCGGTTGAAGATCTCGTCGTTGAGCTCGCCGGCGCCCTCGATCTTGCGTTTCCGCACCCAGTCGTAGACGGTGTTGTGGGCGATGCGGAACAGCCAGGTGGAAAAACGGGCACGCGCCTCGAAGCGCGGCAGTGCCTGCCACGCCTTCACGAAGACATCCTGGGAGAGATCCCAGGCATCGGCGTCGTTTTTGACCATGTTCCGTATCATTGCGTAAATCCTTCCCTGATGGCGGATGACCAGCGCGTCGTAGGCACGCATGTCACCCTGCTGCGCCAAGCCCACCAGCGCGGAATCCTCTTCGGCATCCCCCGCCGCAGCATCCGTGTCTGCGGATCCTTGCGGACTTGGCACTGGTTTGGACGCATCACCTCTCGGCTTATTCATCGGTTTCGTAGGGAAAATGGCGGAGCAACATACGCCGTAGGGATGTTGCAGGCGGCAGGGCGGCGGCGCAATGTCAGAATGAAGGGTGCCGCCAGGACGCCTGGGGTCTCATGGCGTTTCCGTGAGATTCCCTGATGGCCGCGCCATGCAACGCCGGGCGGACGCTGCGGCACGCGGCGCTGAAATGGTTGGACGTTCGGGCACGGCCATTCATCCTCACCACATGCTCCAGACCACAGCCGACCTCAAAGCCCTGCTCCTGAAAAAATCCGTCCGCACCGGCAGCTTCACCCTCGCCTCCGGGAAACATTCCGACCTCTACATCGACTGCCGCGTCACCGCCCTCGATCCCTTCGGCGCCGCCCTCATCGGGGATCTCGGATGGCACGCAGTCCGTTCCAAGATCCATTCCGAAAAGCTCTCCATCCAGGCCATCGGCGGCATGACCCTCGGGGCCGACCCCATCTCCCTCGCGATCGGCATGGCCTCCGCCCGCTCCCATCCGGACGAAGCCCTCCAGGTCTTCACCGTCCGCAAGGAACCCAAAGGCCACGGCGCAGGGAAGCAGATCGAAGGCAACTTCGCCCCCGGCCAGAACGTCATCGTCGTCGATGACGTCATCACCACCGGCGGCTCCACCCTCAAAGCCATCGACGCCATCGAAAAGGAAGGCGGCCATGTGAAATTCTGCATCGTCCTGGTGGACCGTGAGGAAGGCGGCCGCCAGGCCATCGAAGCACGCGGCATCCACGTCATCCCGCTCTTCACGCGGACGACGCTGCTCTCTTGAAAGCACGTGGGGGCGATCTACGGTCGCCCATCATATGATTCCCCATCGGACCGCGAGCTTCAGCTCGCCTCTCCGTAAACACTCGCCCCCTGATCCGGATACTTTTCGAGCACGTGCTGGAACAGCGCTCCGCATTTGGATTCGAAGAGTTCGGTGGTGTATTTCTCCGGCAATCCGGAATCCAGCATCTTCTCGATCTCCACCCGCACAGCCGCGCGGGTCGTGCGTCTGGTTCTCCATTCCAGCACCAGTTTCTCGGTCTTCAGCTTCGCCAGCAAGTCCCGGCAGACCTTCTTGATCGCTTCCGTCTCCTGCGGGGAAAGATCCGGACCCGGCCTTGTGAGGATATCGAACACCGCCAGCTCTTCCTCGCTGACGTTTTCCCGCAGGTGGCGCTGCTCCTCTTCGCTGAGATCCTTGGTGAAGGTCACCAGATCCGCGAACAACTGCTCGATGCTCAGCGCCCCGCTGTTGTATGCCTCGATCATCTTCTGGAAGCGGTCGAGGAAATCGTAACGGCTCGCGTTCAGTCGTATCAGGTTGTCCAGCTTCCGCTCGATCAGCGCCCGCAGTTGCTGCGCCTCGATGTTCTTCGTCTTGCTCTTCTCGAACTTCCTCGCCAGCGCCCCGTAGTCGATCTTGCTCAGGTCGATCGTCTTCGCAGGCGCACCCGGCTCTTCCTTCGCCGTCGTCACGATAGATCCATCCAGCACACCCGAAATCTTCTCCATCACCTCGGTGATGTTCACTGCATCCTTCGTTGCCCTTACCGATTTCGCCAGCTCCGCAATCAGCTGCGCCTTCGGTGCCAGCAGGGGGATCACCGGATCCGGCATCACGGCCTTGTAGAGCCTCGCGACATCATTGGATTGCGCTAGAAATTCATCCCGCACCTCGTCCGTGCGCATCAGTTGGTTCACCGCAGGGATGAAAAGCTTGTCCGAGGAGTTCGGGATCGCCGCCAGATCCACATTCTGTTTCCGGCAATACTCCGTCACCTGTTCCAGCGCGATTTTCAGCGCCTCCACCAGCTCGGTCTTGTCTTTGACCGGCAGTTCCCCGCCGCTGCCGCCCGCTCCGTAGATCGCCAGTGCCTTCTCCAGTTCCTGGAAAACATTCGCGTAGTCCACGATCAGGCCGTTCACCTTGTCGCCATAGACCCGGTTCGCGCGGGCGATGGTCTGCATCAGCGTGTGGCCGCGCATCGGCTTGTCGAGATAGAGAGTCGAGCAACTCGGCGCATCGAAGCCCGTGAGCCACATCGCACAGACGAAGACCAGGCGGAACTTGTCCTCCGGATTCTTGAACTTCTCCTCCAGATCCTCTTTCACCATCCGCTCCCGGTGCGGCAGGATATCGAATCCCTTCGCCGCCATCTCCGTGATCTCGTTCTGACCCGGTGAGACGACCACCGCCATATCCGTCTCCACCAGATTCTTGAGCCGCGCGTTCAGTTCTTCGTATTCCGGAAACTGCGGGCTCATCTTCGCTAGCCTCGCTCTCACCCGTGCCGTCTCCGCATTCCACTCCGCCTTGACCTTTTCGAACATCCGCAGGGTCGTCAGCTTGTCGATGGATACCACCATCGCCTTGCCCTGGTAGCCGCGGTTCAGGAAATGGTGCACGATGTCCTTCGCCACCTCGTCCAGCCTGTCGTCGCGGGTGATGAGATGGTATTTCTGACCCAGCACCTTCTTGAGCTTCTCCTCCTGATCCTCGTCCAGCCCCGCGTCCTCGATGGTCTGGTAGATCTCCTCGTTCAGCTCCGGGTTCGTGATCTCCAGCTCCTTCGTCCGGTTCTCATAGTAGAGCGGCACCGTCGCACCGTCCTCCACGGACTGCTTGAAATCATAGATGCTCACGTATTCGCCAAAAACCTCCCGCGTCCTCTCCTCCCCGGCGATCAGCGGGGTTCCCGTGAATGCCACGAACTTCGCATTCGGCAGCGCCGTGCGCATGTTCATCGCCAGCGTATCGTATTGGCTGCGGTGCGCCTCATCCGTCAGCACGATGATGTCGTCCCGCTCCGAGAGCACCGGATGCAGCGTCCCCGGCTCCGTGCGGAACTTATGGATCAGCGTGAACACATACCGGTGATCCGCCGTCAGCAGCTCCCGCAGATGGCTCGCGCTCGTCGCCTTCGAGTTCTTGCCGTTCGCCGCCCCGCAGTTTGCGAAAGTATCGGAGATCTGTCTATCCAGCTCCATCCTGTCCGTGATCACCACGAAGGTCCAGTTCCCCGCGATCTTGCGGAACACCTTCTCCGCGAAGAACACCATCGAGTAACTCTTCCCCGATCCCTGCGTGTGCCAGAAAACCCCTATCCTCCCATCCTTCGCCTGCTTCAGCGCCTCCACCGCACGGTTCACCCCCAGGAACTGATGGTTTCTCGCCACCAGCTTCTGCGTCTTCCCCTTCTCATCGGAGAAGCGGGAAAAATTCTCCACCAGATCCAGCAGCCGCCCCTTGTCGCAAGTCCCGCGCAGCAGGGTGTTCAGGGAAATGTCCGGTGCCTCCTCCTCGCTCACCGCCTTTTTCCAATCCCCGTAGTGCTCCCACTTCGCCGTCAGGCTGCCGATCTTGCTCTGCACCCCGTTGGATACGATGATCAACCCGTTATAGTGGAAAAGCTGCGGGATCGAACCCTTGTAGTCCGCGATGTTCTTGTCGTAACCCTGCCGCACATTCTCGCCCGGCGCTTTCAGCTCCATCAGCACAAGCGGCAGACCGTTCACGAAACCGATCAGATCCGGCCTTTTCGTATAATACTCCCCCGCCACCCAGAACTGCGAGGCCAGCAGGAAATCGTTGTTCTCCGGCACCTCCCAATCGATCACCGCCACCACCTCCACCCGCTGCCCGCCATTCTCCTTGTCGGGGAACTTCACCGTCACCCCGCCTTTCAGCAGCTTGGCTATCTCCCGGTTCGCCTCCACCAGACTCAGCGCCGTCCTGTCCCGTGAAAGCTCCTCCACCGCCACATCAATCGCCTCCTCCGGCAGATCCGGATTCAGGGAAAGCAGCGCCGCCCTCAGCCGTCCCGTCAAAACCACCTCCCGCTTCCCCTCCCGCCCAAGATCACTCACCCCACCTTGCCATTCCCCGAAGCAATTCATCACATCCCACCCCAGCTCATGCTGCATGAGCTGGATCGCAGGCTGCTCGACGAGGTGGTCTTCGGTGTAGGTGGAGGCCATGGTTTGGGATTTCAGGGGTTGACTCCTCGGAACCACGTGTTACTGGTTCTGCATCTCATCCACCATGCTGTGGAAGGAGTTACGAGGCCGTCCTTCGGGGCGGCTTCAGCTATTTTAGGAGTGGAGTGCATGGCGTTTCAGGTATTTCCGGTGCCCGTTTTCGTGCTCAATGTAGAACGCCGTCCAAGGTAGGATGTAGTTTCCGCGATCCGCCAGCACGACCAGATAACGCTCGTCCGGCAGGTAGATGTGGATCCGGTCATCGTTCGCCCCACGGGGCTCAATCCATACCAGCACCTCAGGCTCCGCCTCGTGCTCGATCAGCGGCCGCGGCCAGCGGATACGCTCACAGCGACGAAAATCCGGAATCCTTTCCTCTTCCACACTCCCCTCGGAAGTCATGTGCCAGAACGTCGCCTCCTTGCCATCGTATTCCGGATAACGCTTCAAGCCCAGCCGACGCCCGCGAAACGAAGCCTTGGAGGTCACGAAATCCTTCCGAAACGCCGCATAGATCGCGTCAAGGTAGGCATTCCAGTCACCCCCGTAGTCGTTGAACTCCATCAAGGGAGGCAGCCAATCGTCCGTTGCCATCAGTCTTTGGGGAAATTGGGTTGCCAGAAAAGCAGGTTCACTTTCTTTGCGCCAAGGAGTGTCGAGCGTTCAAGCGAGAGCCTGCTCCTTTCCTTGAAACGCTTAATCAGTTCGAGTTTGGCCGGACTGGTTTTGAGCCCCCGCGCCTGATAAGACAATGCCCCTATCAATAGATCCGTAAGCTGCATCTGCTCGATCTCATGGGAATGCACGAGCTGGACGGAGCTGACGATCTCCCGATCAAAATCATAGAGATTGTTGCAAAGCACGTCGTGCAGCTTGGCCACCCTTTTCCCGCCAAGCGTGTCCTTGATGTCGAGAAAGATCCGGTAGCGCCTGTCCTCCCTCAGCACCGCTTTAAGCATGTCGAAATACATCTTCCAATACCAGTCGTCATGGCTTTGACCGTATTTGCCATGTTCCAGTTCCGCTTTCCGGGGAATCACCAGCGCCCGGAAGCTCAGATCATCGTCATCGAAAAAGTAGTCCAGCCAGTGCCGGTAGAAATCCAGCTTTGCCGGAGCCACACTGCTCCACTTTACCTCCATATGCCGTGACATGCCCCACTCCTGCTTCAACTCACGCAAACGAACAGCGATCTCACGGGCCTTATCCTTGGGGCACGAAATGGCACCTAGCACCATGCTCTTCTGGCCGTCGTTTTCCAGATGGCAGCTTTCGTCACAGTAAATGTTGTAAATCTCGCTCATTGGCTTTTGGAAAGTTGATTCACCGCCGCGCGGAAAACGTGAACACAAATTCGAGCAGTATCTTGATCTGGGTTGAATCCAGAAATCTTCTGCTGATAAGGGTGAATATAGTTCCTGAAATCACGCAGCGCGTGGCTGAACTTTTTTACATCCAGTTTGAGCATTCCGATGCCGTAGGCGGCATCGATGAGTTGGGAGAGATTCCATTTCCAATGAGGCAAAACCTTTTCGCTATCATCCTTCGGGGCCGCAGATGATTGATTGAATGCCTTTGAATTCGATTGTGCCGCTCCCAAAAGAATGCCTTCCAGCATGCTGCCAAGCAGGATAATCGCCGAAAGGTCAGCACCTGCATCCATGCATTTCCTCACCTCCTGCCATCGCTGCTGAATCACGGGAACAAATCCGGACTCGATAGGCAGGTGATCGAACTTCACCTCAGGGTATTCGTGGGAAAGGAACTGGCTTTCCGTGATCGAATCGAAGGATTGAGACTCACCAGTCAATCGACGAGCGATCTGACGGCAGGTCGCAACCATTTTGGGATCTGGTGAATTAAACGTTTCTGCATAGCTGACAAACGCACTGATCAGCCGGCCTGCGACTTGATCCGATTCCTGCGACCAAAATGCTCGAAGCCGCTTTGCCATTGATGTCCCCTGGGAGGCATATCTTGAATCTTCAATATCCAACCCCGTTGCATCGCGCACGGCTTCTGCAAAACGGTTGCGGTTGCTAAATTTGAGGACAAAGCCACCACTCATCTCGAAAAGGTCTTCGAGATGCCGTTTTTCAATGGTGGTGATGCTGGACATTGGCAGTTAGGATTCTGAAATACCGTTCAGCAACTTCGGCAGCAGAAGGTCGCGGGTGCGGCGAAGATTATCGTTCTTACAGGCGAGCTTTTGAATCTCGTCTGACATGGGTCGTGCAATCCGATCAAATTCAGCGACCAAAGTCTTCGGCGGCAAAATCACGGGATGCGATTGTAGAACGGGACCGGTCCAACTTGGAAAAGTCGATCCGCTGGTCATGCCAAGAAGAGTCGGCAGTTCATTGGCGAACATTTGATCTACGAAGCCTTGATGTTCAGAACTGATGGAGCAAACACCGCGTCCAAGACAATACTCGCCGTCACTTTTGACGTTCTTACCTGTCGTTGATCCACGTACGCAAACTACCAGATCGCCAGCTTTGCACGTTTTGGTGGGTGAAGTCGTCCACTTGATGCGCTTAGTGAATCGCTCTGAAAATTCAACCGGACCATTGACCAGTGGCATACCATCACCTTGATCGTTGTAGGTGTCGCCTTTTGGCGAGAGGCCCATGACGATTTTTGCGACTTGTCCCAACTTCTTCACCTCCCACCCTTCCGGAATCCGGCCGAGTTCGGAGTCTTTGAAGGTTGCGGATTCGTGGCCGGGGAAGCGGAAGTGGACGAACCACTCGCGGTAGAGGGATTGCGCCATCTGCTCCAGGATCTTGATGCGGCGCAGGTTGTTCTCGATCAAGTCGTCGTAGGCCGAGAGGATGCCCGCGATCTTGCGTTGGGTGGGGAGATCAGGGACGTTGAAATCAAACGACATTAATTTCTCTACACTCATGTTGTCCTGAGTCGTGCCGCGAGAAATGCTCTGCATTCCCAACTTCAGGATATCGATGTAGTATTTAATGAACTTCACGTCCGCCTTGTCTGGATCGGGAACGAAACCAACAACGCTATCCGGAAAACAGCCCGAAATACCGAGTATTGCCGTCTCTGCGATATTTGCCGCGATCGTAATGCAAAGTGTCCCCTTGTCCCACATCTTGCTTTGAGCCAAGCCCGCTTCACTGTAGGTCTGTGAGTATTCTGTCAGATAAAGGTTCGCGGCCTTAATGTCGCCGGTTTGGAAGAACGGATACTCGCCCCCATAAAGCGACGCGTCATTTCGAGGCCGATGGCGCGAACGCCCCCGACTCACGAACCCGAGTTCATCGAGGCGTGTCGATTTCGCTGGCTGATTGGTGAGCTTCATGCGTTTTCCTCCCGTCTTCTAAAGACGAATATTCGAGATCCTATTGCCTTGAGATCGCGTATAGGAAGAGATTCCAACCTTGATTGTCGAGGAGCGTAACCGGGATTCATTACAACTAGCTCAGTATCCCGTATTTCAATGAGCCGCATCGCATGCCAGTTATCGATCAATTCACACTTCGATTCGTCCTTCCACCATTTCTCCCGACTAACTATTGCGCCCAGTGACTCAGCGAATAGCTCTACTGTTTCCGGAACATCATTCGGTTGCAGCATCTCCGCGGGAATCCCGGCCGCTTCAAAAATTCGTGGAAGATCTGCAATTCGGGTATTTCCAAGGTGCTCTTCCCATTCTGGAAATTGTCCTTCCAGCTTCTCAAACATTACCTGTTGGGAAAAGTCGGTCCCAACGTCTCGAAAAATAGATTCTATGCATGCTAGAGCGCAAGAATATGGCGTGGCCGCCTGGATGAGAGTTGCCATTATCTTGTTTCCAACAGTTCCACGACGTTTTCCGCAATCCTCTCCTCAAGCTCCCGCGCCTCGGTATTCAGCACTTCAAGCTCCTCGTTCAGCGCTTCGAGTTGTTCCTTGAAATCCTCATCGCTGAGATCCTCGCCCTTGGCGACGCCGACGTAGCGGCCGGGGTTGAGCGACCAGCCCTGGGCTTCGATTTCGGCGAGGGTCGCCGCTTTGCATAGCCCCGGGACATCGGTGTAGCCCGCTGCATCGCCGAAGGTTTCCTCCCATTTCCCCTCGGAGCCGTGGGCGAACTCCAGATCCTCGCCGCGATGGAAGCGGACGAGGTTAGCGAGGAACTCGAGCTGGGCGGGGGTGAAATCGCGGTGGGCGCGGTCGAGCTGGCGGTAGATGTGGCGGGCGTCGATGAAGAGGACGGTGTCCTTTCGATTGCCGATTGATGATTGTTGATTGTGGATTTTTGATTTGCCTTTGTCGAAGAACCAGAGGGTGCAGGGCAGGGTGACGGTGAAGAAGAAGTTCGGCCCGATGGCGACCATGACATCCACATCCCCGGCGCGGATGATCTTTTCCCGGATCTCCTGCTCGGAGGCGCGGGCATCGGCGGCGGAGTTTGCCATGACGAATCCGGCGCGTCCCGTGCGGTTCAGCGCGGAGTGGAAGTGCTGGATCCAGAGGTAGTTCCCGTTGTCCGTGCGCGGGATACCGAAGGGGTAGCGCGGATCGCCGGAGAGCCTTTCCTTGTCGATCTTGCTGACGTTGAACGGAGGGTTCGCCAGCACGAAATCGAAGCGGCCGACGGAGTCCTGGAGATCCTCGTAGTAGGTGTTCCCCTGCTTGATGTCCCCGTTCAGCCCGTGGACGGCGAGGTTCAGCCGCGCGAGCCGCGAGGTATCCGTGACCCGCTCCTGGCCGTGGACGGAAATGTCCGTGGTGGGGTTTTTCCTATGTTCCTCCACAAAGCGGGCGGACTGGATGAACATGCCGCCGGAGCCGCAGGCGGGATCCAGGATGCGCCCGTGGTAAGGCTCCAGGATCTCCACGATGAGCTTGACGATGGAGGTGGGCGTGTAGAACTCCCCGCCCTTCTGTCCCTCCGTCATGGCGAATTTCCCGAGGAAGTATTCGTAGATCAGGCCGAAGGTATCGCCGCCCTTGTCCATGGGGATGGAGGCCATGACCTTCAGCAGCTCCGCGAGCGTGCGGCTGTCGAGGATGTGGTAGGTCTTGGGCAGCACATCGGCGAGATCCGGGTTCTCCTTCTCGATGGCGCGCATGGCGTCATTGATGGACTGCCCGGTGTTCGCGCCTTCCGGCAAGGCCAGCAGCTCCGCGAAACGGGCGTTTTCCGGCAGGTAGATGACCCCGGCGGCATGGTAATCCGTCGCCCCTATCTTCCTGCGAGATCCCGCCTGCGGTTTCAGATCCTTCTCCACCGCCGCAAAGCGGACATCCGCATAGCGCAGGAAGATCAGCCCGAGCACGGTCGGCGAGTATTCGGAAGGCTTCAGATCCGCCCCAGCCCAGAGCATGTTCGCAGCATCCCAGAGCTTTTTCTCCAGGGCGGCGTGGGAGTCGTCGGCGGTGGCGGGTTCTGTCCAATGCATGTGTTAATGCAGTTCTAACGCTTTCCGTCCTAGCGGGAAGAATAAAAGGCCGGAATAGGGAGTGGCTGACTATACCTGCCCGGCGTGATTTTCAAAAGCGGAGGACTCATGAACAAGTGGCGCGCCAAGCGCACGATTCCATCAGCCTGCCGACCCTTGCAGACAACAAAACCTGGGACACCTACGCCCACTACACGACCGGTTTCCTCACCGTCGTGCCAGAGCCATCCGCGGACGACGCTGCTCGCCTGAGATCCCCCGGCTGGTATGCCATGAAACAATGGGTTCCGATGCGGTGTATTATCCCGTGAAATTTCACGATACCGCCATGACCCAGCACCTCCCCACCAGCAGCCGCCGCTCATTCCTCAAGGGCTTCACCGCCACCACCGCAGCAGGCATCGCCATGCCGAACCTCCTGCTCCGCGCCCAGGATACCCCTGCCGGGAAAAAACTCGGCATCGGCTGCATCGGCGTGGGCGGGAAAGGCTTTTCCGATATGGAGAGCGCATCCTGGCAGAATGAGATCGTCGCGATCTGCGATGTTGATTCCAACAACCTCGCCGCCGCCGCGAAGAAATTCCCCAACGCAAAGCAATACCGGGACTTCCGCGAAATGTTGGAAAAGGAAAAGGGCATCGATGGCGTGACCATCTCCACCCCGGATCACTCCCACTACCCGGCCGCCATGCACGCCATTTCCCTAGGCAAGCACATCTGCGTCCAGAAACCCCTCGTCAACACTCTCTGGGAAGCCCGCGAGCTCCACAAGGCCGCCACCAAAAAAGGCATCATTACCCAGATGGGAAACCAAGGCCACACCTACGAGCAAAACCGCCAGCTCAAGGAATGGCTCGATGCCGGCGTCATCGGAAAAATCAGCGAGATCCACGTATGGACCAACCGCCCCATCTGGCCACAGGGCCACGCCGCCGATCCAAAACCCGCACAAGCCGTCCCCGCCACCCTCGATTGGCAGCTCTGGCTCGCCCAGGCACCCGATGCGGAATACCGCCCCAAGATCCACCCCTTCGACTGGCGCGGCCTCTTCGAATACGGAGCCGGCGCACTCGGGGACATGGGCTGCCACAACCTCGACCCCATCGTCTGGGCTATCGGCCTCGGCGTCCCGGATCGCATCGAGGCCACTGCAGACGGCCTCACAGACATCGCCTGGCCGCGCGGCGCAAAGGTCGGATACATTTGGGAAAACGTCCCCGGCCACGGCAAGATCACCCTCTACTGGTATGAGGGAAAAAACACCGACGGTTCCGATTGCCTCCCACCCGTCCCCAAGGATCTCAACAAGCCCATGGGCGGCACCGGCTTCTACCTCGTCGGCGCGGACGGCATCCTCTGCAACGAGGGCAGCCAGGCGCAGAAATTCACCATCCTCCCCGAAGCCCGCTCGCAGGAATTCCTCGCCAGCCCGCCCGCGAAAACCCTCGACCGCAGCCCCACTCCCGGCGATTCGCAGAAGGAATGGTCGCTCGCCGTCAAGCAGGGCAAGCATTTCCCCTTCATGTCCCAGTTCGACTACGCCGTGCCGCTCACCGAGCTCTGCCTCCTAGGCGCACTCGCCATCCGAACCGGCACCCCGATTCAGTGGGATCAGGAAAAATACCTGGCCATCGGCAACGACGCCGCCAACAAGCTCATCAAGCGCGCCCAATACCGCGACGGCTGGGAATACACGGCGGATAAGGTATGATCATGGCTCCTTGATTGCCGCGTAAACCACAAGGCCGGAAGCTTGCACAGTGATCCTCAGCGGCCCAGTGGTCGGATATGAGGCCGCCGCTGCCGGCTTGGCGCTTCCGACGCTCATTACGGGGCGAAGTGCCAACCCGGGTTTCTGCAGGAAAACGGGAAGCTGCATGACATGGTTCGCAACTCCAGTGACTCGCGGTTCGTCCGCGGCGTTGACGACGACAACGGCGAACGATGCCCCGTCATCCGTCGCGCGGGCGAAGGCGAAGACCCCGTCGTCCTCCGTCCCCGAATCGTTGTCCACCCACAGCGGGATCAGGTTCCCGGTGCGCAGGACGGGAAACTTTTCGCGCAGGGCGGCGAGAGCCTTGATTTCCTGGAACGATGCTGACGATTTCACTTCCGCAAAGGTCGGCCCGTTGCGGCGGGTTATGAACATCATGCGCCCGGTTTCATCGTCCTGCCCGATCTTTCCCCCTTCGTCCAGCAGGGCGAACTCGGTGCCGTAGTACAGGCACGGGATGCCGGGCAAGGTCATCACGAGCCCCTGCGCGAGGCGGTTGCGCCGCTCGGTGACGCCCTTGACACGGAAACGGTTCAGGCCGTCGTGGTTCTCGATGAAGGTGATCATCTTCTGCCGCGAGTTCAGCCCGTCGGCACCGGGTGCCGGGTTGTAAAAGGGGCGGCCTGTGTCCGGATTGGCAGCGGTGCGGGTCACCAAAGCTTTCTCCAGGGATGCCGGGGATCCGAAGTGTCTCCCCGGCTGCCGCAGATACTCGCGGGCGCTGAAGCAGAAATCGAAATCGAGCACAGAGTCGATCGCCGGCTCCCTGGATTGCGGCCAGTCGGAGCGCCATGTGTAGCGGCCAAGCGTGGCGGGGTTCCCGTCATAGACCTCCCCGAAGATCAGCTTGTCCGCCGCAGCCGCCCCGAGCCGGGCGCGCAGGCGTTTCGTGAAAACGTCCCAGAATTCGTGGTGCACGTGCTTGACCGTATCGATCCGCAGGCCATCAACCCCCACGGTGGTCAGGTAGAAATGATAGATCGCCACGAACTCATCGACCAGCTCGTCGAAGTGTTCGCCTTCGGGCGCCGTCCAGAAGTCCCGCAGCGAGAAGAAATCGCACATCACCTCCTCGCCGTCGGACTTGCCGAGGCTGCCGTCCGAGAAACCCTTGCGGCCGTATGAATCGAGCCGTGCCAGCGTGCCGCGCGTCGGGATCTTCGCGCCCAACAACTCGCGCGGGCCGTCCGGCTGCGTGCGGGCCGCGTTCCATTTGGCGATGTCCGCCCATTTCGCATTGGCATGGAAGCCGTCCCATTTGAAGGGCTGCACCCACTCGTCCTTTTTCGTGACATCGAAAACACCGTCGCCATCCGCGTCATAGTAAAACACCGGCCCGGCGTGGTTGAGCACGACGTCCTGGATGACCTTGATGCCCTTGGAGTGCGCCAGCCTCACGAAATCCCGGTAATGCTCCATGCGGCCATTGGCATCATCTGCATAGGGCTTGCCATCCAAGGAAACGCGGCTCGTGAGGTGCGGGTCGATGTCCAGCCAGTCCTGTGTCCAATAGCCGTGGTATCCGGCCTTCCACCCGCCGAGATCGTAGCCGGAGCGCCAGACATTTTTCACCACGGGGGTGATCCACAGCGCGCTCACGCCGAGATCGTTGAAGTAGCCGGAGGCGATGGTTTTTTCCAGGCCGCGGAGATCTCCTCCCATGTATCGGGAAATGTCCTTCTGGTGCGGATCATAAAGAGCGGGATCGCAGCCCGGCGGGCTGTTGTTTTCCGGATCGCCATCGAGGAAGCGGTCGGTCATCAGGAAATACATCACGTCGTCGCTCCACGGGCGGGCGACGGCCGGGGAGAGCAGGACGGCGAGTAGGGGGATGATTTTCGGCAAGCTCACGTCCGGCGATGTTCCGACAGGTATGGCGCTTGGTCAAATCCTCTCTCGGCCGCCGAATGTCGGAGCTTGCCGAAAGGCCGTTCCCGGCACTTAGTTCATACCGTCAAATCCCATTCCAAACCCATGAACGAAAAACCGCGTCTCTCATTCTGGCAGATCTGGAACATGTCCTTCGGCTTCCTCGGCATCCAGTTCGGCTGGGGGCTGCAGATGGCGAACATGTCGTCGATCTACCAATTCCTCGGGGCGGATGAGAAGGACATCCCCATCCTGTGGCTGGCGGCGCCGCTGACAGGCCTGATCGTGCAGCCCATCATCGGCTACTACAGCGACCGTACTTGGACGCGGCTCGGGCGGCGGCGGCCGTATTTCCTGGTCGGGGCGATCCTGGCCAGCCTCGCCCTCATCGCGATGCCGAACTCGCCGACGCTGTGGGTGGCGGCGGGCTTGCTGTGGATCCTCGATGCCTCGGTGAACATCAGCATGGAGCCTTTCCGCGCCTTTGTGGGCGACATGCTTCCGAAGGATCAGCGGAAGAGCGGCTTCGCGATGCAGAGCCTGCTCATCGGGCTCGGTGCGGTGCTGTCCTCGGCGCTGCCTTTCATCCTCACCAACGGCTTCGGGGTCAGCAAGGAGGCCACGGTGGAAAGCCCGATCCCACCTGCGGTGAAGCTGGCGTTCTACATCGGCGCAGGCGTGTTCTTCGGTGCGGTGCTGGTGACCATTTTCACCACCCGCGAATACCCCCCGGAGGACATGGAGGAATTCGAGCGCGAGAAGCGCGAGAACTCCGGGGTGGGCACCGCGTTCCGGGAGATTTTCCAGGGGATCGGCTCCATGCCCACGGCGATGAAGCAGCTCTCGGTGGTGCAGTTTTTCACCTGGCTGGCGCTGTTCAGCATGTGGATCTATTTCGTCCCGGCGGTCGGGAAAGGCGTCTTCGGAGGCAAGCCGCTTGGCCTGCATGACGAGGAGTCGAAGGAACTGATCGACAGCGAGCCGCAGTGGCTGGCTCCGGGCGCGGCGCTGGCCAAGGCGTATGAGGCGAGGAAAGCGCAGCTTGCCAGCGAGGCGGATGCCGCACGCCCGGCGAGGGCATGGTATGGCTCGCTGCTGCAGATGTTCGGCCTCAAGCCCGCGGATCCCGATCCGGGCGAGCGGATCGACGCGGCGATCATGGAGGAGCTGGTGGTCGGCGCGATGTCCGCCACGGAAGCGCCCAGCGAAAAGGAGACCGAGAGTCCGCTGATCCAGGGATTTGCCTTGGCCTTCGCCGAAAACGAAGGGGCTGCATCCGGGATCGCGGCAAAGCTTCAGGCGGATCTCTCATCCGCACGCCGATACCAGGAAGGCACGGCGTGGGGCGGGGTCTGTTTCTCCGCCTACAACCTGGTGGCCTTCGGGTTCTCCTTCGTGCTGCTCGCCCTGACGAAATTCCTTCCCGCCAAACGCATCCATCTCGTCTGCCTCGCGGTCGGGGCGCTCGGCTTGGTTTCAGCCTATCTGGTGAAACAGCCGGCCATGCTGCTGCTCTCGATGACCGGCGTGGGTGTCGCCTGGGCGTCCATCCTTTCCATGCCCTACGCCATGCTCGCGAACGTGATCCCCGGCCACAAGATGGGCTTCTACATGGGGGTGTTCAATTTCTTCATCGTCCTCCCGCAGATCCTCGCGGCGGTGGCGCTCGGGAAACTGGTGGACTCTTTCCTCGGCGGCGACGCCATGAAGGCCGTGCTGGCCGGCGGGATCTCGATGGCCATCGCGTCCGCCGCCACGCTGATCGTCAGCGACGATTCGGAAACCGGAAACCCCAGCGAACCATGATCCTGCGAAGCATCATCCTTGCCCTTGCGATGGCGTCCGTGTGCGCCGCCGAAACCCCGCGCCCCGTGATCTACCAGCTCATGGTGCGCACCTTCGGGAATATCAACGAGACCCGCAAGACCAACGGGACCATGGAGGAAAACGGCTGCGGGAAATTCGCCCACATCACCCCGGCGGCGCTCGCCTCGCTCAAACAGCTCGGCATCACCCACATCTGGCTCACCGGAGTGCTCGAACAGGCCAGCGGCACCGCGTATCCAGGCCGCCCGGCGGACGATCCGGACATCCTGAAAGGCATCGCCGGAAGCCCCTACGCGATCAAGGACTACTTCGATGTCTGCCCTGACTACGCGATGAATCCGGAAAAACGCCTCGATGAATTCAAGGCGCTGCTAGGCCGCTGCCGGGAGGCGGGCTTCAAGGTCATCATCGACTTCGTTCCGAACCACGTCGCCCGATCCTACGAGTCCGATGTCCGCCCCGACCTCTCCTTCGGCAAGGACGACGACAAGTCCGCCTTTTTCTCCCGCGACAACCATTTCTTCTACCTCCAGCCCGACCATCCCGGCGGCGGCGCACCGCTCAAGCTCCCCGCCACCGGCGAGGGTTGCGACGGGAAATTCCCGCCGGAAACCGACTTCGGCAGGGTGACCGGGAACAACGTGGTTTCCTGGGCGCCTGCCATCAGCGATTGGTATGAGACGGTGAAGCTCAACTACGGCCATGACTTCACCTCCGGCCGCGACACCTCGCAGCTTGCGGCAACCGATGCCGTCCCGAAAACCTGGGGCACGATGGATGAAATCCTCGGCTACTGGCAGGAAATGGGCGTCGATGGTTTCCGCGTGGACATGGCCCACATGGTGCCGATGGAATTCTGGCGCTGGTCCGTGAAACGCAGCCGCGAGCGCGATCCGCAGGTGTTCTTCTGCGCCGAGGCCTACGACAACGACCCCGCGAAACTCACCGAGGGCCACGTCCTCGACGAACTCCTCAAGGCCGGTTTCGACGCGGTCTATGACGATCCCTCCTACGACATCCTCGAGGCCATCCACGAATCCGACAAATGGGCCAACGACCTCGATCCGCTGACCTTCACCGGAGACCGTTTCCACCAATCCCTCCGCTACGCGGAGAACCACGACGAGGTCCGCCTCGCCAACCCCGCCCGCTGGGGTGGCCTCGGCATGAAGGTCGGCAAGCCCGTCTCGGCCATTCTCTTCTCCATGGGCCGCGGGCCGATCATGATCTACAACGGGCAGGAAGTCGGCGAGCCCGCCCTCGGCGAGGAAGGCTTCGGCGGCGACGACGCCCGCACCTCCATTTTCGATTACTGGTCCATGCCGGAATTCTGCAAGTGGTTGAACGGCGGGAAATTCGACGGCGGCCGCCTGAGCGACGAACAGAAAGCATTGCGGGAGTGGTATGGAAAGCTCATCGGCATCACGCGGAACCCAGCCTTTGCGAAAGGCGGGTTCTACGGGCTCAACCACGCCAACAAGGACAATCCGGATTTCGGCCGCGTCGGCGGCGAAACAGCTTCCGGCCATTGGCTCTATGCGTTCCTGCGCCGCGATGCGGAAAGCGGACAGACGTTTCTGGTCGTCGCCAATCTCCACGGCACGGAAACCCTCCGCGGGGTGAAAATCACAATCCCGGAGGATGCCCGGACTTTCCTGGGTCACAGCGGCGACGAACCCTTGGCATTCACCGACCGCCTCGATTCCGAATGGTCCGGCTCCATTGTTGGCGAAGGCCTCGCCCTACCCGATCTCGCCCCTTGCTCCGCGCTACTGCTCGAGATCAAGCGGTAGAATGGCTTACATCCCCCCAGGTACGGTTCTTACATTCATTCCAGCTCATCAAGGGGGGCAGATGCTGCATTGAAATCAAGGGGTGTGATCAACCCATTATCTGACCCAATTCAAGAAACCTACCTGCGCGTTCTGCGCAGCAGGAAAATCCCGCAGAGCGCGAGAAGGGAGAGCGACGAGGGTTCGGGAACGATCGTCCCTTGCGCGTTCCAAAGCAAAGCCCGCCCCGCCGTCCCGGACAGATCTTTCATGAAGCCTGTGCCTTCCCTCCATGGCGAACCGGTATTCGTCGTCCCAGCGCCTGCGTTGAGAGGCGTGCGGAAAGAGGTTATCGTACGGTTGCCATACCAGTTGTTCTTAGCACCTACACCGGTGAGGGTGTAGCTTTCGGTCGCGAGGCCGCCTCCCGTGGGCTTTACACCAAGGGTCAGGGTGGGCGTCGCCCCCAGCGGATCGTAAAGCACAGCCACCGAATATTCCGTGTCTGCGGAAAGTTGTCCGAACGCGCTCTTCACGCCGATCATATTGTTGCCGGAACTGTAGTCGAGGTCGTTGAAGGAGGTGACCACATCTCCGGCAGCACCTTGCATTTTTCCGAGAAAGTGAAGTTCCCCACCGAGAAGATACAGGCCGGTGCCGTTCGCGTTACCCCCGATCTCGACAAGAGCGATCGCGCCTCCGAGTTCACCGATATCCGTTGAATTCGGCGTGAAAGTCACGTTGATCGTGAGACCCGCATTGATGTTGGCCGGGTTGCTTGCGGGAGTGGTCAGAGGATCCCCGCCGGTCTGGTCATAATATGCGTCCACCTCCAGAAGATTGACGATCGTCGCTGCGGAAGAGCTGCCGGCAGCTGCGGCTAGAATGATGGGTAAGGCAAGGATCAGTCTCATCTCTAAGTGGGTTTCAGGAATTAGAACTACCAGTTCAATTAGTCCGGGAAGGATTCTATACGAGAATTATGTGTCAAGTTTTTTTGATATGGGGTCAGGTGCGACCTTAGATCCAAGGGGTGATTGGTGCTTTTTTGAGGCCGTCGGGGCTGGGGGTGTAGGCGGCGGTGTCCAGGGCGTCATTGGCGACGGCGGTAAGCCTGCCCGCGCCGTCATACCCGCTGGTGGCGGTGAACAAGGCCGTTCTCGATCTTGGTCGCGGGCAGCCGGTTCCTTACGTTGTAGCTGTATTCGGCCACGGGCGGGGCGGAATCGGCGATGATGACATTGAGAAGATTGCGCGTGCCGTAAGCTTTGGTCAGCGGCGCTTCCGTCGGGGCAGGTGCATTTTTCCGGGGTCATTTCGGGTTCAGATTCGATTTTTCCCGCGCCTAAAAAAACCTGGAAATCTGATTGACGGAACGGGAGATGCAGAGATGATTTCCCTCGCGCAGATCTGGAAGATCCATCAGCGCAAAAAAACTCAACCAACTAAAGCTTCGGTTTATGAAACTGACAAATCTCGTTGTGGTCTTGGCCCTCATCTCCAGCGGCGCATCCCATGCTGCCTCCGGAATCTTCGAGTCATACGGCATCCTGAAGATCAATGCATCGACGGACACCTATTACGACATGCAGGCCACGACGGGCAATCCTGACCTTAACGGGGCAAGCCTCGGGACATTCGATCTGACACAGATTGTGTCCCTGACTTTGAGGGGTGGCGAGGTCAAGACATTCAAAAACGGGATCAGCGATGTCTTCAGCGCGGCGCTCAGCTACAGGGTCGTAAAGGACGGCGACACTCCCGGCTCGTTTGCCTCGATCAATTTACCGTTCGATTCCAACATCGGCGGAGGAGGGGACCAGAAATGGGATGAAACCGCAGCCACCGTGGATCTCCTCTCCGGCCTCGGCAACGGGAACTATACACTGGAGGTTTTCGCTTCGGCGAACTCTTCCGACGGAACGCACTTTTCCAACAATGGCGGCAACAACTACAAGGCAACCTTCACCGTGGTGCCAGAGCCAAGCAGCGCGCTGCTTGGTCTCCTCGGTGCAGGACTTCTCCTCCGCCGCCGCCGCGCCTGATCTCTGATCCTTGCATTCCAACAACTTAAACAACCCAACCGTCATGAAACTGAGTAACCTCATCGGCTCGCTTGCACTGATCACTTCAGGAACATCCTTTGGAGCCGCCGGAATCTACGATTCCTTTGTCTTCACCACCACAACCGGAACCTCTCCCCTCAACTTCTACGATATCGGCGCAGTCTCGGCAAACGACGATTTCGACGGGAGCCTGCTTGGTAACTTCAACCCGGGCGACACACTCCAGATCGGCGGCCAACAGAAGTCCTTCAAGAACAACGGCACCGATGTGACCGCTCACACCCTTTTCTGGAGACTCACAGGTGGTGCATTCACGCCCGTGAATATGCCTTTCCAATGGAACCAGGGCGATGGCGGCGCACCCGGCAACCTGAATAATCCCGGTGACCAGCAATGGGGCGGAGACATCCAGGGAGGCAATGCCGCCCTTGTGCTTTCCAGCAACGTTCTCTCCGGACTTGCTCCCGGAAACTACACATTGGAGGTCTTCTCCCAGATCTCCACCAACGCTACGGATGCCGCTGCGACGATCAACAACAACAACTCGTCGAACAATTTCAAAGCCTCCTTCACCGTCGTTCCGGAGCCCACGAGCTTGGCGCTCGGCCTTCTCGGCACCGCACTTCTCCTGCGCCGCCGCCTGAATTGACGCATTTGGCCATGGTTTCCCTAACCCGGATGGCACCCTGCCTTCCGGGTTTTTTGTTTTCCGGGAAATATGCCTCACCAGGAAATCACATCGTCAGACCCTGCAAGGGGCACGACCGTCTGGTTGCCATTGGATGCATTCCCCTTCTTCCCATCCTTGCCGTAGGACCAGAAGACGTAGGACTGCTCCCTCGGCTTCGTCTCCTTGTATTCGGCAAGCCCCCAGGTATGCAGCCTGCGGTCGTTCCGACCGTTGTTGAAATCGACGAGCTGGTCGTCCGGATTGTTCGACTTGAAGCCGTTGATCGCCACCATGACCTCGCGCCCCCATGGATCGTAGAGTTTTCCATCCTTGCCAACACCCAGCTTGTTGTTCGGGGCGAATGGGAAATTGATGTAGGATTCGTTGCGCGGGTTCACCTCCTTGGAAGAGAAATTCTCACCGCCATAGGGGTAGTCCTTGTCATCGCCCGCGAGTGCGGAAATCAGGAACTGGTTCGTGTAGTTGCCGCCTGGATCACCGTAGATCGTGTCCCATCCGGTGTCCCGCTTACTGCTTGGGATGGGAGGCTTCCTGTAATCCCCCTCAAACATCGCCATCGCGATCCCGAAATCACGGAACTGTGCCAGGGCCTGGACTTTTTTCCCATTCTCGGCGAAGCGCCTCAAACCCACCGTTGCGAGCAGCGCGAGCACAAGAAGGATCGCGATCACGATCAGCAACTCCACGAGAGTGAAGGCGCGTTTTTTTCGCGATGGGCAATGGGTCGGTTCCATGACCCAAACAATAGTGGGAAAATCGCCAAAAGTCCAAGCAAGCCTTTGGGCATTGCATACCAGCGCGCGCGAAGGCTTGCCACGGGCGGGCGGCAGGTGAACGAATACCATGCAAACTCCTTGCAAAAAACAAGGTGCATGTGAAATTTGACGACTGCATTTCCCCCGGAAAATAATCACGCCGTTATTCCGGTATTCGCTCCATGAAACCCATCCCCTTCCGCTCCCTCGTCTTTTTTTTCATGCTGACCCGCATTGCGACAGCGGAAGCAATGTTACAGTATTTCAATACCTCGTGGAAAGAGATCGAGCGGAAGATGCCTGAACTCGCGGAAGCGGGATACCAATCGCTCTGGCTGCCGCCGCCAACGAAGGGAAGCGGCGGCCTGTCCGTGGGCTACGACCTGTGGGATCGTTTCGACCTCGGATCAAAGGATCAGCGCGGCTCGAAACGGACGCGATACGGCACTGAGGAGGAGTTGCTGAGCCTGATGAAGGCGGCGCACCGATTCGGGATACGCGTGTATTTCGACAACATCATGAACCACAATGCGTTCGATATCCCGGGCTTCAACGAATCGACCCCCATCGACACGTATCCTGGCTTTGTGCCGGAGGATTTCCACCTCCGCCAGACGGAGGAGGGCTTTTTCCGGAAATGGGATAACACCCGCAACTGGGGGGACGCCTGGCAGGTGCAATATCTCGGGCTTTCCGATCTCATCGACATCGCCCAGGAACCCGGCATCTGGAACAACAACTTCGGGCGAAACGAGGGCGACACGATCCGTAAGATCAGCTTTCTGCGCCACCCGCAAAACCCCGGCTACTACTGCTACCGCCCCACATCCGGCGGACAGAGGCACTCTGCCGGGCAGGGGCAGTATGTCGGCTTCGGCCCGGGCAACGGGCTAACGCCGCAGTTCCTCGCGGCGAATGCGGAATACTACTCCGAGTATGTGGAGGAAATGCTCCACCGGGCGGTGCGCTGGAAAATGGATCGGACGAAAGCCGACGGGCTGCGCCTCGATGCGGTGAAGCACGTCCGCGATGATTTCTTCGGGGCTACCGGCGCGGGGGCGGACAGCAGCAGCTACGGCTACACCGGACAGGCGCAGGAACAGTTCAACCTCTCGCGCGGCTTCAGCGATTGGTCGAACCACCGCGACACCCTCTTCGATACGGAAAAGGCGCGTGACGATGCGATGCTCTTCGGCGAGCACCTCGGCCAGCCCCCCGGTTACGGCGGTTACATCGACCGCGGCCAGCGGCTCGTGGACAACGACCTGCGCAGCAATTTCAATAACCTCCTCGGAAACCCTTCGTCCGGCCTGCAGGGCTACGACCAGGAAGGCTCGGGCGGTTTCCCTGCGGCGATCGCCGTCACCCACGCACAGAGCCACGACAGCGATTTCGCGGCGCGGCGCGAGCTCCAACACGCCTTCTATTTCACCCGCGCCGGCCTGCCGCTGGTCTACACGGACGGCAACTACCATGCGGAAACCCTCAGCCAGAGCGGCGGCGCCTTTCCCCGCCACTCGAACACCGCCTTCCTCGGCCAATACGCCGACGGCCGCCTTCCCAACCTGATGAAAATCCACCAAAACTTCGCGCGCGGCTACCAGAAGGGTGCGTGGAGCAGTGCCGATCTCGTGGCCTACGAACGCATCGACAAGCGCTCCAACGGCGGCATGACAGACGGCGATGGCGCAACCGCGCTGGTCATGGTCAACGACAACTTCGCGAACGGCGTCGGGCAGGATTTCTCGACCAGCTTCCCGCCCAACGCCTATCTCTGGCAATACGCCCGCGGTGCCGCTGCAAACGGGGATTCGATGAACGGTTTCTTCATCCGTCTCGGCGATGCCGGCGGCGGGCGCGGCCTGGTTTCCTCCAACATCGGCTTGCAAAACGGGGTCATCGTCCCATCGGGCGGCTATTATGTGTTCTCCTGGAAAAACCCCGATCCCGCACGCGACTGGACCCAGGGCGGAGGCAAGGCGATCTCGATCTACGAAGGCGGGCTTCCTGCGGAAACCGTGACAGTGACCCGGAAGGACGGCCCCGACGGCGATCCGGGTTTTAATCCCCTCGGCCTTCCCGACGCGGATGGCGCCGATTTCAGCTACAGCATCGATGTTCCGCGTGTAAGGAACGGCACGGATCTCAAATTCGCCGTCCGCGCCGATGGCTCCGCCGAAAACGTGCTCATCAAGCTCAATGGCGGCATCGACCTCAACGGTGTTGGCGGCGATCCCGCAAAACGCGACAACCCTCCCGCCATCTCGGACGACGTGTTCATGGGTTACGAGCAGGCGAATTTCTCGAAACGGATCCACGCGGAAAAATTCGCGGCAAAAGACTCCGCTCGCTGCAAGATCGGCTCGCCGGGTGCGGAGACATACGGGAAGGCAATCGGCACGCCCGGCTTCGCCATAGCGCAGAGCGGCGCGGTGAACAACTTCGGAACCGAGGGCGGAGACGTCGCCTCATTCCTATATCACGATCCGGAAGCCGTCGTCGGAGGCACTCCGGCGGGAGGTTGGCCTGGTGGAAACGCACCCTTGCAATACTCCGAGGACGGCGCGCAGATCTCACTTTGGGCGAATCCGAATCCCGTGGGTCTCGGCTTCCGCATGTTTGTGTATCACACCTCCGACGGCACGAACCCGGAAGGCTCAGGCGGCGAGGGTGTCGGCACCACCAAGGTCACGGAAATGTCATACAGCCACAACGCCGGTGCCAACGACTGGTGGATGAGCGCCAGCGTCCCAAAGCCCGACAACGGTGCGACATTCAAATACAAGATCGGTATTTCCAAGGAAGGCGCGCCCTCGTGGTTCCCCTCCGACTCCGGCTCCCATGCCAAGCTCAGCGGCATGACCACCGTGTTCGAGATCGACGGCTTCGACGCCACCCAGGTGCAGTTTTTCCCACACAACGACTACGCAAGGAAACAGGATCCGAACACAAGCTACAACTCCTGGGCATGGGACATGCAGACCGGTCTCGATGAGGGCTTCCACATGGTCAGCGCCCGGGCGTTCCTCAACCGCCTCGGCAAGGCTCCCATCTACAACACCTACCGGCAGACCTTTTACTACGATGCGCAACGCCCGGCGGGCGAGATCGTTTTCCCTTCGGAAAACGACAACCTGAACCAGCAGACCTATGGTGCGGTGGTGCGGACGGATCGCAGCGTGACGGAGGTCTGGTACCAGATCGTCGATACGGACATGGCGAACGACGATTCCCAGACCCGCGCGATCAACGGCAACGGCCCGGGCTTCGAGCCGTTCACGGATGCCAACCGCAACGGCGTGCGCGACAGCGGCGAACCCTACGAGGATCTCAACGGCAACGGGATCTGGGATGCGAACCTCGCCGAGTCATGGGCGCGCGCGACCTCGGTGCAACCTAACAACACTTCGGAGGCCTACCCGCTGGAATGGCGCTTCGACTACCGCAACATCCCCGCAGCCGGCAACGCTCAGATCAAGGTGCGCCTCAAGGAGGTCTCTTCCTCCACCAGCCAATCGCTCTCCGATGTCGAAGGCCACTACACCACCCTGATCCGCAACGTCAACACCGCCGGGCCGGTCACGAGGCTTTTCGTCGCATTCCCGCAATCCGACGGTGAGCTGGTCGCCGAAGGCTATGTGATGAAGGCCTATTTCTCGAAATCCCTCGGCGATGGCGTTTCCGACGAGCAGCTCATCAACGAATTCCTCATCACCCTCGCAAGCACCGAGAGCGGCTCCGCCGATGGCGGCGTGCCCCAGGACCGGTCCCTCTACTCCATCGTGCGCAATGAGACGGACGACTACCACGCCCTCTCCTTCCCGCTCCCCAACCTTTACAACGGCCGCCCTGATTTCGAGCACCTGATCACCGTGACCCACACGCGGGCGTCGCAGGTCTTGCAGGCGGCGCGCACCGTGAAAGCGGCGATCAGCCAACGCCCCTACATCGCAATCACCGAACCGGCCGCAATCGGCAGCGACGGAAGACCCTACGAAGTCGTCCTGCCCGCCGTGCCAAACCCGACCCCGGCCCAGCGCTCGACCGCAATCAAGGTGGAGACCGATGAGCGTGTGGTGGATGTGAAGGTCGTTGTGGAAATGGGCGGTGGCACCATCACCCTGACACAGCAGGAAGCATCCGGTTCCAAGAAAATCTGGGTTTTCGATTGGGCTGGGATCGACGCCGGGGAATACCGGATCCGTGCCGACGCCTATCTTGAGATTGACGGCGCAGTCAGCGCATCGGCGCGGCGCAACGTCACCGTCGTCGTCCGGCAGATCGTGGAGGAGGATCCCAACGACCTCGACGACGATGACGACGGCCTCGCGGATCTCGACGAGCTGACTCGGAAAAACCTTCCCGAGTCGAACTCGGAAACATGGAACAACGGCGATGTGCATGTCTGGAGAATCTTCGGGATGACCAATCCCGTAAGCCCCGACACCGACGATGACCTCCTTCCGGATGGCTTGGAGTCCGGCCTCGGCGGCACCTATTCACCCGGCACGAACACCGACACCGACACCGATGGGGACGGCTTCAGGAACTTCGTCGCCGATGTGGATCCGCCCATTTTCAACACCACCGACAACTCCTCACACCCGCGCTTCAACCTCAACCGCTCCCGTACCGACCAGCTCGGCGGCTCGATGACCGACCCCTCGAAGGCCGATACCGACGACGACGGCCTTGACGACGGGCGCGAAGATCTCAACCGCAACGGCCGGGTCGACATCGCGCTCGTCGATGCGGGCGGAAACGCGACATCCTACCTCGCTTCCCCGACGACGGTGTACAACACCTCACGCGTCGATCGCTCCGCAGTCCCGCTCAACGGGGTCTTCATGGAAACCGATCCCAACTCCGCCGACACCGACCTCGACGGCCTTTCCGACAGCAAGGAGGACGCCAATGCCAACGGACTCATCGATCTCGAGTTACTCGCTGAAAACGGCGATAGAACCCCCTTCGACCTCAGCGAAACGGCGAATGCCGCCTACCTGATCGGCGCGAACCTTCCGGGCGCGAAATCCCGCGCAGTCAACCGCGCGAAGCTGCTCCTCGATTACCCCAACACCGGATGGCCCCGCGTGATCTGGTCGGAGACGGATCCGCTCAACGCGGACACCGATGGTGACGGCCTGCCCGATGGCTTCGAGGAAACCAGCGGGCTCGATCCCCTCGACAACGGCACCTACAACATGCGCACCGGCGGAGCTGGCAACCCCGAGATGGGCGCAATCGGCGATCCCGACGGCGACGGTTTCACCAACATCCAGGAACTTCAGAACGGCACCAAGCCGCTCCTCGACGACTCGGCGGGCACACCAGTCGCCAACAGCATCGTGATCGGGACGGGCGAACAGGTTGTCCGGGGCAACGCGGTCAACGACAACGCGTTCACCGACTGGACCCTGGAGGATCTCATCAGCTTCGACGAATACCACGGAGCCGGAAACAACAGCCAGAGCGGGGATATCTATCGCGCCTACGACGGATTCGACAGCTCACGCGATATCGTGGCCTTCTACGCCCGCGATGGCGGTGCCGACGGGAATTTCTACTTCCGCCTCGATATGTACGACCTCCGCCCGCAGGCCGAGGAGGGCAACCTGGACATCTACGTCGTCATCGACACGGGCAACCCGAACTCGGGCGAATCCGCTCTCCCCGATCAGGTGGACATCCTCACCCAGATGAAATGGGAGGCTGTCGTCGCATGCTACCAGACAAACGTGGGCCGCGTGTATGTGGATCGCAACCCCGGGGTGAATTCCACCACCATCAACGAGGCTCTCACAGGCGCGAACGGCGTCGAGGTGCGCGACCAGAACACGCCCGACGGTTTCGGGAAATCCTACTACAATGCGGATCTCGATGCGGTGGAGTTTTCCATCAGTAGGAAGGCTTTGTTGGATTCGGGATGGAACGGCTCCACGAAACTCAACTTCCAGGTCTTCACCACGCGCGACGGCACCAACAACAGCGGCCCTAACGGCGCGGGAGCAGGAGACATCGGCGGCCGCAACGACCTCCGCGACAGCATCACGGACGATTTCCTCAACGACGACGAATTCGCCGCCCAGCAAAACATCGCGGCCAACGGAAGGCTCTTCAACTGGATTGGCGCGGACGGCAACGGCCTCTATCCGGACCAGAGGAAATCCGCGAAAATGATCCTCCTCACCCACGGGAACCAGCCGGTTTTGCCCGGAGCCGAAACCCAGCGCCTCATCAACAACGGCCAGGCTTCCGGATACCACCGCCTCATCGATGCGCACGAGGCTTTCGCGAAGCCTCTCACCCTCCACCTCACCCCGACGCTCGCCACCGCGATCGAGTGGGCGTCTGTCGATCCCGCCGCAAACAGGCCATGGCGCGACGGCCCGGCTTTCAACGGGCGCATCGGCGGACAGATCCAGGCGGGGAACATCGGCCTGCTCGGCACGACCTTCAGCGACCACATGATCGCGTATTTCTCCAACGCCTACAATCTGGACAACAAGCTCCTCGCCGATGACGTCCTGAACCGTATCTACGGAGATCTGCCGTCGAACCGCGTGTTCTGGAATCCGGAGCGCGTCGCGGACGGCAGCGTGTTCCAGCGGATTTCCGCGATGGGATACACTTACACGTTTATCGACCAGATGCGCCACCTCTTCCGCTGGCAGGGACGCAACACCGCGCTTTCCGACGATGGCTACCGCCTCAACCGCTACCACGGCGTGGAATGCTTCGTCATCAACGACCAGGCCGGCAGCTACCGCTACCAGAACCTCGACAACGGCTTCCCCGGCCCATGGCGGAATCTCTTCCTCCGCAAGGCGCGCAGCGGCACCCAGGATCAGGTGCTCGTCATCCAGAACTTCTGGGATGAGTTCGGAAACTTCGACAACGCCGCCGCATACGACAGGAACCTCCGCTGGGCCGCAAACCACCCTTGGATCCGCATCGTCACGCCGGAACAGATTGTCGACCAGGAAATCGATATCAACCGCGATGGCGTGGGTGACCAATGGACCGCCATCGACCGGGGCTCCCCGTCCCTGCCGAAAGTTTCCCAGGACTACATCGACCACGCGACCCAGGAAAATTATGACAACTGGTATCTCGGCCAGCCAGGACGCGAGGAAGGCTTGATCGACAAGCGCTTCTCGATCCGCACCGGCGTGCCGCTCCCCGCAGGCATGGCCTACGGCATGCAGACGCTGGGTGACGGGAAGCTCGCCGATCTCAGTTGGAATGCGGTTGCTGCCCTCAATGGCGACTCAGGAACCCAATCGGCCATGTTCCTTGCCCGCGCCACCGCTCACACATCCACCTTGCTGACCGCTTTCCACAACCAGCGCAACAACGACCTGACGAAATACAGCACCGGCGTCTACACCTCTCCGGATACCGACTACAACACGCTCTCACCGCTCTCCACCCGCAGCCAGCCCCAGATCCGCTTCGCCGCGATCTACTCCTCAGTCCAGGCATGGGCGGCGGCACCACCTGCGGCAGCGGTCGCGGAATCCGTGGATGTCGATCTCGACGGTGAGCCTGAATACGTCCTGAAAAACCCGCGCACTTTCGCCGTGTTCGAGGCGCTGGGAGGGCGCATGACGGCGGCATGGGTGCGCACACCCGGCACTGGCGACGTCTATCAGGTGGTCGGGAATTTCCTCTCCTACAACGACAGGGAAACCGAGGAGGAAGGCACCTCCAACGACGACGGCCTCGGCAACACCGGCGCGCGCCGCACATCCGCCTTCAAGGACTGGTTCGCCGCCGGGCCGAACTCCAACTACGTGAACAGCCTCTACACCGCCACAGCCTCCGGCGCGAACGGATGGACCTTCACGACGGCGGACGGGAAAATCGCAAAAACGGTCACACTATCGGATGCCACAGGCAAGCTGACGGCAAGCTACCAGCTGGGCGGTGGGATTACGAAACTCTTCGTCCGCTTCGGCCTTTCCCCGCATCTTGAGGATCTCTTGGTCAACGGCCAGGCAAACCTCGTTTCCCCGGCTCCTTCGGGTGGACGCAAGGAAATCCGCAACACCTCGCTCTCCCATTCCGTCGGCGCGGCGATCGTGACCTCAGGAGTCGGACTCTCGGGGGCATCGGTCAACCCACAGGCCATCGATGCATCGCCCTCCGCGGGCATCCCTTTCCTCCCGGATACGATCCGGATGCGCAACCAGCCGCAGACCGAGCAGGTGGAGCTTGAGGGAACGGGCACGTTCAGCTTCGCGCTGGAGCTCGATTCCACCCTCACCGATGCCGACATGGACATGCTCCCCGACGATTGGGAAACAACCTACAACCTGAGCAGCTCCGACGACGGCTCCACCGATATCGACAACGGCCCGAACGGAGATCCCGATAAGGACGGCGTGAGCAACTACCGCGAATGGCTCTTCGGGATGAACCCACGGCTATCGGACGCGGAGCAGCTCCCTACGCTCAAGCTAACCCGCATCACGAGCGGATCGGTGGAGATCGAATTCCCCACGATACCGAACCGCCTGTACCGCATCTGGCAGTCCGCCACGCTCGAGCCGCAGTCATGGACGGAAATCACCCCAGCCCTCAACACCTTCGGTCTGCCCGCCGATCCCGCATACAAGCGCATCGATCCCGCACCATCCGCCAACCAGACGAGGCGTTTCTACCGCCTTGAAATCGCCCCATCCACGAACTGAACCATGAATCCGAAAATCATCGCCGCGGCACTCATGCTTGCAGCGCCATCGCTGTCCGCCGCCACGCTGAAAATCAGCGCCAACTCGACGACCCGCGCGGGCGGCGAGGTGGAGGCGGATTACACGACCACCCATCTCTTTGTCGATGAGGTTGCCGGAGACTCCATACCCATCACTGTCTTCTTCGATCCGCAGGTGACGAACGTCGAATCCGCCGAGGTTTTCACAAACCTCGACCGCCGCGACCGCGCGGATGATGACGCAAACGGCGATGGCATCGAGGACGGCATCCTCCCGCCGAACGGCAACACGATCGCCGCCGGGGATGACACCCACTACTACAAGGCGCATACCATGGCCCTCGTATCGGGCGGATACCAGATCACGCTCCAGGCATCGAAGACCGGCGCCTACCGGCTCACCGCCCGCTACCGGCTGAACGGCGATGCCCCGGGCACCTACCGCTACTACGCGAACACGGGTTCCGGCGGGAAACGCGACCATGCCATCGTTGTCTCGCCGGTCACCGCACGCGAGATCCGCTTGTACGAGGTGAACACACTCAACATCGAGGCATCCGGCACCCAATTTTCGCAGCGCAGCACCTTCGAGGATCTCTCCGACCGCGCCGGGGCCATCCACACCGCCGGAGGGCGTGTCAACAACTGGAACCTCGGCTACGCGCAGGCTCTCGGGGTGAACTGGCTCTGGTTCCAGCCCTACCACCCGTACGGCTGGGAAGGCCGCCACGAAAGCGCGGCGAACATCAACGCGCGGTCCCCCGGTGCGGGCGCCACCACCTGGAGATGGAACGGCGGCAGCCCTTCGGAGGACGTGAACTATCCCTTCGCCCTCGGCAGCCCCTACGCGGTGAAAAATTTCTGGGAAATCGACCCCCGCATGTCCGCCACCTTCGCCGGCGATCCATCGAATATCGCCGATGTCGGCAGCCAGACGAACCGCGACAACGCGATGCAAGCTTTCAAGAATTTCGTGACCGATGCCGACGGCGCAGGGATCAACATCATGCCGGACGCCGCCTTCAACCACACCGCATGGGATGTCGAGCTGGGCGAGCCCGGCATCGCGACGCAGGGCGGGAACCCGAACATCTCCTGGATGGCGGCGCAGGGTGCCACCGGATGGTCGAAGACCGACCTGATCCATGACCGCGAGCTCAGGGTGTTTTCCCGGAAAGGCGACTACCGCCTTCGGGCCAACAGCTACAACGATTTTTTCAACAACAACGTCGCATCCGCACCCGACCGCAACGACTTCGGCAAATGGCTGGATGTGCTCGACATCTATTTCGGGCGTTACGCGGCGTTGGTCGGCGCCCAGGACGGCTCCGAGAACAACAACTACAACAACGAAGGGGATTGGCTGGATACCACGTCCTACGCATTCAACGGCACGGACGGCGGCAGTTTTGATGCCTTCACGCGCGCGACATGGAAATACTTTGCGCAATACGCCCCTTACTGGCTGGAGAAAACACGACCCGCCAACCAGAACCGCAACAGCCTTCCGGGCGATGGCGATGCGGCGGCCCGCTATGCATGGGACGCCCGGGGCATCGACGGCCTGCGCTGCGACTTCGGCCAGGGGCTCCCCCCCCAATGCTGGGAATACATCATCAACGTCGCCCGCAGCTACAAGTGGAGTTTCGTTTTCATGGCGGAGACGCTTGACGGCGGCGCCCCGCCCTACCGCTCGAACCGCCACTTCGACATCCTCAACGAGAACATCCTCTTCGCCGCGAAAGGCGCCTCGAACAGGAATGACTTCGTCTCCATGTTCGAAACCCGGCGTTCGGCCTTCGGCCAAGGGCTTGTGCTTCTCAATACCGTTTCCCACGACGAGGACAACTATGCGAACCCATGGGACGCGGCGGCCCGCTTTGCGATCTTCTCCACCAACGACGGCGCGCCGATGATCTTCCCCGGCCAGGAACTCGGGATCTCGACCTTTTTCGGGTACGACCTGATGGAAAAAAACTTCGGGAAATACATCCCGCATTTCAAAACCTACAATTCGATGATGCCGCTGTGGTCGGATACGGATTTCGGGAACGACCAGCTCTTCCATGTCTATTCCGGCATCAACGCGGCGCGCAGCCTCAGCGCGGCCTTGCGTTCCTCCAACCGCTGGTTCCTGAACGGTGACGGCTCCAACAACCAGATTTTCAGCGTGGCGAAGTACGAGCAACCCGGCGCTTCCCCCGCGTCCAAGGATGTTGTCCTTGCCTTCGCGAACCTCGACCGTTCCAACGACCAGCCGGACAATTTCAAGATCCCCGCCGGGCTGGCGACCTTGCTGGGGATCAAGGACACGCGCACCTACAACGTGCGCAACATCGCGGCGTACATCCGGCCTCCCGCCATCACCGGGCGCCGCGATGCATGGCAATGGGGCGGCGGCATCACCGGCAGCGCACTCAAGAGCGGCGGCTTCACGGTGAACTTGAAAAAAGTCCCGACCACGGCAGGCGCGTGGGACACCGCACCCTACGAGGCGCAGTATCTGAAACTCTACGATGTCACCCCGCCGCCCGCGCCGGACACCCCGGTCTCCGCGGCGGCCTACGCGATCGGCAGCAGCGCCACCTTCACCTGGGGCACCTCCGCTTTCACCGGGGACGATGCGGTTGATTTCTTCACCGTGAACGGCTCCGTGCAGGCCGGCATCGCATCCGTCACGCTCACCGGAAACATTGGGGACAACCTGACAGCCGCCGCAACCGCCACCAGCACAGCAGGCATCACCGGGCCGTCCAGCCCGGCAAGTGCACCCGTGAAGCTCCTATCCTCAGACGGCGACGAGGACGGCGATGGCGTAACCAACGCAACGGAGGATACCGCAGGCACCGATCCGCTGGATGCCGCTTCGCAATTCCGCATCTCTTCGCTGGTGAGATCCGGTGGCGAGATCACTCTCACCGTGGATGGCATATCCGGAAAAACCTATCGCCTGTGGACAAGCACATCGCTGAAAGAGGACGAATGGTTACAGATCGGCGATGCCAAACCGGGCAACGGAGCGCCCGTCGAATTCAGCCACAGCCCCGCACCAGGCGATCCGAAACGCTTCTACCGCATCGGTGTCGAATAACCGCAGCAGGCGGCACCTATCCAACCACCAGGTTCATGATCTTGCCGGGGACGTAGATCACCTTGCGGATCATCTTGCCATCGGTGTGCTCCTTGATTTTCGGCGATGAGAAGGCGAGTTCCTTGGCGGTTTCTTCGGGCGCATCCATGGCCATCCAGATACGGTCGCGGAGCTTGCCGTTGACCTGCACGACGAGTTCGCACTCGGTGCGGATCAGGGCTTGGTCGTCGTAAGCCGGCCATTCGGTCTCGGAAAGCAGGCCTTTGCCGCCGATGCGGGAATGGATCTCCTCGCTGAGGTGCGGGGCGAAGGGATTGAGGATTTTCAGGAAATCCGTGAACTCCTTCAGCGGCACCGCGCCCGCCTGCGTGAAGGCGTTGGTGCAGATCATCATCTGCGAGATCGCGGTGTTGAAACTGAGTTTCTCGATGTCCTCGCCGACCTTCCTGATCGTCTCGTGGACGACGCGGAGCAGCTCCTTGTCGGTGCACGGCGCGTCCTGGATTTTCCCGGAAACCCCGCCCTCCTCGGTGACGGCCAGGCGCCAGACGCGGGCGAGGAAGCGCGAGACGCCCTCCACGCCTTTCATCTGCCATGGCTTCACCTGCTCCAGCGGCCCCATGAACATTTCGTAGAGGCGCAGGGAATCCGCGCCGTATTCCTTCACCACATCGTCGGGATTGACCACGTTGCCGCGGGACTTGGACATCTTCTGCCCGTCCTCGCCGAGGATCAGGCCTTGGTTGACGAGCTTCTGGAACGGCTCCGGAGTGCGGACGTGGCCGAGATCGAAGAGCACCTTGTGCCAGAAACGCGCATAGAGGAGATGCAGCACCGCATGCTCGGTGCCGCCGACGTAGAGATCGACCATTCCCGGTTTCTCATCCGACCAGTATCGCTCGGCGTCCTTCGAGATGAAACGGTCGGAATTACCAGGATCGCAGTAGCGGAGGTAATACCAGCAGGAACCCGCCCACTGCGGCATGGTGTTGGTCTCGCGGGTGAAACCGTCGGGAAGCTCGACCCATTCGCGGGCTTTCGAGAGGATGGGTTCCGGTGAGCCGCTGGGTTTGTAATCGTCGAGCGGCGGCGCGAGCAAAGGTAGCTCCTCATCGGCCACGGCGGAATGCAGGCCGTCCTTCCAGACGATGGGAAACGGCTCGCCCCAATAGCGCTGGCGGGAGAACAGCCAGTCGCGGAGCTTGAACTGGATCTTGCGCTTGCCCTTCTCGTTCTCGACGAGCCAGGCGATCATCTTGGCCTTGGCCTCGGCGGTGGGCAGGCCGTCGAGGAAGCCGGAGTTGATGGCGGTTCCGGGAGCCGTGTAACCCTGCCAGTCGGAATCATCCGACGGTTTCACCACCTGGATGACCGGCAGATCGAAACGTTGCGCGAACTCAAAATCCCGCTCGTCATGCGCGGGCACGGCCATGATCGCGCCGGTGCCGTAACCCATCATCACGTAGTCCGCGATCCAGATCGGGATTTCCTGGTTGTTGACCGGATTGACCGCGTAGGCACCGGTGAAAACGCCGGACTTGTCCTTGTTGAGGTCGCCGCGATCGAGATCCGACTTCGCTGAACAGGCTTTCTGATAAGCCTCCACCGCCACCTTGTTTTCCTCCGTGGTGATTTCCGAAACAAACGGATGCTCGGGAGCGAGAACCATGTATGTCGCACCGAAAAGCGTATCGGGCCGCGTCGTGAACACCTCCACTTGGGAGTTGAAATTCGAAATTTGAAATTTGACGGTCGCCCCTTCGCTCCTGCCGATCCAGTTTTTCTGAAGCAGCTTGATTCCCTCGGGCCAGTCGAGCGTATCGAGTTCGTCGATGAGGCGCTGGGCGTATTTGGTGATGCGCAGCATCCATTGGCGCAGCGGGCGGCGCTCGACGGTGTGGCCTTTCGCCTTCCATTCCTCGACCTCCTCGTTGGCGAGGACGGTGCCGAGATCCGGCGACCACCAGACCGGCGTGTCGGCCACGAAGGCGAGGCGAACATTGTCGATTTCCTCCCGGCTCCATCCTTTCGCCTCGAGCTCGGAAATGGGCTTCGCCTTGTTGGTTTCCTCGCAGAAATAGGAATTGTAGATCTGGAGGAAAATCCACTGGGTCCAGCGCACGTATTCCGGATCGGTGGTGGCGATCTCGCGATCCCAGTCATAGGCGAAGCCAAGTGATTTGAGCTGGCGGCGGAAGGTCTCGATGTTCGCGGCGGTGGTGATTGCCGGATGCTGGCCGGTCTTGATCGCGTATTGCTCGGCGGGCAGCCCGAAGGAATCGTAGCCCATGGGGTGGAGGACGCTGAATCCGTTCATCCGCTTGTAGCGCCCGATGATGTCGGTGGCGGTGTAGCCTTCCGGGTGGCCGACGTGGAGGCCCGCGCCGCTCGGGTAGGGGAACATGTCGAGGACGTAATACTTCGGCTTGGAGGCATCGAAGCCCTCCTCGCCGGGATTGGGCGTGCGGAAGGTTTTCTCGGCATCCCAGCGCGATTGCCACTTGGGCTCGAATTCGTCGAAGGGGAAAGGTTTGCGTGTTTCGGACATGGTGGGCGGCGGAGGGTGGGAAAGTTGCCGCACCGCCCGCCGGATGAAAAGAAAAACCCTGCCTGCGGGAATCGCGGGCAGGGTTCCTGAAAATCGCCGTGGGGATCACTTTTTCAAAAGCTCCTTCAGGTGGGCCACGTAGGCCGCCGGACCACCTTCGCGGTAACCGATGTCATCGGTGAGCTTTTTGCCATCGGCATCCAGCAGAAACAAGGTCGGGTAGCCCTCGATGCCGAACTCCTTGTCGAGTTTCTTGTTCTGGGCTTTCACCTCCGGCGTCTGCCGCTTCTTGTTCGGGAAATCCACCTCCATCAGGACGAGATGCTCCTTGGCGTAATCCTGGAATTCCTTTTTGGAGAAAACCTCCTTTTCCAGCTTGATGCACCATCCGCACCAGTCGGTGCCGGTGAAGTTGATGAAGATCGGTTTGTTCTCGGCCTTCGCCTGCTTCTTGGCGGCCTCGTAGTCGGTGAGCCAGGCGGATTCACCGGCGATGGCGGATGCTGCAAGCACGGCTACGGATGTGAGTGCGATGAGGAAGTGTTTCATGTTCGTTTAGTCCAGGTCTTTCTTTTCGAGGGAGTCTTTGAGATGGGCGAGGAATTTGTCGATGTCCGGATACTGGGAGGCGAAGAACCGGGTGAATTCCTTGCCTTCGCTGTCGAGCAGGATCACCGTCGGGAAGCCCTCGATCTCGTATTTGTCGGCATGCGGCTGGTTCTTCTCGGCAAGCTCCTTGTCGCCCTTCGGGAAGTCGAGATGCACGAGCACGAAGTCCTTCGAGGCCGCCTTGACGAACTCCGGCTTGGAGAAAACCTTCTTGCCCATCATGATGCAAGGAGGGCACCAGTCGGAGCCGGTGAACTCCAGCAAGACGGATTTCCCGTCTTTCTTGGCAAGGGCGATGGCTGCTTCGACATCCGTTTCCCAGCCTTCCGGGGCGGATGCGAATGCGGTTGAGGCGAGGGCGGCTACGCCGAATGCGACGGCGGCTAGGTGGGTTATGGCTTTCATATCTTCATGGTAGGCGGCTCCGGGCGGGGTTTTATTCTAAATTTCTTGGCAAAGCCCCGGAAAAACTGAAATCCATAGCCCATGCCCCAGCTCCCAAGGCTCATCCTCGCCACCCGCAACCCCCACAAGACCGCGGAGATCCGCCACATCATCGGCGGCCGCTTTGAGGTGCTGGATGTCACCGCATTTCCCGATCTCCCGGAAATCGAGGAAACCGGCACCACGTTTCTCGAAAACGCAAGGCTCAAGGCCCTGGGAATCAGCCGCCGCACCGATGGCTGGGTGCTGGCCGACGATTCCGGCCTGGAGGTGGACGCCCTCGGCGGCGCCCCCGGAGTCTGGTCCTCCAGCTACGGCGGTGAGGAAGGCAACCATGCCCTCAACAACCAGCGCCTGATGCGCGAAATGCAAGGCAAGGCCGAACGCAGCGCAAGGTTCCGCTGCACCCTTGTGCTTGCCAAGGGCGGGCAGGAAATGGGCGTTTACCTCGGGGTGGTCGAGGGGAAAATCGCAGAAAGACCATCCGGTAACGGCGGATTCGGCTACGATCCGCTCTTCATCCCCGACGGGCACGATCTGACGATGGCGGATCTGGGGGCAGGGGTGAAATCCCAACTCAGCCATCGCGCCAATGCGATCCGCGCTTTCTCGGAAGCCCTTGAAAACGAAAATCCCGATGGATTTTAAAAAATAGTTTGGAAAAATTAACTAATTTCGTAAAATACGCCCTATGAAACGCTTTTTCCTGCCAGCCCTGCTGTTGATGCCACTTGTCGGTGCCTTGTCTTCCTGCTCCAGCCAGGTGAAGGCGAGACAGCCGGTTTCCTACCGCTTCGAGCATGGTCGCACAGCGATGATCAAGAACGGAGTCGCTTACGCGCCGCGCAACGCACCTGCCGCCGTAAAAAGGGCCATCGCCGCAGGCAACAGGCTCCAGCGCATGCCCTACAAGTGGGGCGGTGGGCACGCCAAGCACAATGACAGCGGCTACGATTGCTCCGGCACGGTATCCTATGTGCTCAGGGAGGCTGGGCTGCTGCGCGGATCCCTCACCTCGAAGGGTTACTTCGAATACGGCAAGAAAGGGGCCGGTGACTGGATCACCATCTACTGCCGCAACGGCCATGTTTTCATGACTGTCGCCGGCTTGCGCCTCGACACCGGCTGGGGAGCCGACCGGTCGGGTCCACGCTGGCACACCCGCACCCGCCCGGGCAAGGGGCATGTCATGCGCCACCCGCCAGGGCTCTAGCGTTCGAAAAGCACGCTTCGCAGCGTCGCGAAATCGGGCAAGACCCTGTCCGCCTGAGAGAAATCGAGGTCTGCGGTCACTCGGTTTGGCACAATCCATGCCGCCATCCCCGCGGTTTTTGCCGAAATCAGGCCGTTGAGGGAATCCTCGATCACCAGGCAATCCGCCGCAGCCACACCCAATCTGCGCGCGGCCTCGAGATAAAGGTCCGGAGCGGGCTTGATGCGGGGGGCATCGCCCTTGCAGACCACATCCCTGAAAAAACCTCCGAGGCCAAGCTTTTCCAACCATCCGTCCACCCAAAAATGGGAGGAACTGGAAACAACAGCCGCCGGGACCGCTTTTTCCCGGAGTTCCACCAACAACTCCAGCACCCCCTCCATCGCACCTTCCTGCTCGAGTTCGGCACGGATTTCCAACTGCCTCGCCGCATCCATCTCCAGCCAGTCGAAGCCCAGCTTGGTCAGATCCTCCAGATACGTCTTCGGGGACCACGCATCGAAATCGGAACCGATGCAGCGCGTATAGAGGGAAAGCGGCAGATCCTGGCCGTGAGCCCGGAACGTCCTCAGCCACGCCTGGTAGATGGCCCACTCGGTGTCCACAAGTATCCCGTCGAAATCGAAGAGGATTGCTGCGGGTGCCACGCCCCTTCGATGTCCCGGCAAGCCTCATCCCGCAAGCCGGAATTCATCAATTAACCTAAAATATCAATATTTCCGATTTTGGTTGGCTTCCAGGAGGTTCCTTGGCATAAGCACAGCGCTTCCCACCCCATCCCGCCGATCGCATGAATATCCGCAGTTTCATAGGTGCATCCTCCGCCATCCTGATTGCTTGGCTAGGTGTGACCTACATCCACGAGGTTCCCACGGAGCGCTACCACCAGCAGACGCGCAGCGCTGTTCCCGTCACCGGCAAGGCGGCGGACATTTCCCGTGAAATGATAGCCGGGAACCAAAACGAAACACGCTGAACCATGCCGGAAGATCCAGTGCCAACCGAGAAAAGACCCATCAGGCTGGATCTGGAGCCCGGTGCGTATTTCTGGTGCGCCTGCGGGAAAACAAGCCACACCCCTTTCTGCGACGGCTCCCACAAGGGCAGCGGCATACAGCCACGGAAATTCGAGGTCGCGGAGAAATCCGCCCTCAGCCTCTGCCAGTGCAAGGCCACCAAGAACCCACCTTTCTGCGACGGCTCGCACCGCGATCTCTGATCCGGCCATCCGGACAAGCCCTCTCTCCGTCCGTTGACACCGGCTGCCATTCCGCCTATCATCGCACACGTGAAATCCTTCGGAATTCTGCTCGCACCAATCATCTCCGTGATGATTCCTGGCTGCGGCTCGATGGGGGACGCCGGGGACTGGAGGGGTTCCGTCAACAGCCAGGTGAACCAGCTCGGCTACCGGAACTGGATCGTTGTTTCCGAGGCATCCTTCCCGGCCCACAGCCGTGTGGGTGTGCGCCAGGTAAACGCGGACGCGGAGGTGCCAGAGGTTGTCGATTACGTGCTCAACGCCCTGGAGCGCACCCAGAACGTCCGTCCAAAGGTCTATCTCACCCGGGAAATGCGCGCCGTGGAAAACGATTTCGCGCCGGGCATCGACCAAATGCGCCACCAGATCGCCGAGTCGCTCCACGGCCATGAACCGACGGAGCTCGACCAGCAATCCCTCATCACCCTGCTGGAATCCGCGAACCAAAGCTACGACGTGCTGGTGATTCGCACGCCCACGGCACTGCCCTACACCTCCGTTTTCCTCGAGTTGCAGCCAGGATACTGGGATGCGGAGTCCGAGGACAGGCTGCGCGAAAGAATCCGCCGCGAGCGCATGGAAAAGCTAGCCCGCTAGTTGCCGCCACATCACACTCGCCGCGTGACACGCAACGAACTCCTCAAGATCGAGCGCGAGGCGGCATGGATCGGCGATGCGGTGCTCGCCCTCTTCGCCCGAGAATTCGTGCTGCGCGAGCGCGGCTGCATGGACGGCATCTGGTTCACCCACCTCACCTCCAACGAATTCCTCAGCGCCTTCGGAAACCCCACCAGCGTCGAGGCGCGGATCGGGGAAATCCACCGCGCCGAAGGCCTGCAAGCCGCCCACGAATACATCGAGCGCGAGTTCCTCCCGCTGTTCAGGAAACAGATCGTGAAGAAGATGAAGTGAGCGCTTCCGATGCGATCGAAACCTTCAACCCGGCCGAGGCGGCCTTCTGGTTCTTGATCGCGGTTTGCCTCGCCGCGTCGATTTTCATGATGGCAGATTCATGAGAATCCGAGATTTCCAAATCACGGCTCCCCCCACGAAAAAGCCCCCCTGTGTTTCCACAGGAGGGCTTTGTGATTTTTCGGGCAATCGGATGGCTTACTCCGCTGAGGCTGGCTCCTCTTCCTTCTTGTCCGCCGTTTTCTTGGCGGCCTTCTTGGCAGGCTTCGGGGTTTCCTCGGCGGCCACTTCCTCGATCTCGTCCTCCGCATCGAGCGCCGGCAGATCGACCCATTCGATGATGGCCATCGGTGCGGCGTCGGTCATGCGTTGGCCGAGCTTGGTGATGCGGCAATATCCGCCCGGACGGTCTCCGGTGTTCGGAGCGACCTCATCGAACAGCTTCTTCACGGCATCCTTCTGGCGAAGGAATGCGATGGCGAGGCGGCGTGAGTGCAGGTCGTTGCGCTTGGCTTGGGTGACCAGCTTCTCGGCGACAGGGCGAAGCGCCTTTGCCTTTCCGAAAGTGGTCCTGATGCGCCCGTGCTCGATCAGGCTGCAGGCGAGGTTTGCGAGCAGCGATTTGCGGTGCGGGGCGCTGCGTTTGAGCTTGGTGGTGTTGCGGCGATGTCTCATCGGTTGGTTGTTTCGGTTGGGTGGTCTTATTCGTCGAGGTTTTGTGCGATGAGATCGGCGAGTCCGACGGGTGCCTCATCCTCCGCGCCGAGGCGTGTTCCGCGCGATGCGACGGAACCGCCGGCGAGCAAGGCAGGCTCGAAGGACATGCCGAGGCCGAGGCCGAGCTCGACGAGCTTGTCCTTGATCTCGTTGAGGGATTTTTTCCCGAAGTTGCGGTATTTCAGCATCTCGGCTTCCGACTTCATCGCCAGCTGGCCGACGGAGGTGATGTTCGCGTTGTTCAGGCAGTTCGCCGCACGGACGGAGAGCTCGATCTCGTTGACGGACATGTTGAGGAGCTTCTTGAGCGCCGCGTTCTCCTCGCTGGATTCGGCAGGTGCCTCTTCGAAATCGACGGCGTTCTCATCGTAATTGACGAAGACATCGAGGTGGTGGCGGAGGATCGCGGAAGCCTGGAGGAGCGCGTCCTGCGGGGTGATGCGGCCGTCCGTCCAGATGTCGAGGGTGAGCTTGTCGTAATCGGTCATCTGGCCGACGCGGGTGGTGTCCACGCTGTATTTGACGCGGGTGACAGGCGAGAAGATCGAATCGATCGCGATCACGCCGATGGGCTGGTCCTTGCGCTTGTTCTCATCCCCGGTGGAGAAGCCGCGACCTACGCGGACCTCGAATTCGCAATCGAACTTCACCTTCTTGTCGAGGGTGCAGATGACCTGGTCCTTGTTGACCACATCGTAGATGTTGTCGCCCTGGATGTCGCCGGCGGTGATGACGCCGTCCTTCTCCACCTTGATGGAAAGGATGCGGGGCTCCTTGTCGTTGTGCGAGAATTTCACCTTCTTGAGGTTCAGGACGATGTCCGTGACATCCTCGACCACGCCGGGAAGGCTGGAAAACTCGTGTTGCACACCGGCGATGCGCACGGATGTGATGGACGCGCCTTCAAGCGAGGAGAGCAGGACGCGGCGCAGGGTGTTCCCGATGGTGTGGCCGTAGCCGCGCTCAAAGGGCTCCGCGACGAATTGCGCGTAAGTGTCTGTGGCTGTGTCCTCGTTGCGGACGAGGCGGTTCGGAAGCTCGAAACGAGCAAGTGTGGTGGCTGACATGTTTGTTGTAGGTTGCCGGGTTTCCCTCTCGCGAGCCGGGCGCTTTCGCGACCAGAGGACCAACGGCTGTTCGATTATCTTTACCTCGCGGGGGGCGAAGAAAATGCTTCGGCGGCCTTGTTGCAATGCTTTTTCTGCAAAAAACCGCGATTTCTTCACGTTTTACTGAGCGTACTGAGAAATATGCTTGGATTCACCTGTTCCGCAGGGTTTTATGGGGACTCAGTTTTCCCCCATAGAAAATGAAATCTAAGAAAAACCTTACCCGCTTTACGTACGAAAATGCGGCATTCGAGGGCTGGCGTCTCTGCATCAGCCGCTACGGCACCACATTCACCAAGTATTTTCCCGACAAGAAATTCGGAGGTGGCAAAAAATCCCTCGTCGCCGCAGAGGCCGCTCTTTCCGATCTGAAAGCCATCCTCGAGGGCGGCAAACTGGTCAACGGGAAGCTCAGCCCCGCCACGATCAAGAAGTGTTCCGCCTTTCTGGCGAAAGTCTGATCCACTCCCGCTGATTTTCGTTTTGCCCGGCGCGAAACGGTGCTTTCGTCGCCCATGCCTCCGGTCATCCATTGGTTCCGCCGCGATCTCCGCATCGCCGACAACACCGCCCTCCATCACGCCTCGAAGGGCAACCCGGTGATCCCGGTCTATGTCCTCAGCGATTGGAAAAGCTCGCATCACTGGACCGGCTCAAATCGTCAGCACTTCCTCTGCGGATGCCTCGCATCGCTCTCAAGGAACCTCGAAACGCTGCAAGGCCGCCTCATCATCCGCTGCGGCGATGCCGTTACCGAAATACGCAAACTCATCGGGGAAACCGGAGCCGAAGCCATCCATTTCAACCGCGACCCAGACCCATTCGGCAAACGCGTTGAGGAAAAGCTCATCGGACTCTGCGAAGAACTCGGCATCCGCTGCACAGGACACGACGACGCCTCCCTCCACACACCTGCCGAAATCCTTACCCAGTCGGAAACCCCCTACAAGGTCTTCACACCTTATTACCGGAACTGGATCGAGCGAGATAAGCCCACACCTTACCCGAAACCGGAAGCGCTCAACACCCCGGCAGGCATCCCCTCCCTGGAGCTTCCCACCGTCGCCCACTGGGGACTGGAAAGACCCACCGCAGACCTCCCCGAACCCGGCGAACGCGCTGCCCGCCAGCGGATGGATCGCGCCGTTTCGAAGATCATCCGCAGCTACCAGGATCTGCGCGACATCCCCTCCGAGGACGGCACCTCCCGCCTATCCCAGGATCTCCGCTACGGCCTCATCTCCATCCGCACCCTGTATGCGAAGGTGAACGACGAATACAAGGAGGCGCGCGGCGTCCCACGCGAATCGATCGCCACCTACATCAAGGAACTCGCCTGGCGCGAGTTCTACTTCGCCATACTCCACCACTTTCCCCACGTCCTCGACCACGAGTTCAACGAGGACTGGAAAGGCCTGCCGTGGGTGGAACCCGGCGGGAATTTCGACAAGTGGAAACGCGGCGAGACCGGCTTCCCCATCGTCGATGCCGGGATGCGCCAGCTCCTCAAAACCGGATTCATGCACAACCGCGTCCGCATGATCACCGCCATGTTCCTCACAAAGGACCTGCACATCGACTGGAAACTCGGCGAGTCCCACTTCATGCAGCACCTAACGGACGGAGAGATCGCCTCCAACAACGGCGGCTGGCAATGGTCCGCCGGCACCGGGGCTGATGCCGCCCCTTATTTTCGCATCCAGAACCCATGGTCCCAGACCGCGAAGCACGATCCCGTGGGGAAATACATCAAGCGCTGGGTGCCGGAGCTCGCCGGGGTCGATCCGAAGAAATTCCAATCCCCTCCGGAAAATGGCAACCCCCTCGCCCCCGGCTATCCCCTACCCTGCGTCGATCACAAGGCCGAGCGCGACCGCACCCTCGCGATCTTCAAAAAGCACCGGGGCAACTGAGAATCGGGAACCCGAGCCGCGTTCATCCGTGGTTCCCCTGCCCCCAGAACCCCAGCCTCACATGAAATTCGCAATCTGCAACGAAACTTTCCGCGACCACGATTTTCCCGGTAGCTGCGCCAAGGCCGCACGCCACGGCTACACCGGCCTTGAGGTCGCCCCCTTCACCCTCGGAAATCCCGAAACACTCACCCACACAGAAGCGGAAAAATACGGAGCCATCGTCCGCGACCACGGCCTCGAAATGGTCGGCCTCCACTGGCTGCTCGCCAAAACCGAAGGCTACCACCTCACCGATCCCCACCCCGCCGTCCTACAGCGCACCTTCGATTACGCCCGCCACCTCGCCGAAACCTGCTCCGCCATGGGCGGGAATATCATGGTCTGGGGCAGCCCCCAGCAGCGCACGTTAGCTCCCGGATGGTCGCGCCCGGATGCCGAGGCGCGCTTCATCGACTTTTTCCAGCGCCTCTCCCCCCACCTCGCGGCGGCGGGCGTCACCGTCGCCTTCGAATTCCTCGGACCCTCGGAAACGAATTTCATCAACACCGCCGCCGAGACCATCGCGCTGTTAGAAAAAATCGATTCACCGCAAGTCCGACTCCACCTCGATGTCAAGGCCATGGCCGCCGACAGCAAACCCATCCCGGAAACCGTCCGCGAATCCCTCCCCTGGGCCGCCCACTTCCACGCGAACGACCCCAACCTCCGCGGCCCCGGCATGGGCGATGTCGATTTCCCGCCCATCGCCGCCGAACTCATCAGGGGACGCTACGACAAATGGGTTTCCGTCGAGGTCTTCGATACAAACATCCCCCCGGACACCCTCGCCGCAGAAAGCATGGCAAACCTCCGCGCCGCCTTTGGTTAAAATCCTTCCATAATCGCCTGCAATCTCCAATCTCCCCCCAGCGAAACATGAAAACCCAGGTCACCAAATCAGAATCAGAACTCCTCGACCTTGCCGAAACCAAAGGCCCGCTCGGCAAAGCCGCCATCTACACCAAGCTCTCCGGCCCCGGCTGGCTGCAAGGCGCGATCACCCTTGGCGGCGGCTCCCTGGCCGGTGCCCTCTACGTCGGCATCATCTCCGGCTACCAACTCATGTGGCTCCAGCCGCTCGCCATGATCCTCGGCGTGATCATGCTCTCCGCCATCGGCTACGTCACCCTCTCCACCGGCCGCCGCCCCTTCGAGTCAATCAAATCCCACGTCTCCCCCGTCCTCGCATGGGCATGGGTTATCGCCACCCTCATGGCGAACATCGTCTGGGCCATGCCTCAGTTCAGCCTCGGCATCGGCGCGATGCAGCAGAACATCTTCCCTTTCCTCGGCACATCCACAGGCTCCACCATCGCCATCGCCGTGCTCTTCTTCGTCGTCGGCATGGGCATCAACTTCGCCTATGAATCCGGTAGCAAGGGCGTGAAAGTTTTCGAGAACGTCCTCAAGGCCATGGTCGGCCTCATCGTGATCGCCTTCTTCCTCGTCGTGGGCGTACTCACGTTTTCCGGAGCCATCAGCTGGGGTGAAATCTTCAATGGCATGCTCCCGCGCGTCAGCGACCTCTACAACCCCGCCAAGGACTACATCGCCCCCATCGCCGCGACAGGCGAGTTCGCCCAATATTGGACCGGTGCCATCGTCAGCAGCCAGCGCGACATCATCATCACCGCCTTCGGCACCGCCGTGGGCATCAACATGACCTTCCTCCTCCCCTACTCCATGCTCCGCAGGAAATGGGGCCGCCGCGAGCGCGGTCTCGCCATCTTTGACCTTTCCATCGGCCTCATCGTCCCCTTCGTGCTGGCCACCTCCTGCATCGTTATCGCCGCCGCCGCCGCCTTCCACGCGAAAACCGGCGATATCCTCAACGCCGACGGCACCCCCATCCCTGCGGCCGCCAACAGCTACCATGCCGCCTTCAAGACCCATCCGGCCGTGCTTGCAGCCACCGCCGAACTGCCAGCCGCTGAAAAAGCCGCCGCCATCCCCGCCGCCGTCGCAGCGTTGCCGGAGGCAGACCGCGCCATGGGAGCCATGCTCGCCCAGCGCGGCAACATCCAGCTCGCCACTACCCTCCAGCCCCTCACCGGCCCGGGCATCGCCCAGAAGGTCTTCGGCCTGGGTGTGATGGGCATGGCGCTTTCCACCATCATCGTCCTCATGCTGATGAACGGCTTCGCCCTGACCGAAATGCTCGGCAAGCCCGGCAACCGAAACATCCACCTCCTCGGCTGCGCCATCTCCGGCCTCGGCGGTTTTGCGGGGGCTTTCCTCTGGGGCAACCCGGATGCCCGCGCCGCCCTCGCCGTCCCCACCTCCGTCATCGGCGGCTCCATGATCCCCATCGCCTACTTCACCTTCCTCCTGATGATGAACTCCAAAACCCTCCTCGGCGCGGACATGCCCGTCGGGGCGCGCCGCGTCCGCTGGAACGTCCTGATGGTGATCGCCACCGGCATCGCCACCGCAGGTTCCATCTGGGTTCTCTCCGCAAAAGGCCTTCCCGGCACCATCGGCATCATCATCCTCGCCACCCTCGCGATCCTGGGCAGCGTCGGCTTCCTGAAAAAGAACCGCGCCTAAACCGACGGCTCCCTGATCCGATAAACCATCTCCACGATCCCGCCGCCGAGATCGCGCTCGGAAAGTCTCTTTGCGAAGCCGTCCAGTAAGCTCCGCATCCCGGTATTGTCGGCAAACATCGGCACCAACCACTTTCTCACCCCCACGCCGTAAGCCGCGGCGGAGAGGGAGCGCATGAGTTCAGCACCCGCACCTTTGCCTTGCCAGGCGTCCGCCGTGACCACCGCGATCTCCGCCAGCGTCCTGTCCTCATGATCCCGGAAACACCGCGCGACGGCGATGGGCGTGAACTCGCCCTCCAGATCCACCGCCAGCCCGTAGGCGATGTGGTCGATGCCGTCGGGATTGGATAAGCGGGCGAGCTCCCGCTCGGAAAGCGAGGTCTTGTCGAAAAGGAAACGCCGCATCCGGCTGTCCGGCGCGAGATCCTCCAGCGCCGCCGCAAGAGCCGCCCGATCCGACGGAACGATAGGACGGACGTATCCGGGCGTGCCGTCGCGGAGGGTTACATCTCTCCTCTCCTTCATCACCCGGGGGCTGGCTCACCATGGATTCCGGGGCTGCCTATGCCCGTGATTCTCCACTCCCCGCCATCCTTCGCGTATACCACCTCGATCCGGTTGCGATCAAACGTCATCCCTTCCTCGGTTTCCCAGAAAGCCTCGTCCTTGGGATGGAAACCATGATACACCACGACAATCTCCCCCTTCGCAGTCACCGAATCCATATGGACACCGCAATTCGAATGCGCCTTGAGCCGAGCGGAAATCGTGCCCTCATCGCCGGGTTGGGGCAACACGACCGCTTGCATCTCACCGGTTTGCGAAACCTCGGGAATCCGTAAATCATGGCTCACCCGCGCCACCCTCCAGCTGATGGAAACGGACTTCGAATCGGGAAACCACTTCGCCTTCACGTTCGTCTCGGGCCAGCCGTGATAACTGCCAAGGGTCTCAGCTTGCGGGATTTTCGCCGCCACCGCCATCTTTCCGAGATCGACGAGATAGGCCGAGTGGTTCGGCCCCGGCAGTTCATCCACGAATTCCACACCCGAGGAATCCAGCACGCAGACCAGCCACCGCCCGTCCGGCGAAGCGCCACCTTGCACCGCCCGAAACCCGGAGGATGGCAATTCCGCATGGGCACCGAACGAGGTGGCATACAATGCACAAAGGGTGAGAACGTGTTTCATGGAGAGAGGCAATCTGAAGGCGCTCGCAGATTACCGTTCCACCCGAGCCGGTCAAGTGGGGCGGGGTGGAAATCCGTGATCATTTCCCGGGATGAAAATCCCCTCGCGCGCGATCTGCCTCCCATCCAACGGAAAGCCCCCCTTGCCATCGAGCACACGCCGGGCGATGTGGAAACATTTCCATGCCCGCACAATCCGGACCTCCCTCCGCGGGCCGCTCATCCGCGTGGCGAGGTGCTGGAAATGCCGGACCGGGTTCCCGAGAAAACCGCAGCGCCCATCCGCCGCCTGTTCCAACATCCACTCCAGCGCCGCATAGGGCCACGGCCAGGTTTCCAGGATCGGATCATTTCCGGAAATGTCCGCCGAGAACGCACGGTTGAGCTGCAGGATCGCCTGCGCAGGTTTGCCCTCCAGCCAATGCCCCTGCGCAAAAGTGAGCGCATCCAGGTAGAAATCCCCACCACGCCCCAGCCCATGCGCTTTCCGCGTTCCGGGTTCCCAATGCGGCAGATACGGACAAGCTTCCACACAGCGATCCTCCACATTCGACCTTCAATGTTCAATGTTCGATGTTCGACCTTCATCCACCAGGAAAAGTCCTTGCCCAGCGCCCCCGAAACACAAATCCTCCCGCCCGTATGAGCAACCGTCTTGAAGGAAAAGTTCTCGTCGCCCAGGGCGGCGGCCCCACCCCTGTGATCAACCAGAGCATCGTCGGCGTCGCCCTCGAAGCCCGGAAATTCTCCCAGGTAACCTCGATCTACGGGGCCGTGCACGGCGTTTCCGGCATCATCAACGAGAACTTCGTCGATCTCACCCGCGAGACCACCCACAACCTCGAACAGGTCGCAGGCACCCCGTCTTCCGGACTCCTTTCCACCCGCGACAAGCCCGACGAGGAATACTGCGCCCGCATGTTCGAGGTGATGAAAGCCCACGACATCCGTTACTTCTTCTACGTCGGCGGAAACGATTCCTCCGACACCGTCCGCATCGTCAACGAACAGGCAAACGCGGAAGGCTACGAGCTGCGAGCCATCCATATCCCGAAAACCATCGACAACGACCTGATGGAAAACGACCACTGCCCGGGCTTCGGCTCGGCGGCGCGCTTCGTGGCGCAGGCGTTCATGGGCGTGAACCTCGACAACCGGGCCCTGCAGGGCGTTTACATCGGCTGCATCATGGGCCGCCACGCCGGCTTCCTCACCGCCGCCTCCGCGCTGGCACAAAAGTATTACAACGACGGCCCGCACCTTGTTTATGTGCCCGAGCGCCATTTCAAGACCGAGCAACTCCTCGCCGACGTGGATCGGGTCTATTCGAAATACGGCATGTGCACCATCGCCGTCTCGGAGGGCATTTCCGATCCCGACGGCACGCCGATGATCGTGAAACTGCTCGGCAAGGAGGAGCGCGACTCCCACGGCAACGTCCAGCTCTCCGGCACCGGCGCACTCGGCGACCTCCTCGCGGACACGATCCGCGACGGACTCAGGATCAAGCGTGTCCGCTCCGATACCTTCGGCTACCTCCAGCGCTCCTTCATGGGCATCCAGTCGGACCGCGACGCCCGCGAGGCGCGCGAGGTCGGCGAGAAGGCCGTGCAGTTCGCCATGTGGGACAACGTTGATGGCTCGGTCGCGATCAAGCGCCCGGTGCTGGACTACTCGGTGGACTACGAACTGGTGGACATCTCGAAGGTGGCAGGCAAGACCCGCCACATGCCGGACAACTTCATCAACGAGGAAGGCAATGGCGTGACCCAGGATTTCCTGAACTACTGCCGCCCGCTCCTCGGCTCCAGCCTCCCGGAGCCTCACCGCCTGCGCGCACCTGCCGTGAAAAAGATCCTCAACGCTTGATGCGCATCCGTGGAATCGCACCACCTGTGCCTCTGGACGAAGTCCTCGATGGCGGATGGGCTGGGTAGCCCTGACATGGTGGATAATCTATTGATTTCATAGGATTCTTTGGGTCACTGGATTTTCCGGGTTGTCCAGAATGACAGGCATCGACACGTCTCTTTGTCAGAACCGGAGGCGTAGCCGGAGTTGGACGGCCTGACTGCTCCTCTTGGCTGCCGTCAAATCCGTCGGGAAAACCGCCATTATGTCCCGGATGGGTAGATGGATTTGAAACCAGACCAACAGGAACCGGCCTCCCGCTAATCCGGTGGCTGGCTTCGCTGGTCAGATTCCTGTCCATCCGTCACACCTCTGCCAGATTGGCGAGTCGGATCAAGGGCTTTCCGAAGCCGCATGGTAAATGGGATTCATTCTCCTGCGTAGTCACAATCAGACCTAGTTCAGCGGCGTCGAGACCCGGAAGTTCCGGTAAAGGGCCGAGCGGGTGAACATGTGTCTCAGGCCAATCCTTCCATCGGTGATCACAGGCAGCTTCGCGTTGTGCAGGTGGCAGTAGCGGATCCCGTCGGGATTTTCAATCCGGAGATGGATGTCGCGGCTCCGCTTGATGACCATGATATGATGCTTCACCCCCGACGCGAAAAGTGAATCGAAGCGGTAGTCGGGCACCAGTTCCGTGCCCTTCAACCCGGTGCTGTGTGGCATGTATCGGCGGCCGCGTATGTAGGAAGACCGATCATTTCCCGAGTTCCCGAAAGCGGCATAGCTGAGATGATAGGAATTCATGTTGTCGTAGTAGGTGCTCATGGCAGGAACCTTGCGCAGATCGTTCCAGGTGGCGATGTCCTTGCCGAAGGCATCCCTGCCGCTGCCGGTGGCCTGGATGTAGAGGATGGTCACGCAGCGCCGTTCCTCGTCGAGCCGGGTGAAGTCATACTCGATCTTGATGTCCCCCTCGAAGCTCTCGCGTGTCCAGAGCACCATGTGATGCGCGTCGTTGCCGAACTCGGGTCCGGCGGTCAGGGTCATGCCCTCCGGCCCATTGGTCACCTTGCCAACTTTGCCGTCGAGAAACCATTTGCCTTTCCAATCCCCCGTGCCGTCGTCGGCGAAGACTTCCTGCCAAGGGCGGTCGTCCGCCTGTTGGAAGGCGGTCCGCCCGGCGGCATCCTGATCGGACTCGGCATATGCTGGCGAAGCAAACATCGCAAGCAGCAAGACCAGGGCATTTCTTGGGAAATGATTTCTCATCGCGTGAAATCGAGAATTTTCTTCTGCTCTCCTTTTTGGATGGTCACCACGCCCTTGTCGTAGTCGGCATTGAGGAAGGGGCTTTCGAGAACTTTCGGCGGGCTGTAATCGACCGGCTTTGCGTTGATGGTCGGCGTTTTTTTCTGGCTGGTGTCGAAGGTGATGCTGTCACCGTAAACGGTTTTGTAAACCAGCAGCGCGCCTTTCATTTCCGGTTTACCGGCCTTCACCTTGGTCTTGAAGTCGTCGAAGGTTTTGAAATCTTCCTTGGCCATGACTTCGAGAATGACGGGGGCGAAGTCGTCTTTTGGCAGGATCGTCCTACCCGGAGGAGCGATACGTATGGGACCCTCGATCGATGGGTTCGACACTTCCTTTTCCGAGAGTTCGAATTCGCTGCCGACCACGCGGATGGCGGCGTAGGCTCCTTTTGTCTCGACGAAAACCAGATCGCCGTCGCGCACGGGTTCACCGATGCCTTCCTCCGAGATCCAGACGATCATGGCACCGCCGGCCTTGTGGCCTTTGAGCTTTTGGGTGATCAGGCTGCCCTTGCTCTGCACCGACCAGTGGCCGTTGAGCACGTCGCGCGCCTTGCCCGCCGGGCGGACGACGGGGACGATACGGGCGCCGGGGCTATCCGCGAAGACAACACCCTGCCAGCGGCTTTGGGCGCTGATGTGGACCCAGTCTTTCAGGGGCCGCGCCTCGGTCATGAGCGTGCCGATGGTGAAGGCCGGATCGCAGTAGCTGTAGCGGACGATGCCGCCGCCATCGGTGCGGAATTTGTTGGGCGCCATGGTATCCGACATCACGGCCTCGCCGACGCCCTGTTCGCCAAGCCCCTGGGCGCGCTGGCGGATTTCATAAGGGCCGTCCGCGCGGGAGGCGCGAGCGATTTCCGCGACCACCTCCGGCGGCTCGTAGTCGCTGAGCAAGGCGTCGAGCTCTCCGGTGGCGTCCTTGTTCTGCGAGCCGATGCCGAAATAATACCAGCCGAGGGAGGGGATGCCATGGGTGCCATGTTTGAAGCCGTTCACGTTGCGGATGCGGGTTTTGCCGCCGCCTTCCACTCCGTGGAGCTGCTCCTGAGACCAGTAGGCCCAGTAGAGGTCGAGCAGCATTTCCGCGGAGCGGCGCACCTCCGGGTCGCCGAAATCGCGGAAATTGAGGAATCCCTTGAGCCAGACGGCATTGTAACCGGAGCACATGATCTCGATGCACACGCCCTTTTTGGCCCGCTCGCGGCAATAGACGACGATGTATTCGTTCCATGCGCGGTAATACTGCTCGAGTGTGGAGCCGCCATCGAGTTTCAGCTCCCGGTACTCGGGCTTGTTTCTCGCGATCCTGGAGAAGTGCCACTGTGTGGTGAAATCCATGGCGTGATGGTTCTCGGTGCTGTGAAATTCCCAGGTCTTCGTCGTGGCGTGATCCGGCTTGTTGTGTTTCGCACTCGTTTTGACGTAGATCCAGATCGGCTTCAGGCAGGCGGTCTCGGTCGCGGCGGTGAGGCGTCCGGCGTGGACTTTGCCGTTCGGGCCATACATTTCGATCAGGCGCATGACGATGTCCGCGTGCCAGTGGAAACTGTCGCGGTCGATGATGTCCTTGGGGTTGTCGAGATAGTGTTGGGCGTTCTCGACCAGGGCGGCGTTGGCTTCATCGAGCATCTCGCCGAGGTAGAAGCACCGCGCGGCGTAGCCGACGATGGAGTAGGAATAGGCGCGCGTGTAGTTGCCGCTTCCGGCACGCAGCGGCGGCTGCTTCTTGGCGCGCACCAAGGGCTTTCCCGATTCAGCCTGGAACAGTGCGTTTACACGATTTCTGAATTCAGTTGGCGACTTCTCCTGAGCCGTTGCCTCGGCATTTGCATTGGCAATTGCTCCGGAGAAGATCAGGGCAACTATCCATCTGTAAGGTCGGTTCACCATTTTTGCCTACGCTTGTCGCACCGCGCGTTTTTCAGACAACAGGATCGCCATTTTAGCGGCACCCTGTCGAAGCAGGGTTCCATTCACCCGTCATCAAAGCCAATTCATCTGCATCCCTACCCAAGTGATGCACATTTACCGGGTGGCAGGCGGTGGGAAATGGCGGGAAGTCTTGGGAAGTGGCGAGAACTGGCGGAGAGGGTGGGATTTGAACCCACGGTAGCTGTTACACTACGTCTGATTTCGAATCAGGTGCCATAGACCACTCGACCACCTCTCCTTGTGCGGGGGGCGGGAAAATTGCGCGAGGGGAGCGGGATTGTAAAGCGAACAATCGCCTAGAGTTCCTCAAGGAGCTGCTTGTGAATGCCGCCGAAGCCACCATTGGAGAGCACGGCGACGACGTCGCCGGGCTTGGCGTCCTTTTTCACTTCGGCGATGATGGCCGCGTTGTCGGCGAGATAGTAACCCTTCCCGCCCATCGCGGCGATGTCGGCGGAGAGCCGGACCGGATCAAGCCGGTCGTTCTCCGGGATCTTGTGGAGATCCGGGATGGCGGCGACGACGGCGAAATCCGCGAGCGCAAGGGCTTCGGCGAGTTCTTTCTGGAACACGGCGCGTCGAGTGGTGTTGGAGCGCGGCTCGAAGAGGACCCAAAGGCGTGAGTCCGGATATTTCTGGCGTATGCTATGGACGGCCAGACGGATGGCGGTGGGGTGGTGGGCGAAATCGTCGATAACCCTGATCCCGTTCTTCTCGCCCTTGAGTTCCTGGCGGCGGGCGACACCGCCAAACGCAAGCAGGGCTTCGCGGATCTCATCCGGGGAAAGGCCGCCGAAGACGGCCGCCGAGACAGCCATCGCCGCATTGCGGACATTGAACTCGCCTGTCATCGGGAGGGAATAGCGCTCCCCGGCGAGTGTGAAAGAGCTGCCGGACGGTTCGTATGCGACATCCGAGATGCGGAGGGTGTTGGTTTCCCCCAGCCCGACGGTCGTTACCGGGCAGGGTGCTTTTTCCGCGACATCGAGGCAGTTTTTCTCATCGCCGTTCACGAAGGCAATGCCGCTCCTCGGAACGACGTTGAGCAGCCGTTTGAAGCTCAGCTTGATCTCCTCGACGTTGTTGTAGATGTCCGCGTGGTCAAACTCGATATTGTTCACCACCACACACTCGGGAAGGTAGTGGAGGAACTTTGAGCGCTTGTCGAAAAAGGCGGTGTCATATTCGTCGCCCTCCAGCACATTGATCCCGGAATCGGGGAAATGCGCCCCGCAGCCGAGGTTTTTCGGAAGCCCGCCGATCATGAAACCGGGATCGCGCCCGGCATGGCGGAACAGCCACGCCAGCATTGAGGAGGTCGTCGTTTTCCCATGGGTGCCGCTGACCACGAAGTTCCGTTTCCCGCGCAGGAAATGGTCTTTCATGACCTCCGGAAGCGAGTGGTAGAGAAGCTTGCGGTCGAGCGCGGCCTCGGCCTCGGGGTTGCCTCGCGAGATCGCGTTGCCGATCACCACGACATCGGTGCCGGCGGGGATGTTATCCTCACTGTATCCTTCGGAAATGGCTATCCCCTCGCCGCGCAGGAAGTCGGACATCGGCGGATAGACATTCGTATCGCTGCCCGTGACCACGAATCCGCGCCGCTTCATCGCAGCGGCAACCGCCCCCATCGCCGTCCCGCAGATGCCCGTGAAATGAAAGTGATTTTTTTCCGACATGATCTTTCAAAAAGTCGGTGCGGCGACCGTGGCGTTGTCCCGCTCCTCAATGCGGCGGCGGAGGATGCGGTCGGCGGTTTCCGTGACCATCTGCTTGAGCAGCAGCCAGAGGTGGGAGCCCTCGCGGTAATCGGCGGGGGCGATGTGTTTCACCCGGCCTGCATGGGTGGAGAGGTCGAAGCATTTCCGGAACGAGCGCCCGCTCTTGTCCTCCGGATTGTAAACCGCGATGCCGTGTCCGCCGTTGCGGTTGACGACAGTGAAGCAGGGCACGTCGGTCGGCCCGTCGCCGACGTAGACCATGTTCTCGAAGGGGATGGGGCGCTGCTCGGCAGGCATGTGGTCGTTCACATCCTGGTCGTAGCGCAGCATGCCCTTGTTGATGCGGAAAAGGAACTGGGTCTTGGTCGTGTGTGAGATCACCCGTTTCGGAAAACTGATCAGCCCTTCCGCGTCCTCGCCGAACTCGCAGCCGAACATTTCCTTCACGTAGGGCTTGAGCCGGGAGCCGTCGAGCAGCGCCTTGAGCCCGGAGGAAATGATGTAGTGCTCCACCTTCACGCCGGCCAGCTCATGCTCCGGGCGAAGGGCGGCCTTGGGCAGGGATTCGAAAAGCTCAGGAAGCCCTGGGAAAAACGTCAGCCCGGCGCCGAGTTCGGAGAGCATCGTGTTTGTCACACGGTCCATGCCCAGGTAGTCGAGCAGGCATTTCATGTAGGCCAGCTCGCCGTCCCATTTCTGTCCCTCCACCAGGCCGTTGCATTTTTGCCAGAACTGCGCCGGATCAATCCCGAACTTCGGGAAAAGGACATCGTCCTGCATGTATTTCGGGCTCAGCGTCTGGTCGTAGTCGTAGACAAGAGCGATCGTGTTTTGCGGGGCTGCCATGGCGGAAACACAGGCAACCAAGCCCGCAACGCCGCGACAAGGCGCAAATTTTCGCAAAAAACAGCGCATTGCCGCATTGACAAGCGGCTCCGGATTCCTAAAGTCCCGCCCCCGCGCCTACGCAGGCCCGCAACTTTCAACGACCACCGCCATGAGCTTCCGCACTTACCAGCCGACCAAACGCACCCGCAAACAGCAGCACGGTTTCCGCGCCCGCATGGCAACGAAAGCAGGCCGCGATTGCATCAAGCGCCGCCGCCAGAAAGGCCGCAAGCGCCTGATCCCCAAGGGAGCAGAGCTGCACTTCAAGCGCCACATCACCCAGCACGGGCGTTGATTCGGAGCGCGGACAAGTGTCCGCAGCATAGGGCTTCTGAGGGCATTCCCGCATGAAACTCCCACGCTCCAGCAGCATAAGCCAGGCGGAAGACTTCGTCCGCATCAGGAAAACCGGCCACGCGAAAGCAGGCCGGTTTGTCATTGTAAGCACCCTGGGGGATCCCTCGCTTCCCGGAATCCGCCCCGCCTTCATCACCAGCAAGCGCGCCGCGAAGAAAGCCCACGACCGCAACCTGATCCGACGCCGCCTGCGCAGCTACGTCCAGGCACACGCACCGGCCTTTGCCGACCCGAAGCGCTTCCTCGTCACCATCGCGCGCGCGGGTGCGGCGGAGGCGACCAACGCCGAGTTGGAGGCCGACTGGCTACGCCAGTGCCGAAGGCTGAAGCTGTTGGAATGATGGAGAGGCATCGTGACGGAGAAATTCATTTCACATTTCCTTACTATTTATCTAGCCAAAGCGACAGGGATTTTGGTAATGGCATAACTATGTTGGGAACGTGGATTGCCGCAAGCCGTGATCGGTTCACCGGAGCCGACTTTGATTTCCTCACCGAAGTCCTTGCCGGAGGGCAGCACCGCGCCTGCATGGCCAAGCTCTGGGACGATCCCGACGCACTGCGTGAAATGCTCGATCTCAAGGAGGTTTTCCGCAGCACGATCGATTCCCCCTCCGCCCTGCGGGTATCCCCTGATTTCTATTTCTATGTCCTCGTGCGGCACGCCTTCATGCAGGCGGACATTAGCAATCCCGACATCGCGGACTACGTGTCGGCGGTGCTGGCGGCACGCATCGGCGTCCATGCGGACAACCCCCTGCAGGATATCGCGCGCGGCTACACCCACGCCTCGGATTTCCTTGCTGTCATTTCCACCGCACAGGACAAGATGAAATTCCATCTCCAGGTGGCGGCGGGCAACCAGTTCCTGGTGCTCACCGGGCTGTTTCCCTCATTCATCAGCAAGCGCAACGAACGCAGCGGCGCACCGGACCTGGCGTTCTATGAATCCTTCGCCCGCCGCTCGTTCGAGTGTGCCGCAAACAACCCGTATGCCTGCGGGAAAATCCCCCGCCGGCTGCTCGGGGAACTCGCGGAGCTCATGCCGGTTGCACGCCGCTCGCTCAACCGCCTGGCCGAGGAATTCGTCTTCCTCGGGAACTAGGTCACTCCGGCCTGTAGGCCATCACCTTGCCGGAAACGAGCTTGCCGAGGTCCAGCGGGGTTTCGCGCACCTTCTTCACGCCGCCCCAGTTCTGCTCTGCGACCGTGCATTGCCCGCGCCGGCCGCCCTTCACCACCACCGCCGTATGGTTGGGCCCGGTGGTGCCGTAGCCGGTGATCTGCGCCGCCTCGAACTCGACGATATCGCCCGGTTCGAGCGGCTCCTTGCCGAAGTCCACGGGTTTTCCCCAGACCCTTCCCTGTCCCTTGGGCCGCTCGGCTCCGGTGGCCTTGAAGGCCTCGTTGGCAAGCGTCCAGCATTCCCCGTTGCCCACCTGCCTGCCCAAGTTCGCCTTGCAGAAGGCGACGATCTGGGCGCGTCTCTGAACCGCAAGCCTGGCCGCAGCCTCTTTCTCCGCAATTTCCCTCATCTCGCCCGCATGGCGCTTTTCCCAGTCCCTGCAAAACTCCCTGTCCTCCTCGCTCAAGGTATCGAGCGGTATGGTGAAAACCCTCCCGTCTATCCTTTTCACGGTGATCCTCCCATCCATCACCACCTGCAGCTCTGCGGTGATCTCCCTGCCGGTGGTGTCCGTGAAAACCCTGACATCCACGGCCATAACCCATGTGACAAGGAGCCATGGAAAAACGATCAGTGCGGGGATCCGGACTTTCATAGATGCAAGGTTTCGGGTTTGCCGGAAAAGCATAATCCTTCCACGAGCATTTCCAAGATCCCATTCGCCCGCGCACACGGAGTTGCGGAGGCAATCCGCCGCCACCTCAGAGGCTCCGCTGCGCGATCTCAGCAAGCAGGTCTTCGATGAACTGCTGGGTGGTTTTTGTCAGCGGCTGTTCCTCGCCGCGGATGCGGACGGAGACGGTGCCATCCTCGACCTCCTTTTGGCCGAGGATCGCCATGTTCGGGATGCGTTCCATGCGGGCGTTGCGGATTTTCGCGCCAACCTTGTCGGAAGAGCGGTCCACCGAGCAGCGCACGCCGAGATCGGCGAGCTTGGCGGCAAGGGCGTTGGCCTCGTCCATGGTCTTGTCGGAAATGGGAAGGATGCGGACTTGCTCCGGGGCGAGCCAGGTGGGGAATTTCCCCTCAAAGTGCTCGATGAGCAGGCCGGTGAACCGCTCCAGCGAGCCGAACGGTGCGCGGTGGATCATGACAGGGATGTGCGGCTTGTTGTCCTCGCCGACGTAGGAGAGCTTGAAGCGGACAGGCAGGTTGTAATCGACCTGAACCGTGCCGAGCTGCCAGTCGCGGCCGATGACGTCTTTCACCACGAAATCGATCTTCGGGCCGTAGAAGGCGGCTTCGCCGATTTCCTCGGTGTAATCGACGCCGAGGTGGATGACGGCATCGCGGAGTGCGGCCTCTGCCTTGTCCCAGTTCTCCGGGGAGCCGACGTATTTGTCGGACTCCGGATCGCGGAGGGAGAGGCGGACGCGGTAGTCGTTCATGCCGAGCGTGCTGAGCACCTTTTTCACGAGGTCGAGGCAGCCTTTGACCTCCTCGGCGACCTGATCCGGAGTGCAGAAAAGGTGGGCGTCGTCCTGGGTGAAGCCGCGGACGCGGGTCATGCCGCCGAGCTCGCCGGACTGCTCCCAGCGATAGACCGTGCCGAACTCGGCGAGCCGGACGGGGAGGTCGCGGTAGGAGTGGTGGTCGCTCGCGAAGATCTTGATGTGGTGCGGGCAGTTCATCGGCTTGAGCAGGTAACCTTCGTAGGTTCCCTCGTTCAGGCCGTTGATGAGGGTGGAACAGGTGGCGTCCTCGTCGCCGAGTTTCTCCAGCGTGTCGCGCTCCGGGATGGGGGCGTACTGGCTTTCCTGATAGTAGGGGAAATGGCCGGAGGTGCGGTAGAGGTCGAGCTTTCCGATGTGCGGGGTGAAGACCTGGGAGTAGCCCTGCTTGTCGAGTTCGGCGGTGATGAATTCCTGGAGCGCGCGGCGGACGAGGGCGCCTTTCGGTTTCCAGAGGATCAGGCCTTGGCCGACGGCTTCATCGATGTGGAAAAGGCCGAGCTCGCGGCCGAGGCGGCGGTGGTCGCGCTTCTTCGCCTCCTCAAGGCGCTCCAGGTGGGTCTCCAGTTCCTCCTTGTTCTCGAAGGCGGTTCCGTAGAGGCGCTGGAGCTGGCCCTTCGACTCATCGCCCAGGTAGAAGGACGAGGAGACCGACATCAGCTTCACGTTCTTGCACTTCGAGGTGTAGCCGACGTGGGGGCCGGCGCAGAGGTCGATGAAATCGCCGTTCTGGAAACAGGAGATCTGCTCGCCTTCGGGGATCTTGTCGATGAGGTCGAGCTTGAAGCGGGAGGGGTTTCCCGGGCGCTCGGTGAGTCCGCCGAGGCGTCCGGATTCCGCCATCGCCTTGGCTTCCTCGCGGGAGATCGCCTTGTATTCGAACTTCTGGTTCTCCTTGGCGATCTTCCTCATCTCCGCCTCGATTTTCTCGAAATCATCCGGCGTGATGCGGTGAGACATCTCGAAATCGTAGTAGAAACCGTTCTCGATCGGCGGGCCGTAGGCGAACTGCGCGTTGGGCCAGATGCGGAGGATGGCGGTGGCCATCACGTGCGCGCTGGAGTGGCGCACGCGCTCGAGGTCGGTCATCTGGGCGCGCTCGTCTAGGGTCTTGCGGTCGGACATGGGGCGGCTGTTGAAGCAGGGATGGGGTGGAAAGTCAATAGGGCTGCCGGGAGGCAGGGTTAGACCCTCTTCGCATTTCGGCCTTCGTCGATGAGTTTCCAGAAATGCTTGGAGCCTGCCAGCGCCTCGTCCTCACCGAGGGGCATCTTCGAGCGGAACAGGAAATCGGAAAACGTCCCCTTGTGCAGCACGCGATGTACGATGACCGCCCCGTCCTTCACCTCGAAGTAGAACCTGTATTCCTTCGCGCGGAAGCGGTGGATGACATGGCCATTGCGCTCGAACCTTGCGAATTTGTCGCAGCCCGCATCGTTGAGATCCTTTTCGGTCACACGGAACTCCTCCAGCAGCTCAAGCTGCTCTAGGGTATCCAAGGCGGAAATCTCCGCAGCACTGATCTCGTTGAAAACTATCTGGAACACGGGTGGAATCTAAGCAGGCGGCATGGCGGCGGGAAACTAAAATCAGGTGGATGGGGAGGCAGCGATCCCATCAGGCTCTGCGCCATCGCATGCTCCCGGACCATTCGCCAAGCCGGCCGCGGAAATTGGCGCGATCCGGGACGGATCCATATTTCCCGCAGAAGTCCACCTTCCTGCCGGCAATGTGGACATCCTTTTCCTGATCGCAACTTCGGATCCGGAGCAGATGGGAAGGAAGCCGCTCCCGTTCCGGATTTCCGGATTTCCGGATTTCCGCTTTAATCTTCCCGGAGTAAGCCTAGGATTTGCGTGTCGAAACATATGAAGATCTGGCTGGACGGAACATTGGTGGATGAGAGTGAGGCGAAAATTTCGGTTTTCGACCATGGGTTGCTGTATGGCGACGGAATTTTCGAGGGCATCCGTTTTTACAACGGCAGGGTCTTCCGGCTGGAAGAACACATCCACAGGCTCTTCGATTCGGCCAAGGCGATCCTGCTGAACATGCCGTGGACGCAGGAGGAAATCTGCCGGTACACCTGCCAGACGGTGGCGGCCAACGGGCTGACCGACGGTTACATCCGGCTGGTGGTGACTCGCGGCGCCGGGGAGCTTGGGCTCAACCCGTATCTCTGCCCGAAGCCCTCGATGTTCATCATCGCATCAACGATCAAGCTTTACCCGGAGGAGCATTACCGCAACGGGCTGGCGATCATCACCTGCGCAACGCGTCGCCCCGCACCCGCCGCGCTGATGCCCCAGGTGAAAAGCCTGAACTACCTAAACAACATCATGGCGAAGGTGGAGGCGATCCAGGGAGGCGCTCTCGAGGCGGTGATGCTAAACGAGCAGGGCTACGTGGCGGAGTGCACGGGCGACAACCTTTTCCTGATCAAGAAGGGCGAGCTGCATACGCCGCTCATTTCCGACGGCGCCCTCGACGGGATCACGCGGGCGGTGATCCTCGAAATCGCCGCCAAGCTGGGCGTGAAGGTGGTGGAGCGCTCGCTCACCCGCTATGATATCTTCATCGCGGACGAATGCTTTTTGACAGGTACGGCGGCCGAGGTGATACCGGTCGTATCCCTGGACAGGCGCGTCATCGGCGATGGCAAGCCGGGCGAGCTCACGAAGAAATTCCTGGAAGAATTCCATCGGCTTGCAATGAACACCGGGACACCGTTTGCATGATGTGCTAGATTTGCCCAGACCATGAAGTGCGACTATTGCGACAGCAAGGCGACCGTGTTCCTCACGCAGCTCGCCGAGGGGCAGATGAAAAAGGTCTGCCTGTGCGATGGCTGCGCGAAGGAGCGCGGCGTGACGGATCCGACGGGATTCTCCCTCGCCGACATGCTGCTTGGGAACTTCGATCAGCTGCCGGGCGGCAACCCCGCAAAACGCAGTGAGAAAGCTGCGGGAAGCGACAGGAATTGCCCGGCTTGCGGCTTCGGCTTCGGTGATTTCCAGAAAGTCCGCAGGTTCGGCTGCGGCGAATGCTACCGGTTTTTCTCCGAGGAGCTGAACCCCATGCTGCGCGGGATGCACAAGGGAATGAGCCATGTGGGCAAGGTGCCGAAAGGCCTGATGGAAAGCCATTTCCGCAACCAGAAGCTCGACGATCTCCGCATCCGGCTGGAGCAGGCCATCGCCACCGAGAGCTACGAGGCGGCGGCGGACATCCGCGATGAAATCCGCACCCTGGAGGAGGTGTCGAAATGATGCGCTTCTCCACCTTGGTGCGCCACCCGGCGGACTGGATGACAGGCGTGCAGGCGGAGGCCAGCGCCGTGGTCACCTCCCGCATCCGGCTTGCCAGGAACCTGCGCGGGCATCCGTTTCCAGGCTGGGCGAAAAAGGGAGACAGGGCGGAAACACTCGCGATACTCAGGCCTGCCATCGAGGGATTGCCGGCGATGAAGGATGCCTTTTCGCGCGAGCTGGGGGATCTGACCCAGGTGCAGAAGCAGGTGCTCGTCGAGCGCCATCTCATTTCCCGCGAGCATGCGGCGAAGGGCGAGGGCTCCGCTGCGGTCATCGAGCGGCGCCAGAGTTTTTCCATCATGCTCAACGAGGAGGATCACCTCCGCATGCAGGCCATCCATCCCGGCCTGCGCCTCAAGGAAGCTTACCGGGCTTTGGATGATCTCGACAGCGAGCTGGAGAAGGAACTCGAATTCGCATTCGATCCCGGCCTCGGCTACCTGACCACCTGCCCGACGAACCTCGGCACCGGCCTGCGCGCCTCCGCCATGCTCCATCTCCCCGGCCTTGTCCTCAGCGATCAGATCGGCCCGGTGCTGCAGGCGGTGAACAAGATCGGGCTGGCGGTGCGGGGGCTATACGGCGAGGGCACGGAATCGCTGGGCAATCTCTACCAGATTTCCAACCAATCCACCCTGGGCGAGCGCGAGGATGCGATCATCGAGAGGCTTGACAGGGTGATTTCCCAGGTCGCCGGGCATGAGCAGAACGCCCGGGAGAAACTGATGGAGGACGATCCAGGGATGGTTTCCGACAAGATAGGCCGGGCTTACGGCATCCTGCGCCACGCCCACCTCATCGAGTCCAAGGAAGCGCTCAACCTCCTCTCCCTGCTGCGCCTGGGCGGCAACCTTGGCATCTTCCCCGCCGGCACGGTGAATTTGTGCGACACCCTGCTGATGGACATCCAACAGGCGCACCTGCAGCTCCATGCCGGCACCAGGCTTTCCCCGGAGAGCCGGGACCGCATCCGCGCGGAAATCATGCGCTCCCGTTTGCAATCCCTCCAATCCCCTGATAACCATATCGAAGGCAAAGACGAAAACGACCGCTTCCCCGAAGGCGGCAACCAAGACAAAGCATGAATAATTTCACACCAAGGGCACAGCAGGTATTGGCGCTCGCACGCAAGGAGGCGGATCGCTTCAACCACGCATACGTAGGCACGGAGCACCTCCTGCTCGGCCTCATCAAGCTGGGCCAGGGCGTCGCCGTGAACGTCCTGGAGCGCATGGGGCTGCAGCTCGAGGCGGTGCGCATGGAAGTGGAGAATGAGGTCGGCTCCGGCCCGCCGCAGAAGACCACCGGGAATATCCCTTACACCCCGCGCGTGAAAAAGGTGCTCGCCCTGGCCAACAAGGAGGCGAAGGCGCTCAACCATTCCTATGTCGGCACCGAGCATCTCCTGCTTGGCCTGCTCCGGGAGGGCGAGGGTGTCGCCGCCCGCGTGCTCAAACGCCTGGATGTGGACATCCAGCGCACCCGCAACGAAATCCTCGCGGAGATCGATCCGAATTTCTCCCCCGATGACCTCGACGAGGACGACGACGACGATGACGATGATCTGAGCGTTTTTGAGGACGAGAGCAGCCCGCCCGCCGATGGCGGCAACGAGCAGGGCGAAGGGAAAACCAAGACCCCTGCGCTCAAGGCCTTCGGTCGAGACCTGACCAAGATGGCCAAGGAAGGCATGCTCGATCCCGTCATCGGCCGCGAGAGCGAGATCGAGCGCGTGATCCAGATCCTCTGCCGCCGCACCAAGAACAACCCCGTCCTCATCGGCGAGGCCGGTGTCGGGAAAACGGCGATTGTCGAAGGCCTCGCCCAGGAAATCGTCACCGGCAACGTGCCGGAGCTGCTCCGCGACAAAAGGGTCATCACCCTCGATCTCGCACTGATGGTCGCGGGTACGAAATACCGCGGCCAGTTCGAGGAGCGCATCAAGGCGGTGATGGACGAGATCCGCAAGGTGAGGAACGTCATCCTTTTCATCGACGAGCTCCACACCATCGTCGGCGCGGGATCCGCAGAGGGCGCAATGGACGCCTCGAACATCATCAAGCCCGCCCTCAGCCGCTCCGAGCTGCAGTGCGTCGGGGCGACCACCCTCAACGAATACAGGAAATACATCGAGAAGGATTCCGCCCTGGAGCGCCGCTTCCAGCAGGTCAAGGTCGATGAGCCTTCTGTCGAGGATGCGATCCTGATCCTCCAGGGGCTGCGCGACAAGTACGAGACCCACCACAAGGCGGAGTTCACCCAGGAGGCCATTGAGGCCTCGGTGAAGCTCACCTCGCGCTACCTCACCGCCCGGTTCCTCCCGGACAAGGCCATCGATGTTCTCGACGAGGCCGGCGCCCGCGCCCGCATCGGCACGATGACACGCCCCCCCGCGATCAAGGAGATCGAGGAAACGATCGTGAAAATCACCAAGGAAAAAGTGGAGGCCATCTCGGAGCAGGATTTCGAGCGCGCCGCAGCCCTCCGCGATGATGAGAAGAACGCCAAGAAAAACCTCGAGGAAACCCTCAAGGCATGGCGCGCCTCCTCCGAGGAGAAGGTCGTCACCGTCGATGACGAGGACATCATGGCCGTCGTCTCGAAATGGACCGGCGTGCCCCTCCAGCGCATGGAGCAAAAGGAGACCGAAAAACTCCTGAAAATGGAGGAAGAGCTCAAGGGTCGGGTCATCGGCCAGGACGAGGCGGTTGTTGCCATCTCGAAAGCCCTCCGCCGCTCCCGCGCAGATCTCAAGGATCCGAAGCGCCCCATCGGCTCCTTCCTTTTCCTCGGCCCCACCGGTGTCGGGAAAACATATCTCGCGCGCAATCTCGCGGAGTTCATGTTCGGCGATGCCGAGGCGCTCATCCAGATCGACATGTCGGAATACATGGAGAAATTCACCGCCAGCCGCCTGATCGGCTCGCCTCCGGGATACGTCGGCTATGAGGAGGGAGGCCAGCTTTCCGAAGCCGTCCGCCGCCGCCCGTATTCCGTCGTCCTCTTCGACGAGGTCGAGAAAGCCCACCCCGATGTGATGAACCTGCTCCTCCAGATTCTGGAGGATGGCACGGTCACGGACTCACTGGGCAGGAAGATCGACTTCCGCAACACGATCATCATCATGACCTCGAACGTCGGCGCCTCCACGATCAAGCGCCAGACCTCGCTCGGCTTCGGCGCGATGAACGCCGATGAATCCGACTTCGAGGGGATGAAGGAAAAGATCATGGAGGAGTCCAAGCGCTACTTCAAACCGGAGTTCCTGAACCGCCTCGACGATCTGGTGGTTTTCCACATGCTCGAGAAAAAGGATCTCAACCAGATCGTGGATCTGGAGGTTTCCAAGCTCGTCAAGCGGCTCAAGGAAAAGGAAATCGACCTCACCCTGGCCGCCGAGGCGCGGGATCTTCTTTCCGAAAAAGGCTTCGATCCGAACTACGGGGCGCGCCCCATGCGCCGCGCCGTCGAGCGCTACCTGGAGGATCCGCTCGCGGAGGCATTGCTGCGCGGGTCGGTGAAAACCGGCGACATGGTCTGCGTCAGCCGCAAGGAAGGCTCCGAGGAGCTTGTCTTCGACACCTCGCGCCCGGACGGGGAGCCGGAGCCCGATGCGGAAACCGTGGGAGCCGAGTGACATGCCAGCCGGAGAATCGAATTTCACCGCCAATGCGGATTACGAGGAGCGCAACACCCGCGCCCTCCATCTCAGCGCCGGCCAGCAAGTGACCAGCGGCCCGGCGGACACCACTTGGCCCGGCTGGATCTGGGCGAGTGATGCGGATGAGTGCAGCGGGTATGTGCCTGCGGAAATCCTCGAGCCCCTCGGCGAAGACCGCTGGGCGGCGTTGGAGGACTTCGACCCTACGGTGCTCAAGCTGACGCGAGGGGACGAGGTGACATCGCTCCGGCAGGTTCACGGCTGGCACTGGTGCCGCAACAAGGCCGGGGACGAAGGCTGGGTGGCCGGATACCTGCTCAAGCCCGTGCCCGATCCATGAGAATCCCCGCGATCAGTGGCATCATCAGGCGACGCATCCTTCTGAATTACAGGGTTTCCCCGGATATCGCGGCAGCACTTGTTCCTTCCAGGTTCCGTCCCAAGCTGGTGCGCGGCCATGCCATTGCGGGGATTTGCCTGATCCGCCTTGAGGAGATCCGCCCCAAGGGCTTGCCGGGGTTCCTGGGGATTTCCAGCGAGAACTCGGCGCACCGCATCGCGGTGGAATGGGAGGGCGATGACGGTGAGGCGCGCGAGGGAGTCTTCGTGCCGCGCCGCGATACCGGTTCGCGCCTGAATTCCCTGGCGGGTGGGAGGCTGTTTCCCGGAGTCCATCATTTTTCCGAATTCCGGGCAATCGACCGCGATGGGAACATCTCGCTGCGGGTGGACGCGGGTGATGCCACGCCGCTCGTGGATCTCGAACTCAGGGGTTCCTGCGATTTCCCCGGCACATCTGTCTTTGCATCGCTAACGGAAGCATCGGAGTTCTTTGAGGCGGGATGCATCGGATACTCGGCGCGGCCGGATTCCTGCAGGCTCGACGGGCTGCTGCTGAAAGCCAGCGGCTGGAAAGTCTCGCCGCTCGAAGTGCTGCGGGCGGCATCCTCGTTTTACGATGACCCCTCGATATTCCCTCCCGGAAGCATCGCCCTGGATCATGCCCTGCTCATGCGGGACATTTCCCATGAGTGGCACTCCGAGCCGGAGATGAGATCGGACGGCTGACAGGAGCACATTCCCGTCCGGCCTGGCGGTTTCGTGTTAGATGGGTGCCGGAGAGGAATATGCCTTGTGCTGGACGCGGGGATCTGCGCGCGATCAGCCCGGACGAATGAATCCATTTTTGACAGCCCTTTCATGCACCCTGTTCCTTGCCGCAGTGGCGCGGGCTGCGGACTACCACTTCGATGCCAGCAACGGGGACGATGCGGCTGCCGGAACCTCTCCGGAGCAGGCATGGCGGAGCCTCGGGAAAGCCTCCTCCGTTGACTTGAAACCCGGAGACCGCCTGCTTTTCAAGGCCGGCGAAAGGTGGAGCGGCCAGCTCAGCCTCAAAGGCGGCGGCACTCCGGAAGCACCGGTGAAGGTTGCCGGCTACGGCGAGGGAAGCCGCCCGCGCATCGACGGCAATGGCAAGGTCGCCGCCGCCGTTTTCCTGGAAAATGTGCATGGCATCGAAGTCCGCGGCCTTGAGCTCACCAACTCCGGCCCCACCCGCAAGCAGGGGCGCTTCGGCATCCAGGTGAAGAACGAAAGCCCGCCCGTGGCGCGGCACATCGTCATCGCGGATCTCTATGTCCACGATGTGAACGGGGCGCTCGCGAAAACCCATTTCTCCGGAGCCGCCATCCAGCTCGACGTAACAACGGACAAGCCCGTCCGTTTCGACGGTGTCCTGATCGAGAACTGCCACATCCGGCACTGCTCGCGCAACGGCATCCTCGTCCGCGGCGGACAGTTCCGCCCGCACTGGAACCCTTCCACAGGTGTCGTGATCCGCAACAACCTCATCGAAGGCGTCGGCGGGGATGGCATCGTCCCCTCCTACTGCGATGGCGCGCTCGTCGAGTGGAATACCATGCGGGATTGCCCCCGCTACGGCGAGGAGGGCGGAGCCGCCGCCGGCATCTGGCCGTTTTCCTGCGACAACACCATCCTGCAGTTCAACGAGGTCAGCGGCCACAAGGCTTGGATCGACGCGCAGGCATTCGATTGCGACTACAATTGCAACAACACCACCTACCGCTACAACTACGGCCACGGCAACGAGGGCGGTTTCATGCTCATGTGCTCGCCGGGAATCAAGAATCACGGCTGGCTCGTCCACAATGCCTGGAACCGTGGCTCCATCGTCCGGCACAACCTCAGCATCAACGACGGCAGCCGCACCACCGGCGGCGAGAAGCATTATTTCTCCCCCACTTTCTCCATCACCGGGGAAACCACCCAGGACTCCATCATCCGGGACAACCTCATCATCATCCCGAAAAAGGCCGACCCGAGGATGGACACCGACCTGATCCAGTTCGGCGAGTGGGGAGGCAAGGCACCCGTGAACACCCTGATCCGGGATAACACCTTCGTCCTCGCCCCCGGCCAGAAAGGCACCTTCTCCTTCGACCGGGCGAAGGGCGTTCGCATCGAGGGAAACAAATTCTTCGGCGAGGTCGCCGCCATCACAGGCACGGCGCAGGTGAAAGCCCGCGACAACCATTTCCAGGTTACGGCTCCCGATGCGGTGGAAATCCGTGGCACGGCAGAGGAACTCGCAGCGTTCCGGGATTTCCTCGAAAAGAAGGGCAACCCGCAGGAGCAACAGGGCATAAGGATCAAATGGGCGGAAAACTGAAGCGCCCGCTTGTGAAAAAATTCACAATCCACTTGAGACATCCCTCCCCCCGCCCCATCGTGCCTGCGCAACCAGTCTCCCCATGGAAACGCTCGAAACCCTATCCACCCACGCCGCCTACGATTCCAAGATCGAGGGCAACATCATCTTCACCCGAGTCGATGCGGCGATCAACTGGATGCGCAAGAACTCGCTCTGGCCCATGCCGATGGGTTTGGCATGCTGCGCGATCGAGCTGATGGCGACAGCCTCGTCGCGCTTCGACATCTCGCGCTTCGGCATGGAGGTGATGCGCTTTTCGCCGCGCCAGGCGGATGTGATGATCGTGGCCGGAACCGTGACCTACAAGATGGCGCTCGCCGTGAAACGGGTCTGGGACCAGATGCCGGAGCCGAAATGGTGCATCGCCATGGGTGCCTGCGCCTCCTCCGGCGGCATGTACCGTTCCTACGCAGTGCTCCAGGGCATCGACCAGCTCATCCCCGTGGACGTTTACATCTCCGGCTGTCCTCCGCGGCCCGAAGCGCTCATCGAGGGTCTCATGAAACTCCAGGAGAAAATCGAACTGGAGCACTCCACCGAAGACCAGAAGCGCACCTTCTTCGAAGAGAACGCCTGAAATCCAAAACTCAGATCCCAAACCCCAAGCACCAAAAAACAGCTTTCGCCTTCGCGCCTTTGCGGTTCAAATCTCTTCCCCACCATGTCCGCCGTCCTCGAATCCGACATTCCCGCCCTGCGCGAAGCGCTGGGGGAAGGCATCCTTTCCGAAAACGAATTCCGCGGCGAGAACACCCTGAACCTCAGCCTGGAAGCCCTTCCGAAAGCCCTGACGCTCTGCAAGGAGACGCTCGGCTACGAGCTGCTGCTGGACATTTCCTCGCTCGACCACTTCGGCGAGGATCCGCGCTTCGAGGTCGTCTATGAGCTCGCATCCCTGGACGACAGCCGCCATCTGCGCCTGAAGGCCAAGGTCTCCGAGGATGAGTCCGTCCCCACCGCCACCCCCCTCTGGGAAGCTGCGGACTGGCATGAGCGCGAGGTCTGGGACATGATGGGCATCCCATTTTCCGATCACCCAAACCTGAAACGCATCCTCATGTGGGAGGGCTACCCGTTCTTCCCCTTGAGAAAGGATTTCCCCCTCGCCGGCCGCCCCACCGACATGCCGGATGTCGCCTTCACCGGCGTCGCACCGCTGGAGGGCGGCCCCTTCGTCACCTCACCAGGTGCGGAAACCATCGCCAAGCGCGAGCCGCGAGCCAGGCACCAGGAGTAGGGGAAACCTTGAACCCTAAATCTTACGCTCTCAAAAGGGGAGTTTCCCACCTGCCCTCCTAGTTAGGCCTTGGAATGTAAAGTTTAGGATTTTTCTTATGATCCCGCCCGTCAGCCCGGAAACCGACAAGGAGATGGGCGGCAACTCCGGCCGCATCGGCAGGAGCCTGCGGCAGATGCGGAATGCGCAGGCCACATGGACGCTGGTGCGGATGCTGGTCCTGGTGCAGGCGGTTCCCGTCGTATGGGATCTGCTTGACCCGATGGCGGGCAAGCTCTCGCTCGCCCAGCATCACCTCGGCCTGACAGCAAGGGATTTTCTCTCCGGCTCCTTCTGGCAGCCCATTTCCCACGCGCTGATCCATGGAAACTGGCCGCATCTCCTGGCCAACGCCGCCTGCCTCATCCTCCTCGGGCCAAAGCTTGAGCACATCGTGCCGAAGCGGACGTTCTGGCTGCTGGCGCTATCCTCTGCATTGGCCGGAGCTGTGTTTTTCATGCTTCTCACTCCAGCGCTCCCGGGTGCCGATGCACCCATCCTGGTGGGAGCCTCTTCCATCTGCTTCGGCTTCCTTGTCCTGCTCACCACGCTCTCGCCGGAATCAAGGTTCCTGCCACTTTTCCTGAGCGGAAAATCCATAGGCCTGGGCGTCATCCTGACGAACCTCATCCTCGCCCTGCTCCATCCGGATCTGTCAACGGGCCCGCTGGCCGGATGGGGAAGGCAGCTTTCCGAGGGTCATCTCGCCGGGCTTTTCCAGATCAGCCATGCTTGTCATTTCGGCGGGTCGCTGGCGGGCTACCTGTGCGGGAAATATCTTCTCAGGCCGCGTGTCAGCCTGGCATCCCTGAAACGGGCGAGGGAAAAACAGGAGGCCTCGGAAAGACGGCGGAAATGAAAAACGGGATGGCCGTAAGGCCATCCCGTCTTTTGGAAGCCCTTCATGCGAAGGCCTAGTACTCGTAGTTGAGGTAGAAGTTGAACTGGCCACCCTTGTCTGCGGCATTGTCCGGGGAACTGACAGGCACGGCGTAGTCCAGGGCGAGGGGGATGGGGCTGATCGGCAGCTTGAGGCGGAAACCGAGGCCGATGTCGCTGTATACGTCGCCCGGGGAGAGATCCCATGAGCCGTCGTTCACAAAGCCGATGTCATAGAACACGGCGGCGCGAACCGTATCGATGATGGGCACGGTGTATTCGACGCTGAGGAAGCCCAGCGACTGGCCGCCGACGACCTCGCCGGAGCCGCCTGCACCGTTATCCCTTGGGCCGCCGATGTCGCGGAACTCGAAGCCGCGCATGGTGCGCCCGCCGCCGAGGAAGAGGCGGTCAAAGACGGGGACGGTGCCGTTGATGGCGTCCACGAAGGCGAGTTCGCCGTTGACGGAGAGGATGGTGTCCCATTTGAGGTTCCAGTATTTCGATCCCAGGGCGGAGAAATTGATGATATCCACATCGCCGCCGAAGATCCCCCCGGCCATGCCGAGGGAGATATCAAAGCGCTCGCCCTTGCGGGGCTCGATGGTGCTATCGCGGTTGTCGTAGAGGTAGCTGGCTGTCACCGCGCTGCGGATGAAATCACCGTCCGTCACGTTTGCCTTGAAGAATGCGGTGGCTCCAGCATCCACATCGATCCCGACCTGCTCCAGGCGGTATTCAAGCTTGAGCGAGGATTTCTCGGTTAGCGGCTTGCGGACATAGATCGCACCGCCCGCGTTGGTCTGCTCGTACACGTCGCTGAAGAACTGGTTCTGGCGGAAGAACAGCTCGCCGCCGAGGGAAAGGCGCCTGTCAAGGAACCAAGGCTCCACGAGCGAGACGCTGAAATCGGTTTGCTCGGTTCCGAGGCGCAGATTCATCCCGAAGCGCTGGCCGCCGCCGGTGAATGCCCATGGGTTGAACAGGTCGAAGTTTGTCTGCTCAAGGCTGAGGAAGCCCACGATGTTCGCATCCGTGCTGAAGCCTATGCCGACGCCGACGGAGCCGGTGTTTCGCTCCTCGACGAGGATATCGACATCGCGGTAGCCGCCGCCGCCGGGCGTGCCGCTGGCCTCGACGCTTCCGAAGTATTGGAGGTTCTCGAGGCGTGCCTTGGTGGTTTCCAGCTCGACGGTGTTGAACCAGTCTCCGGGCTTGAGCGGCACCTCGCGGCGGATGACCTTGTCCTTGGTCTTGGTGTTGCCCTGGATGTTGACCTTGCCCACCTTGTAGCGGGAGCCTTCGGAAACCTGGTATTTGATCGTCACCTTGTTCGGGCCGGCATCCTTGATGTCGGGGGAAACCACGGCATCCGCGTAGCCGCGCGAGCCGTAGAAGCTGCGGATCGTCTTGATGTCGTCGCGCATTTCCGAGGAGGAATAGGCATCACCGCCGACGAGTTTCATGGAGGGATAGAGTTCCTCGGCCTTGAAAACGGTCATCCTGCCGAAGCTGACACCGTCAACGGTGTATTTCTCGCCCTCGTTGATGGGAACCACGAGATCGACCCGGCCATCGCCGACGGGATCGCGGCGGATGCCGGGGCTGCTGGCGCGGAGGTATCCCCTGTCACGGTAGTAATCGAGGACGGCATCGAGATCCTCGTCGAGTTGGTAGGACTCGAAGCGGCCGGACTTGGTGAGCCAGGAGAACCAGCCCTTGGGCTTGGTCTTCATTTCCTTGCGCAGTTCCTTGGAGGTGAAGACGCTGTTGCCCTCGAAGCGGATCTTGCGGACCTCGTTTTTCGCCCCTTCGTCGATCACGAAGATCAGGTCGGACAGACCCGGCTGGCCGGTGGCCTGGGTGCGGTGGCTGACAAGCACATCGGGGTAGCCGTAGCCCTGGTAGTATTTCTCGATGTTGCGGCGGGCTTCCAGGATTTCCGCGTCGCCCATGGCTCCGCCGGATTTCAGCTTGGTTTCCTTGGCCAGTTTCTGGTCCGAGAAGATCGTGTTGCCGACGAATCCGACACCGTTGACCGCCGGGCGGGTGAGGACATCCGCGATGACCCGGACACCGCCGCCGACGGACTCCGCGAGGAAACGCACGTCATCGATCAGGCCGGACTCGAAGAGGGTCTTGATGTCGTTGTCAAGGCGCTCGGCGCGGTATTGGGAGCCGGCCTTGGTGGACATGAGGTTGCGGATGCGGGCTTCATCGACTGTCTTGGCGCCGCGGTAGCGGATGGCCACTTCCGTGATGTTTTTCCCCTCGAAATCCTGGGCATGGAGCTGGCCTGCGAATGCGGCGAAAAGCGCCAGTGCGAAGAGAGCGATGCGTGATGTCAACCTGGCACGCGCCGGGAAAGTTTTTATCTTGGTCATGGTGGTGGTGGAAATGTCGCGCCGATAAAGCCCGCAGGCTCCGGAAGCGTCAAGGTCAATAGCGGGCGGCGGCCATTTCTGCGGGAACGGCGCATCTTGGCGGAAATTTCGGGGACTGCCGCCGGGCGGGTTGCAAGATGGCGCGGGATAAGCTTTCATCGCAGAACGATGACGGAAGAAAGCCTCGGCAAAATCCTGCGCAGCGCACGCGAATCCGCCGAAATCACCGTGGATGACGCAGTGTATCGCGCCCGGTTGCCCCGTGCCGTCGTCGAGGCGCTGGAGGCCGATGACTTCGGGTTCTTCACCAGCCCGCTCTATGCCCGCAGCTTCCTCCGGCAATACGGCGACTATCTCAACCTGGATGTCAGCCAGTGGATCGAAGACCTTGTGCCGACTACGCTGATCGACTCAGAGGCCGTTGAGTCTTTCATCGACCTCTCGGAAACCGATTCCGCCCCCGTCATCCGCGAGAAGCCGAAGGAGAAAAGCTCGGGTGGCGGGGCGATGGCCGCGGTGTGGATGGCCCTGATCACCGGCGGGCTGGTTTTCGGGGGGATGGAGGTGTACAAGAGGCTCGATGACCAGCTTTCACCGCCCGCCCCAACCGCCCCGCCCGCCCCTCCAATCCAGCAGGCCGCAGCACCGGAGCCCGCGCCCGCGCCGCAGGACGCTGCGGAGACGGAGGAGAAGTCCGTGGCAACCGCCCAACCCGAACCGCCGAAGCGCGCGATCATCGTCGAGGAATAGTCACCGCATGGCACGGTAGGTGCGGATCATTTCCAGGAAAGGCGGCAGGTAGGTCTGCGCCTTGCCCTCGCCTATGCCCGGCACGGCGAGCGCATGCCCCACATCCGGGGGCATGTATCGGGTGAGCGCCTCAAGCACCTTGTTGGAGAAAACGATGTATTGCGGCACCCCGTGCTTTTTCGCGAGCTTGAAGCGCAGATCCTTGAGCATGGCGTATAGCTGCGGGTCGAAATCCTGTGCCTCCAGGCCCTGCGGCTTGGCCACCTCGTCCGGCCAGCGCAGCTCGAAGGTGGCTTTCCCCAGCATGACCGCCTCACCCTTGTCCGAAAGGGTCATCAGGGGATACTCGCCGGTCTGGGTGATGACCAGCCCCTCCTCCGCCATGGAACGGAAAAGGCCGTTGAGGTAGCCCGTGGTCTTGTCGGCGAGGATGCCGTAGGTGGTGAGCTGGTCGAGGCGGTTGTTGAGGATTTCCTGGGACTTGCTGCCGGAGAGCATCTGTATGATGCGTCCTTTCCCATAGATGCCCTCCCAGCCGCCGCCGCGCTTCCGCGACATCCGCGCAACCCCTGCAAGCGCCTTTTTCACCATCATCCCTTCCTCCGCCGTGGGCTTCCGGAAATCTCCCGCGCTCCTGTCCCGGCACATGTCACAGTTGCCGCAGGTCGCCGCATCGGCCTCGCCAAAATATTGCAGGATCCACTGCTGGCGGCAGGTGCGCGCGTAGCACATCTCCACCATCGCCTTGAGCTTCTCGCGGTCGCGGGCGTCCTTGGCCTCCATCGCCTCCTCATCAAGCTTCATGTCCCGCACCAAAAGCTCCGGCTTCAGCAATCGCGTGCCCCGCATCCGCTTCGCCTTCACATCGAATCTCTCGATGAAACGCCCCCGCGCGAGGATGGTCAGCGCACTGCCTACGGCCATCGAGTTTTTCACATCCGCGTGCTCCGCGATGTCCTCCAGCGTCCGGAAAACCTCGTGGTTATCGTCCGCTTCGTTGAGCAGATACTGATAGATCTGCCTAACTGTCGTCGCGGAAGGGTTCGCCCCGTCGATGAAAAACTCTTGGGTGCGGGTATCCGCATAGTTGAACAATAGCTCACACACCGCCGCCTCCCCATCCCGCCCGGCGCGCCCAGCCTCCTGGTAGTATGCCTCGACGCTCCCCGGGATCTCGTAATGGATCACGAAACGCACATCCCCCCGGTCGATGCCCATCCCGAACGCGTTCGTGGCCACCGCGATATCGACTTTCTTGGAAATGAAAATCTCCTGCGCCTTCACCCGCTCCGCATCTCCCATACCGCCGTGGTAGGAAACGCATTTCACCCCCCAGCTGGCCAGCGTTTCGGAAACCAGATCCACCTTCTTCCGCGTCGCGCAGTAGATGATGCCGGTCTTGTGGGCGGAGATGACCGCCCTGATCCGCTCGTCCTTCTGCGCCGCCTTGTCCACCGCCGTGATCCCAAGCGAAAGGTTGGGCCTTGAGAAACCGCTTACCCGCTCGAAGGGCTCCCGCAGACCGAGCACTTTCAGGATGTCTTCCCTGACCACCGGGGTCGCTGTCGCGGTCAGCGCAACGCACTGCGGCCTGCCGATTTTCTCCAAGGCCTTCCCCAGGCGCATGTAATCCGGCCTGAAATCATGCCCCCACTGCGAAAGGCAGTGCGCCTCATCAATCGCAAACAGCGAGATCTCCACCCCCTCCAGCGCCCGCAGGAAACTCTCCGCCCGGAACCTTTCCGGAGCGACATACACCAGCTTGAAATCCCCGCGCTTCATCCCGTCGAGCCGCTCCTTCTGCTCCGGCCAGGACAGGGTGGAGTTGATCAGCGTCGCCGCGATCCCGCGCGCCTGCAGCGCATCCACCTGATCCTTCATCAAAGCGATCAGCGGGGAAATCACCAGGGTCACGCCAGGAAAACACAGCGCCGGGATCTGGAAACACAGGGATTTCCCCCCGCCCGTCGGCATCACCACCAGCCCGTCCTTTCCGGAAACGATCTCGGAAATCACCTCCTCCTGGCCGTCGAGGAATTTGGAGAAGCCGAAATGCTCTTTCAGCGCCGCGCCCGGTGCCTTGACCAATGCTTTTTTGAGTACCCCCTCCACACCCCCATCATGCAGAGAAACCGCTCCTCTGCAAGGGAGAGCGAGGACACGCTGGATGGGGTGTTGATTTCGTGCGCCAACACCCTACCTTTCAACCGATCCGCAAACATCCCATGCACCTATCCAATCCAACCCGCCGCGCCTTCGTCCGCAATTTCGCCCTCGGAGCCGCCGGGCTGTGGATCCCCGGCGCATTCGCGGAAGCCCTTACCCAGACCCCGAGACAAGGTGAGGGGCCCTTCTACCCCGTCGATCTCCCGCTCGACACCGACAACGACCTCATCATCGTCAACGACGGGCTAAAGCCCTCCCTCGGCCAGGTCACCCACCTCAGCGGCCGCATCCTCGGCCCCTCGGGCGAGCCAATCCGCAACGCCCTCGTCGAAATCTGGCAGGTGGATCACCACGGCGTCTATCTCCACAAGGGCAGCAACGGCGCGGAGAAGCGAGATGCGAACTTCCAGGGCTTCGGGCGCTTCCTCACCGGCACCAGCGGCGAGTATTATTTCCGCACAGTCAAACCCGTCTCATATCCCGGCCGCACCCCGCACATCCATTTCGCGGTGAAAATGAAGGGTAGGGACAAATGGACCACCCAGCTCTACATCAAGGGCGAGCCGAAGAACGAGAAGGACGGCCTTCTCTCTAGAGTGAAAGACGCAAAACAGCGGGAATCCATCATCCGCGATTTCACACCCATTCCGGAAAGCAAGGCCGGCGAGCTGGCCGCGAAGTTCGACATTGTCATGGGCTTCACGCCGGGCGACATGTAAGCCTCCACTGTCATGACCAGAACACTCCGCCTCCTTCTCGCGCTCTCCGCCCTCTTCCCCGCAACCCTGCCCGCGCAGGAAACGGGGAAAGCGGAACCGACCAAGGTCGTCGTCATCCCCATCCGCGACCAGATCGCCCCGCCTGAACTCTACATCCTCCGCCGCGGCCTGAAGACTGCCATCGAGCAGGGAGCAAACACGGTGATCCTCGACATGGAGACCCCCGGCGGCCGCCTCGATGTCACCTTCGACATGCTCAAGGCCATCGACAAATTCCCCGGAAAAGTCATCACCTACGTCAACACAGAGGCCATCTCCGCCGGAGCGCTCATTTCGGCAGGAACCAGCGAAATCTATTTCGCCCCCACCGCGATCATCGGTGCGGCCGCTCCCGTCTCAGGAGCCGGGGCCGACATCGACGAGACGATGAAACAAAAGATCGTCTCCTACCTGAAAGCCCGCGTCCGCGCCATGTCCGGGGATGAGGAAAACCGCGCCAAGGCCATCTCCGCCATGATCGACGCGAACTACGAGCTGAAATTCGGCGATGAGATCATCAAACCGAAAAAGGAACTCCTCACCCTCACCGCCACCGAGGCCATGAAGGAATACGGCGACCCGCCAAGGCCCCTCCTCGCCGCCGGAATCGAGCCGAACCTCGACTCATTGCTGAACACGCTTTTCGGCGAGGGAAACCACTCGGTCACAAAACTGGAGGTCTCATGGTCGGAGCGGCTCGCCCAATACCTCACGGCATGGGCACCCCTGCTCCTCGCCGCCGGGCTCCTCCTCATCTACCTGGAGTTCAAGACCCCCGGCTTCGGCATTTTCGGCATCGGCGGGGGCATCATCCTCGCCATCGTCTTTTTCGGCCACTACGCCGCCGGTCTCTCCGGGCACGAGCCGGCCTTGTTCTTCTTCATCGGCTTCGCGCTCGTCCTCATCGACCTGTTTTTCATCCCCGGCTTCTTCATGCTCGCCATCCCAGGTGCCATCATGATGCTCGGCTCCCTTCTCTGGGGCATGTCGGACATCTGGCCGGACCAACCCATCGCATGGGACTCCGGTTTCCTCGTGAAACCCCTCACCAACCTCATCATCGGCACAGCCGGATCCATCGCGCTCTTCGCGGCGCTCCTGCGCTTCATGCCCAGCGGCGGCCTGTGGGGAAAAATGGTTCTCCAATCCGCCATCGGCGGCGAAACCACCCAATCCTCCGCCGCCCGCTCGGAGCCATCCCTCATCGGCGCCCAAGGCCATGCCATCACCGCACTATACCCCTCGGGACAGATTGAGATCGCAGGAAAACGTTACGACGCCCGCCTCGCCCTCGGCACCGCAGACCCCGGCACCGCCGTCCGGGTCATGGAAAAAACCGAGTTCGAGCTAAAGGTCGAGGTGATCGGCTGAGCAATTTCCTCCCTAGAGTCTGAGTTTTAAGTTTGAATCTTTATGACGCTCATCATCCTCCTCTTCACCCTCGGACTGCTCCTGCTCGCCGCGGAGGTGATGATCCCCGGCGGCATCCTCGGCATTGTCGGAGGGGTCTCGCTTTTCACCGGCTGCATCGTTTCCTTCGTCATACTCGGCCCCACGGAAGGGATGATCGCCATCGCCATCACGATCCTCGCCGCCATCACCCTTTTCTACGTCCAGTTCAAGATCCTCCCGAACACGAAGTTCGGTCGCCGCTTCTTCCTCGACGACGAGATTTCCGCAACCTCCTCGGCAATCGGCTCCGAGGCGCGGGATTTGATTGGCAAGGACGCGGAATCCATCACAGTGCTCTCGCCCAGCGGATATGTGATGGTCGGCGGGAAGCGCTACGAAGCCGTTTCCCAATCCGGCCAGATCCCGCAGGGCACCATCCTTGAGATCGTGTCCGTGAATTCATTCCAGCTCATCGTAAGAACCAGAACCTAAACCTCCCATGTTAGACCTCACCACCATCCTGCTCATCATCCTCGGCATCGTCGGCCTCATCGCCGCCTTCATAATCCTCTCATTCTTCAGCGTCTGGCTGCGCGCATGGCTGGCCGGGGCATACGTCGGCTTCTCGGATCTCATCGCCATGCGACTCCGCCAGGTGCCATACGGCCCCATCGTCGATAGCCGCATCACCGCCAAAAAGGCCGGAATCGAGATCGACATCAACGAAATCGAAGCCCACTACCTCGCCGGAGGAAACGTCCTCCCCACCATCCAGGCACTCATCGCCGCCATGAAAGCCGGCATCAACCTCAACTGGGATCGTGCCTGTGCCATCGACCTCGCAACCAAGGGTTCCGAAAAATCCGTCGTCGAGGCCGTCCGGACTTCCGTTGACCCGAAAGTCATCGACTGCCCCGCACCCTCCTCCGGCCGAACCACCATCGATGGCGTCTCCAAGGACGGGATCCAGGTCAAGGTCCGTGCCCGCGTCACCGTCCGCACCAACCTCGACCGCTTCGTCGGCGGCGCGAAGGAGGAAACCATTATCGCCCGCGTCGGCGAGGGCATCGTCACCACCATCGGCTCCGCCGAATCCTACAAGGTCGTCCTCGAAAGCCCCGACTCCATCTCCAAGGTCGTCCTCGCCCGCGGCCTCGATGTCGGCACCGCCTTCGAGATCCTCTCCATCGACATCGCGGACGTCGATGTCGGCGAGAACGTCGGCGCCCAGCTCCAGGAAGCCCAGGCCGAGGCGAACAAGAACATGGCCCAGGCCGAAGCCGAAATCCGCCGCGCCGCCGCCGTCGCCCTCGAGCAGGAAATGATCGCCCGCGTCGCGGAAATGAAAGCCAAGGTCGTCGAGGCCGAAGCCCAGGTCCCCCTCGCCCTCGCCGAAGCCTTCCGCTCCGGCAACCTCGGCGTCATGGACTACTACCGCATGGAAAACATCAAATCCGACACCGGGATGCGCGACTCCATATCCAAACAGCCGTAACTGCCCCCTCCCGGGGCAGGCCGTGAAAACCGCGTCCCGCGGTGCATCAAATCGCCCGGGGATTCCCTCGGGCGTTTTCTTTCCCCCGGTTTTGAAGTTTGAAGTTTGGGATTCAAAGATCCAGCCTGCCCGCGTGAGCAACTGCAAAACATTGGGGATCGGCTTGGCGGGCTTCGGCACCGTCGGCTCCGGCGTATGGAACACGATAGCAAAAAACGGCGATCTCATCTCCGACCGCACCGCCAAAGGCGTTTCCCTCCACATCACGAAAATCCTCGTCCGCGACCCCAACAAGACCCGCGCCACCACCTCCGCCGTCCCTGCGGAAATCCTCACCACCGACTGGCACGAACTCGTCAACGATCCCTCCGTGGACATCGTCGTGGAGCTGATCGGCGGCACCACCGACGCCTTCGAAATCGTCGCCTCCGCCCTCCTCGCGAAAAAACCAGTCGTTACCGGCAACAAGGCACTCCTCGCCGAGCGCGGGGTCGAGCTCTTCGCCATTTCCCGGAAAATGGAAACACCCATCTTCTTTGAGGCAGCCATCGCCGGGGGGATCCCCATCGTCAAAACCGTCCAGGATTCCTTCATCGGCAACCAGATTCACTCCTTCACCGGCATCATCAACGGCACCTCGAACTACATCCTCGAGCAGATGACCCTGCGCGGCATCGATTACCCGACCGCCCTCCAGGAAGCCCAGGATCTCGGCTACGCAGAGGCTGATCCCGCCCTCGACGTCAACGGCTGGGACGCCGCCCACAAGGCCATCCTCCTCGCCACCCTCGCCTACGGTTTCCCAATCGATCCCGCCAGCATCTACGTCACCGGTATCGAGCAAGTCCGCCCCACCGACATCCAGTTCGCGAAATCCCTCGGCTATGTCATCAAGCTTCTCGCCGTCGTCCGCGAACGCGATGGCGGCTCCGTCGAGCTCCGCGTCCAGCCATCCTTCATTTCCCAGAAACACATCCTCGCCTCCGTCAACGGGGTCTTCAACGCCGTCTCCGTCAACGCCGACGCCGCAGGCGAATCCCTCTTCTACGGCCGCGGAGCCGGACAAGGCCCCACCGCCTCCTCGGTCGTCGCCGACCTCGTCGAAGCCGCCCGCGACCTCGCCCACACCGCCCGCCACCGCGGTTTCCTCCCCTACCGGGAAACCGGCACCCTCGTCCCCATCGAGGAAACCAGCACCGCCTACTACGTCCGCTTCGACGTCACCGACCGCCCCGGCGTAGTCGCCGAGATCGCCACCGTCATCGCCAACCACAGGATCGGCATTTCCGGCACCCACTCCCCCGTCGATTCCTCCAACCCCGACGCCGAATTCGTCGACATGGTCTTCCTACTCCACTCCTGCCCCTTTGGAAAATTGACTGCAGCCCTCGCCGAAATCGAATCCCTCGACTGCGTAAACTCCCAACCCGTAGTCTTCCGCATCGAAAACCTCGGCTAGGAATCTTCTCTTCTCACTGATCACTTCTCACTCGGCACTTCCCACTCTCTCCCATGTCCTACCTAGTTACCATCGGCCTCGAAGTCCACGCCCAGGTCAACACCGACACCAAGATGTTCTGCGCCTGCCGCACCTCCTTCGGCGACGACCCGAACACGAACACCTGCCCCGTCTGCCTCGGCTACCCCGGCGCACTGCCCGTCCTCAACAAGCGCGCCATTGAGAAAACCCTCCTCACCGGCCTCGCCCTCGGCTGCTGCTCACCGGAATTTTCCCGCTGGGACCGGAAAAATTATTTCTATCCGGACATGCCGAAAAACTACCAGACCACCCAGATGGATTTTCCCCTCTGCCTCGGCGGCGGCGTTCCCCTCTTCGACGATTGCTACCCAACCGACGCGAGAAAAGACATCAAGACCCCGAACAAGGTCGTCCGCCTCAACCGCATCCACCTCGAAGAAGACGTCGCGAAATCCACCCACCTCGCCACCACCTCCCTCATCGACTTCAACCGCGCCGGAACCCCCCTCATGGAGATCGTCACCGAGCCGGATCTCGAATCCGCCGAGGAAGCCTTCGCCTACCTCCGCTCCCTGCAGATGGTTCTCCATTCCTGCAACACCTCCGACGCCGACCTCGAAAAAGGCAATCTCCGCTGCGACGTGAACATCTCCCTCCGCAAAAACGAATCCGATCCCCTCGGCGCGAAGGTTGAGCTGAAAAACCTCAATTCCTTCTCCGCCATCCGCCGCTCCATCCACCACGAGATCGCCCGCCAGACCGAGGAACTCGACGCCGGGCATCCCCAGATCCAATCCACCCGCCGCTGGAACGACGACCTCGGCGAGACCCAGCTCATGCGCACCAAGGAAGACGCCCACGACTACCGCTACTTCCCCTGCCCCGACCTCCTCCCCATCGCCACCGCTCCTCTGTTAGAAACCGTCCGCCCCCTCGTCCCCGAGCCGCGTTTGGAAAGAATCGCCCGCTACGAAAACGACTTCGGCCTCACCCCCTACGACGCCGCCGTCCTCACCGCCGACAGCCACCTCGCCAGCTATTTCGAAGCCACCGCAGACCCGGCCATCCCCGCCAAAAAGACCGCGAACTTCCTCATCAACAACCTCCTCGGCACCCTCAACGAGCAATCCATCACCATCGCCGATTGCCCCGTCCCCCCGGAGAAACTCCGCGACCTCCTCGTCCTAGTCGAAGACGGCACCCTCGCCCCGAACCAAGCCAAGGAAGTCTTCACCGCCCTCTTCGCCTCCCCGGAAAAAGCCCCGAAAGACATCGCCGACGACCTGGGCTTCAAACCCACCTCCGCCGGCGATCTCGAAGCCCTAGTCGACACCGCCATCGCCGAAAACCCCACCGAAGTCGAAGCCATCAAAGCCGGCAACGAAAAGCTCCTCAACTTCCTCACCGGAAAAGTCATGAAAGCCGCCCCCACCAAGCCCAACCCGAAACAGGTCACCGACCTGCTCCGGGCGAAGCTACTGTAGCGGCGATCTTCGGTCGCCGTCTTCCCACAGCAAAAACCCATGCCCGAAGACGATCAACCATCGATCGAAGAACCGATCACAGAGATCATTCGCAGCAAGAAGAATCCCGTCCAAGCCCAGGCCATCTCCAACCTCGGCCAGCTCTATTACCCACTCATGGACTTCAACGCGGAATACGGAAGTTTCCCCAGCGACGAAACCGCAGCCCTCGTCAGAGAAAAGCACCCATCAAAAACCAATCTCTCCGGCACCTCCTCCAACGCCCTCTTCCGCCAGCTCTTCGCCGCACAACTCTCTGATTCCGAGCAAATCTTCTACGCCAAGGTTGACGGAGCGAGAAAACCCGATGGCGATATCAGCCCCGGACATCTCTTGGAAAAAGGTGAGTGTGCCTTCGCCTACATCGCCAACATTTCACGGGACGATCATCCGGCCCTACCCATCGCCTTCGCCCCATTGATTCCCGGCACAAAGAAATTCGATCCCAAGCCCTTCGACAGAAAAGCCGTTGTCCTGCGATTGGATAGATCCGTCACCGTCCTGAACATCAACAGCAAAGGCGAAGCCCTCATCGGCGGCGGACTTCACCTCCTCGATCCTGAGAATGGCCTCTGGAAAGGCAAGATTCCCGACATCCGCTACCCGGAATAGAGGGGTCTCAGCGCACCACGACCTGCATGCGCACATCAGCAGCCGCGATGCCCCGCTGCGCGAAATCCCCGCGGTGGTCCGCCAGAGCCCTGTCTCCTTGGCGGATGGACAACCTTTCCGCAGGCACCCTTTCCAGGGGATCGGATACGGTGATCTCATAATTCAGCGAAATCCAACGGCGAATGCGGTAGCTGAGGAGAAAGTGGTTCCGCTCCAGCCTTGGCAAGAGCCGGTAGAAGCCTCCGATCGCGGAGTTCAGGCAGTTCCGGGAAAACTCCCTGCGCAGCTTCAGCAAGGTATCCCCTCCCCGTCCATGCGCCGTTCCGAAGGTGTCCGCAAGCTCCCTATCGATCCAGCCGATCAGCGGCGATAAGCTAGGGATGGCAAGATTCCCGGGTTGCTTCTCGGCAGGAGCTTGTTTTGTCGAAACCATCACCCCCTGAAAATGAACGGGCCTTCTTATTCCGTCAAATGCTATTGCGAATTATTCTCAATACGTCTACTATCTCCACATGGCGAAAACGATCTGCGATTGGTCAAAGAAGGAGCTGGAGGAACAACCCGAGCGCTTGTTTGCGATCATCCGCGACCCGAAGTTCTATTGCCGCAAGTGCGGACGTGTCGCGAACACGAAAAAAGCCCTCTGCAAGGCAAAGGGCTTTGAGGAAACCAAGTGAGGCGGGGTCGCGTTATTTCAGGTAACTGTTGAGGAACCAGACTGCTTTCTGATGCACACCGATGCGCCCGATGAGAAGATCCTCGGTTTCCGCATCGCCTGCCTCGGCTGCAACCTTGCGGGCTTTCACCGCGGCCTCGATGACCACCTCGTTCGCCATGAGGACGGATGAGACGAATTCCTTGGAAGACGCCGCCGCCGCGGAGGGCGCCTCGCTGACATTGGACATTTCCGCCAAGCGTTTCAGCCCGCCTTCCGAATACCTGCCGATTGCGCGTGTGCGCTCCGCAATGTCGTCGATCGCCACGAAGAGTTCTTCGTATTGCGCCTGGAACATCTGGTGCAGGGCGAGGAAATCCGTCCCTTCCACATTCCAGTGTGCGATGTGGAGCTGGCCGAGAAGCCCGTAGGAATCGGCAAGCACCTGGTTGAGGTTCGCGGCGATGGCATCCACCGAGGAGGGCTTGATGTTTTCGATAGCTTTTGTAGCACTCATAAGGTCGGCAAACTAATCGCAAAGCCCGTCACCGCAAGCCAAACCCGATTCACGGCAATGATTGGGCCGTGATTTTCCAACGCAGGAAGCATTTTCCCGAGGGTGGCCGCGGTGCCGTGGCGGTGATGAAACCGCCGGCGATCGTCACGGTGACATTTTCTGAAGACCAGCCGCCGTCGAGCGTCTCGGAGCATTGGGCTTCATAGACCGCGCCCGCCCTTGCCATGGCGAGAGGGCGGCGCAGCGCGACCGTGGAACCGCCGACGGGGGCAAGCACCTCCGTCGGATCCGGGGTGTTCGCGCGTGGATCGCTGAAAAAGGCGAACTCCACCCCGTTGCGCAAGCCGTCCCCATCGTCATCGTCTGCGAAACCTCCGGTGACACCCGGGTTTTCCGCCAACCACTGCTCGTAAGGGGTGGCGGGCACCACGGAAGACGCCACGATGCTTTTCAGCGGGCCGTCGGGGAACCAGCGATTTCCAAGCTTGGTCTGAAGGGCGAGCTGCCATTGCTCGCCAACCGCCATATCGCCGCCGCGCGTGGTGGAGTCCAGGGTGAAGCTCGCGGCCCCGGCGGGAAGATCGTTGGACATGCGGGGATCGAGGAGATCGCAGTTGGTCACCGTGATGTCGTCGATGAATACGCCAGTGGCACGGTTGGGAAAGATGTCTTCCGCGAAAACATAGCCGCTGCTGCTATTGATCGCGTAGAGCCGGAAGCGGAAGCTCAGGGGCGAGGCGGATAGCGGCAAGGGGTAGGAGACGCTTGTCGCGGCAGTCTGGGTGCTGGCATTGTCGTTGCCCGGAATGGTTTCCAGGGCCGTCCAGGTGGCTCCGCCGTTGTCGGACATTTCGATGGCGAAGCGGCTGTTCGTGCCGATGAAGCCGAGCTTGTATTTCAGGGAGAGTGCCGCACCCACCCTGGGCAGCATTTTCCGATCGATACGGAACGTCTGCTCGGGCACGCCGCGCACGGTGAGGTCGTATTCCGTGGGATGCGCCAGGCGGAAGGAACGTGCACCGGAGATCGGCTTGAAATTCGTATCCCCGGAGGCAACGGTGAACAGGAGCGGATAGGATGCTGCGGTGCCGTCCGTGATGAGGCTGGCCGTGGCTGCCTCCGCATTCTCCGTCCAGGTCGCCGGGATCTGCCGGTAGGTGTTGACCCGAAGTGCCTCCGCATGCGGGGGAGGGGTGAAGGTGTAGCTCGCCGGGAAACTTGGATTCGGCGAGTCCGTGCCTGCAAGGGATTGGTCGGAAGCCAGGATATCAGGGTTCACCATAGTCACCTGATAGCTGTGGCTTGCGGGGACGCCTGTGCCGGTGATCCCGGAGACGGTCACTTGGTAGGTCTTGTCCGCCGGGAACGATGTGGCGGCATCCGCAGCAGGCATTTGCCAGACAATGGTGGGGTCCCCCGCACCGCTTGAAACCGGCTGCTTCACGGCGGCTACCGTGGCACCGCCCACCACGGATACGGTCACTGTCGCTGCCGAGAAATTCGCCCCCTGGCGGGTGAGCGACCAGAATTTCGTATTCAGCGGCGAGGGGAAAAAGCCTGCGGGTGGATAGGCGGTGAAGGCGGCTGCCACGGTGGCGTTCTCATCCGGGTTCTGTATCACATAGAGCACGTTGGACGGGAGGATGCGGCTCGCACCGGAGTCGTCGAACCTGTTGAAACCAGGCACATCGCCGGTGGCGAAATTGGTGGAGGCGGCTCTCAGGATCCAGCGGCGGTGCGCGGCGATGGAGTTCTCGGTGCCCACTCCGGTGGCGGCGTTTTCCGTCACATATCCGGTGATGGCGTCAGGCCCATGGAAACCCTGCGTGATGTTTCCGTTGAACATGGCATTCCAGCGGGAAGCGTCCCATAGGATGGCATCGGTCGGCGGGTTGTGCGAATAGGCCGGGTTCGTCCTTGTCGTTGTGTTGTAATTGACCGCGATCATGTGTGCGGCGCGCTGCACCGCCAGGGCTTTGGTGGTGCTTGCGTCCGGCTTGTGCGCATCGCCGGGCTGGATGTTCACCAGGGAAGCGGTGTTGAGCGTGGCGTTTGCGGGGACGCCCGCCAGGGCGCGGTAAAAGTTCAGGCGCCGCTCCGTGTCCGCGATGAAAGCCGGGCTGATGGTCCCTTCCGAGCCGGGCGTGGTCGCATAGGAGCCTGTCCAGCCCATCCGGCCTTGGAAACCCTCGGACGCCTGGTAAACACCGTGCCAGAATGACAGGACATCGTTGCGGGATTGCCTGTCAACCGTGAGATTCCGGCTGGGTGCCGGGTAGGTGCCGGGGGTCCAGGCGATGGCTTTGCCGACAAGCAGCAATTGCATGCACAGCAATGCTTTCAAAAAGCCCGTATTCATGGCTTCGGATGCTACACAATGATTTGAATTTAACAACGTTTAGTTAAGTTCCTCCTCAGAATTTGGACTCCGAAATTGCGGCCAGCACCCTCGCCACCTCCAGCTCTCCCTGGCATCTCCCGTCCATGGAACATTTCGCGGAAAGGCAAGGCGCGCATTCCACATGACGCCTCACCACCAGGTGCCGCTTGCCCAGCGGCCGCTTCCAGGCCGCATCGTTCGGGCCGAAAAGGGTCACGCAGGTCGATCCCGCATGCGCCGCCAGATGGGGCAACGATCCATCGGCCGATATGACAAGCTGGTGCACCGCCAGCAGGGGCAACGCCGCCCCCAGCGGGGAGGCATGGAAAAACTCAACCTCCCCGCCCAACCTACCGGCCAGGATCTTCCCCAGCCCGCGCCCGCCGACAACCCCTGCCACGGTCACCCGTTTGCCCTGCTCCAACAAGGCCTCCGCAAGCTCCTGCCAGCGGTCAAGCGGCCACTCGTGGCTGGGGCCGTAGTCGGATCCCGGGCATAGCAGCACCGTGGCAGGTGCCGCAGGTATCCCCAGCGGTGCGGCCACGAAATACTCCGGCCTGTCCACTGAAACACCCATTTCCTCGCAGGACTTCATGTACATCCGCACCCGGTGCTCCGTGGCACCCTCTGCAAGCCCCAACGGATGCGTCAGCAGCTTCGCCAGCACCTTCCCCGCCGGACCCAGCCTGCGGGCAAGCTTCGCTTTCGCAAATGCCTTTGCGGCCACCCCACATTCCCAGACCACGGAAGCTTCCCAGCCCGCCCCGAATTTCCCCGCAAGCGCACCTGCCGAGGTTTTCCTGGAAAAATGGAATTGCGGAAGGCTGCACACAGTCTTCCAGAAATCCGCCTGTTCCTCCCGGCAGGCCATCCCACCCGCAAGCCCGGATTTCACCAGGGCACGCACCGCAGGCACCGCGAAACAAGCTTCATCCCAACGCTCCGGCATCCCGAGCAGCATTCCTTTCCCGCCGCCCATGGCCACCTATTTCCTCTTGCCTTTCTCATCGAGGTTCGCCGCCATGTCCTCCTCGGTCACGGTCGACTCCACCCCGCTTTCGGGAACCTCCATCTTGCAGATCCAAAGCATCGCATTGAGCACGATCTTGCGGAAATTGTCATCCGCCCAGTTGCGGTGGAAATGCCCGCCCGTGAAGCCCACACCGCGCCCTCCGTCACCGCGTTCCTTGCACCACATCATCGTCTCTTCCTCGCCCTTCCGCGCCTGGATGTGCGGATACGGCCCCTTGGGATGCACATAGGGACCGTCGCGCGTTTCGTCGCTCGGCGTCGCCACCAGCAGCGGGGTCACGCCCTTCATGCCCTCGGCGAAACGGATCGAGAAATACCACTCGTCCTCAATCCTGAACGGCTTGATCCCGCGCGCCACCGGATGCACCGGGAAGGATTTGTAATCCGCCTCCCAGATCGGGTTGCAGGAAAAGCCGTTCTCATAGGCCCCGCCTATCCATTCGCGGAACATCTCACCGCTTGGCCCTTCTTTCGGGCACTCCACGGCGAAGTGCATCATCATCATGCCGCCGCCACGGTCCACGAGCTTCTGGAGGAGCTCCCTGTGGTTGCCCTGCAGCGCGGGATGCCCTGCGCCGCCATCGGAATAGATCACCACCGCATCCGCCGTCTCCAGCACGCTGTCGTCGCGCACCCAGTGGTTGTTGTGAACCTCCACCTCCAGCCCCTTCGCCCCCGCGAGGCATTTCTTCAGCAACAGGCTGCCCGCATTGAACTCATGCATTCCCGGCGGATGGCTCGGCTTCCCGGCAATGATGACCAGCTTTTTCCCCGGGGCATCCTCCGCACTTGCCGGCAAAGCCGAGAACATCGCCAAAACCATCGGAAACAACCTGCGCGCACATGAAATTCTCATCACAACCAATCCATCACCTCCCGCCAGCCCCTTCAACCACCATTTCCGAAAAACCGGAACACAGAAGCACCATAACCAAACAGCCCCCGACCTTTGACCTTTGACCTTTGACCTTTGACCGATTACACCCCCCGCCATGCCCACCAGCACCACCCCAATCCTAATCGGCGGATCCATCGCCATCGACAACATCAAGACCCCCACCGCCGAAGGGAAAAACCTCCTCGGCGGCTCCGCATCCTTCACCGGCTTCGCCGCATCCTACTTCACCTCGCCCGTCCACCTCGTCGGCATCATTGGCAAGGACTTCCCCCAGGAGCACCTCGATCTCTTCGCATCCAAAGGCATCTCCGCAGATGGCCTGGAGCGCTCCGAGGGCGACACCTTCTCATGGACGGGCTCCTACCATGAGAACATGAACGACCGCGACACCCTTGCCGTCGCCGTCAACGTCCTCGAGGATTGGACCCCGAAAGTCCCCGCCGGGGCCGCCGCCGCTCCCATCGTCGTCCTCGCCAACATGCATCCGCTCAACCAGCTCCAGATGATGGATCAGCTCACCGCCGAAAAGCCCTTCATCGCCGCCGACACGATGGATCTCTGGATCACCATCGCAAACGACGACCTTCACAAGGTGCTCCAGAAGATCGACCTCCTCGTCATCAACGAATCCGAAGCCCGTGATTTCTGCAAAACCTCCAATCTCATCGTCGCCGGCCAACGCCTCCTGGCAAAGGGCCCCCGGAATGTGATCATCAAGCTCGGCGAATTCGGAGCCATCCTGTTCTCGCTCCACCCCGAGGGAGCCCCGCCAACCGAGTTCACCCTCCTGGATGGCAACTTCGACCTGTTCCGCTGCGCTGCATTTCCCCTCACCGAAGTCGCCGATCCCACAGGCGCCGGCGACTCGTTCCTCGGCGCCCTTGCAGGACACCTAGCCTCCACAGGGAAATCCGAGTTCTCCTTCGATGATATCCGCCAGGCCATCGTTTACGGCTCGGTCGTCGCCTCCTTCACCTGCGAGGCCTTCTCCGCAAACCGCCTCGCCCACCTCACCCGCGGGGAGATCGAAGCACGCCTTTCCCTGCTGAAATCCCTGACCCACTGGCCGTAGGCCCGGTTTCCCGCCGCCCGCAAACCCGCCCCAGCACCAAGGGGGGCTACCCGCCAACCCGGGATCAAATGCCATCGCAAGTTGCCGGAAAAACAGGCAACAGGACAGGCCTCCATGGGGATGCAAGGATCCCTGCCTACGGCTTTTTCCCCATGATCCCCATCTCGTGGATGGACCAGTAGAGCCTGTGCTTGCCGGTCTGGGAAATGCGGAGGAACTTCGCCCCGGTGGGTGGGAAGGAAATCTCCAGCAGGGCGTTTTCCCCTTTCCCTTTCGCAACCGGCTCGCCCCAGGCCTTGCCGTCGTCGGAAAGCTGCACGGCGTAGCCCCGCGGGAAATCGCCGTTGGAGCCGCGCGCATCGAGGGTCACTCCTGAAACCAGGGTCTTGGCGGGCAGCTCGACCTGGATCCACATGCCCGGATCCATTGATTTCCCCGTGGTGTAGCGAGACGACGGGTCGCCGTCGAAGGCGGCCTTCAGATCGCTGGCGTTGTGGCTTGCGCTGAGCTTCCAGTCCTTGCTGTAGGCGAGGGCGGGTGGCTCCAGTTCCTCAAGCTCGGCCACCGTCCAGGGAGTATTGCGGTCGCTGTGCCGCTTGCGGAGGGCTGCCACGAATTCGGCGGAAATTTCCGGGGCGGAGTTCCCGAAGCTGTTGCGGATGTAGGTGGTGGCATCGGCGATCCATTGGTCGTCGTTGGATGCCATCGGCACCATGAGACCTTCGTATTCCTTCCCGTCCACATTACCGGAAAGGCCGTGGAGGATAGCGCGAACCGCACTGGCACCGGTGCCTGTCACGCGGGGCGTCCCCACGAAGGATGGGGCGAGTTTCTCGCCCGGCTTGCCTACCATGGGCGCACCTTTCCCGTCGGCTCCGTGGCAGGCGAAGCAGAGTTGTTCATAGATCACCTTGCCGCGCTGCATGGATTGCGCGAAGCGCTCTCCGCGCTGTTTCTGGGCGGCGGCCAGCAGCGCATCGTTCGCGGCGGCACCCTTGGCCTGCAGCATGGCTTTCACCACTTCGGAATCGCCATGATTCGCAACGATATTTGCGCCCACGGCGACAAGCGCCGGATTCGTGGTGCCGCTCGCCTGGAGGGAATTGAGGTATTGGACGGCCATTTCCATGTCGTCGGGAAACGACCCTTGCAGCGCCGCGACCACGGTTTCTTCCTCCGCCGCCATGAACGGCTCCGCTACCCGCACTGCGGAAGTGCGCACGATGGAGGACTGATCCTTCAGCGCGGCGGCGATGAGCGATGGCTCGAGTTTCCCTATCCCTTCCAAAGTCCAGAGCGCGTGGAGGCGGCCGAACTCGGATCCGCCCTCGCGGACAATTTTCTCGAGAGCGGGAACCACCGTCTCGCGGTCATCGCGGAGGATGATGAGTTTCTGTGCGGTGTCGCGCCACCAGCCGTTGGGGTGTGAGAGATGGGCGAGGAGGGCGGCGGTGGATTCGCCGAGCATCTTGGGCTGCGGGCCTGGCTTGGAATCCCTGTGGACCAGGCGGTAGATGCGGCCATTGCCGATGTTTTCCGCCAAGCCCCACTTGTCGATGATGCCGCGCAGGTAGCTTTTCGGCTGCGTCCAGTTCCCCTGCTGGATGATTCCGCGGTGCATGTCCACGATGGCCATCCGCCCGTCCGGCGTGGTGGCTGTCCACACGGGGCGGAAATTCACATCGCGGGTGCGGATGAATTCCGTGCCGGGATCGGCGTTGCGCAGGACGGTCTTGGCATCCGTGCGATCCACCTGGACGCGGCGGATGAGGCGACCCACCGGCTCCGGGATGAAAAGGTTGCCCCGCATCTCATCCGGAAGGCGGTCGCCCCGGAAAACGGATTGGCCGGCGACTCCGGTGAAAACATTCAGCCCGCCGTTCGGGCCGACACGGCGGGGGCCGCCCTGGACATCCGGCACCTCGGCGATGGGGTTGACGGTGCGGAATCCCGTTTCCTCCTGGCCCTGGAGCTCCATCGGGCCGTAGACAGGCGGCCGCTGGTATCCTTCCGCAGGTATCTCACCGCCCGCGCGGGAGTAATAGAGCCGCCCCCAGTTGTCCTGGGACAGGCCCCACTGGCCGTTGCCCTTGGGCAGGTTCTGGACCTCCAGCCTGCCGTCGGTGAAACGGTAGCGCTTGGCCTCGTAGGTGAGGTAGAGCCAGTTGTCCAAGCCCCACATCAGGCCGCTGGGCTGGTGCTCCATGTTGCCGCCGCGCTTGCCGCCTTCGAACACCTTCACCTTCTCGTCCGCCACGCCGTCGCCAGTGCTGTCCCGGTATGTCCAGAGATCGAGGGTATTGGTGACGCCGACCATGACCCTGTCGTCGAGCGGCAGGACGAAGCGGGGCAGCAGGAGGTTGTCGGCAAAGATACTATGTTTGTCGTATTTCCCGTCGCCATCCGTATCCACGTGTTTGGTGATGCGGCTTTTCGGCTCCTGCTCGCCGGTGGCATCCGCATCCTGCATGTAGGTCCGCATCTGCACAACGTACATGGCTCCGTTGCCGTCCCATGCGCACATCACCGGCTCCTCCACCTCCGGCTCGCTGAGGATCAGCTCCAGGCCGTAGCCCTCCGGCAGCTCGATGGATTCCAGGGCTTCCCCCTTGGTGAGAAACCCTTTCTGGTAGATCTTCTCGCCCGGGGTTTCCGCCCCTGCGGGGGCGAGCAGGGCAAGGGATAGCGCGAGGAGAGGGACAGAGGTTTTTGTTTTCATGGGATGTGAGGATAGGCAGGCAGGCGGCGGATGGAATCCATAATTCGGTGACGGGGCGGGATGCAGGCGGGGGAACTACTCGAAGATCGCATCAAGAGCCGAGACGGTTTCCTCGCCGGCCTTTGCAAAGAACATGTCTGCGGTACTGGTGTCTCCGGAGATCTCCGCGTAGAGGCCGGCCATGGCCTGGGCTTCCCTGTCATCGGCACGGTAGCCTGCGGCGAGGGCGGCAAGGGCGGCGCGGTCTCCGGAGGCCAGCTCTGCAAAGTTGAACGATGCCCGCTTCTCGCCCTGGAGGGCCTGGAATGTCAGCTGCCAGTTGCTTTCCACCTTGGCAAGCCAGACATCGGCCCTTGCCTTGGTGATGCGGACGGGGATGGGCTTGAGGCTCCCGGAATGATTGAGCTCCGCAAGCGCCTTGAGCAGGGAATCATCCAGCAGGGCTATGTTTTCCGCAGAGATCGGACGCGCCTTCCTGACCGGCGGAGCAAGCCCGGATGTCGGCCTCCGGGCACCCGCCCCGCCACCGGCGCCGGTGATGCGCAGCCGCTGCTTTCCGAGGGAAAGGAGGATGGCACCGGTGGCCGTCGGCAGGATGCGGGGACCGTAGGATGTGTCCGAGTTGCAATCCGGCCTGTCCCGCCCCCAGGGCTGGAGGATCAGGCCTCCGTTGTGCGTTTCCGAGAGGATCAGGAAGGTTTTCATCATGTCGAAATACCCGCGGAGCTTCTCCGGCTGGTCGCTGCGCGCCGCCCCGAGCACGCTCCAGAAAGCGTGCAGGTTGGATGCGGCGTGGCCGTCGAAACCGTTGCCGGGGCCCAGCACACAGGTGTTGGCCGCGTGGGTGCCGAGGTAATTCCATGAGGTTTCGTTGCCGCCGATGAGATGGGACAGAGCCCCCATGCCTACCGGTGCGAGGTGGGTGCCGGTTCTCGTGGTCTTGTAGGGCTTGGTCGGCTCCGGGGCGAATTTGTAGCGCGGGTTGTTGCGGTCCACCCTGCGGATGTCCGGGCCATCGCCGGAGTGCTCGGTGAGTATGTTCGTGGCGGCTTCCTTTTCCAGCCAATCCGTCGGCTTCCAGCGCGGATCCGCCTTGGTCGGCCAGACGATCTCATACTCGCCGATGCCATCCATGCCCGTCGGGCAGACATAGCCGGGGCCCCTGCCGCTGAGGCCTTTCTTGGGATCCTTGAGTTTGATGATTGCGTGGCGGTGTGCTATGTCGCTGTCGTTGAGCTTGTCGGCGTTTCCGAAGGCGTAGGCGATGTTGACAGCCTCTGGCGAGGTGCTGTTGAGGTAGTGCTGGTGGATGTTGTGGTGGAGGCGCTCGTCGTAGGGCAGGCCGGCTTCCTTGAAGAGGCTCATGCCCAGCATCTGCAGGCCGGAAATGGCGGCGATGGATGCGTAGGGCTTGCGCCCGGTGACGCGGAGGTTGATCTCCGAGCGGTGGGTGTAGATCCCGTTCCCGTTGTGGCAGCCCTGGGGCATGGCTGCGGCGAGCGATTCCATCGCCGAGAGCAGTTTCCTATCCTTGGTGAGGAGGTATTGCTCGCCCATCACGATGCCATCGAAGCCCCAGTTCCACATCTGGAAGCCGCCTCCGCCGGGGTCATAGGTTTTCCCGTAGTATCCGGAAACGGCGCTGTCGATGATCCTGTCGTACTTCGGGATCCCGCTCGCCATGAGTGCGAGCAGCTGGTGGGCGTGGCCGTGCGGGCCGCCGCCGAAGGAGTTCTCCTTTTTCCAGTTCCCGGACTTGTAATCCATCACCATGAAATCGCAGAGCTCCTCAAGCATCATTTCGGAGCGCTTGCAGTTGTAGGGAAATGTCTCGGCGAAGCGCCCGACCTGGCGGAGCTGGATTTTCACCTCTTTCTGCCCGCTTTTCTCGCCCTTGGGCCATACCGTGAGGGACAGCAGGCCGTCCTTGCCCTGGCTGTCCTCGATGTGCCCGGCAAGCTCCAGCATGGGGCCGTCCCAGCCGCCCCCGCCGGGCAGATTCCTGCCAAAACGGTGGGGGGTGCTGAATTTTTTCCCGTTGGCCCCGGCGATGACATCCTCCGCTTCCACCAGGCCCTTGGCTGGGGATTTCGCATCCTGGAAAACGTATTTGACCACGAGCACCTCGGGTTTGTCGGGATAAATCCGGGCGCGGATGCCGGTTGGGCCGAGGTTGAGCAGCCATTTGATGCCGCCGAGTTCCTTGGCCATTTCCTCGTCGTAGTAGCTGCGGAGATCCGTGCCCCAGGGGTACTCGCCGCGTTCCATGACGGCGGAGGCGCCCTGTATCATAAGGAAAAACGGGATGAGGGAGAGACGGAGCCTGGCCTTCATGGAGTCAAGGGCTGAGGGTTTGGAATCGGGGCGGGGTATGCGGATGCATGTCATTTCCCGGCAGCCGCCCATGCCTCGCCGGCCTTGGCGATCTGAGCCTCATCGAGGCCGAAGCCCCTGAGCACACCGACGGCCATCATCTGGTTCCCGGCGGGATTCATGTGGACCCCGTCGCGGGTGAGGAGATTGCCCTTGCGGTCGGCACCGGCGGCGGTGAGCTGCGCCTGCATGGCCGCATTCAGGTCGGCAAGGAGGCATTTCCTTTCCTTGGCGAGCTCGATCAGGAAAGCGTTGTAGGGTACCAGTTTCTGGTTCAGATCGTTGGCCGCGTCCTCCTTGATCATGGTGGAGGTCAGGATCATGACCTTGATACCAGCGGCCTGGCACTGATCGACGATCTTGGTGATGTTTTCCTTGTATTCATCGAGAGGGACACCCTTTGCGCCGTGCCAGACATCGTTCACGCCGCAGCTGAGCGTCATCCAGTCGGGCTTCTTGGAAAGCACATCCTTCTCGAGGCGGGCGAGCATCTGGTTGGACTTGTGGCCGCTGATGCCGGCCGGGATGGCGGTTGTCTTGATTCCGTTCGCCTCCAGACCGCTGATCACAAGGGACACATACCCGCCGGGCTTCGCCCCTGCCTGGGTGATGGAGTCCCCCATGAAGGCGATTTTCTCCCCGTCCTTGACCGCGATTTCCGCCTTCAAGGCACCCGCCGAACCCATCATCAGGGTCGCCGCTACCATCATCGTTCCGATTTTCGACATGAGGTGGATACTAGGGGAAAACGGGAACCTTTCCAAATCCTTTTGCCGGGCGTTTCCGGAAATGGGTCCCTTTTCCCCGCGGAGCATAACTCCGGGTGGAAAAATGATTTTCCGGGGGATGATAAGAGGTGGGACGGGTAGGCGTATCCTGCCGCATCCCAGCTACCTGAAGTCGCGTTCGCGCGGCATGCGCTTGGTTTCGTTCCGGTCATCCCAATGAGAGCATCAGCATTCATCGCCACTGCCATCACCGCATCCATCAGCACCGGATGGGCGGAGGGGAACAAAGCGGCGGCCGCTTTCACCGTGCCTGAAAACGCGGAAGCGATCCTTGACCGCTATTGCTACAACTGCCACGACGAGGACTCCCAGAAAGGCGACATCCAGCTCGACGACATCGGAAGCCTTGACACCCAGAAGCGCCTGGATCTCCTGAACCGAGTCCAGGAACAGATCTATTTCCAGCACATGCCGCCCAAGAACAAGCGGCAGCCGGATGAGGCCGAGCGGAAAGCGATCCTTGCGGTCATTTCCGCAGAGCTTGGAAACCACAATGCCTCTACCCTCGAAGGCAAGCTGCAGAAGCCCGAATACGGCAACTACATCGACCACGAAAAGCTCTTCTCCGGCGAATACAAGGATGTGCCCGCCTACACCACCGACCGCCGCTGGCTGATCAGCGAGTTCATCTTCAACGCCAAGTTCCAGCGCATCCTTGAGAAGAAGACCATGGCGAACCGGGGCAAGAAGCGGTTTGAAGTGGTCGGCAGCAAGAGGTTGCAGGAAGTCTCGCTCGCCAACCCCTTCCTCCTGCCCAAGACCATCGGCGTGCGCTACTACGCGAACGAGGATCTCACCGGCGGCCACCTCTCCAGCATGCTGACCAACGCGCAGGCCGTGTCCGAATACATCACCGACGTCCAGGTGCCCAAGAGCAAGGGCAAATACCTGCCTGCGGCCATGGAAATCATCGCGATGGAGGAAGCCCATGCGGCCACCATCACCGCACGCCGCGCATTCCTTGAAAGCCACATCGAGCGGATCTGCGAAGAGATCTACGGTGACCGGAATGAGTCCATGCTGCCCACCTTCGTGCCCGTCGTGCTCCAGCCGCTGCCTGAACTCAAGGAGGGCGAGAAATACAAGAAGGCACCGATGGGCGTCTCGACGGGCATGCTGGAGAAACTGGGCGCGGCTCCGCTCGTCTATCACACCCTGACCGATCCCAATCTCTCACAAATGAGCGACGACGAGTTACGTGGTTACTTCGAGCGTGTCTGGTTCTACCGCGGCGACCACGAGCGCACGATCCAGAGTCGCATGGCAATTCTCAGGGAGTATGTTTCGGACTTCCGCGGGATCGCCCAGGAACAGCTCAGGAGGCACAAGAAGATCGAATACACGCCACTCGCCGATGAGGAAATGGCGGTGATTCGTGCTTCCATCCAGCAACACCGCAAGAAGGGCGACCGTTATAACACCCTCATCGACGAGTGCGTCACCGACTGGGAGCAGTCCTTTGCCCAGCAGCGCAAAGACGCCGGCCCGCCAAGCCCCGAGACACTCACCGCACTGGCCGGCCAGCTTTCCGGGCTGATCCTCGAGCGCGAACCCACGCCTGCGGAAACCTCCGAATACGTCGCGCTGACACAATCGTACGTCGAAAAGCTCGGCCGTCGCAAGGCGGTGCAGAAGCTGATCCAGACCTTCCTGCTTTCCACCGAATTCGCCTACCGCAACGAGCTGGGTGCAGGCGAACCGGACGAGCACGGACGCCGCATGATGTCACCCCGTGACGCCAGCTACGCCATCGCCTACGCCCTGACCGACCAGAGTCCGGACGCGGAACTGGTGGCCGCAGCAACAAGCGGCCGCCTCAACACCCGCGAGGACTACAAGCGCGAGGTCGAGCGCCTGCTCGCCAGGCGCGATGTGCGGTCGCTCATCGACCCCATCCTGGAGGACAAAAGCTGGGCCGAGAACACCACGGACATGCCCATCCGCGAGCTGCGGTTTTTCCGCGAGTTCTTCGGCTATCCCAAGGCGCTGGAGATTTTCAAGGACGAGAAACGCTTCGGCGGCGACCGCCTGGACCAGGCGACCAACCGCGTGGTCAACGAGGCCGACCGGATCGTGGAATACATTCTTGAGAAAGACAAAAACGTGTTCGAAGAGCTGATCGGCACCGAGGAATTCTACGTGTTCCATGACGGTGACAACGAGGCAATGACGGCAGACTCCGACCTGATCAAGCGCATCTACGCATACTTCAAGGACAAGGATTGGAAAAACTTCGGTTACAAGGAGCTGGCCGAGCACACGGATTTCCTCCGCAAGAACCCAATGCGCAACATCAACCCGGACAATCTCAAATCAGGGAACCGCTCGGGCGACGGCCTGAAGCTCTTCAAGAAATCCATGACTTCCATCACCGCCCGTCTCGACAAGGGCCAGAAGGACGCCGCGCCCTTCGACATGTATCGGGGTTACGGCTCCGATTTCATGCCCGGCGAAAACGTCGCGATGCTGTGGGGCTACAGCAAGGACAACTGGAACTGGTCGGCCACCCAGCCGGCGAAAGTCCCCAACCGCAAGGGCATGCTGACCCATCCCGCCTGGCTCCTCGCCCACGCTTTCAACACCGAGACCGATCCCGTGCACCGCGGCAAGTTCGTGCGCGAGAAACTTTTGGCCGGCACCATCCCTGACGTGCCGATCACGGTGGATGCGGTGATTCCGGAGGATCACAACAAAACCCTGCGCGACCGCCTTGCCATGGCCACGGAAACCAAGTCCTGCTGGCACTGCCATGAAAAGATGAACCCTCTAGGCAACACCTTCGAGATGTACGACGACTTCGGCCGGTTCCGCACCGAGGAGTATCTGGAATATCCCGAACACCTGGTCACCAAACGACCCGACGAGGCGAAAGACCGCAACCACCTGCTGGATCTCCGCGATATTTACAAGACCCTTCCGGTCGATTCCTCGGGACATCTCGCCGGCACCGAAGACCCTTCGTTGGACGGGGATCTCGTGGGTGCCGTCGATCTCGCGGAGCGCCTTTCCAAATCGCGCCGGGTGCGCCAATCCTTCATCCGCCATGCCTTCCGCTACTTCATGGGCCGCAACGAATTCCTTTCCGATTCGAAAACCCTGATCGATGCCGAGCAGGCTTACGTAAACAATGGTGGTAGCTTTGATGCCGCAATTGTATCACTATTGACCTCGGATTCCTTCATTTACCGCAAACCAGCAGAAAACTAGACCTATGTTCAGCAGAAGAAATTTCCTCAAAACCTCGGCGCTCGGAGCCGGTGCCATGTCCCTTGCACCGTCCTTCAACCAGCTCTTTGCCGCGCCAAGCGGTGCGGGCGCGGGCATCCCGAAACGCTTCATCTTCATCCGCAAATCCAGCGGCCTCCGCCCGCTCGAAAGCGCGCTCATGAATTTCTCGGCCAAGGACAAGGCGCTCGATGACGCGAAGCAGCCCTTCGAGGCGGATCTCAGCAAGCACGAGCTGCCCAAGTGGCTGCGCGGTCTCGACGACCACAAGGAGAACATGACCATCCTCCAGGGGCTCTCCGCCAAGATGAGCGAGAACGTCCATTACTCCTTCTCCTCCGTGATGGGCTGTTTCAAATCCAACCGCAACACCCTCAGCGCCATCAAGCGGACGACGATCGATTTCGAACTCGCCAAGCTTTTCCCCTCGCCCTTCGGCCACGTCGAGCTGTCCTTCGCGGATGGCCGCACCGGCATTGTTTCCGGTTACTCGGCACCCGCCCCGCAGACACGCAACTACTGCTACGCGGATCCCGACACCGCCCGCAGCGAGCTTTTCAAATCCGTCCTCAACCCGGATGCCGTCAATTCCGACAACGATATGCTCGCCTTCCTCCAGGGCAAGGAAGGTCTGAAGGAGAGCGGCTTCAAGGGCCACGAGGTGAAACGCCAGGAGGCGCAGGTGGAATCCATCGACAAGATCCGCGAGCGTAACAAGAAGCTCATCGGCATTTCCGGAACCCTCGCCAAGTTCCTGCCCACACTCGATCCCGTCCATGCCGACGGCGGCGAAAACGCCAGCACACCCGAGAAACAGGCAGCCATGACAGACGTGCTCATCGCCGCCATGAAAGCCGGCCTGACCAACGTCGTCACCTACACCATCGACGACCTCGGCACCCCCATCACCGGCCTGCCCGGCAACGAGACGGATCGCGTCGGCATCCACCCGCTCGGCCACGACGAGGCCTTCGGCGGAGTCCCCGCCTGGATGACCCGCGAGCAGATCCGCATCAGCCACATGAACCAGGTGAAGACGATCGTCGAGAAACTCAAGGCCACCCCCGAGGGCAACGGCACGATGTTCGACAACACCATGGTCATGTATTTCCCGGAAAACGGCGAAACCCACCACGGCATCGGCACGGAATCCCCCTTCATCATCATGTCCGGCCGCAACTGCAACCTCGACATCGCCGGCCGCTACATCCGCCTGCCCTACCTCGGCAACGAAGGCCACAAGACCCTCGGCAACTGGTACACCACCCTCCTCAACGCCCACGGAAACCCGATGGAGCACTACGGCGACCTCGACCTCGAAATGGCGCGCAAGAAGCTGGATCAGACCGGTGCCATCAAGCAGTTCATGGCGTGATGCCGCCCAGGGAAACAACCCTGAGATCCCGCAGGAAAATGAGAAAGAACTTCCGCTTCGCCGCCATCCTCATCCCTTTGCTCGCCTCCATGGCCGATGCCAAGCCCCTCAAGGTCTTCATCCTTTGCGGGCAGTCGAACATGGAGGGGCACGCGCAGACCCGGACTTTCCCGGCGATCGCGAAGGATCCGAAGACGACGGACATCCACAGGGAAATGGTCGGCGCGGATGGCAAGCCCAAGGTGATCGACGATGTGTGGATCGCCTATTCCTACGGCGATTTCGGTGGGAATCCGGTGGGGAAAAAGTCCGGGCAACTGACCGCAGGATATGGCAGCCAGCACCATGTCGGGACGGGAAAGATCGGCCCCGAGCTGACCTTCGGGATCTACATGAACAAGGCGCTCAACGAACCCATCCTGCTCATCAAGGACGCGTGGGGCGGCAAGAGCCTGATGGTCGATTTCCGCCCACCGAGCGGCGGCGAGATCGCCGATGAACAAGTGCGGGAGAAAGCGGGTGAGGGCGCAGGCAGATACTACAATCTCCTCATCGAGCACGTGAAGGAAGTCCTTGCCGACCCCAAGCAAGCCTATCCTGGCTACGATGCGAAGCAGGGCTTCGAGCTGGCCGGTTTCGTCTGGTTCCAGGGATTCAACGACATGGTCGGCCCCTATCCGAAGGGGGGATCCGGCAAGGACAAGGATTACTCCGAATACAGCCGCCTGCTCTCCTGCTTCATCCGCGACGTCCGCAAGGATCTCTCCGCTCCAGCGCTTCCCTTCGTGATCGGTGTCATGGGTGTGGGTGGGGAAAATGGCAGTGTGGCGTTCCGCCAGGCCATGGCAGCACCGGCAGAGACGGATGAATTCAAGGGCAATGTCACCAACGTCTTCACCCACGAATACTGGCCTGCGGAACTGGACGACGTCCGGGCGAAGGAGGGTGAAGCCAAAAAGGAATTTGCCGACAGGCTGAAGGCGATCAAGGAGCTGCAGAAGGGCGGCGGTGACTGGAAGAAGAAACAATCCGAGCTGGATGCGGAGATGCGGGCGAAGGTCGAGAAGACCCTGAGCAAGGACGAGCTGTTCCTGCTGGACAACGGCATCTCAAACCAGGCCTTCCATTACTGGGGCTCCGCCAAATTCTTCGCGCAGATCGGCAAGGCCTTCGCCGAGGCTTTGTTGGAAATGAGGTAGGTGGCAGAATGCGCATCACCCTTCCGCCGAGCTCTTGAAGACCTCGCGGAACTTTTTCTCCGCATCCAGCGAGCCGATCAATACCAGCTCGCCGTCGTCCGGAAGATCCTCGAAGGGATCCGGATTGATCTCGCGATCCCCGTCCCGCTCGACCGCGATGATGGAGCATCCCGTCCGCGAGCGCACCGCGGATTCCGCCAGCGACTTGTTGGCGAGTGAGGACGGGACTTTCGCACGGAAAATGGTGATGCCCTCCGCGAGCAGCACGGTATCGCTGCCGCGCAGGTGGTTGAAGATCGTGTTCGCTCCCATCGAGGCATAGGAGAGCGTCAGGTCGGCACCGGCGCGGTGGAGCCGCTTGGCCTTCGATTCGTGGGTGCAGCGGCTGATGATCTGGATGCCGTGGCGGAGGCGGCGGTAGAAAATCGTGAGGAACACGTTGATGTCGTCGTCATGCGTCGTGACGATCACCGAGCCCGCCTCCTGCAGCCCGGCTTTCACGAGGACATCGAAGTCCGAGGCATCGCCGACGATGGCGTTATCGATGCCGGCCACCCGCTCCGGCAATTTCTCGATGATGACCGATGGGATGCCCGCATCGGTGAGAGCCCTCGATGTGGCCCTGCCGACCCGCCCGCCGCCGGCGATGACCACGCTGCTGCGCTTCTCCCCATCCCGTTGCCGCCCATAGATCTCGTTGTATCTGTCGAAGTGGCTTTGTGCCCCGGCGAGCACCAGGACCGTGTGGACGCCGATTTTCGTGGTTGGATCGACCGGCTCGAAATGGCCATGCACCCAGATCCCGACCACCGTCACACCGCTCTCGGCGCGCAGCCCGCTCTCGGCGATGGTTTTGCCAACCAAGGGCGTTTTGGCGGGGCTCGCCTCGGCGATGAGCAAGCCGTCCAGATCGCCGATCAGGTGGGCGGCGGCGTCATTGCCGATGACACGCCGCGCGAGCGCCTGCCCCATCATTTCCTCAAGCCGCAGGATATGGGTGACACCCGCCAACTCCAGCGCGTCGCAACTCTGCTTGGCCGTCGCGGAAGCCACGATGGGCACGTTTTCGGAGAGCTCCCTCACCGTGAAGGTGACGTTGGTGTTCATGATGTCGCCAAGCGTCGTGACAACCATCGCGGCGCGCTCGATGCCGATGCGGCGGTAGGTGTCCGTATCCGTCGGGTCGCCCACGACGATGGGCACGTTCTGCTCGCGCAGTTCCAGCGCCTGGGCGATGGTGGGCACCAGCACGACGTAGCGGATGTCGTTTTCCGCGAGCATCCGGATCAGCATCGCGGAGACGGGGCCGTAGTTCGTGAGGATCACGTGTCCGGAGGTGCCGGGCGGCAGCTCGACGGGTGCGTTGGCGCTTTCCTGCGCCTTCATCCATGGGGCATAGAAAAACTCGATGAAGGTGAAGGGCAGGATCACCAGCAGGAAAAGGACACCGGAAACCAGCACGACGATGGAGAACAGCCGCCCGGCATCCGACTCGAAGGTGATGTCCCCGAAGCCAAGCGTGGACATGACCGTGAGCGTCCAATAGACACCGGTGATCCAGCTGTGGTGCTGTCCCTCGCGTTCCATCAGGTAGTGGAAGACGATGCTGTAGGCACCGATCAGCAGGAAAAGGACACCGAGCAGCTTGAGCAGGGCGAGCAGGTTGATCCGGCTGGTGCGGTTCTTCATCAGGGTGCTGACGACGGTGACGATCGTTTTCATGTTCGGCGTTGCCGCCAGCATAGGCGGATCGCGATTCCATGGCACTCCCCAATTCGGTCATGGCTCGTTCAAGTGAAACGCTCCCCTTTCGTTGCCAGGCCCGTCGCGTGCTGCGGCCTCTGCGAATGTGCGGCACGGATCATGTGCCGGGGCATCATCCCATCCGCGGAAGGGACCGCACCGAAGAGTTCCATGACCTGCCGGAGGCCAAGCCAGAGTCAAGCCCCATGCGTCCCAACAATTGGCATCAGGGCGACACCACCCGGTTTTCCTTTGCGGCGAGATCCGCAGCGAAACCGATGCGGTGGCCTTCGATGAAATCCTGCGAGCCGTCCGCAAGCAGCTCGGGGAGCGAGTGGATCAGCCCGAAATCCCCACCGCCGTGGCCATGGTAATCCCCGGAATCCTGGCTCTGCACAGCGATGCATTGCGGTTGGCCACCGTGCGGCCGGAGCTGGATCGATGGCTCCCCATCGCCGCCCATGCCTTCCGACCAGGCTTCGAGAACCCCTGCCGTCCCATAGATGCGGATCCAGCGCCCGGTGTCGAACGCGGTCATGGTGAGGTCGGCGGTGATGCCGTTCTCGAAATGCACCCCGACCACCTGATGATCCGGCGTGTCGTGATCGCAGCGGTAGGCGCAGCGGCCCCATTTGCTGGTCTTGATCCAATCGAGCACCGCCGCATCGTCCATTGTGGCGGCGTCCGGGCGGACATGCCGCACCCAGTTGCGCTGGTCTGTCAGGTAGCGGTGGGCATCCCAACTGCATATCCCGACATGCGGGCAACCGTCAGTGCAGCGGTCGGTCGCTCCCTCGGGTGCCTTGTCCGGGCGGAAATGGGAGGTGTCCTCGTGGCTAGTCACCGAAACGGCGCGCGAGCCTGCGAACCATGCCAGAAGATCCGTGTCGTGCGAGCATTTCGCTATGATCATCGGCGTGGACTCGGCTGTCACCGACCATTTCCCCCGAACGTACGAATGCACGTTATGGAACGGTCCGACTCCCTCAGAGGCCTGGATCGTGACGATGTCGCCGATCTTCCCTGCGTCGATGACGCCCTTGATCGTGCGGTAGAAAGGGGTGTATCGCAGCACGAAGCAGAGGATGAGCTTGCAGTTGTTTTCCTTGGCTATGCGCGCCAGTTCCTCGCACTCCTCGGAACTCTGCGCGGCAGGCTTTTCGAGGAGGACATCGTAGCCGAGCCGCAAGGCGGCGGAGGCGTGGCCGAAATGCTGCGCGTCCTGCGTGCTGACCAGCGCGACATCCGCGAGACGTTTCCCGGTGGCCAGCAGCTCCTCGCCGCTCGCGAATTCCTGCGGGTCGTTCTCCCCGGCAATCTCTTTCATCACGGCCAGCGCGGATTCGGAGGTGTCAGAGATGGCGACGATGCGGTGCCCGAGCTGGCGGGCGATCCGCATGTAGGTGCGGCCGCGCGAACCGCAGCCTATGACGGCGAAGGAAAGGGATTTGCTCATGTTGGAAATGGGAAACGGGTCACTGGACCGCCGCGTATTTGTCGCTGAGCCGCTTCCAATATCCAGACCAATATTCGTCATAATAATCCAGGCCGGCGGTCTTGATGTGCGGCAAATCCTCCACCACCGGGGATTTCGCGGGATCGTAACCCTTGAGATGATCTTTCCCGGCGCGCTCGCGGGGGGAGACGAAGCGCCACTCGTTGTCACCGAGGATTTCCTTGAGGAAGTCCGCAAGCATCGGATCGTATGTCTTGAGCTGGGCGCGGGTGTGGATGTGGTTGTGGTCGTGGTCCATGGTGCGGTTGGTGTCATACCATGCCTGCACACCCTCGGCGAAATACTCAGCCCGGTTCTTGGATGCGTAGCAGTCCTTTTCCCCGCCGAAGACAATGAGCACCTGGTCATCGCCCGTGACCTTGGCTGCGGAGGTCGTCGGCTCGCCGTTCACGAGGATATCGCCGCCATCGAGACATTGTTTCAAAAGCTCGGGGGACTGGGCGGGGAAGGCCTTCACCAGCGCATCGAGGAGAAGCACGGGCTCCTTGCCCTCCACCCTGCGGAATCGCTGCGCGGCATACCCGTCGTTGTAGAGCCCCTTTGCCTTGGCGTTCTCGAAGGTCTCCGTCCAGCGCTTCGTCAGCGCCTCGTCGAAGCCCGCGCCATGGATCACATGGCCGAACTCGTGGATCAGGATGCTCTCGATCTGCATCCCGCCCTCGTATTCCATCACGTCCTCCTCGGCGAAAAACACCACGTAGCGGTCATCCACCTTGCTCAGGAAACCGCGTTGCCGCCAGTTGTAGAAATCCAGCTCCTTGCCGGTCTTTTCGCTTCTGAACTGCGGCACATCGGATGTCAGCTCGTCATGCGCCACGAGGATGCACAGCACCTTGTTGTCGCGGATCCGCTGCGCGATGTCCGGCCTCAGGTCCGTCATCATCCTCTCGAAAAGATACGCCGCCTCCAGATGCGTGTAATCCGTCACCTTATCGGAAGTGGCGATGAGTATGTCCTGCACCATGGTGCCTTTTTTGAAAAAGGCGGAGTCGAGCTTGTATTCGGCGGCGAGCTCCTTGGACAGGGGCTGCACCTCGCCGGCGGACGAAATGCCAACCAGGGAACTCAAAACCAGCGATGCACAAAAAATTGCCGGACGGGGGAAGGAACACAGAACCATGCGGTGATTTTGGCGGCTGGCCTTGGCCCTGTCGAACGGAATATCGCGAAAGCCTGCTCCATGAAAGCGGCGGCGACCTTGAATTCCTTGCAATGTCACCCACGCAAATCACGTTTACTTGGTTTGCCCATGAGATACCAGACCCGCCTCGCCGCCATTTCCCTGGCCCTCGCCATCCTCCCCGCCTCCGCCCAGCTTCCCCTGCAAAAGGGCGATACCGTCTGCCTGATCGGGAACGGCCTCGCCGACCGGATGCAGCACGACGGCTGGGTGGAAACCGCGATCCAGGCAGCCCTGCCCGACCAGAACCTCGCCTTCCGCAACCTGGCCTTCACCGGCGACACCGTGACCTCACGCCCCCGCAACAAGGGCTTCGCCTCCCCTGAGGAATACCTCACCCTCTGCAAGGCCGACGTGGTTTTCGTCCTCTTCGGTTACAACGAGTCGTTCGCGGGCGAGGCCGGCCTCTCCAAATTCAAGGCCGACCTCGGCGCGATGATCGACAAATACCGCGGGATCAAGTTCAACGGCGAATCCGCCCCGCGCTTCGTCCTGTTCTCCCCCATCGCCCACGAAAACCTCAACACTCCCATCCTTCCGGACGGCCGTGCCAACAACGTCAACCTCGCACTCTACACCGGCGCAATCCATCAGGTGGCCGATGAGAAAAAAGTCGCTTTCGTGGATCTCTTTTCCGCAACCCTGGGAATCTACGAAAAAACGGACGCACCCCTCACTCTCAACGGCGTCCACCTCCTGCCCGAGGGCAACCGCAGGCTCGGGGAGGTGATCGCCTCCGCCCTTTCCGGAAAGGAAACCAAGGCCACCCCTGCGCTGGAACCCCTCCGCCAGGCGGTCATGGACAAGGACTGGCACTGGCACAACCGCTACCGCGCCACTGACGGCAATGACATCTGGGGCGGGCGTTCCGGCCTGAAATTCGTCAACGGCCAGAGCAACGCCGAGGTGCTACAGCACGAGCTCGTGATGCTCGACGTAATGACCGCCAACCGCGACCCCAAGATCTGGGCCGTGGCGCAGGGCAAGGATTTCAGGGTGGATGACTCGAACGTGCCCGCCCCCATCGAGGTGATCTCCAACGTCGGCGGCGGCAGCAAAAGCTCCAGCGCCCAGAAGGAAGGCAGCAAGGAATACATGGACGGAAAGGAGGCGATCTCCAAAATGCACATGCCCGAGGGCTTCGCGGTAAACCTTTTCGCGGATGAGAAAATGTTCCCCGGCCTCGCAAACCCCGTTCAGATGCAGGTCGATTCGAAAGGCCGCCTCTGGGCTGCCTGCTGGAACACCTACCCGAAATGGGAGCCGCTCAAGGAAATGAACGACAGCCTCCTGATCCTGCCCGATGAAAACCGGGACGGCGTAGCGGACAAGGCCATCGAGTTCGCAAAGGTCCACAACCCCCTCGGCTTCGAGTTCTGGAACGGCGGGGTCATCGTCGCCTCCCAGCCGGACATCCTTTTCCTGAAGGACACGGATGGCGACGACAAGGCGGACATCCGCATCGTGCTGGTGCAGGGCATCGGCTCGGCGGACACCCACCACTCCGCAAACAACTTCGTCATCGGCCCGGACGGGGCGCTTTACTGGCAGAGCGGGATTTTCCTCCAGAACAACTTTGAGCACCCGTGGGGGCCATCCCTTTCCTCCACCGCTTCCGGGATGTACCGCTTTGACCCCGTCCAATACACGATCACCTTCCACGCCGGCAACAGCCCCAACCCCCACGGCACCAGCTTCGACCGCTGGGGCTACATGTTCGCAAACGACGGCACCGGCGGCCGCTCCTTCCAGGTGCGCCCTGACGGGAACGGCTTCAAGATGTTCCCGCTCGTCAACAAGGAGGTTCGTCCCGTCCCGGCCGACGAGATCGTCTCCAGCTCAAATTTCCCCGATGAGCTGCAACAGGACTTCCTCGTCTGCAACACCATCGGTTACCTCGGCATCAAGCGCTACGAACTCCACCGCGACGGGTTCAAGGACGGGAAAAACGAATTCAAGCCCGGCGAGATCTGGGGCACCCCGACCGACAGCTTCTTTTACAGCGATGACAAGAACTTCCGCCCCACCGATGCCATCTTCGGAGCCGACGGCGCACTCTACGTTGCCGACTGGCAGAACATCATCATCGGCCACATGCAGCACAACATCCGCGATCCCTACCGCGACAAGAAGCACGGCCGCATCTACCGCATGATCAACAAGCAAAGGCCGCTGCAGGATCCCGTGGACATCGACGCACAGCCCGTCGCCGCGCTGCTCAACAACCTCGCCCACCCCATCGATGGCGTCCGCCACCGCACCCGCATCGAGCTGGGTGAACACGACTCCGCAGAGGTCATCGCCGCCCTGGGGGAATGGGTGAAACAGTTCGACCCGGAGAAAGCCGAGGACGCGCTGCCGCTCCTCGAAGCCCTATGGCTTTTCCAGCGCAGCCATGTGCGGAACACCGATCTGCTCGATGCACTGCTCGAATCCCCCGAACAGCACGCCCGCATCGCTGCGGCAACCGTGAAACATTTCTGGGGCCGTGCGGATCCCACCAAAGGCAAGATGCAAACCCAGATCGACGAGGTGGAGGAAACGGTGAGAATCGAAGTCCCAGCCCACCTGGCCGGAACAGATGCCGAAGCCTACAAGCTCGGCGGCGAGGTCTTCCACCGGGACGCCCATTGCGCCACCTGCCACCAGCCGAACGGGATGGGAATGGATCCCGTCTATCCCCCGCTCGTCGGCACAGAGTGGGTCACAGGTGATGAGGAAAGGCTTGCCAAGATCATACTCCACGGCCTGTGGGGCAAAATCGAGGTGAACGGGAAAGCCTATGATCCGACCAAAGGAGTCCCGCCGATGACCGCCTTCGGCGCATTGCTCGACGACAGGGAAGCCGCCGCAGTCCTAACCTACGTCCGTAACTCATGGGGCAACAAGGCAGCCCCCGTGAAACCGGAGACCGTGAGGAAAGTCCGCGCCGCCACCAGCGAGCGCAGCATATTCTGGAAACCCGAGGAACTCCTCAAAGATCACCCGATGAAATGAGAAGGGGCCCGCGAGTTCGGAAATCGCGACAACCCCGGCGAACCGCCGATAAAGCCGAAACCCAGTCAAACCCCAGCGAACACACCCACGCCATGAAAAACATCCTAATCCCGCTCGCCCTCCTCTGCGGCTTCGCCCAGGCCGATACCTCCATCGTCTTCGAAGGCGAGGCCGGCCCCGGGCTCGGCAAACACATCGTCTTCCTCGCCAGCGACCACGAATACCGAGCAGAGGAAACCTGCCCGGCGCTCGCACGCATCCTCGCGAAGCGCCACGGCTTCAAATGCACGGTCGTTTTCGGCGTGGACAAGGACGGCTTCATCGAGGCCGGTTCATCGAATGTCTCCGGCCTCGCCGCACTCAAGGATGCCGACCTGTTCTTCATCTTCGCCCGCTTCCTCAACCCGCCGGAAGCCGAGATGGCGCACATCCAGGCCTACCTGGAAAAAGGCGGCCCCGTCGTCGGGCTGCGGACTTCCTCGCACGCCTTCAAGATCCCCGGCGGCTCGCCCTACGCGAAGTACGATTTCAGATCGAAGGCCGAAGGCTACGAGAACGGCTTCGGCCACCAGATCCTCGGCAACACCTGGGTCGGCCACTACGGCACGAACCACAAGCAGGGCACCCGCATCCAGATCGTCCCGCAGCAAAAGGATCACTCCATCCTCAGCGGAGTGGGCGACAACGCCTTCACCCACGCAGGCGGCTACGTCGGCAAGCCCGGCCCGGACTTCACCGTGCTGACCAACTCCCAGCCGCTCGTCTCGATGGATCCCAAGGCGGAAGCCGATTCCAAAAAGCCACCCATGCCCTCCACCTGGACGCGGCATTACAAAAGCAAGGACGGCAAGGAAAACCGTGTCTTCCACTCCACCCAGGGCGCCTCCCAGGACATCCTGGATGAGAACTACCGCCGCCTGATCCTCAACGGAACCCTCTGGGCGCTCGGTATGGAGAACGCCATCAAACCGGATCTCGACATTGCCTTCGTCGGCCCCTACCTGCCGAACAAATTCTCCTTCGGCGGCCACGCCAAGGGCGTGAAACCCTCCGATCTCGCGGGCTGGGATTCCCCCATCATGCCGAGTCAAGGCGGGGAGTGATCACGAAAGCCTTCGTGTTTCGCACGGAAGCTGCTATTCCTCCCCCCGGAATTTCATGGAAGAGGAGAAAAACAGGCTTTCCGAGGATCACGACCGCAGCAAGAACTGGAAACGCTGGGGGCCGTATCTGAGCGAGCGGCAATGGGGCACGGTGCGCGAGGATTACTCGGACCACGGCAACTCCTGGGCCGCCTTCCCGCATGACCAGGCACGCAAGCGCGCCTACCGCTGGGGCGAGGACGGCCTGCAGGGCTGGTGCGACCGCGGCTGCCGCCTCTGCTTCGCCCCCGCACTCTGGAACGGCAAGGACTCCATCCTCAAGGAGCGCCTCTTCGGCCTCGGCGGCAACGAAGGCAACCACGGCGAGGACGTGAAGGAATGCTACTTCTACCTCGATTCCACCCCCACCCACTCCTACACGAAAGCCCTCTACAAATACCCGCAGGACAAGTTCCCCTACACCGACATCCGGCTGGAGAACGAGCGCCTCGGCCGCCTCGGCCCGGAGCTGGAGCTGGCGGACATGGGGATGTTCGATGGCAACCGCTACTTCGATGTCTTGCAGGAAACGGCGAAGCGCAGCCCGCAGGACATCCTCTGGCGCATCACCGTGACCAACCGCGGCCCTCTCGCCGCACCCTTGCATGTGCTGCCCACCGTCTGGCTGCGCAACACATGGAGCTGGGGCACCGACATCGAGGCGCCCCTGGAAAAACCCAACATCCGCCTCGACGGGAAATCGCTCTCCATCAAGCACGGAACCCTGGGGAATTTCCGCTTCCACATCGCGCCCGAGGTATCCGGCGTGAAGGCGAAGTGGCTGTTCACGGAAAACGAAACCAACCACGAGGCGCTCGGCGACATGAAGAACGCCTCCCCCCACACCAAGGACGCCTTCCACCGCCACATCATCCAGAAAGAGAAAAAAGCGGTCTCGCCGAAGCCGGCCGGCACCAAGGCCGCCGCGCATTTCGTTTTCGACATCCCGGCAGGCGAGACCGTCACCGTCTGCTGCCGCCTGCACCACGTCGATGAGGACAACGGGCTCGAAGGCCTCTGGCACCTCGACGAGACCTTCGCGGAGCGGATCCGCGAGGCCGATGAATTCTACGAAGGCGTCATCCCGAAGGGTATTTCCGACGAGGAAAGGCTGATCTGCCGCCAAGGATATGGCAGCCTGCTGTGGACGAAACAGTTTTTCCACTACGATGTGGAAACATGGCTCAAGGGCGACAAGGAGATGCCCAACCCCCCCGCAGCCCGCCTCACCGGGCGCAACCACGATTGGCAGCATTTCCATGCCAAGAACATCCTCTCCATGCCGGACAAGTGGGAATACCCATGGTTCGCCGCATGGGACACCGCCTTCCACATGCTGCCCTTCTGCGCGGTCGATTCCGCCTTCTCCAAGCACCAGCTCCTGCTCCTGCTGCGCGAGTGGTACATGCACCCCAACGGACAACTGCCCGCCTACGAATGGAATTTCTCCGACGTCAACCCCCCCGTCCATGCCTGGGCCGTCTGGCGGGTCTATAAGATCGCGGACCGGAAGGGCGAGCGCGACCTCCTTTTCCTCGAGAAGGCCTTCCAGAAACTGCTGCTGAATTTCACCTGGTGGGTGAACCGGAAAGACCTCGACGGCCGCCATGTCTTCGGCGGCGGCTTCCTCGGGCTGGACAACATCGGGGTCTTCGACCGCTCCCACGCCCTCCCCGGCGGCGGCTACCTGCAACAGGCGGACGGCACCGCATGGATGGGTTTCTACTGCCTGACCATGCTCGCGATCTCGCTCGAACTGGCCCTCACCAAGCCCGCCTACGAGGACATCGCCTCCAAGTTTTTCGAGCACTTCGTCAACATCTGCGACGCGATCAATTCCCTCGGAGGAAACGGCCTCTGGGATGTGCAGGACAATTTCTACTACGACCAGCTCATCATCGGCGACGAGCCGCCCATCCCGCTGCGCATCCGCTCCCTCGTCGGGCTGCTGCCGCTTTCCGCCGTCACCGTGCTGAAGCAGAAAACCATCGACGCCCTCCCCGGCTTCCGGAAGCGCATGGACTGGTTCCTCGTCAACAAGCCGGAGCTGCTGAAGTATGTCACCGCCAACCGCGTGCCGGGCAAGAAATCCTCCGGCCGCGTTCTGCTCGCCATCCCCTCCGAGGAGCGCCTCCGCCAGAGCCTCGCCTATATGCTCGATCCCAAGGAATTCCTCTCCGATTTCGGCATCCGCTCGCTTTCCAAGGCGCACGGAGACCACCCCTTCGTGTTCCAATACGCCGGATCCACCCATCAGGTGCAATACACCCCGGGCGAGGCGACGACCGACATGTTCGGAGGGAACTCGAATTGGCGCGGCCCGATCTGGTTTCCGACGAATTTCATCCTCATCGAGGCGCTCGAGCGCTACCACTACTTCTACGGGGATTCATTCACTATGGAGTATCCGACAGGCTCCGGGCAGCAATGCACCCTGCGCGAGATCGCCATCGACATCTGCGACCGGCTGATCTCCCTCTTCACGAAAAACAAGGACGGCTACCGCCCTTGCTACGGCGACACGGAGGTCTCGAAACGCTATTCGGACGACCCCCATTGGAAGGATCTCATCCTTTTCCACGAATACTTCCACGGCGAGACCGGCGAAGGCCTCGGCGCATCCCACCAGACGGGCTGGACCGCGCTCGTCGTCCGCCTCGTCCGCGAACGCAGGGAGAAGCTGATGGACGAGGAATTCTGATCGCAACGGGGGGGGAGGGGCTTTCCACGGAAGCGCCCGCCTTCGCCAGCGCCGCCATCCCCTCAGGCTTGCCCGGGAGTTGCGCTGGCTTTTCCCCGGATGAGGGAAACGTCACATCTCGCCTGAAACGGGGCACAAATGAGCAAAATGCGAGCTTCTAGCTCAGAACGACCTCTCCCCGAACCACCACTCCATCGGGAACGATAGCCTCGGGCCACACGACGGAATCCGTCACCCTCGCGCCCTTCCCGATGACCGCGCCCTTGCCGATCAGGCTGTTTTCGAGCAAGGCGCCGTCACCAATGATGGCCTCCGGATGCACCGGTTGCTCCAGTGCCAGATCACGGTGCGCGGCGAGATAGCTTCCCACATCGCCGAGATCCATCCATTCGCCTTCGTCGAGCACGACGGCACCGATTTTCCCTTCGCGAACAAGCTCCTGGAAAGCCGGGATCACCGCGATGATCTTGCCCGGAGGGATGCGTTTCAGGAAATCCTTTGTCACGCAGTAAACCCCTGTGAACACATGGGTTCCGGGCAGGCCGCGCACCTCGCTGCGAACATCCACCACCCGTCCGCCCTCCCCCAATGAGATCCGTTTCTCCCCGCCGCAGGAACGCAGTGCCAGAGTGGCCTCGTCGCCGCTTGCCTCGTGGGCTTCCACCAGCTTGCGAAGATCCATGGAAGAGAAAATGTCGCCGTTGTGGATCAGCAGGCTCCCCTCATCGACCCAAGGCCCGATGTTCCTCAGGCCGCCACCGGTCTCCAGCAGGATTGGTTCGTGGAAAAAGGTCATGTCGCGCCCTTCGCCGAAGCCTTCCCATTTTTCCGGCAGGTGATGGGTGTTGATCGCAAACCGATGGCAGCCCACCGCCTCGCAAGCCTCCACCGCCCACATCGCCAGCGGCTTGTGGAAAAGCGGAACCATCGGTTTGGGCAACAGGTCCGTGAGCGGGCGAAGCCGCGTGCCCAGCCCCGCGCCCAGTATGAATGCCTGCGTGATCATCTGCCGTGGAGACTAGGCATCAGCGGGCGCACATCAATACGGCTTTTGCCGGAACGCTTGCGCTCCGGCCTTGCGGGGATAGTTTCCGCCCATGCCGGAGTTGCCAGAGGTCGAGACGACGCGGAAGGGAATCGAGCCGCATGTGGTCGGGGCGGGGATTGCGGAGGTGATCGTGCGGCGGTGGGATCTGCGGTGGCCGGTTTCCCCGCATCTGCCGGGGCTTGAGGGGGCCTTGTTCATTTCCGTGGGGCGGAGATCGAAATACCTGCTCCTGGAAACCGACGAAGGCTCGACGCTGCTGGTGCACCTGGGCATGTCCGGCAGCCTGCGCGTGATCCCGCCGGGGGAGGGTTGGAAAAAGCACGACCACATCGGCATCACGCTATCGAATGGCTTGCAGCTCCGTTACCACGATCCGCGGAGGTTCGGTCTGGTGATGCGGATACCAACGGCTGGGATCCCGACACATCCCCTGCTCGCGGGACTGGGGCCGGAGCCCTTGGAGGAGGGGTTTACGGGGAAGCACCTGCACGCCGCGCTGCGGAGGAAGACCATCCCGGTGAAAGTGGCGGTGATGGACGCGAAGACCGTGGTGGGCGTGGGGAACATCTATGCCTCCGAGAGCCTTTTCCGGGCGGGCATCCACCCGAAGCTACCCGCTGACAAACTATCGAAACCGAAAGCAGAGAAGCTGGTGGCGGCGATCAGGAAAGTGCTTGCGGAATCCATCACCCAGGGCGGGACGACGCTTCGGGATTTCCTGAATTCCGATGGCGAGCCGGGATATTTCAAGCAGAGGCTGTTCGTCTACGACCGCAAAGGCGAGCCTTGCCGGATCTGCGGGACGGCGATCTCCCACTGCGTCCTCGGCCAACGCGCGACCTACTGGTGCCCGATCTGCCAGAAGCGGTAAATCCCGCTACTTCAGCTTCTCGTCGATCTCCGCGCTGAGCTCGGCGACGAGATCGGGGTGCTTGTCTGCGATATTCTCAGTTTCGCCATTTTCACTGCCGTGCTCGTAGAGCTCGAACTCGGCGGCACCGTTTTTGCCTTTGTGCCGAATGAGACGGAGACGTTCCAATCGAATCGTTTCGGCGTTTCCCCAGTAGGAAACAGCCGCCCCACCTATCTGGGAAGGATCGTCGAGCTGCCCGACCAAAGATTCACCTGACAATCCTTCGGGAACAGGCACACGCGCGAGCTCACAGAGGGTCGGATAGATATCGACGGTTTCCACAATCGCCCCGCAGCGCTTGCCGGGTATTTTCATACCTGGCACGCGGATCACCAGCGGAGCATGTAGCGACTCCTCGAAAAGCGTGTGTTTCCCCCAGACCGCATGCTCGCCGAGATGCCAGCCGTGGTCGCCCCAGAGGACGACGATGGTGTTCTCGCGGATGCCGAGCTTGTCGAGATTCGCGAGAAGCTGGGCGACCTGGGCATCGGCATAGGAAACACAGGCGGCGTAGGAGAGACGGAGCTCATCTGCGAATTCGGCGTCTTTCCATGCATCGCGCCCGCCGCTGGCATAGCGGCGGAACTCTCCGCTGGAGTGCCAGGTGGAAAGGCCTTCGGGTTTCTGCGGGTGCGGGATGGGGGAGAGCTTCACATCCTTGTAGAGATCGAGGTAGGACTTGGGGCATGCGAAGGGCAGGTGCGGCTTCATAATGCCGACCGCGAGGAAAAACGGCTGATCCATTTTGGCAAGCCCGTCCATCTGCTTGAGAGCCTCGCGGGTGATCCAGCCATCGGTGTAGGTCATGTCATCGCCCTCCTTGTGCTCGCTGACCGGTGTGCCGGCGCCGCGCGGCACGCCGCCTGCATATCCGTGCATGGCTTTCTCCGGGGTCTTCCATGGCCCGGCGGGCATCATGCTGAGATCCCATGCGCCGGGCATTTCGACCTTCGCGGGATCGTTCCAACCCTTTCCGCCGAGGCCTCCGGGATAGTGCGAGACCTTGCCGATGGAGACGGTTTGGTAGCCGTTTTCTCGGAACTGCCTCGGCATGGAAAACGGCCTGTTGTCTGCGTCCTTGGCCGTGCTTTCCAGTGCACCGTTGTTCCGTTGCGCACCGTTGGTTGCGTATTTCCCGGTGAGCAGGGCGTAGCGGGAGGCCCCGCAGGTGGGAGCCTGGACATAGTGGCGGGTGAAGGCGCGTCCGCTTTCCACCAGGGAATCCATCGCCGGGGAATGAATGTAATCCGCACCGAGCGATTTCAGCTCCGGGCGGAGGTCATCGACGCAGATGAAAAGGACATTTGGCTTTGCCGCGAAGGCGGGCGAAAAAAGGGCGAGGGATGCGAGGATTCTGGCGATCATGGGAGTTTTCGGTGAAAGGCTATTCGGCGGGTTCCAGCGATTTCAGCTCGATGTTGCGGAACCAAACCGGCTGCCCTTCGGCCTGCAGGGCGATGTGGCCGTATGAGAGGATCTTCGGTGATCCGGCGGCGAAGAGCGCCTCCGCTGATTCAACCCGGTTCTCGGGATCAAGCTGGGGTTTCTGGTAGCGGAGGACTTCCTTGCCGTTGACGCGGTGTATGATTTCCTCGCTGCCCCTCACCTCGATCTCCACCTTCACCCACTCCCCGGCGGGAAAGGTCGGCGCGGTGGACTCGATGATGTGCTCGGTGATGAGTTTTCCATCCATCACGACATTCGTGCCAGGGGTGCAGATATTGCCGGTGGAGCGCGGTCCCTTTCCCTCGTCGGCGAGGAACTGGAACTCGATGCTGACCGGAAACGCCTGGTCGAGCCCCATGCTCTGCGGGGACTGCGAGTGGATCATGACCCCGCTATTGAGGTTCACGTAGGGCGGGGCGTCGGCCATCGCTTTCCCTTCGAAGCGATATTCCATGCGCAGGATGTAATGGGAATACGAGATGTCCGAGTAGAGGTGGCCGAACTGCTTGTCGAATTTACTATATCCATCGTAGGAGGCCTTGATGACGCCGTCCTCGACGGTGAAGGTGTTTGCGAAGTTTTCACCAAGCGGGTGGTGGCGGATCTTCGGCGTCCAGCCGGAGAGATCCTTGCCATTGAAAAGGGGGATCCACGGGGACTCGGCGGAGGCGAACAGCGTGGATGCGAAAAGGAACAGGAGCGGGGCTTTCACTCGGGAGAGAGTGAGGCGGGTTCGGCGGGCGGACAAGCGGGGAAATCGGCTGCTATTCCTTCCCTTTGCGCGGCATATGATCGAAGGCTTTCATTTCGGTGGCGTTGCCCTCGTCGCCCTGCTGCTTCATCCACCCATCCAGGGCGGAGCTGAGGCCGTCGCGGATCCCGGCGAGGGATTTGTCGTCGATGAGGTTCTTCCGGTTCCAAGGATCCGAGGTTGTGTCATAGAGTTCCTCGGCGGGGCGGTGGCGGTAATCGTGGACGAGCTTTTTCGCATTTTCGTCGCCAGCCCCCGCCATTTTTTCCCATTCCTTGAAAATGGGATCCTCCATCATGGTATTCAGGAAAAGCTGCTCCGGCGTGAGGTTTCGGATGTAGCGGTAGCGACCGTCGTTCGCGCTGCGGATCGCGTAGTGGTCGCTGCCGTTGTTGATTCCGCGCGTTGTCTGGAGGCCAAAGGCGTATTTCTTGTGGGTATCTGTCCCGCCTTCCAGCACCGGGAGAAAACTCCGGCCATCTAGGATTTCCGGGCGGGGGATCCCTGCGGCTTCGAGAAACGTCGGCACGACGTCAACATATTCGATCAGCGCATCGCTCCTGCTGCCCGGCTTCACTTTCCCGGGCCAGCGGATCACGCAACCGCTGTGCAAGCCGACGTCGTAGCAGGTCCATTTCGCGAAGGGCAGGCTGTTGCCCTGCTCGCTGAGGACGATGACGAGCGTGTTGTCGCTCAGAGGCGATCTGTCCAGCCTATCTAACAGCTCTCCGACCTGCGAGTCGAAGTAGGTGATCTCCGCGAGGTATTTCGAGAAACCCTCGCGGGTCTTCGGCGAACCGACGAGGACTGGGGGCAGTTTCAGGGAGGCGGGCGGATAGGCGGAGGGATCGCCCTTGTTCCAAGGTGTGTGGGGTTCGTTCGAGGCGGCGATGAAAAGGAAAGGCTTGCCGGACTTCCCGCTGGATTCGATAACTTCCGAGAAAACGGAGGGATCCGGATTGTTGTCCACGCCGCTGTAGTGGAATGGGAAAACGCTCTTGGGCGCGATGTGTGTTTTTCCGGAAAGGTGCGTCGCATAGCCAGCAGACTGCAGATGGTGGGCGATGCTTTTCACCCATCCATACGCCCGGGTATGGTTTGGATACGCGCCGGATTTCACAGGATACAGCCCTGTGTAAAGGCAGTGCCGGGTCGGCGAGCACATCGGCGCGGCCTGGTAGCACTTGCTGAAAATCATGCCCTCGGAGGCGAGCTTCGCGAGGTGCGGGGTCTTCGCCTGCCCGCCGTAGATCCCGAGGTCGGAGTAGGTGCAGTCGTCCGCGATGATCAGCAGGATGTTCGGCTTTTCCTGGCCCGCAACCAAAGTGCCGGCGAGTGCGATGGCAACGAAAAGCAAGGGAATGCGCATGGGTGGATCTTGAAACGCTTCAATGATTGAAGATGAACTCCTTCGAGTTCAGCAGCGCCCAGAAAATGTCCTCCAGTATGTTGCGCTGTTCGTTCGGGTTCGCGCCTTCCGCGACGGCGGCAAGCAGCTTTCCTTTTTCCTGCGCGGTGGGGCTCCGGCTGAGCGCCCTCAGATAAAGGGCTTCGATGATTTCCGCCGGCTGCTTTTTCGCCTCCAGCATCTCTTGGACAATGTTTCCTTGCCGGATGCGCTGGTGGACGGTGTCGCCGTTGATTAGATGCAGGGCTTGGGAAAGGTTCGGCTCCATCTTCACCTCGCAGGAGCAGACGGTGGCACGGGTGGCGCGGCCGAAGGTGGTGAGGAAATAGTTCGAGGTATTGCCATCGGCGATCTGGACGGCGCGGGCACCCTTGGGCAGACCCTTGTATTTCTCCGTGGTGTTGGTGACCTGTGAGATGCTGTCGAGCAGCACTTCGGCGCGGACGCGGCGTATCATCGCCTTGGAGAAATTCCGGGTGTCCTCACCGTTGGTGGCGTTTGTCTCGGTGGAAAGCTGGTAGGTGCGGGAGGTGCAGATGTCGCGCACCAGCTTCCTGAAGTCGTAGTTGTAGGAGACGAATCTCTCCGCAAGCTCATCCAGCAGCTCGGGGTTGGAGGGAGGGTTGGAGACGCGCATGTCATCGACCGGATCGACGATGCCGACGCCCATGTAATGATCCCAGACGATGTTCACGATGTTCCGAGCGAACCACGGGTTCTCCGGGGAAGCGAGCCATGAAGCAAGGGATTCGCGGCGGCTCTTCCCCTTGATCTCCGGCTGTGAGCCGCCGAGGAATTTCGGAACCATATCGACCTTGGAAACGGGGTGCTTGATCTCCCCTCCCCCATCGAAGACCACCCGCTCGCGCGGATCCTCGGCGGGCTTACGTTTCACCTGTGCGAAGAACGCGGCGAAGCTGTAGTAGTCGTCCATCGTCCAGCGGTCGAAGGGGTGGTTGTGGCACTGGGCGCACTGGATGCGGGTGCCCATGAAAATCTGCGCGACGTTCTCGGTGAGCTTGAGGACATCCGGCTCCATCTGGAAAAAATTCGTGGCAGGGCTGGAGAAGGTGCCACCCTTCGCAGCGAGCAACTCGGCGACGAGCTGATTGAAAGGCATGTTGCCGGCGATGCGCTCGCGGAGCCAATCGTAATAGTTCAGAGCGGCCTTGTAGGAGACTGTGTTCTGGCCGTTCGGGATCGTGCGTATCTGCATCAGCTCCGCCCATTTCATCACCCACATCTCGGTGAATTCCTTTCGTTCCAACAGGTCATCGATGAGCCTGCCGCGCTTGTCCGGGCGGCTGTCCGCCAGGAATTTTCCCCGCTCCTCCGGGCTGGGCGGCAGGCCTACGACATCGAGGAAAGCGCGGCGGAGGAAGGCTTCATCGGAAGCGAGTCCGGATGGGACGATGCGGAGCTTGTTAAGCTTCTCGGCGACGTGGTTGTCGATGTAGTTGAAGGGCTTGAATTCAGGTCGCTCGTATTTGAGATCGGCCGGGACGACGATGGCCTGCGAGCCTTCCGTGAAGGTGTGGAAACGGCCTAACAGAAACGCCTCGCCGCGCTCGGCGGAGTTAGCCATGCCGGTGGCCGTGTCGATTTTCACGGAGTTGTCATTCGAGCTGGAAAATGCGGTGAGCGTGGTGACATCGCGGTCGGAGCCATCCGAATAGCTGGCACGGACGGTGAAAGGGATCGCAATGTCCTTGCCGGTCATCACCACCTCCGCCGGGCGGATCTCGATGCCGGTTGGCTGCGGGATCCCGTCCTCGTCATACTTCGCGCCGTCCCGGATCCATTGGACGAGGGTTTCGTGAAACGGGCTGGCCGGCTTCATCAGTTTGCCGCCTGTGTGAGGCACGGCACCGGTGGCCTTGGTGATAAGCAGGGATTCCTCGGGGAGTGCGAGGTTCACGCGGCGGCCTGCCATTTCCGAGGTCAGGCGGAAGTGGTCTCCCTTGGGATCGAAGCCATAGAGGCTGAGGTGGAAGCCATCCTGCCCGCGTGCGGAGCCGTGGCAGGAGCCGGTGTTGCAGCCGGCGGCGGTGAGAACCGGCATGACATCGAGCTGGAAGGAAATGGGGCGGGGCTTCTGCGCATCCTTGACCTTCACGGAGACCTCCGTGGCAAGCCCGCGGTATTCGATCTTCAGTTTCGTTTCCCCGTTGGCCTTGGGGGTGAGGAGGTTTTCATCGAGTTTCGCGAAAGCCGCATCGGCGAGGGAAAGCCTGGCCTGGCGGGTGATGTCGTGGGTCGATGCGTCCCTCATCCGTGCAATGACGATCACTCGGTGGTAATCAGCCTCGGTCTCCAGGCTGATGTTTTTCGGAAACGCCTCGATGGAGACGATGGCCGGATCGGCGGGTGCGTCCCAACGCGGGAGGGCGGTCTTGGCGCGGGGGTGGAGGGTTTCCCCTTCCGGCCACTCGGCACCTGATTCGATCCAGGCCTTCAATATCTCGGCATCCTCGGCGGAAAGCGGCCCGCCGTGCTTTTTCGGCGGCATGCGGTCGGTGTCGTCGGCCGGGAGGGTGATGCGCACGTAAATGCCGGACGCCTTTAGATTCCCCGGAACCAGCGCCTTTCCGGAATCACCGGTGCCTTTCATCTCCGCTGCGGTCGTCATGACCAGCCCGCCCTTCGCCTCCTCCGGGGTGTGGCATTCGACACAATTCAGCTCCAGGATCTCCCTCGCCTTGCCGAAAGGTGATGTTTCCTGATAGGCGGAAGCACAGGCACCCGCCGCCAGCATTGTTGCAAAAACACAGCGCACCTGACATTTACCGACACCGGCGGATTTATCTTACATCGCAGCTTGCCGGAAAATTCCCATTTCCATTTCCGCAAAGCGGCCCCAACATCCGCGCGCATGCTTCCCATTCTCATCACAGGCAAGTCCGGCCGCATGGGCCTGGCAGTCGCCGAGGCCACCCTGGCGAACCCGGAAACCGAAATCGCCGCAACCCACGACGCGGGCGAAGACCTCGACGCGGCCGTCAAGGCGGCGAAGTGCATCATCGATTTCACCGTCCACTCGTTCTCCACCAGCCTCGTCGAGGCTGCAGTCCGCAACAAGGTCGCTCTGGTCATGGGCACCACCGGCCACACCGATGCGGAGCTTGAGGCCATACAGGCATCATCAAAGGAAATCCCCATCGTCCACGCCCCGAATTTCTCAGTCGGCGTGAACACCCTTTTCTGGCTGACCCAGCAGGCCGCACGCATCCTGAAACAGGACACCTTCGACATCGAGGTGACGGAAATGCACCACCGCCACAAGATCGACGCCCCATCCGGCACGGCGCGGCGGCTTCTTGAAATCCTCAACGAGGAGACCGGCACTTCCTACAGGGACGACATCGCCCACGGCCGCTTCGGCAACATCGGCCCGCGCAAGGAGCGGGAAATCGGGATGCACACCCTGCGCGGCGGCGATGTCGTGGGCGACCACACGGTAATGTTCGCGGCGGACGGAGAGCGCGTCGAGCTGACCCACAAGGCCTCCTCCCGCATGACTTTCGCCAGCGGAGCCGTCCGCGCCGCCCTCTGGCTGGAAGGCAAGCCGCCCGGCCTCTACGACATGCAGGACGTCCTCGGCCTGAAATGATTTTCCCCATGAAACACCTGATCACCCTCTCCCTCTGCCTCATCGCCGCATCCTGCGATGGCCCGCCGCCCCTGAAATCCGAGCCGGCCCAGACCGCAGAGGCCGCACCTGTAACCGAACCCGCCTCCCTCACCGAGTCGGTCATCCGCATCAACTCCACCAGCCAATCCTGGAACCCCGGCCAGCCATGGGAGAAAACACCCCCCCGGAACCTCCGCTCCCTCGGTGCCATCGTCGCCCCAGGGCAAATTCTGACCACCGGCGAAATGGTCGCGGACTCCACCTACCTGGAGCTGGAATCTCCGGATGGGGCCAAGACCGCCCAGGCGGAAATCATCGCCGTCGATTATGAGGCGAACCTCGCCCTGCTCACCGTGAAATCCGAGGAGGAAAGGGAAAGCTTCTTCGCTGGCACCAAGCCCCTCACCCTCGCGGAGCCGCCCTCGATCGGTTCGGCCATGCAGATTTTCCAGGTCGAGGACAACGGCACTTCGCTGCTCACCAACGGCACTCTCCAATCCGTCGATGTGGTTGCCAGCTTCCTGCCCAACCAGAGTTTCCTTACCTACCTGGTGAAAGCCTCCATGCAGGGCGCGGCCAGCAGTTTCTCCCTGCCCGTGCTGCGCGATGGGGCGCTGGTCGGCATCCTCCTCAGTTACGATTCCGACGACCAGATCTCCGATGTCCTCTCCATCGATGTCATCTCCCATTTCCTCGCCAACGTGAAGGACGGCGGCTACGACGGCTTCCCTTCCTTGGGCATCTCCGTCTCGCGCACCGAAGACCCATCGTTCCGGAAATTCCTCAGGCTCACCCCGGAGCAGGGCGGCCTCTACATCGGCACGGTCCGCAAGGGCGCCGCCGCCGATCTCGCCGGGGTGAAACAAGGCGACGTGCTCCTCAGCGCGGCCGGCCACCACATCGACAAGCGCGGATACTACCAGCACCCCCACTACGGCTCCGTCTTCTGGGGACACATCGTCCGCGGCGAAAGCTCCACCGGCGATGCCATCCAGCTCGGCATCCTCCGCGACGGTGAGCCCCTCGAAATCACGGCCACCCTGGCGCGCGAGGAGCCGGAAGACCGCCTCGTGCCCGACTACCGCTTCGACCGCGCGCCCAATTTCCTCGTCAAGGGCGGCTTCATCTTCCAGGAACTCAGCCGCCCCGTGCTGGAGGCATTCGGCAAGGACTGGTCTTCCCGCGCCCCTCTCAACCTCCTCGACGCCTACGAAAACCCCGAGAAATACGAGGAAAACGCCAAGCGCGTCATTTTCCTCAGCGGCTCCATCCCCACACCCGCCACGGTCGGCTACGAAGGCCTGCGCAACCTCATCGTGAAAAAGGTCAACGGCATCGAGATCGACAGCATGAAGACCCTCATCGACGCCTTCGGAAAACCCAACACCGACAACCTCCACTCCATCGAGTTCCTGGAGGAGAATTTCACCGTCTATCTCGATGAGGAAATCTCCACCATGGTGGACAGCGCCCTGCTCCAGCGCGGCCTGAACCGCCTCTCCCGCGCCGAGTGAAACCCATGGGGCGCGGCTTTCCAAGCCGCTGCCTCACGCCCCCCGTCCACAGAGCCCGCAAAAAACCCTTTTCTTAGGGTTTGAGTTTTTGCCGTTGGATTTTACGATCACACACATGGAAAAGTCCCTTATCATCGACCTGGCAACCCTCCCCGAGGAAGGCAAAGCCTTTTCCGGGGAACTCGACGGCTCGCTCTTCGACCTCCCGAAGGGCGATGCGCTGTCCGTTGGGCCGCTGGCATATGATCTCTGGGTGCAGAGGTTCGAATCCGAGCTGCTGGCCACCGGCAGCGTCTCCGCACCCTTCGAGTTCACATGCGTGGTCACCCTGAAACCCTTCGTCAAAACCATACGCCTGCCGAACGCCGCCGTTTCCGTGGAAATCGGCCATTCCGGGCGAACCGACCTCGCCGAGGCGCTGCGCGAGGAGATCCTCATCGAGTTCCCAACGGATCCCCGTTGCGACGAGGGGGATGTCCCTGAACCATGCGAGATCGATTCGCGTTATTTAGCAGTGGACAAACCCGGCGGGGATGGTCTATCCATCGCCCCCCGCAGCGAGGGCGACGACCGATGGTCCGCCCTCAACGACCTCACGGGTCTCAACGATCAATCCTAAACACACACGACCATGGCCGTACCAAAACGCCGTCAATCCAAGAGCCGCCAGAAAATGCGCCGCGGCGCAAACCGCTGGAAGGCTCCCGTCTTCAGCGCCTGTTCCGATTGCGGAGCCGCCAAGCCTTCTCACATCGCCTGCCCTTCCTGTGGCACCTATCGCGGACGCAAAGTCCTCGAAGTGGAGGCATTCTGATTTGGCTTCCCCGCAGGGAATCCCGCAAGAACCCCCGCTGGCTTCCCGGCGCGGGTTTTTTCTTCGTACGGGATTCCATACCTGATACCGATTAACCCATCCGCATTTCCATGAAGGTAGCACTTGATGCCATGGGCGGCGACAACGCCCCACAGATCAACCTCGTAGGCGCCGCCGAGGCGTTGAAAAACCTGCCCAAGCTCGGGCACCTTTTTCTCGTCGGCGAGGAAAACATCCTGCGCAAGGAAGCCGCTTTGCACGGTCTGAACCTCAAGGACCCGCGGGTCAGCATCGTCCATGCGCCGGAAGTCATCGGCATGGCCGAGCCGGGCGCGAAATCCGTCCGCCGCAAGAAACTTTCCTCGATCAGCGTGGCCATGGATCTGGTCAAGGACGGGAAGGCGGACGCCTTCGTCTCCGCAGGCAACACCGGAGCCGCCGTCGCCGCCGCCACCCTCAAGCTGCGCTGCCTGAAAGGCGTGGATCGCGCCGGCATCGCCTCCCCGCTGCCCAACGAACACGGCATCTGCAACATCCTCGATGCCGGCGCCAACCCGGAATCCAAGCCCGAGCACCTCGTCGCCTACGCGATCATGGGCACCGCCTACGCGAAATATGTCCTCGGCGTGAAGGAACCCCGCGTCGGCCTCATGTCCAACGGCGAGGAGGACGAGAAAGGCACCACCTTCACCAAGGAAACCTTCAAACGCCTCAAGGCCACGCCGGGCATCAACTTCGTCGGCAACGTCGAGGGCCACGACCTTTTCGAAACCAAGCTCGACATCGTCCTCTGCGACGGCTTCGTCGGCAACATCGTCCTCAAGAGCGTCGAGGCCACCGCAAAGGCCGTTTCCAAATGGCTGAAGACGGAGATCAAGGAAACCCCCTTGCGCATGGCCGGAGCAGTCCTCGCCCAGGGCGCCTTCAAGGCGCTCAAGGCGAAGAGTTCCTACGAAACCTACGGCGGCAGCCCCCTCCTCGGGGTCAACGGGGTGGTCATCATCGCCCACGGCTCCTCCACCGGCCTCGCCGTCCGCAACGCAATCCGCGTCGCCGTAGAGACCGTCGAACACAAGATCAACCCGCGCATCGAGGAAGCCATGTCCGAGCTCCCCTCCTGCGGGCCGATGGAGATGGTGAAAAGCATATTGCACCGGGATTGAGCGGGGTTCCGGCGGGCTTGGCTTGCGGAAGCGTCAGGCCATCACTCGGCCATGCTCCGGTGCCGTGAACGGGAATCTCCCGAGGCGAATTCGATGCAGGAAATCCGGGAAACCAGGCGCGGAGGCCGTCATGCTGCTGCACCGCGCATGAGTGATTGAAGAATCCGCAATACACGCAATACTCGCCACGGCGCTTGCCGGAAGCCTGCGCTGCAAAACTTTTCCCACCATGCTCAAGCCCCTCGCCGTTTCCGCCCTTTTCCTTGCCGCCCACGCCCACGCCACACCGGAGACGGCGGAGCGGATCCGGCGCGGCTATGAGCTTTCCGCAGAGACCTGGGCCCTGAAATACAAGCTTGCCGCAACGCCTTCCGAAAAACAGGAACTCATGGCCAGCCGACCCGACCCGCAAAAAGCGGCCAAGGATCTCTGGGCGGACATCGCGCCTTCCCTCAAGGAAGAGTGGGTCATCCCCCACGCTGCCTGGTTCATGGATCTCACCCGAAATCTCACCGCCCCCGGCGCGGATGGAAGTCCCCAGCCGGCCTTCCCCGCAGAGCGCCAGCGCATCCTCGCCGCCTTTTCCGAAAACCACATCGCCAAGCCCGGCATCGGCCCGTTCTGCATCGCCCTGGCGGAGAGCGGCGATCCCCAGGCATTGGGCATTCTGGAAAAAGTCATTACCGGGAATCCCGACGAGCCGACCCAGGGGATCGCCGCCCTCGGCGCATCCATGCTGCTCAAAAACCTCGGTGATGCTCCGGAAGTGATGGCCAAGCGCCTCACCTACTTGCGCACCGCCATCATCCAGGCATCGGATCAGAAAATCGGGGCAAGCAGCGTGGCGGACATCGCCACCGACGAGCTTTACGTCATCCGTTTCCTCTCAAAAGGCCGCATCGCCCCCGAACTCTCCGGCACCGATGTCGCGGGGCGAGAAATCCGCCTCTCGGACTTCAAGGGCAAGACGGTCATCCTGCTTTTCTGGGATGCAAAATCCCCGGAAACCGACAAGATCATCGGGCTGACCAACAACCTAGCCGTGAAATACGAGGGCAAGCCGGTGGCCGTCCTCGGAGTCACCCCGGAGTCGCTCGACCGCATCCGCGCCCTTCAGGCGGACGGCTCGATCCGTTGGAACAACATCATCGATCCCAGCGACAAGCTGGCCGCCGAATACAGGGTCGCCTCGCGTCCTGCGGTGCTGGTCCTGGATGCCGCCGGAAAAATCGAATACTCCGGCCTGCCGGGTTCCTTTCTGGAGCTTACCGTGGATGCCCTCATCTCCGCTGCGGGCAGTGGGGAGTGAAATCCGGCAGCAAGGCACAAAAAAGGTGGCGGCCCTTTCGGATCGCCACCCAAACCTTGAAAAACTATGAAAACAGGTGCAGGAAAACTATTTGACGCCCTTCTTGGAAAGACGGGTTCCCTTGGTCGCACCCTGGCGTGCCTTGAACTTGGGGTTGGTCTTGCAGATGACGTAATTGGTGCCCTTGCGGCTCACGACCTGGCAGTCGGCGTGGCGGCGTTTGGCGGAAGCGAGGGATGAAAGGACTCTCATGGCTGGAAATCGGTTGGTGTTGGAGCCGCCAGCGAGGTGACGGGGCGCGGAAATTAGGGGTTCACCGCTTTTTGTAAAGACGATTTTTCATCGGGCAGGGATTTTTCCAGGGACTGCTTCGCCCGGCATCCACGGGGGATCCTTGTGCGGGCAGCTGTAATTCCGCATGCCGGCAAATATTTTCCGGAAGAGCCATGAATAGTTTCCCCCCCGCCGCGTCACAACCACTGAAATGAAAACACAGTTCAGGCTTATCCGCTTCGCCTCCCTCATCGCATGTGCCGCACTCGGGGCTAGTTGCACCACGAGCTACGATGCCTACGGCCACCCGAGGCAAACGGTTGATCCCGGCGTCGCCTTGATGAGCGTCGCCGCGGCAGGCCTGGTCGGCTACGCGCTCGCGGACGACAACGACTCCCATCATGACGGATACCATGGCGGCTACGGCGGCGGTTACGGCGGCGGTTACGGCGGCGGTTACGGCGGCGGTTACGGCGGCGGTTACGGCGGCGGTTACGGCGGCGGTTACGGCGGTGGCTACGGTGGCTACGGTGGCTACGGCGGCGGATACTGCCGCTGAAGCGCTGTAAAACAGCCTGCGGAACCGGGTTGCAAACGGGCACGGGTTGCTGAATCATCCCTGCCCGATGAACGACCAAGACCGCCCCTTTTCCAGCCTGATGCTCGATGGACCCGACCGCGCGCCGAGCCGCGCGATGCTTTATGCGGTCGGCTTCAAAAAAGACGATTTCGCCAAGCCACAGATCGGCGTCGCATCGACATGGAGCGAGGTCACTCCCTGCAACATCCATATCGACAAGCTCGCCATCGAGTCCAAGAAAGGCGTCGATGCCGCAGGCGGTAAGGGCATCATTTTCAACACCATCACCATCTCCGACGGCATCTCCATGGGCACCGAGGGGATGAAATACTCCCTCGTCTCCCGCGAGGTGATCGCGGACTCCATCGAGACGGTCGTCGGCTGCGAAGGCATGGACGGCTTCGTCGCCATCGGCGGCTGCGACAAGAACATGCCCGCCTGCGTCATGACCATGGGCCGCATGAACCGACCCGCCGTCTTCGTCTACGGCGGCACGATTTTGCCCGGCTGCGGCAAGATAAAGGGCGAGGAAAAAGATCTCGATATCGTCTCCGTTTTCGAAGCGGTTGGAAAACACGCGAACGGCGAGTTCACCGATGAGGAGCTGGAGCACGTCGAGTCATGCGCCATCCCCGGCCCCGGTTCCTGCGGCGGGATGTACACCGCGAACACCATGGCCAGCGCGATCGAAGCACTCGGCATGTCGTTGCCTAACAGCTCCGCCCAGGCCGCGATTTCCGATGACAAGATGCGCGACTGCTTCGATGCCGGCGCCGCCGTCCTCAATCTCATCAAGCTCGGCATCAAGCCCCGCGACATCATGACGAAAGAGGCTTTCGAAAACGCGATCACCGTCCTTATCGCCCTCGGCGGCTCCACCAACGCCTGCCTCCACATCCCCGCCATGGCGCACTCCGCCGGAGTGGAGATCACCCTCGACGACTTCGAGCGCATCGGCAAAAAGACCCCCGTCCTCGCCGATCTCAAGCCCTCCGGCAAATACGCCATGGCCGATCTCGTCCGCATCGGCGGCACCGTACCGCTCATGAAAATGCTTCTCGAAGCCGGCCTCCTCCACGGCGATTGCATGACCGTCACCGGCCGCACCATGCGCGAGAACCTTGAGAAATCCCCCATCAACTACCCCGCCGACCAACAGATCATCCGCCCGGTCAACAACCCGCTCAAAAAAGACAGCCACCTCCGCATCCTCTACGGAAACCTCGCCGAAGGCGGATCGGTCGCGAAAATTTCCGGCAAGGAAGGCGAAACCTTCAAAGGCAAAGCCCGCGTCTTCAATTCCGAGCCGGAAGCCATGACCGCCATCCTCGCCAAGAAGATCGAGAAAGGGAACGTGATCGTCATACGCTACGAAGGCCCCAAAGGCGGCCCCGGCATGCGCGAAATGCTCGGCCCCACCTCCGCCGTGATGGGCATGGGGCTCGGCAAGGACGTCGCCCTCATCACCGACGGCCGCTTCTCCGGCGGCAGCCACGGATTCGTCGTCGGCCACATCACCCCGGAAGCCTTCGAAGGCGGCACCATCGGCATCCTCGAGGATGGCGACGAGATCGAGATCAACGCCGTCGAGAACCGGATTTCCGTGAACCTTCCCGATGCCGAAATCGCGGCCAGGAAGGCGAAATGGGTTCGCCCGGAGCCGCGCTACAAATATGGTGTCCTCGCGAAATACGCGAAGCTGGTCACCAGCGCGAGCGAAGGCGCCGTCACCGACAAAGGGCTCTGAAACCAGCATCCTTGCATATCCCGTGCAATCGTGCCACCGTGCTATGGACGAATCGAAATTCCTTTACGCATGGGTGGCGGAGATCATCGAAAGAGAAATCTCAAAACCTTCGCAGAAATCGCCGGCGAAGACCCGGATGCATGCATTCAGCGGCGACGGGGCGGTCGTGCAATGGCAGCAAGCGGAGGGCGGCACCATGGCATTCGCCGGCGTCATCACGCTGAGCGAGATCCGCTATGGTGCGAGCATGTTGATCGCAAGCGATCCTGGGTTCGCCGCAAGGCTTGGGGAATGGTATCGGGAAATCCTCATCGCAGCCACCGCGAAAGTCCATGGGCTCACTGTCGCGACACGCAACGTGACGGATTTCGAGAAAACAGGCAGACGTCTTTTCAATCCGTGGGGGTACGGGGCATGAAAACCCTTCAGGAGCGTATCGCCTTCCTTGTCTCCCAGCGGGAAATCCTGGAAGCATGGATCGGCGCGTACGATGAAAAATCCTTGATCCGATGGCTCGATGAGGAACTCGGCGATCACCGTCGGCTGGAGCAATGGTGCGATGGTTCCAAGGTCGTCCCGCGCAGCCCGGTGCTGCATGTGGTGAGCGGCAACACCCCCCACGCCGCCTTCCAATCCGTATTTCGCGCCATCCTGATCGGTTGCGAATCGTGGGTGAAAATTCCCTCCGGCGGCCTGCCCGAGTTCGGGGAATGGGCGGCCTCCGTGCCGTCCCTGCAGATCCGCCGTAAGCTGCCGGAAACTTGGAAAAAACCGGAAACCGCGGTCATTTACGGCGGGGCGGAAACCATCGCCTTTTTCCGCGATTGGCTATCGCCGGAAACCCGCATCATCGAGCACGGGCCGAAGCTGAGCGCGGCCTTCGTTTTCCGAGACCGCCCCGGCCTCGCCGCAGACCTCGCGGAGGACATCATGCGCCACGGCCAGCGCGGCTGCCTCTCCGTGCAGATGATCTATGTGGAAGGGGATGGCGAGGCGTTCTGCGAAAAACTCGCCGCCGCCCTGGAAGCCTGGGGGCGCCCCTCCCTCTCCCCCTCCCTGTCGGAGGCCGGCGGAGTCCGCAACGAGCGCGAGCTGTCGAGATTCCGCATCGCCAACGGCGATGACCTGCGGATGTGGGAGAGCGAGGGATCGGCGCACTGGACCGTGGTATGGGATGCGCGGAACACATCCCTGCGATCCGGGCCGGGCAGCGGATTCGTACGCGTGGCGCCCATGCCGCAGGATCTGACACGCGAATCGATGGGTCCGGAGACCCCGTTCCTATCCACCGCCGTGGTCGAGCCGCTCACCGAAACGGATCGTTTGGAAGCCATTTCCCCGCCGCGCATCTGTGCCGCAGGGGAATCCCAGGAACCGGGGATTTCCTGGCACCCGGATGGCGAAATGCCGTTGGCCGGGCTTGTTCGCTGGCGCGATCTCGGCTGAAACTCCACGCCATGTCCGAAACCGCCATCGAAACCACCGGAACCATCCTCGAACGCAAGGGCGAGATCCTCTACCGCGTGGAGCTGATGAACGGCAAGGTCGTCCTCGGCCACCTTTCCAAAAAACTCACCGATGAAATGGCGGAGCTGGCGGACGGTGCGGAAGTCATTTTGGAAATGACCCCGTATGACTTCGATCAAGCGCGGATCACGGGGGCAATGCATTCCTGAAAAAATCTGAGCCGCAAGGGTGAGACATTCCCTGCGGGTTGCTGATGGGAATCTCCCGGAAATCTCCCGTTGCAGCGCGGGGCTTTGCCCTTACGCTGCGCCATGACGATGAACTGCCTCGGAGGGAAATGCCGCAACACGGACTGGATGCGGACCAGTCTGGTGCTCGCAGGCGCCTACCACATACTCTTCGCCGTATGGGTCAACCTCTGGCCCTTCCATGCCTTCGACGTGCTCGGCATCCCACACCCCAACCACCCCATGCTCTGGCGGGTGCTCGGGATCATCTCCGGGGCGGTCGGCTTCGCCCTCCTCATCGCTGCGGGCGATCCCATCCGGCACTGGCTCATCGTATTGCTGGGATTTGCCAAATGCATCGCCGCCACGCTCATCGTCTCGCTGGCCGCCTACTCCGGCGACCTTCCCGCCGCATCCCTGGCATTCCTGCCCCTCGACGATCTTCTCTGGCTGGTGCCCTTCGGCGCGATCCTGTGGGCAACACTCCGGGCGCACACCGGCATCCCGCTCTCGCGGTCGCAGCCTTACTCCGTCGCGGAGGCGGCCGCCACCTACCAGCTCTCCAACGGTCAGACCCTTGCCGAGGCCTCTGCGGAACGCCCTCTCGTGCTCGTTTTCCTGCGCCACTTCGGCTGTACATTCACGCGCCAGATCCTGCGCGGCCTCCAGGATCTGGAGCATCAGGCGAAACGCAACAACGCCACCCTCGTCCTCGTGCACATGCTCCAGTCCGGCCAGGAAACCTCCTACCTGGGGGAAAATTCCGACATCCCGCGCATCGCGGATCCGCGCTGCGAGCTCTACCGCGCCTTCGGCCTCGGCAAAGGCGGCTTCCTGGAACTCTTCGGCCCACATGTCTGGTGGCGCGGGATGATCGCCGTGTTCAAAGGCTGCGGCATCGGCCACCTCGCGGGCGACGGCCTGCAGATGCCCGGCGCCTTCGTTTTCCATGACGGCAAGATCGTCTCCTCCCAGCCCGCCCGCACCGCAGCCGACCTTCCTGATCTGGAATCGCTCTTCAGCCGCGACCACTGAGTCTGGCCTGGAGCTTGTCATTTCGAGTTTAAAGTTTTCTCCATGATCCCCCTGAAAGGCAAAACCTTCCTGGTCACCGGCGCATCGAGCGGCATCGGCGCGGCACTCTGCGGGCAGCTGCTCGCGCATGGCGCGGACGTGCTCGGTGTCACGCGCCGCCCCAACGCACTCAATCCCGATGTATCCCCCATCAAGGCCGACCTGACCTCGCGGGAGGATATCTCCGCGATCTTCCAGGGGCTGGGGAAAATCGACGGGCTGGTCAACTGCGCCGGCACCGCCTACCTCTCGCGCATCACCGATGGCAATCCTGCCGACTGGGAGGAAATGTGGCGGGTCAACGTCCTTGCCCTCTCCCTCTGCAGCCAGCTCGCACTGAAACATTTCCCGAAAACCGGCGGCCGCATCGTCAATGTCTCCTCCATGTCCGGCCACCGCGTGCCGCCCTCCGGCGGATTCTACGCGCCCACGAAATTCGCCGTCCGCGCCATCACCGACTCGCTGCGCTCCGAGCTAAAGGCACTCCGATCCCGCGTGCAGGTCGCCTGCGTCTCGCCGGGCTTCGTGGACACACCCCTGCTGGAAAACTACTTCCGCGGTCGCGAGGAAACCCTCTCAAAAACCCGCGCCGGGATGACAATGCTGCGCCCTGAGGATGTCGCCCACTGCATCATGACCATACTCACGGCTCCACCGCACGTGGAGGTCAGCGACATCCTGCTGCGATCCTCGGATCAGATCGCATGAGGCTGCGGGGTCTTTTTTCCACACCCTGGCTCCTGCCCACTAATCCCTGGCTCCTGCATCTCCGCGCCCCTTCGCCCGCCGCCTGTTCAGCGGGGTTTCCAGGTATTTCCACGAGGCCATGGTCATCGCCCAGGTCAGCAGGCCGAAGCACGCCACGCGCAACGCGGCCTGTGGAACGCTGTCCGCGTAAGGCCCCATCCACAGGAAGGACAGGGTTTTGCCGAGGATGATGGGAGCAAGGTTGTGGTAGAGGTAGACCCCGTAGGACAGCAGGCCGACTTTCTGGAGGAAGGCGGTTTCCAGAAATCTCCCGGCGATGTTCTGCCAGCCAAGGGAGGCGGTGGCGATGACACCGCAGAGACCCACCGAGAGGATGGACGCATAGAACGGGCCGATGCGGTTCGGCGGCAGGCCGAAGCGGGGGCCGAACTCGAAGACGAGATACGCCCCGCAGCAGGTGACCATGAGGATTTTCCAGATCCGGCTGGAAAGCGGGAAGCCGCGGTGGATGAGCAGTGCCATCAGCCCGCCGATCCCGAAAAAGTCGAGCACGCCCCAGCTGATTTTCCCGGGCCAGACGAAGGGCGGCATGAACAGGTGTTCGAAATACCGGGAGAGCGGCGCAATGCCCGCGAAGAGGATCATCGCCAGCGGCAGGAAGCGCTTTGGCGTCAGCCAGATCACCGCCGGCCAGAAAAGGTAAAACTGCTGCTGGATCGCGATGGACCAGAAATGGGAGGTGCCGGGCGGCCACTCGCCGATCAGGGCGATGTGGAAGTTGGTCAGGTAAAGCAAATACCAATGAAGGTGCGGCCAGAGCTTCGGGGCGAGGAAAACGAAGATGATCCCGAGCGCGACGTAGTACGGCGCGATGATGCGCAGCCCCCGCCGCCACTGGAAATCCTTCCACGCCTGCCAGCGCCATTTCCCACCCTTGGCCTCCGCCCGGTCCCGGACGCGCAGCAGGGAGCCGGTAATGAAATACCCTGTGAGAACGAGGAAAAAATACAGCCCGATCTCGTAAGGCAGGCCGAAATTCCATGCCTCCGGGACCCAATGATCCCAGCAGATTCCCAGCATCGCGAGGGCACGGAGGCCGTCGAGCTGGATGGCGCGGGATTGCGGGGCGGCGGACATGGCGGGCCGCAGGTTGCCGGGATTCAGCGGCCCCGTCAATCGGGCTGCGAACGGGGCGGCTGATTTGACTTCCTCTGCCGCATTTGTGAGATTTCCCGCCCAAAGGCATATCACATCGAGATGGAGAAAGACGAAATCAACCGGCTGATCAAAGCTGTGAGATCCGGGAAAGCCCGTGATTTTTCGCAGCTCGTCCGCGAGTTCGGCCTGCAGGTGCGCGCTTTCGTCCATTCCCGTGTCCAGAACAGGGCGGATGCGGAGGATATCGCCCAGCAGGTTTTCATCTCCGCCTACAAGGGGCTGGATAAGTTCGATACATCAAAATCCTTCGAGGCATGGCTTATCGGGATTGCGAAAAACCGGGTGCTCATGCATTTCCGCACCAGCGACCGCCGCCAATCCGCCCACGAGCGCTTCCGCGAGGAATGCCTCACCCGCATCGGGGCAGACCTCGATGAGGTGGAAGAGACCCGCACGGCGGAGCGCATCGCCGCTCTGATGGATTGCGTGGAGAAGCTGCCGGAGCGGATGCGCCGGGTCGTCCGCGCCCGTCTCAGGGGCGAGGCGGGACAAGCGATCGCGGACACGCTCAACATCACCCGCAACGCCCTCTACATGATCAGCCTGCGCGCCAACAACAACCTCAGGGACTGCGTCGCCCAACGCCTGCCATGACATCCGAAGAGACACTTCTGGGGCTACTTGGCGCTTGGCTCGATGGCGATGCGCCGGAGGCGGAAATGGCGGAAATGCTCGCCGCCCTGGATGCAGACCCGGAGCTGCGCCGCGAGTTCGCCGCACAGCTTGCCATCAACGGTGCGCTCTCCGCCGCTGCAGAGCCGGAGCCGCGCTGGATGGATGTTTTCGGGGAGTTCGCGGATGCTCAGGCCGAAGAGGGCGACTTCGAGGGAGAAACCATGGCGCGGATCCAGGGGAATGGAGGGCGCCCGCATTTCTCCAAGGGGAGAATCATCCGCTACGTGGCCCTCGGGATTGCCGCCTCCGTCGCGCTGGTGGTTTCCCTACATCTTTCCAGGCCAATCCCGCCGCGCCCGCCCACCGTGGCGCATGCACTCCCGCAAGCCCCACATCCCATCGCGGTCGTCACCGGCTCCGAAGGACGCACGCCAGCGGACGCTGCCATGCACGATGGCTCCTTCCTCCCCTCCGGGAAAATCGCCCAGGAAAACGGCTGGCTCGGCATCCAGACGCTTACCGGCGTCTCCATCACCTTCACCGCGCCTTTCAGGGCGACCATCGTCAGCCCGAACAGGGTCTTTGTGGAAAAGGGGCAAGCCCGCGTACTCGTCCCGGAAGGGGCCGAGGGTTTCGTGATGGAGTCCCGCGCCTTCGAAGTGCTCGATCTCGGCACCGAATTCGTCACCACCGTCAACGCGGACGGCACCGGCAGTTGCCGCGTGTTCGAGGGCATGGCCGATGTCTCCTTCCTCAACGGCCTCCGCCAGACCTCCGCCACCCACCGCGTGAACGCCGGGGAATCCGTGAGAATCTCACCCTCCCAGCGCAGCATGGAACCTCTCGCTGACAAGGCGACCGACTACCTGGAACTCAAAGTCCCGCCCAAGCCCATCCTCGCACTCAAGCCTTCCTACCCCACCGACGTACTCGCCCTCGGCCCAACCGATTACTGGCGGTTCTCCTGCATGAAGGGCCAAAAGGTCGAAAACGAGATCCACGGCCGCCCGGAGATCATCGCTTTCGGAGATGTCTCCATCGATACCGAAACCGGAGGCAATCACTCCGGCCGCCTGAAATACCAGAAAAACAACGGCGCCTTTGTCACCGCCGAAACGACACCACGCAGCCTCGGCGGAGATTTCACCGTGGCCATGTTCGTCCAGCTCGACTGGCTGCAGAACTACACGCTCTTCGCCAGCAGCCGCTGGACTGAGGATCCCGCCCAGCCGCGCGGCAACCAGCTCCTTTTCAAGGCCTACGCCTCCTTCGAGCAATCCGGCCTCCAAGGCACCGGCCTCTATGCAGTGTTCCGCGACAAGCCAGCATGGGACGGCGGCACCGAGATTTTCGGGAACCGCCTGATGCGCCCGAAATTCTGGCACCACGTAGCCCTTGCCCGAAATTCGGGCGAGGCCGTCCTTTACCTCGACGGGAACCCGGTCGCCCGCCAATGCATTCCCGCGATCCCCATCGACTTCGACCACCTCTACATCGGCCGCTCCGATTCCCCGCACCGCCCGCCCGAGTTCCTCGAACGCGGCCTGATCGGAAACATCGATGAGCTGGCCATTTTCGACCGCATGCTCTCCGAGGCGGAAATCGCAAGCCTCGCTGCCGGGCAAACGTCTCCGTGAGCGAGCCTTCGGAGCGGATAGATCGCCGCCCGTCGAAATGCGTTTTTCCCATCAAAAAAAATCGAGATCACCGTGAGATGCCATGAATCGCGGCATGCACAATTTGAGCGGAAATATGATGCTCCATCATGAACCGTGCGATCAAAAAAGAACCCTATGAAAACCCAATGAATCCGAAAACCCGATGAACCCGCATTTCGCCGCACTACTTGTCCCGTTTCTCGCCGCCAACCTCCACGCCAGCCAGCCGAATCTTGTCGTGATCCTTGCCGATGACCTCGGCTACCGGGACGTGGGCTTCAACGGCTGCAAGGACATCCCGACGCCGCACATCGACTCCATCGCCTCGGAGGGCGTGCGCTGCACCAGCGCCTACGTCACCTTCTCCGTCTGCGCGCCGAGCCGCGCCGGGCTGATGACCGGGCGCTACCCCCAGCGTTTCGGCTTCGAGCACAACACACGCTGGCTGCCGGGGGATCCCGGTGAAGGGATTGCCTTGAGCGAAACGACACTCGCCGACGCGCTTGGGAAGGCTGGCTATCACAGCGGCATCATCGGCAAATGGCACCTCGGCGCACACCCGGATCTCCTGCCGCTGAAGCGCGGCTTCGATGAGTTTTACGGCATCCCCGGCGGCGGCAGTCGCTACCTTGTCGGTGAACATACGATCAGCGATCCTGCCAAGGCGAAGAACGAGGCGGACAGCTACCGCCTCTGGATGCTGCGCGGCGACATTCCTGAGAAGCCGGGAAAATACCTCACCGACGCGTTTTCCGACGAAGCGGTCGGTTTCGTGAAACGAAACAAGGACAAGCCCTTCTTCCTCTACCTCGCCTACAACGCCCCCCACGGCCCGCTGCAGGCGACGGAGAAATACCTCAACCGGTTCAAGGGCATCGCGGATCCGAAGCGCCGAACCTACGCGGCGATGGTCAGCGCGTTGGACGACGGCGTTGGCCGTCTTCTCGCCGAGATCAAGGCAAACGGCCTGGAGGAGGACACCATCGTTTTCTTCCTCTCCGACAACGGCGGCCCGACCGAAAACGCCTCCAACAACTTTCCCCTGCGAGGGCACAAATCCAGTGTCTGGGAAGGGGGCTTCCGCGTCCCCTTCGCGGTGAAATGGCCGTCAAAACTGCCCAAGGGGAAAACCTATGGGAAACCCGTCTCCTCCCTCGATATCTTCGCCACCATCGCCGCCGCATCCGGTGCCAAGGCAGATCCCTCACGCCCGCTCGACGGCGTCGATCTCGTGCCCTTCCTGACCGGCAAGGAAACCGCCCCGGCGCACGACACGATCTACCTGCGCAAGATCCAGCAACATGCCTTCGCCGTTCGCGGTGGTGCCCACAAGCTCGTGATTCCGGCCAAGGGCGAGAAGCCCCTGCTGTTCGACCTCGACAAGGACATCGGGGAAAAGGAAGACATCTCGGGCTCCGAGCCGACCATTCTCGCCGATCTGGAGAAGCGCCGTGCCGCCTGGAACAGCGGGCTGACCGATCCGGTGTTCGGCCCCGGCATCACCGGGCCGCCGGCCGAAAAGCCGAAGTGGAAAAAGAAGAAGTGACCTGGGAATGAAAAAGGCGGGCTGCGTTCGCACACAGCCCGCCGGTGAAATCCATTGAAGAAGCCGCCTGGAAGCGCGGCTTCCCGTTAGATGCCCTTCTTGACAACGTCGTCAAGGAGGTCGATGACGCGGTTGGAGTAGCCCCACTCGTTGTCATACCAGCTGATGAGCTTGAAGAAGGTGCTGTTGAGCTCGATGGAGGAGCCTGCGTCGAAGATCGAGGAATGCGCGTCGTGGATGAAGTCGGTGGAAACCACCTCGTCGTCCGTGTAGGCGAGGATGCCCTTGAGGTAGGTCTCGGACGCCTTCTTGAGAGCTGCCTTGATCTCGGCGAGGGAGGTTTCCTTCACGGTCTTCACCGTGAGGTCGACTGCGGAGACGGTCGGGGTCGGGACGCGGAACGCCATGCCGGTGAGCTTGCCTTTCACTTCCGGGCAAACGAGTGCGACAGCCTTGGCGGCTCCGGTGGTGGAAGGGATGATGTTGATCGCAGCGGAGCGTCCGCCTTTCCAATTCTTTCTTGGACGGCCGTCCACGGTCTTCTGTGTGGCGGTGTAGGAGTGGACCGTGGTCATCAGGCCTTCGGCGATTCCGAAACCTTCCTTGAGGAGGACGTGCACGATTGGGGCGAGGCAGTTGGTGGTGCAGCTCGCGTTGGAGATGATGTGGTGCTTCGCTGGATCGTAGAGGTGGTCGTTGACGCCCTGGACGAAGGTGCCGTCCTCGCCTTGCGCGGGAGCGGAGATGATGACTTTTTTCGCTCCGGCGGTGATGTGGCCCTGTGCTTTTTCAGCGGCGGTGAAGAGGCCGGTGGACTCGATGACGACATCGACGCCGAGCTCTTTCCATGGCAGGCCGTCCGGAGTGCGGGCGGAGACGACCTTGATCTCGTGGCCGTTGACCACGATGATGTCGTCTTCCTCAAGCTCAGGGGAGGATTTCTTGGAGGAGACCTCACCGGCGAACTTGCCTTGGGTGGAGTCGTATTTGAGGAGGTAGGCGAGGTTGTCGGCCGGGACGATGTCACCGACTGCGGCGACTTTGAATGTGGTGCCGAGGTGGCCTTGCTCGACGAGTGCCCGGAAGACAAGGCGTCCGATGCGGCCGAATCCGTTGATTGCGATGGTTGTCATATGTTTGCTTGGTTGGCCGCAGACGGCGTTTCCGGGCGCGGCGGCGGGATTGTGCATGCTACGGGTAAGCCGTCAACCCCACTCTGGCGGTGCGGGAACCCCCAAAATCCCGACAATTACGAAGAAAAGATCACTTTGAAGGCATGGTCTTCCGCAATGATGCGGGAGCGCAGGCCGAGGGCGGCCAGATGCGCCTCGTAGGGTAGCTGGCGGTTCGCGACGAGATGGATGGTGCCGCCGCGCTTCAGGGAGGCCGCCGCGGTTGTTAGAAAGGCCTTGCCGAGATCCACATCCTTGGACTGGCCGGTGTGGAAGGGCGGGTTCATGAGGATGTGGTCGTATTTCCCCGGGATGCCGGTGGTGACATCGTGCCAATGGAAAGAGGCCTTCCCCCGGACATTCTTCCGGGCGCAGGCGAGGGCGCGGGCATCGGCCTCGTATAGGTCTATGCGGGATATCTTCGGGGCTTTTTCCAAGGCCATCGTGCTGAGGTAGCCCCACCCGGCACCGAGATCCGCGATGCAGCCATAGAGGGATGGCGGCAGTTTTTCCGCGAGCAGAAGGGAGCCTGGATCGATGTGCTCCGCGCTGAAAACACCCGGGGCGGTGATGAAATCCGTGCCTGGGATGGCGCGGGGATGGGAGAGTTCCCGCCATTCCGCGAGCGCGCCGGAGTCCCACGGGGTTTCGTTGCCGATGGCAAAGGCGCGGCACTTGTTTTTGGAAACGGTGAAGAGCAGTGGCGCGGCACGGGAGAGCTCTTTCTCGAAGCGGGATGCTCCGGCGGTGTTTGCCAAGCCCACGATCAGCCTGCCGCCCGGCGCAAGCAAGCCATGGGCGCGTGCGAAACCGGCCAGGACTTCGGCTTTCGATTTCCCCGGCAGGAAAAGCACGTAGGGGAATTGCCCGCGAGGCTCATCCGTGAGGGACATCCCCGCCGCCGTGCACGCATCCGCAAGCGGCTTGAGCGGCTGCCATGCGGTGAGATCGGGAAGATCCGGATGCGGCTCCGCACCGAGGAAAAGCACGGCGCCCGGTGCGGCGGGATGCTCCCGCAGCGCGAGGGCGATTGTTTCGAGGGCGGGGTTCATCGGCTTTTGGGTGAGGGGAGGATCACCGCTTTTGTTTCACGGGGCTAGCTTGAATGCAGGCACGTAAGGTTTCCACCGAACCCGGCCTAAGAATACTAAAGCGGTGATCCTCCCAGCACTCAAAAGGCTGTCGCCCTCACACCAGTTTCCTCAGCTCCGCCTCGATGATTTTCTCACATTCCTCGATCTGTTTCACACGGCGGGTCTTCGCCTCCTCGGCGAGCTGCTCCAGCGCATCGATGTCGTAGAGATATACTTCCTCGATCTCGCCCGCGGAGTGCTCGATGTCGCGCGGTACGGCGATATCAATCAGGAAAAGCGGCCTGAATTTCCGCGCCCGCCGCACCGACTCGATCTCATGTGAGTGGATGATCGTATGCGGGGCACCTGTCGATGAGATGACGACATCGACGTTTTTCAAAACGTCCAGCCAGTCGTCGAAGCGCACGGCACGGCCCTTCATCTCCGCCGCCAGCTCGACGGCGCGGTCATGCGTCCGGTTGGCTACGATGACCGACTTCGCGCCGCGCGAGACGAGCGCCTGCGCCGTCAGCCGGCTCATCTCGCCCGCCCCGAGCACCATCACCTCGCTGTCCTTGAGGTGGCCGAAAATCTTTTCCGCAAGCTCCACCGCCACGTTGCCGATCGAGGTCGAGCCCTCCTGGATCGAGGTCTGGGTGCGGACTTTTTTCCCCACGCTGAACACCTTCTGGAAAAGCCTGTTGAGCACCGGGCCGGTGGCTTTGGCTTCATGCGCGGCATGGTAGGCCTGCTTCACCTGGCCGAAGATTTCCGTCTCCCCGAGCAACATCGAGTCCAGCCCGCTGACCACCTTGCAGAGGTGCCGCGCGGCCTCCGCTTTCTCGTGGCGGTAGAACGGTTCCTCGTGGCCGTGCACCTTTTCCGCAAGGCACAGTTCAAGGCGCTTCATCGCTTCCGACGCATCATTGGCCGCAAGGTAAAACTCCGTCCGGTTGCAGGTCGATATGACGACTCCCTCCGGCGCTCCGGCCATTTCCAGCAGGTTCCGCGAAGCTTCGCCAAGCCGTGTCGTGCCAACGGCGAAGCGCTCGCGCACCTCAACCGGTGCCGTCTTGTGATTCAATCCCAGGCAGACGAGTTCCATCAGACAAAAGCGAATACCCCGAGTGAAAGGACGAAAAGGGCGACCGCGCCCAGTGCAAACCTGCGCCCGGTGATGCCCCGCACCCGTTTCACCGCCATCAGCGCGACGTAGGCTGCCCATACCCCGCTTGCGACAAACACATGTTTCCATGCGCCGCCTGTCTCGTGCGGCATCATGATCCCGGCGATGAGCCCGATGGTGAGCAGCGCCATGCCCAGCCAGAGCAGCCGCTCCAGGGAAACCAAGAGATCGCGCACCGGAGGCAGGAACCGGAACAGCCCGCCCTTGAGGTGGTGCTCCTTGAGCTGGTGGTCGAGCACCAGGAACATCACCCCGGCCACCGCCGCCAGGGCCAGCGCACCGTAGGCGAGAACCGACATCGCCGAATGTGTTTCACCCCATGCCGTCGTTCCCAAAACCCTCGCCGGGGATGGGTCGAGCTTCCCCGGGATCAGCGCGAATCCCTGGAAAAGCGCCACCGCAGGCGCTGTGAAAACCCCCAGCAGGGAAATCCGGAATGCAGGCCCGATGAGGAGGTAGAAAAGCGTCAGCGACCAAGCGAGGAAAACAGAGATCTCCGCGATGCTGCGCAGCGGGCAGGCGCCCCTCATTTCACCGCGCACCGAGAGATAGCCGAGCTGGCAGAGCAGCACGCCTATCATCCACCAGACCGTCCAGGGGCTCTTGCGGCCATGCCCCAAAACCAGCAGCCCGCGCACCCCCGCCATGGCGGCGAGGACGGTTGCAGCGATCAGGAACCAGCGATCCATGCCCCTTCCATCGCCCCTATCGGCTGCTCATGCAAGCCCGGAGCGTGGCGGCGATCCAGAAGGAGCGATAGCGACATGCAATGGCGCGCTGCCATACCGGATGGCCCAGGGCAAATTTCATCCCCCATGCCTTGCGACGGTTACATTTCGGCAGGGCGGATGAAATCCGCCGCCATTCACGGTGCCTCCGCAAAAGGGCTTGCGCTGTTGCGGCGGTGCACTTCGCCGGAGCTCCATCTCCATGGATCCACGCCCTTTTGCGTAAACACGGCAATGCCGATGACGCCGATATTCCGGGTGTCGCCGTGCCTGAGGTTCGCGTAGGAGTCGGAGACGCCGGAGAACTCGAAGGCAGCCACCCTGTGTCGGCTGGTGCGGAAACCACCTATCTCCACTGCTTCGCCCGGATCAATGATATAGCCGCGCTTGGAAAAGGATGCCGTTTTCCCGTCCATGACATCCAGCCCGTCCACGCTCGCGACGATTTCCAGCGAGCTTTTGCAACGGTTTTTCACCACGATGGTATAGCTGCTGCCCTTTTTCCCCGCGACGAGGCGGCGGCCATGACCGTATTCCTTGTAAGATGGCAGGTATCCGGAGCCACCCTTGATGCCCCACTCCACCATGCTCCCCGACGCTCTCTGCAGCGCACCGACCCGACTCTTGGAATTCGACATCGCATCGATGCCTTCGGGGGTGTTGTAGAAAATCACATCCGTTCCGGCTGGCTTTGAAGAGGCGCGCTCGAAGGAAACGTAGCCCATTTCCGACTTCTTCTCGTCGCCCCAGCCGGTGGCGAGGCCGGGGCGCCCGGGAACAGGCTTGTTCCATACGATCTTGCTTGCATCCGACTCACCGGCAAGCAAGTCGGCCGAGGGCAGGGGCGGCTGGAAATTCGGAGCACACGAATTCACGACGATGGCGACAAACATCACCCCCAACACTGACAGCGGTTTCGGATTCATAGTGCTGGAAAAGCAGCATTTCGGAGCGGGGCTGTCAATTTTATTTGCGGTTTTTCCAGCATTTCGTAAGCTTCGCACGTGAAACGATTCGAGAGCGGCCAGCTCACCCGCCGCGAGAGGCAGGTGATGGACATCCTTTTCCGCAAGGGCAAATGCACGGCGGAGGAGGTGATGGAGGAGCTGCCGGATCCGCCGAGCTATTCGGCGGTGCGGGCGCTGCTGGCAACGCTGGAGCAGAAGGAACTGGTCACGCATTCGAAGGATTCGCGCCGCTACGTTTACAGCGCGGCTGTGCCGGAAAAGAAAGCGAAGCGGACGGCGCTCAAGCAGCTCATGGCCACGTTTTTCGAAGGCAGCCCGGAGAAGCTCGTCGCCTCCCTGCTCGATCCGCAGGACCAGAAACTTTCCAAGGACGAGATCGCGCGGATCAGGAAACTGATCGACGACGCCGGATGAACCTGACACAAACGCAACGGACATGATCGCGACCCTCGCCTTTTCCCTGATCGCCGCCGGGCTGGTGCTGCTGGCCGGGCGGAGGGACGCCGCGCGCGATCCGCGGCTCACCCTGTTCCTGCTGATCCTCATGGCGCTCCTGCCCGTGATGGCGGCGTCCCTGCCGAAAGTCGGCCTGCTGCCCGCTGCGAACCCATCTGTGGCACATTTCCCTTGGGGAAAAATTCTCATCGCAGTCTGGGTGGCCGGATCCGCGATCTTTCTCGCGAGACTAGCGATCGCGGCGGCGGGACTCGCCCGTTGGCGGAACCGTTCCGTCATGGTGGATGTGATCGATGGGGTGCAGATCCTTGAGGTCGACGGCCTGCGCGGCCCGGTGGCTTCGGGAGTGCTCCGCAAGGCGGTGTTCGTGCCGCAGGGCTGGGCTGATTGGAACGCATCGGAGCGCGGCATCGTGCTGCGCCACGAGCTTTCCCACCACGAACGCCGCGATCCCCTGTGGAGGCTCTGCGCAGAGCTCGCCCGTGCCGCCCTATGGTGGAACCCGCTGGCGCACTGGATGGCGAACCGTTTCCATCTACAGTGCGAGTTCGCCTGCGACGAGGCGGTCGTCCGCGAAGGCACGGACGCCAAAACCTACGCCCGCCTGCTCTGCGGCGTGGCGGACAAACAGCTTCACGCGCCGCTCGCGCTCGCGATGGCGAACCCGTCTTCGCTTCAGCGCCGGGTCGTGCGGATGCTCACGCCATGCCCGCGTTCCGGGATCTTCGCGCTCGCGATCCTCGGCACACTCGGCGCCGGAGCCGCCTTCGCGCTTTCCGTGGCAGGCCCAAAGGCGTTCCCCGCCTCGGAGGTCGAGCTCCGCCTCAGTGCGGATCCCTTCCCTGGGGAAAAGTGGGCGCGAAGCTTTTGAATGCGGTGGCATCACCGCTTTTCATTCACGCGATGTGCGGCAAGCGGTGTTCGTGTGCCTGATGATGGATAACGGAATAAGAATACAAAAGCGGCGGCGGATCAAAGCTGCACCCGCTCCAGCCACTTCTCGCGGCGGAACCATGTTTCCTGGCGCTTCGCATACTGGCGGGTGGCGAAGATGATGAGCTCCTCGCATTCGCTTTCGGAAATCTCCCCGGCAAGGAGGCGCCGGATCTCCTTCACGCCGATCGCTTTCTCCCAGCTCCCGCTAACCCCTCCGAGCGCGGCGACCTCGCCGATGGCCCCTCCGGAAAGCATCTGTCGTGTTCGCAGTGCGATCCTGCTGTGCAGATCCTCGCGGCTGCGGATCAGCCATTCGCCTTTCAGGCCGGATTCGATTTGCCGTGTTTTCTCCACCCAGCTGTCGCGGAGTTCGGAAACCTTTTTTCCGCTCAGCAGACAGATCTCCAGCGCCCGTGAAACATAGCGCGGGTTGTGCCGGTCCACCTGTGCGGCTTCCACGGGATCCAGCCTTTCCAGCTCTTCGAAAATCTCCTCCAACGGCCTTGCATCAAGCTCCTCGCGCAACGCCTTGTCGCCGCGCGGCAGCGGCGAGGCTCCGTGGGTGAGGAATTTCAGATACAGCCCGGAGCCACCTACTACGATTGCAGTTTTCCCACGGGCATGGATTGCGGAAACCACCCCGGCGGCCATCTCCGCGTAGCGCCCCGCATCGCAGCTTGCCCCCGCCCCAAGGACTCCGAAGAGGTGATGGGGCGCCTGCGACCGTTCCTCCGCCGAGGGAGCTGCGCCAAGCACTTCGATCCCACGGAAAAGCTGGAAGGCGTCGCCGTTGACGATCTCGCCGCCCAGTTCCCGGGCGAGCTGGAGCGCACGGGAGGTTTTCCCCACCGCCGTCGCGCCGCATACATATATGGTTTCCATCGGATGAAATCGGTTGGCGGCGTTCAGTGTTTTTTCCACGCCAGCACCACCGCCCCGGCGATGATCAGCGCCCCGCCCAGCATCTGCTGCAAGCCGATTTTCTCTTTCAGGAAAAGCGCCGCGAGCAAAAGCACGAACACCACGCTGAGCTTGTCCAAGGGCGCGACCTTCGCCGCCTCGCCTAGCTGAAGGGCGCGGAAGTAGCAGAGCCACGACAACCCGGTCGCCACACCGGAGAAGGCGAGGAACATCCATGCCCTGCCGGAAAAGCCCGCCATCTCCGAAGGCTTTGCGAGGGCGAACGCGATGCCCCAGACGATGAAGACGACCACCGTCGTCCGCACGGCCGTCGCCAGGTTCGAATCGATCCCCGCAACCCCGGCCTTGGCCAGCACCGCCGTGAGACCCGCGAAAAACGCCGACAGCAAAGACCAGTGCACCCAGTTCATGCCCGTATGATAAGCTTACGGTGACGGCTGCGATAGCGGGAAAAACGGTGGGTCAGGTCTCACCGCGCTCGTCCTTCTCGAGCTGGATGCGGTCGTCGAGGTTGCGCGCCTTGACCCGGTGGTTGCGCTTGAACCAGCGCTCGGTGGCCATCTGGCGCTTCTTCGCGCGCTTGCGCAAGGCCTCGATCTCGGTTTCGAGGTTCAGGAAAGACTCGTAGCGCGAGGGGTCTAGCAAACCTTTCTCCACTGCGGCCCGGATCGCGCAACCGGCATCCTTCTCATGGCTGCAGTCGGAAAATTTGCACTCGTCGGTGAGCCTCGCGATGTCCTCGAAGCTGCTGCGGAGCGTGAACTCATCCGTCCACATCTGGATCTCGCGCATCCCCGGATTGTCAATCAGCATGCCGCCGCTACCGAGCGGGACGAGCTCGCGGCAGGTGGTGGTGTGGCGACCCTTGCCGGTGGTCTCGTTCACCTCGCTCACCCATTGCCATTCCTCACCGTAAAGCTGGTTCACGAGAGTGGATTTCCCGACCCCGCTGGAACCTACGATGCACATCGTGATTCCCGGCGCGAGGTGGGAGAGTATCGCCTTCAAGCCCTCGCCCTTGAGCGCCGAGGTGATGTGGATGCTCGCGTCCGGGGACAGGGCGGAGATTTCCGAGGCCGCCCGCCTGAGCTCCGACTTGCTGAACAGGTCGGACTTGTTGAGCAGCACCACCGGCTTGGCACCGCTCTTGTGGATCAGCGTGAGATACCGCTCCATCCGGCGGAGATTGTAATCGGGTCCAGCGTCGGTGACGACCGTGACGATGTCGATGTTCGCGCCGATCACCTGGGCCTGGCTGCTGTTTCCCGGCATTTTTCGGGAGAACACGGTCCGGCGCGGGAGCTGTGCGCGGATGACATGCGGGTTGTCGTCGTTGCCCTCCTCGATCGCCACCCAATCGCCGACGGCGGGCAGGTCGGAATCCACTTCCGCCGCGTTCCAAAGCCGCCCGCAGAGTATGCAGTGGATCTCCTCGCCGCCGTCGAGGAAGGCGGAGAAATTGATCGATGTCTCACGGATCAGGCGTGCGGGAACCCAGCCCTTTTCGCGATAGGGCGCGAAGGCATCTTCGAGTTGAGTGGTCCAGCCGAGTTCCTTGAGGGTCATTCCGTGACGGGAATGTAGGGGAAGCCAGCGCCATGATCGAGAACTTCCCGCATGTCACCTTCAACGCCTCGGGAACCTTCTTGGGTCGGGATTCAAGCGGCCTTTTCTCTGGGGATCGGATGTCGCCGCGTCCTTGGAGAGCAGCGCATAGCGGTCGCTGCTCTCGGCCTTGCCGATCTCCACCTCGCCCTGGCTGCAAGTCACCTGCCATTCCTCGAGGCTTTCCTCGAATTTGCGTTTGCCCCACTCCACCTCGCTGAGCGTGATCTCCCCGAGATCGAGCGTGAGCTTCTCGTTCGGTTTCATCGCCGGAACCTTGACCGTGCCCAGCGATTCCCTGGCGATTCCCTCCTTGAACTCCCCCGCGCGCGAAATCAGGGCGTTTCCGGCCAGCACGGATTCAGCGACGGCTTTCCCGCTGGTGTTGAAGAGCGTGACCCGCAGGGTGATGGTTTTCTGGTTGTTGCGCACGGCTTTGCCGAACGAATCGCGATCCGTGCCAAGAACCTGTTTCTTGGCGGAAACCTGGAGCAAGGGCTTCGGGGTTTCCGTAGCCTTGGAGTTGGCGAGGAAAATCAGGCCGGTGGCGAAAAGGAGTGTGATCGTTTTCATGATACCCATGAAAACCCCGGTGGTGGCTTCCGGTTGCGCAGCCCTTCCCAAGCAGCCCACAATCCGCCGCATCCGCGTGCTTGTCCCGTCCTTGAGTCATTGCGCCCATTTGTCGTGGCATTCGCAGTCGAGATCGCGGGACAGGGCGGAGTCAGCGGCGGGCGGCTGCACGGAATCGATGGCCGCGTCCACCCGCTCCGCCACTTCCTTCTATGAAACCGGCGGCGAAATCCTCCACCCATTCCGGCGTGTGAAATGTCAGCGCGAAGAAGAAGGCAAAGATCGCGGTGCCGGTGGCTCCGATGAAACCAAGGATGATTCTCTTAAAGCTGCGGTTCGCTCCATCAGCATCAGACTGGGGCTTTCCCAATGACGTAACAAGACACTTGTCAGCACCCAGTCATGGAAGACGCTTAGCCGAATAGCGGATTTGGAACGTCAAAGGCCATGCACCCCTGACCGGGAGCGCACTTTCGACTGTGCCTTGAAGGTTGAATGGTCATGATGGCTTGAACTCGCAGCGGGGCAGGCGTTAGGATCGACGCCTAGTCAGCCTATTCTTCGGGCTTCTCTACGGGTGCCGGTTTCTTTTACGCCTCCCTTCCGATCTCCGCAACCTTGCTGCCAATCATGGACAGCCAGGCCTTGACCATCTCCAGGGGAGGTCGGGGCGATCCCACCAGGCTCACTAGGAAATGTTCGCCATCGGTCCACGAATAGCCGTTATCGCCGATCATCCAGAGAGCTGTGCCATCTATCTCCCCTAATTTGTAGTCCTTTCCCTTCGTTGTCAGCGAATAAAACTTGAGCAAATCGTCCTTCTCCTCGAACCATTGCACGGAAGCCATGACCTCGACCCCGGGTTCATCTCCCTTCCATTTCATGAACATCAATCCGTTCAGTCCCGGAACGCGGTCGTTTTGCAGCATCGTAACGACTTCCCGAGAGTGGAACTTGAGATTCTCGCCGAAGTCCTTCTTAAGGACGATCTTCCCCATGGCTTTCTCAGCTTCTGGATGCGGGGCCGGCTTGCCTTGTTGCGCGGATGCGTCAGGTGAAAACAGCACCGCGAGGGTACCAAGGATGGTTAATAGTCTTGTTTGCATTTTCGGATATTTGGTGGGAGTTCTGAGGCTAACGTCGAAGTCCTCTCACAACTGCCCGGGGGCAAGGCTTCGACTGTGGGTTGAGGGTTGAATGGTCATGGCGGATTGAACTCGCGGCGGGGCAGGTGTTGAGAGCGACGCCTTGTTAGGCTTACTTGATGTGCCGAATCGCTGCGCACACTAGCGGAATTATGGACGCAATCACAGTCAGAAAGCAAAAAATCATCATGCCCATATTGGCGTCCGTAGCCTTGTCGGGCATACCATGAGCGATCCAGTCTTCATACATCATTATGTAACCTTGGCTGAAAATCCAAATCGGAAAGATTATCGAACCGCATGAAAGTATCGCAACCGGTGCTCCGAACAGCCTCCAAATCTTCGTAATAACCTCTGGTCTCCGACCTCTAAACGACGCGAATAAAAGGCTGGAAGATCCGATCAGAAGAATCGCAGGAAAAAAGAAGAACATCGGCAATGAAGTTCCTGTGTTCAACGTGTCTTTGTTCACTGCGTAGCTGACATAACCAAAGAAGATCGAATATGCCGCAAAAAGCGTGAGAACTCCTCCTGTGATGCGACCGTGCATATTTTTAGCCTAACGATTTAGTCCTCCGAACCGCGAACGGAGGATGCTGGATTCAAATAAGGTGGCAATGAGCGGCTCGGAGCGATGGCTTGTTCGGCTTCTTGAGTTTCGTTTTGAACATCAGTCATTCGCTGGCGGATCCATTCCGAAAGCGCTTTGTTAATCTTATCCTTCCAAATAGGAGAATCTGAAGGAGCGAAAGTCTCGACTTGATATCCCGAAACCTTAGGGATCACCACTACGAAATGGTCAAGCCTGGCGACCTCATGCACCAGTTCGTCGATCTTCTGTGGTAATTCGAAATTCACCATCGTGAAGGCCTCTTTTGGAAAGTTGCCGCTTCCGCCGGTTATTGAGAGGGAAGAGTGTCCTCTTCTAAACGAGCGATCAGTGGGGTAATCAGTGGAGTGACGCCCTACCCACCATCCTGCGCACAACCCAATCAGCAAGGCGAGTGTGATGGTAAGAGATTTTTTCATTTCTTTGGCGTCCGTCTAAGGAATGGCGGCGCCGAGGTCAACTTCCATTTTGATCAGACGGCTTCCTCGGCGTCGCCATCTGCGACTTGTTCTGCTTGGTTTAATCTCCATCCACCCTCAAACGTTAAGGCAAAAATAATTGAAATAGGGAACGGATCACTTCGCCCCTCCTTCCCTAAATGGCCTTCTGTATAAATAGACTACTCGAAAATTCTTATCGAGTTGAAAGAACGGCTCTCGTTCAGGCTGTAGTATTCTGAAACTGCCATTATCGAATCCCACTATTCTGTTCCGATTCGCAACGACTTTGCCACGCTCGTCCAACTGAACAAAATACGCTCTATACACATCTTTAGATGCCGGGGGTCGAGAAGCCAAGAAATCCGATACTGAGATTCTCTTCAAAGACTTCATCCTAAGGATGCTTCCAACATCTATTACTTCGGTAGTCTGATTCTCCTTCCATGGGAACTCCGCACCATTGGCCAGTGAAAGAAGGACCATAGAAGTAACCAAGGAAATTGTAATTTTCATAGTTTTGTAGCAGACGTTATGGAATGGCGTCGCCGGTGTGAAGCTCAAATTCAATCAGACGGCTTCCTCGGCGTCGCCATCTCCGCCTTGTCGACTCTTTTCTGCTTATTCCAATCAGGATGCTTGGATTTGTAAATTTCGCTGACTTTGGACATCACAGACCTTAGGTCTGTGCCACGCTCTGGAGGATGCTTGTCTAGAAAGTCCTTAATCTCGTCCACCATTGAGTAACGCGCCGATTCATCGTTAAGTCCCATTCCATCTACGTAGCCTTCAATGTACGTTTTAACGTATCTTGCATCTCTCAGTTCTCTTTCCGAATAAGGTGTTGTTCTTTCCCTTAACTGGAGCTCGATAGTGACACCCTTGTAGAGCCTCGCCACGGCCATACTGTCGGCGATCGAAGCCAACAACTGGCTTGATGTGGACAGCATGAGGCCTAGCACTAGAAATTTGAGTTTAAAGCACAACAGCGGTGTTGGTTTTTTGTGTTTCATGTTTTGTGGCGAACAGTTCTATTGAACGACCGGTCGGGTTTGGGGGGTGATACACGACCGGTCGTGTATCAGGTGCAAAGGCGACCCGGCTGTACGTAGTTCTTCCAACGTATTCATGACGCATTTTTAGAAGTTCTTCCGCCGCGAGCCAAGAAGGAACTTTGAGATTTCCTGAATCCTAGGTCATCCCCCGGCCGACATGTCTGTTTCGGGTGGATGAAAGGAAGGGGAAACGCGGAGGGGCTGACGCACCGCGATCAAACCAGGGATCGAAAACCCGATAAGATTGCGGTTTTTTACCCCAGAGGACACGGAGCCAATCCTTCGGGATCTGGGTTTGCCACATAGATCTCTGTGTTCTCCGCGTTCTCCGTGGTGGGTATTTGACCTGATCAAGCTCGATTCGCGGTTTCCTGTGAGAGTTCGAGCTTGGATTTTCGCTGATCGTAAAATGCATGGCTTCGTGAATTCGTTCAAGGAGCGGCGTATCGGAATCCGCCGATGCCCATGGAAAGCCGATGATCCGTGCGTCCGCTCACCCCATCGTCACCTCACGGGCTGGGGCGGATTTCTGATCCGCCCCTCCATGCGTTGCGCGACCAGGCGAAACCGCCCTTGACTTAATGCCCAAGACCCGGCGAATGCTCATTTCAGAGACATCAGATACGAGAGCAGATCCTTACGCTGCTGGTCGCTGAGGGCGTCGATGAGGCCTTCGGGCATGAGGCTTTGGCGGAGGAATTGGGTGGAGGCGATGTCCTTGCGTTCGATGCGGCGGTCTTCGGCACCCATTTGGCGGACGACCACGGCGTTTTTGTCCTCGCTGACGAAGAAGGAATCCAGGAGCGAGCCGTCCTTGAGGGTGACGCGGAAGATGCGGTAGCCGGGTTCGATGGCGGCGTTGGGGGTGAGGATGTTGCGGATGATGGCCTCCGGTCCCATGGCACCGACGGAGCTGAGGTTCGGCCCGATGGTGCCGCCGGTGCTGCCGATCTGGTGGCAGGCGCTGCAAAGGGCGGAGAGGGCTTTTCCTGCCACGGGATCGCCGGGGGATTTGGCGAGGGCGAGGTAGTGCCGGTATTTTTCGTCGAAGGTTTTCGCCTGCGCCTCGCTCATGACCGGCGGCAGGTCGAGCGTGCGGACCAATGCGGCGGCGGGGTTGGTTTTACCCCAGCCTTGGTCGTTGGTTCCGTTGAAGACCAGGGCGCTTTCGCCGCCGGGGATGCTGCGGTCGAAGTGGGCGCGGATTTCACCTCCGCTGCGCTCGCGGCTCCAGATGCGGTATTCGGCGAACTGGCCTTGGGTGCCGTTCTTCGGCGTGCTCCAGCCGATGCGGTAAGCCGTCACGTCGTGGGGGATTGGTTTCGATGCGGCGTTGTCGAGTTCGCCGTTGAGGTAGAGCTTGAATGCCCCGGAGGCATCGCGGGTAACGGCGACGTGTGTCCACATGTCGGCCACGATCTTCTTTTTCGCGATGACGGCGTCGCCCAGTTTGCCGCCGCCATAGACGCGGAGTTGTTCGCCGGCGAAGTTGATATCGAGCAGTTCGGGTGCGCCGCCGAGGCTGTCGTTGTTGTCGATGCCGGGGTTGAGTTTCACCCATGCCTCGATGGTGAATGCTCCCTTGAGTGTGATGCCGGTGGGGATGAGGGCGTTGCCCTTGCCGTTGAGCTGGAGGACGGGCCGGAATTTGTCGCCGAGCCGGGCGAGGAGTTTCCCGAGTTCCGGGTCGTTGCCGAGGACGGTTTGCAAGCGGTTCAGTGCGATGGCGCTGAGGTCTTCGGGTTTGAGCTTTTGCGCGAGGCTGGCGGCGACGAGGGCGGAGGCTCCGCTTTTGTGCGAGCTGAGGATCTCGATGACCTGAGCGCGGAACTGTGCGGGGACTTGGGGCAGGCCGGCTATGGTGGCGATTTCGGCATCCTTCACGCGGGAATTGGCGAGGGCGCGGAGCGTGGCGAGGCTGAGCTCCTGGTTGTTTTTCCCGAGCAGTGCGGCGAGGGGAACGGGATTGGCGTTCTGCTGCGCGCCGAGGGCATCGAGCGCGGCGATGCGGAGCGCGTTGTCGGAGGAATCGAGGGCGATCCTGTGGAGGCGATCCGCTGTGTTTTTCAGGCCGAAGGCGGCGCTGAGTTCCACACCACGCCTGAGGTCGTCGGCGTTGCCTTGGAGGAGTTGATCGACGGGCTCCGCGATGAGCGACTCGATGCGCTCCGGCGAGATGCGGCTTTTGTTGGCGAGCAGGGCGTCGATGATCGCCTGGCTGGAGGCCGGGTTCCTGAGGTTGGCTTTCAGGATATCCGCGACGCCGGGTTGGTCGATGGCTTGCACGATGAGCAGGACTTCCTGCGGGTTCGGCGCGCGCTTTAATTTCCCGAGTGTCGAAGCGACGAGCGGCGCGGCTTGCGCAGACGGCAGGGCCAGCGCACCTAACAGGAAGCTCTCGGCGGGCAGGGCTTTCGCTGCGTCCGTGGCGAGAAAGGCGGCGAGCTCGGCGGGGTGGCGCTCGAGCAGAAGGCGCACGACATAGCGTTCGAATTCGCGGTCGTAGGCTTCGCGGACTAGGATCGTGCCTTTGCGGGTGCTGGGGCCGGTCGGTGAGTTGATGGCGGTGAGTTCGTGGTTGAGCAGGATCTGGAAAAAGGGGCTTTTGTCCGCTGTTTTCCCGAGCCAGTAGCCGATGCTGGTGATGGCCTCGCGGCGGACGTTTTTGTCGGGATCATTGCGGAGGCGGATGAGCAGGGAGGAAAATGTTTCCGTTTCCGCGAGCGCGCGCGCGGTTTCGCGGCGGACGCTTTTATCGGGTGAGGCGGATGATGTCTGGAGCTGTGCCAAATCCGGCGTGTGGGCCATCAGGGCCGGGACATGGGTGAGGTCTTTGGCGGTGACCTTGCGGTCGGCGAGGGCTTGCGCGGCGATGTGGGTCTGCGCGAGCGAGGGGGATTTCAGGAGCGCTTCCAACGCGTCATCGTCGAGCTTGGTGAAGTCCGGCACCTCGAACTTTTTCTGCTCCTTGTGTTTGATGCGCCATATGCGGCCGCGGAGCTTGTCGCGATCCGGGTGGGTGCGCGGCACCTCGTTGTGGCTGATGATCTTGTTGTACCAATCGACGATGTAAACGCAGCCGTCCGGACCGAGGGTGAGGGCGACGGGGCGGAACCACGGGTCGTCGCAGCTCAGGAAGTCCGCGATCTTGTCGAACTGCCAGTCGGTGAGATAGTGGTCGGGCGAGGGTTGGTCGCGCCGCATCGTGACGGTGTTGAGGCGACCGGTGATGGGATTGGCGACGAGCATGAGGTTGCCGTAGGGAGCGGGATAGGCACCCTCGGCATCGGTGAGCGCGAGACCGCTGAGGCCGGTGCCGCCGAAGCGCTGTTTCACGAAGGTTCCGGGGAACTCCGGCGCGTAGCTTTTCCACTGGCCGTTCGAGCAGCCGGGGTAGTTGGCGTATTCGTGGAAGGGCATAACGCCGTAGCCGAAGTCGTTGGCTTCCTGGATGAAGGTTTCGCCGTTGCGATCCATCGCCAGGCCCCAGATGTTGCAGGGGCCGTTGGAGGTGATCTCGAACTCGCTGCCATCCGGGCGGAAGCGCGCCATGCGGGTCTGGTCGAACTGGATGGCCGCTTCCGGCGGATCCTGCGGGCGTTTCACCTTGCTGTAGTTGAAAGCGCCCTGCGCCATCCAGATCCAGCCGCCGGGAGCGCGGGTGAACTGGTGGGGGAAAAGGTGCGAGTCCTGCACGCCGAAACCTTCGAGGATGACCTCGCGCTTGTCGGAGACGCTGTCGCCGTCCGTATCTGTTAGCAGGACGATGTCACGGCCGTGCTGGGCGTAGCACTTCGAGCCATCGCCCCATGGCAGGATGCCCAAAGGGATCGCGAGGCCGTCGGCGAAGACATGGTCGGGCTTGAGTCCATCGGCGGGCAGAGGTTTGCCGAAAACCGACTCACGGTTGTAGATGAGGATCTTGTCCTTCGCCTTGCTGGCGTAGAGGGCGTCGGCGACGCTGGCGTTCTCATTCGCATCGACGGGATATTCGAGAGCGGTATGCGTCCACATGCGGCCTCGCTGGTCGAAATAGACGGAGATGAATTTCCCTGCGGGGACGGCGGGATCTTCGGCGGCGACGAGTTCGATTTCGAAACCGGGCGGCAGGTGGAAAGCGGCTTGCTGTTCCTGCGGGGTGCGCGGCTTGGCTCCTTCAATAGGTATTCTGTTTGGCTCGGCGGCACCCTGGAAGGCGGGTTTGGCGGCGAGTTCCTCGATCATGATGTCCTTGAACTCGACGAGGAATTTCCCGCCGCTGTGCGCCTGCATGCCGATGAGGCCGTCGAGCGGGATCTTCGGGTCTTGCTCCAGGTAATCGATGGCGAGCACGCCGTTGATCCAGGTGCGAATGCGCGGCCCCTCGCAGAGGATTCGGTATTCGTTCCAGTCCCAGTCCTTCACGACGGCTTTCAGCGCGGCCTCGTCCACCGGGACTGCGATCTTCTTGTTTCTCCGGTGCTCGTCCCAGATCGTGCCCCAGTAGCCGATGCCGGCGTCCACCTGGTAGCCGGACATGTGGTCGTCCGCCTTGCGGAGGCTGCGCACCTGGATACCGGAGTTCGCGAAGCCTTCCTTTTTGGTGAGCTTCACCTTGAAGCGCAGGTCGAAGTCCGCGTAGGACTTGCTGTGGGAAAGGAAGGTGTTTTTCGGCACCTTTTGCTCCAGCGAACCGCCGACAATCTTCCCGTCCTCGACCTTCCACCATTTTTTCTCCGCCGCCGGGATGTCCCAGCCTTCGAGGGTTTTCCCATCGAAAAGGGAGACCGGTGCGGCGGCCAGCGGCAGGGTGAGGGCGAAGGTTAGCAGGATATGTTTCATGTGGGCAGGGTCTTGGGTTGCACCGCGAAGTCGAAAACGATAACCCGTTCCAGGCAAGGGACAACGATGTCCTTGACCGCCTCGTGAATCGGGTGAGGCAGATACGCATCGCGGCTGGCCGCGCTGTCAAAGGTCATGATGAAACCGTGGGTGAACCCGTCATTGAGCCCCTCGTCGCTCTGATAGGGGCCATGCTCGAAGGTGAGCAGGCCGTCGATTTTCCCGCACATGCCTTCCATTGCGGAAAAACATGCGCCGATGCGGGTAGCATCGACGTCGGGGTGAAACTTGAATACGCCAAAGTGCCTGACCATGTTCCGGACAGCTTGCGCAGATTCCGCCCACGGACAAGCACGACCCAAACACATGCGCATATCGAAATTCCACATGACAGGCGTTTTCCCTGCGTGCATTTGCCCGCTTCCGGGCTTCAATGGCAATCCATGGCAGCGGATAAAACAGGGGCATCGGAAATCGGGGACATCCACATCCTCGGCGCGGGCACCTCGTTCCGTGCGGTTCTAGGTGCTTTGGGAGATCCGCCCGCATGGTTCGGCGCATCGCCGCGCAGCGGCGAGCTTGCGCGGCATGACATCGCCCATGTCGGGGTGATGGATGCGAGGAAGCCTTTCAAGATCGTGCGCCACGACCAATCCGGCACCTTTCTCATCGCCTGCACCGAGGGCTCCGGGAAAGTCCTCAGCGACGGCGGCTGGCGCACCGTCTCCGCAGGCCATGCCTGCCTGCTGCCGCCCTTCGTCATGAACTCCATACACTGCGAGACCGGCAAGCCGTGGAAATTCGCATGGGTTCGGTACTCCGAATCTCGCGAGCGGAATCCCGTCGTCTCCGCCGATTCGCCGGTCTTCGGGAAATACCACGGAGTGCCGCTCCAGCGGGCCATCGAGGGCCTCCATGCCGAGTCGTCCGCCGAGGCCACTCCCGCCGCGAAGAATCTCTGGACCGATCTGATCCAGGGATATGTCATGCGTTTCGCCCAGCCGCACCGCAGTGACCGCCGCCTTTGGAAGCTCTGGAAAACCGTCGAGGGCGCACCTGCCAGAAAATGGAGCCTCTCCGAACTGGCGGATGCCGTCTTCGTCAGCCCGGAGCACCTGCGCCGCATCTGCGCAAAGGAACTCGGCCGCAGCCCCATGCAGCAGGTCACCTTCATCCGGATGCAGCACGCCGCGAGGATGCTCGCCACCACCGGCGAAAAAGTCGAAACAGTATGCCGCGCCGTGGGCTACAGCAACCCCTACACCTTCTCCAACACCTTCCTGAAATGGATGGGTCGCAGGCCATCGCAGCACAGGGGGTGAGAGATTGTTTCTCCGGGAAAGCCCCGCCTTGTGAGGCATCACCGCCGGATCGCGCAAGCGGGAGCCCATGGGGGCTGCACCCTGCTGCCCGGCAACCCGGGCACACCAGCGTAGCCTTCCGATCCCCATTCGCATCCAGGGGCAGAATGACCGCCGCCCCTTGCGCCACGGCTGCATGCTGCAACGGGGAACCCCACACCCATCGAAAGCCGGATTCATTATCTGCTGGCAAAGTCCGGCGATGCGGGGATTCATATCCGGACAGAAGTGAGATGTCCCTCCTCCCTGGCATAAACCCGTACAATCATGTTAGTCCCGTGCCCCCATTGCAAAACCGAGCTTGATGCCTCGCCCGAACACGCCGGCCAGACCGTCCAGTGCCCCGCCTGCGGCGGTCGCCTCCAGGTTCCCGCAGCACCCGAGCCATCCGCCACCGCTGCGGTCATGCCCGGAAGGCGCCCGCAGCGCCACGGCTGGGACGAGAAAGACCATGCCAACGTGGATTTCTGGAAAAGCCTCGGCATCGGGGTCGCGCTCACCATCTGCGTGCTCGGGATCATGTTCCCCCTCCTCGGCACCAAGCTGGGCGACATTTTCCTGAAACGCGGCTGGGTCAACTACGCGGAAACCTTCCTCTTCGTCTGGGGCATGACCATCCTCTGGATGAAACTGAAAAAGAACAAGCACCAGGAACGCGCCACCTTGTTAGATCTTTTCCCCGCCCGCATCGGCACGGAAATCCACCGCGACAACGTCGGCGATTTCATCGACAACATCTACAAGGCACCGCTCTCCCTGCGTGACAGCCTCTTCGTAAACCGCATCCGCAAGGCGCTCGAACTCTTCGAGGCGCGCACCGACAACGGCGAGGTCGCCGCTTTCCTGTCCACCCAGTCGGACATCGATGCGAACCGCTCAAGCGGCTCCTACTCCCTCCTCAAGGTATTCCTCTGGGCCATCCCCATCCTCGGATTCATAGGCACGGTGATGGGGCTTTCCGTCGCCGTCGGTTCGCTGGCGATGGGCGACACCGCAGATCCCGAGGCGCTCAAGGCCTCGATCAACAGCCTCACCGGCGGCCTCGGCGTCGCCTTCGACACCACCTTGCTCGGCCTCATCCTCTCCATGCTGATGAGCTTCCCGCTGGCCGCCGTGCAGAAAAAGGAGGACGAGACACTCACCCTCATCGATGCCTTCTGCACCGAGAAACTCCTGCCCAAGCTCAACGACAGCCGCCACGCCGCCAGCGAGCTCCTCGTCGAGCAGGCCGACAGCATCCCTCAGCTCGTCGCCTCCCTCGCCCGCGCCCACGAGACCTTCCTGATCAACCTCAACGAATCCACCCGCCAGCTCAAGGAAAGCGGCGCCGCGCTCGAGAAGCGTCTCGATGCGAACCAGAAGGTCGTCGAGCAGTCCTTCACCGAGGCCGTGAAAAAACTCTCCGAAACCAGCGGCGAGGTCTTCATCAAATCCCACCTGGAGCTCGAAAAGACCTTCGGAAGGATCGCCGGTGGCATCGACCTCATCAACCAGGCGCTGCGCGATCTCGGCCAGAACAAGATCCCTGATGAGGCGAAACGGAAAAAGGGTTTTTTTGGAAGATAAGGAAACCAGAATCAGATACGTGACCATCCGTGACCATCCGTGGTTGAAATCCCATGCCAAAGCGCCGAAATAACAGCGGGGAAGGGGTTTCCCTGTTTCCATTCATGAGCATCCTCGCATGCCTCATCGGGATCCTCACGCTCATGATCAGCGTCTCCATGCAGGTGAAGCAGATCGAGGACGTCGGCCGCACCGAGGAGGAAAAGGCGCGCGCCGTGGAGAACCGAGAGCTTACCAAGGCATCCAAGACACTTGAGGCCAGCATCGCCAAACTGCAGAAAGACCTCGAGCGCGACAAGGCCACCTCCGCCCAGCTCGCAAAGCTGGAGGATCGCAAGATCATCCTCAAATCCCAGATCGCTGAGGCATCGAAGGATCCCGCAAAGACCGACGAACAGCTCCAGAAAACCATCGAGGTGATGCGCGAGGAAATCGCCGCCCTCAAGAAGGAGCGCCCGCCGCTCAACAAGCAATTGGAGGAACTCAAGGCCGAGCTCGCGCTGCGCAGGAACCCGCCGGAGAAGGTCGAGTCCGTGCAGATCCGCCCCGGCGGCACCGGCATCCGCGCTGCCAGCAGGCTCTTCTTCGTCGAGTGCAACTCCACAGGCATCGTCCTGCTCACCGGGGAAGGCGCGCCGAAGACCATCTCGCAGGCAGCGATCACCAAGAGCCCCGTCTACAACTCATTCCTCGACGAGGTGAAATCCACCCGCGACTCCATGGTACTCTTCCTCATCCGCAAATCCGGTGCGGGCTCCTACAACTGGGCGGCCGGCTGGGCGGAATCGAAATACGAAGTCCTCACCGGCAAGCTCCCCGTGCCCAACGACGGCAAGATAGACCTCTCCCTGTTCCAGAAATAAACCGTGGCACGCAGACGACAGACAGACTCCGGAGGCGGGATCAACCTTGATTCCCTCATGGACGCCCTCACCAACGTGGTGGCGGTGCTGATCCTCGTTCTCATTCTCGTGCAGGCGGATGTCAGCCAGAAGGTGCAGCAGTTTCTCGATGACATGATCCCCGCCACCCCGGAGATGATTGCCGCGATGAAGGAGCAGATCACACTACAGCGGGAGCAGGAGAAAAAACTGGAGGCCGCGATGAAACAGGACGCGCCATCCCCCGCCCGCATCGAGGAGGAGAAACGCCAGCTCGCCCTTTTGGAAAAAAGCCTGGAGGAAAACAAGGCCGCCCTCGCCGATCTCGAAAAACTGCGCGAGATCGAGGCCACCGTGAAGGCGGAGCGCGAGAAGGAGAGCAAGATTACCGGAACCATCCAAACCGAGATCGCCAGGGTGGAGGGCTTGCTCGATAGCATCCCCGCTCCCGCCGCCGACACACCCACGGTCGTCAACATCCCAAACAGCCGCCCCATCCCGGACGATGCCACGAAATACCACGCCATGGCGATCAAGGGGCGCATCCACGTCATCGACCCGAATGCGGTCATGAAGGTCTTCACCCAGGAATTCTCCAAACGCCGCAACGATTGGCTCCACAGGCGCATCAAGATCAAGGGCAAGGCCGACCGTTTCATCTACGACGGCCAGAAGATCGCGGCGTTTTTCAAGGACTACGACTGGGGGAATTTCCGCGGCCAGAAAATCGAGATCATCGCCAACCCCAAGTCCTACCGCCTGCAGCTCTCGATCAGCCCGGATCTTGTCAACGGCGGCACGCCCACCGACCAGCTCGCCACACCCGGCAGCCCCTACTCGAAAGCCGCCGCAACCATCCTCGGCGATTTCCGCGCCGTCCTGCTCTTCCAGGTCGCCACCGATTCCTTCGACACCTATCTGGAGGCGCGCCGCCTCGCCGACAAGGCCAACATCGCCGCAGGATGGGAGATCAACGGCAACACCAAGTTCACCATGCGCATCGAGGAGCCGGAAATCCACTGCCTCGAGCCGGCTCCTCCCGCGAAGCCCGGCCAACCCTCACCGCCCAAGCCCCCACCCCTCAAGCCGAAGCTCGATTGAGAGGTGCGTGATTTGACGATCGCGGTTCGTTTTTCACTCCACCTCCCACTGCGCCTTGAGCAGCCCCTTGAGCCGCTCCACCACCTCCGGGTTCTCCGCCGCGAGGTTCTTTGTCTCCAGCGGATCCGCCTTGAGGTCAAAAAGCGAGATCTCGGCGGGGACGCCGGCGAACGGCCGATCGGGCTTCACCGGCCCGGGTACGATGAGCTTCCACCAGCCATCGATCGCGACATTGGCGACCAGGCTTTTTCCGGGAGATCCCAGTTCGGCGATGTCGTGCGTGTAGGACTCCACGAAGACCGACTTGCGTGCCTTCATCGCAACCGTGTCAGTGAGCCTGAGCCCCGGCAGATCGCCGGGATCCTTGGCTCCGGTGATGTCCAGGATGGTTGGCACGAAATCGATGATGTGAGCCAGGGTCTCGTCATCGCGCTGCGGCTTCACCTTGCCCGGCCAGCGGACGAACATCGGGGTGCGGATGCCCAGCTCGTAGGGCGAGAGCTTGGCCCCTATCCTCGCATGGGCGTATGCCGCGTCCCAGCCGTTGTCCGCCAGATAGAGGATGACGGTGTTTTCCTTGAGCCCGTTGCTTTCAAGGTAGGAATCCAGCTCTCCGCAGGTGTTATCGAACCACTCGACCATCGCATAATATTTCTCGGCGGCGGCGGTCGGGCCCTTGCCCTTGTATTTCGCGAAAATTTCCTCCGGAGGATTGTGCGGGGTATGAGGCAGGAAGGGCGCATGCCAGATGAAGAAGGGTTTTTCCGCCTTCCTTGCGGTCTCGATGAAATCATAGATCGGCTTCATTCCTTTGCGCCCGATGTCCAGGCCCGCGTCTCCGTGGCGGCCTGCGGTGCCTGTCATGCCGTGGGTGAAACCGGCCTGCTCGTAAGTCATATTCCAGATCTTGCCGGTCTGGAAGGTGAGGTATCCAGACGCGGTGACGGCCTTCGGAAGGATCACGGAATTGCCGAGCAGCTGGCTCCTCAGCGCCTCGCGGTGGCCGGGCTTGGATCTCCCGCCGGAAAGGTCGTTGCCGGTGATCCCGTGCTCGTGCGGCATTTTTCCGGTCAGCAAGGTCGCCAGGGAGGGCGAGCAGACCGGCATCACGTAGCCGCGGGTGTAGACAAGGCTTTCCGAGGCCATGCGGTCGAGGTTCGGCGTCGAGACCGCCTCGCTGCCCATGAAGCCGTAGTCGGGGAAGCCCTGGTCGTCGGAAATGATCAGGATGACGTTCGGCTTCTCCTCACCGGGAGCGGGCAGGAGGGTCAAAAAAATCGCGGCGAGCAGTGGGATCAGTTTTTTCATGGAAGTTATCAACGAGCATTGGATACGCAGCGGCGGCCGGGAAACGTTCAATCTTTGATCCCCATCTTGCGCATGATCCAGCGCTTCCCAAAACAAACCAACCGCCCGGTGCTATTTCTCCGAAAGCGCCGGAATCTTTTCGAAAAATATCACTTGCTAATGAGAATGAATCTCATTAAATTTATCCCTGTTCTGCGCAAGCAGAAGCATCCACCGACAGAATGAAATCCGACCGAACCACCCGCAAGACACGTCTCGCAGCCGCAGTGGCGCTCTGCCTCGCCGCCGCCCAAACCGCCCCCGCACACACCTTCCGCGAGCGTATCGCAGAGGGCGGCGTGCTTTCCGCCGATGACATCGACTCCGCGTTTTCCAAGCCGCAGGATCTGGCCTGGTACGACCGCTTCAGCTTCGGCTCATACGGCGAGGCCCACTTCAACACCGGCGATGTGAGCGACAAGTTCGACATCCACCGCCTCGTGCTTTTCACCGCCTATGAGTTCAGCAGCCGCTTCCGCTTCGTCTCCGAAATCGAGCTGGAGCACCTCTATTCGAACGACCCCGGCACGGATCTCGTCTGGGAGCTGGAGCAGGCCTACTTCGAGTATGACCTGGAAAACGACTACCATCTCCAGGGCGGATTGCTGCTGGTGCCGCTAGGCATCACCAATGAGATCCATGAGCCGACCACATTCTACGGGGTGGAGCGCAACCGCGTCGAGACGGAGATCATCCCCTCCACCTGGACGGAGCTCGGTTTCCTGCTGCGCAAGGATTACGACAGCGGCCTGCAATGGGACTTGGCTGTCCATCGCGGGCTCCAGGTGGATGACAGGGATTTCAACCGGCACGGCCCGGACCTGCGCAACGGGCGCCAGAAGAAAAACACCTACGACAGCCTCGGCACGGCGGCCACCGCACGTGTCCGCTACACCGGCATCAACGGCTTGGAGCTCGCCGCCGGCATCCAGTACCAGGATGACGTGAGCGTCGGCCGCGAGGACAACAGCGCGATCCTCACCACCGCCCACTTCATCTACACCAACGGTGGCTTCGGCCTGCGGGGGCTTGTCGCCAACTGGGACATCAGCGGCAACACCGCAATCGGCGGGGTTGCCGTGCCCGGCTCGGACATCGACAACCAATACGGGGCCTACATCGAGCCTTCCTACAAATGGACCTTCGAAAACGGCATGGCGCTCGGCCTGTTCACCCGCTACCTGTATTTCGAAAACGAGGATGCACCCGGCGGCCAGACGGAATACCAGGCCGGAGTGAATTTCTGGCCCACGGAAAACACAGTGGTAAAGGCCGACTGGGTGCACGAGGATAGGGCCAACGGCCGGGGTGACCAGAACGTCCTCAACTTCGGCGTCGGCTACGCATTCTGATCCCCTGCCATGAAGCAACCGGTGAAAATCCTCGCCCTCACTCTGGCGCTTGCCGCCTGGGTGCATGGCGAGGAGCGTGTTTACAAACAGCCGTCGGATTTCATCAAGGGCGCCTTCGGCGGGAAAATCCCATCCACCTCCATCCTGTCCCTCAGCGGCGATGTGAAGTCCCGCGCCAAGGGCATCATGGCGCACAACTACCCCGAGTCCCGCGTCCGCTACTGGAAGCAGGGCTCGCGCAGCGTCTGGATCCTTGAGGAGATAGGCAAGACCCAGCCCATCACCACGGGTTTCCTGGTGGAAAACGGGCGGATCAAATCCGTGGAAATCCTCATCTACCGCGAGAGCCACGGCTGGGAAGTGAGCAAGCCGTTTTTCACAAAGCAGTTCTCCAACGCCTCGCTGAAAAGCGGCGACCGGCTTTCCGCCGAGGTGAAAAACGTCGCCGGCGCGACCCTTTCCGTGCGAGCCGTCACCAAGCTCGCGCGGCTGGCCCTGTATTTCGACTCCATCGTCTGACACCGTGGCGAGATCCGGCATCATCAGGACATGGACACGCGGCTCCCACCGGGTGCTGGGCATGGCCCTGCTGCTGCCGCTCACCGTCGTCTGTGTCACCGGACTCATCCTCAACCACACGGTCGATCTCGGTCTCAGCAACCGCCACACCACCGCCGGATGGATCCAGGCACGCTACGGGATGACGCTCGATGGCGAGCCGGAAGCCTTCGGCATCGACGGGAAAGCCCACGCCGCGAGCTGGGACGGGCAGCTTTTTTTCCGGGAAAAAAGCGTCGATGACAGTTCGCCTCTCGTCGGCGCGGTGCCGCTCCGGGATGGCACCGCCGTGGTCACCGGCTCGGCCGTCCATTACTTCGGCCTGGATGGGGAGCTGATCGAAACCCTCGGCCCGCCCACCCTGCCCGAGTCACCCATCATCCGGGCCGGTCGCACGCAAGACCTTGCGCTAACGCTTGAAACCGAGTCGGGGATTTTCACGGGCGACGCGAACCTGCTCGATTTCGCCCCAGCCCCCGCAGGACAGGAGGTCACATGGTCGGCCATCGCCACTCCTTCCGCCGCCGATCGGAAACAGTGGGCAACCGCCTTCTCCGGCGATGGCATCCCGCTCGATCGCGTGATCCTCGACATCCATTCCGGGCGTTTCTTCGGAACCATCGGGAAATGGATCTACGACCTGACGGTCATCGGCGTGCTGATATTATCCGCCACCGGTTTCGTCCTCTTCTTCCGCACCCGCCGCCGCGCGAAATGAACCGCCGCCGCGCCATCACCCTTCTAGGCGCGGCTTCCTTGGCATCGTGCCGCCGCCGTGAAAATCCGTTCACCTTCACGGACATCGCATTTGGCACCGAAGTCCATTTCCAGGTTCACGGGATTTCCGCAGCCTCTTTCCACGATCTCTCCGCGAAATGCGCCCTGCGCCTGCGCGTGATCGAATCGCTTTTCAGCCTCTACGATCCCGAATCCGCAATCTCCCGCCTCAACCGCGACGGCAAACTGGAAAACCCGCATCCGGAATTCCTCAAGCTCGTCCGCACCGCGCTTGAGTACGGGAAGAAAACCGGAGGCGTTTTCGACATCACCGTCCAGCCCCTCTGGGACTGGCGGCAGGAGTGGAAGGACGCGGGCTTCGGCGAAAGGGAGGCCATGCGGGATTCATGGGAGAAAACCCTCGCCCTTGTCGATTACCGCAAAGTCATGGCCGACGAAAAAAACATCACCTTCGCCGAGCCCGGCATGGGGATCACGCTGAACGGCATCGCTCAAGGCTACGCCACCGATGAGATCATCGCCGCGCTGAAAAGGAACGGAGTCCGCAACGCCCTGGTGAACATCGGGGAATACGCCGCGCTCGGCACCGCTGCCAATGGGAAAACCTGGAAGGTTGGGCTGTCCACCACCGGAGAAACCATCGCCCTACCCCACGCCCGCGCCCTCGCGGTGTCCTCCGGCAGCGGTTACACCTTCGATCCGGAGGGTCGCCACCATCACATTTTCCGCCCTTCCGATGGCGCAAATACCCGCCCCGACAGCACCATTGTGGTAACCGCACCCACAGCCACGGTGGCTGACGCAATTTCCACAACCCTCGCAATCGCGACCAAGGAGGAACGGGAGGCAATCCTGGAAATCTTCCTGGAAACGGACTTCCGGGAAATCAGATGAGCGGCATATCCACGATGCCTTCCGCTACGGGGTAAGCCACACTTTCACGCGGAAAAAGTCCGGTGTCGCGCCGGGGGAAACGCTGTGTGTCACGGTCTGTCCGGCTCCAGCGATATCCTCGAACCCGGCCACAGGAATCCAAGCCGAAGCGCCAAGGTCGGCCTTCTCCTCGATCGCATAGTGGCGGGTCTTCCCGAAGTATCCCGCACCCGATGCGGCGGTGGCAACGAAGCTGAGCTGGATCTGCCCGGAAACACGCGCCATATCGAACGGCACGCCCGGCCTGCCTCCGGTCGGCGGGGTTCCCGCTATGAATTCCTGCTCATTGGTGAGCCCGTCCGCATCCGGATCGGCGCCGTTGCCGGAGACAAGGGGATCCATCAGTTGCGCCATGGTAAAGGCCGATTTCCCCCAGCTCTCAATCGCGGGCAAAACGGTGACTTCCGCCGTTCCGGAATCCACGGACAGGCCCCCATCCGTCACCCGCACCCAGTAACTCGTCGTCGCGGATAGCACCGGGGTGGAAAATGTCGCATTCGTAGCCAGCGAAACAGGATTGGAGGTGTCACCTTTCAACCCGCGATACCATTGGTAGGTCGGCGAAGTTCCGCTTGCAACGACATTCAACATTGCTGTCTGGCCTGCATCGATCGAAACACCGGATGGCTGGGTGTCGATCACAGGGGGCATCGCGGTCGCCTGTATTCCCACGACTGCGGTTTTCGAATTCGCGATCACACCTGATCTCGTAACCCTGACCCAGAAGCTGCTTTCCGTTGTCAAAGCCGGCGTATTGTAAGTGGCCGAGGTCGCATTGCTGATCGGTGCGGACACGTTCGGGGAAACCCCGGAATACCATTGGTATGTGAGCCCTGATCCGGAGCCGGTGACCGTCAGGCTAGCCGTACTGCCGCTGGGCACGGTGGTGGACTGCGGGTGGCCGGTGATAATCGCCGTTCCTACAACAATTGTGAAACTGTTGGAAATCACATTCCCCGTGTTTCCGGCAAATTCCCACGCCTTGATCGTGATGGGGAAACTACCTGATGCCGTCGGAATGCCGGAGATGCTGTCGAAATTGGATCCCACCGAATTCGCATGCGTGAGCCCGCCAGGCAAAGCGCCGACGATCTGCCAGCTCTCCGGCGGGCTTTCATTTCCCGTCACCTGGAATACGAAGGAGAGCGGGGAATCCACCGCTGTGGTCACTGTCGCCGAATTGGGGGTCGGCGTCACCTGTTTCACCACGGATGCACCCGCAACCGTGTCATAAGCGCCGAGCCCTGCGAAAGTGGCCGCTGTCCACTTCGTGAGCTCGCCCAATCCGGCGCGACCCGCAAGCTGCGCCTCGGGCAATATCCACTGCACCAATGGGGACTTCTGCAGCATGAGCAGCAAAGATCCGGCCCTGGAGCACAAAAGTTTCAATCGTTTCCTGATCGTCATAATTCCATTTTTTTCTAGTTACACCCGCAGCCTCCGCCACCGACACCACCGCCACCGGACGATGCCTCCCTTGAGAAATAGGCATGCTCCGTCATCGCCCTCTGCAGCGGGTCCAGATCGCCGGACATGATCTCGCGGGCAAGGTTCCCGCGTTCGTACGGCTTCACCCGCACGAGTTGCGGCGTACAGGACGCCAAAAATACTACACTTATAGTAGAAATGATGAGAATTTGATTTTTCATTGTTTTGACTTTCACAGCAGGGCTTCGATTTCCGCCATGTATTCCGCTTCGGTTTTCTTCCCGTTGAACCCGGTGTGAACGTGCCGGACGACGCCTTTCCGGTCGATGATGTAGCTCGTGGGCATGGAAGGCGGGGCGAACTTCTCCGCCGCCTTGTGTGCCCCATCGTGGAAAAGGGGAAACTTCGCGCCCATTTTCGAGGCGAATTTTTTGTAGTCCTCCTCCTTCTCATCCACGCTTATCGCGAGAATCACCAGGCCTTTGCCCGCATACTTGTCGTTCAGCCGGTTCAGTGCGGGGAAGGACTGTTTGCAAGGCCCGCACCACGATGCCCAGAAATCCACCAACACCACTTTCCCCGATGTCCCCGGGATCGACGCCCCGGGCAGCAGGCCTTTCAACGCAGGCATTTTCTGTCCTGACTCCAGAGCCATTGCGCTCTGCGCAAGCAGCCCGATCCCAAACAACGCGATCAATGTTCTTGTTTTCATGGTTTTACTTTTTGTTATGCGGCTTTGATGAGCCATTTCCCGAAATTCCTTGTGCCCCCGATACCGCTTTCCGTTTGCGCACAGACTTCCACATCCCTCACAAACCCCGCCAACTCCACCCCCTCTTCAGCCCCCAGGACATAGACTGCCGTGCTGTATGCACCGGCTTCCAGGCATGATCCGGCGACCACCGTCACCGCCCGCATCCCGTTGTCCACCGGCCAGCCCGTCCGCGGATCGAGGATATGCCCGTAGCGTTTCCCCTCATGGGTGAAATACCTCGCGTAGTCGCCTGATGCGGAAACCGCCCGTCCACTCACCGCCAGCCCGCCCCAACAATTTCCCGGTTTTTTCCCGTCCTCGATACCGACGTGCCAGAACGGTTGTTTCCCGTTTCCCCCCATCGCGAAAATATCCCGTCCCAGATCGATCAATGCATCCTGGATCCCACGCTCCGCCGCCATCCTCGCCACAAAATCCACCGCGTATTCCTTACCGAAACCTCCGAAATCCAAGCCCATCCCACGCTCCGGCAAATACACAGCACCCGCACGCCGCTCCACTTTCCCCCAGCCTGTCAGCGCCAGTGCATTTTCAATCTCGCTGGTTTCCGGCAAACGTTCCCTGGCTTTCCGCCAATCCCAAACCAGTTGCACGGGCAGCAAGGTCGGATCCAGGATCCCCTTCGTCCGCCTGTTCAGACTCGAGGCAAGATCCAGCATGTGCGAGGTCTCGTCATCGATCCCCACCCACCGTTCCCCGGCCGCCGCATTGATTTTCGAAACCACCGAATCCTCCCTGTATCTCGAAAACTTCGCCTCAAACCCCGCGATCCACCCCAGCACATCCGCTCCGAATTCCAGCGCCTTCCGGTCATCTTCCAGCCGGAACTTTACCGAACATGCAGTTCCCATCGCCAGGAATCCCAGGTGCCGGATTCCCGCTTCGTTCGCCTGCAATGGTAGTGCCGTTTCCATGTTTTCCGTTTCCTAAAACTCCGCGCTCAGCCCGAACGTCCAGATATCCGCGCTTGGATAGGCCTGTCCCGGTGAGACGTTTGCGCCGCCGCCACTTCCGCTCATCACATATCGCTCGTAGGTCGCGTTGGCCGAAAACATGTCGTTGAACCTGTATCTCACCTTGAGCCCCGCGCTAACCGCATCGAAAGAAGACAGCCGGTAGTCCGCCGAGTAGTTCGGGCCGCTTCCATTCGGATTGGCGGCAGGGGTTCCGATCGGCAGGCCATCCAGGGAACGGACGAAAAAATCCGCCGCCGACTGGTGGTAATACCGGAAGAAGGGGATCAGCTGGAGACTCTCTCCGACCTGTTGCCGCCACTCCAGCTGCAGGGTCTGGGAAAACACCCCGAAGTCGTCGTTCGAGAACCTGAGGATCCCGTCGAGCGCCCCGTCCGCCGCTTCGAAATAGTGTTTCCCCTCGAACTGCAATACCTGCCGGAAACGGCTCCCCGGCCTGTTTTCGCGGTAGATGTTGTCCACAGGGATGCTGATGAAACCACCGAGCCCGTCGGGGAAAGTGAGCGTTTCCGTACGCTGGACGATCTTGTACGGATCGCTCAGGAACCCGTCGCTGAAGCCCAGCGTCAGGTTGCAGGAAACAACCGTGTTCTTGTCGATGATCTGGCTGACCCCGGTGAACAAATCGTAAGTGTATTTTTTCCTGTCCGCGGAACCGCGCACCGCGACATCGTCATCGAGAAAGTTGAGCCCGTAGGTCAAGGTTGTGTTCTTCTGGTTCAGCTCCAGCACATCGCTGACCGCTATGCCTCTCGATACGTAGTCGTCCTCCTCGCTGCGCGAAAACTCCACCTCCACCCGGTGGTCGCCGAACTGCCGGGAAATCGCCCCAAGCAACCCCGTCCGCACATCATCAAGCTTTGAAAGGAACGGCTGCAAACTGCCCGGCAACGCTCCCGTCGGCGATGCGCCGCTGATCGCATCGTTTAGATATTGGAAACGGAATGAGGTCTCGTCGTTGAAATCGACCTGGCCGCGCAAATAATGGGATTCCACCCGGATCCGGTCGTCATCCTCATCATACAGCTGATAGCTGTAATCCCAGCGCATCGGTAGGTTCTCGATCTCCGCACGGGCGTGCGGGCAGAGCAGGGGAGCGAGTATCAGCGGACGTGTGGGTTTCATGCCTTTTATCAGGCTCCCACATTGCTTGGCGGATTATGAGAAATCCATGAGTTGAGAGGAAACGCGCAGTTAAGCAGAAATTCGGCGCAGTCCTGAATCAAATCACGCCAATCCCACGGCCTTCTTGATCCGGCCCAGCACCTTTGCCGACTCCTCGCGGGCACGCTCCGCACCTTTTTTCAACACCTCATCCACATACCCCGGCTCCGCAAGGATCTCGTCCCGGCGTTTCCTCATGTCTTCAAAGTAATCCCAATACGCATCCGCCAGACGCTTCTTGAAATCACCATAGCCGAAGCCGCCGCTCTCATGGTCCGCGATCATCTTCGCCAGCTCGGGCTCGCTTGCGAAAAGCTTGTAGAGGGCGATCACCGTCGAGTTCTCGGTCGGCTTCGGATCCTCCACCGGGGTCGAATCCGTCACGATTTTCATCACCAGCTTCTTCAGCGGCTTTTCGTCCCCTAAGATGGGAAGCGTATTGTTGTAGCTCTTGCTCATCTTCCGCCCGTCCGTGCCGATCACCAGCTCGGTTTCCTCCTTGATGATCGCATCCGGCATCACCGCCGTGCCCTCGCCGTAGGTTTCGTTCAGCTTCGTCGCCAGGCTGCGCGTCACTTCGAGATGCTGCTTCTGATCCTTTCCGACCGGCACCTTGTTCGAGTCATAGAGCAGGATGTCAGCCGCCATCAGCACCGGGTAGGCGAACAGCGCATGGTTCGGGGAAATCCCCTGCGCGACCTTGTCCTTGTAAGAGTGGCACTTGTTCAAAAGCGGCATCGGGCAGACCGTGGAGAGGATCCAAGCCAGCTCGTTCACCTCAGGCACGGCGCTCTGGCGGAAGAAAACCGACTTCTCCGGATCCAGGCCGCACGCCAGGAAGTCAATCGCCAGCTCCCTCACATTTTCCCGCAGCGCCGCCCCATCGCGTCCCGAAGTCATCGCATGGTAGTCCGCGATGAAATAAAAGCACTCGCCCTGCCCCTGCAGCTCCACCGCCGGCTTCATCGCACCGAAATAATTGCCCACGTGCAGTTTCCCGCTCGGCTGCAAACCCGTCAAAATCCTCATTCCAGAAACCATGCCGCCACCCCCTCCCCACGGTCAAGCGCAGCGAAGCTCCCAAATTAGGGTTTCACGTCCCGGGTTTCGCGTTTAGATAGCTGGTATGCGAATCCTCATCACCGGCGGAGCCGGATTCCTTGGCTCCCATCTCTGCGAACGCCTGCTCAACGAGGGCAACGAGGTCATCTGCCTCGACAACTATTTCACCGGCCGGAAACGCAACATCGCCCACCTGCTTTCCAACCCGTATTTTGAGCTCATCCGCCATGATGTCACGGAGCCGTTCAAGTTCGAGGTGGACCGGATCTACAACCTCGCCTGTCCGGCCTCCCCGCCGCACTACCAGCATAATCCAATCAAGACGATCAAGACCTCGGTGCTCGGCGCCATCCACACACTGGGTCTTGCGAAGCGCATCGGCGCGCGCGCCTTCCAGGCATCCACCTCCGAGGTGTATGGCGATCCGGAAGTCCATCCCCAGCCGGAGTCCTACAAGGGCTCCGTCAACCCCATCGGCATCCGCGCCTGCTACGACGAGGGGAAACGCTGCGCGGAAACCCTGTTCTTCGATTACCATCGCCAGAACGGGGTCGATATCCGCGTAGTGCGCATCTTCAACACCTACGGCCCGCGCATGCTGCCGGACGACGGGCGGGTGGTTTCCAACTTCATCGTCCAGGCGCTCAAGGGCGAGGATCTGACAATTTACGGCGATGGCACCCAGACCCGCTCTTTCTGCTACGTGGACGACCTCATCGAGGGTTTCGTCCGCCTGATGGAAAAGGAAGGCATCACCGGCCCGGTGAACATCGGCAATCCCGGGGAGTTCACCATGCTGGAACTGGCGGAGCTCGTCCTCAAAAAGGTCGGCGGGAAATCAAGGCTCAGCTTCCATCCCCTCCCCGGCGACGATCCGAAACAGCGCCGCCCGGACATCACCCTCGCGCGGGATGCACTCGGCTGGGAGCCCAGGGTCAGCCTGGAGGACGGCCTAGACCCAACCATCTCCTATTTCCGCAAGCTGCTGGCGGAGTGATCCACAACGACAACCTGATGCAGCCCTGGCAATCTCAAGGCAAACTCCATCCTCGCCAAACGGGAAAATCCGGCTTAGTTTGGGACACCATGAAAACCCTCGTTGTCCTCACCGCCGTCGCGTTCACCGCATCAGGGGCCTTCGCCCAAACAGCCGCCGAGCAGGCGGAGGCCTACTACCAAAAAGGCCTCGCTGCGGAAAAGGCGGGCGATCCGTCCACCGCAAGCGCCGCCTACCACACAGCCCTCGGCCTCATGCCGGGACACGCAAATGCCCGCTACCGCGCCGGGCAGGTCAGGATCAAGGCCGGCTCGATCCGATCCGCGGCCACGGAAACCAAGATAGGCGGGGTGATGATCCCGGTCTATCAGCTTGAGGATGCCACGGTGCAGGAGGCCATCCAGGCGCTTTCCCTGGCCATGGAAAAAGCCACGGATGGCAAGATCGCTCCGAACTTCGTGATCGAGGATCCAAAGGGCAGGCTCGCCGACTCCCGCATTTCCATGCAGTTGAAGAATGTCCCCGTGAAAGCCATCCTCGACTACATCCACAGCCAGACCTCCACCCGTGCGCGCTACGATGAGCACGCGGTCGTGATCATGGCCCGCTGAGCGCAGGCAGAACGCAAAAAAAGCCCGGCAAGGCGGATGGCCTGCCGGACTATGTTCGGAGCGGCGTTGCCGATTACTTGGCCTTCACTGTCATCACGCCCTGCATGATGGCAAAGTGGCCGGGGAAGGAGCAGATGAAAGGATAATTCCCGGGAGCGGGAGCGGTGAAGGTGATCTCGTCAGACTCGCCGCCGCCAAGCATCTTGGTGTGGGCGATGATCTGCTTCTTCGATTCCTCGTCCTGGGGGATGAAGCCGGTTTCCCGTGCCGGCGCGCACTTCGTGGCGAAGGCGGGAACCGCCGTGTCCGCAGCGAGGATCACCACGTTGTGGCCCATGGCGGCTGCGGGTAGCTGGCCGATGTGCTTGAAGGAGAGCACCACCTTCTGGCCTTCCGTAACCTCGAATGCCTTGATGCTGTACTGCATCTGGTCGTTCCCGGTGATCTCAATCTTCGCGTCCTGGGCGAAGGCGATCTGGAAAAGTGCGACGGATGTGAGTGCTGAGAATAGTTTCTTCATGTGTCTTGGAGTTGGTTACTGATACGGCGGGAAGCTGGCGCACTTTTCAGGTTAGTGCAATGCCATCCGGGAAAAATTTCCCGCGATCCCCGGAATTCCACTGGCATGACGATACTCCAGCTGCTAAACATCCCCGAAGAGAAAGTTTCCGACTGCCCAATGAACTTGGCACGCCTCTTGCTCAATATCATCCACCAATCCGCCGAATCATGAAAAAAATCGAAGCAATCATCAAACCGTTCAAGCTGGAAGAAGTCAAGGAAGCCCTCGCAGAGGTCGGAGTCCAAGGGATGACCGTCACCGAAGTCAAGGGTTTCGGCCGCCAGAAAGGCCACACAGAGATCTACCGCGGCTCCGAATACACCGTCGATTTCCTCCCCAAGGTGAAGATCGAGATCGTCGTTGACGACGCGCAGGCCGACGGGGTCGCCGAGGCCATCGTCAAGAGCGCAAACACCGGCAAGATCGGTGATGGCAAGGTCTTCATCTCCAACGTCGAGGAAGCCATCCGCATCCGCACGGGAGAAACCGGTTCCTCCGCTGTCGCGGTGAACTGATCCTTCCGACCACAAGTTCAAAACAACCGTCGCCTTGGAAAACAGGGTGGCGGTTTTTTTGCGCCTTGGCAAAGGGACCATGATTTCGAAATCACGCCTGCAGTGGCGATGCACAGCCCTGTTCTGCCTGCGGACAGTGTCCGAATCGTGGGCGCGACGTGCAATTTCCCGTCCCGCAACCCCTCACGCAGGGCAGGCAGCTCAACCGCCCCTGCGGAAGCTCTGCACGCCGTCGGCGATGCCCCTGGCGATGGCATCGCGGAACCATGCGGTTTTCATGCGGCTGCGCTCGTTCGAGTTGCTCACGAATCCGCCCTCAACAAGGATGGAAGGCAGCTTGCAGTGCCGGATCACATAGTAGCGCGCGTATTTCACTCCGCGATCCGTCACTTTCACCCGGCTCATCACGCCGCGGTGCACATCCTTCGCAAGCTTGTAGCTTTCCTGGGTGTGGTAGAAGGTCTCGATGCCGCTGACATGCTGCTTCCAGGTGTAGTTGTAGTGGATGCTGATGAATATCGCGTTCCTGTATTTGTTGGCGAAGGTCATGCGCCCCGGCAGGGAAACGAAGTAGTCGCTGCGGCGAGTCAGCACCGTGTTGTAGCCCATTTTCTTCAGATGGGACTCCAGCCGGATCGAGGTGTCGAGCGCCAGGTGCTTCTCATACACCCGCCCCCATTGCCCCCCCTTGTCGTGCCCCCCGTGCCCGGGATCTATGATCACGGTGCGGAAATTGTATGCACTGGCGCCCGTGGAAAAGAGCAGCCCCAGGAGAATTGCGTTCAGGAGAGCCTTCATGATTTGTTTGATTTCAAAGATTATTAAGATTTATTGACAAATTTTTTGAATTCTGTAAAGCCGAAAACAAAAAATCGACTGCGCCGACTCACTCGAAGGAGATGTCCGGTCGGTCGGTTGCCTTCCGGATCTTGGCGCGCTCCTCTTCGGCGGCCTTGGCATCGTAGGGGACGCTGTTGACCACCTTCACGGAGCCATCACCATAGGCCATGAGAACGGGATCCCCCTGGGATGCCCGCTGGTGGATGTCCCTTGCCACCAGTTTCCCGTCGGCGCTGACCTGGCAGTGAAGCCATGCCGAGGGGGTGGCGAGGAACATGACATGCATGCGCTGCGCCCCGTCCACGGTGACCATGGGTTTGCGCAGCATGAGCGCATCGCCAAGGGGGAAGGTGCTGATCGGCAGGCCCGTGCGCCCATCCATCACCTGGGCATAGAGCTGGGTTGTCTGCCCGTTGGAAAAGGTGAGCAGCTTGATCTCGCGTGTGCCTCCGCCGAGATCGCTTTTCACGCCGACTTTCTGGGACCAGTAGGTACGTCCCGGGGTGAGGTTGAAGAGCACCCTGTTCGTCGAAGTGCCCTGGATGCCGCCGCTCGGATCCCTGACAACCGCGGAGACCGCGAAGTTCCCCTGGCTGTTGAGGAGGAAGTATTCCGTGAGATCCACACGCTTCGCGAGGGACTCGCCGACCTTGATCTTCATGGCCCCGAATGCGTTGAGCTTGCGGGTGGTCACCGTGTTTCCGTTCGACTTCGTCACCACGAAAGCCAGCCATGGCAGCTGGCGGGTGGATGCGAGCGTGAGCTCGCGCCCGCTGTGGTTGGTGATGATGATTTCCGCGATCACCGGCTCCCCGGCCACGTAGGTTTTCTTGTTGAGGTTCAGCGCTGTCGCGAGCTGCCCCCAGACTTCCATGGTAGGGCAGAGCAGCAGGGCGGCGAATATCAAAATGCGTGTCATGTAAGCAGCCATTGTAACCGGCCCTGCTCGGCAGTCAACCTAACGAATTCCCGCTTTCCGAGCGCCGGCCCCGTGATGCACCGGCCGGGACGGCTGGGGGCATCAGGGCGGCCGGGGCACGTGGTCACAGCCTTGACCACATCCCGCCGGATCGAAATGCGAACCCACTCTTCCTTGAAGTTTGGATTTTGAAATCTAAGGTTGCCCGCAGATGCCAAGCCTTTCCTCCAAACTTTTCGCCGTCGCCAAGCAACACATCCCCGGCGGCGTGAACTCCCCCGTCCGCGCCTTCAAAAACGTGGATGGCGAGCCCTTCTTCGTCCGCCGTGCCAAGGGCTGTCGCATCACCGACATCGACGGGAAAACCTACATCGACTACATCGGTTCCTGGGGGCCGAACATCCTCGGCCATGCTCCGGTCGCGATCACCAATACGATCCATCAGGTCGCCAAGGATGGCATCTCCTTCGGCATCCCGAATCCCTACGAGGTCGATATGGCGAAGACGATCTGCGAGTGGGTGCCATCGGTTGAAAAAGTCCGTATGACCTCCTCCGACACCGAGGCGACGATGTCCGCGATCCGCCTCGCCCGCGGCTGAGCTTTCCTGACTACGATGTGAAGGTGAGTGTCCGTTTTTCAGCCACATCTCCGCCGGGATGAGGCGGCCGGCTTGCGACTGGGGCTACGCAGCCATTCTAGCCGCTTGCCTTGTCCTTGAAAGACACCGCAGTGAGCAGCCCGTCCTTGATCGTCCATTTCCGCTCGACGAGCGCATTGCCGATGGTCAGCTCCTTTTCACTCCAATCCGCGTAGCAACCTGCATGCTCGGCGCGTTCGGCGCAGCACAGTTGCGGGATGGCAAACAAGGAAGCAACAAGCGGGGCAAAGACCTTCATCAAGGGCGAGCCTGCATGAACTCCGCCTGCCTTGCATCCGAAAAAACGCGAGATCACCAGACCTCGTTCAATCGGGTATGCCTCAGGCCCTGCGGCGGCGCAGGAGAAGCAACACTCCCAAGCCGCCGAGAAGGGCGGAGGATGGCTCGGGGACGACGCTGTATTGCGCATTGGAAATCGAAAGCTGATCGAGGTCGGTGGCGCCTGATGTGAGGATCCCAACGGCCGTATAGGTGAACAGCGAGGTGGCTTGGCCATTCTGGGCGTAGGAATTGCTGTAGGCTCCATCGCCACCCACAAAACTTGCGGAAAGATCCACGCTTGTCGCCGAGCCTCTGGTGATTGCCATCGTCCAGAGATAAGTAGCGGCTGAATCTCCGGCGATTGCACCTGCGGCACTCAGGTCGGTGTTGGAAAGCAAAGCGGCGTTGTTAGGTGTGGTGCCGCTATTGCTGGCGAACGAACCACCTGTGTTGCCCTGATACAATCCATTGCCGGTGCTATGCAACCAACCGCCTGCCCAGTTCGACTCAGACGACGCGGCGAACTGACCGCCATCATCGAAAACACCGAAGCGGTAATGGTTGAGCACATCCAACCCGCCCGTGAGCGTGACGTTGAACGACACGGTAAGCGTTTCACCCACCGCGAGCGTGACGGATGCGGGAGTTGCGACGGTGCCGAACCGACCGGCAGTTTGCGCGGCGTCCATCTGGTTGACCGGACTCACGCCTCCGAAGACCGGGCTGTCGGTGTTAGCGCCTGAGATCGCGGGACTGTTCGCACCGACAAGAACCTTCCAGTTCGCGATCGTGGCCGCATGGGCGGGGATTGCGAGAAGCCCAAAGAGGGCGGAGGAAATGATAAGCGCGTTTTGTTTCTTCATAGGTCTTGTTTTTCGATATTTCTGGAAGGCTTCTCGCTGCCGAGTAAAGCCGGACTGCTAATGAATTCCGCTTGAGCCGCTCCGGGTTGGGCTGTTTTTCCACTTTTTTCGTTTCTACGGGGAGCTGACTGCCCGAGTCTCTGCCTCTGAAAGGTGGAAACCGCCCAACTTTCCGGCGTTTCGCGGTATCTTATAAGCAGAAACCAACCCCATGGAGGAAGCCCCCGACATCGAAGAAACCTTCGTCCAGCTGGTCGTCAACCACCAGACGGCGCTGCATGCCTTTGTGCTGGCGCTTCTGCCGGGGCACCCGGAAGCGGACGATGTGGTGCAGGAGGTGAACACTTCCCTTTGGAAAAAGCGCGGGGAGTTCGAGCTTGGGACGAATTTCAAGGCGTGGATGTTTTCGGTGGCGAAGTTCAAGGTGATGGCCCTGTGGCGTGACCAGAAACGCCGCAAGGTCTTGAGCGTGCCGGAGGAAACGCTGAACCTGCTGATCGACGAGGCCGCTGAGGTTTGCCACGGCGCGGACGATCCAAGGCACGCAGCCCTCAGGCAATGCATCCAGCAGCTGCGCCCTGATGACCGCAGCCTGATTCTCCGCTGCTACTTCGACGGCTTCAGCCTGCAGAGTGCGGCCGAGGAGCTGGGGCGAAAGGCGGTGAACCTCAAAGGCAGCCTGCACCGCATCCGAATGGCACTGCGGGTCTGCGTGAAGAGGAAGGTCGGATTGGGGAGGGCAATGTCATGAGCGACCGTTTTGAAAAAAACGGCCGGATCGACGTGTCCGAACTTTGGCGGGCGCTGGAGGATCTGGAGGAAGACACATTGGACTCATCCCGTTCCGAGGAACTGACCGCATTGCTGGGCAAATCGCCAGCAGCAAGGCGGGCTTACCTGGAGTATTTCCAACAGTCTGCGGTTCTCCGGATGGAAGCGGCCAAGCTTCACGAACGCGGCCTTCTGCCCTTTGTGGAATCGGCCTCCCAGGCACGCCGCGTCTTCCAGCGCTCGGTGATGGCGGCGGCGGCGCTTGTGACGATCGCGGCCGTCATTGCCGCCCTGATCGCCGTTGCGCGGCCCGATCCCGCCAAATTCTCCACTGCTGTCACCTCCGGCACTCGCTGGAGCGTGGACGACGTGCCCCAGGAATCAGGAGGAAATATCGGTGGGGTCTCGGAGGGCTCCACGCTCCGTGTCCTTTCCGGAACCCTGAGGCTGGAAACAGAGACCGGCGATCTGCTGGTGGTGCAGGGCCCGGCGACCGTTTCTTTCCCGAAGCTGCATCGCCCGCAATTGCAAAGCGGTTGGCTTTGGATCGATACAGCCAAATCCGGAAAACCGTTCGAGGTCGGTGCGAAAGGACTCCTGGTCCGGGACATAGGGACACGCTTCGGAGTGCGCGTGCCAACGGGCGGCCCGACCGAAGTCCACCTTGTTGACGGGCAGATCGAGGTGATCGCTGCGAGGAGTGGCAAGAAGGTTTCCACGCTCAGGGAAGCCGGGAAGGCATTCGCATACCGCTCCAAGGATGTTGTGGAGGAGATCGCCATGGCACCCGACCCTTTCCCTACATTGCCGGATCTCCTGAAGCAGCCGGCGAATTACAGGACGACCGTTTTCGGCCAAGCGCCGATCGGATACTGGACGCTGGATCAGCCGGTGAAAGGAAGCTATTCCAACATGGTCGCGGGGAGCCCTTCCGCTTCACAAAGCCAGGCGGTGCGCCCCCTTGAGCCAGGGGTAAAGCCCGAGGACGGCTTCCCGGGACTCCCGGCGGGCAACAGATCGGTATACATGGAAGGTGATCCCAACCGCTCGGTAATCATCGGCCTGGAGGGAATGCATGGGATCAGCCAACGCGAGGGAGCCGTTTCGTTCTGGATCCGCCGCGAACCGGGCGCGATCACCAAGGGCGAGGTTCTCTGGCTCGCGGGTCAAGGCAACGAAACCTCGGATACGCCATTCGAGGCAATCCTGCATACGCGCATGGACCCGTCCGGCCAGGTCATTTTCGAGATGAGGAACGGAGACACGAGCGTGAACCTGGTGTCCCCGAGACAAATCAACGACGGGATTTGGCACTATGTCGTTGCCAGCTGGGAACCATCTTCCGTTGATCTTTTCATCGACGGAGTCCTTGTCGGGCATGACGCGCAGCCGCGCACGATCAGGGAGGGGAATTTCAGGGGCCGCTACGTCCGGTTTGGTAAACCGAGCCTCGATCAGCGGGAAACGTTCAATCCATTCACCGGCTGGGTGGACGAGATTTCGCTCTGGGATCGACCGCTGAGTGCAGTGGAGGTCAGCTGCCAATTCGAGGCGGCTGTGGGATCCGGCAAGGAATGACCACATCGATGCAAGCAATTTGGGGAAATCTCCGCCCTTGAGAATCACAGCGTTTGAACTGAAAGTCCCGGCGTGCCAAATCTCTCAAGCAAACTTTTCGCCGTCGCCAAGGAATACATCCCAGGAGGCGTGAACTCCCCCGTCCGCGCTTTTAAGAACGTCGATGGAGAACCCTTTTTCGTCCGCCGTGCCAAGGGCTGCCGCATCACCGACATCGACGGCAAGACCTACATCGACTACATCGGTTCCTGGGGGCCGAACATCCTCGGCCACGCCCCGGTCGCGATCACCAAAACGATCCATCAGGTCGCCAAGGACGGGATTTCCTTCGGTATCCCAAATCCCTACGAGGTCGATATGGCGAAGACGATCTGCGAGTGGGTGCCGTCGGTTGAGAAAGTCCGCATGACCTCTTCCGGCACCGAGGCCACGATGTCCGCGATCCGCCTCGCCCGCGGTTTCACCAAGCGCGACTACATCGTGAAATTCGACGGCTGCTACCACGGCCACTCCGATTCCCTGCTCGTCGCCGCAGGATCCGGCGCACTCACCCACGGCGAACCCGATTCCGCAGGCGTGCCCAAAGCCTTCGCGGAAAAAACCATCGTCCTCTCCTACAACGACCCCGAATCCCTCAAGAAACTCTTCGAGGAAAAGGGCGAGGAAATCGCCGCAATCATCGTCGAGTCCTACCCCGCCAACGCGGGCCTGGTTTTCCCGAAACCCGGATACCTGGAACTGCTTTCCTCAATCACCAAGAAATACGGAGCCCTCCTCATTTTCGACGAGGTCATGACCGGCTTCCGCCTCGGCAAGGCGGGCGTGCAGGGACTCGAAAACCTCACCCCGGATCTTTCCTGCTTCGGCAAAGTCATCGGCGGCGGCCTCCCGGTCGGTGCCTTCGGCGGCCGCGCGGATGTCATGGACATGGTCGCGCCGATCGGCCCGGTCTATCAGGCGGGCACCCTTTCCGGGAATCCCCTCGCCATGGCCGCCGGGCTCGCCCAGCTCCACGAGCTTTCATCGGGCACCCCCGACGGCTTCGCCCGCCTCGACCAGCTCGGCCTTCATTTCGAAACCGGCCTCCGCTCGCTGATGACGGGAAAAGGCATCCCCCACAGCATCAACCGGGTCGGCTCCATGTTCTGCCTGTTCTTCACCGACCGCGAGATCGTCAACGTCGATGACGTGATGAAACAGGATCTCGCCCTCTTCAAAAAGTTCTTCTGGGCCTGCCTGGAAAGAGGCGTCTACATCGCCCCCTCCCCCTACGAAACCGGCTTCCTCTCACTCGCCCACACTGAGGCGGATCTCGACGACACGTTGACAGTCTTCGGCGAAGCCCTGGCGAGCATCTAGAGCCGCGGCCGGTCGATTCTTCAAAAGGCTTTTGCCAGGCCTATCGCAGAATCAGCTAGAGCGTATCGCCTGTTCAGGGGATTGTCGTTTCCGCTGAAAACCTTTATCCTGAGTTCCCCATGAGCAAGCTTATCTCCCGAACGTTCGTCCTTATCCTCACATTTTTTTGCGCATCCGAGGCATTTGCCCAGGCGCAATTCGTCGGACAATACGAAGGCGAGATTTTCACCTCCGTCTCCGGAGCCGCCTCCACCCCTGAGTTCCCCAGCCGCACCGCCGCCTCCATCGACAATGCGGGCAACTTCGAGCTCTTCGGCGGATCTCTAACCGGCACCGTGGACAACGCCGGAGCCATCACCTTTTCGCCCAGCGTCTTCAATTTCACCACCGGCACCCTCACCGGCGGGGTGATCAGCGCCACGGCCTCCGTCCCCCAGGGCAATGGCGTGAACGTGAACACCCGGCTCGCCCTGACACTTTCCACCGGAACCCCCTCCGGCACCCCGGTCGGGGAATTCCAGCTCGATCAGAAACGCTCCCTCCCCGCCCTCCCTCCCGGCATCATGCGGGGCATCGCCTACGGAAACGGAAAATTCGTCCAGGTCGGCCAGTCCGGCATCATCTACGTTTCCACCGATGGGCTGAACTGGACTTCTCCCATCTCCCCGACGACGCGGGATCTGAGAGACGTCACTTTCGGAAACGGGCGCTTCGTAGCAGTAGGAGATTCCGCCACCATCCTGCACTCCACGGATGCGGTGAACTGGACCCTCACCACCTACCCCCGCAGCGCATTCAGCTCCGCACTGAACATTCATGGGGTCGCCTTCGGAAACGGGGTCTTTGCCGCAGCCGGCCTTTCCAATCTCACCCTGAAATCAACCGACGGAATCGCCTGGACGGTTGAGGGCACTTCCGATTTCAACGTCGGCTGGTCAGGCATCGATTTCGTCAACGGCCGATTCTTTTACATGGGGAACCGTCTCGGAACCCTTGGTGCACGCATCATCACCTCCACGGACGCATCGACTTTCACGGCACCTGTTACAGTCTCGCCGAATAAGACCCTCCTCCACATCGCATATCTCAACGGCGTCTATGTCTCCGCAGGTGGCGCAGGGAACGGAGGCGGATTTCGCTTCACCAGCAACGACGGCTCCGGCGCGACGGAAGTCGTGGCACCATCCACGATCACCTCCGTCATCTCGGATGGCACCCGTTTCATCGCCAGCGGCCACACCTCCGACTATACTTCCACGGACGGCCTGAACTGGACGGTCATCCCCGGCTCTCCCGGAAAAGGCTACGACATCGCCGTCGGAAACGGACGCGTGGTTTTCGCAGACAGCTTCCGCACTTCCACGGATCTAACAACTTGGGAAGGCACCCGCCCGCCCGTCATCCCGGGCGGCAGTTTCAGTAAAACCATCACCTCCGCAAACGGCGTCATCCTCGTGGCTGGCAGCAGCGGCACCGCAGTCACCTATGACGGGATCAACTGGGAGGGGAGCAACTCAGGAGTGGTCGCGGCCTTCAGGGGAAGGGATGGCTTCTACGGTCTCACCGGCTCACTGAATAATCCCGGTGGAATCGCCCGCTCCGGAGACGGACTGACATGGACCGGCGTATTCAGCGGCCCCAATACCCTCCGCCACATCGCCTCCGGGGATGACGGCTATGTGGCCGTGGGTGACCAGAATTTCCTCATCCGATCCAGTGATGGGATCAACTGGACGGAAGTTTTCGCCAAGGACACTACCAAGCCCAGCTTCTCCAAAGTCATTTTCGGAAACGGCATCTGGCTTACAATCCAATCACAAGGAAGAATTCGGCGCTCCACGGACGGAGGCCGCACCTGGGCCCCCGATGTTAGCCAAAACATCCGCGATTTAGAATTCCACGCCGGACAGTTTGTCGCACTCCGCACAAACTCTTCCGTTGCCACTTCACCGGACGGAATCACCTGGACGATGGTCCACCCAAGCGTTGGCAATTTCAACTTCATCGACCGCGTCGCCGGGAAATGGTACATCGGCGGTTCGCCGGCTGGCACCACTTCTCCCACCGCCTTCATCACCTCGCGGGATCTGATCACCTGGACATCTGAGGGTGATCGCTTCGGCCAGAATTATCTCGGCCTCGCAAACATCGGTCCGAGCGTCGTTTTCCTCACGGAATCGGGGGAATCCCTCCAGTCCCGCATCGCCAGCCAGCCGCTGCCCTTCCTCGTTTCCTCACCCACCGCTCCGGTCGTTTCCGTAGGCGGCACCCTCACCCTCACTGGCTCCTTCGCAGGCAGCAATCTCACCTACCAGTGGTTTCGCTCCGGCACTCCGTTGAGAAACGACAGCCGCATCTCGGGAGCCACCACCCCCACACTCAACATCACCGACCTCAACGGATTCGATGCCGGGAAATACACCCTCCGCGCCATTTCCGGAAACGACGAGGCATTCACCGTCCCTGCGAGTGTCGTCCTCCCCGCCCTCGCGACAATCACCACCCAGCCGACTCCGCGCATCGATACGTTTCCAGGATTTGAGGAAAAAATCTCAGTAGTAGCCACCGGCACCATCACCTCATACCAGTGGAGGAAAAACGGCACCGCCATCTCCGGCGCAACCACCGCCTCTCTCACCCTTTCGAACCTCGCCCCTGCGGACGCAGCCTCCTACGACTGTGTCATCACCACCGCAGGCGGCTCCATCACCAGCACTCCGGCTGTCGTCACGATCTCCCTCGAATTTCCCGACCCTGCCCTCATAGAAAATCCCACAGCACCCGCACGCGAGCGGAAAAAGGAAAACACCACCCGCATCGACCTCCCGGACAATACCAACATCCGCTATAACTCCGGCTGGAGGCGTTACGACTCGACCAGCGGCGTGGAGGATAGGAACTGGGTCTCGCCCATCAGCGGCTACGGCGGAGACAGCTACAAAATGCCCAATGGAGATTTCCTCCTGATGCGCGCGAAAATTCCGAACGTCAGCTCCTTGCAGGATAGCGGCTTCTCCGTCATGCGCGGCGATGCCTCCGCCGCCGAGTTCTATCCTGTCTTTAAAAGCGGCTCCCAGGTGAACATTTTCCCAAAACTCATCTTCACCAGAAACTACATCTGGATCGCAGGCGACTTCGATACCATCGCAGGCCACTCGACACACCGTCTCGCTCGGCTCAATGCGGACGGCACCGTGGATACCACCTTCACCCTCGCGGACACTTCCCTAGCTGTCCCCAGCCTCCTCTGGGATGATACCGATGGCGGAGTCATCCTCGGCGTGCCGAATCCCACCCGCCCCGCGATCCACAAAGCCTACGCGGACGGCTCCACGGACACCGCGTTCTTCCAAGTCTCGCGCGGTGCCAACATCAGCTGGAACATCACCGGCCTCGCCATCGCACAAAACGGCGATCTCCTCGTCGCCGGCGAGCGCTTTAATTTCAATAGCAGCTTCGGCACGGCACTCTGGCGTTTCACCCGGGGCGGAGCCTTGAGCAGCACCCCGCTGACCCAATACAATCTCAGCGGCTGGAACTTCCACCAACTCGATGACGGGCGGCTCATTTTCATCGCCCGCGAGCAGGGCAGCAACATCCACAAAGCCTACCAGTTCAGCGAAAACGGAGGCCGGAAACTCATCAAAACCTACGCCTTCAACTACCCGATGACTTTCGAGCACAGACCCATCCCCTCCCAACCCCACAACACGGCAGGCATCTTCGGAACGGACTCCACCCAGCTCAACACACCCAATACTCCAGCCTCCATCGCCATCGTCTCCGAGCCACTTGACCAAACCATTATCGCAGGCCGCCCCGTCAGTCTCTCGGTCGGCGCCACCGGCTCTTTTCCCCTTTCCTATCAGTGGAGGAAAAACGGAACGAACATCCCCGGAGCGACCGGCCCTTCCCTCAACCTGGCCTTCTCGGAATTCGCCAATCTCGCAGGAAACTACTCCGTCCTCCTCAGCGATTCCACAGGCTCGATCCTAAGCCGCACCGCCGCCGTCACCGACCAAGGCGGCGGAGCAAGAGCCGTCGCCGTCCCTCAGACGGGCTTCGAAAACTGGGCCTCCCAGAACGGAATCCCCATCGACAAAGCCGGACCCACCGACGACGCGGATGACGACGGCGTCCCGAACCTCCTCGAGTTCATCGCCGGCACCAACCCCACCGGTTCGTCCACCCTACCCACCCCCGTGGGATTCGTTTCCCTGAACGGGGAGTCCTACCAGACCATCTCCATCGTCCGCCGCAGCGGGGTATCCGGCTACACCATGGGCGCGGAAAGCTCGGCCGATATGTTCCGCACCGCCCCCGTTCCTGCGGTCGAATCCGGTCTTCCCGAGGATCTCGGAAACGGCTTCGAGCGAGTCACCTACCGCTCCACCGTCCCGGTCAGCGCCAGTCCGAGAGGCTTCATCCGCATCGTCGCCAATGCCAACTGATTCGCATCCTTGCCTTTTTTCCATCGCGGGCTATTGGCTGGGATGAAAACCTTGTTTCTCTCACTCCTCCTTGCCGCAACATCTTGCGCAATGGAAGAAGCGCCTATTCTCCTGGTTCTCACCAACCACGCAAAACTGGGCGACTCCGGGAAACTCACGGGCTTCTTCCTCTCCGAAGCTGCGCATCCCTATGAGGTTTTCACGGAAAACGGAAACCCCGTCACACTGGCCAGCCCCAAGGGCGGCTTCGCCCCGCTTGATCCCAAGAGCTTCGATCTCAAGGATGAGGCGAACGCCTCGTTCTGGAAAAAATTCGGCAACGGGGACGAGAAGAAGCCCGGCGTCGAGAAGACGATCGCCCTCTCCGAAGTCGACACCAAGGCATACGGCGCGATCTTCTTCGCCGGTGGCCACGGCGCGATGTGGGATTTCCCCGATTCCGAATCGTTGAAAAAGGTCACCGTAAGCATTTACGAAGACAACGGATCAGTCGGCGCGGTCTGCCACGGCCCGGCGGCACTGGTGAACGTGAAGCTTTCCGATGGCAAACTCCTCATCGCCGGGAAGAAGACCGCGGTGTTCACCAACTCGGAAGAGAGCGCCGTGAAGCTGAGCGAAACCGTGCCCTTCCTGCTCCAGGACTCCTTTGAAAAGGCCGGAGCCACGGTCGAAACAGCAGAGGACTTTTCTGAGAACGCCGTCCGCGACGGCCGCCTGGTTACCGGACAGAACCCGGCCTCAGCCAAGAAAGCCGCCGAGCTTCTGCTCGAAGCATTGGAAAAAGCCGAGTGATCACTCCTCGACGCTGATCCGCGTGCTCAGCACGTGGGTTTCACCGGGCATCACGATCACCGCCCGGTCGTTCGCAATTGCCGCCTCGATGCAGCAGAATTTCCGATACCCGTCATCCGGCAAATCCCCGAACGCGGCGGCTTTCTCCACCCAGGGATTCCAGACCACCGTGGAGGGGCTGCCGCTTTTCTCGATGAGGATTGTTCTCCCGGAAAGATCATCGACAAGGAGAATACTACTAGAACTATCGTAGATCGAATCCACCTCACTTCCGAATCCAAGCGCCACCGTCTGCTTTCGCATGGTGGGCGTGCCAACGGTATCCAGGTAGTCCGCCCCCTCCAGGTTCACGACCCGCACCTGCTCGATATCCGAGACCGCGAAATAGGAATGCAATGCGCCGGAAACCACGATGGGGATCTCGTTCGGATTCCGCGTTTCCAACATCACCTCCAGCTCCGCTCCTGCCTTCACGGTCAATGTTGCATGCCAGATCCCCTCGCTCATCTCAAATTTCAAATCCACCCCTTCCCCACTCTCCCCTGCCTCCACCAACTCCCAGAACCTCGTCCTGGCAATGCCATGCGACGGCATTTCCGGATTCGTTGGGTGCGCATTGAACCACGGCCAGCAGACCGGGATCCCGCCGCGGATCGCCTTCCCCTCCTTGTAAACGGCATCCGGACTAAGATACAGGACCTCATCCTCATCAACGGGCTTCCACGACATCACATGCGCGCCGTGCAGAGCCACGCGAGCCACGCAGGTCGGATGATCTATTTCGAAAACGGGATACGACGGAGCGGCATCGGACAAACGGACGGAGGCGGGAAGGCTCATGGTTAGGGCGATGATACGGCTCCTGGAGTTATCCGCCATCCGATAAACATCAGGTGTCCCACTCCCACGCAGCCTTGATCTGGTCAATCGCGCGCCTGTCCTTTTTCGTCGGTCTTCCTTTCGCAGCCTCCTGCTTCGCGATCTGCCAGCTTTTCAGTGCCTCGTAAACTTCGGGCTTCGTCCTGTCCTCGTAGCAGGCCTGCGCCTCGGGTGCGCCGACCCGTTTCGCGATGACACCCTTCACAAGGATCTCGCGGAAACCCGGCCCCTCGACGAAAGGGATCTGCAACTCGTCGCCAACCTGTATTGAGGAGGCGCGCTTGAGCACATGCCCGTTCCGCCTCACCTTGCCGTCGGCGAGAATCTCACCCGCCAGCGCGCGGGTCTTGAAAAAACGCGTTGCCCACAACCATTTGTCAGCACGGATCGAATCGGACATCGCAGCGAGATTGCCACCTGCGGGCTATGTATGCAACCCCGCCGGGCATTTCGGAGGGTTTGTCATCACATCATCCTATCCCCATCCATGCATGAAAGATTCGGTCAAAACATCCGTCTAAAGGGGATGCTCAAATCTCGGCATGCTCCCGGACTGACATGCTTGCTCTCTGTGCTTGGATCCCTTGCGACAGCCTTCGCCCAAAGCACAAATCCCGCCCGGCCATTCTTGGAGAGCCACTGCGTCCAATGCCACGGAACTGAGAAGAAAAAGGGAAAGGTCACCCTGCATGATATCGGCTTTGATTTCAGCGATGCCGACACGGCAGACCGGTGGATTGATGTCCTCGACCAGCTCACCAGTGAGGACATGCCTCCCGAGGAGGAAGAGCAGCCGGAAACCGCAGAGCGGAACCGAATCATCGAATGGATTGAGGGAAATCTAAAGGACGCCGACCAAGGTGAGGCCTACCGCCAGAAACTCCTCGCCCCGGAATACGGAAACTGGGTGAGCCATGAAAAACTATTCTCCGGGGAAATCGACACCCCTCCGTATTCGCCTTCCCGCCTGTGGCGCTACAGTCCCGAGATTTTTGACCGGAGGGGATTTGGCAAAGCCCGCAGCCCGTTCACCTACGTAACCCCGGAAAAGGGAATCCGTGACTACGCAGCGACGTCCACAGCGGATCGGAGCACGGTCCAGATGGTTCTGATCAATGCGGAACAGTTTCTTGAAGAGCGGGAGAAGAAAGGTGATTTCAAGATCTTCGCCGACGAAGAGCCGATGCCCACGGATGAGATTCTCGCCAGGACGGTGGAGCAGGAATTCCGCCGTATCATTGGGCGCATGCCAATCGAAGCGGAACAGGCAAAGTATCTCGCGTTCCTGAAGGAGAACATCAAGTTGGGAGGAAAACTCGCAGGCCTGAAGACGATGATCAAAGCGATCTTCCTCAACCCGGAAGCAGTCTACCGCATGGAATTCGGTTTGGGCGGGGTCGACGAACACGGTCGACGCCATCTCTCTCCCGAGGAAATGGTTTATACGCTGACCTACGCCCTAACCGATGAATTGCCGGAACGATCGAAGCCGATCTGGGACGCCTACCAAAACGGGAAGCTGAACAACAAGGAAGACGCTGCCAACGTGGTGAGGCAGATGCTGGATGAGCAACTGGGAGAAGGCCCGTGGAGCAACCGCAAGGTTCCCCGCATCATGCGCTTCTTCGAACAGTTTTTCGGATTCGACCGCGCGGGGGATGTGTTCAAGGACGATGAACGGAAACGTCTCGAGGCAATCCCCCAGTGGAACACCGCTCTGCTGATGAACGACGCACGAATGCTGATCGAGCATATCCTCAGAAAGGATAAGGACGTCATCGCCGAATTGCTCACCACCAACGACTACTTCGTCGCCCATCCGGGAGACAACGGCTACGCGCGGGAATTCTACGAACAGCAGATCGCCGAAGTCCTCGATCCGGGATACGTCGAAGCTCAGGTAACCCTGAAGCGCGAGCAGCTGGACAAGGCTCCGCCACGGCTGAATGATTCGGAGCACCGGAAAAAACAACTTGCCGATGCTCGGGAGAAGGCGGAAAGCAAGGTCCGGAAGTTCAAGACGGCATTGGAGGCGGGGATCAATCCTCATCCCGAGTTTCCATTTTCGAACCGCTCCCACGGGATCGGGGATCTGATTTACATCACTCCCTACAACCTGCCGGAATCAAAGCGCAATGAGCCCCAGAAGTGGAACTGGCCCATCGAGCAGCCATTTGAAATGCCTTCCGAGCAACGTGCCGGACTGCTCACTCATCCCGCATGGCTCGCCGCCTGGTCGGTGAACGACGGGAACGATCCCATCCACCGCGGGATCTGGGTGTATGAGAAACTCCTTGCCGGCAAACTCCAGGACGTCCCCCCGGACGTCGATGCCAAGGTTCCGGTCGATCCCCACCAGACCCTGCGGGAACGCATGGGCTTGCTGAGGGAAGAGCGCTGCTGGAACTGCCATCACAAGATCAATCCCCTGGGCGAGACCTTCGAGATGTTTGATGACTGGGGCCGCTACCGGACGGAGGATTTTTTCGGGGAAGACGGGAAAATCGTCACGAGGAGAGACGCGACGTTTGAACGCTTGCTGGAAGACGGAAAGCTCACGGCCCGCAAAGTCGATGCGACCGGAACCATTGCTGGCACCGGTGAAGCGGGTGTCGATGGGGACGTGGAAAACGCCGTGGAGATGCTCCATCGCCTCGGGAAATCGCAGCGCGTGCGCCAGTCGTTCATCCGTCACCTATTCCGCTACTTCATGGGCCGGAATGAAATGCTCAGCGACTCCAGGACACTGGTCGAGGCTGAGAAGGCCTATATGGATAGTGATGGCAGTTTCAAGGAATTGGTGGTTTCCTTACTCAGTTCCGATTCATTTCTTTATCGCCGATAAGAAGCTTACCAACGAATCAACATGTATCAGAAACGACGCGAATTTCTCAAAGGGCTCTCCCTCGGCGGAGCATCCCTTGCCATGGCTCCGTTCATCCGGTCCCTCCATGCGCAGTCAGCGGGAGTCGAGAGCGCCCTGCCAAAGCGATTCGTCTTTGTGGTCAAATCCTCAGGCATAGACAAGTTCAACATGGTTCCAGAAGGGCTTGAGAACCATTTCGTCAGTGCCACCGAAGGAAGCAAACTGGGCAACAAGGCCCGGCGCCTCGGGCCCTTGGTCGATGTTTCGCTCGCCGATCACGCGCTCCCGGAAAAACTGGAGCTGCTCAATGAGTTCAAGGATCGCATGACGGTAATCCAGAGCCTTTCCGGCGAAGGCTTCAGCGGGAACCATACCACCGGCTACGGTGCCCTTTCGTGCCACAACTCCGAGAAAGTCGCTGTGGCTCCCACCATCGATTGCATGCTGGGCCAGCATCTCTCGACCGGCCCCTACCCGATGTATGGGCTGGCAACCAACGGGCGGCTGCTTGAAGGCGGGATGGGACTGGATGAAAGCTACTGCTACCCCAATATCTCCGCATACAAGGCAGGGGTTCCCGTTCCATTCCAATCCTCGCCACGCAAGGCCTTTGTCGAATTGTTCGGAGCCTCGACAGGCACGCAGGCCCAGCTCGAAAGCAAGCTGGCGCTGAACGGGAATCTCATGGATTTCCTGACGGACGACGCCCGGCGGATCCAGAAACAGCTCTCCGGTGAAGACAAGGAAAGGTTCGCCCTTTATCTCGATTCGTTCGAGTCCATCCAGGACATCGAAAGGAAGAAAGCCGCATTGAGCGACAGGATCCGGAAGTTCGCCCCAAAGCCGACGGATCTCTACGATTCCATGAAGCCGAAGCACCGGATCGAATCCTACTTCGAGTTGGCCACTTCCTCGCTCGTCACCGGCCTGACGAATGTGATCACCCTCCGTCCCGATACCTTGGGCGTGCAATACACGGAACTCGGCATCACCAATTCCGTGCACAATCTCGGTCACCTTCAGGACGGCAAGGCCACCAACGGCATGACCGGATTCGAAGCAAGGGCTGCGGTGGAGAAACTACATCTCAAGGGCATCAAGGAAATGGCGCGAAAGCTCGATCGTATCCCGGAGGGGAATGGAACGATGCTGGACAATACCCTCATCGTTTACATGTCCTGCGCCGGCGGCGACCACCACGGCGGCATGGCCGACTGGCCCTTCGTCCTGCTCGGCGGGATGGCAGGCAAACTGAAAATGGGACGCTACATCGAATATCCGAAATATGAGGAAGCCGGGCCACAGGACATCGCCAACCTCTACCTGTCCTTCATGCACGCAGCCGGAATGGAGGCTCCCGATAGCTTCGGACAACTAGACTCCAAGCTCAAACATCTCGACCTAGGCGGACCGCTGGCGGAGTTGATGGCCTAGTCTGCGTTTTCAGGCAATGGCGCCCATTTTCTCCCATAGTAAGGCCAGGCGTCCCAAGGGGAATTGCCCGAAGTCTCACGCGGATCACCAGTCGTCTTCAAATGCGCTGTCAGCCTTTCCCTTAGCTTGAGCAAGGTCTCATTTTTGGCCGGGTCAGACGCAAGGTTGTGGATTTGGTATGGATCGCTCCGGCAGTCGTAGAGTTCTTCGCCTGGACGCTTGCCAAACGAAAGATCGAACAAACCGGGATCAATTTCTTTCCGTCCGAGCATGATCGTCTTTGTAGGAGATGCATCGACATCCCCATACTGACCTTCGTTGGTGACGACACGATAGTCCCCCGCAGGCCAACGGTCAGGTTCGTAGTTCCGGATGTAGAGGAAATCACGCGTCCTGATCATCCGCATCGGATAGCCCGCACCCTCGACGCGGCACCATGCATGGCGCTCACGGCCACTGAAAACGGCATCTCGATCCGGTTCAACAACACCGGATTTTTCCGGTTCTAACAGACCCAGGAGACTGCGACCGTTCATTGTTTCGGGAACATCGAGACCTGAAGCTTCCAGAAAGGTCGGCGCCAGGTCGATCAAACTCACGAAGTCATCGACCGCCCGCCCGCCGGGCACACGCTTCGGCCAACGTATGGCCAGCGGCATTCGGGTTCCCAGGTCATACATGTTTGCTTTGGCGCGAGGAAACGGCATTCCGTTGTCACTGGTGATCACGACCAATGTGTTCCCAAGCTGACCAGCCTTCGCAACTCGATCCAGGATCTCCCCGACTTTCTGATCGAAGCGTTGGATCTCGAAAAAGTAGTCGCAGAGATCGCTGCGCACCTCAGGTGTATCTGGAAAGACAGCGGGCACTTTCACCTTCCCTGGATCCATTCCGGAACGGATGCCACTGCCTTTTTCATAGCCACGGTGCGGATCGGTGCTGCCAAACCAGAAACACCATGGTTGCCCCTCCTCGGCATTATCGAGAAACTCGTCAAAATCCTTGAACTTCTCCCCCGCGGGATTGGAGGTGCGACCGCCTACCTGCACGTTGCCCGGTGCCCAACCCTTATCGATAAATCCCACATGATAGCCCGCCTTGGCCAACAGATCGGAGTAGAGCGGATATTCAGCGGAAAGGGTTCCGAACAGTTGCCCTCCCTGCCCGAGACGCCAGACATCCTGGCCTGCGAGGATCGTGCCGCGCGATGGCGTGCACGACGGGGATCCGCAATACGCATTTGTGAACAGAACCCCTTCGCGGGCAACCCTGTCAAAGACCGGCGTCTGGATCACAGGTTCGCCGTAGGCGCTGGCATGCGGGTAGGATTGATCATCGGATAAACAGAAAAGGATGTTCGGCCTGTCCGCTCCGGTCCCGATCTGGATGGAGAGAGCGAGGAAAGCGAGGATGGAGCGGGGCAGCACGGCCTTATGGGAGATAGTATTGATTCTCGTTCGGAAACTCAATCGAGCTTCAGCCGGTAGGCCTCGGCTGCGTTTTTCCAGAAATAGCGTTCACAGGCTTCCTGCCCTTTGGCGGAAAAGTATTCGTTCACCAGTTTCACGACGCTGGCATAGTCGCCACTGTTCTTCGTGCACGGCCAGTTGCTGCCGAAGATAAGCCGCTCCTCCCCAAGGTTTTTCCAGAGGACATCGAGCACACTGCGATAGTGATCCAGCGTGTGGGGCGCGGGCTGCGGGATGCTGCGCTGATAGAGACCGGAAACCTTGCACCAGACGTTCTTGTTTTCGGCAAGCTTCTCGACAGCCGCGACCCACTCCGGATTGGCAGCCTTGCCGTCGAAGTCGTAGCCAAGGACATGATCTACGATGATATGCAGTTCGGGAATGGCGCGCGCGAGATGATCGACTTGCTTAACCGCCTCCACCCCGCCCCCATTGACGAGGATATCGACACTGAGCTCGTTTTTCGCAAGCTCGCGCATGCTGGCGAGGAACTTCGGGTCGGCATAGTCGATCGCCTTCTTCTCCTGGCCGTTGCGTGCGCGGATTCCTACGACTCGCGGATCCTTTCGAAGATCAGCCAGCTGCCCGGCGAAGTCATCCGCGTAGGGATCAATGTTCCCGACAAACCCGATGAAATAGTCGTCGCCCTTCACAAGATCGAGCACCCAACGGTTGTCTTCGGGGCGGTCGCTGGCCTCGACAATGATCACGCCTGTGAGACCCGTGGGTTTTGAGACTTCCTTGAATTCCTCGGGGAGATGCGGTTTGTACAACACTTCATCATCCTTCGGCGGCCAAGGGATACCGTCTTCCCGGGTTGGATCGTAGAGGTGGATGTGTGTGTCGATCATGTGCTTCACCTTGGGAAGCGGGCGCTCGTCTGCTGAGGCGATCGTAAGCAGAAGTAAAAAAGAGAGCAGAACCTTCATGGCAATCACCCTAAGTGACAGATATGATGTCTCCAGAAAATTCAGCCACCGCCCGGATCGGCTTTTCCCCACCGGGATCAACGCCGTTCAAAGGCTGGCGCAATACGTGGCTTGCACGCAGGGACAAGCTTGTAAGCCAGGGCTCGCCCTGGGCGGATTGACTGACTTCACCAAACACCATCAATAAGCCCAGGATTCGCGTTCATTTGCGATTCTATTGCCACGATCTTGATCGCCTTGTAAGTCCCCCTGAAAACAACCGCCGGAACTTTGGATTCGACCGCTATAGCCGGTGAATCTAATGTTCTTTTGTAACCTCGCCCCGGAAACGGCTCAGGAATCTTTGACATGAACGACCTACCTGAATCCAACTGCCCGAAATGCGGAGCCCCCATCCCCGAGGACGCACCGCAAAAGCTATGCCCGAAATGCGTCTTTTCCGGAATGTCCGCCACTCCGGTTGCCCGTTCGCACCGGTCAAATAGCTCACCGCCATCCGTCGCGGAAGTGGCGGCTCACTTCCCCGAACTGGAAATCCTCGAACTGATCGGAGCCGGCGGAATGGGTGCCGTTTACAAAGTGCGCCAACCGAAACTCGACAGGCTCGTCGCATTGAAAATCCTCTCCCACGATCTTGCTGAGGATCCGGCGTTCGAGGAGCGCTTCAACCGCGAGGCGCGCGTTCTCGCCCGGCTCAACCATCCGAACATCGTCACGGTCTTCGATTTCGGCTCCAAGGGCCCCTTCTGTTTCCTCCTCATGGAATATGTCGAGGGGGTCAACCTACGCCAAGCCATGCGGGCGGCCAGCTTCACCCCGGCGGAATCGCTCGCTCTCGTCCAGGATGTTTGCTCCGCCCTGAAATTTGCGCACGAGGAAGGCGTTTTGCACCGTGACATCAAGCCGGAGAACATCCTCCTCGATTCCCGCGGCCGGGTGAAAATCGCGGATTTCGGGATCGCAAAACTGGTGGGCATGGATGAGCGGGACGATTACACCCTGACCATGCCCGGCTATGCACTGGGCAGCCCCCACTACATGGCTCCCGAGCAAATCGAGACACCGGGCGACATCGATCAGCGCGCCGACATCTATTCGCTAGGTGTCGTTTTCTACGAACTGCTCACGCGGGAGCTGCCCATCGGGCGGTTCGCGCCGCCTTCCGAGAGGTCGCCTATGGATCCGCGCATCGACGAGATTGTCATGCGAGCCTTGGAAAAGGATAGGAAGGCCCGTTTCCAGAACGTCGGCGAGGTGAAGACGGGGGTCGAGGCGATCACTGGATCAAAGCCTGTTGCGCCAAAAGCTTCCGGTGGGAATGAGCCGCCACCGCTTCGTCCGCCCGCCTCGGGCGAACCTTCTGCGACTCCGCCGCCGGAATCCAACACTCCATGGCGTCCGATCCCGTTGAAAGCGACGATCATCCTCTACGTCCTCACCTTCATTGCGGCGCTTGTCATGGATGGGATGACACTGGCAGGGGAGCTGCGTCGTTCGGACGAAAAGATGGCGATGTCCCTCATTGTCATGGCGATCGGCATTCCATCAATTGTGTTCTGCTGCATACTCCATTACAGGTGTTGGAAAGCCATTCCGGAAAACTTCAGGGCTATCTCCCCTGCCAGTGCCGTAGGATTCCTCTTCGTTCCGTTCTACAACTTCTATTGGGCTTTCGTGACTTGGCCCAAGCTGGCCGAGAGCCTCACTGCATGGCAAAGGGGCATCGGCAGATCCCACGTTACGAATGTGCACGGCTTGGCGGTGACTTATGGCATCCTTTTTGTGCTCTCCTTTATCGTTGGCTTCATTCCTGGGATCGCGACCTTGATAGGCATTGCCGACCTCATCATCTTCATCCTCTTGTATCGAACCATCACCAGCACGATCAACAGCATCAACCAGCATTCAGCCTGATCGCCGGGAACTCAGCCACGATCGGATATCCAATGAACAGCAAAGAACATCCCGGCGGATCCGCTGCGTTTTTCACCACACGCTGGACGATGGTCATGCGGGCAAGCGGGGATGCACCTGAGGCGAAGGCCGCGCTCGGTGAGCTTTGCGAAGCCTACTGGACGCCGGTTTTCAAATTCCTCCGCCGTGAGGGTCGCAGCGAAGACCAAAGTCGGGAAATCACCCAGGAATTCATCAGCCGACTGCTTTCAAGGCCGGGGATGAACAAGGCGAACCCTGAGAAAGGCCGCTTCCGTTCCTACCTGTTAGGTGCGCTCAAAAATTTCCTCACCGAGACGAAACGCAACGAGGCACGCCTGAAGCGCGGCGGTGGTGTGGTGGTCGAGTCGATTGATTCGGGCGGACCGGAAACTTCGCCCGGTTGGCAGATCCCCGATCCCTCGGCAGCGGTTCCGGACAGCTATTTTGACCGCCAATGGGCACTCGCCATCATGGATCGCAGCCTGGAAGCCGTCCAAACCACATTAGAAAGGGCGGGCAAGAAAGCCCATTTCGAAGTCTTGAAGGCCTGGCTCATCGGAGAGACCGGGAACCTCTCCCAGGCCGAAGCCGCCGCCTCGCTCGGCATGACCACCGGAGCTCTGAAAGTGGCGATCCACCGGCTGCGGGCAAGCTTCCGGGAGGCCGTGCTGGCGGAAATTTCCCAGACTGTGGAGGATACGGAGGAAGCCGCCGAGGAACTCCGCTACCTCATCGAGGTGCTTTCCACCACAGCGCCTGAGAAATGATCCGGAGGGGATTTCCCCCGCAATAGCGCCTTGGGAAAATCTCCTGTTGCCTGTACCCGATCGCACGCGAATTTCCGGGGTGCCCGCCACCATGATTCCCACACGATCCGCCGCGCTCGAACGGCTGGAGCAGTTCGTCCCGCTCGCCTCGAAATACGCAGGCCGCAGGAACTTCGATCTCGGCATCAGGAAACACGATGGCGTTTCTCAGCTGTCCCCATACATCCGCACGCGCCTCGTCACCGAGGAGGAATGCACACGCGCCGTTCTACAAAACCACAGCGCACGCTCTGCGGAAAAGTTCCTGCAGGAGATCGCGTGGCGAACCTATTGGAAAGGCTGGCTGGAGATGCGGCCGGATGTTTGGAGCCACTACCTTTCCTCTATCGAGGAACACGAAAAATCGGATGAGTATGATACGGCGATTTCCGGGAACACCGGGATAGCCTGCTTTGACCACTGGGCAAGGGAGTTGGTCGAAACCGGCTATATCCACAACCACGCGCGGATGTGGTTCGCCTCGATCTGGATCTTCACTTTGAAGCTCCCATGGCAGCTCGGCGCGGATTTTTTCCTACGCCACCTGCTAGACGGCGACCCTGCGGCGAACACGCTGTCATGGCGTTGGGTCGCAGGCCTTCACACTCCCGGAAAGCACTACCTCGCCCGCGCCTCAAACATCGAAAAATTCACCAACGGCAGGTTCAATCCCGCCGGCCAACTCGACGAATCAGCCTCGCCCATCCCGGCGGATCGATCCTTCGAAAGACAAGCCCTGCATCTTCCTCCGAACCCGAAGCCACAGGGTCGCATCGGCCATCTCATGTTTCCCGAAGATCTCGCCCCGCCACCCGAGGAAATCGGTGAAATCCACGCCACCGCCGCCTACCTGCCAGACGCGTTGAAAACGACAAAGCTCGTCACCGCATTCCTCGACGGCGCAATCAACGACACCTTGAACCGCACCCAAGGCACCCGCCTCGACGGCCCGTTCCAGAGCTCCGTAAACGATTGGATCAGCGCGGAGAAACTGGACTCGATCGTCATTTCCAAGCCCACCGTCGGTCATACACGCGATTTCATGGAAAGCCATCCCGTCCCCGCAATAACGCACATTTTCATCCGCAGCTGGGACAGGCTCCTCTGGCCGCGCGCCACCGCAGGCTTCTTCAAACTGAAGGACGCCCTTCCCAAAATCCACGCATCACTGGCACCTCATCGCGAAAACGATCTCTTCCCCGATATTTGAAATGAAACGAGTCAAACCACAGAGAGCACGGAGAACACAGAGCCAGTCCTCCGAAAGGTAGAGATACGAAACCAAAACCTCTGTGTCCTCCGTGCCTTCATGCCCTTCAGGGTGCTCCGTGGTCAAAATCCCCCAACCAAAGCGTACCTCTGCAACTCTGTGGCGATAGATCTCCCAACTGCCGACCCCAAAACCATGCCTGAAACAACCTTCCAAAACGCCTACCTCGGCTCCCTCATCGCCGACGCCCTCGCCATGCCCGTACACTGGTACTATGACCGCGAAGCGCTGAAATCGGAATACGGCGAGGTCACCTCCTACCTCGCCCCGAAGAACCCGCACACCGGCTCCATCCTCTGGCGTTCCCAATACACCTCACCCAACGAGAAAGGCGAGATCCTCCACGACCAGGCGCAATACTGGGGACAGCGCGGCATCCATTACCACCAGTTCCTCAAGGCTGGGGAAAACACCCTGAACTTCCAGCTCGCCACAGAGCTAGTGCGCCTCTGCGGACGAAACGGCGGATACGATCCCGACGAGTGGCTCGCGCACTACATCGATTTCATGCTCACCCCGGGGTCTCACCGCGACACCTATCTCGAGGAATATCACCGTGGATTTTTCACCCATTACGCAAATGGAAAACCACCCCGAAAATGCTCGATCAAGGACGAACACATCGGCGGCCTCGCGCAGGTCCCCACCCTTTGTTTCGTGCTTCGCGAACTCGATCTCCCCGAACTCCGTGCCGCCGTGAAAGAACACGTAGGCCTCACCCACGCCCACCAGAACGTCCTCCGCGCGGCGGACACTCTGGCTCGGCTCATTTTCCGCATCCGCGAAGGCATGCCTCTCCGCGAAGCCATCCAAAAGGAAGCCGGTGACTGGATCTCAGGAACCAAGGCGGAGAAATGGTCTGAGCAGCCGGACACCTACGTCATCGGCCAGCGCTTTAGCCCTGCCTGTTACATCGCCGAGTCCATGCCCGCTTCGCTCTACCTCGCGTGGAAATACCATGACGATTTCGACGCCGGCATCATCGCCAACGCCATGTGCGGCGGCGATAACTGCCACCGCGGAGCCGTCGTCGGCTCACTCCTCGGCGCGGCGAATTCTGTCCCCGAAAAATGGCTACGGGGGTGATGGAGGCTTTCCCCAGGTCAGTTCACCAGCCGCAGGGTGAGGGGGTAGCGGTATGGGAAGGGATCCGAGGCTTTCACCGCCGCGATGATGGATAGCACCATGGCGGCGATGCCGATGAAGGGAACGAGCGGGATGCCGATGCAGGTGATCGCGCAGACCACCGAGTAGATCAGGACGGAAATATGGAAATTGAGAGCTTCCCTGGCGTGGTGGGTGATGCGTGGGGATTCGTCCTTTTTCACCAGGTATACGACCAATGGGAGTATGATCCCGATGCCCAGAAGGAGGGAGATGTGGCAGAAGACGATCCAGAGTTGCTCGTCGCCCTGCGAGCGGGCGCTTGGCGGCGGGGGGGCTTGTGGGAGCATGGGTGGTGGCGTTTCCATATCTTTATGCTGGCAAGGTTTTCTTTGGATGCATGGGCCAGGAGGCCGGTCAGAATGCCACGGCTGCCCAATACAGGCCGGAGAGGGCGATGATTGCGGAAGCGGGTCTTGCGATGCGGTTGCGGTAGCTGGCGTGCTTCCACCAGGCGGCGACCGCGGCGTAGGCGATGCCTACGACGGCGATCTGGCCGAACTCGATGCCCAGGTTGAAGCCGAACATGGCGGGGAGGAAATCGCCGGCGGATCTGGGGATGGCGGGGAAGTGGTTTGCAAAACCCAGGCCGTGGACAAGTCCTGAGGCAAAGACGACCCACGGACGCCACGGGCTGAGCGATTCCCTGCAGAGGTTTTCCCCCGCTACGAAAACGATGCTCAGGGCGATGGCCGTTTCCACAAACGCCTCCGGCAGGCCGATGAATCCGTAGAGCGATAGGCCGAGGGTGAGCGAGTGGGCGAGGGTGAACAAGGTGAGCTGGAAGAGCAGGTCCGCGGGTTTCCGAGTCAGGAAAAACAGTGCGAGGATGAAAAGGATGTGATCCGGGCCATGGGGGATGATGTGGGTGAAGCCCAAGGCGAAATACGCGGGCGCAACGGCACCCGCGGAAGCGAGGATCAGCATGGCGATGGGGATGCGGGGCATGTCTGCCCGGAAACCATGCATGGATTTCCGCCCGCCGGGAAGCACATAGGCCATCCGGCTGGCGGTTTGCCATTCCCATCAGAAATATCTCGTGAAGGAGATCCGGAACGTGCGCGGTTCGGCGGGGTGGAGGTGGATGTCCTCGACGCCCGCCAGCTCGCCGGGTAGCTGGGATTCGTAGAAGTATTCGATGTCGTTGTCCTTGCGCCCGAGGATGTTCAGCACGTCGAGGGCGATCTGCCAGTTGTCCTTGCGGTAGCCGAGGCGGCCGTTGAGCTGCCAGCTTGCGCGCGACTCCACGCTGCCGTCCTCGACGAGGGGGCGCGGGCTGAAATAGCGGGAGCGCAGGGTGCCGTAGAAGCCCTCGTCCTCGCCGAAGGTCACGCCGGTGCTCATGGTGATCGGGACGGCACCCGGGATCTCATCGTCCCCGCCGACGCCGAGCAGCCTGCCCTCGCTCAGAGTTAGCTCGTTGTCGAACGTGAGCCATTCGTTGGGCTTCCAATACGTCGCCCACTCGATGCCGAAGCGCTCCGTCGCGGGGCCCGCCTCTGCGGCGCCAGCATCCCCGACGTAGATCAGCTCGGAATCGCTGTGCAGGTAGAAGATGGAGAGCGCGCTGACCACGTTTCCGACTGCCTCCGTCCGCGCACCGAGCTCGAAGCCGTAGGTGCGAACCAGCGGATCGGCGGGATCGGCGGGCAGGCCTGTCACCGGATCGATGCTGAGTGTGGTGCCGCGCGCATCGTTCGAGTGGAAGCCGAAGCCAGCGCTGGCGTAGAACTCCGTATCCGCCCATGGGCCGAAGATCAGGTTCAGCTTGGGGCTGATGATCCCGTCCGTCTCGGCACCGGAGTTCGCGGGGTTGTCGCTGTCCACATCGAAATGGAAGCCGTCCGCCCGCAGTGAGGGCTGGACGCGGAGCCAGTCGTTGACGCTGTGGTCGGCGGCTGCGTAGATGCCGGCGCTGCCCTGGTAAACATCATCGACGCGCACCGCACCGAGGCGGTTTGTGGCGGCTGTGTTGTAGAGGCCGATGCCGTCCATGAAGTCATGCCGGGTCTGCAACCCGACGGTGAAGGTGCTGCCGTTCCCATACTCCCACATGCGGTTTACCTCGCCGCCGAGGAACCAGCGCCCGTCCTCCTGTTCGAACTGGTCGCCGTTAGCCGGATCGCTTAGGAAGTAGGTGAAATTCGAAAACAGGTCCAGGTCGTATCTGCCGACGTAGAAATCGGCGTGGGTCTTGCCGTTGGTCTCATCGCGCTTCCACTCGCCCATGAGGCTGTAGCGGCTGGAATCGCCGCGGACGCTGTTGTCGAAATTCCCGAGGCGGCCAATCCCGCCGCTTTCGATGAGTCGGCGCGGGATCTGGTCGGTGGAGTCCCACTCCGCATCGTACGCCATCGCCGTGAGGCTGAAGCTGTCCCGGCCGCTTTCCTTGAAATATTTCAGGAACGCATTGATGCGCTGCGAGTTGCCCTCCCGCTCCCAAGGGCCGTCGTAGTGGTTGTATTCGAATGCGTATGTCAGGCCTTCGCGGTCGCCCGACCGTGAGAGGTCTATGGTGTCCGCGATGAGGCCGCGGAAAAATTTGTGCTCGCCGACCTCAAGCGTGGCGATGCCCTGCGGCAGGGTGTCGAAGAAATTGAACCTCGCGCCGCCCGCCGTACTGAGATCGCCGAGGTGGCCGGTGAACGGCCCTTTCCAGTAATCCACGCTCTCGACGAGCTCCGGGATGAGGGGATTGAGATCCGCGTAGCCCTGGCCGTGGGCGTGGGTGACGAAGTTCACCGGCTGCCCGTCCATCGCGATGGAGAAATCCGTGCCGTGGTCGAGGTTGAAGCCACGGACGAAATACTGGTTCGCCTTCCCGTCGCCGGAGTGCTGGGTGATGATGACGCCGGGCACGACCTCCAGGAGTTCGCCGCGCCGCAGGTAGGGGCGTTCGCGGAGCTCCTCATAGTTCGTGGTGCCGAAGGAGGCGGTGCCGGCCTCGCCGATCAGGCTGTCGGACTTGCCTTTCACGACAAGCGTCGAGAGCAGCCCGATGGGCTCTTCCTGTGCGGGGAGGTTCGCCGTGACGATGGTGATGAGAATTGGTGCGTAAAATTTGGTCTTCATGTTGGAAATGGATGTGTTTGAAACGTTCAGGGATGGGACGCACGCCAACCATGGGTGCGCGCGGGAACCCAATGCGGAATCGCGGGGTTCGTTGCTGGTGCGGCGGGAGGCCGCGCGTTTCATGCCATCCGTGGCGGCGGCCCGGGCGGGGCGTGCGGCCACTGCGGCGTCCAGATGCGGAAATAACCCAGCACCCCGCAGACGGCGGGATCATCGGGACATGGCCGCGGATCCGCATTCCATGGAAGGTCGTGCGCGGCGGGGCAATCCGGCTTTGCCTTGTCCTCCTTCGAGGTGGTTCCCGCCGCGTTTTTCCAAGGCACCGAAGCGTCGGCAAGGGCATCCCTGAATTCAGGTGAATCCCATGCGAAGGAAACCGCCTGGAGGAGGCCCACGCGGGGTGCCTCTTGGATCACGAGCTTGGAAAACAGCGATACCTGCAGCAACATGATCGGCCCCCCAACCAACTGGAGCAGCGCCAGGAGGTAGAGGAGACGAAAATTGCCGCTGCGGAAGATTGCCACGGAGATAGGCTGCATCGGCCGGATGCGTTTGCAAGGCGTTTTGGAACCCAACTCTTCAGGTTCCCATAGTCGGGGAAAGAGAGCGCGCGAATCGAAATCCCAATTTGGGAGAAATCGGGGGGAATTGGGATTATTCGGAGGCGGAGAGTGTGTTGTGGAGGGCTTCGCGGTAGGTGCGGAGGTCTTCGGTGGGATTCAGGGCTAGGGCGGAATCGATGGCCTTGAGGGCGTCTGCGTAGCGGGATTGGGAGACGTGGAGGCGGGCTAGCTCGATGTGGGCTTCGTAGGCGGTGGCGGGATCCGTGGCGGCGCGCTCAAGGAGAAGCTGGGCGGAATCGGGTTGGCCGGAGGTGGCTTGGTGTTTCGCGAGGGCGAGGAGGGTTTGGCCGTCGGTGGGGTCTTCTTGGAGGAGTTTGGCGAGTTCTTCGGCTCCGGCGGCGGGATTTTCCCCGGAAGCGATGAGATAACGGGCAGTGGCGAGGCGGAGGGGGCGGGTTGGTTTTTCCTGCTTCGCTTTTTCGAAAAGGTCTTTTACGAGAGGCCAATCGGACTGGGAGGAGGCTGTGGAAATGATGCGGAGGATTGCGGGTTCACCGGGTTTTTTCTCCCCGGAAAATGCGGCGGCGACGGTTTTCGCTGCGGCCTCGCTGCGGTCGGCGCGGAGGTGGAGATCGGCGAGGAGGAGTGTGGCGTCGGGATCGAGGAGGCCGAGGCGGTGGGGGAGCTCGAGGGCTTTCACGGCGGCTTCGGGGTTGCTGAGTTCCAGCAGGATGTTTGCCTGGAGGACGGAGTAGGAGCTTTCGAGCGGGCGCTTGCGGATGACCTCGTCGAGAAGGGCGACAGCTTCCTGTTTCTGGTCGAGGTATTGGAGGCATTGGGCGATGCCTGCGCTCCATTCCGGCACATCAGGCTCGGTGACCTGTGCGAGGCGGTATGCCTGGAGGGCGCTGGCGTATTCCTCCCTAGCGAGGCGGCAATAGCCCAATAGCCCGTAGGTGCTGCCGCTGGAATCCCCGAGGCGGATGGCTTCTGTTAGATGGGTGAGGGCTTCGGGTAGCTTGTTCCCGCGGACGAGGGCGAGGGCGAGGTTCTGGTGGGCGCGGCGGAAGGAGGGGTAGGCGTTGAGCGCGGATTGGTAGGCTTCGATGGCCTTTTCGATATCGCCGGTTTCGAAATGGAGGTTGCCGAGGTTGAAGGTGAGGGCGGCGGAGTTTTTGGTGAGCGGGGAGGTGGAAAGCCTCTCCAGCGCCGCGTTGCGTTTTCCCGCCGCCATGAGGGTCTGGATTTCCACGAGCAGGCCGCGTTCCTCCGTGGTGACGGATGGCTCGATGCGCGCCTCGATGCGGTACGAGCCGTTGAAGGATCTCAGGAAGGCGGGATCTTTCCAGTAGGAGGTGGAAAGGGGCAGAGGCTCGGCAGCAAATACTAGGGATGTGGTAACGAGAAAGAGAACCGCGGATGAACACGGATTAACGCGGATGTTTGGGAAAGGTTTCATAGGACTGGCACTGCTCACTGATGACTGATCACCCGGCATTTCTTTCATTTCTCAATCACGATGGGCCAGCGCATGATGGCTTTGACCGGTCGGCCATCTTTACTGGGCGGGGTGAAGCGGGCTCCGGAAGCGATGCGGCGGGCGGGCGCGACGAGTTCCCGGTGGGTGGCGGAGACGACGCTGCGGATGCTGACGGTGCCCGAGGTGGAGAGCTCGACCTCGAAGGTGACGGTGCCGCGGCTGACGCCTTTGCGGGCGAGATCCGATGGGAAGGGGGCCGAGCCGTGGCGGAGCAGGCGCGGGGTGCCGTCGAGTTCGCCGGTGCTGTAGTGCGATTTTTCAACGGGTGGGGCCTTCCGGTAGTTTTCCTCCTTCCTGAATAATTGCTCCGAGACGGCACGCTGCCTGGGCGGTGATGGCTTCGGCGGGGCCGGGAGGGCTGCGGGTGCCGGGTCGGTGAAGAAATCCTCGACGGGTGCGGTGATATCCATGGGCACTTCCGCGAGCGGGACGGGAATGCGGGTGGGATCGGGAATGGCACTCACTTCCGTGAGCGCCGGAGGTGGCGGAGGCGTGTCCGGGGTTTCCTCCGCAGGCGGCGGTGGCGGTGGGGGCTCGAAAACCACGGTCTCCACATCGCGGACAGTGAGATCCGGAATGTCCGCCTGGACCGTGAACAGGCGCGCGATCCCCAACACCGCCAGAAGGATGGCGGAGGCGGCGATGCCGGTGATGGTGGAGCGGAGATTCAAACGTTAAATTTCAAACCTTAAACCCCAACGAAGAGGCTTGGGTTGTGAAGGGTAGGGCGAATAGCGGAGAAATGAAAGGGTTGGAGCGCGGAGCCATCTTCTTGGGGTTTAAAGCTTGGAATTTTGGGGTTCACCGCTCGGTGGCCAGGGAGACGGAATCGGCGCCTGCGAGCTTTGCGGAGTCGATGACGCGGACGGTGTCCTCGGTGGGGGCCGCGGCATCGGCGCGGATGATGACCGCTGTGTCCGGGGTTTCCTCCAGAAGGGCGGAGACGACTGCGCGGACGCCGTCGTGGCCGATCTCGCGGCCACCTTGCCAGACACGGCCTTCGGCGGTGACGGCGAGGAGGATGGCCTGGCGGTCCAGGTCTTCGGAGCTGGCGGCGCGGGGCTTGGAGACGGTGACCCCGGTTTCCTTGATGAAGACGGTGGTGACGATGAAGAAAATCAGCAGCAGGAAGACGACATCGATGAGCGGGGAGATGTCGATGCCGCCCTGGTTCTCGGGGTTGGTGGTGTGGCGGAATCTTCGCATCAGTTTGCTAGGTGCAAGGTTTCGGTTTTCAGGGAAGGTTGCGAATTTGCGGCGAGCTGTGTGTGCAGCTGCCGCTGCATCTCGAGGTGGGTGGTTTCGGCGCGGCGTTTCAGGAGGGCGAGGAGGAAGGCGGCGGGGATGGCGATGACGAGTCCGGCCTGGGTGGTGACGAGGGCCCTGGAGATGCCGGTGGAGATGGTGTCGAGGGGGGCGTTGCTGCCCGAGGCCATGCCGGAGAAGGTGATGAGCATCCCGGCGACGGTGCCGAGCAGGCCAAGCAGGGGGGCGGTGGAGATGAGGATGGCGAGGAAGGGCAGGCGGCGCTCGACCCATGCCATTTCATCGAGCTCGCAGGCGGCGTATTGGCGGTGGGTTTCGGCAGGGGAAGCGCCGTCAGAGAAGGCCAGTTTCCGGGATGCAGCGAGGTGGCGCCATACGCCGTAGAGGGTGGCGTAGATCGCGATCGCGAGGGCGAGCAGCGCGTAGAGAGTGATGCCGCCTTCGTGGAGGGTTTGCTGGATGGCTGTTTTCAAAACGCTATGTTCGAAATCCCTTGGGATGCCGGTTTTTTAGCACGGCGGGCACAGGGGCGTGGTTTCGTGACTGATGATGGGATGTGGGCTCCGTGTTCTCCGCGTCTCTGTGGTTGGATTGATGGAATTCATTTTGCCCTGAGGCCGTTGATGAAGGAAAGGCCGAGGCGCTCTGTGGTCTGGACGATGCCCTGCGCGCGGCGGGCGAGGAAGGCGTGGAGGATGAGGGCGGGGATGGCGACGACCAGTCCGAATAGGGTGGTGATGAGCGCTTCGGAGATGCCGCCGGCGAGGGGCTTGGGATCGCCGGAGCCGAAGACGGTGATGAGGTTGAAGGTGGCGATCATGCCGGAGACGGTGCCGAGCAGGCCGAGCAGCGGCGCGGTGGCGGCGGTGATGGCGATGACCGGTAGCATGGACGAGGCGTTTGCCTGCACGCCCATGAGCTGCTCGTAGAGCGTTTCCTCGATAAGGTCGGCCGGGTTTTCGGAAACGGCAATGAGCTTTTCCATGACAGCGGCGGCGGGGTGGTTCTGGGAGGCGGCGAGCTGCTGCGCCTTGTCGCGGTCGCCGCTGCGGAGGGCGGCGAGGATGGCCTTGACCCACGGGTCGCGGGGCTCGCGGAGGCGGGCGAAGCGGGCGAGCTTGATGAGGCCGAAGACGAGCGAGAGCAGCGCCAGGAACATGATGGGCCAGATCCACAGCCCGCCCTTGCGGATGAGATCGAGCGGGCCGCCGCTGATCTCCGAGAGGATACGGGCATCGCCGCCGGTGGGATCGACGGGAAGGGTCGCTTCCTTTCCGGAAATGAGGGTTGCGATGGCATCCGCGGAGCCGGGGACGAAGCGCGGGTTGCCGCCGGATTTCGAAGCGATGACATCCCCGCCGATGGTTTTGTCTTCGGACAGGAAATAGGATGCCGGGCCTATGGCGGCGAAAGTGCCTGGCAGGATTTCGCCGTCGGGATCGGATGCCTGGCCGAGTGCGGTGGAGCCGCCGAGGAGGGCTTCGAGGCGTGTCAGGGAGGCGTCGAGGATGATGAGGCGGTCGGCAAGGGCTTGGGCGGGAACTCCGGCTTCGGCAGCGAGGATATCGGGTGGGATTTCAAGCAGCGGTGCGCCGGGCGAGGCGACGGCGGTGGTTTTCAGGGCGTGGTCCTTGAGGAGCCCGGCGAGATACGCAGCGTCCTTGCTGCGGGTGGAGAGGTCGCGCTGGAGCTGGCGGAGCTCTTCGGCGCGGTCTTCCTTCGAGAGCCTCGCGATGCGGGCGAGGCGGCGCTTTTCGCGGAGCTCGAGTTCGGTTTTCTGGAAATCCGAGGATAGGGCGGGTTTCTCCGCCGCAATTGCGGTGCGGGTTTTTTCCAGGGCGGAGAGGGCTGTTGCGAGATCGGACTTCGCGGTTTCGAGGGCGGCGGGGACGGTGGTCTGGGCTTCTGCTGGATATGCCAGGAGGAGTAAGAATAGGAACCACGGATGGAGACGGACGGGCACGGATCTGAAGAGGGAGATTGGAGTGGGAGGGATTCACGCCGACCAAAGCCAGCGCTGCATGGGTTCATCTGATTTCCAGCGGTAGCTCGACCATCACAGGGGGGCTTTTCTTATCGAGGCTGGCGAAAGCGGAGCGGATCTGGGGGAACAAGGCCGGACGCGCCTCCCATGTCCATCCGCTGGGTCCGGGTCGGCCGATGCCGCCGCTGCCCTTGCCGTCCGCATAGAACGCGCAGCCGAGCCCGAGATAGAGGATTTCGGCTTCGCGGCCAGCTATGGTTTCCGTGGAGCGGGTGAAGCGGCGGTTGAATTGCTGAGACTTGCCGATCAGCGAAAGGATGGAGCTGAGCGCTTCGCGGGGGTCGCCGGAGGGCTTCCATGTGCGCAGGGCGGCTAGCTCCGGATCGACTTCCCTGAGAAGTGGTGCGGGGAGACTGGCGGAGATGGAGAGCGCACGAGGGACGTTGCGGGCAACGGCTTCGGAGGCGAGGCGGCGGGTGTTTTTCAGATCCTCGATCTCGTACCTGATGGATTCGGTGGAGCTGTCGTGGCCGGGTGCGGACTTTCCGGCTTCGGCGAGTTCCTCATCCAATAGGGCGATTTCCTTGCGATGGAGTTCGAGCAGGGCGGCCATTTCCGCTTTCCTGGCCTCCCAGGCGAGGCGCTCGCCGGATTCCAAAGCCTGGACATCGACGATCCTGGAAATGATTTCCCGAAGCTCAATGATGTTCGCATCGGCGTCCTGGGCCCGGACGGGGAGGGACAGGAATAAGAAGATGAATGAAAGTCGGAGCATGGCGGGATGGCAGGAGAAAGCCCCTGATAGCAGGCACGGGATGGTGGATCAAATCCCCGGCGGGTCAAACGAAAAGCCCTTGGCGGAAGGGCTGGAGGGTGCAAGCATGCGTGATGCTACGAAACCTCCTACTCTCCGCTTTGTTCTCGACGGCGCTGTTCGGAAAGGCTCCGAACATCATCTTGGTGATCACCGATGACCAAGGCTACGCGCCGGTTGGTGCGCACGGGCATCCATGGATCAGGACGCCGAACATGGACAAGCTCCATGACACGGGAACGTCCTTCGACCGGTTTCTCGTCAGCCCGACCTGCTCGCCGACGCGGGCGGCGATCATGTCAGGGCGGCACCCGATGAAGAACGGGATCACCCACACGATCCTAGAGCGGGAAAGGATGGCTCTTTCGACCGTGACCCTGCCGCAGGTGCTCGCGAAGGCGGGTTACAAGAGCGGGATTTTCGGGAAATGGCACCTCGGCGACGAGGAGGAATACCAGCCGGGAAGCCGCGGCTTCGACGAGGTGTTCATCCACGGCGCGGGCGGGATCGGGCAGGCCTATGACTGCTCCTGTGCGGATGCACCTAAGAACAGGTATTTCGATCCGGTGATCCGCCACAACGGCAGGTTCGTGAAAACCAAGGGCTTCTGCACCGATGTGTTTTTCGACAAGGCGACGGGCTGGATCTCGGCGGTGAAAGACACGGACGCACCGTTCTTCGCCTACATCTCCACCAACGCGCCGCACGCCCCGTACATCGCTCCGGAGTCATCGAGGAAACGTTTCACCGAGATGGGCTTCAACAGCCAGCAGGCGGGGTTTTTCGGAATGATCGAGAACATCGACGACAACCTCGGCAAGCTCATGGCGAAGATGGACGAGTGGGATCTGTGGAAGGAAACGGTGTTCATTTTCATGAGTGACAACGGCATGGCGGGAAAAGTGGGCGATGAGGGGGCGGTGCTTGGCGAAGACAAGGACGGCAAGGAACTCAAGGGCTACAATGCCGGAATGAAAGGCTACAAGGGCAGCACCGATGAGGGCGGTGTGCGGGTGCCGTTTTTCATGCGCTGGGACGGGCACACGGTGGCCGGGAAAAAGGTGAACGAAGTGGTCGCTCACATCGACATCCTGCCCACGCTTGCAGGGATCGCAGGCGTCGGATTCCCGGAAAAGCAGGTGGAGGGGCGTGATTTCTGGCCGCTACTTGGGGAAGACAAGGCCGCATGGCCGGATCGCTTCCTTTTCACGCACACGGGGCGCTGGCCGACGGGCGCGGACCCAGACAAATCCAAGTGGGAGAACTTCGCCATACGCAATGCGAAATTCCGCATGGTGGGAAGGGATGCGCTATACGACCTTTCGAGGGATCCCGGCCAGATGGTGAACGTCATCGGTGAGCAAGCCGAGATCGCGTCGGAAATGCTGGAGGCCTACGAAACATTCTGGAGGGAGGCTCGGCCGCTGATGGTCAACGAGGGTGCCCCCATGTCCAAGACCCGCCCCTACCATGTCTGGTACAAGGAACAGATGGAGTCCGGCGGCATCCCGGACGACAAATGATCAGCGCACCCCCCCAGCGATGATGCGCCGGTAAAGATCCGCCTCTGCGCTTGGCCTGCGGGTCAGGCCCTCATCCCCTTCGAGATCGACGTGGAGCAGGCCGAAGTCGGTGTTGGGATCGAAGGGGTGCCCCCACTCGCGGTTGGAGGTGATGGACCACCAGTTGAAGGCGCGGACGGGGATGCCTGCGGAAATGGCACGCGACACTTCCGTTAGATGCGCCCGCATGTAATCGCTGCGGGAAACTCCGCCAGCCGAGGGCGGGCAGCCGTTTTCCACTACCAGCAGATCCTTTCCGGGGAACCATCGGTGGAAGCGCCTGAGCGCGTGGAAAAGCCCGCGAGGCCAGACCGGGGCGCGCAGGAAACGCCCGTGGGCTGCGTCCTCCAACAGCCGGAAGCGGTGCAGGCGGTGTGTCGGCAGCCCCCAGTAGTAATCGAGGCCGATGAAGTCCTGCCCACCGACCGCCTCCTCCGGACACAGCTCCCGGGCGAGTTTCCCGGCCATGCCGAGATACCACCAGTTCGAGTTCGCGATCAGGCAGGTGGTGCCCCAGAAACGCCATGCCCAGTTCAACCAGCTCGATTTGGACTCCAGCTCGCCGAAACGATCGCCGGGGGCTATGGGAACGATGTGCAGCCGAGAACCATCGCCGAAGAGCCGGGCGGCGATGCGGCGGGCAAGGCGCAGCTCCAGCCCCTCCGAGGTGCATTGCTCGGAGAGACCCGGGGCGTCGGTGCGTATGCCGATGCGGATTTCCCCCCTGCGCCGGATGCGCCGCAGGCTGCGGGCCGAGGTGAGGTTTTCGGAGAGGCTGTCGGTGCCGGAAAAGACCTCGTGGAGGGAAACGGGGCGCGGCGGGCTGCCGATGATTTCCTTCGGCTCGGAAAGCCATGAAACATCGCAGTAACCCTGGAGGTCATCGAGAAAATCCCGGATCGCGAGATCGACCTGATCCAACAGCCGGGCATGGCCGTGTGGCGCGAGCACGACGTAGTGCTCCTCGCTCAGGCAGGTCTCCAGGAAACGGAAGCGGCTGCGGTTCTCCAGCTCCGGAGGGCAGAGGAAAAAGGCATCCCCGTAAAGCGCGTCCACCTCACCCCTGCCCAGCGAACTACGGGCTTCATCGTAGTCCCGGAAAAGCTGCTTGCGGGCATCCGCAGGCAGGTCGCGCTTCCATGCCTGCGGCTGGTTTCCGATCGCGATCACCCCCACCCTTTTCCCGGCAAGCGAGGCAAGCCCGCCACCTCCGTATCCATCGCGCACCAGCACCGCCTTGCCGGTGCGCAGGTAGGGATCGCTCGCCTCAAAGCGCGTCTCATCCCCCATCGTGATCCCGCCGATCACCAGATCCACGTCACCGCGCTCGCTGACCAGCGCCCCCTTTGTCGTGAACTTGAATAGCGCCTCCGCCATGCCCCGGTGACAGGCTCCCCAATCGAGCAGCATCTGCAGCCAGGTGGGGAAGCCTGTCACCAGCGGATTGACTCCGACCTGTGCCTCCGGCCGCCGCGCCCTGATCGCCGCACGCGCCCGGGCGTGGGCGAGGAATAGGTTGGGCACCAGTTTCCCGACAGCCTCCGCCTCCGCGTCCACATGCGATCCGCGCGGCAGTCCCGGCGGCATGTAATAGCGGCTCTGCCACCACGGCTTGATGTAGCCGAAGGTCAGCTGGCTCGGCTCGTTGAAGGTGATCCACCAATCGATTTTCTCCCCGAAAGCCTCCGCAACCTTGTCCGCATACCTAGCGAAAAGATCAGGGAATCCCGCTCCGATCATCCCCCCGTGATCGCGCTCCAGCCACACCGGCCAGACGAAATGGTGCAGGGTGAGCATCACCTTCATGCCGCGGCTGCGGACGCAATCGGCGAGCTTGGCATAGTGCGCGAGGGCATCCGCATCGAACGCCCCGTTCTCAGGCTCCACCCGCGCCCACGCCACGGAGAAGCGGAACAGCTTGCAGCCCATCGCCGCCGCCGCCGCGATGTCCTCCTCGTAGCGGTTCCAGAAATCCGTGGCCTTCCCGCGCGGCGTCAGCCCCTGGCAGCGTTCCCACAGATCCCATACATCCTCGTGCAAGGGATCATGCGCCTCCACCTGGTGGTCGGCGTTCGCCGTGCCGAAGAGGAAGCCCTCGGGGAAATTCAGATCATGGGAGCCGGACACCGCCGCGACCTTACGCGCGGAAGCCATCTTGTCAGCAAGGATGTGAGCTAGCCCTTCGCATGGAGCCGCAAGAGGCGCAGGGATTCCTTGATCAGGAAATCCAGGTCCATGAAGGGATCCGCCGCGATGTCAGCCCAGAGGATCTTGCCCTCGGGATCGATGAGGAAGGTGCCGTGCAGGGCCTTTCCCTCGAAGTCGTCATGCGCTCCATAGGCCTTGAAAGCACCCTTTTCCGCATCGGCTAGGAGCGGGAACGGGAAAGCCCCGCCGCCTTCCGAATAGTTTTCCTGGGACTTCGCGAGCTCCGCGACGCTGTCCGTGCTGATGGCCAGAACCGGCAGCCCTGCCGCCGTGAATTCGCCGATGCGTCCGGCGATCGCATTGAGCTGATCCGAGCAATGCAGGCATCCGTAGCCGAGATAGAATATGAGGACCAAGGGCTTGCCCCGGCGGGACTCCAGGGCGACCGCTTCGCCCTTCTGATCAGGTAACACGAAGCCGGGTGCAACGGACGGCTCCCAATGCAGCGGCCCGAGGGGGGCGACATCCGGGCGCGCCCCGAAATCCGCGGCAGGCACATAGGGCAGCCGCCAGTCATCCGGATACCCGAGGCTCCGGGCGATGGGCGAAAGCCGCGCGAACGGAGGGGCCGCAAGATCGATCTGTGAGGAAACCGCTCGCAATTTCCCAAAGGTCTCGCGCAGCTCTTCCGTACTCTCCAGCCGGGCCAGGATCTCCACCCTCGCCGCGAGCGGGAGGGCGAGCCGCTTGTCGCCGCCCGCCTCCCCCTTGCTTATGCCGTCAGCTTTCTCGAGCTCCCCCAGCGCCATGTAATCGAGGGCGACGGCGTGCTTTGGGCGCGTGCTCGCCGCGAGCGCACCGAGTGCTTCATCCTTATCGCCATCCAGCGCCGCAAGCCAGGCCTCCGCCTCGGTGCGCAGTTTCTTGAGGCGATCCATCTGCTGCCCCGGCGCCCTTCCCGCGTCCTTGGCGAGCTTGTCGATTTCATCCGGCTTCCTTTTTTCCGCCTCCGCTTTTTTCCTGGCCTCCTCCTGCGCCGTCCTGTGCTCCTTCTTCGCGAGTTCCGAAAGCCGGTCGAAACCCGTTAGAGCGGCTGCCAGGCCGTCCTTTTTCCCCAGCTTGAAATTCGCGAGGGCGATCAGGCGCAGCCGTGGGATCTCGTGCTCAGGCAGATCCAGCGGCTCCAGCCATTCTCCGGAGGCGAGTTCGAGCGCCTCTTCCCACAGCTCGAAGCTTTCCAGGAACTCGATGAGCCGCATCCGCCCGTAGCGATACGAGTGCGCCTTGCCTTCCAGCGAGTTGAACTTCGGGTGGCGCGGATTGGCGAGAAGCGATTTCGCCATCCCGATGGCAGCCTCGCGGTTGCCGAGGTTCATCCAGTTTCGCGCCAGCCATTCGTTGTTGTGGGCGTAGTTGTGGATCTGGTCCGGCAGCAGGCGGTGCTCCGCCATCTGCGCGTGATCCACCCGGGCGGATGCCTGCTGGTGCCATGCGGCATCCTCATAGCGGTGCAGGTTCGAATAGATGTGCCCCGGCATGTGCCACATGTGGGCGATGGCCGGCGCGGTGAAGCCGAGCTTGGCCGCGGAGTCCAACGCCCGCTCCGGCTTCCTCTTGTCCCACAGGTGGATGCGGTAATGGTGCGCCGGGTGCATCGGCTTGACCGCCAGCACCTGCTGCAACAGCGCATCCACAGCCTCATGGCTGGTGATGGGGATCTGCGGCGGCTTGTAGGAAAATTGCCAGATCGTCCCCGCGAGGAATGCCTTCGCCTCGATGTCATCCGGAAAATCATGCACCAGGTTTTCAAGGTCGCGTATCATCTCCTGTCTCCGCGCCTTCTCGTCGGCCGGTTTCCCATCGAGGAAATTCGCCAATGCCGCAATGTAAGCCCGCCCATGCGGCCCTGCGTTTTCGCGGCGCGCTTCCGCCTTCTCGATGAAACCCTTGGCGCGTTCCGGATTCTCCGTGTTCGCCATCGCCATGCCCCAGTAAGCCATCGCGCAATCGGGATCATGGGCGGCGATCTGGCGGAACGAACGCTCCGCCTCATAGTACCAGAAACCGTGGAGCTGCCCCAGCCCTTGGTCGAAGTATCCCTGCCCTTGCTCCCAGCCGGTCTGGATCGGGATCGTCACATCGCCCGTCCTACCGATCAGGCCATAGGACTGGCGCGGGCCCTCGTTGAAGGACTCGCCCTGGTGGGAGTGGCCTGGCTCCGCAACCTCGCCTTCCGCACAGAGCAGGCAGGTGGAGAGGCCGAGGACAAGGATCTGGAGGCGGATGGCTGGATTTTTCTTCAAGGGCTTGTTTGCTGGGAAGTATATGGCTTCGTGGAACGGAATCTTTCACGGAAACAGGGCTGCGGGTGTTGCAAGAGACCTCCCGCCCGGTGATTGGGACACATCAGTCCTCAGCCAGCCTCCCTGCCCTCGAAAACGGGTGGTAGATCATGGTCACCTTTCCAAGAACAGAGGATTTCGGAACACCACCCCAGTAACGGCTGTCCAGGCTGTTCGAGGTGTTGTCGCCGAGGACGAAATACTCATCCGCACCAATCACGAGATCCACGCCATCTTTCATCGCGACAGGAAGCGCACCCATCGGATTCCGATAAACGAATGGAGGGATCCCATCCGCCTCCATCAGCGGTTGGCCGTCCGCAAACACTTTCCCATCCTCAATCCGTATCGTCTCGCCCGGCATCCCCACCAGCCTCTTTATGTAGACGGTGCCCGGAGCGCTCCCTGTGAACTGATGCAATCCGCTGATATCGGCTGTGGAAAAAACCAGCAGGTCTCCCCTTTCGGGCGGAGCAAACCGGTAGCTCAGGCAGTCAACGACCACATGGTCGGCCCCGGTTGAGGAGTCCGAACCACGCAGGGTCGGCTCCATCGCACCGGTGGAGACCCTGAAGGATCCGGCAACCGCCGCAACCGGCGATGGGATCACCAAGAGAACCGCGAAAAGGCCGATGAAAAGCAGCCAAAGCCGCCAACCCATACTACCGGGGCGGAATCCGTCACAAAGCATCCAAACATGTGCGCAGACCATGATTACCACTCCAAGCACAGCAAACCAAACCGGCACCGCCGCCCATGCCAAGCTCACCGCCACCATGAAATTCAGTAGGATCAGGCCAAACAGCCAAACCACCGCCCGGAGCGGCAGCCCTGCCCTGAACAGCCCGAATCCGGGAACAAAGAAGCCCAACACCAGCCCGGGCCAGCGCCGCTTTCCGGGTTCTGCTCGGTTTTCCTCCATGAAATCTCAGCCCTGCGCGTACGCCTCCACGGAGTCGCAGGTGCAGACGAGGTTCCTGTCGCCATGGACGTTGTCGATGCGGGAGACGGCGGGCCAGAACTTGTGGGTGCGGAGGTAGGGCAGCGGGAAGGCCGCCTGCTCGCGGGTGTAGGCGTGCGGCCAGTCGTTTCCACAAATGACGCCGGTGGTGTGCGGGGCGTTCTTGAGCGGATTGTCGGTCGCATCGGATTTCCCATCGATGATGTCCTGGATCTCGCCGTGGATGGAAACCATCGCATCGCAGAAACGGTCCAGCTCGACCTTCGATTCCGACTCCGTCGGCTCGATCATCAGCGTCCCGGTGACGGGCCAGGACATGGTCGGCGCATGGTAGCCGTAATCCATCAGGCGCTTGGCGATGTCCTCCACGGTCACTCCTGATTTCTCGGCGAGCGGGCGGCAGTCGATGATGCACTCGTGCGCCACCAACCCGGTTTTCCCGGTGTAGAGGATGGGGAAACATTTCTCAAGGCGCTTGGCGATGTAGTTCGCGTTGAGGATGGCGATTTCCGTGGCGGCCTTCAAACCGGCCGCGCCCATCATGGCGATATACATCCATGAAATGACATTGATCGACGCGCTGCCATAGGGTGCGGAGCAGACGGCATGGGATTTTTCATCGAGCGCGAAATGCCCCGGAAGGAAAGGCACAAGCTGCGGCGCAACCCCGATGGGGCCCACACCCGGGCCGCCGCCGCCGTGGGGGATGCAGAAGGTCTTGTGGAGATTGAGGTGGCAGACATCCGCCCCGATCAGGCCGGGCGAAGTCAGGCCGACCTGGGCGTTCATGTTCGCTCCATCCATGTAAACCTGGCCGCCCGCGTCGTGGATGATGTTGGTGATCTCTCGTATCGTTTCCTCGAAGACCCCGTGCGTGGATGGGTATGTGACCATCAGCGCGGAGAGGTTGGCGCGGTGGGCTTCCGTCTGGGAAATGAGATCCGCCATGTCGATGTTGCCGCTCGCATCGCATTTCACGCCGACAACCTTCATCCCGCACATCACGGCCGAGGCGGGGTTGGTGCCGTGGGCGGAAACGGGGATCAGGCAGATGTTGCGGTGACCCTCGCCGCGCGACTCGTGGTAGCGGCGGATGGCGAGCAGGCCCGCGTATTCGCCCTGCGAGCCTGCGTTCGGCTGGAGCGAAACGGCGGCGAAGCCGGTGATCTCCGCCAGCCAGTTCTCCAGCTGCGTGAGCATCTCGATGTAGCCCTTGGTCTGCGATTTCGGGGCAAAGGGATGGATCGACGAAACCTCCGGCCAGCTCAGCGGGATCATTTCCGATGTCGCGTTGAGCTTCATGGTGCAGGAGCCCAGCGCGATCATCGACTCGTTGAGCGCCAGGTCTCTCGATTCAAGGCGCTTGATGTAGCGCAGCATCTCCGTCTCGGAATGGTAGGCATTGAATGCCGGGGCTGTTAGGAATTTCGAGCTACGGCCGAAGGACGCATCCCATCCCTTGCCGTCCGCCGCATCCACCGGGGAAACATCGAAGAGCTTGCAGATCGCCCAGAGATCGCGGTTCATCGCGGTCTCATCAAGCGCGATGCCGACGTGCGATGCGTCGATGAAACGCAGGTTGAAACCATGCTCGGGCGCCTCATCCACGAGTGCCTTAGCCTTTTCCGTCTCCACCACGAGCGTATCGAAAAACGCGCCTTCCTCGACCGCGTATCCACCGGCAAGGAGCGCGGATCTCAGCTTCAGCGCCTGCGAATGGATCCCTGAGGCGATCGCCTTCAACCCCTCCGGGCCGTGATAGACCGCGTACATCGAGGCCATCACCGCGAGGAGCACCTGCGCGGTGCAGATGTTGGAGGTCGCCTTGTCGCGGCGGATGTGCTGCTCGCGGGTCTGGAGCGATAGGCGGTAGGCGGGCTTGCCCTGGGCATCGATGGATACCCCGATCAGGCGGCCGGGCATCTTGCGTTTCAACGCGTCCTTGCAGGCCATGAAGCCCGCATGCGGCCCGCCGAAACCGAGGGGCACGCCGAAGCGCTGGGAGGAGCCGACGCAGATGTCCGCGCCGAATTCGCCCGGTGGTTTGAGCAAGGTGAGCGCCATCAGATCCGCCGCGCAGATCGTCACCGCGCCGGCTGCCGATGCTTGCGAGAAAAATCCGGTGAAGTCATCGATGCGGCCCCGTGTGTCCGGGTATTGCACGATGACCGCAAACAGGCCTTCCGCTGCAGTGGGGTCGTAGGCTTGCCAATCCCCCACCGTCACCGCGATTCCGAGCGGCTCGCAGCGGGTTTTCACCACGTCGACCGTCTGCGGATGGCAGCGGTCGGAAATGAAAATGGCCTTTCCGTTCGGCTTGCCGGAGAGCGCCAGCGAAACCGCCTCTGCGGCGGCCGTGCCTTCGTCGAGCAGCGAGGCGTTGGAGACATCGAGCCCGGTGAGATCCGTGACCATGGTCTGGAAATTCAGCAAGGCCTCCAGCCGCCCCTGCGCGATCTCCGCCTGGTAGGGCGTGTAGGCGGTGTACCAGCCGGGGTTTTCCAGGATGTTCCGCTGGATGACCCCCGGCGTGATTGTCCCGTGATACCCCTGGCCGATGAAGCTTTTGAGCACCGCGTTCTGCCCCATCCATGCCCGCAGCCATGCCAGCGCCTCGGTCTCGGAAAGCGGCTCGGGCAGATCCATCGCCCCGTCCATGCGGATCCCGCCGGGAACGGCTTCCGAAATCAGCTCGTCGAGTGTGCCGTGCCCAACGGTTTCGAGCATTGCGGAGGTCTCGGCATCGTTGGGCCCGAGGTGGCGTGGCAGGAAGGAGGATGTGGCGGACATGTGCGTGCCACCTCATGCATCAGGGATGCCAACTCTGCAACCAAGGAAATGGCGCTATAGCTGGGAATACGGCATGGAAAAGGTGTCCCCGTCCTCGATCTTCCCGCTCCTCAGCCCCTTGTTGAACCAGCGCATGCGCTGCTCCGAAGTGCCATGGGTGAAGGAATGAGGCACCACGCGGCCCTGCATCTTTTTCTGGATCGCATCGTCGCCGATCGCGTTTGCAGCGCGCATCGCCTCCTCGATGTCGCCCTTCTCCAGGTATTCGCTGTTGTGGTGTGCCCAGACGCCTGCCAGGAAATCCGCCTGCAGTTCCAGCCGCACGGACCATTCGTTGTAATCCGCTTGCCCGCGTTTCGCGGCGACCATCTCCGAGTATCCCAGCAATTTCTGGACATGGTGCCCCACTTCGTGCGCGATGACATACGCCTGGGCGAAATCCCCCGGCGCCTGGAAGGTCTTTGCGAGCTCGTCGTAAAATCCGAGGTCGATGTAAACCTTCATGTCGCCCGGGCAATAGAAGGGGCCCATCTCCGCGCTTCCGGCCCCGCAGGCGGTGTGTGTTCGCTCCCGGTAAACCTGCATCACCGGCTCGCGGTAGGTCTTGCCGATCCGGGAAAACTCCTCTTTCCAGACCTTCTCGGTGTCCGCCAGAACCACTTTCGCGAACTCGAACCTCTCCTGCTCCTGCGGGCTGATCTGCGCCGGGGACGAGGCCACTGGGCTGCCTCCCATCAACATATTGAGATCCACGATCCCCATTTTCCACAGCAGCAGGAAAGCGATCCCCGCGATCAGGATTCCCTTGATCCCGAATTTCCGCCCGATGAGGGAGAGCAATCCCATACCCATCCCGCCGCCGCGCATCCCCCCGCCGCCGGAGCTGCCGCGCGCATCCTCAACGTTCCTGCTGCCTTGCCTGCCTTTCCATTCCATGGGTGCTATATGGCCCGATTTCCCCCGGATAGGCAAGCGGGCTGATTTGTTGCGCGGTAAGTTTTTACGGGAACCGTTCCCCTGGCCGACCCCGGTGTGAGAGCGGCAGGGCGTCACCGAAGGTGTCTCGGGGTGTCGGGCAGCAGGATGCAACCCCTCCTTGGGGCTTACCCGAAGACCAGCGCGGTTCTCGATGTCGCGTAGATCTTCATAGGCCCGTCCCCGTCGATTGGATAATCCGCGGAGTGATCGATGCGGGCGTGGCCGCCGAATTTCGCCTGGTCGGAATCGAGGAGTAGCTTGTGGGTTTCCTTGCGGTAGGGGCTGATGGGGTAGCCGAAGGGCGATTTGTCCGGGGACAGGTTGATGACGAAGATGAGGTTCGCGCGCTCGGCGACGAGGATCTTGTTTTCATGGTCGACGTGGAGCAGCTGGGCGGGAGCCGATTCTAGGAGCTTGCGCTCCTTGGCGAGATTGACGAGGTCGCGGTCCCACTCGGCGAGCCAATGGTATTTCAGGGCCGGGTTATCTAACAGCGACCACTGGCGGCGGCAGTAGTGGTAGGACCAGCCGTTGCCCTCGCGGGGGAAATCGAGCCACTCTGGGTGGCCGAATTCGTTGCCCATGAAGGACAGCCAGCCCTCGCCGCCGAAGGCCATGGTGAGCAGGCGGATGATCTTGTGGAGGGCGATGCCGCGCTCGATGACAGGATGCTTGTCGTCCTTGCCCATGTGCCAGTACATCTCCTTGTCCATCAGCCAGAAGGCGAGGGTCTTGTCGCCGACGAGCGCCTGGTCGTGGCTTTCCGCGTAGGCGATGGTGGCCTCGCCGTGGCGGCGGTTGGTGAGGACGCCCCAGAGTTCGTCGAGGTTCCAGTCCTCGTCGCGGCTGTGCTTGAGGAGCTTGATCCAATGGTCCGGTATGCCCATCGCGAGGCGGTGGCTGAAACCGACGCCGCCCTCGGAATTCGGGCGGCAAAGGCCGGGCATCCCGGACATGTCCTCGGCGACGACGATGGCGCCGGGCCTGATCTCGGAAATGAGCTCGTTGGCGAGTTTCAGGTAAAGGATGGCCTCTTCGTCCGCGTCGTCGCCGAAGTAGTCGTCGTAGGAGCCGAAGGCGCGGTTGCCGTGGGAGTGGTAGAGCATCGAGGTGATGCCGTCGAAGCGGAAGCCGTCGAAGCGGTATTCCTCCAGCCAGAAGCGTACGTTGGAGAGCAGGAACTGCTTCACCTCCGGGCGGCCGTAGTCGAAGCATTTCGAGTCCCACTGCGGATGATCGCCTTTTCCTCCGGAGTGGAAATATTGGTGGCCGGAGCCGTCGAAATCGTTGAGCCCCTCCGACATGTTTTTGACCGAGTGGGAATGGACGATGTCGAGGATCATGGCGATGCCCATGCCGTGCGCCGTATCGACGAGGTATTTCAGATCCTCCGGGGTGCCGAAGCGCGAGCAGGCGGCGAAGAACGAGGACACATGGTAGCCGAAAGAGCCGTAGTAGGGGTGTTCCTGGACGGCCATGAGCTGGATCGTGTTGTAGCCGGCCTTTTTGACGCGGGGCAACACCTCGTCGGCGAACTCGCGGTAGGTGTGGACGCGCGGCTCCTCGCCCGCCATGCCGGTGTGGCTCTCGTAGATGAAAGGCGCGGTGACGGTCGAGGGATCGAACTCGTTTTTCCAAACGTAAGGCTCCGGCGGGTTCCAGATCTGGCCGGAGTAATCGTGGGTGAGGGGATCCTGCACAGCGCGCGTGATCGTGGCCGGGAGCCGGTCGCGGAGCGAATCGTCGGCGCCGTGGATGTGGAGCTTCACTTTTTCTCCGTGGGCGAGGGTCTCAGCGGGGAGTTTCAGCTCCCAGATGCCGCCGTCCTTTTTCTGCATCGGGTTCGCTCCGCGGTTCCAGTGGTTGAAATCACCGATAAGGGAAACGGCTTTCGCCTCGGGAGCCCATTCCCGCACCGTCCATTGGTTCTCCGCAGCCTTGAAATGGATGCCGCTGAACTTGTGGCCGCGGGCATGGGCGGAGAGCGAGCCGGACTTTTCCCGAATCTCGGCGAGTGCATCCTCGAAGCGGCGGGTTCGGCGGTTGATCGCCTCGGTTTGTGGCTCCAGCCACGGATCGTTCTGAACGATGATCGGGATGTCCGGCTTTTCTTCCATGCGGATGATTTAACGCGGGGCGGGAGCGCATGGGAAACGAAAAGGGTGGCAAAGGAATATGGAAAATGGGATCGCATCCCCAGCCATTTCCCCATCCTCCGAAAAACGGTTGCGGATCCCCTCTTCACATTGGATGTGCGGCGGCCAATTTGAAACTTGGATGTGCATCATGGAAGGATAGCCTCAGCCCATGTTCATCGGCGCGATCGAAACGCATTTCACGGGGCTGGATTGGGGAGTGGTGCTTTGCTACATGCTGCTGACCACCTGGATCGGCCATGCGCTCAGCGGAAAGAACGCGACGATCCGCGACTTCTTCCTCGGCGGCAGGTCGCTTCCGTGGTGGGCGGTGAGCGGCTCGATGATCGCCACCGAGATCAGCGCGCTGACTTTCATCGGCGTCCCGGGCGGGGTCTTCGCGCTCAACGGCGACTGGACATACCTGCAATGGGGGATCGGCTCCATCATCGCGCGCTTCGCGGTCGGATACTGGCTGGTGCCGCTGTATTTCAAGGAGGAGATCTACAGCCCCTACGACTACATGGGCGCCCGCCTCGGAGAGGGCGTGAAACGGCTTGTCACGGGGCTCTTCTCGCTGGGAGCCATCCTCGGGCAGAGCGTCAGGGTTCTTGTCACGGCTCTCATTTTGGAAACCGTCACCGGCCTTTCCACCGAGGCGTGCATCCTCTCCATCGGCGCGTTCGCAGTGGTGTGGACCCTGTTAGGCGGGATGCGCACCGTCATCTGGACGGATGTCATCCAGTTCGGCGTTTTCATTTTCGGCGGCCTGCTGGCCTTCGGCTGGCTGGTCGGCAACCTGGGCATGGATACGATCTGGCAAATCAACTCCGCGGCCGGGCCGGACGGCTCCGTAGACAAGCTCAGGATCTTCGATTTCACCTTCCCTTGGGACAGCCCCCTGCTGCACTACACCTTCTGGGTGGGTGTGGTCGCGATGCCGTTCCAGAACTTCGCCGCCTTCGGCACGGACCAGCTCAACGCCCAGCGCATCTTCTGCTGCGGCTCTGAAAAGGATGCGCGCAAGGCGGTGGTCTGGAGCAGTGTCTCCCTGCTGACAACCCTGCTGATGCTGGCCGTGGGTTCCGGGCTTTTCGCATGGTATGCGGTCAAGGGATTGTCCCCTGATGAGGCGTTGAAATTCGCGGAGAACCCGAACTTCGTATTCCCCGTCTGGATCACCACGGTGCTGCCGCCGGGCATCACCGGGCTCATCCTCGCGGGTGCCTTCGCGGCCGCGATCTCAAGCCTGGACTCCGTTCTGGCCGCACTTTCGCAGACATCGCTTTCCGCCATCTACGGGCGCGAGAGACTGGAGCATGAGGCGGACGGGAAACGGATGGTTTTCCGATCGCGCATGGCCGTGGTGATCTGGGCGCTGATCCTTTCCGGCGTGGCGATCCTGCTGGCCGGCGGCTACGCACAGAGCGAGAACAAGAACCTCATCGACCTCGCCTTCGGCATGGTCGCCTACACCTACGGGCCTTTGCTAGGTGTGCTGCTTGCCGCAATCCTGCCGGGCCGGAGGAGCGTCAGGGGCCTGTTTGTCGGCGTTGCCGCCTCGGTCCTCATCGTAGCCTGGATGCGGCCGGAGCTAGGTCAGATCCTCTCCGCCGTCGGGCTTGGGCACCTTGCGGACACTCTTTCCTCCTTCCGCCCCGGCATCGCTTTCCCATGGTTCTATCCGCTCAATGCGGCCATCACGTTCCTCTGCGGCATGCTTCCTCTCGGCGGGCACAGACCGATGGAATTCCGGTGACAGAGCCGTCACATCCGCTTCCCTTGCTTTTCAAGGGCTTACGCAAAGAACCAACTGATAGAAGGCATCTTTGCTTCGGAAAAGCTTACCAAACTTCGGGTCAAGTTTTAAAAAAATCATCCCGTGGAACGCTTGTGGAATGCGGCGGGAAACCCCTGCCTGTTAGAGCCGCCCCAAAAAGAATTCCGGAGCGGCTCATCACCCCCCATCTTTGCCGGACCGTTGCATTCGCGGAACCCGTGGGTGGGAGACGCAGGAATGCAACGCCTGAAGAAGAACATGAAACAAACACCACTGGAAGAAGAGGGACACATCCCTGCCGTCACGCAGCCGCAAACAGCCGGGCGCGGGGCGATCCATGATGGGGGTGAATGGGAAACGATTTCCGCAGCATTGCGCAAATCCATCGGGGCGGATGCCTTCCAGCGCTGGTTCGGCGCGGCCTCTTGGGGCGGCTCGGAGAACGGGCGCGGCACGGTCATCGTCCCCGGCGAGATCCACCAGGTCTGGATCGAGACCAACTACATGCCGGAGCTGCTTTGCGCAGCCGGTGTCGCCCAGGAAGGGATCCACCGCATCGGGATCGAGGTCGCGGAGCATGCCGAAGGCGCTGCGGAAAACCACGTGTCCGAACACCGCTCATCCGCACCACAAGTCCGTACGGAGCTGCCCGGCGATATTCTCGACAAGCGGGCCAAAGCGGCCGGCCTCAACCCGGAATACTCCTTTGCAAGCTTCGTCGTGGGAAGCAACAGCCAGTTCGCACACGCGGCCTGCGAGGCGGTGGCTGCGAAAAAAAGCGTCGGTTACAACCCGCTCTTCATCCACGGTGGCTCCGGACTCGGCAAGACCCACCTGATGCACGCCATAGGCCGGGAAATCCTCCGCCGCCGTCCCGACGCCCGTGTCATCTATCTCACCTGCGAGAGATTCACCAACGAGTTCATCGAGGCCATCCGCAAGGGAGACATCGAGAAGTTCCGCAGGCGCTATCGCAGCTCAGACGTCCTTCTCATCGACGACGTCCAGTTCCTCGCCGGCAAGGAGCGCTCGCAGGAGGAGTTCTTCCACACCTTCAACACCCTGCTCGACGGCCGCAACCAGGTCGTCCTGACAAGCGACCGCCCCGCCTGCGAGATCAAGAGCATCGAGCCGCGGCTCATCTCGCGCTTCGAGTGCGGCCTCGCCGTCGAGCTCCAGCCGCCGCAACTCGAGACGCGCATGGCCATCCTGAAAAAGAAATCGCTCGAGTGGAAGGTCACCGTGGATGATTCCGTGATCGAGTTCCTCGCCGAAAAGATCCGCTCCAACGTGCGCCGCCTCGAGGGTGCCCTCGTCCGCGTGGCCACCTTCGCCTCGCTCGCCGGGGAAAGCGTCTCCGTGCAGAAAGTGGAGCACCTGTTGCGCGATTTCATCCAGGAGGAGGCCAGCCGCCAGGTGACCATCGACGGCATCCAGCGAGCCGTTGCGGAAACCTTCGACGTCCGCATGGCGGACATGATCTCACGGCGCCGCCCCGCCAGCATCGCCTTCCCGCGCCAGATCGCCATGTATCTGAGCCGCAGCATGACCCACAGCTCCCTGGTGGAGATCGGCGAATCCTTCGGCGGCAGGGATCACGGCACGGTCATCCACGCCTGCAAGAAAGTGGCCTCCGAGATCGCGAAACAGCCAGGCCTGCGGGAGAGGATAGAGCGTATCGAGGGACAGCTGCGCAGGTAGCGGATGCCGTAAAAATGACGGATTCCTTTGACTCCTCCAGCCAAGGTGTCAGTGTTTTCGGTGGTAGGGGCATCTTGCCCGCCACCTAAACCAAGAAACATCATGAAAGCAAACATCATCAGTGCAGCCATTGCACTACCACTCGTATTCGCGCTCGCATCATGCGAGAAACCAACCGTCACGGAAGAAATGTCCTCGGGTGCCGACAAGGTTGCCGAGGGAGTCAAAGAAATGGCCGATACCGCTGCGGAAGAAGTCAAGGAAGCCGCAGCAGAAGCGGGCGAAGCCGCCGAAGGCGCCGCTGACAGCGCCGCGGAAGCCGTCGAAGAGGCCAAGGACGATGCGTCCGATGCCGCTTCCGGTGCCGTTGAAGGCGCCGTCGAAGGTGCCGTTGACGCAGCCGAGGAAGCCGGTGCGGATGCCGCTGAGGCAGCAAAGAAAGCCCTTGAGGCGGTCACTCCTCCGGAGGAGTAACCTGACAATATCCCCACCACGGGATACCCTGACCCCGCTCATCCCATGTGGATTTGCCGGGGTTTTTTCTTTCCATGGCAAAGCCTGCAATCAGTCCATCGCAGCCAGCTTATCGAGATACGCGATGCTATAGATGCCGGTGCCGTGGCCGTCGGCCCAGAAAAGCTGCAGGCCATAGCCGCCGACAAGCTCAAAGCGCTTCAGCGAGAAAGCCCCAGCGCCATGCTCGACAACGGGCCGCCTCACCCGTCCCATGGCATCCGGCTCTCCCTGGCACTGGGCGCAAGGGCAGGCTCTCCTCATCATCGCAAGGGACAGGTACATCTCGCTCCCATCGCTGAAAGCGAGCGCTAGCTCCTCGCCGATCACACATGCATTCCGCAGGTTTTTCATGGTCATGTCATCCAAGCTCCCCCTCCACCTTGTGCTCCCTCTTTCCGAAAATCGCGGAGCCGACCCGTACATGCGTGGCCCCCTCCTCCACCGCCACCGGGAAATCACCGCTCATGCCCATGCTCAGGAAAGGCAGCTTTGCGGAAAACGAGGATTCTAGCCCGTCCCTCAACTCGCGCAGCCCGCGGAACCAGTGCCTTGAATCCTCCGCACGGCCAGCAGCGGGCGGGATGGACATCAAGCCCACGACATCGATGTTGCGCAGTGCCATGATCGCCGGGAAATCCGCGCGAAGCGCCCCGGCTGCGAAGCCGCCCTTGGATTCCTCCCCCGCCTGATCGACCTGAAGGAAAACCTTGGGACGCAGCCCGAGATCCGCCGCCACGCCATCGATGTACGTGGCCAGCCTCAGGGAATCCACCGCATGTATATATTGGAAAAGGGGCAGGATCTTGCGCACCTTGTTACGCTGCACCCTGCCGATGAAATGCCATTCAAGATCCGCAGGGAACGAGGGGATCTTGGCCTCCGCCTCCTGCAGCCTGCTCTCGCCGAAAGCGCATTGCCCCGCTTCTGCGGCAACGCGGATATCCTCCACAGGAAAGGTCTTTGAAACCGCGACAAGCCGGGCGGAGCCCGGATCACGCCCCGCGTCCCGGCAAGCGGAGGAGATCCTTTCCCTGATCTCGGCAAGCTGTCCCGGGATTGCAGACATCAGCGCTCCCTGGCATCGCCCTTGAGCAGGCCGACCATCTTCGCCTTTTCCGTCTCATCGACAAGATCCCGGAGGATGTGCATCGCCTCGCGCTTCTCCGGGTTCAGGCCGGACGGCCACTTCGGCGTGTCGTCGAGGCTGTCTGTCGCATCCACGGCGCGGCGCATGTAATCCGCGTTTTCCTTGGACGGGTCATAGGCCTTCAAATCCGCACCCTTCTCCAGGTCGTCCAGGGTGAGCTTGTAGAAGGTCAGCCGTTTTTCGTCCTGGGCGGAAATCTCCGCGAACCGCGCAAGACGCTCCGCATTGCGCTCCTTCTTCTGGACATCCGCCTCCGCCAATTCCTTCTCACGGGCTGCCTTGTTGAGCGACACCGTGTTTTCCTTGATACGCTCCTTGGCCTTGATCACGTCCTCGATCACGTAGGTGAAGTCCCGGCACGCGGCGACACGCTCTTGGCTGAGCTCCTTCAGCCTGGGCAGGAAAAGCGCCTGCGGATCCAGCGCCCTGAAGTCAGCCGCCGGCCTGATCCTGTCGTGCGGCAGGGCGTTCTCCAGATGCGCCTCGCCGATGTCGATCGCGTCCATGATGCTCGGCAAGGTGATGTTGGGCACCACCCCATCCATCTGCGTCGAGGAACCGGACGGGCGGTAGAACTTCTGGATCGTCACCTTGAGGAAGCCCGCCTTGTCGCGGACGGCGAAGAGCGGCAGCATCCTGCCGATGTCCATCGGCTGCTGCACGGTTCCCTTGCCGAAGGTCGAGGAATCCCCGACGACGACCGCGCGGTTGTAATCCTGCAGGGCGCCGGCAAGGATCTCGCTGGCGGAGGCGCTGCTCTTGTCGATCATCACCACCATGGGGCCGCCGTAGATGGGCTTGCCGCCGTCGGAATCCTTCACCTGCACCTGGCCGAGCGTATTCTTCACCTGCACCACCGGGCCTGCCGGCACGAAGAAGCCAGTCATCCTGCGCACTTCCTCGAGCGATCCCCCGCCGTTGTTGCGCAGGTCGAAGATCAGGCCGTCCATCTTACCCTCCATCAGGCGCATGAGGATGCGCTCCACATCCACCGAGCAGCGTGTCAGACCCTCGTCGAAATCCGCGTAGAAGGAAGGCAGCGTGATGACGCCGATCCTGCGAACCTCTCCCTTTGCGTTTTTCATCTCAATGAGTTCGCCGCTGGCCTGCTCGTCCTTCAGCTCCACCTTGTCGCGCTCTATGACGACGATCTTGGTTGCTCCCGGGGCGCCTCCGGAAGGCTCCACCTTGAGCCCAACCTCGGTGCCCTGCTTGCCGCGGATGAGCTCGACCACCTTGTCGATGGGCATGAACATGATGTCCGTCATGCCCTCCGCCGTGCCGCTGTTCACCGTGTCCACGCCGACGACTCGGTCGTTGAGCTTCAGGGAACCCTGCTTGTCCGCCGGGCCGCCGACAACGATGCCCTTGATGATGGTCGCACCGTCCTCTTCCGCCTGCAGGAGGGCGCCGATTCCGACGAGCTCGTTCTTCATGTCGCCCTTGAAACGGTTCATCTCCCGGTAGCTCATGTAATCCGTGTGCGGATCGTAGGCGCGGGCGACGGCGCTGAGGAAATAGTTCGCGACATCCTCGTCGTCCGCGTCATTGATGCTCGCGAGGAGGCGCTTGTACCGGAGGGAGACTTTCTTGCGCGGATCCATGTCGTCCGCACCGGGATCCGGCTTGCCCTGCTCATTGGCCATCTTCGTGATCAGCTCGCGGCGCAGCGTTTCCGACAGAACGGCCTCCTTGATCTGGCGCGTCCAGATCAACTCAGCCTCCGCCTCGTCGGCGGGCCACGCGGCGTCCTTGCGTGACATCATCACGCTGTCCTGGCCGGTGAAATCGAACTCCCCTGCCAGCAATTCCTGCGCAAGCGCAACCCGCTCCCCGACACGCTGCCTGTATAGGGCATAGATCTCGGTGGCCGGTTCCATGCTGTTGCCCTGCAGCAAAAGGGTGTGCAGCCGCTCCCCGTACTTGTTTCGGAAACCGTCCACATCCTGCTGCGTGAAATACAGTTTCTGGAAATCCAGATCCTTGAGGTAATCGTCGAAAAACTTGCCGCTCAGCTCCGCATTGTACGGAAGCCGTGCGAAGTGGCTGTTCTGGAGCATGATGGCCATCTGCCGACCCACCTCGTTGAAATCCGCCTGCTGCTGGGCGCAGGCCGGGTTGGAGAGGGCGACGATGCCGATTGCGAGGGTCGCGTTGCGGAGCCAAGGGGTGATCATGATGTGTTAGCGTCGGTGAGGTGACTATGTCGCCTGTAAATTGCCACACATCAACCTCTTGTCGATTCAGAAATCCCGGAAGGGCTGGGGGCGGCGATCACCAATCGGCGTAATCCGACGGGATGTGGCCGCCGGAGGAGGAAAGCGAGCAGCCGAGGTAAAGCTCGCCGACGGGTGGGATGGTATCGATCCCGAAGGCGCCGCCGTAGGTGTAATTCCCGGAGGAGGGGCAGGTCGGGGTTTTTTCCACGAATCTCCCAAGGCCGACAACCCTCATCTGCAGCCCTGCGACATTCTGGCCGGGGCTGTAGCCATACATGTTTGAGAAACTCCTAACGCCTTTCTGGACATTCTGGATGTTGATGATGCACAGAGTCCTGTCAGATCCCCTCTTCCACGCCTGCGCCCCAACGAAAAGAATGGAAATGAGCGATAGCAGGACAAGGATGACTACGGTGAGTTCAAGCAGCGTCATTCCCCTGGGGCAACGACTTGCATGGAGTCTGGATCTGCAACGGTTCTTGGATGGGTTGGTCATCATGTTTGGGGGGTTGGCAGAGACCAGGCTGACGTTTTTTTAAAAAAGTTCAAGCTGAATTGATGTTTTCAGCTAATTTATTTTCAATAGATCCACTTGCTTCATTCGATCGAAGCTTTTTTAAACCCATCGAACAGCGCCCTGAGTTCCTCCAGCCTGTCTTTTCCGACGAATCTCCCCAATCTCTCGAAAGAGGTTTCGTTGAGGAAATTCCTTGTCCGCGTATCTTCCGAAAACAGGTCGATTTCCGGAAGCAGCCGGGCACCCGCAGCGGTCACCACGATGGGAATGAAGGCATGGCGTGCCTTATCCCCATCAGCCTGCCGTAGCGTAGCCGCCGCCCACGATGCGGAGCGGTGGATCGCACCGGGTTTCCATGAACCTTCCTTGTACGACGAAAGGTCATAGCTTAGGTTACGCAAGGCTTTCATGGGGATCTCCCCTTCCCTGCCGAGCCATGCGGAAAGCGAAAGCGCCCGACGAATGTCCTTGCTCTCCAGGGCGCCCATCCAATCCGCCAGAACGCTGCGGATCTCCTCATCGCTGGCCACACGCCCGAAATCGATGCTACCGAGGGGGGTGCCGGACTTCATCAGCTCGGTGCGCCAGGACTTCCGCCATCCGCCTTCGCCCGCCTTCGCCCATTCCGAAAGGGCCCGATGATCCTCCATGCCATCCGAAGGGACGATGCCGGGGCACCACAACCAGCCATCCGCGGATTTCCTGAAAAATAGGGTGACCGGCTCGAAGCGGTCCGGATCCGCCACGGAAAACCATTGGAACACGGCGGCGGCGGAGTCCCCCTCTTCCCGGAAGCCCAGCTCCAGCGGCATGCGCAGCGCGCCGGACCCGTGAACCTTCCACCACAGCTTGGCCGCATCGGAGCAGGCGATCCGGCCTTCCTTTCCCTGTCTGCCGAAGTCCACTCGCCTCAGCGTCTCGCGGAGGGTCCCGGACTTCAGCGAGGCCATCACGCCATCCGCCGCTTCGCGCGCGCCGGGTGCATGGATGGCCGGATCGAGCTCGCGCAGCCGCTTGGGGAAAAGATCCATCAGGTCCGCATCAAGATCATCCCCGTCCTCGGAAAAGTCCGCATTCCCCGAAAGCAGCGAGGAAGGCAGTTCCAGCCGCCATTGGCCGGAGCCGTCCTTTTCGACATCGATGAAAAGCAGCCGTATCCTGCCCATGGTTCCGGGGAACCCTGGCATGGACGGATCGAGGCAGGCGATGGTCAGCATGCCGCTCTTCCCATCCCTCTCCTCAAAGAGCGGGATGCGCACCACCTCGGGATCCGCCAGCAGGCGCCAGGCTCCCCGCGATTCGACGGCATGCCGAGATGCGGCGAGGCGCGCCGGCCAATCCTGCGGAAACGGATCCGAAAGGCCGCCCAGGAAACCGAGGATCGCCGCCCTGTCCTTCGCGGCGCAGGCATCCAGGAAAGCCTGCGAGATCGTACCGAGATCATCCCCCTCCAGGTGCTCTCCGACGATGCTCTCACGGATGCGCTGTCTCATGCGCAATGTGGAATCCGCCATCATCCCGCCGAGATCGGTGACCCGTTTTTCCATCATCCAGCCCTCGAGACGCGAAAGCTTTTCCCGGATCGGCAGCGTATAGGCGGCGACGGCATTCTCATAGGATGCGAGCACGGGGGCTGGCAGCCATGCTGCGCCGACCTTCACCAGCGCCACCGGATAGACCTGCATTTCCGAGGAATCGAACAACGCGGGTTTGCGCACGATCACTGCGGCAAAGCCGTCGTCCTCCATCACCTCGCCGAGCTCCAGCACAGCCCCGCCCAGATCCTCGTCCAGCCTCTCGATCCCCTTGCGTATTGACCTGAGCTTGCCTTGCGCAGTGCCTGGCTGAAGCGCGGTGTCACCGCCGGGTTCGAGGTTCAGCCCGCCCTCCCTCACCTTTTCCAGGAAATCCAGGGCGGCCTCGCCCGGCCCGGCCGCATGGGCTGATGCGTGGGCGAAACCCAATAGAAGGCATGTGAGGATGCATTTCACTCGCGGCAAGCATGCATGCAGCCTGCCGCCTTTGGAAGCGCCGATTGCCTTGCGGGGCGGGAAACTCAGAGCCGGGAAGCCGGCTCCGCGATGGGGAAGCTGTCCATCACCAGCGAGACCAGGCCCCTGCCGCCCGCAGAGAGCGTGGTGTTCGCGCCCTCGCCTGTGAGCAGCCCGCGGGTCAGCCAGCGTTGCGGAATTTCCGATGGCCTGAGATGGGAGACGACCGGAGCCTCCACCGGGCTTGCGGACGGGGTGAAGGAAACCACATGCCCTGTCGCCGCGAAGCCGATCTCCCAAGAAACCGGAACCGACGCACCCTCGCGCCGCATCCACGGGTAGCGCTGGAGGAACTCGGGCTCGGCGGGACCGGCCGGCACCCTCACCTTGAACTGCACCGGACGGCCCAGGACGAACTCGCTGAACCTGAGTTCCGGGTTCTCCCTGTGCGCCAGGAAAAACCCCGCCACATCGACACCCGCGATGTTCATGCCGTTGAAATTGCCGTGGTAGTTGGCGCTGCCGAAATTCTCGTTGTGCCATGATTGGTAATTCATCGACATCAGCAGGCCCAGCTCAAGGTGGACATGCGCCCTGGTGCGGTTCAGACCAGCTCCGGTGTAACCCATGCGCCCGAGGACGGAACCCGCCTTGACGGGATCACCCACCTTGGCCGTGATTTCCGCAAGGTGCGCGTAGAGGGAATACACCTTCGAGTTTTCCCAATCGTGGGCGACGACCACATACTTGCCGTAGTTGCTGCGGCCCGACACCAGGCTGGTGTGGGCGACCTCCCCAGCCGCGATGGCCATCACGAGATCCAGGGGGTTGCCCGCCTTGTCGCGCCGCACCGGGGCGATGTCTATCCCTTCGTGAAACCGGCTCATCACCACGTTCCCGCCCACACGGACCGGCGACCGGACGTATCCGAAGGAGCCGCCTTCCCATGGCTTGCTGGTCTCCCCCTCGAAGATGCGGTCCACATACATGTAGAATTTCTCGGGCTCGCCGCTGAAGAGGTGCGCGTTCTCCGTGGGCAGCGAGAGAACAAGAGGCTCCGCGCAAACGGCAAAGCTGAGCGCGGCCCAGGTTGCAAGGGTCTGGCTTTTCATCACGGTTTCAGTCTTTCCTTGCCGCTATCCTTGGCAGTGTTTCGTCGAGCTGCTCGATCTCCTTGATGGAAAAGTTCCTCCAGACCACGATGATCCCGTCATCGACGGGTGCGTCGATGACAACTCCGTCGATGATCTTTCCGAAGGCGAGGCACACCAGCCATTTTCCCTGGTTCGCGTTGGTCACGGCCGCGAAGCGTTTCGCGGCGTTACCCTTGAGCTGGAACATGGCTCCGTAGGATGCCTGGTCTTCCGCAGGGAAGGGCGAAAACGCCGCGAAGTCCTTCGAGGTGATCTCCGGGATCCTCCGGAAAAACCGCTGCTTGCCCATGACCCCGTGCGGGAAGATCATCTTCGGGTTGTCCGTGCCCTCCGTCTCGATGTGGAACGAGACCTTCGCTGGCTCCCCCTTGTTGCCACCCGCACTCGCCGGGCCTGCGCAAAGGAAGAGGGCAACGATCCATGCGGCGTGGTATTTCATGCGCGCAGCAAAACACATCCCGGCGGGCATGGAAGCAAAAAGCGGGAAGCCATAGGCTTCCCGCTTTTGTTTCGAAACATCAGGAACAACGCGAACAGCCTTTTGTGCCCCGGAGGGCAGTCTGTGCTGTTTGCGGTGGTATGGTTATTTCTTCTTAGCGGCCTTTTTTGCCGGTGCCTTCTTGGCCGGTGCCTTTTTTGCCGGTGCCTTCTTGGCGGCGGCCTTCTTGGCAGGCGCTTTCTTGGCCACGACTTTCTTCGCCGCCTTCTTCGCTACCTTCTTGGCGCTTTTCGCCACCTTCTTTGCCGCTTTCTTGGCCGGAGCCTTCTTCACCGCGGCTTTCTTGGCCGGGGCTTTCTTAGCGGGTGCTTTCTTGGCCGCCTTTTTCACTGCCTTCTTGGGTGCGGCTTTTTTGGCCGGCGCCTTCTTGGCAACTTTCTTGGCGGTTTTCTTCGCGGGTTTGGCCGCGGCCTTCTTTACTGTTTTTTTTGCAGCCATGGTTTTGTGTCGTTGGAGTTCGCGTTCGATGTTTGTTTTCTCTTCCGGTGTCAATGTACCGGCGGAGAGGGTAGCGAGAACAGCCTCACCGAGGCGTCCTCCAAAAGCGTTCGTGATGAAGTCGTCCATGGCGCGGCGCACGATGACTTCCTGGGAATAGGCGGGCTCGTAGGTGTGCGCCCTGCCGGATCGGATGCGCCTCACGAGCTTCTTGCGCTCCAGGCTCTGCATCACGGAGAGCACCGTCGTGTAGGCCCGCTCCCTGCCGTCTGGCAGGGCCCCATGCACTACGTTCACCGTAGATGGCCCTTCGTGCCAGAGCACGGAGAGCGCCTGGAGCTCGAGGTTCGATGGATGGGATGGCGTTACCATTGGGCGCTTGCTTCTCTTGGTTACGAGAAAACTAGTATTTCATGTTTCCGTCAAGATAAATTACGGAATTCCTAAATAAATTTCTCGTCCCGTTCCCGCACCGCGAAGCCCCCTGTTACTGGATTCGCAGTATTACTAGATTCATAGTATTCAATCCTCGGCGCGCATCTCGGGGCGGGCGATCTCCGGATTGATCCTTTCCAGCGCCTCCCAGAACTCGCCGTCCGTCGGATGGCCGTTGAAAAGGATGCGGCCGTCCGGCGAGACCAGCACTACGGCGGGGACGCTCTGCACCCTGAGCTTCGCGCTGAGGGGGTTTTTCACCGTGTCCACGATCCATGCCCCCTGGAGTTTCTTGCCGGTCGCGGCGAGCATCGCCCTGGCATCCGCGATGACTTTGTCCGAGGTCTCGGGAAGGACGGACGCGACGGCGACATCATTCGCGGCCAGGTGTTCCGCGGTGATGAGGAAGTCGGCCAGGGTAGCCTCGCACTCCCTGCTCCATGGGGACCAGAAGTGGAGCAGCATCCCTTTCCTTGTTCCGAGGATCGTGCCGAAATCCGTGGGCTTTCCCGTCAGCGTGTCGGTGTAGCCTTTCCCGAAATCGACCCTCACCGCCTTCATCGCATCCATGAGGCGGATGCGGTCGATGTGGGGTGCGAAGGCCGCACCTTGCCTCGGGCTGAGCCAGAAGGCCTCCGTGATGTGTTTCTTGAAACCGTCCTTGTCGCCCTTCTCCAGGGCGGCGAGCGCCTGCACGTATTCGGTGACCGCCAGCCAGTCATCCGCGCTGCCGAAGATCTCGGAGTCCGTCAGGCTGAACTTGTCCTTGAGCGCAAGGAACTGTGGCAGGAGCGCGGCGATTTCGGCATCCTCGGCACGGTCGACGTGGAAGAGGAAGCGCGCCTCAAGGATGGCCTGTTCGGATACGCCGAGTGCGCGCGCCGCGGCCGCCGCCTTTTCGAGGGCTTCGGGCGATTCCCTTTCCGAGAGGAGTTGCTCGACGGCATCCTCCCTGGGGGTCATCGGGGTTTCCGCAGACGGCTCGGGCTGGGCGCAGAGCAATGCGGCGCATAGCGGGATGCCAGCGAGAGCCGAACGGAGGGGCATGGGATCAGCGGGCTGGGATCTTGAGCTTCGCACCGAGCACGGCGGTGTCCTTGGTCAGGCCGTTGGCCTGCTTGATCGCATCCACGGTCACCCCGTATTGCCTGCCGATCTTCCAGAGCGAATCCCCGCGCACGACGGTGTGGACGGTCGCACTCGCGGCGGGTGCGGGTGCGGGGCTGGCGGCCGGCGTGGTATCCTCGTACACGGCGGGTGCGTCGTAGGCGGGGTTCACATCGGAGGTGTCGAAGGGCGTGCCTGTGTCATCGCCGTAATCGGGGGCGGCGTATGGGTTGGATACGTCGTAGTCCTCGCCGCCGCCGCCTTGGGGGGAGCATGAGGCGAGGGTTGCGGAGAGGGCGGCCAAGGCAAGCAGTGGTGCGTTTTTCATAACTGGGGATTTCGTGTTCGGGAACCGTAGCGGTTTACGGATGTCAATACACACAGAAACGATTGCCGTGGAGGATTTTATTCAAGCGGATTCATTCAACCCGCGGAAAAACCTTCCGCACGCCGCCCCGGTGTGCGCCGCGAGTTGCTTCAGGCTCTCCCCGCGCATCGCCGCCACCGCCTGCGCGACATGCATCACGAAGGCCGGTTCGTTGCGCTTCCCGCGCACAGGCTCGGGGGCGAGGTATGGCGAATCGGTCTCCAGCATGAAGCTTCCCGCCGGTGCGCGCCTGACCGCGTCCTTGGCCAGCGCCGCATTCTTGAATGTCGCCACTCCACCGAAGGAAACCAGCCCGCCCTCGGCGATCACCTTTTCCGCCAGATCCCACTCCGAGATGAAACAGTGGAAAACCGCCCGCACCCGGGCAGAGTGCCGCCTATAGATAGCGAGCGCATCCCCGAACGATCCGCTGCCCTCCTTGTCGCGGGTGTGGATCACCACATTCAGCCCGGCGGATGCGGCCAGCTCGAAATGCCTTTCCAGGAAATCCCTTTGCCTCCGGCGATAGCTTTCCTCATCCCAGCCATCCGGAGCCGGATGGAAATAATCCAGTCCGGTCTCGCCGACCGCACACACCCGGGGATCGGCGGTATGGGCCGAGAGCTGTTCCACCGCATCGTCGGGGGCATTGTGGACATCGCAGGGATGGATGCCAACCGTCGCCAGCACCCTAGGATCGCTGGCGAGTTCCAGGTTTTTCCCGACATCCTCCAGGCAGGTCGAGAGCGTGACCATCCGGTGCACGCCCGCATCGACCGCCCGCTGTATTATGGCACCGCGTTCCTCATTGGAAAAACGCGATGACGCGAGATGGCAGTGCGAGTCCGCGATCATGCCCTGCATGCCGCCAGCAGCGCCTCCACCTTCCCGAAATCCTTCACCCCAGGCGCACTCTCCGCACCCGATGCCACATCCACCGCCGCAGGTTTCACCTGGGTGACAGCCTGCCGCGCATTAGCCGGGCGCGATGCCCCGGCGAGGATCATCGGGATCTCCGGAAACCGGTCCCTGAAGGCCAGCGCCAAACCCCAGTCGAACACCTCCCCGGTGCCACCGAACACCAGCGGCGCGTGCGCATCGAGCAACACCGCATCCGCCCCGTATCCGCCTGCTCCCGCGATGTCCGCCGCGCCCTTCACACCCACAGCCTTGATCACCGGGATGCCCGACATCGCGAAACCACCCACCGTTTCCGGCGACTCATCGCCGTGAAGCTGCACCACATCGATCATGCCATCGCCATACAGCCGGTATGGCAGGTCGCTCGCCTCGTTCACGAAAACACCGACCCGAAGGATCTTTCCCGCCAGCCCCTTCGCCCAGCCCCCTTTCCGCGGATCCAGATAGCGTTTCGACTGCGGCCAGAAATTGAAGCCCAGCGCATCCACGCCGAGCTCCGCAAGCCCCTCCGCATCTCCTTGCAGGGTGACGCCGCAGATTTTCAGTGATGTCGTTTCTCTATCCAGGAATTGCATTTCGTTTCTCCGCCGCAACCTGTCCGCGGCACCTCCCCATTGCAAGCCGCGATAGCTTTGCCGCCACCCGTCCGTATGATCCCGCAGCATGAGAAAAACAAGCCCCCTGCTGCTCGCCTGCCTGTTAGGACTCGCCAGCGCCATCCTATGGATCAGGTCCACTGCGGAGGAAACCTCACCCGCAGCCGCCACCCGAAAGATCGTCTTCATCGCCGGCAAGCCCAGCCACGGGCGCGGCCAGCACGAGCACCGCGCCGGCTCCATGCTGCTCGCCGATCACCTGGAAAAATCCGGCCTCGGCTTCGAGACGGTCGTCGTCGAAAACGGCTGGCCCGCCGATGAGTCGGTCTTCAACGGAGCCTCCGCCGTCGTCATCTACTCGGATGGCGGGCCGAAACATCCCGCCCTGCTGCGCCTGGAAAAACTCCGCGCACTCGCCGAGGCGGGCGTCGGCATCGGCTGCATCCACTACGCCGTCGAGATCCCGAAAGGGGAGCCTGGCGACACTTTCCTCGATGCCATAGGCGGCTTCTTCGAGACCCATTGGTCGGTGAACCCGCACTGGGACGCCTCCTTCAAAATGCCGTCCCACCCCATCGCCAACGGAGTCGCCGATTTCAACATCAACGACGAATGGTACTACCACATGCGCTTCCGCAAGGACATGGAAGGGGTCACCCCCATCCTCTCCGCCCTCCCACCTTCGGAAACCCTCAAACGCAAGGACGGCCCGCACTCCGGGAACCCGGATGTCCGCAAGGCGGTCCTGGAGGACAGGCAGCCGCAGCACGTCATGTGGGCCTTCCAGCGTCCTGACCCGAATGGCGGTGGACGCGGCTTCGGCTTCACCGGCGGGCATTTCCACAAGAACTGGCAGAGCGACAGCCAGCGCAGGGTCGTGCTGAACGCGATCGCATGGATCGCAGGCATGGAAGTCCCGGAAAAAGGCATCCCCACCGCCACACCCACCGATGCGGAAATGGAAGCCAACCAGGACTGAACCCCTCAGCGCATGCACGCGCCCTTTTTGGTGGTTGGCAATCGGGATTTGCCATCTAGCTTTCCCGCCATGCGCACGCGCCTACCCGATCCATCGCTCTTCGTCTCAAACAGGAAAAACCTCGCCGCCCTCCTCGCGCCCAATTCCATCGCGGTGATCCACTCGAACGACATCTACCCCACCAACGCCGACGCCCAGCACACCTTCGAGCAGAGCAGCGATCTGTTCTACCTCACCGGCGTCATGCAGGAGGACACCATCCTCATCCTCTACCCGGATGCGAAGGAGCCCAAGGACAGGGAAATCCTCTTCCTCCGCGAGACCAACGAAACCATCGCCATCTGGGAGGGTGCGAAGCTGACCAAGGATCAGGCCAAGGAACGCACCGGCATCGCCCGAATCGAGTGGAACGGCAGCTTCGACCAAACCCTGGCCAACCTCTCCGTCCAGGCCGATGGCTTTTTCATCCCCACCAACGAGCACCCTCGCTGCGCAGTCCCCATCGAGACGCGCAACGCCCGTTTCGTAAAACAGTGCCGCGAGCGCTTCCCGCTGCACAGCTACGGCCGCCTCTCCCCGCTGATCTACAAGCTCCGCACCATCAAGTCCGCCGAGGAAATCGCCTTCCTTCAGGAAGCCTGCGACATCACCGAAGCAGGATTCCGCCGCATCCTCGGCTTCGTGAAACCCGGAGTCGGCGAATGGGAGGTCGAGGCGGAATACATCCACGAGTTCACCCGCCGCGGCTCGCGTGGCTTCGCCTACAACCCCATCATTGCAGCGGGTGGCAACGCCCTATGTCTCCACTATGTGGAAAATGACTGCGAGCTGAAGGACGGCGAACTCCTTCTCATGGACGTTGCCGCGGAATACGGCGGGTGGAATGCGGACATGACCCGCACCATCCCGGCAAATGGCAAGTTCACCGACCGCCAGCGCGACGTTTACAACGCCGTCCTGCGCATGCTTCGCTTCGGGAATTCAATACTCCGCCCCGGCATCCTCATGCCGGAATACCAGAAACAGTGCGTCGCGCAGATGGAGAAGGAACTCATAGCCCTCGGCCTCTTCACCGCGGAGGAAGCAGCCGTCCAGGACGAGACCAAGCCGCTGGTGAAAAAGTATTTCATGCACGGCGTCTCCCACCATCTCGGCATCGACGTCCACGACGTCTCCCCCGCCCACACACCCGTCGCCCCCGGCATGGTCTTCACCATCGAGCCCGGCATCTACATCCCCGAGGAAAAGCTCGGCGTCCGCCTGGAGAACGACTATCTCATCGGCGAAACCGGAAACACCGACCTCATGGCCGGCATCCCCATAGAGGCCGATGAGATCGAGGCGCTCATGGCTTAGGTTCATGCCAGCCGGGAACAGAGCCGCCAGGCATCCCTCTTCCTTTCATTGCGCAAAAAGCCGCGCCGGATTGCTCCGACGCGGCTTGTGGCTTCCGATATGGCATGGCGGCTGAAACCCGCCGCCAGGCTTAGCTTTTCTTCGCGGCCTTCTTGGCTGGCTTTTTCTTGGCCTTCTTCTTGGCGGGCGCCTTGGGGGCGGTGCCGTCGTTGATCGCTGCCTGGGCGGCGGCGAGGCGGGCGACGGGCACGCGGTACGGCGAGCAGGAAACGTAGGCGAGGCCGAGCTTGTGGCAGAAGGTCACCGAATCCGGATCGCCACCGTGCTCACCGCAGATGCCGAGCTTGATGTTTTTCTTGGTCGAGCGGCCTTTGGCGACGGCGATCTCCATGAGATGGCCAACTCCTGTGGTGTCGAGCGAGGCGAAGGGGTTCTTCGGATAGATGTCGTTTTCCTGGTAGCTGTTGAGGAACGAGCCCATGTCGTCCCGGCTGACGCCGAGTGCGGTCTGGGTGAGGTCGTTCGTGCCGAAGGAGAAGAACTCCGCGTGCTGCGCGATCTCATCTGCGGTGACGCAACCACGGGGCACCTCGATCATCGTGCCGACGAGATAGTCGAACTTCACGCCCTTGGCGGCCTTCACCTCCTTGGCGACTCGGTGGATGATCTCCACCTGAAGCTCCAGCTCGCGGGCGTAGCCGACGAGCGGAACCATCACCTCGGGCTTCACCGGGATGCCTTTGGAAACGCACATCGCGGCGGCCTCGAAGATCGCCTGTGCCTGCATCTCGGCGATTTCCGGATAGGAAATGGCAAGACGGCAGCCACGGTGACCAAGCATCGGGTTGAACTCGTGGAGGTCGTGCACGCGCTGCATGATCTCCTCGACGCGGACACCGAGCTTGCGGGCGAGATCCATCTGCTGCTCCTTGGAGTGCGGGAGGAACTCGTGGAGCGGCGGATCCAGGAGGCGGATCGTGGCGGGCTTGCCTTCCAGCGCCTTGAAGATGCCGAAGAAGTCCTTGCGCTGGTGCGGGAGGAGCTTCTTGAGCGCCTTTTTGCGGGCTGGCTCGTTGGTGGCGAGGATCATCTCGCGCATCGCGTCGATGCGGTCGCCCTCGAAGAACATGTGCTCGGTACGGGTGAGGCCGATGCCTTCCGCGCCGAATGCGACGGCGTTCTTGACCTGCTCCGGGGTGTCGGCGTTGGTGCGGACGCCCATGCGGGTTGCCTGGGAGCACCAGTCCATGAGCTGGACGAAGTTCTTGAACTTCTCGGTGCCCTGGGAGGCCTTCTTATTGTAGATGAGACCGGTGATGATCTCGGATGGCTCGGTGGCGAGCTCACCAGCATAGACTGTTCCTGCGGTTCCGTCGATGGAGAGGTAGTCGCCCTCCTTGAAGGTGAGGCCGCCAGCCTTGACGGTTTTCTTTTCGTAATCCACCTCGACACCGGAGGCGCCGCAGACGCAGACCTTGCCCATCTGGCGGGCGACGAGAGCCGCGTGCGAGGAAACACCGCCACGCGAGGTGAGGATGCCTTCCGCAGCAATCATCCCGCGAAGGTCTTCCGGGGATGTCTCCACGCGGACGAGGAGAACTTTCTCACCACGTTGGGCGGCAGCCTCTGCGCGATCCGCATTGAGATAAACTTTCCCGGAAGCGGCACCCGGGCCGGCGGGCAGACCCTTGGCGATGATGGTCGCCTTCTTGGTCTCGGCGATGTCGAAGACCGGGGCGAGGAGCGCGTCGAGCTGGTCGGCGGGGTTGCGCAGGACGGCGGTCTGCCAGTCGATGAGCTTTTCCTTCACCATGTCGGCGGCGAACTTGAGCGCGGCGGCGGCGGTGCGCTTGCCGTTCCGGGTCTGGAGCATGAAAAGCTTGCCTTCCTGGATCGTGAACTCGACGTCCTGCACATCGCGGAAATGTTTTTCAAGGATGGCGCGGACTTTCATCAGATCCTTGAACGCGCCGGGGAGCGCCTTGGCCATGCCTGCGACGGCATCCGGGGTGCGGACACCGGCGACGACATCCTCACCCTGTGCGTTGACGAGGAACTCACCGTAGAGAACGTTTTCGCCGTTGGCGGGGTTGCGGGTGAAGGCAACTCCGGAGCCGGAGTTCTTGCCGGTGTTTCCGAAGACCATGGCCTGGACGTTGACGGCGGTGCCCCACGCGGCGGGGATGCCGTATTTGCGGCGATAGACGATCGCGCGGTCGTTCATCCACGAGCTGAAGACGGCACCTGCTGCACCCTCGAGCTGCTCCCATGGATCTTCCGGGAAACCTTTTCCGGTGCGGTCGAGCACGAGCTTCTTGAAGATGGCGACCATCTCCTTGTTGTCCTCAGCAGTCAGCTCGGAATCGACGATGTCTTTCCCATACTTCTCATGCTTGAAAGACTCGATGGCGTGCTCGAATGGCTCGTGGTCTTCGGAGGGAAGCTTCTGCACGCCGAGAACGACGTCGCCATACATCTGGATGAAACGGCGGTAGCAGTCCCATGCGAAACGCTCGTTGCTGGTGGCCTTCGCGAGAGCGGCGACGGTCTTGTCATTGAGGCCGAGGTTGAGGACGGTGTCCATCATGCCGGGCATGGAGTCGCGCGCGCCGGAGCGGACCGCGAGAAGAAGAGGGAAGCCTTTGTCGTCGCCGAACTTGTAGCCCATGATTTTTTCCATGTTGGCCACGCCTGCTTCCATCTGGGAGCGGAGGACTTTCGGGTAGGTTTTCTTATGGTCGTAGTAGTAGGTGCAGACCTCGGTGGTGATGGTGAAGCCCGCGGGAACCGGAAGACCGATGAGGGTCATCTCGGCGAGGTTCGCGCCTTTGCCGCCAAGCAGCTCCTTCATCTTGCCGTGGCCGTCGGCCTTGCCTGCGCCCCAGGTGTAAACGTACTTCGTAGCTTTTGCGGAGCTCTTTGCTTTCGCTGCGGATTTCTTCGCGGCCGGTTTGCTGGCGGCGGTTTTCTTCTTGGTTGCCATCTTGTTTGGTATTGTCGGGTTGGTGCCGCCACCTGGCTTGCTTGTGGAAAAATGATTCCATTGCCTTGGAGCGGGCGCGGCAGGCTAGCAGGAGCGCCCTACCTGTCAAACGTGCAGTTGCAGGAAATCATCGGCGTCGGGGAACGGTGCGGGGATATCCGGAAGCCATGCGCAGAAAGCTCCCCGGCCACGCCATCCGCCCCGGGATCGCAGGGATGGGGAGCCCGCCACGAAGTGTGATCAAGCGGGGTTATGGGCTTCCCCCCAAGCTCGGCAATGCTATGTTGGGAAGCCGACCATACCTGTGATGATGGAAATAGCTTTCTACGATACCAAGCCCTACGACAGAACCCACTTCGAGCCTGAGGCGCGGGGAAACGGGATGACGATCCGTTACCATGATTTCCGCCTCTCCGGCGAGACCGCTTCCTCCGCCGCGGGCGCACAGGCGGTTTGCGTGTTCGTCAACGACATCGTGAACCGGCGCTGCCTGGAGCTTCTCTCCGCCGGGGGAGTCGGGCTCGTGGCCTTGCGCTGCGCCGGATTCAACAACGTGGATCTCGCCGCCGCCGACGAGCTCGGCGTCACCGTGATCAGGGTTCCGAGCTACTCGCCCCATGCCGTGGCGGAGCACACCGTTGCGCTCCTCCTCGCCCTCAACCGGAAGATCCACCGCGCATACAACCGTGTCCGCGAGCAGAATTTCTCCCTCAGCGGACTCGTCGGTTTCGATCTCCATGGCAAGACCGTCGGCATCATCGGCACCGGCAAGATCGGCCGCATCACGGCACAGATTTTCCGCGGCTTCGGTTGCCGCGTCCTCGCCAATGACATGTTGCCCGCGCCGGAATGGGCCGCGGTGCACGGGATCGAATACACAGCGGCGAAAGCCTTGCTGGAGACCAGCGACGTGATCAGCCTGCACCTGCCGCTGACTCCCGCGACCCATCATCTGATCGATGCCTCCGCGATCCGCTCGATGAAACCCGGCGCCTACCTGGTCAACACGAGCCGCGGCAAACTGGTCGATACAAGCGCCCTGATAGGGGCACTGAAATCGGGGCACCTCGGTGGCGCCGCGCTGGACGTTTATGAGGAAGAGGAGGGCATCTTCTTCGAGGATCATTCGGGCATGGTGTTGCAGGATGACGAGCTGGCCCGGCTCATCACGTTTCCCAGCGTCCTAATCACCGCCCATCAGGCATTCCTCACCAAGGAAGCGCTTGCGGAAATCGCCCGCGTCACGGTCGGGAACTGCGCCACTTTCCTGAAAGGCGAGTCCCTGCCCGCCGGATTCGCCCCGTGACCACGGCCCGGATCCCGGATCGCCCCGGGAAAAAAAGAACCGACATGAAAAATCCCGCCGAGACGAAATGGCATGCCCTTTCACCCGAGGAGGCGCTCGGCCTCTTGCGCTCCTCCCACCAGACAGGGCTATCCAACGATGAGGCAGCCCGCCGTGCCGCGGAATCCGGGCCGAACCAGATGACGGCTCGGAAGCCGGTGGCCGCATGGTTCCGCTTCCTCCAGCAGTTCCACCAACCTCTCATCTACATCCTCCTGGCCGCGGCCGCGATCACCGCAGGCTTGCGGGAATGGGTCGACGCCTCCGTCATCTTCGGCGTCGTACTCGTGAACGCGGTCATCGGGTTCGTCCAGGAGGCGAAGGCCGGCAAGGCCATCGAGGCTCTCACGAAAATGGTACACACAGACGTTTTCGTGAAACGGGATGGGATGAAAGTCCGCCTCCCGTCCACCGAACTCGTGCCCGGTGACATCGTGTTCCTTCAATCCGGCGACAAGGTCCCTGCCGATCTGCGGCTGCTGAGGCAGCGCAACCTGCGCATCGAGGAAGCCGCGCTCACCGGAGAATCCGTTCCCACGCAAAAGCAGGCCCACACCCTTCCCGCGGACACTGTCCTCGCGGATCGGGCCAACCTCGCCTTCACTGGAACCCTCGTCATTTTCGGGCAGGGCGAGGGTGTCGTGTATGCCACGGGAGACCTCACCCAGATGGGCTTGATCGCCGACATGATGAAAAAGGCCGACGTCCTGCAAACCCCCCTCACCCGCAAGATCGCCGCTTTCAGCCGGATCCTTCTTTTCGTCATCCTCGGCCTCGCCGCGCTCACCTTCCTGGTCGGCCTGCTGCGCGGCGAGTCGTGGGTTTCCATGTTTCTCGCCGCCGTCGCCCTTGCCGTGGGAGCCATTCCGGAAGGGCTTCCCGCCGCGGTCACCATCACGCTGGCCATCGGGGTTTCGCGGATGGCGAAGCGGCAGGCGATCATCCGCAAGCTCCCCGCCGTGGAGACACTCGGCAGCACCACCGTCATCTGCTCGGACAAGACCGGCACCCTCACCCAGAACCAGATGACGGTCCAGGAAGTGTTCGCCGGAGGCATCCTCCACCACGTCACTGGCAGCGGCTACGACCCCGATGGCGAAGTCCACTTCGAACGCAGGCCTGTGGTCGTCGGGGAAAACGAGGCTCTCCTGGAAACCTTCGGCGCGGGGATACTTTGCAACGACTCGAGGGTCATCCGCGCGGACCACGGCAGCCATATCGCCGAGGGGGATCCCACCGAAGCCGCCCTGATCGTCTCCGCGCGGAAAGCGGGAATCTCGGAGAGCGAGATCAACCGCCGCCTCCCCCGCATCGAGACCATTCCCTTCGAGTCGGAGTACCAATACATGGCCACCCTCCACGGAGCCACCGGCGGGCCGAAGGTGATCTACATCAAGGGAGCCGTGGAAACCCTCCTCGAACGCTGCTCCCATTCTCTCGGGGCCTCCGGGGAGCTGGATTCCCTCGACGCCGGATCCATCGTCAAGATGGCGGAAATGATGGCCTCCCGCGGTCTCCGCGTATTGGCATTCGCACGGCGTGAAATGCACCATTCCCATGACGGGCTCGAGCACGGCCACGTCGCCGATGGCCTCACCTTCCTCGGGCTGCAGGGAAAACTCGATCCCCCGCGTCCTGAGGCCATCGCGGCCATCTCCAAATGCCATGCGGCCGGGATCTCCGTCAAAATGATCACCGGCGACCACGCCCTGACGGCGAAAGCCATCGCCACGCAAATCGGCCTGGATAGCGATGTCGTCGCGCTCACCGGGCGCGAGCTGGCAACGCTCCCCGACGCCGGGCTGGCGGATGCCGCCGAGAGGGCGGTGGTTTTCGCAAGGGTCGGCCCCGAGCAGAAGCTCCGCCTTGTCAGGGCGCTGCAATCCCGGGGACACATCGTCGCCATGACGGGAGACGGCGTCAACGACGCCCCCGCCCTCCGGCAGGCGGACATCGGCATCGCGATGGGGATCTCCGGAACCGACGTATCCAAGGAGGCCGCCGACATGATCCTGACGGATGACAACTTCGCCTCCATCGAGGCGGCGGTGGAGGAAGGCCGCGGCATCTTTGACAACCTGACGAAATTCATCGTCTGGACCCTGCCGACCAATTTCGGGGAAGGCCTGGTCATCCTCGCCGCCGTCGTCCTTGGCGTGACGCTGCCCATCCTGCCGGTCCAGATCCTTTGGATCAACATGACCACCGCCGTCCTTCTGGGGCTCATGCTCGTCTTCGAGCCCAAGGAGGCAGGGACAATGAGCCGCCCTCCGCGCGATCCCCGTTCCGCCATCCTGACGGGCATGCTCCAGGCCCGCATCCTCATCGTGTCCCTGATCATGCTGGCCGGCTGCTTCGGCCTGTTTTTCTGGGAAACAGGACGGGGCTCCACATTGGCGGAGGCGCGCACGGTGGCGGTCAACGTCTTCGTGATGGTTGAGCTGTTTTATCTCTACAACTGCCGCAGCTTCACCCGCTCCACCTTTGCGATCGGCCTTTTCACCAACCCCTGGCTGCTCGGCGGATCCGCCGTGATGATGGTCTTCCAGCTGCTTTTCACCTACACTCCATTCATGAACAAGCTCTTCGGTTCAGCTCCGATCGGCTGGGATTCCTGGTTTCCTATCCTGGGCGTTGCCGCTGTGGCCCACGGTGCGGCCGGCCTGCACAAGATGTTTTCCAACCACCCGGCGAGCTGAGCATCACGTGCCGGCTCACCCTTCCCCGGTGGAACGAAAAACCCCGGCCATCTCGCGACGGGCCGGGGTCTTGTGAATTTCAGTTGGCTTACGCCGAGACGACGTCTTCTTCGTCATCGAGCACTTCTTGCTCTTCGACGACTGGCTCCGGTTCCTCGACGGTGAACTCGAATTCCGAATCACGGTGGTGATGGAAGCCGGTTCCGGCGGGGATGAGGTGACCCATGATGACGTTTTCCTTGAACCCGGTGAGGTAGTCGATGCGTCCGAGGGTCGCGGCTTCCGTGAGGACACGGGTGGTGTCCTGGAAGGATGCGGCGGAGATGAACGAATCGGTCTCGAGGGATGCCTTGGTGATACCGAGGAGGACAGGCTCGCCTTCGGCAGGCTTGCCGCCGTTGGCGATGATCTCGGCGTTGACCTTCTTGAAGGTGGTGCGCTCGACCTGGTCGCCCCAGAGGAACTGGTCGGCATCGCCCGGCTCGGTGATCTTCACCTTGCGGAGCATCTGGCGCACGATGACCTCGATGTGCTTGTCGTTGATTTCCACGCCTTGGACGCGGTAAACGGACTGCACTTCGTTGACAAGGTGTTCCTGGAGTTCGGTCGCGCCGCAGGCTTCGAGGAGATCCTCCGGAGACACGGGGCCTTCGGTGATCTGGTCGCCGCGCTTCACCTTGTCACCTTCGGTGACGATGATGTGCTTGCCCATCGGCACGAGGTGATCGACGCCTTCGCCGGTGACCGGATCGGTGACTACGACCTTTTTCTTGCCGCGGACGTTGTTCCCGAAGGAGACCTCGCCCTCGATTTTGGAGATGACACAGGCTTCCTTGGGCTTGCGGGCTTCGAAAAGCTCGGCAACCCGTGGCAGACCACCGGTGATGTCCTTGGTGCGCGCGACTTTCCGCGGGGTCTTGGCGAGCTGAGTTCCCCCGGTGACCTTCTCGCCTTCCTTTACGGAAAGGTGGGCCCCGACGGGGATGGAATAGCTGATGATGACCTCGCCGGTCTTCGGATCCGTGATGCAAACCTGCGGGTGGAGGTCTTCCTTGTGCTCGGTGACCATGGTTCCCTTCTTCCCGGTTTCCTTGTCCACCTCCGCCGCAACGGTGATGCCGAGGATCATGTCGCGAAACTCAACCTTACCCGGTTTCTCGGTGAGAATCGGCACGTTGTATGGATCCCATTCGACGATGATGTCGTTCTTCTTGGCATCCTCGCCGTCCTTCACCTTGATGACGGAACCGATGATGATGTTGTGGCTTTCCAGCTCGAGGCCACCCTTGTCACGGATGGAGACGGAGCCGTTCTTGTTGAGTGCGACCCAATTCCCATCAGAGTCCTGGACGACGCGGAGATCCTTATAAACAAGGCGTCCGCTGTTCTTCGCCTTGATCGTCGGCTGCTTGAATGTCGCGGAGGCGACACCGCCGACGTGGAAGGTACGCATCGTGAGCTGGGTTCCCGGCTCACCGATGGACTGGGCGGCGATGATGCCGACCGCCTCACCGATCTTGACCGGCAGGCCGGTCGCGAGGTTGAGGCCGTAGCAATTCGCGCAGCAGCCGCGGTCCGCCTCGCAGGTGAGGACGGAACGGATCTTGAGCTTCTCGTGGCCGATTTTCTCAAGCTCGTTCGCCTGGCTCTCGGAAATGACGTCATCGGCTTTCACGATCACCTTGCCGGAGATCGGATCCTTGACCTTCTCGCAGGAAACGCGGCCGTAGATGCGGGTGGAGAGGGATGCGACTTCCTCGTCGCCGTCGTAGATCGCCTCGACGGAGATGCCATTGGCGGTGCCGCAGTCCTGTTGGAAAACGATCACATCCTGGGCGACGTCCACGAGCTTGCGGGTCATGTATCCGGAGTCCGCCGTTTTCAGGGCGGTGTCGGAGAGACCCTTGCGGGCGCCGTGGGTGGAGATGAAATACTCCAGCACCGAGAGGCCTTCGCGGAAGTTGGAAATGATCGGGCGTTCGATGATCTCGCCGGAGGGCTTGGCCATCAGGCCGCGCATGCCGCCGAGCTGCTTGATCTGGGACTTGTTGCCCCGCGCGCCGGAATCGACCATCATGAAGAGCGGCGATGCCTTCTTTTTGCCTTCGTTGTGCTCGATCTTGCGGTAGAGCGCGTTGGCGATGGTGTCGGTGGCCTGGGTCCAGATGTCAACGACCTTCTGGTAGCGCTCGCCGTTGGTGATGACACCGTTGCGGTATTGCTTGGAGACCTTCTCAACCTCGGCGTAGGCGTTGGCGATGACCTCCGGCTTTTCCTCGGGGATGAGCATGTCGACGATACCGATGGAGATGCCGGAACGCATGGCTTCCATGAAACCGAGCGACTTGAGCTTGTCGAGAACCTCCACGGTCTTCTTCTTGCCGGACACCTGGGTGCAACGCCAGATGATGTCGCCGATCTGCTTCTTGCCGACGGTCTTATTGTAGAAACCGATCTCATCCGGCCAGATCTCGTTGAAACGGACACGGCCCGGGGTGGTCTCGATGATCTTGAGATCCGACTCGCCGTAGTGGGTCTTCTTGCCATAATCCTGGTTGCGGATGCGGATCCAGGAATGGTAGTCGATTTTCCTCGAAGCGATGGCGAACTCGACTTCCGAAGAGTTCTCGAAAAGCGGCAGGTGCTCCTGTTTTTCGCGGTCCGCCTGGGTGCGGATGCCGGCCCAGGTGAGGTAGTAGGTGCCAAGGATGATGTCCTGGGAAGGTACCGTGATCGGGCGGCCGGATGCGGGCGAGAAGATGTTGTTAGGCGCAAGCATCAGCTGGCGGCACTCCATCTGCGCTTCCACGGAAAGCGGGACGTGGACAGCCATCTGGTCTCCGTCGAAGTCCGCGTTGTAAGCGGTGCATACGAGCGGGTGGACGCGGATGGCGGAGCCCTCGATGAGCTTCGGCTCGAAGGCCTGGATCGAAAGGCGGTGAAGCGTCGGTGCGCGGTTCAGCAGGATCGGGTGCCCCTTGGTGACTTCCGCGAGGATGTCCCAGACCTCGGTGGTCTTGCGGTCGATCATCTTCTTGGCCGAGCGGACGGTGTGGCAGTAGCCAAGTTCCTTCAGGCGGCGGATGATGAACGGTTCGAACAGGGTGAGCGCCATCTTCTTGGGAAGACCGCACTGGCCGAGCTTGAGGTCGGGGCCGATGACGATGACGGAACGGCCGGAGTAATCGACGCGTTTTCCGAGAAGGTTCTGGCGGAAACGGCCGCCCTTGCCCTTGAGCATGTCGCTGAGGGATTTGAGCGGGCGGTTGCCTGCGCCGGTGACGGCACGGCCGTGGCGGCCGTTGTCGAAGAGCGCATCGACGGCTTCCTGGAGCATGCGCTTCTCGTTCCGGATGATGACTTCCGGGGTTTTGAGAAGAAGCAGGTTCTTGAGGCGGTTGTTGCGGTTGATGACGCGGCGATAGAGGTCGTTCAGGTCGGAGGTGGCGAAACGGCCTCCTTCGAGAGGGACGAGAGGACGAAGATCCGGCGGAATGACGGGGAGGACCAGTTGGATCATCCACTCGGGACGCGTCTTGGAAGCCGCGAAGCCCTGGGTGATCTTGAGTCGCTTGGAGAGCTTCTTCTTGTTCTGCTTGGACTTGGTCGTGCCGAGTTCCTCCTCGAGCTCGACGGCGAGTTTCGCGAGGTCGATCTGCTTGAGCAGTTCCATGATGGCCTCAGCGCCCATCATCGCCTTGAAGGATCCGTCGCCGTAGGTGTCTTCCGCCTCGCGGAGTTCCACTTCGGTGAGGAGCTGGCCGACCTCGAGGGCTGTGTTGCCCTGGTCGGTGACGACGTAGTCCTCGTAATAAATGACGCGCTCAAGCTGGCGCGCGCTCATGTCGAGCATCAGGCCGATGCGCGAAGGCATGCACTTGTAGAACCAGATGTGTGAGACCGGCACGGCAAGCTCGATGTGGCCCATGCGCTCGCGGCGGACGCGGCTCAGGGTCACTTCGACTCCGCAGCGGTCGCAGACGACGCCCTTGTGCTTGATCCGCTTGTATTTTCCGCAGGCGCACTCCCAGTCACGGGTCGGCCCGAAGATGCGCTCGCAGAAGAGGCCGCCCTTTTCGGGCTTGAAGGTGCGGTAGTTGATGGTTTCCGGGTTCTTCACCTCACCCTTGGACCACGACCGGATGATTTCCGGGGAGGCAACGGTGATGGAGACCTGGTCAAAGGCTTCGGGACGCTCGTCCACGCCAAAGATTTCGCGAAGGTTGTTATCGACACTCATGGTAGGTAATGATTCTAGGTGTTAGGTTGGTTTCGCGTTTCGGATCAGAGGGTGAGGTCATCGAGGGAGAAGTCATCGACCCCGCCGCCGGCCAACGGCGAGCCGTGGCTGGACTGGCCTTGGCGTCCGGGACGGACGTCGAGGCCGAGGGATTGCATTTCCTTGATGAGGACGTTGAACGATTCCGGGGTGCCGGCCTCGAGATTGTTGTCGCCCTTGACGATCGCCTCGTAGATGCGGGTGCGGCCCTGGACGTCGTCGGACTTGACGGTGAGGATTTCCTGGAGGGTATAGGCGGCGCCGTAGGCTTCGAGCGCCCAGACCTCCATTTCCCCGAAGCGCTGGCCACCGTATTGCGCCTTGCCCCCGAGCGGCTGCTGGGTGACGAGCGAGTAGGGACCGACGGCACGGGCGTGGATCTTGTCCGCGACAAGGTGCCCGAGCTTGAGCATGTAGATCATGCCGACAACAATCGGGTTGTGGAAGGCCTCCCCGGTGCGGCCGTCATATAGGGTGGATTTTCCGGCGGTGCTGCCGTCCTTGCCGTCGCCGATCCAGGTGTAGCCTGGGGTTTCCGGTTCGTTAGGCTTGCGGGCGCGGGCTTTCTCGCCGCCCCCGATCATTTTCACACCATCGACTTTCTTCGCCTCGGACATGAAATTCCAGATGATGTCTTCCTTGATGCCGTCGAAAATCGGGGTGGCAACCTTGAATCCGAGGGCTTTCGCGGCGACGCCGAGATGGGTCTCGAGAACCTGTCCGACGTTCATCCGGGAAGGCACGCCGAGCGGGTTGAGGCAGATGTCAACGGGAGTGCCGTCGTGCAGGTAAGGCATGTCCTCTTCCGGGACGATGGTGGCGACAACGCCCTTGTTTCCGTGGCGGCCGGCCATCTTGTCACCGACGGAAAGCTTGCGCTTGGCGGCGATGAAGACCTTGACCTCCTTGATGACGCCGGGATCGACGTCGTCGCCGGACTCGAGCTGGTCGAGCTTGCGTTCGCGGTCTGTGTCGAGCTCCTGGAAACGGCTCTCGAAGGAGTTGATGATCTCGACGATCTTGTTGCGGATCGGCGATGGGTCGATCTCGATGTGATCGTGGACGGATGCGAGCTTGCGGAGCAGTGTCTTGGTGATCTTGCGGTTCGCTGGGATGATGATCTCGCCGGACTGCGCGTTGACCACGTCGAGCGGGATCTTCTCGCCGAGCAGGATGTCGGAGAGTTTTTCCGTGAGGTCGTCGGTTAGCTTGTCGGCCTTTTTCTTGTGCTCGTCGTTGATCTTCTTGAGATGCTTCTTGAGCTCCACGGGATCGACCTTCTCGGCGCGGCGCTTGGCAAGCCCGTGCGAGGAAACGCGGACATCCTGTACGATTCCGGTGCAGCCGGATGGCACGCGCAGGGAGGTGTCTTTCACGTCGGCGGCCTTCTCGCCGAAGATTGCGCGCAGGAGGCGCTCCTCAGGGGCGAGTTCCGTTTCGGATTTCGGGGTGATTTTTCCGACGAGGATGTCGCCGGGCTTCACTTCCGCACCGATGCGGATGATGCCGTCGTGGTCGAGGTTCCGCAGGGCTTCCTCACCGACGTTCGGGATGTCGCGGGTGATTTCCTCGGGGCCGAGCTTGGTGTCGCGGGCGGCGACATCGAATTCGGAGATGTGGATGGAGGTGTAGATATCGTCCTTGACCACGCGTTCCGAGATGACGATGGCATCCTCGAAGTTGTAGCCGTTCCATGGCATGAAGGCGACCAGCACGTTGCGGCCGATAGCGAGTTCGCCGTCCTCCGTGTTGGGGCCGTCGGCCAGGACGGCACCCTTCTTGATCTTCTGGCCTGCTTTGACAATGGGCTTCTGGTTGATGCAGGTGCCTGCGTTGGAGCGCATGAACTTGCGCAGCGGGTAGGCGAAAATGCCCTTGGCCACGTTCGTTTTCACGGCTTCAGGATCGCTGAGGAACTTCTCGTCGGAAACGGGAAGCTTGCCGTCGGCGGTGGTGATGATGATTTCCGCAGTGGCGGAAGCGACGATGCCATCCGCCTCGGCAACAACCACCGCACGGGAGTCGCGGGCAGCCTTGCCTTCCAGGCCGGTGCCGACCAGCGGCGACTCGGAAACGAGGAGCGGCACACCCTGGCGCTGCATGTTCGATCCCATGAGCGCGCGGTTGGCGTCATCGTGCTCAAGGAATGGGATGAGACCGGCGGCCACGGAGACGAGCTGTTTCGGCGAAACGTCCATGTAGTGCACCGCGTCCGGGGTGGACTCGATGAACTCGCCGCGCTCACGCGCATCAATGCGCTCCTGCTCGAAGAGACCTGCCTTGGTGATCACGTTGGATGCCTGGGCGATGAGGTAGTTTTCCTCCTGGTCGGCGGTGAGGTATTCGATCTCGTTGGTGACCTTGCCCTTTTTGACCTTGCGGTAAGGGGTTTCGATGAAACCGAACTCGTTGATCCGTGCGTAGGTGCACATCGAGTTGATCAGGCCGATGTTCGGGCCTTCCGGGGTTTCGATCGGGCAGATGCGGCCGTAGTGGGAAGGATGGACGTCGCGGACTTCGAAGCCTGCGCGGTCGCGGTTCAGACCGCCCGGCCCGAGGGCGGAGAGGCGGCGCTTGTGGGTCAGCTCAGCCAGGGGGTTGGTCTGGTCCATGAACTGGGAAAGCTGGGATCGGCCGAAGAAATCACGCACGACGGCGGAAAGCGCCTTCGGGTTGATGAGCTTCTGCGGGGTCATGCCTTCGATGTTCACATCGAAAAGGGTCATGCGCTCCTTGACGAGGCGCTCCGTGCGGGCGAGGCCGACGCGGCACTGGTTGGCAAGAAGTTCGCCGACGGCACGCACGCGGCGGGAACCGAGGTGATCGATGTCGTCGATGACACCCTCGCCCTTCTTGAGCTTCAGGATGTAGCGGACGGCTGCGAGGAAATCCTCTGGCACCATGATGCGTTCGTCGGAATCGACGCCGATGCCGAGCTTCTGGTTGATCTTGTAGCGGCCGACGCGGGTGAGGTCGTATTTCTTCGCGTCGAAGAACAGGCGCTTGAGCAGGGCGCGGGCGTTGGAAGCCGTCGGAGGATCGCCGGGACGGAGCTTGCGGTAGATGTCCTTGAGTGCGGATTCCTCGTCTTTCGCAGGGTCCTTGCGGAGGGATTTGAGGAGGATTTCATCCTCGCGTCCGTCGATGACCTCAAGCTTCTTCTGGCCGAGCGCGGTGAGCTGCTTGACGATGCCTGCGGTGAGGGGCTCGTAGGCCTTCGCGATGACCAGCTCGCCGTCGAGGATATCCTCGAAGGGCACCTTGTGGCCGAGTTCCGCCTCGTCGATCTTGCTGTTGAGGGCGAGGTTTTCGATCGAGTAGAAGTGGCTGACGATGTCGCGGTCCGTCGGGTAGCCGAGGACGCGCAGGAAAGTCGTCGCAAGGAACTTGCGGCGGCGGCGGCGGCGGTCGAGGTAAACGTAGAGAAGGTCGTTCGTATCGAACTGGACTTCGAGCCATGACCCGCGGTCGGGGATGATGCGGAAGCTGTGGAGCATTTTCCCGTTCAAGTGCTGGGATGTCTCGAAGCAAATGCCGGGAGAGCGGTGGAGCTGGGAAACGATGACGCGCTCCGCGCCGTTGATGATGAAGGTGCCGCGGCGGGTCATCATCGGGAGCTCGCCCATGTAAACGCGCTCTTTCTTGGTGCCGGTCTCGTCCTTCAGCTTGAAGGTGACGTAGAGTGCGGCGGAGAAGGACTCGCTGTTGCGGAGGGAATCGAGCGAGGTGATCTTCGGATCCTCGATGTCATAGGAGACGAAATCGAGCTCGATGGCCTCGTCGTAGGACTTGATCGGGAAAACCTCGCGGAAAACCGCCTGGAGGCCGGTGTCGGAGCGGTCGCCGGGAGAGACATCCTTCTGGAGGAACTCGTCGTAAGACCTGCTCTGGACTTCAATGAGGTTGGGTGGGTCGATGACCTCTTCAAATTTACCGAAATAGAGACGTTCAGCCATGGTGGTGCGGTGCTAGTGTTACGAGTTTGAGCCCGAGCCTTTTGAAAGCGCGGGCGGATTGGTTTCAGGAGATGGACGGAGAGGACAAATGAGCGAAAGCGACGCGAAACACTGCGGGGTGTGGTAGTATCACGCGTCGATTGCGGGATTTCAAATTGATTATGAAAACGGGGAGAGTGCGAATTGCCCGGGGCGGGAAACATCCCGCCCCGGGTGAAATTTCCTTGCGGATTACTTGAGCTCGATCTTGGCGCCGGCTTCCTCGAGTTTCTTCTTGGCGGCTTCGGCAGCATCCTTCGCAACACCTTCGAGGATGTTGGCAGGTGCGGATTCGACGAGTTTCTTGGCGTCGGCAAGACCGAGTCCGGGAGCAACTTCGCGCACCGCCTTGATGACGGCGATCTTGTTGGCTCCGCAGTCGGTGATGACGACGTTGAATTCCGTCTTCTCCTCAACGGCTTCGGCAGGGCCGGCTGCGGCCGGACCGGCTGCGACGGCTGCTGCGGCGGAGACGCCCCAGGTTTCTTCGAGTTGTTTCACGAGATCGACAGCTTCCAGGACGGTGAGCTTGCCGAGTTCTTCTACGAGGTTTGCAATATTTGACATGTGTTTATCTCCGTTGCGGTGTCGTCGCCCCCGGGAGCTCCCGGAGATTTCAATTTCCCTGCTGGGAAACCGACGAGGTACCATTGTTAATCCGGCCATTGCGTGGAGACGCGACAGGCCTTCCGTTCAGATTGTTTGTTATTCGGCGGCAGGTGCCCCTTCGGCGGGCGTTTCCGCTGCGGGTGCTGGTGCCTCGGCTTCGGCAGGCTCTTCGGCGCCGCCCGATTTGAAGTGCTCGCGCTCCGGATCGAATTTCTCGAGGAGGATGCGGGCGATGCGTGTGGCAGGCTCGTTGATGAGGCCGAGGAGCTGCGAAAGGACGGCTTCGCGCGACGGGATGTCTGCAAGTGCCTTGAGCTTGTCGGTGTCGAGGACATCCTGGCCGAGGATTCCGACCTTCATCTCGGGCTTCTTGAATTCCTTCTCGAAGTTCTTGAGGATCTTGGCTGCGGAAAAGACCTCGGAATCGCCGGTGACGAAAGCCGTCTGGCCAACAAGATCCGCGCCGATGTCGGGAAGCCCGGCTTCGGTGAGAGCCTTGCGCATGTAGCTGTTCTTCGCGACGGTGCACTTCCCGCCGTTGTCGGCGAGGCGGTTGCGGAGCTCGCTGAATTGCGGGACGGTGAGGCCGGTGTAGTCGATGACGATGACGTAGGGCGAGTCGTTGACGCGCGCCAGCAGGCCGTTGATGATGATTTGCTTGTCAGGATTCATGTTGGTTGCGTGCTGGGGTTATGCGGTTGCCTTTGCGGTGTAGGCGGAGGCTTCCAGCGGCAGGCCGGGAAGCATGGAAGCGGCGAGGGTCACGGCCTGGACGAAGTTGCCCTTTGCGGAGGCGGGCTTGGCACGGACGACGCTCTCAAGGAACGCGCGGGCGTTGTCCTCGAGCTGCTTCTCGTCGAAATCGGCCTTGCCGATCGCACCGGAGACGTTGCCGTTCTTGTCGAGCTTGTAGTCGATGCGGCCGGCCTTTACCTCCTTGACGGCTTTCGCGACGTCATCGGTGACGGTTCCGGTCTTGGGGTTCGGCATCAGGCCGCGCGGGCCGAGGACACGGGCGATCTTGCGGACTTCGGCCATGGCATCGGGGGTCGCGATGGCGGAGTCGAAATCGACGAAGCCTTCCTGGACTTTCTTGATGAGATCCTCGTATCCGACGTGCTCGGCACCGGCGGCAAGGGCTGCTTCCGCAGCTGCACCCTGGGCGAAGACGACGACGCGTACGTTTTTTCCGGTCCCGTGCGGGAGCGAGACGGAGCCGCGGACCATCTGGTCGCTTTTCCGTGGGTCAACGCCGAGTCGGAAAGACAGGGTGACTGTCGGCGTGAATTTCGGCGCCGGGAGTTTCTTCACGGTGCTGATGGCATCCGCGAGGGAGTAGGATTTTCCGGCGCCCACCAGTTCGGCGGCTTTCCGGTAGCGTTTGCTGCGTGTTTTGGACATTGTGTTTGTTGGTTTGCAGTGATGGCGGATGGGATTGGGTACCCACCCTCTTGCGGGGTGCCCCGTTTTGACACGGGGCTGAGATTCTGTTACATGCCTTCGACCTCAAGGCCCATCTGGCGGGCGGTGCCGGCGAGGATGCGGGCTGCGGCTTCGGGATCCTTGGTGTTGAGGTCGGGCATCTTGATGTTGACGACTTCCATGAGCTGGGCCTTGGTGATCTTGCCGACCTTTTTCTTGTTCGGCTCACCGGAACCGGATGCGAGGCCGGCGGCTTTCTTGAGGAGGTTGCCTGCGGGCGGACGCTTGGTGATGAAGGTGAAGGACTTGTCCTTGTAGACCGAGATCACGCACGGAAGCACATCACCGGCCTGCGACTGGGTCGCGGCGTTGAATTCCTTGCAGAAACCCATGATGTTGACACCGGCCTGGCCGAGTGCGGGGCCTACTGGTGGTGATGGGTTGGCGGCTCCAGCCTGAATCTGGAGTTTGATGATTTTGACGACTTCCTTGGCCATGATGTTATTTGGTAAATGCTGAAATTCTGAAAACTAAAATGCCGAAATGAAACTCACTCGCGCTCGACCTGCCAGTATTCTAGCTCGACGGGTGTGGTGCGGCCGAAGATATCGACGGCGACGCGCAGCTTGCCACGCTCGGGGTCGATTTCCTCGACAACGCCGTTCTGGGATTGGAACGGGCCGTCGGCGACCTTGACGGTATCGCCGACCTCGAAGGAGATCGCCGGACGGACGGTTTCCTCGCGCTCCTGGATCTGGGAGAGCATCGCCTCGACCTCGCGTGGGCGCATCGGTGCGGGCCTGTCCTTGGTGCCGGCGAAACCGATGACACCTTCCATCTCCTTGATGAAGAACCAGGTCTTCTCCACGAGCTGGTTGTTCTCATCGGCGAGATACATGTTCACGATGATGTAACCGGGGAAGAATTTCTTCTTGGTCTCGGTTTTCTTGCCGCGCTTGATCTCCGAAACCACTTCGGTGGGGACGAGAACCTCGCGGATGTAGTCCTGCATTTCCTCGGCTTCGACCTGGCGGGCGATGCGCTCGCGCACCTTGCCCTCCATGCCCGAAAGGACTTGGACGACGTACCACTGGTCTTTGTAATCTTTGGCGTTGGGCATGGGAGGCTGGCTTGGGAGGGTGAAGATTAGCGGAAGATTTCGGTGAGGAAACCGACGATGAGAACCTGGATGAAGTCCCAGAACTGGACGAAACCTGCGAGCAGGATCACGGCGATGAGGACGACGATCGTGGAATCCACGAGCTCCTTGTATTTCCTGAAACCTTTGGCCTTCGGATCGGAGTCCCACGGCCAGCTGGCCTTGCGCAGCTCACCCTTGACCTCGCCGATGAAGGTGGAGACACGGGCAAGGTTGCGGACGAGCAGGAAGATGAGAACCAGGGAGACCGCATAAACGATCCCCGAAGTGATCCAACTGTCGCCGAGCTTGAGATATTCAAGGAAATTCATTCGCTGTGGAAGGGTAACGGAAAGTGGCACGCCAGGAGGGACTCGAACCCCCAACATTCGGTTTTGGAGACCGACGCTCTACCAATTGAACTACTGACGCGTTTTGGGTTGGAAAGTTGTGGGTGTTTGAGGCGACTTAGGGGCACCCCGTTTGGCGGGGTGCCCCAAGTGCCTGGCTGACAGGGAAACGGGTTTCCCTGTGCGGCCGTTGGTTTGACTTATTTGATGATCTCACCCACGCGGCCGGCTCCGACAGTGCGGCCACCTTCGCGGATGGCGAAGCGCATTGTTGGCTCCATGGCGATTGGGTTGATGAGCTCGACCTCAAGGCCGATGTTGTCACCTGGCATCACCATTTCGACTCCCTCGGGGAGCTTGATGCTGCCGGTCACGTCGGTCGTGCGGAAGTAGAACTGCGGACGGTAGTTCGAGAAGAACGGGGTGTGGCGGCCGCCCTCTTCCTTGGAAAGGACGTAGATCTCGGATTTGAAGATCGTGTGGCCCTTGACGGTGCCGGGCTTGGCCATGACCTGGCCGCGCTCGACGTCGTTCTTCTTGAGGCCGCGGACGAGAAGGCCGACGTTGTCGCCTGCACGTCCTTCGTCGAGCAGCTTGCGGAACATCTCGATGTCCGTGACGGTTGTCTTCTGGGTGTCGCGGATGCCGACGATCTCGACTTCCTCCATCTTCTTGATGATGCCACGCTCGACACGGCCGGTGCAGACCGTTCCACGGCCTTCGATCGAGAACACGTCCTCGATGGGCATGAGGAAGGTCTTGTCGATCGGACGCTCAGGCTCGGGGATGTAGGAATCGACGGCATCCATGAGCTTGATGACGTTGGCCATCTGCTCCGGGTCGCCGGCAAGGGCCTTGGTGGCGGAGCCTGCAACGATAGGGATATCATCGCCCGGGAAGTCGTAGGAGGAAAGGAGATCGCGGATCTCCATCTCGACGAGTTCAAGAAGTTCGGCGTCATCGACAAGGTCAACCTTGTTCATGAACACCACGAGGGCCGGGACACCGACCTGGCGGGCGAGCAGGATGTGCTCGCGGGTCTGTGGCATCGGGCCGTCTGCTGCCGAGCACACGAGGATGGCTCCGTCCATCTGGGCGGCACCGGTGATCATGTTCTTCACGTAGTCGGCGTGGCCGGGGCAATCGACGTGGGCGTAGTGGCGCTTGTCCGTCTCATACTCAACGTGTGCGGTGTTGATGGTGATGCCGCGCTCGCGCTCCTCAGGGGCAGCGTCGATGTCCGCGTAGGACTTTTTCTCACAAAAGCCCTTTTCGGCGAGCGTGTTCGTGATCGCTGCGGTGAGTGTGGTTTTGCCGTGGTCGACGTGACCGATGGTGCCGATGTTTACGTGCGGCTTGTTGCGTTTGAATTGTTCCTTGGCCATTTTCGTTGTGGTTTCGCTGAGATGTTTGGGAGATGTTCGTGTGGTTCCTGGAGCTCGTGGGCGGAATTGAACCGCCGACCTCATCCTTACCAAGGATGCGCTCTACCCCTGAGCTACACGAGCAGACTGGATTGTTGTTCGCCCGACCTTCCTGCCGACAAAAGAACCGCGACCTGTCCAGTTTGACCCAAGACCGGGCGCGGCACCCCTGACTGCATGTGGGGAAGAGCGGGCGGACATTATCAATTCGCCCCGACCTGTCAAAAAAAATATGGTCTTTTTGTCACTTTCCCGAAATCCCCGTGTTTTGCGGCTTTGCAGGCGGCTCAACCGGCTGTTTCTGTCTCATTCTCGCCGATTTGCAGGATAAACCTTTCGATATCCACACAGCGCCCGCTGGATATTTCCGCCGAGACAATCACCCCGCAGAGTTTCACATCCCCTTTCGCGACCGGAAAACGGGTGGGCATCCCGGAGCGGAAACGCCAGACCACCGATTCCACGCAGCGCCCAAGCACCGATTCCACCGGACCACACATCCCCGCATCCGTCAGGTATCCGGTGCCGCCCGGGAAAACCGTTTCATCCGCTGTCTGGACATGGGTGTGGGTGCCGACGACCAGTGAGACGCTGCCGTCGAGCATCCGGCCCATCGCGATTTTCTCCGAGGTTGTCTCCGCATGGAAATCAAGCACGATAACCCTGAGCCCGTCCGCCCTGAGCCTCGCCACCTCCGCCTCGACTGCGAGAAAGGGGTTTTCCAAAGGCGGCTGCATGAAGCTGCGCCCCTGAGCCTGGACGACCGCTATCTTCCCTTTGGAAGTCTCCAGCACCACGCTCCCCGCACCCGGCGTGCCCTGCGGATAATTCACGGGGCGCAACAGCCGCGGCTCGGTTGGGAAATAATCGACGATCTCCTGCTGGTCCCAGACATGGTCGCCGGTCGTTATGACCGCAACCCCCGCCCTAAGCAGGTCGATGGCGATCCTCGGCGTGATCCCCCGCCCCCCTGCGGCGTTCTCGCCGTTCGCGATCACGAAATCGATCGAGTGCTGTTTCCTGATTTCCTGCAGTGCGCCGATCACCGCCTTCCGACCCGGCTCGCCCACGATATCGCCGAGAAACAGGATACGCACCGCCGCTCCGTCCGTTAGTTCGCTCATCTGGTCGCGAATGTCCCGTTTTCCGCCCTGCAAACAACCAAAAACTTGGGAATCCCCTCATCAGATGCCGAAGAAAATCTCATATTGTCGGGCAAATTGCGTCGAGATGGCCCCGTGCGTGGTGTTGAGCCTGAACCTGTCCTATCTCATGCGGGCGCTGCTTGAGAGAAAGTGAGGGTGAGGAAAGGCACGAAACGGCCGGATCGTTTTTGTCTCAGGGCGGGTTTGAGTTGATTTGGTCAAACTCGGTCCAGTTGTCGGCGATGCGGAAGAATCGGGATGGGAGAGATCCGAGGAAAGTCGAGAAGTTACGCTGGAAGCCATTTCCTTCGATTAGGACCAGGGGAGTCCAGTTCACCAGGTCATCGGAGAATTCGACACGGTGAAAGGCTCCGGGCGAGGTGAAAGGAATGTTGAAGGAGGCAGTACGGGATGACTCGGAGCCGGTGATCGAGAAATTGAGCGGCCCGATCGCGGTGACCGGAGTGGAGACGGCGGGGAAGCCGTGAAAGGTGAAACGGTCGAAGACGAAGAAGACCGTATCGCCAAGCTCGTTGCTAGCCTGGGCAGTGATCAAGCTGGCGAAGGAAAGCTCGGAAACAGTGGGCAAGGACGATACGTTTGAGACGATCTGGCCGGCGAAGGTGAAGCGAACGGGACGGGTTAGTGTCTGGGGTGTGAGGTAAAGCGAGTCGTCGCGGGTGCCGGTGGTGGGGATGCTGTTATTCTCGAGGGTGAGGGTGATCTCGGGGGCGTTCGCGGAAGTCAGAGACCAAGAGGGGCCGCCTGAGGTCAGGACCTTGAGATCCAGTCCGAGATTGACCTGCGTGGAGAAACCGGCGGCGGTATTCTGGGGGTTCGGATTGGGGGGTGCGTTGCGGTCGTAGGTGATGGATATGAGCGCAGGGTCGCCGGCACGGGCAGTGTCGTTCAGGGAATTGTCCGGGTCGGTGACGCCGCTGACTTGCCCCCGAAGCCGGACGGTGACGACTTCGGCAGGGACCGGGCAGGCAATGGCGGCGAGGATTATCAGAGCGGATATCGTTTTCATGGTGCGACGTTATCCCCCAATCATCTGAATCAACGCCTGCCGGGTAAATGGGTAAGTATGCGTACGCCCGACCAGGCATTGCCACGCATCTGCGTATCAAGGCGCCTGGAGCCAGTGGCCGAAGCGCGCGATGATCTGGAAACGGGAGGACGCGTTGAGTTTGCGGAGTATGTTCGAAGCGTGTTTGTCGGCGGTTCGCTTGGAGATCTCCAGCGATTGGGCGATTTCCTGATTGCCATGGCCGCGGCAGATGAGCCGTAGGATTTCAATTTCACGGGGGGTGAGCCGGGAGGTGAGGTGGGATGAGATTTCGCCGGCAAGCTGGGATCGTTTCTGCGACTGGCGTTGGATCGCATAGAGCCGCGTCACCAGGTGGCTGCGCAGGATGGTGGCAAGAAGTTGCTGTCTGCGGGTGAATTTGCGGGAGGAGTGAAAGGTGACGAGGATCCCCGCACTTTCCTCGACGAAGATATGCATCAGCAGCTGGTCTTCGATCCTCAGGCGAGAGGCAACGCGGAGATAGAATGGCAGGGCGCGGTAAGAATCGTCATCGATATGGTCGCGGGTGCGGTCAACGGTATCAACGTAACGGACTTTCCCGGTGGAAAGATCCAGATATTTGGGGAAAAGGGGGTGGGTTGGCAGGGTTTGGTTCAGAGCGCCGATCAGGGGCTTTACGAGATGGCTGTGGGAGGTCGATGTTGCGACCCGGGTCAGGAACATCGCCTCGTCGTGTTCGTTCCAGCTGGCGAACTCGGCACCGAGAAAGGGAGGAATGATATTGATGGTGAAGTCTTCGAGTTGTCGCTTGTTCTGTATATCCTGGATCCGAAGACAGAATTGCTCAAGGGTGTGGCGGTCGGCTTCCTGAAGTGAAATCATGCTGGCGGGATCGTGTCGGCAATAAATGGAAACGATTTTCCGCACGGTGCAAGGATCCATGGGCATCGGGTGCCAGCTCACGGTGGACCGGGATATCGGGACAACTGCCGTGCAAGCTGTGAGAAGTCTGGTGCCGGAGTTCCCTGCGCTTCCATCTCTTTGGCAGAGGATATTTCACAAATCATGCTTCATGCCTCGCCCCGCTTGCAAAGCAACTCCGATTCCCTCAGATTCCCGGCTGTTTGGAAATGGTCGGAAAATTGGAAGAGTATTTGGCCGCCGAGAGCTGGGTGGAGCGGTTTGACGAGGAGGTGCGGGGAGTCGGGGCGCGGGCGGTTTCCAAGGTGAAGGGGCTGAGGCTGGAAGGCGAGGAAGAGATCCAGGCGAAGGCGGAGGTGTTCGGGGAGGAAGTGGAGGCGACGTTTTGGGAGGAGGGTGGCGGCATGGCTTTCGAGACAAGCTGCTCCTGCGATGTCGGTGCGTTCTGTGAACACGGTTTCGCGATGGTGGGGAAGATGGCGAAGGAGAAGCGCCTGGGAAGGCTGTTCGGGAGGACCGCGGTGGAGGCGGTCGAAGTTGCCCTTGGGGAAAGAGGATCGGGTGAGGGGGAGATCGGGCGAGAGGGTGAGGATGCTCCGGAGGCCGTGTTCGAGCTGGCGGTGCGGAAGGGCGAGGTGGATCGGGCGACGAAGCTTTTGCTGCAGTCGCTCGGAGAGAAGGAGCCGGAGGAGTGGATTTTCGGTGAGGCTTTTGTCAGCTATGGGAACCTGCGGAAACCACTTTCCGATGCAGGCGAAGGAGGCAAGACCCCGGCGGAAATGCGCGCCATCCGGCAGCTCCGCGAGACCGGGCTTTCCTCGATGATGTCAAACCCGGCGTGGCGATTTTTGCTCAGCATGAAATCGCGCTCGGTGCGTGCGGATGAGGGCAGCGACAAGTGGTTTCCCGACCCCGGCCGCGTGCCTGTCGATGCCTTCTGGCACCAGTTCCGCGGCGAGACCGTGGCCGAGCTGGGGGCGATGGGCTGGAAGGTGAGCTTCGGCGATGGCGTCGGACACCAGGTCCACGAGGCGGATCCGGAGAAATGGCATACGAAAATTTCGCAAGGTGAGGATGGATACGAGGGGGACTTTTCCGACGGCGGATGGTTCAGCCTCTCGGTGGGCTTCGATGTGGACGGGGTGCGCCACGACCTCATGCCCATCCTCGCGGGCTTGCTGAAACAGGATTTCCTCGAGGAAACACTCGACCGCCCGAACGGCGGCTTCGTATACGCGCCTCTTTCCAACGGCGATGCGCTCAAGCTGCCCATCGGCCGGGTGCGAAGGATCCTTCACCACCTCTCCGCGCTGGTGGATCCGAAATCCTTCGGGAAAGTCCGCGTCCATGCGCTGGATGCGGCGGCACTCGGTGGATTGGAAGGGCTTGGGATCGAGACACCCAAAGGCCTCGCGAAGCTCAAGAAGAGGCTGGAGAATTTCTCCAAGGTCGAGGAACTGGATGAGCCCCCGGAACTCCAGGCCACCCTGCGCGACTACCAGAAGGACGGCTTCCGCTGGATGCAGTTCCTCGCCCGCCACGGACTCCACGGCATCCTCGCAGATGACATGGGTCTCGGCAAAACGCTACAGACCCTAGCGCACCTGATGGCGGAGAAGGCAAGCGGCCGCAGCGGCGGCTTGCCCTCGCTCGTCATCGCGCCGACCTCCGTGGTGCCAAACTGGCGGGCGGAGGCGGTCAAGTTCGCGCCCGGTCTGCGCGTCCTTGTCCTCAACGGCGCGGATCGCAGGAAATACTACCGCTCCATCCCCCACGCCGATCTGGTCATCACCTCCTTCGCCCTGCTGCAGCGCGACATCGAGAGACTACTAGGTTACCAGTATCATATCATGGCGCTCGACGAGGCGCAGTACATCAAGAACCCCCGCGCCAAGGTCTCGCAGGCCGCGTGCAGGGTCGTCGCAAGGCATCGGCTCTGCCTTTCGGGAACGCCCATCGAGAACCACCTCGGCGAGCTGTGGAGCCTGATGCATTTCCTCATCCCGGGCTACCTCGGAACGGAGGACACCTTCCAGAAAAACTTCCGCAAGCCCATCGAGGAGGAGGGCGATGCGGACAAGAACGCCCTTCTGAAAAAACGCATCGCTCCACTAGTCCTGAGGAGAACGAAAGACCAGGTCGCCAAGGAACTGCCGCCGAAAACGATCATGGTCCATCTTGTCGAGCTCCACTCCGACCAGAAGGATCTCTACGAAACCGTCCGCGCCACCATGGACAAGCGCGTCCGCGAGGCCATCGCCGCGCGCGGCATCGAGCAATCCCAGATCGTCTTCCTCGACGCCCTCCTCAAGCTACGCCAGATCTGCTGCGACCCGCGCCTGCTCCCCCCCGATTTCGCCGACGGCGTGAAGAGCTCCGCGAAGCTCGATTTCCTCGCGGAGCTTCTCGAAACACTGATCGAGGAAGGCCGCCGCATCCTCATTTTTTCCCAATTCACCACCATGCTCTCGCTCATCGAGGATCATCTGGTGAAAACCAAGGTCCCCCACCTGAAGCTCACCGGCGGCTCCAAGGATCGCGGGAAGCTTGTCGAGGATTTCCAATCCGGGAAATTCCCCGTCTTCCTTATTTCCCTCAAGGCCGGCGGCACCGGCCTGAACCTCACCGCCGCCGACACCGTGATCCACTACGATCCCTGGTGGAACCCCGCCGCCGAAGCCCAGGCCACCGACCGCGCCTACCGCATCGGCCAGGACAAGCCGGTCTTCGTCCACAAGCTCCTCTGCCAGGACACCGTCGAGGAGCGCATCCACCGCCTCCAGATCGAGAAGGCCAAGCTTGCCGATGGACTGCTCGCGGATGCGGACATTGTCCGCAAGCTTGATGCATCGATGATCCGCGAGCTGCTTGGCTAGCCAGCCCGCATCACTTCTTGATCATACCCGGAGGCAGCCATTCCTTTTCCATGGGCTTCATCGCTTCCTCGATGTGCTTCGCGTTCGGTGGACGGGGGCGGCCGGGGATGGCATCCCCACCTCCACCGGCAGGGCTGATGTTTGCGGAATGCGTGGCGATCAGGGTTTCCAGGGTTTCCTTGGATTCGCCGCCGACGAACTTGTGGACAAGCTTCCCGTCAACATAAAACCGGACATCCGGGATGCTGGTGACACCCTGCTCCCGCGAAAGCTCGCGGGCATGATCCACATTGAGCTTGCCGAGGCGCGCGACCGTTGAGTTCGTCTCGATGACACCCGAGAGCACCGGTGCAAGCTGCTTGCAGGGGCCGCACCAATCGGCGTGGAAATCCACCACATTGAGCCTGCCGGGCTGGGAGATGAAGGTTTGGAAATCCACCTCGCCGATATCCTGCACGGTCGGGCCGGCATTTTGCGCCCCACTGACAATGGCCTTTATGTCCATGCCCTCGACACCCTGGCTGCTCTGCTTTCGGACATCTTTCAGCTCGTTGACCTTGTCGCCGACGGCATCGATGTGATCGCATGAACTCAGGCAAACGGCTGCTACGCCGCAAAAGAGCACCAGAAATGTCATGCAGATGGAATATCAATATCAGCTAATAAGTCCAGCCTTTTCAGGCTACCTCGCATCACTCCGCCTGATGGCCTCCGCGATGGCCTCCGCCGCCTTCGTGCTTGGCAGCTCGCCCTCCAGGGGCAGGTGGATGAAGCCCGCCGGGATGCGGAGCGCATTTGTCTTCAGGAAATCCATCGCGCTGAAAAAAAGCTGGTTGCAGAGATAACGCCCGGGATCCTGGGAATGGGTGACCGGCTGCCCGGCATCCGCCAGGCATTGGTGGATTTCGCGCAGCGGCAGGGTCGATGGCATGGATGCGGGCGCGCCTGGGCGGATTGGAACACCCGTGGGCATGCGGCCAGCTATGTCGGGGATCCGGAAATCCTTTTCGTTCCATGCCGTCCCCTCAAGCCGGATCGCGTCGCTCCCCGCCGCCTCGCCGAGCATGATGAGAGCATCCGGACGAATCTCGCGCAGCGCCTGCCGCAGCCGCGAGGGAGCGAGCACGGCATCGACAGGAAGGATGCGGGTCCGGATCTCCGGCATCATTTTCCTCAGCTCCATGAGGGCGAGCATGGAAGCGTTACGCTCCCTGCCGCCGAAGGGGCCGAATGCGGTGACGAGGACTGGCATGGTCAAATTGTAGTTGTGTTCCGAATTCCGGCGAAGGGTTTTTCCTCCTTCCGCCCGGAGATCTTTCTGGCAGAGTCTTCCCGCACTCCCATGAAAATCCGCAAGGCAGTCATCACCGCAGCCGGCCCAGACCAGCGCCTCCTTCCGCTCCAGGCGGTCACCAGCCGCTCCGGCACATCGCAAACCGCCCTCCAGGTACTGCTCGACGAGGTTTTCACCGCCGGCATCGGATCCGCGGCGGTGGTCGTCGCCGCCGGGGATACGGAAGCCTACCGGAAAGCCGCCGGCCCGCATGAGGAGCAGGTCGTTTTCATCGAGCAGTCGGAGCCCTCGGGCTACGGGGATGCGATTTTGCAGGCCACGGGTTTCATCGGCGGCGACCCCTTCCTGCTGATGGTCAGCGATCACCTTTACCTCAGCCATACGGAAAGCTCGTGCGTCTCGCAGCTCCTTGCGATGGCGGAGAGAAACGGCTGCTCCGTCTCCGCCGTGCAGGCGACACATGAGAGCAAGCTGCCGCTCTACGGTGCGGTCGGCGGGGTGAAAGTGCCCCAGTCGGCGGGACTCTATGAAATCCGCAACGTCATCGAGAAGCCCAGCCCGACCCTTGCCGAGCAGCACCTGACCATCCCCGGCCTGCGCGCCGCGCAATACCTGTGCTTCTTCGGGATGCACGCGCTCAGCCCGAAATTCCTGGAGATCCTCGGAGGCGCGGAAAAGGGGGTCTCGCCGGCGCTGCGCGAGCTCGCGAAATCGGAGCGCTGCCTCGCCTACGAGATCGCCGGGCGGCGCTTCAACCTCGACGAGCAGAACGGCATGCTCATCGCCCAGCTCGCCCTCGCCCTGGACGGCCCGCAGCGCGACGGCGTGCTTGTCTCCCTGCTAGAACTCCTCGCAACCAGCAGCCGCCCCGCATGAGTTCGCCTTTCGTAAATGCCATCGTCTCGGATGAGGCGGAACAGAGGGACACCCCGCTCGAATCCCTTTGCTGGGGGCTTTCCGCAGAAGGGTTGCTGCAGGCTTGCTCGGAGCTGGAAGCTTTCCGCCAACACAGCGGGAACCTCTACCACCGTGTCCGCTCGCTGTTTTTCCTCTACGCGATCCACCGCTTCCACCTGCCGCCACTGCTTGCGGGAAAGCCTGCGGGCAGCATCCCTTTCGCGGGTTTCCAACATCTCCTGCAACGCCGCTTCGAGGAGGCCATCGAGGAATTCCTCGAAGCCCAATCCGAACAGGGCGCGGGCGATGCGCTCTGCTCCTCCCTGTCCTCCGCCTACCACTCGCTCGCCTTCCAGACGCTCGCCGACCAGGTGCGCTCCAGCGTCCGCTCCGTCGATGGAAACCGCTGGATGTTCCGCATGGGCCATCCAGCCGACCATCCGCTGCGTTTCCGCAAGGAACTACTACAAGCATCGGAGAACGGAACCTTCCCCATCCTCCGTGAAACGACCCCGGTGCGCATGGATCTCACGCACTCGGCGTGGTCCGACATCTTTTTCCTCGGCATGGATTTCCCGGAAGGGGCGCGAGTCATCAACGTATCCGTCGATCTCGGCGTCCATGGCCGCGATGCGAAGCCGCGCCCGCCCGTGGAGGCTTACCTGCGTGTGATCGAGAAGCCGGTCATCCGGCTCACCAGCATCGACCTCAACGCCACCGCCGAGATCAACTCCTTGGGTGATGTGTTCGATTTCGCCAAAGACCATCTCGGCCTGCTCAAGGCGGCTGTCATCGCCAGCGGCGTGGTGCCTCCCGGCATCGAAGGCTCCGGCCAGACACTGCAAGCGCTGTTGGAGAAACTCGTAGGCCCGGGCCTGGGGGTCGAACTGGTTTCCAGCGTCAACGACATCCCGAAAGGATCGCGGCTCGCCGTTTCCACCAATCTCCTCGCAGCGCTCATCAGCGCCTGCATGAGGGCGACCGGGCAGACGGCATCGATCACCGGAGAGCTGCTGGAAAGCGAACGCCGCATCGTCCTGGCCCGCGCCATCCTGGGCGAGTGGATCGGCGGCTCGGGCGGCGGCTGGCAGGATTCCGGCGGCGTCTGGCCGGGGATCAAGCTGATCGAGGGAGCCATCGCCGGGGAAACCGATCCGGAACACGGCATCTCGCGCGGCCGCCTGATGCCCACACACAAGGTGTTCACCACGGAGGAGATCCCGGAAAGCGCCCGCACCGCGCTCCAGGACTCGCTGGTGCTGGTGCATGGCGGCATGGCCCAGAACGTCGGCCCCATCCTGGAGATGGTGACGGAAAAATACTTGCTGCGCGGCTCGGGGGAATGGGTTGCGCGGCAGGAAGCGCTCGATCTCCTGGAAAAGGTCATCGGCGCACTCAGCGAGGGCGACATCCGCAAGCTCGGGGCCATTACCACCGAGAATTTCCGTGGCCCCATCCAGGCGATCATCCCTTGGGCGACCACGCTCTACACCGAGCAGCTCATCGCGGCGGCGGAAGCGGAGTTCGGCGATGATTTCTGGGGCTTCTGGATGCTCGGCGGGATGTCCGGCGGGGGGATGGGATTCATCTTCGCGCCGGAGCGGAAGGCCGGGGCACAGGTCGCGATGCAGCGCATCATGTCGGAGGCGAAAGCCCGCCTGCAGGACGCACTGCCCTTCGCGATGGAGCCGGTGGTCTATGATTTCGCGATCAACCCGCACGGCACCTTTTCGGAAACGCTCACCGGGAAATCCGCCCTCCTCCCGCCGCGCTATTACAAGCTCCATCTTCCCGCGACGCTCCGCCAGGATCCGCGCAGCCTGCCATCCGGTGCGCGTGCGGAACTCGATTGCCTCGCAGCCGCTTCCCGCAGTGACGCTGCTTTCGGCGGATTGGTGCAGGATCTGTTCGATTCCTTCCTGCCGCGCAGCGAGGCCGGGGCATCCTCCCGCAGGTCCCTGAAAAACCTTCTCGCGGAAAACGGCTTCGATCCCGAGCTGCACGAGAAAATCCGCCAGGATCTCCAGAACGGGCGCATCGGCCTCGCCCAGAACCGCCTGCCTAACAGCTCCGTCATCGAGGACGTGCAGCCCGGCGATGTGCGGGATTTCTCCTCCGGAGGAAACGATGCCCTGAAAAAAATCGGCAGCGCCGCGTTGAGGGACGGCAGAGTCGCCGTCATCAGCCTCGCCGCCGGGGCGGGCAGCCGCTGGACGCAGGGCGCGGGCGTTTGCAAGGCGCTCAACCCCTTTGCCAAGCTCGGCGGGAAACACCGCACCTTCATCGAGACCCACCTTGCCAAGAGCCGGCGCGTTTCCGCCGAATCCGGCGCGACAGTGCCGCACATCTTCACCACCAGCTACCTCACCCACACCCCCACCGAGTCTTTCCTCCGCCATGTCGCGGACTACTGCTACCCGGGGCCGCTGTTGCTTTCGAGGGGGAAATCGGTCGGCCTGCGGATGGTCCCGATGGAGCGCGACCTTCGCTTCGCCTGGGAGGAAATGCCCCAGCAGATGCTCGACGCGCAGCAGCAGAAAGTCCGCGACTCCCTGCGCACCGCCCTCATCGGCTGGGCGAACTCTGCAGGCGAGGGCAGCGACTACACCGATAACCTCCCGCTCCAGTGCCTTCATCCGGTCGGCCACTTCTTCGAGCTTCCCAACATGCTCCGCAACGGCACATTGGCGTCGCTGCTGCGCGAACGGCCCGGCCTGGAAACGCTGTTCCTGCACAACATCGACACCCTCGGGGCGGATCTCGACCCCACGCTGTTGGGCGCTCACCTTGAGAGCGGCGCGACACTCACCTTCGAGGTCATTTCCCGCCGGCTCGAGGACAGGGGCGGCGGCCTCGCCCGCGTCAACGGCCAGGTGCGCCTCGTCGAAGGACTCGCCATGCCAAACGAGGAGGACGAGTTCGCCCTCCGCTACTACAACACCCTGAGCTGCTGGATCGACATCGACCAGCTTCTCACCCGCCTCGGCCTCACCCGCGCCGACATCCTCGCCGAGGACGAGGGGAAAATCACCGTGGCCATCCGCAAGCTCGCCTCCCAGCTCCCTACGTATGTCACCCTGAAAGACGTGAAAAAACGCTGGGGCCACGGCCAGGAGGACGTTTTTCCCGTCACCCAGTTTGAGAAAATCTGGGGCGACATGAGCGTGCTCCCCGGCATCACCTGCGGATACCTTGTCGTGCCAAGACTGCGGGGACAGCAGCTCAAAGACCCCGCCCAGCTCGACGGCTGGCTGCGGGATGGATCGGCGGCTTACATCAACGGGCTGTGCGAGTGGGGGTGAGCCAAGCGCCAAGGCAGGGAACGATGGGATGATGCGGCCATTTCAAGCGATTCGCAGAAATCAGGGATGTCACCTTGAATCTGGCTTGGAAAATATGCGCATGCGGCCTGTGAACGCCTCTTGGGTTCCGTATCGTCCGGCGTCTTCCTCGTACCGCATTCCGCGTCAACCACGGGGAGCCCGTTTGCCCGCACACAAGATGCTCGCCCTGGCCATCTGAAAATTCCGCAGGGTCGCCCTGCGGCAATGCACCCGTTCGGGGCTGCCTTCCGGCCACACCTGAGGCCTTGGGAAATCTTGCCTGAATTTTGGATTTTGAATCCCGGGTTTTCCATGCAGCCTCATGCCATGCCCCGCCGCACTGGAATCCTTCTTGTCGTCTCCGGCCCATCCGGCTCCGGAAAAACCACGCTTTGCAGGCGGCTCGCCGACGAGGGCGAGGCGAGCTACTCGACCTCATGCACGACGCGCGCCGCAAGGCCGGGAGAGGTGGACGGGCGGGACTACCATTTCCTGAGCCGGGAGGAATTCGTGGTGAGGCGCGATGCGGGGGATTTCCTCGAGAGCGCGGAGGTGCACGGGAATCTCTATGGCACGCTCAAGTCCGAGGTGACGGGGCGGCTGGCGCAGGGTGAGGATGTGGTGATGGATCTGGATGTCCAGGGGGCGGCGCTGGTGCGGGCATGCGCCGAGCCTGCGATCCGCCTGGCCGCGGTGGATCTTTTCGTGATGCCTCCAGGCGAGCAGGAACTCATGACGCGCCTCTCCGGGAGGGGGACGGACTCGGCGGAGGTCATCGCCCTGCGCATGAAAAACGCGCTGGAGGAGATGCGCCACTGGCCGCTTTACACCTACCGGCTGCTTTCCGGCACGCAGGAAGAGGACTACGCGCGCTTCAGGGCGCTGCTCATCGCGGAGCGGATGCGGGTCGGGCGGCTGGAAGGTGCGTGAGCAGCCATTCGCCCATCGCGGCGTAGAGAGGGAAGTCGGTTACCAGGACGTTGTTGTGGGCGGCGCCCGGCACGCTGAGCCATTGCTTTTCCGTGGCATCGGGAAATGCGGCGTAGAGCTCCCGCCCGGCGGCCGTTGGCACCGAGATGTCCGCATCGCCGTGGACGACCATCGTGGGGATCGTGATTTTCTCCGCTTTGTCCACGGGCTTGATGTCGGAAATCCGCACACCCGTTTTCCATCCGAAAACGACATCCGCCGGAGCACTTACCGCCGCGCCGAGCACGGAACCTAACAGATTCCCCGCCTGGCTGCGGATCACCGTCTCGAGCTTGTCGAAGGTGGCGACGACAACCATGGCGCCGAACGGCGAATCCGGCAGCGCTGCGGCATGGACGGCCACGGAGCCGCCCATCGACTGGCCGAGGACGGCGCAGGGCTGCATGGGGAAACCGAGTTCTTCGGCAGCCTCACGATAGCAATCCAGAACCATATCCCCCTCGCTGACCCCGTAGGTGGCGAAGCGGTCGGGGTGCGCCCCATGGCCGGGAAGATCGGGAATGATGCAACGGAAGCCGATCGCGCAATATCGCTCGGCGACAGGCAGGTAGTCTTCCTTCATCCCGGAGCGCCCGTGCAGGATCACCAGTGTGCCGATGGTTTCCCCGGACGGCTTCAGTGCGATGCCTTTTTGCGCGATCTGTGCGCGTATGGTCTTGGCGCGCTGGGTGAAATCCGGAGTGGCGACGGGCGTGCAGACAAGGCATGGCATCCCGTTTCCGGAAACGAATTTCGTCACGGTGAAGCCGGCCTTTTCAGTTCCGTCGAGAAGGGCGGACTGGGCCGGGCTGAGCGGCCTGCGCGATGGCTCAGCGATCTCGCCCGCGCACCACCAGACAACCACCCCGTAAAGCAGCCCAAGCCCAAGCGCCAGCCAGATGCCCAGCCGAACCAGCATGCGCCGTAGCAGGGAGTCCGAGCATTTTTCCTTGGCCGCATTCATTGCCGCCGCCCACTCCATCAGACCCAGTCGGCCATGCAACCGGATACTTTCCACAGCCGACTTGTATCTTGCCGGAAAGCCGCTGGAATGAAGATATGACCAAGGCCGAATATCTGCTCAGCGAGCTCCGCTCCAGCCTCTGGGTGAAGCCGTCCATCATGGGAGTGGCCGCTTCGGCCTGGGTCAGCATCGCCTACCTCTGCTCGACGTGGATGCCCGGGGAATTGTGGATAGAGGTGAAGCGCGACATCCTCATCAACCTGCTCGGGATCATGGCTTCCACCATGCTCACGGTGGCGACCTTCTCCGTCGCGGCGATGGTCAGCGCCTTCGCCAGCGTGGCCTCCACGGCGACGCCTCGCGCGACGCGGATCGTGATGCAGGACAGCACCTCGCAGAACGCCCTCACCAGTTTCCTCTCCGCCTTCATCTACGCCATCGTCGCCCTGGTCGCCATCAGCATCGCAAACTACGGCCAGGGCGGGCGCGCACTGCTCTTCGTCGGATATGCGTTCATGGTAGGCTGGGTGCTTGTGTCCTTCGTCCGCTGGGTGGACCGGGTCTCGAAGCTCGGGCGCATGGGCGACACGCTGGAGCGAGTCGAGGAAGCCTGCCGCGAGGCATTTTGCTCCCCCGAGGCGATGGGCACCCTTGGAGCGGCAAAGGCGGAAGGCGATGCACCATCCGGAACGCGCATCAAGGCGAGCAAGATCGGGTATGTGCAGAGCATCAACGTCGCCGAGCTTGACCGCATCGCGGAAAAAATCGGCGGCAACATCCACATCCTCGAGCGCCCCGGTGCGTTCGTCGATCCGCATGATTCGCTCGTCGTCATCAGCGGCGGGGAAATGCCCGACGAGGAGACCTCTTCGCTCATCCATGATTGTTTCAACATCGGCGATGCCCGCCGCGTGGTGAGCGATCCGCGCTTCGGCATGATCATCCTTTCGGAAATCGCCGGCCGGGCGCTTTCACCCGCCGTCAACGACCCCGGCACGGCCATCGCCGTGCTCGGCATCCAGATCCGCCTGGTGGAGACGTGGAGCAAGCTGCGCAGCGAAACCGATGAAGTGAAGTATCCCAACGTGGAGGTGGCCGCCCTCGATCCCGAGGATCTGCTCGACGATGCCTTCACCGCGATCAGCCGCGACGGGGCGGCGATTTTCGAAGTCGGGGTGCGGGTCCAGAAATGCCTGGCCGTGCTGGCGCGCCTCGGGCACGGGGAGCTCACCGCCGCAGCCAGGCGGCATTCCTCCCTCGCACTCGAACAATCCGACCAGGCACTGAAAACGGAATCGCACCGGGAGGCAGTCCGGCAACTCGCAGGCCTGGTGGGCCGGTGAGAACTATGGCTCGCCAACGTGGATCTTGGTCGCGTTGACGATGAGGGAATCGGCGGTCGATTGCTCGGCGACGGTGCCTGTCACAGTCACCTTGCTGAGTTCCTTGAGGCCTTTCGTGCCTTTGATGTTTCCGGAAAGGACGCGACCGTCCTCGCCGACGATCTGGATGGAGGCGATGCCGTTGAGGAGGTCTTCCTTGGAGTCGCAGCAGGCATCCCAGGGTGTCGGGCAGTGGTCGTCCTCGCCCATGTCGCTGCATGGGGTGAGTGTCGTCCTGTCGCCGAGAACGAAGGATGCGCGGCCATCGACGAAGACTTTTGTCCTGCCCATCACCAGGCCGGTGAGGGTGATCCCGTCGCCAGGCTTGACGGTGGCTCTCACGGCGGTGATCTGCCGGGCATCCGCGATGGGTTCATCGGTGAAGAATCTCTCCAGGACGGGATCGGGGGCGATGGCTTGCTCGGATGTGGCGGTGGTTGCGGATTCCTTGCAGGCGCTGAATGCGAGCGCGGCGAGGATGGCGGATAGCGTGATTGTGGTTTTCATGGTCTTGGTTTTGTTTTTCCCAGGGAGGGGCCGCAGGATGCGGCCCCTCCTTGCTAGGTTATGATCGCAGGGCTTTCGGCAATGATGGCTGGAGGCAGCGTATGGCGGGCGGGATGGAGCCGATGACGCCGAGCAGCGTGCCGGCCACAAGGCCGACAACCGCCACCGCCGGTGAAACGGTAAGCGTGAACGCGCCGATGGAAAAGGGAATCGTCAAGCCATCCAGAAGGAAGATGGCGAGCACGGAGGCGAGCAGGGTGCCGGCGAGGCATGCGACGAGGCTTTCCTGCACGAGGCTGAAAAACACCGCCGCCCGCCCGAAGCCGATGGCTTGGAGCGTGGCCAGCTCGCGGATGCGGGAGGCGAAGGCTGCATAGAGGGTGTTGAATCCGCCGAAGACCGCCCCGGCGGCGACGAGCCCGGCGGTGATCCAGGTCATGATGCGCAGCGGGCGGTAGAAATCGCTGAGCGCCGCATAGTAATCGCTTTCCCGCATCGCCGTGAGCTCCAGGTCGAGCCGCTGCTGGCTGAAAAGCTCGGCTTCCGCGAAATCCCTCAGGGTTTCCATTTTCATCACCACACAGGAGACGGTCTCGCGCTGGGCGAGCATATGGAGATCGCCGATGGCAGCCCAGATTTCGGATTCCATGACGGTGCCGGGGGCGGCGAAGATGCCGGAGACGGTGAGCTCCGCGCCGTCGATGATGACCTTGGAACCGGGCATCAGGCTTTCCGCGGGAAGGCCGAGCTTGCGCCATGCGAGCCTGCCGAGCATGACCTCGCCCGCTCCGGGAAAAGTGCCGCTGGTGATGCGCACTTCGGGATGCACCAGCAGCGCCTTGGGAGTCACGCCACGGAAAAGCCCCTGCCCTTTCCCGCCGGCGGGCGTTTCCAAAAATGTCATGTAGTGGATCTCAGGGGAAACGGCGGGCTTGCCGAGTATCGTGGAAACGCCGGGGATCGATGCCTCGGCGATGCCGCCTAACAAAGCGCTGACCTCGCTGCGCTGGATGCTTTCCTCGCTGCCCGCACCCAGCAGGATCGCGTTGTGCGGCGAGCCGGAGGCGGAAAGGGTTCTCGCCATCCCGCCGTTCAGCGCCGTCGCCGCCATGATGAGCAGCACCACAAGCGCGGACCCGCCCACCGTCTGCACGAGCCGGGACTTGTCGCGGAAAAGATTCCGCAGGGCGTATGATAGTGGCAGCATTAAAACTCAACTTTCAGAATTCAATCCTCAAGGAAGATTCTATTTCATGACCTAAGTGATTTCACGATGGGTTGGCGGATGGCGACGATGGCCGGATGGAGCGAAGCCACCACGCCCAGCACCAGGGCCGCGCCGCTCGCGAAAAGGACGGTGGAAAGCTCCGGCAGGACGGCGAGGGTGTGCCCCTCGCTGCCCATGGTGAAGCTCTGCCAGCGCAGGAAAACCCATGCCAAGCCCGCCCCTGCGATGCCGCCCGCGAGCCCGAGCATCCCGCCCTCGCTGAGAACCAGGAACATGATCGCACGGCCGGGGTAGCCGATGGTGCGGAGCACGGCGTTCTCCTTCACGCGGCTGCGCACCATGAGCAGGATGGAATTTGCCACGAGGGCGATGACCGCCAGCACCGCGCCCAATCCCAGCCAGCGGGTGAAGCCGATCAACTCGATGAGTTGGCCTGCGGTTTCCGCGAAAAAGGCTTTCTCCGGGCGGGTGTTGGTCGGCTGCTGGTCGGATTTGAAACGGGCGTCGATGGCCTCCGCCACCGGTTTCAGGTCGGCCGATTTCTCGACCCGCACATTGAATTGCGTGACGATCCCCAGCCCGGTGCGCGATGCCTGCTGGAGGAAATCGAGGTGGACGTAGGCGACGTTGTTGTCCTGCGGAAAGGGCGAGCGGATGATGCCCGCGACGTAAACCGTGATGCCCACCGCATCGAACTTGTCGCCCGGCTTGAGCCCGCGGCGTTTCGCGAACTGCTCGCCGAGCAAGGCGGCGTCACTGCGCTTCGACCACTCCGCCGCCGAGCCGTCGAAGACCTCGATCTCGGGCGCGAACTTGGTGAGCAGGCCTTCGGGGACGCCGCGGAAGGTGATGACATCCAGGCTGGCCCCGCAGTTGTTCACGATGATCTTGATGGGAATGACCTCGCGGACGTTCGGGATTTGCCGGATCTCATCGGCGTAATGCTCGGGCAGCTGGCTGGCCATGGGGCAGAAGCGGTTCTCGCGGTACACCACCAGCGTGGTATCCGCCGCCGTCTCCTCGGTGGCCGCTCCCAGCGACCGCTGCAAGGTCTCCACGGAGGTGAAAAGGAACATGCCGGACGCGACGCCGAGCACGGTCAGCGCCGTCCGCAGGCGGTGGCGGGCGAGCTGTTTCAGGGCGAGTTGCAATAGCGCGGTCATGCGGGTGTCCTGTTAGGGTCTTCGGTGAGGAGCTTGCCTTTCTCAAGGTGCAACGTGCGGTCTGCGGCGGCGGCGGCGCGGGCATCGTGCGTCACCATGACGATGGTCTTGCCGTGATCCCGCGCAAGTGTGTGCAGCAGATCGAGGATGTGCGTGGCGGACTCGCGGTCGAGGTCGCCGGTCGGCTCGTCCGCGACCAGCAGGGCGGGGTTTGCCACCAGCGCCCGCGCGATGGCAACCCTCTGTTCCTGCCCGCCGGAAAGCTCGGCCGGCGTGTGGTCGGAGCGATCCGCAAGGCCGACCAGATCGAGCACGGCAGCGACCTTTTTCCTCCTCTCCGCCCGGCTCATGGAGGTGATGAGCAGCGGCAGCTCGACGTTCTCGAAGGCTGTCAGGACAGGGATCAGGTGGTAGAGCTGGAAGATGTAGCCGACGTTTTCCGAGCGCCATTTGGTGAGCCGTTTCCTGGAAAATCCGGTGATGTCCTCGCCGTTGATTTCCAGCGAGCCGGAGCTGGGGGTGTCGATGCCGGAGATCAGGTTGAGCAGGGTGGTTTTCCCCGATCCGGACGGGCCCATGAGCGCGAGGAACTCGCCCTGCGGGACTTCCAGGTTCAGCTTTTCGAGGGGCGTGACGAGGTTCGCGCCCTTGCGGTAGGATTTCGTGATGTCTCTGCAGGAGATCATGGTTTTTCTTGGAAAAGGGGTTTGAGGCGTTGGCCGGGTTCCAGCCCTGCGGGGTCGGACACCACCCACTCGCCGGGGCGGACACCCTCGCTGATGCGGACCAGGTTTTCGCGCGTTGCGCCGGTGGTGACGGGGCGTTTCTCCGCGCGCAGGGAATCGGCGTCACAGATCCAGACGGAGCCACCGGAAACCGCCGCCGCCGGGACATAGACGGAGATCTCGGGGCCTCCCGCCGCATTTCCACCGGAGAGGGATGTCTCGAAAAACTCGACCCGTGAGAGCATTTCCGGGCGCATCTTTTCGCTGGGGCTCTCTATCCGGACTTTGGCCTGGAGGGTGTTGCGCTGGAGGTCGGCGGCTCCCTCGATGCGCGTGACCTCGCCCTCGAAAACCTGGTCCGGGAGGAGGTTGCAGCGGATCTTCGCGCGCTGGCCGACGCTCAGCCCCGCCGCGTCCGCCAGCGGCACATCGACCCGCACCTGGAGGTGATCGGGATCGTAGAGCACCGCGACCGTTGCGCTGTCCTCCTCATCCATGCCGACCATTTTTTTCTGTCCCGGCGAGGCCATCAGGGCAAGCACCCGCCCATCCACCGGTGCGGTGATCTTGGTGCGGCTGTGGGCAAGCTCGGCCTTCTCCAGATCATGTTCCGCGCCCCTGATCCGCGATTGCAGCGCGAGCACCTCGTAGGCGATCCTGTTAAGGTTCTCTGCGATCTCGCCGATCCGCGCCTTTGCGGCATCCACTTCCGCAAGCTTGCGGGTGTGGTCGTAGCGGATAGCGATCCGCTCATCCTGGGTGATGGCGCCTTCGCTGATCCTTTCATAGCGGGCGAGCTTGTCCGCCGCCTCGTCGGCATCGGCCTGTGCGATGGCCAGCGCGGCTTTCCCCGCATCCATCTTTTTCAGCTGGATCTGCGTGCCGACGCAATGCGCGTCGAAGGATGCCTTGAGATCCTCCAGCTTCGCCGCCATCAGGTCGCGCTCGATGCGGGTGTCGACTCCGATCAGGCTGGCGAGCGGATCGCCTTTTTTCACTAGCTCGCCCTCCAGCACATGGACTTCCTCGACGATGCCATCGGTGAGGGCGGTCGCCTTGATCGGCAGCGGGTCCGGCTCGATCCATCCGGATGCCTGGAACAGGAGCTTGCCGGCGGAAGTTTCCTTCGCGGGAGCCTCTCCCTGCTCAGCGATTGCGACGGCGGGAAAAACCCGCACGGCTTTGGCCGGCAGCAGGCGGTCGCGGAAAAGGACAGCGAAGAGCAGGGCAAAACCCAGAATGACGGCAAGCGGCAACAGCCATGCACCAAGCCGCGCCTTGGCGGATTTCGGAGCTTCGCTGGTTTCAAGGATATGGCCGATGGATGGGCCTGTGGTTGACATGGTTTTCTGGTGTTTGAAGGTCGCGGGAAATTTCCCGGGGAACGGAAATGCCACAGCGGACAGCGCCGGGCGTGAGTCCAGCCTCCGACCTTCAAATCAACAGCCGCCGGAAATCGGCGTACAAGCCCGACCGATCCGGAGGGGCACGCTCTGTTTCCACATACACAGGCCCGGCGAGGCGGGTCGGCATGGAGTCCTGGAATGTCACAGGGATCGTTTCCCAAACGCCATCTGCGGAAGGGATATGGATGGGGGTATGCTTGTCGGCATTGGGCAGGAGCTTTGCGGAAGCCATGCAATCCGGTTCCGTGGGCTTGTGCTTTTCCTTTTTCGCACAGCAGCTTTTCGGCTCCGCCGGGCAGTCATCCGCACCCTGCACAAACTCCATGTTCATGGTGCAGAAATATCGCTGCACACCAGCCAGCGGCAGAACCGCAGACATGGCCGCAAACAATATGACTGAGAAACAACGCATCGCGATGTGGCCAAGATACTCCTTTGCTCCGTTTCCGCAAGGGTGGAGGTTTCGCAAGGATTTCATCCATGGCCGGGACGCTTCGGCCTCGGCCGGATCAGCCCTACCATTTGGAATTCAAGGAATCAGGCCAGGGCGCAGGCCAGGCGGATCGCGGCGATCATGGAGTCGGGGGTCGCATGGCCTTTCCCGGCGATGGAAAAGGCGGTGCCATGATCCGGGCTGGTGCGGGGCTTGGGCAGGCCAAGGGTGGCGTTCACCGCCTCGTCGAAATCTAACAACTTTAACGGGATCAGCCCCTGGTCGTGATACATCGCCAGGACGGCATCGAATTTCCCCTGCGCCGCATCGCGGAAAATCGCATCCGGCACATGCGGCCCGGTGAAGGCGGCGAGGCCTGTCGCATTGAGCGCGGCGACGGCGGGCACAATGACGGCCTTTTCCTCGCTGCCGAAGGCTCCGTTCTCCCCGGCGTGGGGATTGAGCCCGCAGACAGCGATGTGCGGTGATCTCATGCCTTTTTTCCGCAGGAAATCCGCCGTCAGGCAGCCGATCCGGATGATGGCCTTCTCCGTAAGAAGCCGCGGCACATCGGCGAGTGAATTGTGGATTGTCGCCAGGCCGACGGTAAGGGTCGGGCCGGTGAGCAGCATCCCGTAGTCTTCGCAGCCGAACGCGTCCGCATAAAATTCCGTCTGGCCGGGAAAGGGAAATCCGACGGATTGCAAACCCTCCTTGGAGACCGGCCCAGTGACTACGGCGGCGGCATCCGTTTCCCGGAGAAGGCGGACACTTTCATGGAGAGCATCAAGCGCGGCCTGCGCGGACTCACGGGTCGGCCTGCCCGGCACCCCTGCGGACCTGTCCCCGATCACACGGAAATCGAAGCCTCCGGGAAGCTTGCCGGAAGCCAGGGCGGCATCGATGACTTCCGGGCCTATCCCGGCGGGATCACCGAGCGTGATGAGGATTTCCGGCATGGGATGGATATGAAGCCTGTGGGGCGGCGGGTCAAGGAGGGGCTGCATCCAGTGGCCAGGTGCGTGGTGAAATCGCCGGGCATACCGCCCCTCCTTGTTGCCTTGCCAGGTGACGAGCCAGCCCGGAAACTCTCCCGCGATGTTGAGCGAGGCAACCAAAGACCGTTTCGGAGGGATCGCGCGGCTCTACGGGGTGCGTGCGCTGCAGAACTTCGTGGCGGCGCGGGTCGTCGTCGTCGGGATCGGCGGGGTGGGATCGTGGACCGTCGAGGCGCTGGCGCGATCCGGTATCGGGAAAATCCGCATGGTGGATCTCGATGAAATCTGCATCACCAACGTCAACCGGCAGCTCCACGCGATGGACGGCCAGATCGGCCGTCAGAAAACCGCAGCCATGGCCGAGCGGGTGCGGGCGATCAACCCCGCCTGCGAACTCGAGGTGATCGAAGGTTTTTTCACTGAACGCTCCGTGGAGCAAGTGCTCGGCGGCGGGGTGGACGGTGTGATCGATGCGATCGACTCAATGAAACACAAGGCCTTGCTCATCGCGGAATGCAAGCGGCGCGGCCTACCCCTCGTCACCTGCGGCGGAGCCGGCGGCAAGCGCGATGCGACAAGGATCTCGGTGCGCGACCTGGCATTCTGCGGCAAGGACGCCCTCCTCCACCAGCTCCGCAAAACCCTCCGCAAGGATCATGGTTTCCCGCCCGTCCCGATGGGCTCGAAGCCGGAACCCATGGGCATCCCGGCCGTTTTTTCCGACGAATCCCCCGTCTATCCCGGCAGCGACGGGGAGGTTTCCTGCGCCCGCCCCGAAGACGCCGACATGCGCCTCAACTGCGCCACCGGCTACGGCACCGCCACCCACGTCACCGCCACCTTCGGGGTCGTCGCTGCGGGTGCGATGCTGGAGGTGCTTGGGGAGAAGTAGGCAGGGATTCTGTGCGACTCAAGAGGATGGATGACCGGTGCCGAATACAACGCACTATTTTCCGGAGCGACGAGAATTGATCGGATCGCCAGGAATCCCTGCAATCACAATTGCGATAACGGCTAGGCTTTCTTTACGACGAGCCTTGCGGCGGTCGCGAGAGAGCCGATGAGCATGAGGGTGATGAGCGATGCGGCGAAGGCTTTGGGTTCGCCATCGGCGAATTTCTGCCAGCTGGCGAAGGATCGCCATGAGAATACCGCACAGAGCAGGAGGGTGGTGGCGAGCGCGGCCCACTTCGCGAAGCCCAGGCCCTTGAGCAGGAGGAAGCCCCAGATGGCCGAAAGCGCCCCGAAAACAGAGCCGGAAATCAGCGCGGTCTTGGCCGCCGCCGGATTCGACAGGTAGCCTGCCAGGCCGCAGAGAAAGAGGAACGCGGCGTAACCGAAGAGCCATTTTGAATGTGTCATGCAGGAACCATATTTCGTGAAACAGTTTTCCGCAACCGTTTCAGGGGGAAATTATCCCGGATGATCGGCTTCGGCACTCCACCCGGACTGCCGGAAGGCGGCTGATCACCTCAGCTCCCCGCCGACCATCGCCTGGTAGGTCGGGTCGAGGTCGCGCAGCTCCTCATGGCTGCCGTCGCTGACGATGCGCCCTTCCTTGAAAACAAGGATCCGGTCGGCGATGCGGATCGTGCTGAAGCGGTGCGCGATGATCAGCGTGGTGCGGCCTTTCACCAGCTCCGCGAGCGCCTGCTGGACGGCCGCCTCGCTCTCCGTGTCCAGCGCGCTCGTCGCCTCGTCGAGGATCAGGATGGGCGCGTCCTTCAGGAAGGCCCGGGCGATGGCGATGCGCTGCCTCTGCCCGCCGGACAGCAGGTCCCCGCGCTCGCCCACCTGGGTCTCGTAGCCTTCCGGCTGGGCCATGATGAAATCGTGCGCGTAGGCCTTTTTCGCCGCCGCCTCGATCTCGGCGCGGCTGGCTTCCGTTTTCCCGATCCGGATGTTCTCCTCCAGGCCCCGAGGAACAGCGGCAGGCATCCTGCGGACGACGGCGATCCGGTCGCGAAGGTCGTGCTTGAGGAAATCCCGGATCGGGATGCCATCGAGACGGATCTCGCCTTGCTGCGGATCGTAGAAGCGCGGCACCAGGTGCGCGAAGGTCGTCTTGCCCGCGCCGCTCGGGCCGACCAGCGCCACGACCTGCCCGGCCGGGATCTCCAGGCTCACCTCATGGAGCACGGGGTGCTCGCCGTAGGCGAAGGTGACCCCGTGGAAGGAGATCCCCTCCCGCGGGGACGGGCAGGGCCGCGGGTCGGCCGGGTTCGCGATCGCGTCGTCGCAGTGCAGGATGTGTTCGATCCGGTCCACCGAGGCCTTGCCCTGCTGGAAGAGGGAGTGGATGTTGCCGAGCTTCTTGATCGGCTCGTAGGACATGTAGAGCGCCATCCCCAGGGCCAGGAAGCCCTCGAGGGTCATCCCCGCGCGCACGCCGAAGTAGAGCGCCGCCGCGAAGCCCGCCGCGGCGACCACCTCGATGGAGGGCGAGATGAGCTGGCGGTATTTCACCACCTTCATGCCGAGCCGGAAGATCTCCGCCACCTTCTTGCGGAAAGCCGCGTTACGGCTCCTGGAGGTTGTAGGCGCGGATCTCCAGCGCGGACTGGAGGCTCTCGGAAAGCGATGCGGTGAGATCCCCCCCCCGCTCCTGCAGCGCCGTCGCGCGCCGCGTGAGCTTTTTGCCCGCGGAGCGTATCAGCACGATGCACAGCGGCACCGTCAGCAGCGCGATGAGGGCGATGAAGAAACTGCGGTATCATGGTAGGCGAGCACGCCCACCGCGCCTAGCGCGAAGAGCAGCGTCGCGGGCTGCTTGATGAGGTCGCTCGACGCCTGCGCGATGACACCCTGGAGCATCTGGGTGTCGTTCATCAGCCGCGCCAGCAGGTCGCCGGACTTGTTGCGCCTGAAGAAGGCGAGCGGCAGCCCCTGGAGCTTGACGAAGAGGTCGGTGCGGATCGACTCCACCACCCGCATGCCGACGTGCTGGATGAAATACGCGTTGGCATAGCCGGCCAGCGCCCGCACCAGGAAAACCCCGGGGATCCATAGGCAGGTGTAGATGAGCAGTTCGTCGCGCGAGAGCGCCCCGAGCCTGGAGGCGAGCCAGTCGAGATACCATTCCGATTCCCCGCCGCCCTCGTTGAAAAGCACCGGGAAGACGACCTTGGTCATCAGCGGCAGCCCCGCGCCGGATGCGGCGGCATAGACCAGGCCGGCGAAAACCCCGATGAGGAAGTGCCACTTCACTTCCAGAAGGTGGCGGTAGTATGGCAGGAATTTCTTCAAGGGCTGGCCGGAAGTCTTCCCCGCATGCCCGCAAGGGGCAAGCTGGGAATGGGGGGGCGCATTTGCAGGATCTGCTGACGCGGCATCACATCTCCAGCATCAGCCGGTGCGGTGCTTCCAGGGCGTCCTTGATGCGGATGAGGAAGGTGACAGCCTCTTTTCCATCCACGATTCGGTGGTCGTAGCTGAGGGCGAGATACATCATCGGGCGGATGACGACCTGGCCGTTGAGGGCGACGGGACGCTGCTGGATCGTGTGCATGCCGAGGATGCCGCTCTGGGGCGGGTTGAGGATGGGCGTGCTGAGTAGCGAGCCGTAGGTGCCGCCGTTCGAGATCGTGAAGACGCCGCCCTGGAGATCCTCGATGGCGATTTTGCCTTCCTTGCCCTTTTTCGCGTAGTCGAGGATGTCCTGCTCGATGCGGGCGAAGGATTTCCCGTCGCAATCGCGGAGCACGGGGACGATGAGGCCTTTGTCGGTGCCGATGGCGACGCCGATGTCGTAGAAGTGGTTCTCGATCACATCCGTGCCATCGATGCGGGCGTTGATGGAGGGCACGTCCTTGAGCGCCTGGGTGACGGCTTTCACGAAAAAGGACATGAAGCCGAGCTTCACGCCGTGCTTCTTGAGGAAATCCTCCTGCACGCTTTTGCGGAGCTCCATGACGGCGGTCATATCGACCTCGTTGAAGGTGGTGAGGATGGCGGCGGTCTGCTGGGCGTTGACGAGATGGGTCGCGATCTTGCGGCGCAGCATCGACATCTTTTTGCGCGTGGTGCGGCCTTCGGTGACGGGTGCGGAGGGTTTTTCCACGGCGGCGGGCGCGGAGATGACGGCAAGATCAGGTTTGGGGCGAGGGGTTTCGGCGGCGGCCGGCTTTTCCGGGGCTGCGGCGGGTGCCGGGACCGGAGCTGCACTTTCCTTCGCCGCTCCGGGATCGATGCGGGCGATGACCTTGCCGATGGCGACCTCCTCGCCTTCCGGGATGAGGATGCGGAGGGTGCCTGCGACGGGGGCTTCGAGTTCGTTGGAAACCTTGTCGGTTTCCAGGGTGACGAGGATCTCGCCTTTCTCGACATGATCCCCGTCCTTCTTGCGCCATGCGGCGACATTGGCGGAAGTGATGGATTCGCCGGCCGCGGGGACGGCGATGTCAACGGGGCTGCCGGATGGGGCGGATTCGGCGGCGGACTGATACTCCGCAGCATCTTTTTTTCCGGATGCCGGTGCGGCGGGCTTTTCCTCGGCGGCAGGGGCGGTGGCACCGGAGCTTTCGAGTTTCCCGATCACCGTGCCGATCGCGACCTCCTCGCCTTCCTGGACGATGATTTCGAGCACACCGTCGGCCTCGGCCTCAAGCTCGTTGGAGACCTTGTCGGTTTCCAGGCTGGCGAGCGGCTCGCCCTTTTTGACGGAGTCCCCGTTGTTCTTGTACCACTTCGCGATGTTCGCGGAGGTGATGGATTCGCCGGCGGCGGGCACTTTGATGTCGATGGCCATGTTGGAATTCGGTTGAGGGGGAAATCAGATCTCGAAGGCTTTGGTGAGCAGGGCTTTCTGCTCGCGGTAATGCATCGCCTTGGAGCCGGCGGCAGGGCTGGAGCCGGGCTTGCGGCCTGCGTATCGGACGGCGGTGCCGAGGGTTTCCTGGAGGCGCGGCGCGATGTAGCTGTATGCGCCCATGTTCTGCGGCTCCTCCTGGCACCAGACGAATCCGGAAACCTCCGGGAACTGGCTCGCGAGGGCGGAGACGAGCTCGCCGTGGAAGGGGTAGAGCTGCTCGATGCGGATGATCGCGGTGTCTGTGATGCCCGCTTCCTTGCGGTGGGCGGCGAGGTCGTAGAAAACCTTTCCTGAGCAGAAGACAATGCGTTTCACATCGGCGGGGTTCTCAAACGCCATGATGTCCGGGAGGATTTCCTGGAAGCAGGTGCCCTCGAGGAAATCGGCTTCGGCCGAAACGGCCTCCGGCCTTCCGAGCAGGCTTTTCGGGGTCATCAGGATGAGCGGCTTGCGGAAATCGCGGTGCTTCTGGCGGCGCAGTGCGTGGAAGTATTGGGCCGGGGTGGTGAAGTTCCCGACGATCATGTTTTGCTCCGCGCAGAGCTGGAGGAAACGCTCGAGCCGGGCGCTGGAGTGCTCCGGGCCCATGCCCTCGTAGCCGTGGGGGAGGAGCATGACGAGATCGGACGGGGTCTGCCATTTCGATTCGGCGGAAGAAATGAACTGGTCGATGATGACCTGGGCGCCGTTGGAGAAATCCCCGAACTGCGCCTCCCACATCAGCAGCATGCTGGGGTAGGAGAGCGAGTATCCGTAGTCGAAACCAAGCACCGCGAACTCGGAGAGCAGGGAGTTATAGACGCAGAATTTCGCCTGGTCCGGGGCGAGGTTGTCCAGCGGGATGTAGCGCTCGCGCGTCTCGTAATCGTAGAACACCGCATGGCGCTGGGAGAAGGTTCCGCGGCGGCAGTCCTGGCCGGAAAGGCGGACTGGCGAGCCCTCCATGAGCAGAGAGCCGAAGGCAAGCGATTCCGCAAAAGCCCAATCGAAGGGGCCGGCGTTCTGGAGGGCTTCCACGCGGCGCGGGATGAAGCGCTTCTCGAGCGTGGGGTTGAGGTGGAAGGTTTCCGGGACGGTGGTGAGGGTTTTCCCGATGTGCTGGAGGCGCTCTCGGGTGATGCCGGTGGGCACCTGTGCGTGGGTGTAGGGCGGCTGGATGATGGCCGTCGATCCGCTGAACACCGTGCGGTCACCCGCCTCGCTCATCTCGACCATTTTCCTGTGGCCTTCCTCAAGCCGATCCCAGATCGCCTGCTCAAGGGCGTCGGCATCCGCCTGGGAGAGCACGCCGTCGGTGACGAGCTGGCGCTTGTAAACCTGCCCGAAGGTCTCGCGGGCGGCGATGTGCTTCGCCACAAGCGGCTGGGTGAAGGCCGCCTGATCCGCCTCATTGTGGCCTTGGCGGCGGTAGCAATACATGTCGATCACGATGTCGCGGCCGAACTTCTGGCGGAACTCCAGGGCGAATTTCGCGGCCCAGAAAAGCTCCATGGGTTCCTCGCCGTTGACGTGGAGGATGGGAGCCTCGATCATTTTCGCGACGTCCGTCGCGTAGGCGGAGGAGCGGGCGTCGGCAGGCATCGTGGTGAAGCCGATCTGGTTGTTGATGATGAGGTGGATCGTCCCGCCGGTGCGGTATCCGGGGAGCTGGGAAAGGTTCAGCACCTCCGCGACCGAGCCCTGGCCCGCGAATGCGGCGTCGCCGTGGATGAGGATGGGAAGGACGCGCTTGCGGTCGGTGGATACGCCGTCGTCGCCGATCACGCGCTGGCGGGCGCGGGCCTTGCCTTCGACCACGGCGTTGACCGCCTCAAGGTGGCTCGGGTTCGCGGCGAGGCTGACGCGGACGTTGCCCTCGGGGAACTCGCGGACGCTCTCGTAGCCGAGGTGGTATTTCACGTCGCCATCGCCCGCGACGAGGCCGGGCTCGTAGTCCGGGGTGAATTCGTAGAGCAGGGTGGTGAGGGATTTGCGGACGAAATTCGCCAGCACGTTGAGGCGGCCGCGGTGGGCCATGCCCATCTCGATCTCCAGCACGCCCTGCTTCGGGCAGGTCTCCAAAATGGCGTTGAGCACGACCATCGCGCCCTCGCCGCCCTCCAGCGAGAAGCGTTTCTCACCGAGGAATTTCTTCGCGAGAAAATTCTCGAAGGACTCCGCCTCAAGCAGCCAGCGCAGTGATTTCACCTGCATCTCCATGGTTTTCTCCGCACCCTTCGAGCCGTGCTGCTCGATCCGCTCGCGCACCCAGTGGCGCACGGTGGTGTTGTGGATGTGCATGAACTCGAAGCCGATCTTGCCCGAGTAGGTGGCCTTGAGCGCTGCGACCATGTTGCGCAGTTTCATCTTCGCGCCGCGGAAGAAGAAGGGGTTCGAGGCCTCGCGCTCCATCTCCGCCTCGGTGAAATTGTATTCGCTCAGGGACAGGCGGGGGTTGACCTCCGGCTTGTTGTCGAGCGGGTTGATCTGCGCCTGGGTGTGGCCGAGCGTGCGGTAGTTATAGACCAGGCCGACGACCTTGCCGTTGAACTCCAGGTCGGCCACTGTCTGCGGCTGTGTGCCCGACTCCTGCGGCTCGCCCTTGGCCTTCGCCTGCGAGACGCCCAGCTCGAAGCCCTCGAAGAACGCAGACCACGTCGCCTCCACCGAGCGAGCGTCCTCGCACCAAAGGGCGTATTTTTCGTCGAGGAGATCCGCGTTGAGCCGTGCCGAAACCGATGAATTCATGTGCTTTTTTGCCTTGGGGGCGTGAGTGGGCTGAGGAAATCTCCCCCGCCCGGCTGCGCGCAGGGAGTAGTTAATGGTCTCGCAGGCTTGCGTCAACCTTTGCGGGGTGGAAATATCCATCCACCCGCCAGCCCATGATCGAAGCCACCAACCTCTCCAAGCGCTACGGCCGCCACCTCGCCGTCCGTGATGTCTCATTCTCCGTGGCGCGCGGTGAGATCGTAGGTTTCCTGGGGCCGAACGGGGCCGGGAAAACCACCACGCTGCGGATGCTCACCGGCTACCTGCCCCCATCCGGCGGCTCCGCCCGCATCGCGGATTTCGATATCTTCCGCCAATCCATCGAGGCGCGGAAACGCATCGGCTACATGCCGGAGAACGTGCCGCTCTACGATGACATGCGGGTCCGCGAATACCTCTCCTTCCGCGCCCGCATCAAGGGGCTTTCCAATTCCGACGCCCGCCGCCGGGTCTCCCATGTGATCGACACCTGCGGGCTGGAGGGGGTCCGCAGGAAAATGATCAAAACCCTCTCGAAGGGCTACCGACAGCGGGTCGGGCTCGCCGACGCGCTGGTGCACCAGCCCGACCTGCTCATCCTCGACGAGCCGACCAACGGACTCGACCCCATCCAGATCCGCCAGATCCGCGAGCTCATCAAGCACCTCTCGCTCAACCATACGGTACTCATTTCCACCCACATCCTCAGCGAGGTGGAAATGATCGCCAACCGTGTCATCATCATCGACGGGGGGAAAATCAAGGCCGCCGACACCCCGCAGAACCTCATCTCCGAGATGCGCGCCGCAGGGCGCGTGCAGGTGGAGCTGGAAGCCGCCGCCGAGACCGCCCTGCCTATCCTCTCGGATCTGCCCAACGTGAAAAAGGTCACCGCCGAGGAACTCGGGGACGGCTGGATCCGCTGCACCCTCTGGTCGGATTCCGGCACGGACACCCGCCAATCCATTTCAACCATCGCCGCGCACAACAACTGGCCGCTGCGCTCCCTCTTCCGCCACGAGGCCACGCTGGAGGATGTCTTTGTGGAGCTTACGCGGAAGGATTGAGCAGGCGGGGGGGGGAAACAATCCAAACGGAATGGCTGGCAGCCCTGACAAATCGGAAACGGGCGGTGGCCGCTGGGAACTCGCGGCGCACCTGGTGCGGGAGCGGCGGCTGGGGCTGGCCATGCTCGGTGGCGGGCTGCTCTATTTCCTGATCGCCGCCCTCGGGTGGAATCCGCTGCCCTGCCCCTTCCTGCAACTGACCGGAAAGCCCTGCCCGGGCTGCGGGATGACACGCTCATGCTTTGCCTTCCTGCGGGGTGACTTCGCGGATGTCTGGCGCCTGAATCCCTTCGGCCCGGTGTTTGCGGTGTTCTGGGCGGTGGTTGGCTTCGGGGTGGCGCTGCCGCAACCGTGGCGCGGGGTTTTTGTGGGAAAGCTCGGGCGTTTCGAGGAACGGACGCGCTGGGCGGCATGGTTTGGCGGAGGGCTGGCGATCTATGGCTTGACCCGATGGTCCGGACTCTGGTAATGAGACGGTGGAAACGGAAAAGGTTTTTCCGTTTCCAGACTTATCAAACCAAAACGAAACCACCATCATGTCACAACTCCTCATAATCCTGGGCTTCGCCTTGCTCGCCGTAGCGGTCATCGGCGCTATCGTTTGCTGGATCATGGTTCTCATCAAGATGTTCCAAAACGAAAAGCCGCTGATCGGAATCCTCGGGATTCTCTGCAGCCTGTGGGCGTTCATCTGGGGCTGGATGAAAACCGGCACCCTCGGCACCAAGAAGATCATGATGATCTGGAGCGCCTGCATCGTCCTTGCAATCGTCGGCCAGGTAATGTCCGGCATCGGGGTTGCCGCGCAAATCGAAAACGGATCGATCCAGGCGCCCCCACCCGCGGGATCCTACTAGGACTCTGCTGGCGCGGCGCCAGCCCTGGCTGCCCGCCGCGCCTTCCCCAGCCCGGGATCTTCAGCGCCTGCCGAGCGGCTCCGGCCGGGTGTCCGCGCCGGGCGGGATGGGCAGGGCGAGCGAAAGACAGATGGCTCTGACGAGCGGCGGGTGGATGGAAACGTTTTTCCCGAGGCTGTACGGATCGGCGGGGGCTGCCTGCTTTTCCTTGTCGAGCATCGCGGAGACCGAGGCGTGCATGTCGTTCACCGGGATGGAGTGTGCGGCCATGACCTTGGCGGCGATGGCGTTATAGGCGACCTCTGAGCCGGGTTCGTAGAGGCCGTTCGAGCCGCCGCGGATGGGGGTGGTGCTGGCCCAAACGAGTTTTGCGCGGGTGGACTTCAGGCGTTCCACGATGGCGGTGAGCTTCGCTTCGTATTCGGCGGGGCCGGTGGCGGGGATGCCGCCTGCTTTCCGGGGCATGACGCGGAAGGATTTCATGCCGGGGGCGCGGTGGACGAGATCGCCGAGGCCGTAGTTGAAATGGATGAGATCCCATTTCCCGTCGCCCAGCAATTCGTCGAGGCTGGCGAGAGCTGTGGTGGTATTGAAGGCCTCGGGGTTGTTTGGGCGGACGATCTCAACGATGCCCTTGAGCAGGTTCGCCGCCTGCTGGGAAGGCTGCATGTATATGCTGTCCCCCAGGATGAGCACACGCGGTGGCGCTGCGGCGGAGGGCAGGAGCAGGGCGAGGAATGCGATCGCGAGGCGTTTCATGCGCGCAGGACGGTCATTTCCCCGGTGCTGTCGGCGAAGCTTTTCACGGGGACATCGACGGCGTTGAGCATGGAGACGAAGAGGTTGGACATCGGCACATTCTTGTCGCCGCTGAAGTCATGGAGGTTGCCATGCCGGAAGCCGAGCTTGCTACCGCCCGCGAGCTGGAGCGGGTAGTTCCGGGTGGAGTGGGAGGCGTGCGGGTGGGAGGAACCCCAGAGGACGCAGGTGCGGTCGAGCATGTTGCCATCGCCTTCCGGGGTGTCGCGGAGGCGCTGGAGGAAATAGGCGTGCTGCTCGGCGCGCCATTTGTCCCAGAGGCCGGAGAAACCGTCGGGGCGCTTGTGGGCGATGTCGTGGGTGGCGCCCTTGTAGCCGAGGGCGTAGGTGGCGTAGTTCCACATCTCGCTGTCATTGGAGCTTTCGCTCTCCAGCATGAGGGTGGCAAAGCGGGTGGAATCCGTCTGGAAGGCGAGATAGACGAGGTCGTACATGCAGCGGATGTATTCCTGCGGATCCTTGTGGGAGACCTCGAGGTTCAGGCCTTTCGTATCGACTTTTGCGAGCGGCTGGTGGGTCCATTCGCTGGTGCGCTCGACGCGCTTCTCGAGGGCGCGGATGGAATCGAGGTATTCCTCTACCTTGCCCTGATCCTCGTGGCCGAGGCGGTTCCTGAAGCTGCGGCTGTTTTCACCGAGCAGATCGAGGATGCTGGCATCGCGCTTGAGGCCAGCGCGGACCTGCTCGACGCCTTTCCCGGCGTATGGGTTGAAAAGGCCGTTGAAAATTTCCTGCGGTTTGTTGAGGGTGGGGATGGGGCTGCCCGGGCCACGGTGCGAGAGGGTCTTCGACCTGCCGTAGGAGCCGGTCCCGCCCTCCGTGCCGAGGACAAGGGATGGGTAGCGGGTGTTGTGGCCCTGTGCCTCGGCAGCGACCTGGTCGATGGAGATGGCGTTGGTTTTCTGTGTCCCCACCATATCGGCGCCGGTGGCGAAGACATCTCCGGAGCTGTGCCCGCCCAGGGCCCAGCCGCCCTTGTGATCGAGTCCGCGGAGGTAGGAGATGTCGTCCTTGAGCCCGGCGAAGGGCGCGGAGGATTTGTTGAAAGTGAGCGGGCCGGCCTCCTTGCAGGGGAACCAGTTCCAATCGTGGTGGGGTTTGTCGGAGGGCACTCCGGTGGGGCTGTCCGGCATGTAGGCACCGTAGGCGAAGTAGCTGACCAGCATGCGCTTGGGCATGGCCCGGGCGGCTGTGGCGGTGGTCGCGCCGAGCGCACGGCCCATGCCGTTGAGGAATGGGAGGGCGAGGGCGATGCCGCCGCCCTTGAGGAGTTCGCGGCGGTTCAGGTGCCAGGATTTGTGTTTCATGGTATTCTTATTGGTTGGCGCCCCGGAAGACGGGGCTTTGGCAGATCGCGACGATCATGTCCTGCATGGGGTAGCCGCTTTGCTTGGATTTCGTGAGAATTTTCTCAACCGCGAAGCGATCTCGGACCCCGAGTTCGCGGCCGATGCCGTAGGTCAGCAGGCGGCGCAGCACGTTCCTGGCCACATCGTCCTTGCGCTCCTTGATGAGGAATTGCTTGAGGCCGGACATGTCCGTGACCTCCGGGCCGTAGGGGACGCGGGCGGTGGCATCGACCTCAACGGTGCAGATCGAATCCAGGTATTCCCGGTAGCCCTTGAGATCCATGTCCTGCTCTTTCTGAAAACCCCTCACCCGGACGCCGTCCTTGGGCACCATGGGCTGGTATTGGCCGATGGCGTTGTATTGCTCGAAAGGGATGCCCCACGGATCGAGGCGCGCGTGGCAGTCGTTGCAGCTTTCCTGGGTGCGGTGCCGGGCGAGCAGGTCCTTGATGCTCAGGGCGTGCTCGGCGGACTCGCCGGCGGTATCGGTGAGGGACGGGATATCGGCGGGGGGCGGCGCGACCTCGTCGCCGAGAATGGCCTCGCGCAGCCAGACGGCGCGGTAGATCGGGTGCGGGGCGGAGCCGGTGCCGTTGCCGACAAGGACGGAACCATGGGTGAGCAAGCCGCCGAGGTGGTGCTCCGGTTTCAATGGCACAGGGCGGAACCAGTTGCCCTCCACTCCCTCGACCCCGTAGTGGGCGGCCAGCGGCTGGTTGAGCATCGCGTAATCGGAATGGACGAAGTCGAGCGCACTGGCGTTGCGGCGGATGACCTCGGCGACGAAGTGCACCGTCTCGTCGGTCATGTGGTCGCGTATCGTGGGGCGGTATGGCTCCTCTGTCCCCGCCCGCTCGCCGGCCGGGACGTAGTAGAGAAAGCGCGGAAAGAGATCCCGGTTGATCGGGACGGTTTTCATTTTATCAAGGCTCATCCACTGGATCGTGAAATTGCGCACGAAAGCTTCCGAGCGCCCGTCGGCGAGCAAACGCCGCACCTGCTCCGCGATCACCGCCTCGTCATCCAGTTTCCCCTGTGCGGCGAGTCCCAGCAGGGTTTCGTCCGGCATGCTGCCCCAGAGGAAATAGGACAGCGCGGAGGCCAGTTCGTATTGCTGCGTGACCAGCTTGCCGTCCGCCACGGTGTGCAGCAGGAACTGAGGCGTGATCAGCACCATGGAAAGCGTTTCGCGCATGGTGGCTTCCAGCGTCCCGAGCTCCGGCCTGAGCAGTGCGTAGATCTGCACGAAGCGGTCGATTTCCTCGACGCTTGCGGGGCGGCGGAAGGCGCGAGAGAGGAAGCGCCTGAGCACCTCCCGCACGTAGGCGTCCGGATCGGTCTCGCGCAGGGTGGAGTCGAACAGGATCTGCCTGTGGTGTTCCGGCGGCCAGGTGCCGGTCAGCGGCCCCTCGAACTCGATCCAGCTCACCACCGCGCGCGGCATCTCCATCCGGCGCGGCCAGTGGAGAAAGCGGTTCTCATCGTTGAGTGTCCCGTCGTCGTAGAGGTTCTGCGCGGTGATCGTCATCGTGTCGGTGACCTCACCGGTTCTCCTGTCTTTCACCGGCCTGGGCGGGAAGTTCTCGATGCGCCCGGTGAACTCGAAGATCTTCGGGTCGTCCGGGAAATTCCGCAGCAGGGCGGTGCCGATGGGCTCCATCAACAGGGTGGACTGGTTCTCGTTGAGGTTGTAGCCCATCACGAGCCGTAGCGGCATCTCCCCGATGCCTTCCGGCAGGATCGCGGATGCCTGGACGCGGACGCGGAATTCGCCTGTTTTCGGAAAGCCCCGCAAGCCCATGCCGAGACCGGGCGATCCGCGGCTGCCCGGACTCCAGAGAGCCACCTCATCGTTGCCAGAGCCCTTTTCCGCCCCCGTCCCATCCCACTCCTGGCGGGTCTTGAAAACCTCGGGCTTTTCCGCATCGACGATCGCGCTGGCCATCGCGCGGCGGGCGGCGGCGAGGTATTTGTCGATCTGCTCCGGCCCGAGCAGCATGAACTCGGCGGTGTTGTTGGAAACGTAGGGTTTGACCGGATCCTGTGGCAGGTCGTCGATCAGGTTGAGGCGGAATCCTAGCAGGTCTGCCATTGTGTTCCCGTATTCGAAGTTCGTAAGCCGCCGCGCGGTGGGGGCGGATTCCACGGCCACGGGTTTTGCGGTCGCGCTGCGCAGGCCGGCCTCGATCCATGCGACCACCGCCGCGCGCTCCCCATCGGAGGGCTGCGGCTCGTCCTCCGGCGGCATCTCGCCGCTTTCCAACATGTCGAGCACGTCCTCCCAGCGATCCAGCCCCCCGCCCGTGGCGAGGTCTCCGTGGATGTCGTGGAGGGTGACCTTGCCCTTCTTTTTCTCGGCGCCGTGGCAGGCGACGCAGTTTTTTTCCAGGAAAGGCGCGACCGTTTCCCGGAATCCGGATTCGCCCGGATTGATGGCGGCAAGGGAAATGCCCGGCGCGAACAGGATCGCGGGGAAAAGCAAGCGGGCGGAGGGGGTCATGGGATGCGGAGTGCCCCGACAGGGCAGAGGGCTAGGGATACGGGGATGGGCGCCGGATTTTTCAGGGGAACCGTGTTGGGGCGGATCCGCGCCGTGCCACTCCGGGCGGCTTGGCAAAGGGCCTTTCCCGGAAAAATGCTCCCAATGGGCACGCGGATGGCTTTCCCTTCCGGCGGATGGATGCACTTCTGCTTGCCGTGGCGTTTTTCTTCGGGCTGCTAGCGCAACAGCTGCGGCTGCCGCCGCTTGTCGGCTTCCTGGTGTCCGGCTTCGTGCTGCAAGCCTTCGGGCATTTACGGTGAGACACTCGGCACGATCGCGGAGCTTGGTGTGACCCTGATGCTCTTCACCATCGGGGTGAAGCTGCGTGTCCGCACCCTCGCCCAGCCGGAGATCTGGGCCGGGACATCCCTGCACACGCTCTCGGTGGTGCTTGTCTTTGCGCTGGCCTTGCTCGGCGTGGGGACTTTCGCAGGGCAGGCTGTGGGGATGGATTGGCGGACGGCGCTCCTGCTGGCCTTCGCGCTGAGTTTTTCCAGCACCGTCTTCGCGGTGAAAAGCCTCACGGAAAGCGGCGACATGGGGGCGATGCACGGGCGCGCCGCCATCGGCATCCTCATCATGCAGGACATCCTGGCGGTGCTTTTCCTGACCTTCTCCACCGGCAAGATCCCCTCCATCTGGTCGCTCGCCCTGCTCGCCGCGCTGCTCTTCGGCAGGAAATGGCTGGGCGCACTGATCGGCCGCTCGGGTCACGGCGAAATGGTCACGCTGTGCGGGCTTTTCCTTGCGCTGGTGCTCGGTGCGAAAGGCTTTGAGAGCGTCGGGCTCAAGGCGGATCTCGGTGCGCTTTTCGTGGGCGTGCTTGTCGGCTCCCACCCGAAGGCGAAGGAAGTCAGCAAGTCGCTGATGGGGATCACAGACCTGCTGCTCGTCGGATTTTTCCTCCAGATCGGGCTGGAGGGCTCGATGACCACCCAGGGGCTGCTTTGGGCGCTTTTCCTCATCGCCCTGCTGCCGCTCAAGGGGCTGGCGTTTTTCGGGATCCTCACCCGCTTCCGCCTCCGCGCCCGCACCTCATGGATGGCCGGGCTCACGCTCTCCACCTACAGCGAGTTCGGACTCATCGTCATCGCCCTCGCCGTAGGCAAGGGCTGGCTTTCCTCCGAATGGCTGGTGGCGATGGCGATGGCGCTTTCGTTCAGCATCCTGCTCATCTCACCCCTGAGCCGCCGCGCGGAGGAACTCTACGATCCCATCAGCGATTTCCTGAAACGCTTCGAGACAAGGGGCCGCCACCCCGGCGACCTCCCCATCCGGACCAATGGCGAACGCATCGCCATCTTCGGCATGGGTCGCATGGGGCTGTCCGCCTACCAGAGCCTCGGTGCGCGTTTCCCCGGCCAGGTGATCGGCTTCGACCGCGATCCGGCGGCGGTGGAGATCCACCGCCTTGCAGACCGCAATGTCCACCTTGCGGATGCGACGGACTCGGACTTCTGGGAGCGCGTCCGTGTCCGCGAAAACATCGACCTGGTGGTGCTGGCGATGCCGAAACATTCCTCGAACATCCAGGCTGCCCGCACCTTGAAACGCCATAACTTCGAGGGCGTGGTCACCGCCACCGGGAAATTCGACGACGAGGTGAAGCAGCTCCGCGACCTGGGGCTGGATACGGCTTTCAACATCTACTCGGAAGCCGGATCCGGCTTCGCCGAGCATGTCTTTTGCGTCTTTTCCCAGCAGCGCCCGGATCTCGCGAACGCCTGGAAGAAAAAGACCCTGCCCAACGACGAGAACAAGATCACCTGGCCGCGCAGCCCCAAGGCGGCGGACTGATGCTCAGGGCTGGGGTTTCCCCTCCCCGCCCAGGTTCACCTTGAGCTCGAAAAGGTCGCGCCGCCTGTCCATGAGCGGGGTGACGGAGCCGGCCTCGCGGGAGCGGTAGAGGTCGTTGATGTCGAGATCCGTCACCAGCATCGTCTCGACGTTCGGATCCGCCTCCGCCTGGATGCCATCGCGGGCGAACTCGAAGTCCGAAGGGGTGTAAACCGCCGCCCGCCCGTAGTGGATGTCCATGGCGGGGACGTCCGGCAAATTCCCGACCACCCCGGCCGTCACCACATAGATCTGGTTCTCGATCGCCCGAGCCGCGGCGCATTTCGTGACACGCAGGTAGCCTTGGCGGTTGTCCGTGCAGTAGGGCACGAAAAGGATTTCCACCCCCTGCTCGGCGAGATACCTCGCCGCCTCGGGGAACTCCACGTCATAGCAGATCAGGATGCCGATTTTCGCCAGCGGAGTCTGGATCACCAACAGCTCGTTGCCGCCGGTGATGCCCCACCAGGTCGTTTCGCTCGGCGTGATGTGCAGCTTGGGCTGGGAAACGAATGTCCCGTCGGGGCGGAAAACCATCGCCTCGTTCTGCAGGCGGCCATCCTCCTGCAAGACCGGGTGCGATCCCGCGATGAGGTGCAGCCCCTGCTCGCGTGCCAGCGTGGACATCAGGTCGCGGAACCTGTCCGTGAGCGCGGCGAGTTTCCTGATGCCCTCGCGCGAGCCGTAGGGCTGCATTGCGGAGAGCAGTTGCACGGAGAAAAACTCCGGGAACAGCACGTAATCCGCGCCGTAGTCCTCCCCGGCCGTCTCCACGAAATAACGCACCTGCGCCGCGAACTCATCGAAATCCGAGATCCTGCGCATCTGGTATTGCACGCAGGCGACGCGCACCTTCCTGTCCTCGCCCTCGCTGCGCTGGTAGTCCGGGTTGAGCCACTCGATGAGCGAGGCATAATTCCGGCTCTTCGGATCGCGGATGTAATTGGGCATCACATCGCGCACCACGAAGCCCTCCTTGAGCTGGAAGCCCAGCACCGGATCCTTCGCAAGCCCGTCCTGCACCGCATACACATATTCCTCCGGCGTGTAGCGGTCGCTGAAATTCTCGTAGTTCGAGAGCCTGCCGCCCGCGAGGATGCGGCGCAGGTTCAGCCGCTTGCAAAGCTCCCTGCGTATCGCATACATGACCGCACCTATCCCCTGCCCGCGCTCCGAGGGATCCACATAGATCTCGGCCCCGTAGAGGGTGTCGCCCTGCGGGTCGTGGTTGAAGAAATAGCCGTCGTCGGTGATCCCGTAGTAGGTGTGGCGGCGCAGCGGATCGAGCCCGAGGGTCACGATCAGGCTGGCGGAAGCCGCGATGATTTCCCCATCCCTCTCCATCACCACCTGCCCGTCCGCGAAAACCTGGAGCTGCGAGCGGAGCTGGTCCTCGCGCCATGCCTCGTCCTCCTCCATCATGCCCGGGAAGCAGCGCTCGTGCAGGGCTATCATCGCCGCAAAATCCTCCTCACGCGGCGTCCTCGCCACGTACTTCGCACCCCTGATCTCATATTCGCGCATGTCCATGGCGGGACTTTCCACACACCCTGGCCCGCGGTAAAGCATTCATGTCCATCATCCCTGCGGCGGCTGAGGTGGCGGAATTCTTCCCATCGGTCACACCCCCATCAGATTAGTGCCCCGAATCAAGGGGCGGATCCAATCGGGCGGGTCTGAAAAGGGCCTATCCAGCCCCCCCGGCCGAAACACACCAGATTCTCTTCGGACACCCCCCTTTCCATCGCCCTCAGGTTCGGCCCGGCCGCTGCTTCGGGAGCCACCCGCGAAAGCAAATTCCTTGCAGTCAGTGAACAAAGATGGTCCTACCCGTATCCGCTGCTTCCGATAGGGTAGCAGACAGTGAAAGTCCTCAGATCTACCAGTGTGGCCCTTTCTCTTATCGGCCTGGGCGCCTGCAATATCTACCTGAAAGATATGGTCGATGGCTCACCCTACGAGCGGTCTTATGATGAGGCTTACAAGCAGGCGATCGCCGAGGGCATGAGCCACGGATCCGCGCACCGCCGCGCCCTGCTCGCCGGAGGTTCGAACTATAACGAGGTTTGGAAAGCACGCAGGGAGAAGGAGCGCGAGGATGAAGAATGGGACGAGTTCATGGGAGCGGACTCGTCGGACGACGTAAAGCTCAGGTGGGACTAGCCATGGGATCCGAGACGGCAAAAAGGAGTTTGATCCTCCCGGTGAATTTTATGTCCGGACAGCCGGTCTGGGTCCCATATTGTATTAGAAGATGAACGTTTCCACTGCATCCGATTCCGAATTGCTGGCTGCTTGGAGCGGCCAAAGATCCGAGACCGCTTTTCACGCGTTGGTCGGCCGCTACGGCAATCTGGTTCACATGGCGGCCCGGCGCACCTGCGGCGACGGAGCGCTTGCCGCAGATGCTTCGCAGCTGGTCTTCATCCTTCTCGCACGCAAGGCTCCCTCGCTTGTCAATCATGCTTCGTTGGCGGGTTGGTTGCACGTCACCTCAGTGAGGACCACCCGCGATCTGATCGACAAGAGGCGCCGCGAGTCCCGTAAGCTCGAACGTTTCCAATCCGTCATGGAACCCAACGCCGATACACCCGATGAGTCCTGGAGAGAAATCCAACCGGTGCTCGACTCGGCTCTCGCCGAACTTGGCGATAAAGACCGCGAGGCATTGCTGCTGCGCTTTTACCGTGCGCTCAGCGTGAGAGAGGTTGCCGGGATGCTCGACATCACCACCGCGGCGGCACAAAAGCGGATCGACCGCGCCACAGAGCGGTTGCGCGAAAAACTGGTCCGGCGCGGTAGCCGGGCGGGTGGGACGCTCGCCGGCGTGCTGGCCGCCGGGTTTGCCTCCGACGCCCAGGCTGCAATACCCGCCGCACAGGGCATCGCCGCCAAGGCCATTTCCTCGACTACGACCGGCGGTGCGTTTTTTCCGGCCGCCATTGCGATGAAAGCGACCTCCCCACTGATCCCCGCCGGTGTCCTGGTGGCAGGAGGGATCTGGCTGGCCACCCAGCTAGTGTCCATCTCCCAACTGGAAGAGAGCAATGCCCGCATGGCAAGCCAACTGGCCAAGGGGCCTGCCGGGGCGGTCCCCAACCTACTAGCGCCCGTCAAGATCACTACTGCGCTCGACAGCATACCGGTGGATTGGGCGGAAGTGGCCCGGCAGCTCAGGGCTAGCGTGCGCTCCGGCGGGCTCGATCCTTACCCACGCTTGCAAGAGCGTTTCAGCGCGATGGATCTGGATCAGATCAACGCCGCGCTGGATGAAATCGCTACCGTTCGTTTGGGCAAAGACGACAGAGAGCTGCTTGAGGAGCGCTTCGGTGAGGAGATTTATCTCAAGGGTGGCGCCAGGATGGCGCTGGAGCGTTTCCTGCCAGTGATGCATACCGGGAACTGGAAATGGACAATGGGTCGATATTTCAAGAAGTGGATGGATGCCAATCAGGAGGAGGCTCTTCCCTGGCTTGCGGAGAATGTGGGGAAAATGAAAAGCCTCTCCTACGGCTTTTTTGAAGAATCGTTCCATCCGTTTCTCGCCTCCTCCCCCGGAACGGCGAGCCGTCTGTTGGAAGTAATCCCACCCAAGCGGCGACTCGAAGCACTGCGGTCGCTTTCGAATCGAGCAATGCCCGAGGCCAGCCAGATCGCCTGGGCGGATGCCGTCCGCAAGCACGCACCCGAGGCGATCACTTGGCCGATCATGAACTGGTCCGACGGTGACGGCGCACCTTTTACGATGGCCGAGGTATCGGGCTACATGGAACGGATCAATGCCAGCAAGGGGGAACGCAAAGCATGCATTTTCGCCGCCGGGTGGGCGGGTTCTGCAGGGGATCAGAGTGATCGGGGTTGGGAGCGAAAACTCCCTGACTGGATTATACGATTCCGGGAATGGGCGGCGGGTATCGAGCCGGAGATCGTGGAAGAGGCAACCGGGTTGGCTTTGGCGGGTGGATACAGCGTTTCCCAGGAAAACTATGGGCTTGCCCTGAAATACCACCGTTCAAGCGGGGACGACAAGATACTGCTACCTCTGTTGGATCGGGATCCGACCGATGAAGAACTTCCACTCGCCCGGGAACTCGCGGAGCATCTCACGGACGGTGCGCTCCGGGAAAAATATCTTAAGAAATTCAAGTAAGTGAACGCCATGCGGGTTCCCATCTATCTCACTCCCCTCCTGCTCATTTCGCTGGCCGTGATTGGCTGGCGCAACCATCTCCACACGCGGGAGCTACGGGACCAACAGGAAAAACTCGTGTCACGGGCGCGGGCGGACGGCTGGATGGTGGATCAACGTGCTCCCGGCGTAGCGGTAAAGCCTGCCCGCAACCGCCGACCGGATCCCATGGCAATCGCCAACGAAGCTGCAACCGCGCTTGTTTCCTACGCGAGGGAACTCCCGTTTCCCGATGACTATCCCGCCGATCTGAAACGGCGTCGCATCCTGCTCGAATCCGAGCGAGTCCAGAGCCTCAGCGGCAAGCAGTTGAAGGTCGTTATCGAGGAACTCCGGGCGGCCACCGAGATCGAAGATGGCGTACGGGCATCACTCCTTGTGTTCACATTGGAGCGGCTTTCGAAATCCCATCCTCAGGACGCACTGGAGATATCGATCGCGGTGAAAGCTCAATCATATCGCGGTGATTTTGCGGCCGAAATCATGGAAACCTGGGCGGAGCTTGATTCCGCGCGAGCCAAGGGGTGGTTAGATGCAAACCTCGAAGTGATAACGGAAGAACAAAAGGCCGGATTTGAGCGCGCTTTGATCGCGGGAGCCGTCATCGGAGACCCTTCGCTCGCACTGAAATGGTTTTCCGATTCCGGTTCCGGGGTGTCCGGTCTGATTGCACGCAGGGATTTGACCCCGGAACAACGGCAGGCTTTTCTAACGGCACTCCGATCATGGCGGAAAACCTCCGCAGGTGAAGCATTTGCCCCTGATGACCATGCGGCAGTTCTAAGCAATCTGGTTTTTGGCAGAAACGATTCGGGAGACCTTTCTCTCAAGAACGTGATGGAGTTTTGGAATAATGTCCGGCTGGATGCAGAGGAGATCAGCGCATTGTCCCGTATTCACATAGCTTCGCGGGTCAATCCGGAGGAATGCGTGGAATTCTACAAATGGATTGGACGGAACCTACCGGAGGAAGCTGCAGCAAGATGGCAATCCACATTGCTTTACAATCCCTCCACTTCCCAACGCATCCAAGAATGGCTTGAAAGCGAAAAAGCGGAGACTGTTAAAAGCAGGCACACCGATAGCGACTCATTGGAAGTCGATGAACCGGATGACACCTATCCGGTCGCAAAGGCTGTTCCCGGAAAGGCCGGGTTTGTCTTCAGCCCATACAACAATCGGATTGTCGATGTGCGAGGACTTTCCTCCGGGACGATGGTGCAAGATCCAAGCATGGAACCGGGTGAAAGTCGTACTTTCCGGGTACCGTAAGTCACCGTGCCCGGCCCCGGCAAAACCACCACTGGCACAAGAGGCAAGGCTTCCTCGACATCCACCTCATCGCCACCACACGCTGGAAGGACGTCCCCGAGGAAGTCTGGAACTGCACCCTAGGCGGCTACCAGGTTCTAAAGAAGCGGCTCAGCTACCGCGAGCAAACCCTCCTCCACCACCCGCTGACCCCCGGCGAGTCCGAGCAATTCACCCACCACAACCGCCGCATCACCGCCCTCCTCGAGGAGAACGGGGCGCTGGATGCGCACTGCCGGGCGGCGTGTGAGCCCTCAAGTATGGCTCTCGCCGATAGCGCTCAATACGACTCTCCGTATCCATACCGGGGCGACGCCACGGGCTGCGATGGTCGTGGGGGTCTTGCCAATGAGCCTCATTCACCGCCAAGGGCACTTTCGAGTTTCTTCTGCCAATCCGCCTTCTTCTCTCCAATCAGCTTGTTGCCTTTCTCGGCAATCTTCGAGAAATCCGACATCTCCTGCACGCTCACCTTGATGAAAAACGGCTTGCTGTCCTTGGGTAATTCAAAAAGCCCGGATTTCAGATTGCCACGCGGAGAGAAAACCGTGTCGCCCCCGACCTTGATCCCTTTCGCGACCATTTGGTCTGCATCTATAATCAGCGTCGCATTATTCTTGCCGGCGGACGGGGAGGAAATGTCTATGTCAACGACGAGATCCAATGTGCCTTTCCACCAAGGCGTGGCGGATTTTGCATACATCACTTTCGCGGACAGCATCTCGATGTAATGGTAGTTCGTACTACCGAAACGCTTGACCTCGAAATCCAGGACGGACGCTTGCGTAGCACCCGTGGATGTGGATATCTCCCTAGTGACGGTGAAACCCTCTAGCCCGTTGAGCGGGTAGCCGAGTTCAGTTCCGGAATAAGTGATCGAGAAATTCTTCGTCGCTTTCTCCGCCCCTTGGATGACTTCACCCGCCACATAAGATGCGATTGCAGCAGTAGCGGACGTGCTGAGCATTTTTGTAGAACTTCTGGAGCTTGTCCGGATATCCACCCTGACCACCTCATCCTTGTTGCGGAAGGATCTCGGATCAGCCACGACCCTCGTGATGCCCACTTCGACGGCATCGGACACGGAAGAGACCGTGCCGCAGGATGATAAGACGAGGGGGTAAAGAATGAATGCCGCGAGGGTTCCGATGATATGTCTGTTGTTCATGTTATTCCGGTTTGTTTGAGGGGATTTATCTCACGCCCCCACGCTGATCCCCGCGACGTTGCTCAACTGACCGATGCGCTGGGAGTCATTGGTGTGGATTGTGCGGTATTTCCTTTGGTGTTAGAGTGGGCAAGGGGCGGTGTAGTTGGGGCGGGTGTCCATGACGAGGAACTGCCATCCGTGGCCGGTGTCCTTCTGGATCTCGTCGGCTTCCATGCCGTCCTTGTTCCAAAAGTGCCCGCTCCCCCCCCAGGTGGGCTGACAGAGATGCTGGAAGGTGTGGCGTGGTCATTGAATGGACGGCTCTATGATCGCTTACCATGCAATGCGGATGTCGTGCCTTTGGCAACATGCCAGAGCGTTCCAATTCGGAGGCTTGTTCTGCCATCTCTGATATTTTGCCGTGTCAAAATAAGCACGTGATGGATCCGTTGGAATGATCTTGCCGCGCTTTCGTCCGGCTGATAGTTGGTGCGCCCGTATGAGGATTGTGCGCGGCGATTCCATGTGGGTGGTTCTGTTTCCGGACAGGCGGTCTCCGGTTTATTTGGAGAGGCTGGCGTTGCAATGCGGTTACCGGGTGGGGGAGCTTTCGGAGGCGCTGGGGCACTCGGAAAGATATGTGCATGAGGTGTTCGGCAGGGATGTGGGGTTGCCTCCGAAGTTGTGGTTGCGGTGGGAGAGGATGGTGGTGGCGAGGCGATTGCTTGGTGGGGGGATGGATATGCAGGAGGTGGGGGAGCGACTCGGGTTTTGCGAGGGGGGAGGATTCCGTAGGGAGTTTCGGCGGATCTATGGGGTGCCGCCAGGAGAGTATGCGCGGCAGTTATCGCGGCGCGAAATACCCGCTCAGGCGGCGACAGCAATCACGCCCATCTGGTAAGCGGATTAAGGAGTTGCGATGGCTAGGGCGGATTGCCCGAAGTCCTTCCCATAAGGGTCGCATGAAATCCCCCACCACCAGCGGGCAACGGCCTAACTTACTGCCACACCATCGCCGGGCACCTAAAAACAAGACCCTTTCCCCCGCCCTGAGACGCCACGCCCGCACCCCTGCCAGCAGGGGTGCGGGCGTGGCGGAGGGGGTGGGATTCGAACCCACGGAACCCCAAAAACGTTTTTCGACGTGTCAGGAAATCCGCGCTAGGCTTTACCCTGCATAGAAAAACGAGAATGGACGTTGACGGACTTCCTCGGCTTTGGTATAAGTGAGGGTATAACCAAACCGACCCCATGGCCTTCATATTCAAAAACCGAAACACCTCCAACTGGCTTGCGGGCTTCCGCGACATCACAGGCAAGCGTTGCAACCGCTCCACCGCCCTGCCCGCCACCGAAGCGAACCGAAAAAAGGCTCTGCGCATTGCCGACGAATTCGAAGCCGCCGCCAATCGCATGAGGACGGCGCAACAGGTGCGCCGGGTGATCTCCGAGCTTCACAAGTCCATCACCGGGCAGGACATGGCCGTTGTCACCATGAGCGCCCATCTTGAGCGTTGGAGGAAGGCAAGGCAACCCACCGTCTCCCCCGCGACCGCAACCACCTACAAGCAGGCCGGGGACGCGTTCATTGCCTTCCTTGGCGAGAAGGCGGAAAACGACATTGCCATGGTGACGCGGGAGGATGTGGAAAACTTCCGCGACGATCTTTCCAAGAACAAGGCACCCGCCACCGCGAACAAGCTCATCAAGGTTCTGCGGATGGTCTTCAAGGATGCGCGGGATCGCAGCCTCATCGTGGACGACCCGACGGAATTCGTCCGCCCCGTGAAGAAAGGGGTATCGGTGAAACGTCGGCCTTTCACCGTGGCCGAGGTTCAGAAGTTGCTTGAGCATTGCACCGGGGAATGGCGTTCCATGGTCTTGATCGCCTTCTACACCGGGCAGAGGCTTGGTGACATCGCCCGCATTCGCTGGGACAGCTTCGACCTGGACAAAGGCACCTTCCAAATCGAAACCGTGAAGACAGGCAAGAAGCTCTCATTGCCAATGCATCCGGACTTGCAGCGCGAGCTTTCCGAGTTGCCCCGCCCGATCAGCGGCGACCTTCACTTGCACCCGGAAACCAACGCCATCGTGGAAGCTCAGGAAGGGCGGGTGGGGACTCTCTCAAACCAGTTCGCCCGCATCCTTGTTGACGCTGGCCTTCGGGAATCGGCTTCCCATCAGAGCAAGGGGAAAGGCCGCGATTCCAAACGCGGCGAAAGCACCCTCTCTTTCCACTCACTGCGGGCAACCGCCGCGTCCATGCTCCATGAGGCGGGCGTTGCGCCGTCGGCTGTGATGGAGCTTATCGGCCACGATTCCGCAGCGGTTCACCAAGGCTACGTGAGCGTTGGCGGCGATGCTCTGCGCCAAGGAATCGCCGCCCTCCCTTCCGTGATCGGAGGCGCGAAATGAAAGCCGGAAACACGCCCGAGAGAAACGCCCTGAAAATTCAATCCACAAAATGAACCATCACGAACATGAGTAAGAGCAACCATCTAGACCCGGAGACGCGACAGGGTCTTAATCGGGCGGCGATGGATGGGAGAAAGTTGATCTTCGAGAAAGACGGCGAACCGCTGAGCGTCGCTTCCGTCTATTTCGCCCTAGAGGAAATCCATAAGAGTAGGTCTTTACGGTGCCTGCCATACTCACGACAAGCTTTCCCAGACCGCTTGTTATGCCGTGAGAATTTCGAGGAGGTGGATCTACCGCCCGAGGATGCCATTCGCGTGATTACCCGCGCTTTGCGAGAGGGGGAAAAGGGGAAGAAAATACTGAAAGCCGCACTGGAGTTAAAACCGCCCGCAAAAGGCGCGATCCTTGCGCGATACATTGCGAACGAGTTGACGATCCCGGAAGGCGGATGGCCGAGCAAGGATGATGAAGAGAGGTGGCAGGATGTTGTGTCAGACAAAGTGAAGTGGCAGAAACCCACGAAGCGGCAAGTTGAGCGGGAATTGGAAAAACGGTACCCTGAAATCTACGAGCGATTGTCCAAGAAGGATGGGAATGGAGGTAAATTGCTACGTTCCAATTTTTGGGATGATGCGGGTTTGAAGGAAGTGATCGATCAATCACGGGGGTAGGGTTAATCAAGAGCGGTCACTTTTTTTAGACCCCTGAGCGAATAGCTGTAGCCGTCCTGCGATGTTTTAGTTTGTGTGTCATGCAACCTGCACACACAAAAACGAAAACGACTGCTCCCCGCACACGCGGGAAGAATAACCAAGCCCCACAACTTCAAAGCGACTGGGTGAGAATCCCAGCGGCCTGCGCAATAGCGTCATGCAGCCGCTCGACAATTTACGCCCATCTGGACACGGCGGGCGGAAAAATCGCTACTGCGTGCATAAAAAAAAGAGGGGCGACTCGGGGCATTAGGCTCGTGAGCCGTGCCTCTGTGATCGCATGGCTCGACAGCTACGCAGAACAACCCATCGCCCAATAACGACAAAACCCGCGCGAACGGGGCTTGTCTAGGAAGGCGATTGGAAGTTGCCGAGACGATAGGCCAATGGAGCGCGGGATTCAACCTAAACGAATCCCAAAATATGACACCTAGATATAGAACCGAACCCTTTGACGTGAAGCCGTATCTCATTGAGATCGAGAAAGTATTGCCCAACGTAACTTCGGCGCTCAAGTGCCAAGCAATCCTAGCCTCACGTGATTTCCTCCTACTCTCCGCAAGTGATTTATCCAAACCTCATCCTTCAGTATCAGCTATTCGGATGCTGGCCAGGCATTTAGAGAACCTGTTTCTCTGCGGAGTTGATCCGGAAGGTTTGTTGGCAGGAAAGACCCTGCCCGATAAAATTATCGTTTCGATGATTCCCGTCCCCTGCATTTTTGATGAAGGAGGGGCACGATGAGCGCCACCCTTGAATCACAAGCCGGGAATCGGGCATTGCCGCAGTTCATCCGCGACATGATCGCATCACCGCCGAGTCATGGCGAGGGAGTTCACCAATGGCTCTTCAAGATCGCCCGCCAGCTCCACGCGCACCGCTCCGAAGACGACATTGCCGACCTACTCGCCGCCGTCACGGATGGGTGCGGGCGGCACGTTCCAGCGTCGGAAATCGCCGATGCAATCGCAGCGTCCAGAGAATGCGCATGGCGACCCACAGGAGGCACCCGCACCGCATCAAAACCCGCTCCGAAATTCCCTGCGGTGAATGAAGCTGCCCGCGCCGAAATTATCACACGGGGGTTCACGCTCGCCGACCTGCGGAGCGAGTCACCGATTGTCTGCACACCGGATTCCACCAATGCGGAGTTTATCGCCGATGAACTCTTCCCCGGCAACCCGCTCCTATGCGTCGGGCGGAACAATGCGAAATTCAGCACGGAACCACGGGAATCATTTCGTGGGAAACTTGCGGAAATGTCCCTGATTGTCCCATCGCCTATGTCGGCTCTAACAGGCAAGCGAAAGAAAGATGGAAAACCATCCGCGCACACCCTCGACAACACAGGGGAGCGTCATTACCTCGTCACCGAGTTTGATTCCGGCACCTCCGACGAACAGGCCGCGATCATCTGGCACTTGAAGGAGTTTGCTCCGCTCGTCATTGCTCTCTCATCCGGCGGTAAATCGCTCCATGCGTGGTGGGACTGCCGAGGGATCACCGGGAACATCACCGCCTATTTCTTCCGCTATGCAGTGTCTCTTGGGGCTGACCCGGCGACGTGGCGGCTCTCGCAGTTTGTCCGACTCCCCCAAGGATGGAGGCACGACAAGAAGCGGCGGCAGGAAGTCTATTTCTTTGACCCTAGCGCGAAAGGATCTGAACAATGAACACGGCATGGAAAACACCGCCTGAGCTTTTGGGACTGGCACCCATCGAATCCTTAATTGGCGAGCCAATACCATCCGCATCGCCGGAATCCGACCTAGCACAGCAGGGACTCGCTCTTGAGCTTTCCCGTTTCGCCAACTCCGACGCAGGCAACGCGGAACGGTTTCAGGCCATGTATGGGAGCAACGTCCGGCACGTTGCGGAGTCCGGTCAATGGCTCGTCTGGGATGGGGCGCGATGGTTGCCGGATACTTCTGGCGAAGTTGTCCGGCTCTTCATCGCCACAATGCGGGAACTTGGGGCGCAAGCGTTCCGGCACGATGATTTCAAGGTGCGCGAGGAGTTGGCGAAATACGCCCTGAAATGCACCAACAACGACAAGGTGCGCAGCGGTTTGGAAATGGCGAAGTCGATCCTGGGCATGACCGTCCGCGTAACCGAACTCGACTCCGATCCTTGGCTCGTCGGCACCCCCAATGGAGTGATTGACCTCCGCACCGGATCACCCGTTGCGCCGGATCGTCGGCAGCTCATCACGAAGTCAATCGGCACACCCTACGTTGCCGGGGCGGAGTGTCCGCGATGGCTGGATTTCATCGACACCGTGACGGCAGGCGACCGGGAGCTTGCGGAATATCTGCAAGCCGCCGTCGGCTACTCCCTCACGGGACTATGTCGGGAGCAATGCCTATTTTTCCTCCACGGGACTGGATGCAACGGGAAAGGTGTTTTCAGCGAAACGATCAAGCGGCTCGTCGGCGACTACGGCCAGACCGCGCCCGAATCGCTCTTCACCCGCGACCGCAACTCGTCTGCCACAAATGACGTTGCCCGTCTCGCCGGATGCCGTCTCGCCATCGCCGCCGAACTCGATGAGGGGAGCGCGTTCGCTGAGTCGCGCATCAAGGCTCTGACAGGCGGCGACACCATCACCGCTCGTTTTCTTCACAAGGAGTTCTTTGACTTCGCTCCCACCCATAAATTCTGGATCAGCGGAAACCATAAGCCGACCGTTCGCGGCACCGATCAAGGAATCTGGAGACGGTTGCGCCTTGTCCCTTTCACCGTCCGCATCGCCGACGAAAAAAAAGATCCGGCACTTGTCGAGAAGCTGGCCGGGGAAATGCCGGGGATTCTCAACTGGGCGTTGTCGGGTTGCGCGGTGTGGCAGCGGCATGGGCTGACCACGCCGGGATGCGTCCGTCGAGCTACTGAGGATTACCGCCGCGAGGAAGATGTCATCGGGCAGTTTCTCGCCGACTGCACCGTCGAGACACCGGGGACACGCACCCCCACCACCTCCATATTCCAGAGATACGGCCAATGGTGCGCACGGGAGGGCATACTGCCGAGATACCAGCTCTGCGCCCGCAGGCTCATCCGGCGCATCGAAGAGCATGGACACGTACGGAGCAAAAACAACGGCACCCCCGTCTGGGTAGGGCTGGGGGTCGCCCGATCCGGGGAGCTTGGGGAGGATATCTAGTGAAATGCGGTAAATCCCCCTCACTCTCTCTCGTGAAGGAAAAGCCGCAAAATGAGTCCAATGCTCCCCAAGCTCCCCAGAAGCGCGACGACCACGCACACACACACACACCTGCGCAACCACCGAACAGGCTTTGGGATCTTCGCGTGAGAGTAAATTTTTTGTAGGGGGGCATATATAGGATGTTTGCACCCGTAAAAATCCGCTAGGGGGGTACCAGCCTCCTTCGCTCCGATGCTCCCCGGCAACCCCATTTTCCCTTCCCATACTGCCTCTCCGCTGTATTCTCCACTTCAGGTGAAAAGGCAAATTCACACTGGCTACCCAAGATTATGAAAGATTTTAAGGATACGTTATTAGGATTATCAATTATTGGAATTCCTATTTTAATAGTCATCATAGTGCTTGTTAAATCTTGTCAGGAAGGAGGCGTTCCTGAGGAGCTACATCCAACAAGACAATATCACGGTGGCGGTGAGCTGTAGAGGATGCACATCGCCTCAAAATCCCCCGGCAATCCTGCCCCCCCCCGCTCCGGCCAAGTCGGAAAAACTGCAAGTAATATCCAAGTTCAAAAAGGTTCGTAGTTACCGGAAGCGCAAGACGGTTGCGCTGGCGGGCTACCCTAGCTCCCCACCGCAGCGAGTCCCGCAGCCGATAGCAGCCCCTCCCGGTGCCAGCGACGGGCAAGGGCAATCTCCCGTTCCGTGATGTTCGCAGCTCTTGCTCCCGGTCGTGATGCTCCTCGTCGGCGGCGGCAGCCGGATCACTTCTGGTGCTTCTCCATCCACTCACGGCTGAGCTTCTGTGCCTCAGTGATCTGCTCTTTCGTCATGCGGTCAGTGAGGGTATTTTTTGATTCCTTAGCATCAGCATCACCCTGCGCACTTGCTAGGTTGAACCACATGTAACCGATGACCTTGTCCTCCTGCACTCCTACGCCTTCACTATAGCAAAACCCCAACTCGTATTGCGCATCTGCATCACCCTGCTCCGCAGCTCTACGATACCACTTCACAGCCTCAACCTTGTCCTCCGGCACTCCTTCGCCTTCGCTATAGCAGACACCCAAGGCGTATTGCCCACCTGCGCCTCCCTGCTCAGCAGCTCTTCGATACCACTTCACAGCCTCAACCTTGTCCTCCGGCACTCCTTCGCCTTTAGTGTAGTAAAAACCCAATAAGAATTGCGAATCTGCATCACCCTGCTCAGCAGCCTTGCGAACTTGCTGTAGTTTCCCCTCTGGCACTCCGTCGCCTGCTACCTCGGGAGTCGCTTTCGCGGTGGCGGCGCTATTGGTAGGAATCTTCAGCGATTTTAACACCTCTTCTCGCAATTCGGCTTCATGCAAGTTGATTTTGGCAATCTCGGGAAGCTGCCCGCTAACGAATTTTTCTAGGTGTGACATCGACGATTCGATGTCAATGATCTTGCCCGTGTTTGGACTTCGCACAATTACCACCCAACCATTGAGATTCTCTGTTTCGGGTGCTGAGAAGCGGGCTTTGCTCCCGAGTTGGCGGAATTCAACCACTGAGCACTGCGAGTGGTAAATTGTCTTATCGTTGCCGCTGCCTCTTACGGCGTAGAATTCAAGTCCGACATGGCCATCTCCGCGAATCGATTTCAATTCCACCTCAACGACCCGTCCGGACTTTCGATAACTCTCAGTGATTGGAGAAATGGTGGCTGTGCCGTTTAGGTTGTAGCCGTCGTAACTATAGAGTCGGACACTAGCGACGTAGTCACCAGTGTCTCGTTCCTGCGCTGAGCTACTTACAACCATTGTCTTGGCCGAGACCCGCACATCGTCATTCGTTCGGAAAGGGAGCGATTGGAGCGCTCTCTTCACATCGTCAGGGATGATGTTGCCGAACGGGATTTCAAGCTCTTTTTGGTTATCATCCCGTTTCAATATCACGCCACTCCGGTTCCATGCTAGCCCGGTCGCTTCGATCGTGCGACCGTCTGGTGAGTGCCACGTATCAGCGAGAAGCGAGGGAATTAAGGTGCCTATGATTACCAGGGGCGTTAATCGTCTCATCGATCAAAAGTGTCCGAATGCTTTGGTAGTGTCGAGGGGGAAGTGATTCCGGCCTATCGAGCCGACAACATACTGGCGCGATCCGCCTTAGAGCCCCCATCCGATAACGCAACAAATCCGCATTAGAAGACCCGCCGACAATTTGCCATTTTTTGTCCGCTGGTATAAGTGGCGGTATAAGCGAGCCCTTCCTGTTGGGTGAAACCATTATGGAATAAGGGGGCGGAGGGGGTGGGATTCGAACCCACGGAACCTTTCGGCTCTCCAGTTTTCAAGACTGGCGCAATCGACCACTCTACCACCCCTCCGTTGGGGAAAATCGCGTGGATGCGGGGGACGGTATGGGGAATGGGCGGCGCATTTTCAAGGAAATTCAGCGATGGGAAATCCGGCTTGCACCCTGCTCAGGCCTTACACCTTTGACACGGGCCCTGTTTCCGGCAGGATTCGCGGAAATGAAAGCCCTGCTCGCATCCATGCTCATCGCCCCGCTGCTGCATGCCGCAGACAAGCCCCGCAACGTCGTCTTCTTCCTCGTCGATGACCTGGGCGTGACGGATGTGAACCTCGACGGCTCCGATCCGTTCTACGAGACCCCGAACCTCGCGAAGTTTGCGAAAACCGCGGTGAATTTCGCCAACGGCTACGCGAGCTGCCCCGTCTGCTCGCCAACGCGCTCTGCGATCATGACAGGGCGAAATCCGGCACGCACCAGCAACACGAACTATTTCGGCGCGCCCAACGAGTTCCTCGACGCGATCCCGCAGGACTACGATCCGGTGCGGGATTTCAAGCAAGCCAACAGGAAATTCGGCGCCCGGGGCAAGTATCCGCTCTGGCCCGCGCCTTACCTCGGCAGGCTTCCCGATGGCACCGTGACCTTGGCGCAGGCGCTCAAAGGGCACGGCTACGCCACCTTTTTCGCCGGGAAATGGCATCTCGGCCACGAAGGGAATTACCCTCAGGACCATGGCTTCGATATCAACATCGGCGGTGCCGAGGGCGGTGGTCCCTACGGCGGGAAAAAGTATTTCTCACCCTACGGGAACCCGCAGATCAAGGACGGGCCACCCGGCGAGCACCTGACCGGGAGGCTCGGGCGGGAGACGGCGGATTTCATCAGGGCGAACAAGGAAAAGCCCTTCCTTGCGTATCTCTCCTTCTACGCCGTCCATACACCGCTGATGGCACCGGAGGCTTTGGTGAAAAAATACCGGGCGAAGCGCGAAGCGCTGGGCCTGGGCGATGAGTTCTCCCCCGAGCCGCCCAGGCAAAACCGCACGGTCCACTCCCACGCGGTCTATGCGGCGATGATAGAGACCATGGATTCCGCAGTGGGAGAGGTGCTCGACACGCTGGAGGCGGAGGGGCTTGCGGAAAACACCCTGGTCGTCTTCACCTCCGACAACGGCGGCCTCTCCACCTCCGAGGGTTCGCCGACCACGAACCTGCCCTACCGCGCCGGAAAAGGCTGGCTCTACGAGGGCGGCATCCGCGTCCCCGTCCTTGTGCGCAACCCAGCCACCGGCCACGGCGGGAAAACCTCTTCCGAGCCGGTGTATTCCACCGATTACTATCCGACCATCCTCGCCGCCACCGGCCTCCCTGCGCTCCCGGAGCAGCACCTCGACGGCACCTCCTTCCTGCCGTTCCTTGAAACGCCGGACGCAGCGCCGACCGGTCGCCCGATGATCTGGCACTACCCGCACTGGGGAAATCAGGGTGGCTCCCCCGGCACCGCGATCCGCCAGGGCAAATGGAAACTCATCCGCTGGCTCTGGCCCGAGCGCACGGAGCTTTTCGACCTCACGGCGGATCCCGGCGAGAAAACCGACCTCGCCGCAAAGGAGCCGGAGACCGTCGCCAAACTCAGCGCCCGGATCGATTCCTTCCTCGCGGAAACAAAAGCCCACTGCCCCGCGAGGAACCCGGATTTCAAGGGCAAGTTCGGGAAGTGGTAAGGGCGTTCGGGAAATGCCCACCTCCATGAACCCACCCCCCTTTCCGGAAATCGCGACGCCCAGGGCGTCGCCGCCGCCCTTGCCGGAACATTACGGCAAGCCGCTCGCTCCGGTGGCGGCCGGGGAACGCATCGCCTCCCTGGATGTCCTTCGGGGGCTGGCGCTGCTGGGGATCCTAGCCGTGAACATCCTTCACTTCAGCTACCCGCTGGAGCAAAGCGGGCTGAGGGGCTGCTTCTGGCTGAGTCCTGCGGATCGCGTGACTGACTGGATTTGCGCGTTCCTCGTCGAGGGGAAATCCTATCCGCTTTTCTCAATTCTTTTCGGCCTCGGGTTCGCGCTCCAGATGGACAGGGCTGAGGCGCGGGGGCTTGACCACACGGCCGTTTACCGCCGCCGGCTGTTCATCCTCCTGGGTCTCGGGCTGGCGCATGGGATACTGCTCTGGGATGGCGATGTGCTGCTGCCCTACGCGGTTTGCGGTTTCGCGCTTTTGCTGTTCCGCAAGCGCAAGGCCGTGACGGCCATGGTTTGGGCGGCGGCCCTCATCCTCCTGCCCGCCCTGCTGATCCTGCTGATGGGGCTGCTGTTCCTTGGCATTCCGGAGCTCTCCGCCGACATGCAGGAAACAGAGCAGGAAAGGAGCGAAATGGTCCGAGCCTTCGTGACCGGGGATTACGCGGATGCGGTTTCGTATCGGCTCAGGGAACTGGTTTTCACCATTCTAACGGTAGGGTTCTACGCTCCATCCTTCCTCGGGCTGTTTCTCATCGGGATGGTTGCGGGACGGGAAAGGATCATCACCGCGGTGGCGGAAAACCGTCACCTCCTTGCGAAAATCCTGGTGCTGTGCGGAGCGGTGGGGCTGGCCGCGAATTTCCTGGGTGCTTGGGCGATGATGAGCGGTTCGGCCGGGGAAAGCTACGGGCTGATGTTCATCGGGATGGCGATCATCTCGGTCTTCGGGCCGGTGCTGACGGCGGCATACATTGCGGGGATCGTGCTGTGGATCGAGCGGCGGCCCTCATCCGTTTTGCTGCCTCCCCTCGCCGCAGTCGGGCGGATGGCGCTGACCAATTATCTGGCGCAATCCCTCATCGCGACCACGATTTTCTACGGCTACGGATTCGGCCTCGGCGGCGGCATGGGCAGGCTGGGGACGCTGGGGATTGCGCTGCTGGTCTTCGCCGTGCAGGTGGCGTTCAGCGTTCTCTGGCTCAAGCGTTTCCGCTACGGCCCGATGGAATGGCTGTGGCGCAGCCTGACCTACGGGAAGAGGCAGACTCTGCCGCTTTGACTTCGCCTCTACTCAGGCTTGAAGGCGATCCTTGGGAAAACCGGGGAGGGCAGCTCGACCTGGTGGCCGTCCGGGATGAGGCCCCACCTCAGGTCGTCGAGCCGGATGCCGGTGAGCATGGGAAGCTTGACCTGCTCGGCGAGTTTTGCGGCGGCCTCCGGGAGGACGGGTGAGAGCAGGACGGCGCAATGCGCCACGGACTCAGCGAGGTGGTTTAGCACGGTGGCGATGCGGGGCTTGTTTTCCGGGGACTTGTTGAGCTCCCAGGGCTTGAGTCGATCGATGTATTGGTTGCAGTGGACAACGTGGCGGTTGATGGCCTCCAGGGCGATGGAGACCTCGTGGTTGTCCATCGCCTTCCGGTAGCCGGCGGTGTTGTCTGCGAGGGATTGCTGGAGGGCGGTATCGTCATCGGCGGGCGGGCCGCCGGGGGTGATTACGCCCTCCGCGTAGAGGACGCTCATTTTCACGGCGCGGTTGCAGAGGTTGCCGAGGTCGTTGGCCAGCTCGGTGTTGAAAAGCATCACGAGGCGCTCGACATCGAAGTTCGCGTCCCTGCCGGTGTGGATGTCGCGGACAAGATAGTAGCGGAGGGCATCGGTGCCAAAGGTATCGGCGAGCTCCGAGGGATCGACGATGTTGCCGAGGGACTTTGACATTTTCTCGCCGCTGCGGTTCCACCAGCCGTGGACGAGGAGCTGCGGCATCCGCCCATCCGCAAAGCCGAGGGCGCGGAGCATGGCCAGCCAGTAGATGCCGTGGGCGGGGACGAGGATGTCCTTGCCGATGATGTGGACGGGGCGGCCTGTCCAGATGCCGTGGAAATCCGGCAGGCTGGCATCCGGGGTGAAGCCGGCGAAGGAGATGTAGTTGATCAGCGCGTCGAACCAGACGTAGGTGACGAAATCCGGGTCGAAGGGGATCTCGATGCCCCAGGTGAGGCGCTCCTTGGGGCGGGAGATGCAGAGATCCGCCCCGGTGTTCTTGTCGAGGGCGTTGAGCAACTCGGATTTTCGGAACGCAGGCAGGATGGTGTCATCCGATCTCTCCAGGAAATCGCGCAGCCACGGGGTGTGGTCGGAGAGCTTGAAGTAGTAGTTTTCCTCCTCGATCTCGGTGACCTCTCCCCACTCCGGGCCGAAATCGCCGGCCTCGTTGCGGTCGCGGTCCGTGAGGAACTGCTCTTGGCGGACGGAGTAGAAGCCCTTGTAGGTCTTCTTGTAGATCTGGTCCTTGGAATGGAGGTCAGTGAGGATGGACTGCACGCAGGCGATGTGGCGAGCGTCGGTGGTCTCCGCCCAGCCATCGTAATGGACGCCGATTTTCTCCCACAGCGCGGAGAAACGGGCGGTGACGGTTTTTACGTAATCCGCAGGGGAAACGCCTTCCTTTTCGGCTGTCTGCTGGACTTTCTGGCCGTGCTGATCCACGCCCGTCAGGAAAAACACATCCTCCCCGGCAAGGCGGCGGTAGCGGGCGATGACATCGGCGAGGACTTTCTCGTAGGCATGGCCGATGTGGGGTGAGCCGTTGGTGTAATCGATGGCGGTGGTGAGGAAAAACATGGCTTTCAGAATTCAATCTCTAGATTTCGACTTTCGGGGAAGAGGCGGGCTGGCTTCAGGATGATTGGCATCCGCCGTTTTACGAACCAAAACTCGTTTCGGCCCTGTGGAAGCGGGTGGGGGGGAATCCGTACCCCGATGAGCATACGGAGCCGGCCGGCGAAAGGGAAAGGGTAAGAAAGGATGCCCCACACGGTGGCTGGCGTGGTTTCCGTCCGGAGCCGCGGGCAACGGCGGATTGGATGCCGTTTCACTGTCCGCGCACCATGGCCATGACCTTTCCGAGATCGAGGTTCGCCGCCTGCTCACGGATCTGCGGGAGGTGTAGGGTGTGGAGGTTCTGCGCCTCGTTGCGCAGGCTTTCTGCGGCCTGCTTCGGGTTCAGGCCGGCCCAGGAGCGGCCGTTCCCGTAATAGCGTTGTGCAAGGTGCCCGATGGCATAGGTGCTGCCGAAGGAGAATGCGGAGCTTGTGATCTGGTTCACGGCGGTCTTGCCAAGCGAGCCTGCGGTCTTGCCAAGCATCTTCTTCCCGAGGCCGCCGGCAAGGCCGCCGAGCAGCTTCCGCGCGAAACCCTCGACGATCTGCGAGGTCGCGCCGATCCCTGCGGCGGCGATGAATTCCCCGATGTGCCTGCGGTCGAGATCCACCCCATGGAGTTTCCCTACCGAGTGGACGAGCTTCATCTGGAGCGGGACGATGGCCATGGTGGAAAGGGTCTCGGGCAGCAGCTCGAGGGCGGCGTTGAGAATGGAAAAACGCAGCACCAGCGAATCGACCTCCGCCTGCGCCGGGCCGGATGGGAAGGGTGGGGCGATGACGGGCAGCTGTTCCGTTGCGATGGCGGCGATGGGCGCGGCGGCCAAGGCGTCCGCTTCCATGAGGGTGGTTTCCGTCCGGGCGGAATCCAGCTTGAGTTCCTTTCCGAGCTGGCGGAGGAACTCCTTTTCCTCGGGGCAGGTCTGGCCGTCCGCCTCACAGACGCAGACGGCCATCTCGTAGGCGAGCTGCCGCCATTCCTGGGAATCAAGACCGGCCGCAGCCGAGGTGGCATCGATCTTGCGCAGCAGCACCTTCTGATAGAGGGCGGCGGGATGCATCTCCGGCGGCAGGATGCTCTCGCCGATCTGCTTGAGCTCCTGGCGCTCCGCCTCCGAGGCGCTGCGATCCGCAAAGGCGGCGAGGAGGCAAATGCCGTAGAGGGATTCCTCGGGGGAAAGGGTGGATGGATGATCTGACATGCGGCGAAGGTGCGGCATGTTTCCCAAGATTCAAACCCAATCGGCAACCAGCCCTTCGCTCCGAGACGCTGGAACTCCAAGCGCAGCTCGTGCCGGGTGGGCTTCGCCTCCAGGGAGTGCAGGACAAGGGAAAAGCCCAAGCATCCGGGTATGGCCGTTGCTGCCTATCAGTAGGAAAAGATCTCGCCGTCCTTGAAGAAGCGCTTGACCTCCGCGGCGGCGGCCTCCGGGGAGTCGGAGGCGTGGCAGACGTTGCGCATCTTCGCATCGGCGTCCTTGAAGCCGAAATCGCCGCGGATCGTGCCGGGGGCGGCGACCATGGAATCGGTCGGCCCGAGCAGGTCGCGGACGCGGGTGATGACCTCATCGCCTTCGAGGGCGAGGGCGATCACGGGCGTTGCCTGCATGAAGCTGCGGACGGATGGGAAGAACGGCTTGTCGGCGATGTGCGAGTAGTGCTCTGCGAGGATCTCGTCGCTGAGGGACATCATCTTGATGCCGCGCACGAGGAAGCCCTCCTTCTGGAAACGGGCGAGAACCTCACCGGTGAGGTTTTTCGCAACGGCATCGGGCTTGAAGAGGATGAGTGTGGTTTCGGTAGCCATGGGCTTGAGTTAGTTTGCCACCCACCCGGGCACAAGCCTTTAATGAGCAAGGGGAGCCGCACTGGGGCCGGATCAGGGGCCGCCCCGCAAGAAGGGCGGCCCCTGCGCGAAGCCTTTGGACGGGGGGGCAGCATCCGGGGTCGCCCGCGCTGTTATTCTCCCAATCGTTTGGGGGATGCTGCAACACGAGACCCGGCCCATCCCCGCCCGACTGATAGGATGACCCCAGGCCGGACAGGAGCAGGGAAGGACCGCACCGGACATCTTCATTTCGCCGCCTGCTTGAGCTCCGCGAAGCGGCTGCGCATTTCAGCAAGGCGATCTTTCTGGGCGGGATCCTTGGCAAGATCGTTCTCTTCGCGGGGGTCTTCCGTGATGTGGAAGAGCTGCTCAACCCCGTGCTCGGGCCAGTAGAAGTATTTCCAGTCCTTCCTGACAAGCGCCTCGGAGGCGGGGATGAAGGTCTTGTCCTTGAGCGTGGCGTGCTCATAGAAGAACTCGTCCCGCCAGCCCTCGGCGCCGACCGCGGAGACATACAGCTCGCTGATGTCGCGGCCCTGCATGCCCTTGGGGATCTCCATTCCCGCGAAGGCGAGGATGGTGGGTGCGAGATCGGCGCTGAGGGTGAAATTGTTGTCCACGGTTCCGCGGGCATTGGCTGGCATGCGGGGATCGTCGATGATGAGGGGCACGCGGATGCTTTCCTGGTGAGGATACCATTTGTCGGCGAGGCCGTGCTCGGCGTGGTAGTAGCCGTTGTCGGTGGTGAAAATCACCAGGGTGTTGTCATAGATGCCCTCCTTCTTGAGCTCGGCGATGATTTTCCCGCAGGTGGCGTCCACCTCGGAAGCGAGGCGGTAGTAGTTCTTCATCATCTCCTGGTATTTCTCCGGGGTGTCGAAGCGCCAGTGCCAGCGGTTGCGGCCTTCGTTTTTCTCGTCGAAAAAATCGGGCAGGCGCTCCCAGGAATCCTGCGTCGCGTTGGGTGGGACGGGGATGTCTATGTCGTTGTAAAGCGACATGCTCTGCGGCTGGGGGAGGAATTGCTTGGGGTTGGAGTCCTCGGCGTGGGTGGCGAAGAAGGCGACGGTGAGGCAGAAGGGCTTGTCCTTGGGGCGGGTGCGGAGGAACTCGAGCGAGTCGTTCTCGTTCTTCTGCGTGACGTGGATCATGGTGCCATCCTCCTGCTTCATCCAGTGCCTGCCGGAGTAAGAGCGGCCGAAGTCGAAGTTCTTCGCGGGGAACTTGCCGTTGTGCCACTTGCCGACGTGGCCGGTCCAGTAGCCGTTGTCGCGCAGGATGCCGGGGTAGGTTTCGTTCCACGGCGTTTCGAAGGGATTGAAGGCGGTGTTGCCATGGCGCGACATCCACTGACCGGTGAAGAGGGTGGCGCGGCTGACCCCGCATATGGCGGTGGTGACGCAGTTCTGGGTGAAACGCACGCCCTTGGCTGCGAGCGCATCGAGGTTCGGGGTCTTGACGACGGGGTTACCGGCACAGCCGAGGGTGTCGAAGCGCCAATCGTCCGCGTAGAGGACGATGACATTGGGTTTTCCGGGGGCGGCGAGCGCGCTTCCAGCGAACAATGCGGCGACGAGTGCGGTGAGTATCGGTTGGTTTCTCATTCTATTGGATCTTTATGGGTTTCTTTTCCGAAGGCTTGTCCGGAGAGGATGGGATACCCGTGAGGGTTTGGCCATCCGGTTTGTTGCGGCCGGTTTTCACCGTGTATCTCCCCGCTGCGAAAACATGCGGGAGCAAGCGCCCCCCGCGCGCGCGGACGGTGTAGAGGATCTCCCCGCTTTCGTCGGAGACGACCTGCACCACGGGATCATCGGCACCTTCGAAGACGAGCTCCGGCAGGTAGCCAGCGACCTTGCGCCCGTCGTTTTTCTCCATGGAAACGGTGACCGGCCAGCCGGGGAACTGGCCTTCCGCGCCGGCCTTCGCATCGGAGAAACGCGGCCAGCACTCGAAGGTGACGGTGTCCGCCCGCTTGTTGAAACGCACCACGCCGTATCCATCGGCACGCTGTTTCTCATCCGAAACCTTGGTCGGATTCGCATAGGCCATCATGGAGATCATGTTACCGAGGCCATCCCTGAAGTCCCCGGTCCACGGCAGCGGGCTGCCCTCCATCGGATTCGGGCCGGCCTTCTCATCAAGCGGGTGCCACCAGCGGCCGTAGATCGTGTTCACAAGGGCGGGGCTGGTGAAGGAGTAGGGGCCGTCGCCGAAACTGTCGATGCCGTGTTTCGCGACCACCGCGAGATGCTGGTCGCCGCAGAGATGGACGGCGCGGCAGCGGCGGATTTCCTCAAGCGCGCGTTTGCGCGGGGTCTGCGGCCAGCCGTTGCAATCGAGATCGGCGAGCAGGCGGCCGCCCCTCGATCCGTGCATGTGAACGGCGCCGCAGAACGCGGTCTGTGAAATTACTGCTTTCATCGTAGCTCCCGCCCAGTCCTGCCCCCACTCGCGGAGGAATTTTTCCTGACGCTCCCCGAGCAGCTGGAGTCCGGGGAGATCGATGGATTTCGGATCGTAAGAGGGATCGTTGATGTGGTCCGGGCGCGGCCCCATCTTCGGGATGTTGCCCATGGGTGCGGATTTGAATTTCCTGTCCTCAAGGATCGCGAAATCGACCCCACCTACGCGGAGCCTCGTGAAATAGACGCCGATACCCTGGTCCACGGGAGCCGGATCGACGGCATCGGGGAGGTTCCATGATTGCTGGCGCTGCACCATGTTCACGTATGCGGGCGGGTAGAAATATCCGCCGTCCGCACCGTCGGGACGCTCGGATTTTTTGCCACCGGCCCCCCACAGGTTCGGGTGGCCGACGTCGTGGTCGTCCGGGATGCAGATCGTAGGTCGGTCGCGCATGAGATCGCGGAACTGAAGGCCGAACTCGATCCAGCCCGCCGTGTGCTCGGTGTGGCGGTAGGTCTGGTCGCCGGCGAAGAAGAGCAGGTCGGGATCGTGATGAAGAAGGTGCCCGACGATTTCCGGGCGCAGGCCGGTGGTGCGGCTGGAGTTGCACGACATGTTGGCGACGACGATCTCCGCCTTGTCCTTGGGGTCTTTGCGGACGGTGCCCTCGAACATCGCTTCCTGGCCGTGGCGGACGCGGTATCTCACGTCCTTGCTGTCATCCCATCCATCGATGCGGAAGTGTGCGCTCCATCCCGGGAAAAGCACTTCCGCCCTTGCGGCCTCCACCCATTTCCCATCCCGCTCGAACTCCAGCCTCGCCTCCCGCGCCTCATCCGGCATGAGCGGATAGAGCTGGGCGGTCATCTTCAGCGCTCCGCGATCCGCCGTGTAGAGCGCGAAGGCAACCACCTCATCGCGCGGCACCTTCATCGGCGGAGGCGGGTTTTTCCCCTGCGGCTTTTTCTTCCACCACTCCCCTGCCGCAAGGGAATCGAGCTCGGGGTGGCCCTTGCCGAATGGCAATTGGGGTTCGCCGCTGGCTGCGAGGATGCGCACCGCGGAACCCTGCCAGAAGAGGAGCGGGGAAAGCCTGATGAGAAATCGCCTGGAAATTTTCATGGAGGGTTTGTGAGGTTCGATACGGCGGCTAGCATGGCTCTCTGTCCGAATGGCGCAACCTTTCGCTTGCATGATGCGCGTTTTCACTTCCCCCTAGACCCTGGCAAGCGCATGGGCTAGACTTCCCGCAGCCTATCCCCTCGCATGGAAACCCTTCTCCAACTCTCCGACAAATCCGCCCCCAGCACACTCACCGAAGTCCTCGATTCGCTGCGGAAAGAACACTTCGATCCCCGCCTCGAATCCAAGGCATGGGGCGACTGGATCTACCTCGACGGCTACAACTCGGTGATCAGCATCGAGTCTAACAGGGGGCTCAGCTCCTCGGCCACCATCGAGCACGCGGAGGGTGAGGAGGACGGTGAGTTCGTCCAATCCATCTACCGCGCCTTCGGCCGCCTGGGCTGGCACGGCGTGGATGATGACGGTGAATTCGCGCTCTAGCGCCTTTTTCAAACGCCAGCACCGGCCCGCCCATGATTGCCCGCACCCTCCTCAGCGCAGCCCTCGCCCTTTCGGGCATGTTCACGGCATCCGCCCACCAGGTGGATACCGTGGAACTCGAATTTCTCCGGACGGATGGAACATGGAAACTCGAAGGGCTGCTCGACATCGCCTACATGATGCCTGAATCGCGCGGTGTGGAAGGGGCACCGCCGATGTTCCGGGCCGATGTCATGGCCGCGCCGCCCGCCGCCCACAAGCGGATCACGGATACGGCCGAGGCAACGATGCGGAAGCTCCTAACCCTCAGCTACAACGAAAGGGAAATCCCATGGGAGATCCGCTTCCCGGATTTCGAAAAGGATCCGCTGGAGCTGCCGCCCGAAGAGGGTGGCTGGGCACTGATGAGGGCGGAGATCACCACTCCAGCCCTTCCCGGCCCGGGTCGGTTCGGCGCAGCTTGGCACGATGACCTCAACTCCGAGCTGATCGTCATCATCGAGGAAGGGGGCGATCTCAAGGGACTGTTTCCCATTTCATCGGGCATGTCGCAAACCCTGCTGACCGTCGAGGCCGGTGAGGGGGCGCAATCCTCCTCAACGCCCAGCCGAGGCAAACAGGCCGAAAACTGGATCTACAATGGTTTTGGCCACGTCATCGCCCACGACTTTTTCGGCGCGATTTCAAGCTTCCGGGTGCCGGAAGGACTCGATCACCTCCTTTTCATACTGGGCCTGTTTCTGCTGGCACCCCGCTGGAAACCGCTGATGGGGCAATCGCTCCTGTTCACCCTCGCGCACTCGATAACCCTGGCACTGGCGATATTCGGGTTCATCTCGCTCCCTTCGCGGGTGGTTGAAATCCTAATTGCAGCCAGCATCGCGTGGATCGGCATCGAAAACCTCATTCTCCGCGAATTGAAGGTTTCCCGGCTTTTCCTGGTCTTCGGGTTCGGTCTCCTGCACGGCATGGGCTTTGCCAGCATGCTGCGGGACAAGATAGGCAACCTCGGCGGAAGCCAGCTCGCACTCCCCCTGATCGGATTCAATGTCGGGGTGGAGCTCGCGCAGGTAACTGTGCTTGCCGTAGCCTTCCTGATCCTGTGGCCGCTGCGGAAATGGACTCGGCAAATCCAGCTAGGCGGATCGGTTTTCGTTGCGCTCGCAGGCATATTCTGGATGTTCGAACGGATTTTTGCCTGAATCCCGAGATGCGTGTTTGACAGGCCGTGGCGAAATCGCCTTACTTTGCCAGCTAGCAATAAAACCAAAGCGCATGAGCGAAAACGAAAACAAGACCCCCTCCAAGCAGACTTCCAGCGTGCCGCTGAAAAAGGAAACCGTCCGTGTGACCCTCAAGGCGGCAGATGCACCGCCCGCTGTCCCGTCCGCCGCCCTTCCGACAAGCCCTGCGCCGACCATCAAGCCCCCGATGCCACCCACGCCGACGGCTCCAAAACCTCCGACCGCCACCCTGCCACCATCCGGCGCACCGACGGCACCCAAGGCACCCGTTCCCGCCCCGACCATACCTCTTCGCACCGCAACGCCACCCACCGCAGGTGCCCCGACGATCAAGCTGGCGACAACCAACGCGCCCGTAGGCGCCCCGACCATCGCCCTCAAGACCGCCAACGCACCGCTGCCAGGCGGCCCAGGAGCCGGCGCCCCCACGGTGGCCCTTCCAAAAGCCACTGTTGCGCTCAATCCTCCGACAAAGCCCCTCAGCCCGACCTCCGCCGCCGCCACCCAGAAGCCCACGCTCTCCACCATGGAAGAGCCCGAGGATGAAACCGGTGCAGGCACATTCTCAAAGATCCTTGCCGGGGTAGGCCTCGTCGCGGCGATCATCGTGCTCAGTCTCCAGCTCAAGATCTCAAGCATCTGGATCGGTGCGGAGGACAACGACCGCAAGGACGACTGGTCCCTCCTCCTTGAATAGGCAACCCCAACAACACGGATACCCATGATACTAGGAATCATCAACACACTCATCGGAGCAGCTGTGCTTTACCTCGCCTATCTCGGCGCGAACCTTCCGCCTCAGTAAATCACCGCAGACACCCCTTCATCACCTCCGCCCTTTTCCTTGACTCAGGAGAATGGGCGGAGGTTTTTTTTCACCGGCCTTGACGTATTGCAGGAGGGGTTCCAGATTGCACGCATGGCAACCAACCTCACAGAATCCAATTTCAATTCCGAAGTCATCGAATCAGACCAGCCCGTCCTCGTGGACTTCTGGGCGGAATGGTGCGGCCCCTGCAAGATGATAGGGCCGGTGCTAGACCAGCTCTCGGCGGAACTCGAAGGACAGGCCAAGATCGGCAAGGTGAACGTCGATGAGGCACGTGACCTGGCGGTCAAATACAACGTGAGATCCATCCCTCTCTTGCTCTTTTTCAAGAACGGTGAGGTGAAAGACCAGATCGTGGGAGCCAGCGTGACCAAGGAACAGCTCAAGGCGAAGCTTCTCGCACTCGCCTGAACCACCAAGCCCTTTCCCAGAGGCTCCACCGTTGTTGCGGCGGAGCCTTTTTCTTGAAGGAATATCCCCGACGTGGTCATTGCATTCCACAAGCCCTACGGCGTGCTCTGCCAATTCACGCCAGACCGTCCGGGACAAAAGACACTTGCCGAATTCGGGTTCCCCGGCGGCGTCTATCCCTTGGGAAGGCTCGACATGGACTCCGAGGGATTGCTCCTGCTTTCCGACCAGTCCGGCATGAACTCGCGGCTGTTAGACCCTGCCAACGCCCATCCAAGGACATACCATGCGCAGGTCGAGGGAATTCCTGACGAGGCCGCACTCGACAAGCTCCGTGGGGGCGGCATCGTCATACAGGGGCACCGTTGCCTGCCATGCAGGGCAGAGGCGCTGGTCCCGCAGCCGGATATCCCGCCCAGGGATCCACCGGTCAGGGTTCGCCGCGAAATCCCGGACACATGGTTGTCCATCACCCTCTGCGAAGGGAAAAACCGGCAGGTCAGGAGGATGACCGCAGCCGCCGGTCACCCCACTTTGCGGCTGATACGGATTTCCATCGGAGATTTTTCGGCGAATTCCCTAGCTTCCGGACAGTGGGAAATTCTTGAACCGGAGGAAATCCGGAAGATATGGCTATAGGTGCCGGATTTACCGTTTGTTTACTGCAGCCGCTCCAGCCAGGCACCGAAATGCTCTTCCCTGGCACGCTTGTCGAGCAACTGGAGATCGCCAGTGGCATCCCGTAGATCGGGAACCGGGCGTTTCCCTAGTTTCACCGTGATCTCGATAGGCTCACCCGCACCTCTCCTAACTTTCAGAACGACATTCACCAAAGGTTTTTTGGCGGCAACGGATTGCATGAAAGCATCCAGCGCCCCCTCGGCAGGCCATGATTTCCCATCCAAGGACAGGATCAGATCGCCAACCTTGAGGCCCGCTGCGGAGGCCGGACTTTCTTTCATCACGTAGCTGATCCTGATGGCAGCGGCCGGCTTTTCACCCGCTGCCCCGTTGAGTATTTCCTCGCCCATCATGATGCCGAGGTAACCTTGCCCTTCGGTCATATAGTCATCGTCACTTAGCGCCCTGAGTATCTCATGGGAGCGCTTGCGGATCTCCGGATCCTCGTTTTTCGGGAGATCGGCAAGGGATGCCGCCCTCACATCAGGCTTTTCCCTGGCCCAGCCGAGGAGGTCTTCCTGCGCCTTCTCCCGGACCTGGAACTCCTCGGAGCTCAATCCGCCGAGCAGGTCCGCCGGTATGGCGTCCCCAAAAGAGACGGTTGCGGCCACAACAAGCAAAGTTGCAGACAGCAAAGCCCTTGGGATCATGGGAAAGTGGTATGAAGCCTACGGGAGCCGATGGTTGCTAGACCGGTCGGCATCAACGCCCAAGCCAATCTTTCTGGGGCACCTCAAGGGTATCGTCAGGCTCAAGCGGAACCCGCATGAACTGGGGGTTGGTGAGATCGTAGGTTTGGGTCTTGCCGTTGCGGTAGAGCTTAACGCGACGCAGGCTACCGAACTCTGTGGCACCGCCGGCTGCCTGCACGGCTTGGTAAATCGTCAGATTCTTCTGGTAGTTGACCGGTCCGGTGCGGCGAACCTGGCCGCCAACGTGCACCATCTGCTCCTGGACGCCCGCACCTTCACGTGTGGAAATCACCTGGATTGTCGGATTGTTGTAGATCTGTGCCGACTTGTAGGCGCTCTGTATGCTGGCGGCAAGCGTCTCCGGGCGCATACCTGCGGCACGAACGGTGCCAATAAAGGGGAGGTTCACAGTGCCAGATTCCGAAACCGGATACATTGCATCGATCTTACCCTTCTCTTCGACGGGGACGCCCATGATGGTAATCTGCACGGATGTGCCGGCCTCGATTTGCGCAAGGGTCGGCGCAGCCAATGCGATGAACCCGAACAGGCAGGTGACAATGCTTCTTAATGAAATGGTTTTCATGGTTTCAATGGGGGTATGGATGGGATAGCAGCAGCTATCGATGACATCTGTCACGGTATCCGGAAATTCGGTCAATACAAGTCGCTTTCTTTCGATCCGGCATCACTGGCGGTCGCCTGCTGCTGGGCAGCCGCTGCTGTGATCCCGACGGCAGGCCCGATCTGTGATTCGGCAGGGGCATAGTAGGTGTAATAACTGGTGTAATACTGATACTGGCTGTCGCTGCGGACATCAACATTGTTCAGGACGACGCCGATCACGTGGCCTCCCACGTTCTCGACCGCCTGCTTGACTCGGAGCAGCATGTTGCGCGGCAGTTTGCGGTGCTGGACAACGATCATCGTGAGATCCACCTCGCTTGCGAGAACCGACGCATCGCTCACGCCGAGGATTGGCGGGCTATCAACGAGGACGAGATCGAAACGCTGTTTCACGTCCTGGATGAGTTCCGACATGCGGCGGGAGTTCAGGATGCCGGCGGCATCTGCAGGGAGGATGCCGGAAGGCATGAAGTAGAGATTATCGACCGGTGTCTGCAGGATCACATCCTCGAGCATCAGCTCAGTGGTGAGGAAATTGGTCAAGCCGACGGAGTTGTTGATATCAAAGAAGGTGTGAAGGCGGGGTCTGCGCAAGTCCGCGTCGATCATGAGTGTGGTGTAACCGCCTTGTGCGCAGATGTACGCCAGGTTCACCAAGGTTGTGGATTTACCCTCTCCCGCACCGCCGGAGACCACCGTAATGGCATTGTCCTCAGGATTCTTGCGGTTGAACTCGATGTTGGTGCGCAGGATTCGGTAGGCCTCGGCATCCGGGCTCATGCCGTTCTGCTTGTGGAGAACCCCGACATCCTTGGGAATGACGGCAAGAACCGGAACCTGCAGATACCTTTCGACATCCTCGAGGCTCTTCACGGAGGTGTCGAGATACTCAAGGAAGAACGCGATGCCTACGCCGAACACCAGCCCGACGACGGCACCCAGGACAAGGTTGAGGGTCACGTTGGGGCTGACGGGTGCATCCGAAATCACCGGTTCGTCGTGGATCAGGATCGTTTCGCTCGGCGCACCTTGGATGATTTCCTGGTTCGTGAGCTGGAGCTTCATCTGCTCAAGGAGGCCAAGGTCGCTTTCGTAGTCACGCTTTGCGTCGACATAGTCATTGGTGTCGATGTTGCGCTCAAGAGCCTCGCTTTTGGATTCCTGCTTCTTGAGTTTTGCAGATTCAAGGCGCTCCTTGGACATTTCAAGCTGTCCCTGGAGCCTTGTTCTCAGATTCACCACACCTTCGTTGAGGTCTTCCTTCGTCCGTTCCAGGATGAGATTCTGCGAGATGATGGTGGGGTGGCGGTCGCCGAGCCCGCTGGCCTTCAGCCCATCGATCTGCCGCTTGAGATCAAGATACTGGGGATAGAGGGTCTTAATGATGTTGTCAGGCAGATCAAGCCCCGCCGCGTAAACGAGGAGTTGTTCGCTGTCATACTTGAGAAGGCTCTGGATCTGCGTTTCCAACTGCATTTTCTCCCCCTCCAGTTCATTGAACCTTTGGGCTGCGTAATTCGCCTCAATATCTTCGTCCAAACCTCCCTGGTTGCCGAAGGAGGCATCGCCGCGGTAGATGATTTTCTTTGTGCGGCTGATGGTTGTGAGAACCTTTCTCCTTTCCTCCACCTTGTCCTCCTGCTCACGAACCGCTTTCTTGAGTTCGTTGATGCCCTTGTCTGCGGTTTTCGTCTCGAGTTCGTTCCGGTAATCCCTGTAGGCGCTTGCCACCTCTGCGGTGATATCCCTGGCATCCTCCTTGCTGGTGTGGCGCACGGTGATGGAAATGAGGTCCGTTCCCCGGATGTTCTGGGTGTTGACGATGCCCTTCAGGATGCGCAGCACGGTCTCGCGGTCGATTCCCCATTTGTTCACCAGATCAAGCTTGTCGATGACCCTGGTGAGCGCGTTCCGGCTCTTGATCTTCTCGAATTCCGTCCCGAAGAACTGAGGGGTCATGGTGGGGCCGCTCGTCCTGAGCGCACCGCCGAGGGGGTCGATCATCCTTTCACGGGGCTTGACCTCTATCGTGGCGTAGCTCTCGTATTTCTTGGGCATCACGTAGGTGATGACGGATGCGGTCATGAAAACGAGGAGCAGGGTGAGCAGGATGACCCCGTAGCGGTTTTTGATGACCTGCCAATAATCGACTGCGTGCAGCGAAGCCTCGTTCTGTTGCTGGGAAGGATTCATAACTATGGGATATGGGATTTGAGGAGAAATGTTACTCGTAGAAAAAAGCTCCCGCAATGCCGAACATCGCGGGAGCCTTAGATTTTGGTGGTGGTTGCAAGGCTGGGATAGCCAAAGCAACCCGGGCAACTGAATCAGAATTCCGCACGAAGGCCGAGACTGATGCGGTTGCGGTCGTAGCTACGATTGACAACATCGCTGTCTGCGTTGGTGAAGTTGTAGGAAAGCGTGCCGTAGAGATACTCCGTAAACTTGAGGGATGCCCCGATGTAGGCATTCACAAGCGTCTCATCAGCATCAGGCGCTCCACCAGGTCCGGGAATGAGGCGGCCGCTTTCGTAGGAGGTGGTGATCAGATCGACTCCACCGAACAGTGAGAGTGACGGGGAAAGCTGGTATTCGCCCGAGACACCTACACGCAAGGTGAGCCTTTCGTCGTATTCCACGATGGCTGGGAGTGCGACCACTGTGTCATAGTCCTCAGCACCATAGCGCACAAAGCCCCTGATGCTGAACTGGGTGTTCACTTGTGAGCGGAGAGCCAGCTCAAGGTAAGGGTTGGTCGAGTTGCTGCCGCCCGGGCCGCTTACATCGCGAAGCTGGGCACCGGCGTTGGCGATCAGGATCGTGTTCGGGCTGAAGCGGTGCTCGATACCCATGAGCAGGTATTGGTTGGTGGAGTCGGATGCACGCCCGCTTCCGTCAGTTTCAGAGTAGCGATAGGACGCCGTGAGCACCGATTGGGGGCTGAGCTGATAACGGAACTGGTTGTAAGCGGTCCATGTGAATCGATCACCATCCGGTATGTTGTCGTACTCCAGCCCTGTGAGTTGGAAACCGGTGTATGTTGCGAAACGTTCCGTCCAGCGATAGCCGATGGAGTTGTCTGTCTGCCAGTAGAGATACTCGCTGTTCACTCGGTTGGAGGCGAAACCCTGAGCGAGATCCGGCTCTAGCTCATAGGCCAGGAAATTGCGGCTGGTGAAGCGCAGGCGCTCATTGAAACGGTGGGTGAGGTTCACGCCGACACGAGCTTGGCCGAAGGTGTCATCGTTCATTGCGGGAGCATCGTCGATGTAGTAGATCACACCGAGCCTGGCATAGACGTCCAAGGTTGTCTGCGGAGTCACGCTGACGAATGATACGCCGACGAATGGGTTGAGGGAGAAGGATTCGTCACCATCGAAGCCAGCAAGGCCGGGGGTGGTGTTGTCGTCCCAGATGGCGTCAACTCCAACGCTCCATGCGATCGGAACCGAGGTTTCCGCATCGTTGGGGATGTAGAGACCGCCTGCGCTTGCCGCGGCGGCCGCAGCGGCTGAGATGGTGCTGATAATGAGTTTTGATTTCATAAGTGTGTCTGTGGGTGAACGTTCAGAAGGGTGAATGGTGGCTTCAGGTGTTGGAAGTGGTGGTGGTGGGAGGGCTTGGCTCGGTGATCACTGGGGCATCAATCGCCGGAGGATTGTCCAGCTGCGGGCCTGGGCGAAGAATGGAGTTGCCGCCATCCGTGCCGGGCTGCGGGCCGACCGGCTCAGTGCCATCACCCGGGAAGTCAAGCGGATTGGAACCTGTGGTTGTGAGGCCGCCGCGAACCGAGGCGGCTGCGGCCTGGATGTTAGCGGAAGCATCGGGAGCGGCTGCGGTCGCACACTGGACGATCAGGTCAAGGCGATCCGGTGCTGCCCCGGCAGCGGATTTCACGATCTCACCAACCGTGATTTTCGATGCCTTCGATGATACGATGGCCTGTTTCACGATTTCGCATGCGCAATCCGGATTCACTTCGGTTTCGGAAGCGACGATTTTGAGAACGTTGTCCTTGTCCGCGGCAATGGCGTCTTTCACAGCCTGGACTGAATCCGTGCAATCGTTCTGGGCTTGTGCGGAAATCATGCCGACAGCGGCCACCATCAGAATGGATGAGAGTATTTTTTTCATGGTATGATCGGTTTCTAGATTGGTTTTCTGGGAGTCATGGAGCGGGCAGCGGGAATCGAACCCGCATGTCTAACTTGGAAGGATAGCGCTTTACCACTAAGCTATGCCCGCCTTGAGGTGACCATTTATCGTCCAGCGGGAGTGGGCTCGGCAAGCTTTTTTTTGATTTTTTGCCCGCCTAGCAGCTTGGGCATATCTTTTCTTTGAAATCCCTTTCTGCCGTGCATTCCACCTCCTGCATGATTCGAAAGCCCTTGGGTTGCCTGTCCGGACACATGCGGCCAATCCATACCCTTGGCTTGGGGCGAATCCAGGTGCGCCGCCCCGGGCTTGCCACAGGTTGACATGACAAGCCTCATTTGCTAACGACGCACGCATGGATAATGCTGATGCGGCGAAGGAATGGTTCGTCACCCATGAAGGCAGGCAGTTCGGCCCTGTATCGATCGACGACCTGAAGTTCGAGGTGGAGCGCGGCGAGCTGAACCCCCGGCTCGACATGGTCTGGAAAAACGGCATGGAGGACTGGATCCCCGCAGGCGAGTTGGATGGGCTTTTCGAGAAGAACGACGCCGCGAAGGCCGCCGAGGAAGCGAAGGTGTCTTCCGGGAATTTCACCGGATACGTCTCGGGGGACACGCCCGAAGACATGGAGAGGGCCATGGGCAAGAGGCCGGGTGCCGGGCGGGGGGCGTTTTTCTTTTTCTGCTATGTCTTCCCTGTGCTGTGGGGGCTGGGCATCGGATTTGGAATGCCTTTGCTGGAGGGCAAGGTTTCCGCGGAGATCATGGGTTTGCTGCCATTGGGGCTGATCCTGGTGCCGTTTGTCCTGTCCATTTCTGTGACCCTGAAGCGCTTTCAGAACCTCGGCATGACACGCTGGTGGTTCCTCGGCCTGTTCGTGCCGTTTCTCGGCATCTGGGTCTATTACCGGACTTTTGCCTGCCCTCCGGGATACGCGATCGGTAAAAAAATGGATCCGCTCGGTTGGGTTCTAGCCATCCTTTATTGGCTCGTCATACTGGTCGCCACGGCCTCGGTGGCCGCGGTGATTTACTTTTCCGCCATCGATCCGGACAAGCTCAGGGGGCTGCTGCCCGAGGAGGATTTACGGAAATTTTCCGAGGTCATCGAGAAAGCGAAGCAAGCCCAGGGACAGCCCGATGCACCTGAAACCGAGGCCGGGGCACCGGCCAATCCCAACCCTTACTAAGTGATCCAGACATCGAAACAGGCCGACGAACGCCTTGATGCCAAGGCCAAGGCAAGGGACGAAAGCCTTGCGCCCGTGGAATGTTGGTGCCTTCACGGAGCGGTCGGCGCGGCCTCGGATTGGCGGGGCATGGCCAAGGCGCTCTCCGCCTCCGGCATTTCCACCCGCGCCGTCGATCTCTGGCGCTTCCTTGAGTGCGAGAGTGTGCCGATGCCGGAATTCGGCAGGCGCCTGAACGCCGAGGCGGATGGCGAAATCGCTAGGGCTGCTCACCGCATCCTCATCGGCTACTCGATGGGCGGCCGCCTCGCCCTAAACGCACTGATCGAGGGCGGCCCATGGGATGCGGCCGTCATCATATCCGCAAACCCCGGACTGCGCGATCCCTCCGAGGCCGTCGCCCGCCGTTCCTCTGACACCCTCCGGGCCACCCAGGCGCTGACGCTTCCGTGGCAGGATTTCCTCAGGGAATGGAATGCCCAGCCCATGCTCGGCGGAGCGATGAGGGACAGTCGCGAGGACGCGAAGCTCATCCAGCGCCGTCGCGAGATCGCCCGCAGCTTCGTCGATTGGTCGTTGGGCAACCAGCAGCCCCTCTGGGACAGGTTGCCGGCAATCAAGACCCCCACCCTATGGGTCGCCGGGGAGAACGACGTGAAATTCCGCGCCATCGCCGAAGAGGCCTCAGCGCTTTCGGGAAATTTCCAGCTCGCCATCGCCCCGGACTCCGGGCACCGCGTGCCATGGGAAAACGAAGCCTGGCTCGCGGCCCAGATCGCAGGGCGCAAGCTCCCCATGTGAGGGGAGCCAAGCGAAACATTGCGCCCACGGCGAATTGGGGCAATATCTCCCCGTGGCCAGCGCGTTTGCACGACCGAACGGGGACGAAGCCCGCCTCTGGGCGGTGGCTCTCTGCGTCTCCGTCCTGCTCAACGGCCTGCTCCTCACATGGATCAGCATCGAGGCGGTCCGCGCCGAGATCGAGCGCAGGAAAACGGTTGCCGCCGCGCCGCCCCCGGAGCAGACGATCAGCATTTTCCCCGAAATGATCAGGCGCGAGGCGGTGCCGGAGCTGCCGCCGGAGGAAACGGTCGAAGCGGCGCCGGAAGTTGTCCGCACCGCCCCGCAGCAGGAAAGCGCGGAGCCGCCAGCCAGCCGCCGCTACATCGGTGAGCGCAACACCCGTGCCACCAGCGACCGCACGCCGGATGCCACCGCGCCCGACATGCCGTCCCAGGCCGGGCGTGAGCCGAGGGAAGATGAGATCGAGACCACGCAAAGCACCTACCAGGACGGCAGGCTCGACACCGCCGCCCGCCCCATCGCCCCACCGGATGCCCCGCCCACACCATTGAGTCCGGACACCCAGCCGCCTGCGGAAACGCCCAAGGGCGAAACGTCCCCCACCCCCGGCGAGGAGGAAAAGTCCGAGACCGCGATCCGGGAAAAACTCCTGGACGGCCCCAACCCCATCGAAACACCGGTTCCCGAAAGCCTGGTAAGCGAGGACGTGAAGCCCCGCGAGGAAATGAAAGTGCGCGACGGCGCTGCAGGGGGGCTGGACGAATCCGAGGCGAAGGAAAAGCCCAGGCCCAAGCCGAAACCCATCGACGATCCCGCCTTCCGTGGGAACCAGAGCAAGACCGCCATCCGCGGCAACCTGACCCGCAACGGCGAAAGCGCGCTCGATGTGTCAGACTCCCCCATGGGCCGCTACCAGTCGGCCATTGGCAGGGCGGTGGAAAAGGAGTGGCAGAAAAACTGCGTGAGGCACCGCGATTTCATCACCCCCGGCTACCTCACCGTCCGCTTCTTCGTGTCCAGCGACGGCCGCGTGAAAAGCGTGCAGTTTGTCGGCGACAACCAGACCGGCGAGGTGCAGAAAGGTTTCACCCTGAACTCGATCCGCAACGCCCCCATCCCGGAGATGCCCCCTGCGGTCAAAAAGGAAATGGGCGGCGATGCCCTTGAACTCATTTTCAATTTCTACTTCTAACGGAACCAAATGCACCACCTCGCCATCAGCGCCACCTCCGCCACCTTGGAATTCCTCGGAAAGGGCGGCATCTTCATCTACCCGCTCATCCTCTGCTCCATCGCCGGCCTCACCGCCATCGGCTTCAAGGCCCTCTCCCTCGCCCGCTCCCGCACGGTCCCCCACGGCCTTGCGGGCGGAATGGAAGCCATCCTCACGGGCGAATCGGAGGCGGTCGTTGCCGAGATCCGGCACGGCGGCAGCAGCCTCGCCCGCCTCGGCTCGGTCGCCCTGAAGCATCAGGGCAGACCCGCCGGGGAAATCAGCCGCGCCGTGGAGGCCTCCGCCCGCGAGGAAGTCGTGAGGATGCACGCCGGCATCGGCGTGCTTGATGTCGTGATCACCGTCGCCCCTCTGCTCGGGCTGTTAGGCACCGCCTCCGGCCTGGTCACCATTTTCCAGGGTCTCGGCGAAACCACCGACCACCTCGCCATCGCCCGCGGCATCGCGGAGGCGCTCAACACCACCATCTTCGGCCTCGCCATCGCGGTGCCATGCGTCATCGCCCACAGCTATTTCACCCGCCGCATCGAGCGCCTCACCGCCCGCATGGAATCCGTCCTGACCGGCTTCGTCTCCGCCTGTTCCGGCAACAACGCCCCCTGACCGATGGAATTCCACCGCGTCCAGCGCACCCGGGCCCAGGTGCCAATTGTCCCGATGATCGACATCCTCTTCATCCTGCTGGTGTTTTTCATCGTCTCGACGACGTTCAAGAAACCCCGCGAGGTGCTCGAGATCGAGCTGCCGACGGTGAAGGAAATCCCCTCGGGGAAAATCACCGACACCCGCTCTGTCATCGCGGTGGACGCAGAGGGGAACATCACCCTCGACACCCTGGCAGTGCCGGAGGGTTTGCTGGGTGCCTATCTCACCGCCTACCAGAAGCAGAATCCCGGCCGCAAGCTGGAGCTGGAGGCGGACCGCCGCCTGCCGCTGGAAAGGCTCCTCGAAATCTGGGATGCCCTCGGCAAGGCGGGCATCAGCATCAGGAAGTTGCCGGCACGGATCAAGGTCGGCGGGGCGAAGTGATGGCTGCGGGTGCTAGGGCTTGATGGTGACGGTGTCGCCGACTTCGGTCATGGCGAAGAGTTTCCTGGCGGAGTCCATGGGCAGGCGGATGCAGCCGTGGGAGGCGGGGTAGCCGGGGACGTGGCCGTAGTGGAAGCCGAAATCGCTGCAGCTGAGGCGCTGGAAGTAGGGCATGGAGGAGCCGTAGATGGAGGAGTTGTGGTGGCGGTGCTTGTCGGTGATGACGAACTCGCCCTGGCGGGTGCGGTATCCGCTTTTTCCGGAGGAGACTTTCGTGGAGAAGATTTCCTCGCCCTTTGCATCATAGACGCGGGCGCGCTGCTCGGAGAGGGATAGGACGATGTGGCGCTCGGTCTTGTCCGGGTCCTGGCCGAGGATGAGGCGCATCATGGGGACATCGCTGCGGCGGGAGGCGAAGTTGAGCGGCCAGGTGGAGTGGGGGCGGGTGTAGGTGTTGGTCTTCGCGCCGGCGGCGAGGAGGTGACGGGCGGTGGCGAGATTGCCGGTGTTTGCGGCGAGCATGATGGGAGTGACGTTGCGGGTGCGGGTGAGATACCAGCGCATGTCCTTGGATTTCACGCGATCCAGGAAAGCCTGGCTGACGGGGGTGACGATGGGCTCGTTGGGATCGGCACCGGCGGCGAGGAGCTCGCGGACGGTGTTGGGATTTCCCGTGACGATGGCGAAGTGGAGGGGCTTCTGGCCCTCGCGGAGGCGGAGCTTGGCGTTTGCGCCGTGGCGCAGGAGCAGGGCGGCGATGCCGTCGTTGCCGGAGCGCATCGCGAGGGATAGGGCGGTGTCGAGGCTGGGGAAAAGTGTGACGTCCGCGGATGCGCCGGCGGACAGGAGGAAGGAGGCGGTGAGGCGGTCGCCCCGGGCGCAGGCATAGGCAAGGGATTTCCCGGGGCTGTGGCCGTAATCGAGGAGCAGCTTGAGCCAGGGGATCTCCCCGGCAAGGGCGGCGGTCTCGGTGAGCAGGAGGCCGTTCTCGCGGTGGCGGGTGGCGCGGGCACCCTTGTGGAAAAGCATTTTTGCGAGGTCGCGGTTGTCGCGGCGGTAGGCGAGCCATACGGCCGGCTCCCACTCGGGGCCGTCGAGCGTCTCGCCGGGGCGGAGGACGGCCCGGAGGGTGGGCGGGTGGCCGCTGGCGATGGCCGCCTCCAGCGGGGTGACGCCGCCGGGCGAGGTCGGCAGGCGGACGGGATCCGCACCGATGCGCATGAGGAGGGGGATGAGGCCGGTGTTTTGCTCCGCAATGGCCTGCTCCAGCAGGGTGAGGCCGCCTGGCGACGGGAGATTTGGATCGGCTCCGGCGGCGGCGAGGTCGGGGAGGATTTCAGTCCAGCCGTTTTTCACTGCAAAGGCGAGGACGCCGCGCCCCTGCGGATCTGTGGCTCCGGGGTCTGCCCCCATTTCGATGAGGGTGTGGACGAGATCGCGGTGGCCGGCCTGGATGGCGATATGGAGCAAGGGGTTTCCGGCGTGGTCGGTGAGGTGCGGATCCGCACCATGCTTGAACATGGAGCGGACGAAGGCGAGGCGGCCGTTGCGGATGCACCAGGGGAGGATTTTCTCTCCGCCGGGCATGAGGGCGTTCGGGTTCGCGCCCATGGCGATGAGCTTCTCGACGATGGGTGTCTCGTCGCGGGCGATGGCGGCGGCGAGGACGGAAATGCCATCGGCGGTCTTCGAGTTCGGGTTCGCCCCGGAATCGAGGAGCATGATGGCGACGCTGGGCCTGTCCTGCTCGACGGTGATGCGCAGCGGGTGGCGGCCGGCGGCATCGCGCTGCTCGGTGTGAACCCCCACGTCCAGGAGCCAGCGGACATGCTGGTCCTGGCCTGCGGTAACAGCATCGACAAGGGCGCGCCCGCTGGGCTGCACCCCGGCGCGGGACAGCTCGCGGAGGGCATGCTTTTCCGGGGTGTCGCAAGAGGGGAGGACGGCGAGGATGGCGCAGATAAGCAAGCGCCGCCCTTGCAGGAACATGGGGGAAATCCGGGACACGGGTTGCTAACTTAGGGAAATGCGCGTGGAAATCAAGCTTCCGCATTTTTTCCGGAGGCCAAGGCTTGCCACCCTGGGAACCTGTCGGATCTGAAGTGCCGAGATCACCGGATTCTTTGCGGCGAAATCCGATGCGGTGCGAGGATCCTTCCCCGCAAGCGTTCCGGGCCGGCTTTGGGATCGGATCCGGGAGACCCTGCCGCTTCTTCGGCCGCTTTCTGGTGGTGGGCGGGAGTCGCAGCGTCGTTCTCCGCGGGCGTCTCCACGGTGGACGCCGCAATGGGCCTCGCATTTCCCCCCTGTCCATGAAGCATGTCGAAGTCAGTGCCGGGTCCGCGAGGATCGTGGCGCAGGAACCCTGCCACGCCCATCGTTTTGGGTGGATCTTTCCAAACCCGCAGCCTAGGGAATGCGCGACCATGAGCGACACACCCCTTGCGATCGGCATCGACTTCGGCGGCACCAGCGTGAAAACGGGGGTGGTGCGCGGCAATGAGATCATCGACCAGGCGCCGCCCATCGCGACGCAGGACTTCGACGCTGCCGGAGAGCTGATGGACACGATGGTGAGGGTTGTCGCAGATCTGCGCAGCCGCCATCCGGGCATCCGCGCGGTGGGGATCGGGATGCCGGGTTTTGTCGATTTCGAAAAAGGGATCGTTGCCGGCCTCACGAACGTCCGGGGCTGGGAGAATGTCCCCCTCAAGGCGGAGCTTGGGGCGAAGCTCGGCCTGCCCGTCGTGGCGGACAACGATGCGAACTGCATGGCCTACGCCGAGTGGAAACTCGGCGCGGGCAAAGGCCTGCACCACCTCGTCTGCGTGGCGCTCGGCACCGGAGTGGGCGGCGGCATCATCGCCAATGGCCAGATGGTCCGCGGCGCCAGGTTCGGTGCCGGGGAGATCGGCCAGACATCCATCGACTTCGCGGGACGCAAGGGCCACTACGGGAATCTCGGTGCCTTGGAGGACTACATAGGCAACCGGGAAATCGCCCGCGATGCCCAGGCAGCGTACCAGTCGGCGGGGATTTCAAGGGACATCGAGGACTGCTCGCCCGCCGCCCTCGCGGAGGCCGCCAAACACGGCGATGCGGTGGCGCTGGCTTGCTGGGATGGCATCGCCCGCATGCTCGCGACGGCGATGATGAATGCCTGCTGGCTGCTCAACCCGGAGGCCATCGTGATTGGCGGCGGCGTCGCCCGTGCCGGGGAAATCCTCTTCCGCCCGTTCCGCGGGCACCTGCTCCGCCAGCTCTCCGGGCCCTTCAAGGACGGACTGGCGATCCTGCCCGCCGCCTTCGGCCACGAGGCCGGCACGGTCGGGGCCGCCGCGCTTGCGCTCGGGGAATCAGGTTACGCGGTGGACTGAAAAAGGAGGCGCATCGAGGCGCTCCCCCGCCCTCTTCCCGAGCAGGTTCCGGTAAAGCGGGCTTTCCGGGCTGAGCAAGGTGATCTCCCTGCCCTCGGATTCGATTTCCAAACCACCGCAAGCCGGGGCGAGCAGGAACAATAGCTTGGCTCCGTCCCTTTCCACCTCCACCAGCGCACCGGCGGCGATCTCCTCGTTTCCGGAAAAATCCCTCAGCCGGAGGTTCTCGAAGACTCGGAGGGTTTCCCCAAGTTCCCTGACTTGCCGCGCCTGGCCGGTGGCAAGGTAGGACTCCTCCAGGTTGCGGGTGTCATATTTGCTCTCCGCCTTCGAGCCGGGATCGGTCGCCGCCGCATGGGCGTCCATCGCCGCCTTCGCCAGCCGCGCCAGCCGGGTGCGCAGCTCGGCGCGTATCAGTTCCACAAGTTCCGCTTTCATGCCGTGGCCGCGAATGTAGCCGCCGCCCCTTCGCTGGCAACACTTTGGGGCAAGAGGAGGCTTGACGGCCTGCCGGGCGATAGCCAGCTTGTGCGCCCGGTTGCAGCCTCGGTGGCATGTTTCCGGCAAACACGAATTCACTAATCGACCAGTTATGGCTGCCAAGATCTACACGAACAAGGACGCGAACCTCACTTCGCTGAAGAAAAAGACACTCGCCGTGATCGGCTTCGGCTCACAAGGCCACGCCCACGCGCTCAACCTCAAGGACAGCGGCCTGAAAGTCGTCATCGGCCTTTACAAGAAATCCAAATCCCGCGAGGTCGCCCAGAAACTCGGCTTCGAGGTCATGGACACCGCAGATGCCGTCAGGGCCGCCGACGTGATCTTCGTCGCCACCCCTGACACCGTGATCCCTTCCGTTTACAACAAGGACATCGCGCCCAACCTCACCAAGGGCAAGACCCTCCTTTTCTCCCACGGCTTCGCCGTTCACTTCAAGACCATCGACCTTCCCAAGGACATCGACGTCATCCTCGTCGCCCCCAAGGGATAAAGTACACGGTGCGCTCGCAGTTCGTCGACGGCAAAGGCGTTCCCGGCCTGATCGCCGTGCACCAGGACGTTTCCGGAAAAGCCAAGGCCACCGCGCTCGCATGGGCGCGTGGCGTCGGATGCACCCGTGCCGGTGTGTTCGAGACCAACTTCCGCGAGGAAACCGTCACCGACCTTTTCGGTGAGCAGGTCGTCCTCTGCGGCGGTGCCTCCGCACTCGTCAAGGCGGGCTTCGAGGTTCTCGTCGAGGCAGGATTCCAGCCGGAAATGGCATACTTCGAGTGCCTCCACGAGCTCAAGCTCATCGTCGACCTCATGAACGAGGCCGGCATCGCGGGCATGCGTTTCTCGATCTCCGAGACCGCCGAGTGGGGCGATGTCTCCGTCGGCCCGAAGATCATCGATGCCTCGGTGAAGAAGCGCATGGTCAAGCAGCTCAAGGAAATCGAGAGCGGCAAGTTCGCCAAGGAGTGGATCGCCGAGTACGAGGGCGGCTACAAGAAATTCAACGCCCTCCGCAAGGAAGGCGAGCAGCACCAGATCGAGAAGGTCGGCGCGAAGCTCCGCTCCACGATGAGCTGGATCAAGCAGACCAAGCTCAAGAAAGGCGCGAGCCAGGCGAGCTACGTTTCCTCCTCGAAATAGGCTGAGCGAGTTTCATCAAGCGCCCGTCCACCGCATGGTGGCCGGGCGTTTTTTTCAGCGGGTGGTGGCTGGCAGCCACGCCCTCGCGCCCGCACTGCGGCGTTCGCTCTCGCGGAAGAATCCGGCTAGGCCGCGGCGGCGCTCTAGGTCGTCGATGGCGTCCGCCGCCACGGGATAGCGCCAGCGGAATCCGGCCTCGCGCAGGCGCAAAGGCTCCGCCCAGCGGCTTTTGAGCACCAGCTCGGTTTCCGTTCCCAAGACCGTCGCGCCGATGGCCAGCATGGATTTGGAGGCGGGCAGGCCGATGGGTATTCCGACGGTTTCGCGGAAGCATTTCATGAGTTCGCGGTTGGTGGGGAAATCCGGAGCGGTGGCGTTGATGATGCCGTCGAGGAAAGGGTCGCGCATGATGAATTCCACGGCGCGGAGGAAATCGTCCATGTGGATCCAGCTAACCCGTTGGCTGCCGCTTCCCATTGCGCCGCCGAGGGCGCGGTTGGTGAGGCCGGTGAGGACATCATAGACGGTATCCGGCTCGTTCGCCAGGACCATGCCGGTGCGCAGCGCGACCTTCCGGGTCTCCGCAGGCACTTTCGCGCCGAAGAACGCATCCTCCCAGGCGGCGGCCACATCACAGGAAAAGCCCTCGCCGCGCACACCTTCCCACTCGTCCTGCGGCTTGTCCTCCGCATGGCGGTACCAGGTGGCGGTGCTGGAATTGATCCACAGCCTGGGTGGTACGCGACACAGCGCGACCGCCTTGCCGACAAGCTCCGTCGTCGCCACCCTGCTGCGCAGGATCTCTTCCCTGTTGGCCGCGTTGTAGCGGCAGTTCACGCTGCGCCCCGCCAGGTTGATCACGAGCTCCGCGCCCTCCAGGGCCAGCGCCCATGGCCCCATGGTTTCTCCGTCCCACTCAAGGAACATCCCGTCGCCGCTCCATCCTTTCCTGCTGCGGGCGATGGCAACGACCTCCCGGCCGTTGCGTGCGAAGTGGCGGCACAGGTAGCGGCCGAGGAAGCCGTTCGCGCCGATGATGACTGTTGTCGGGTTCATGGGAAAAATTTCATCCGAGGATCTTGCTCGCAAGCTGCAGCGCCAGCCCGTGCCTCATGCCGGAAATGCGGTCCGACATCTTCGATGCGAAGCCGACGAACTCCTCCAGCTGCTTCATCTGGTTGTGGAAAGCCTTCGCCTCCTCGCCCTTGAGGCCTTTGGTCTCCTCCGCACACTTGTTGAGGATGGCCAGCGCGGGCTCGATCTCCCGGCGTTTCCGCTCGCGGGCGATGATGGTGAAAATCTGCCAGACGTCCTTCTCCGCCTCGTAGAAATCCCGGCGCTCGCCCCGGATCACAATCATCCGGATCAAGCCCCAGTTGACCAGTTCCTTGAGGTTCGAGTGGGCGTTGCCCCGGCTCACCTCCAGCGCCTCCATCACCTCGTCGGTGCACATCGGGCGCGGCGAGGTCATCAGCAGCGCGTGGATCTGCGCCATGGTCCGGCTGATCCCCCACTGGGTGCCCAAGGCACCCCATTGGGCGATGAACTCATCCCTCGCCTGTCCCAGCTTGTCCGTCGTGGCAACTTTCATAGTTTCAGTAAATACTGAAAATTCAGTATGGCAAGCGGAAATTTCGCCAGCTTGCCCTGGTCCGGCCTGGTCCGGCCTGGTCAGCCGCAGTTAGCCCATAGGCTGTCAGATGCCCGTGATGATCTGTGCGTCCGGGAGGGCTTTTTGCAGCTCCGCGATGGCGGCGGGGGTAACGGCGGTCTGCCAGAGGTAGAGGCTCCTGAGGTTCTTGAGCGCGGCGAGCTTTTTCACCCCTTCGTCGGTGACCTTGGTGCCATAGAGGTTAACGGACTCCAGGTTCTGGAGCTTGACCAGGGTGTCGATGGAGGCGTCGGTGATTCCGGTTTCGGCGAGGCGTATCAATTTGAGATCCGGAGACCCGGCCAACAGCGCCACGGAGGCGTCGGTGACCGAGGAGGCGGAAAGATCCACGGAGACCATCTTCGGCAGGACGGGGGCGAGTTTTTCAAATAGCTCGTCGGTGAGGTTTTTCCGCAGGGAAACGCCGGTGAAGGTGAGGTTCGCGGAGGACTGGGACTCGAAGGTCAGCCCGCCGGGGAATTCCTCGCTGAGCTTGGCCACCATGGCGACGAGATCTGCGGAGGCGGTGTCCGCCTTGGCGGCGGTGGGAGCGTCCCCGGATGTGGCGGCGGAGGGGACGATCTTGGCGATGGCGGCGCGGATCTCATCGGTGAGGTTCAGCTCAGCAACGGTTTTCACCGGATCGGCGCCTTCGTTGATCCACCATTTCAGGACGGCCAGCTCGTTGTCGTCGAGGCCTTCCTTCCCATCCGGGGGCATGTGCTCCTCATCGTCCTCCGGCAGCTCGATGCGATAGACGATGTTGCTGTCGTCGGCGTTGCCCGGCTCCAGGCCGTCGCCTTCCTTGCCGCCGGCCAGCAGGAGCTCGTAGGTGTCCATGCGGAACTTGCCCTTGGACTTCCCTTCCTTGTGGCACTGCACGCAGCGCTTCTCAAGGATGGGGTGGACGATGTCGGCGTAGGCGATCTGCTCTTCGAGCGGCTTGGCCTCCTGCTTTGGCTTCTTCGGCTCCAGGCCTATGGCTTCGCGGATCGGGTCGGGGGCGTATTTCGTCAGGTAGTCCTCGCCGTGGGTGATGGAGCCGCCGTTGTGGCTGGCGTAGGTCATCACGCCAACGCTGGAAAGGACGAGGACGCGGTAGAACGCCTGCGAGGAGCCGGGGCCGGCGCTCCATGCCTTGGCGATGAAGGAGAGCACGGCGAGGCAAGCGAAGCCGAGTCCGCCCCAGAGGTGGTCTTCCACCAGCTCGCTGCCCTCGAAGCCGCCGCCCTGGTAGAGCAGGAATCCGGCAAGCATCGCCAGCACCGCGCTGGCCGCGCCAAGGAAGGCAGGCAGGATGCTGCGCTGGGTTTTCCCGGTGAACATCGCCACGAATTCCTGGCAGAGGATCAGCACGAAAATGCCGATGGGAAGGTGCAGGATAACAGGGTGGAAGCGCCCCAGGAAACGCACCATATCGGGCATTTTCCCGCCATCCGGCTCACCGGCAAGGAACGGCAGGGCGACCAGGCCGCCTATGGTCAGGAGGCCGGCGAGTGTCAGGAAATAGGGGCGCGATGTTTTCGCCGGGCGTTCGTCGAGGTCGATTTCGTTGCTCATTTCGTAGGGATGTGGGGTAAGGGTTGCTTAGACATCGATGGTGACGTCCTTGGGATTCTCGCTCTTCGGCTTGGCGCCGGGTTTCGCCGATTTCCCGAAAAATGGCAACCATTTCCGGATGTCGTAGCCGAGGGAGGAGGTGCATTTCAGGAAAAAGGCCAAGGCGATGGCCTCGTCGATGAACGGCAGCGGGTCCATCGCGGGCCATGGCAGCGGCCCGATCGTGATCAGGTACAGTCCCGATACGATGGCTCCGATCCATGCGAGTTTGCGTTTCATTGGCACGGGCATATACGTCGGGGGCGGAACTCACCTTTCCGGGTTTCTCTTGATTCCAGCCGCCACGCAGCAGAGGATCGTCCCGACCATGGATCCGCTATTGCTCAAAACCCTTCACCTCGCCGGTGCCTTCGCCCTCTTCGCTTCGCTCGGTGCCACCATGCTGGGTGGCTGCCAGAAAAAGGCGGCCTCGGCGTTGCACGGCATCTCGCTGGCATTCATCCTCGTGATCGGCTTCGCGATGCTCAAAAAACCGCCCATGGATCAGCACTGGTGGATGGCAAAGCTGGGCCTGTGGCTGTTCATCGGGGCGGCTCCCGTCCTGTCGAAGAAAAATATCCTGCACCCGCTCATCGTGTTATCGCTTTGCTTTGCCGCCGCCATCGCCGCCGCCTACCTCGGGATCTACAAGCCGTTCTGAGGGCTTCCCGCCAGCAGGTCGAACACCCCGAGGCAACGGGCGATGACTTCCGTTTGGAACTCGGGCGGGAACAGCAGGCCGAGTGGCAGCGCAACGAGGAGCAGCGCCGGGATTTTGCCGCAAGGGCGCCCCAGCTTCCTCTCGCCCAAGGCCAGCAGTCCGTGGAGGGCGAAGTAGAGGGTCGGCAGGCCGTAGCCGCTCTGCACCGGCAGCGTGATCGCCATCTCGTGCAACAGCCCGGATGCGAGGAAAATGGCCATCAGCCCGGCATCCGGGCCGGCGATTTTTTCGACCGGCCTGCCGATGAGGCGCTGCATCATCTGCGAGTAGCCCACATTCCATCGGCGGCTCCAGAAGTCGCCGAGCCCCTGTGCTTCGAGGACATTTGGGAACAGCGTCCGCACCGAAAACCCCGCCGCCCGCAAGCCGCCTTTCAGCACCCGAAGCGCCCCGAAGTGGAAGCCCACGCTGAGCGGGACGAACATGACCAGAATGTGCCGCCATCCCGTCGCCCACACCAGCCATGCAGCCAGCGTTCCGGCCAGCATCAGCGCCAAGCCCGCCCACACATCCGGCTTCCATGATAGGCCGCCGCGCCGGTTTTGGAAGCTGCCCGGATCCATCCCGAACCAAAGCAGCGCGAACACAAGGTAGCGCCCCGGCGCGAGTTTTCCCGCCCACTCGGCATAGACCAGACCCTTCATCCCGCCGAGCAGGACGCAGCAGATGCCTGTCATGCGCAGGATGGGATCGCTGCCTCTCAGCGCGAGATGTGCGCCGGCCAAGGCCGCAACCAGGACCATCCATCCGAGCAGCCGCCTCAGCCAGACCTTCCGCAGTTCCGCAAGAACCGGACCGGCAAGGACGCCGAGGAGGACGAGGAATGGGAGCGCCCAGATCATGTCAGGGGAGTCCTCCGAGCCATCCCGCATTCCAGCACACCAAGCCCGCGTAGAGTGTGACGAGCCCGATGAAAAGCAGGGTCAGCAGGCTTTTGGCGATGCGGTTCGCGGGCGTGGCCGGGATTTCATCGAAATCGAACCCGAAGAACTGCAGCCACACCCGCACCGACCACCACAGCAGCATGAAGCAGCACAGAGCCACCGCCGCGCCGGAGCCGCCCATCAGGAACTCGCCGAAGCCCAGCGCAAGCACCGCGAAGAACACATGGCTGCCCCAGACATAGAGCGAATACGTCCACCACAGCTCCCGCATCAGCGGGGTAAGCCCCGCGAGCTTTTCGCGCCAACAGAGCACTTTCGGGATCCAGAAACTGCCTATGCACAGGATGACCAGCGACCACCCGGCGATCATGAGCCCGATTTCCAAAAGAGTTTTCATGATGCGAATGCGGCTAGTGTGAAGATGGCGGACAGCGCCAGGAAAACGAGCAGGAAAAACACATCCCAGCCCCTGTCCTTGCGGCGCAGGCTTTTGTCGTAATAGGTCACCTGCACGATCACCCGGCTGCCCCAGAAGAGGCCGAAAAACCCGGAGAGCGCACGACCCATCCCATCTCCTAACAGAAGATGCGGCCAGCCGAGGCAGAGCAGTGCCAGGGCGGAGATGATTGCGACGATGTAGGCGCAATGGACGTGGAAAATCTGCCGCACGATGGTGTCTGCCCCGGTGAGGTTCCCGGCGTAGTCCCAGCGTTTCGCGGCTACGAAATTCGCCACCACCAGCCCGCACAGGGCGAGTCCCGCCACGCGAAGTGCCATTTCAATCGTGTTCATGTCGTTTGTTCCTTACTTTGTTGCACAGAAATTCCCAACGCACCCGACAGGCTCCATCCTGTGGAGTTGCGCGCGCACTGCCTTGTCCTTGCGGCGGAAGAAAACCTTGCTGAGCGAGTGGCGGTTTGCCGCCAGCACACGGCAGGCGCGGACGGCGACCGGCAACAAGCCCGGCCCACCCAGCTTGCGGGCGGCTTGTTGGTATTTCGCGCAGCTGTAGAGGCACCAGACCCAAGCTTCGGCTCCACGGAAAATTTCCCCACCATCGGTGCGCACCACCATTTCCCGCGCCGGATCAAGCGCCCCAAGCCCAGGGAAAACCTGCTCCGCATCGGCAGCCTGATACGGGATGAAGGCGATCCCGAGCGCCCTCGCCTGGCGGTTGATCCATTCATGGAAGCTGCAGCACATCCCGCAGCGCCCGTCGTAAAACACCTCGATCCCTTTCGTCTTTTCGCTGAGTTCCATGGCGATTCCCTTTCTTATTTTCAGAATTATCTGAAAATACAGTAATGACAAGAAGAAATTTCAGGGTACGAAGATGTGGTTTGGCTCGTTGTCGGAGACTGTTGGCCAATCGGTATTCATTTCATCTGAGATACCCAGGAGATTTCCACCTCCGGGCGTTCACCCATGAATGCAAGCTTTCCGTCTTTCGGCATGCCTGATGGTAATGACGCTGATCTCGGTCACGGGCTTCCTCTGGAGTTCCCAGTTTTCCGGCATCCATACGAATTATCCGAGGCTCAGTTTGCCAGCCGCCTCGAATACCGGGCACAGACATGCGACGACGGTGGTGAGCCTTTCAAGCGATGGCACGTGGATCCATGGAGATGCCGGGGTCATGAGCGTGCGTGATCTGGGGAACCTTCTGACAAAAGAAAGCGCAATGATCAACGACCTCGGACGGACGGCCAACATCAGCGTCAGGATCCCGGCAGACGCGCCGGCGAGGCATTTCCTGGCGATCTACAGAATTGCGGTTGAGTCCGGGTATGATCGCATGGGCTTTGGGGTAGTGCGTCCCCGGGTGCCATAATACAGGGCAAGCGAGGCTCACCTCTGCATGGCGGAGCGGAAGTATCCGGGGTCGGACTGGACTCGGCGGACTTCCTCCTCGAGGGCGTTGACGGCGGCTTGGTTGCCGTCTTTCGAGAGTTGCTCGATCTGGTTCTGGAGCTCAAGGACATAGATGCCGGCCAGGGACTTGAGGTCGGCATCCAGTTTTCCCTCGAGGGAAGCCCTGTTGCCGGGGTCTGATTCCAGGTCGCGCCTGTGTGTCTCGAGAAGGGGCTCGACGCGGAGGCGGATGGAGGACTTTGCGCTGTTGAGTGCGGCGGCGGGATCGGCGGGGGAATCTTTCACCGCATCCGCATCCGCAGCCGCAGCCGGCTCGCCGGGGAGAACGGGGGCTTCCGGGGCCGGCGGGGCAGCAGGTGCCGGCGGGGTCTTGTCCTTGCTGAGGACGGCGAAGGCCACGATGATCGCGACAACAAGGATCACACCCAGCATGATGGAGCCGAAGTAGCTTTCCTGCGCCGAGACCTTGGTGGCGGGTCGGGTGCTGAGCGGGCGCTGTGCACCGAGGGCGGGGCGTGCTGCGAGGGCTTTGGGATTGCCGGAGGAGGAAAGCGCCGACGGGGGTCTGGCGGGCACGAGGGCGGGGCGGCGCAGGGCGGGGGCGGCCGGCGCTTTCCCGGTGGAGGGAGGGGCGTTCGAGGTGAGGAGCGCCCGGGACGGGGAGGTTGAGATCTTACCGAGGTCTTCCGCAAGCTCGGCTGCGGAGGCGTAGCGGTATTTGGGATCCGGGTGGAGGGCGCGGAAGATGATGGCGTCGAGGCGCTGGTTGCAGCCGCAGATCTGGGATGTTGGGCGCGGGTCGGCATCAGGGAGCTTTCCGGTCAGCAGCTCATGGAGCATGACGCCGACCGAGTAGATGTCCGCGCGCTGGTCGATGGCGTAGGGCGGGGTGAGAACCTCCGGGGCTGTGTAACCGGGGGTGCCGAAGATCTGCTCCCCCTCCTCGATCTCCCGCTCCAGGGCGCGGGCTAGCCCGAAATCGCCGATCTTCGGGTTGGCATTGGCGTCGAGGAGGATGTTGGAGGGCTTGATATCCCGGTGGAGCACGCCGTTCTCATGGGCGTTGGCAAGCCCCTCGCAGACGCCGATGACGATGGCGAGGGCTTCCGCCTGGTCCACCGCGAAGCCATGGGCGGAGTGGAACAGCGATTTCCCCGCGACATACTCCATGACGATGTAGAGCATGCCGCCAGCCTCGCCGAAGTCATAGACGCCGATGAGGTTGGGGTGGTTGAGCTTGGCCATGGCCTTGGCCTCGGCCTCGAAGCCTGCACGGAAGGCGGAGTCCGTGGAGAACTCGCGGGGCAGGATCTTGATGGCGACAGTGCGGTCCAGCGAGCGCTGGGTGGCCTGATAGACCGCTCCCATGCCGCCGCAGGCAATGAGGGTGTGGATGTCATAGGCGGGGAAAAGCCGGGCGACCTCGCCGATCTCGGGAGCCTGGAAGGCCGGTTGGTGGGTGGGCTCGCTCATCGGGAAAAGGCTGTCGGCGGGGGTGCCCCCCCATACGCTGCGGGTCGGCCCGTTATTGCCGGGAACCGGGTTTTTCTAGAACGGCGCATGGTAGATCGTCCACTCCGGGAGGGTGATTGAGGTGTTGTAGAGCATGTGCAGGGCGACGACATCGATCAGGGAGCGGGTTGACTGGTAGGTAAGTGCGCAAACAAAGCCGAAAATCGCGACGCTTGCCAGCCCATACCAATCGTAGAAATGAAGCGAGGCGAAAATGGCCGAGGAGATGATGGCGCCACCGAGGACGCCGATTCGGTTCGCAAGGGAGCGGTGGAGTATGCCGCGATAAAGGATTTCCTCGGCGATGGGTGCGAAGAGGCAGGCGGAGACGATGAGGAAGATGAGGCCGGAAATCCCGGCATCCGCGTAGGAAAGCCCGCCGGTGGGATCGGCGGGGGTGAACCTGCCGAGGGCCCAGCGCAGGGGTTGGTCGGTGAGGACGAGGAGGGAGAACAGGCCGAGCAGCAGCGGCGGGTGGATGTGCCCGTCCAGGCCGATGGCGCGGGGGATGTGGGAGGCTTTGCGGAAAAGCAGGGCGAGGGCGATGAGGGTGGGAAGGATGCGGGCGGCGGTGTCCAGCAGGATGGCCAGCACCGGGTGGATGCCGGAAAACTGCATGATGCCGAGCTCGACGACCATGCTGAAGCCGATCCATGCGAGTGTGGCCAAAAGGAAAATGGTGATGCCCAGCGATGGCTGCCATGCCGCCGCATAGCCGCGGGGTTTTTCCCGGAAGGCTCCGCGCAGGCAGCGGATGGCGGAGGGGATGAAGATCAGGCCGATGGCTCCGAGCCCCCAGATGATGGAGCCGACGGCAAGCGCCCGCGAGCGCAGGGCTTCCGTGCGGGCGCCCTGGGGAAATGTGAAATCCGAGGAGGCGAGCTTGAGATTCCACCAAGTGCGGGAAAACCTGTCCGCTCCGGGGATGATGGCAACAATCACATCATCACGCTCCAGATGCAGCGTCGCCAGTGCACGGGCCGCCTCTTCGCTCAGAACCTGCTCCTCCGAGAGCATTTCCAGCGACTTGATGCCGTCATGCACGACTTCCTCCAGCACATGCGCGTGTGCAAGCCAGCGCAGCAGCGGCGGGTCTTCCGCCATCGCCTCGGCAAGCTGCATGTCGCGGTCGATGCGGATGAGCACGATTTCCTCGGTGCCCGGAGCATAGCCCGCCGTTTCCCCGAAGTAGTGATCCCACATCCAGATCCCGAGGACGAAGCAGAGCAGGGCGATGAGGGGCTCGGGGATATCCCGGCGCAGGATGGCGCGGTAGGGGTTGGGGATGTGGGAATGTGCGGCGATGCCGGAGAATCGTGTTATCCCCGGAGAAAGGCAAGCCTGCCGTGATTGTCATCTTTTCCTGAATTTCAGGAAAACCAACCCGATTCCATCTATCCACCCCCGGCCTGGCATGGTATCAGGGGCGGCGATGAAAGAGGAATTCATGGGAAAGGCCATCGAGCTGGCGCGTGGCGGGATGCTGCGCGGGGAGGGCGGGCCCTTCGGGGCGGTGGTGGTGAGGGACGGGGAAATCATCGGCGAAGGCTGGAACAGGGTGCTGGCCACCAATGACCCGACGGCTCACGGCGAGGTCGTGGCGATCCGCGATGCATGCGCGAAACAGGCGGATTTTTCCCTGGCCGGCTGCGAGATCTACACGACAGGCCAGCCCTGCCCGATGTGCCTGGGCGCGATCCATTGGGCCAGGATAGGCGCGATCTACTATGGGTTTAGTATCGACGACGCTGCCGGGATCGGCTTCGACGACCGCGAGTTCTTCCGGCAGTTCTCGCTGCCATCCGCCGCCCGCTCGGTTCCGGAAACACAGCTGTGCCGCAGCGATGCGCTGCTGCTTGCCGGGGAGTACGCGGGGATGGCGGCCAAGGCGGGGTATTGAGGGGATCCCGCGGGATCGCGGCGCGCCATGAAATCCGCGAAGCCGACGAGCTCCATGCGCCCGTCGTGGTGCTCGATGATGGCGGTGAGGCTCTCCACCCAGTCCCCGGAATTGAGGTAGTGGATCTCCCCGACCTGCTTGTCCTCGGGGGTGTGGATATGGCCGCAGATGATGCCGTCGCATTTTTTGTGGAGGGCGAGCTCCTGGAGCAACTGCTCGTACTTGTCGATGAAACTGACTGCGGATTTCACCTTCGCCTTCACGCGCTTGCTGACGGAAAAGTATTCCTTTCCCTGCCAGGCGCGCCAGCGGTTGTACCATCGGTTGACATGCAGCAGGGTGTCGTAGCCGACCGCACCGAGCGAGGCCAGCCACCTGTGGTTCGTGGACACGCTGTCGAAGCCGTCGCCGTGGACGACGAGGTATCTTTTCGCGTTCGCGGCCTTGTGGATGTGCTCCTTGGCGAAACGGATCTTGCCGAAGGCGAGCGGAAGGAAGCGCTCAAGTATGTCATCGTGGTTGCCGCGAAGGTAGATGACCTCGGTCTTGTCCTTCTCCGACATTTTCAGGATTTTCCGGATGACGCGGCTGTGGCGGGGCAGCCATTTCGAGCCGCGCCTGAGCGCCCAGCCGTCGATGATGTCGCCGTTGAGGACGAGCTTGTCGCAGCGGATCTGCTTGAGGAAATCGACGACCTCCGCCGCCTTGCTGTCGGCCGTGCCGAGGTGGATGTCGGAGAGGAAAACGGTGCGGAGGCGGACTTTCCCGCGCCTGCCGTTTTCCGGGAGTTTCACATAGGGCTTGCGGGCCGGATCCGCTGCTCCGGAGATCTCTTCCAGCCTTTTTTCGAAATCCGCGACGACATGCGGCCAGCCCTGCGTCTCTGCGAGCTCGCGGGCGGCGGTGCGCAGGCCGTGGCCGTGGCGGATGGCGAGCGCCGCCTTGGCGTGTGCGATGAAGTTCTCCGCATCGCCCTTCTCGGCCTTCAGCCCGTTTTCCCCGTGTTTCACGAAGCGCGCGGCGGCGGCGTAATCGTAGGAAACCGTGACCAGCCCGCTGGCCATCCCTTCGAGAACGACGTTCCCGAAGGTTTCCGTCTCGCTCGGGAAAAGCAATATGTCCGCCGAGGCATAGTGCCTTGCGAGTTCCTCGCCGAGCTTCATGCCGGCGAAATGCACCCAGGGATGCCTTGCGGCGAGCCTCTCGCGGATCGGCCCGTCGCCGACGACGACGCATTGCAGGTCCGGGACGGCATCCCGCATTTCCGAAAACGCCGCCATCGCGAGATCCAGGTTTTTCTCCGCCGCAACCCGCCCGACGACCATCGCCACCGGCGCGCCCGGCCTTGCGCCCCAGCCGCCGCGCAGGGTTTCGCACCGTTTCGCGGGATTGAAGAGCTTCGTGTCCACCCCGCGCCCCAGCAGATGCACCGCCCCGAAGCCCTCCGCCTTGAGCTTATCGACAAGCTCGGGCGATGGGGCGAGCGTGCAGTCCGCACGGTCATGGAAGCGCCTGAGGTAGGCCATCGCGAGCGGCTTCAGGCCGCCGAGGCTGTAGCGCTGCATGTATTCGTGGAAATTCGTGTGGAAACCGGTCGCGACGGGTATGCCCAGCGCCTTGGCGGCCTTCACGGCGGATTTCCCCAGCGGGCTTTCCGTGGCGACGTAGATCGCATCCGGCCTGCGCTTGAGCCATCTCTTGCGGAGCTTGAAGGGCCCCGGCAGGCCGACGCGGACTTCCTTGTATCCCGGCAGCGGGATCGATGCGGCGATGGTCTCCCCGCGCTTGCCATCGCCCGTGCGGATCACGTGGACGCGGTGCCCGCGCAAGCGCAGCCCGTCGCACAGGCGCCCGAGGGTCATCGCGACCCCGTTCACATCCGGCGCAAAGGTGTCCGTAACGATGTCGATTTTCATGGATAGCGGGCAGCCAACGCGAAACCCTGCTTCCAAGAAACCCGTTTCAGCGGTGGAAAACAGCAGCGCAGAGGTGACGAAATCGCCACCTCTGCGCGAAGGGGCCCGCCCGTGCGGGCGCATGCCCTCAAAGGCTCATCGCATTGAAACCACCATCGACGATCAACTCCGTGCCGGTGATGAAGGAGCCGGCTTTGGCGGAGGCGAGGAGGAGGGTGGCACCGATGAGCTCCTCGGCGTTGCCGAAGCGGGAGGCGGGGGTCTGGCGGAGGATGTCAAGGACTCGCGATTCGTCGAGCACCTTGCGGTTCTGCTCGGCGGGGAAGAAGCCGGGCACGAGGGTGTTGACGCGGATGTCCTTGTCCGCCCATTCGCGGGCGAGGTTGCGGGTGAGGTTGTGGACCGCCGCCTTGGAGGCGGAGTAGGTGAACACGCGCGAGAGCGGGTTCAGGCCGGAGATGGAGCCGAGGTTGATGATGGAGGCGGGGCGCATCTCATCGACGAAATACTGGCCGAAGACCTGGCACGCGCGGAAGATGGCGGTGAGGTTCGTATCGAGAATGCGGGCATATTCCTCCTCGGGGATTTCGAGGAATGGGGTGGGCGAGTTCGTGCCTGCGCCGTTGATGAGGATGTCCACGCCTCCGGATTTTTCCAGAACCGTGTCGAGCATATCGTGGAGCGACTGGCGGGAGGTGACGTCAACGGGGACGAAGTAACCCTTGCCGCCGTGGGATCCGATCTCCGCGAGGCGTTTCTCCGCTTTCTCCTTGATGCGGCCCCCGAGGACGACGGTTGCCCCCGCGCGGGCGAGGCCGACGGCCATGGTGCCGCAGAGTTCGCCGGTCCCGCCGATGACGACTGCGGTTTTGCCGGTGAGATCGAAAAGTTCCTTGAGATAGGCTGTTGTGGACATATCCGGATGTTTCCCCATCGCAAGGATGTTTGCCAAGGCGAATCCGTTGCGGTGGTGCGGATGGCCGAGATGAGGATGCTATTTCCAGGCAGTCCCTGAGAGGGAATCAACGCAGTTTGAAAGCCTGACCGGAGATACGTGTGTCAGCTTTCATTCATCCCCGCAATGCCGCGAATCCCGGTTTGATCACGTTGAAAATGATGTCCGTGCGGGCGCCGAAGGGGGCGAAGGCGCTTTTGATCGCGTTCATGCTGAGGCGCTCGAGATCGGCGAGTGAGAGGTCGAAGAGCTCGGTGGCGAGGATGGTTTCCTTGGTCATGGTGGTGTCGCTCATCAGGCGGTCGTCGGTGTTGAGGCAGACGCGGAAGCCGTTTCGGAAAAACACGCCGAAGGGATGCTCGGCGAGATCCTTGCAGGCGCCGGTGTGGAGATTTGAGTAAAGGCACATTTCCAACGGGATGCGGCGGTCGAGGACGTATTGGGCGAGGGTGCCGGCTTTCAGGGTGCCGTCGGAGTTGATATGGATATCATCGCGCAACCGGGTGGCGTGGCCGAGGCGGTGAGCGCCGCAGTATTGGAGCGCCTGCCAGATCGACTCCTGCCCGTAGGCCTCGCCGGCGTGGATGGTGATGTAGAAATTCGCGCGCTCGATGGCGTGGAAGGCATCGATGTGTTTTTTCGGAGGGAAGCCGGATTCTCCGCCCGCGAGATCGAAGCCGACCACGCCCGCCTCGCGCCAGCGGATCGCGAGCTCGGCGGCCTCCAGGGAGGTATTCAGGTGGCGGAGGGCGCAGATGATGAGCCCCCATTTCACGCCGAAGTCTCTTTCGCCCCGGCGCAAGCCTTCGAGAACAGCCTGCACCACCTCGTCCTGTGTCAGTCCGGAATTGGTGTGGAGCAGCGGCGCGAAGCGGACTTCCGCATACACGACGCCGTCGTTTTTCATGTCTTCCATGAACTCGTAGGCGACCCGCCCCAGCGCGTCCTTGGTCTGCATCACACCTGAAGTGTGGGCGAAGCCTTCCAGGTATTCAGGGAGATTTCCCTTCTGCGCTCCTCGGTGAAACCACGCCGCCAGCTCGCCCGCATCCGAGGTCGGCAGGCCGTCGTATCCGTTTTCCCTGGCCAGCTCAATCACTGTCGCCGGCCGCAGCCCGCCATCGAGATGCTCGTGGAGGAGGACTTTGGGGATTTTTCTGAAATCCAGGGCGGCGACAAGATCCTTGCCTTTCAAAACCGTCAGATCCGTAACATTCATGCGTGGATAGATAGCAGAAAACATGAAGCGGGGGAAGCGGTGATGCGGCTGCCTCAGGGTTTCCCTTGCTTTCCCGCCCCGCCATCCGTGAAACTCCGCCCGCAATGCTGGACATACGGATCATCAGGGAATCGGCGGACGACGTGAAAACCCGCCTCAAGGCGCGCGGCGGCGAGCACTGGAAGCTCATCGACCAGGTGCTTGCTTGCGACGAATCGCGCCGTGCGGCGGAAACCTCCAAGCAGGAACTCCAGAACCAGCGCAAGACGATCTCCAAGCAGATCGGGATGATGAAATCCAAGGGCGAGGACAGCTCCGCCATCGAGGCGGAGGTGCGCGCAATCAACGAGGGGATCGCCAAATTCGACAGCCTCGCCGAGGAGGCCTCCGCGAAGCAGAGCGACCTGCTGCTCAACATCCCCAACCTCCCCCATGAGGCCTGCCCGGTCGGAGACAGCGAGGAGGCGAACCCCGTCGTCCGCGAGTGGGGCGGCAAGCCCTCCATTTCCGACCCGAAAGACCACGTCGAGCTCGCCACCCGGCACGGCCTCATTTCCTGGGACGATGCGATCCGCATCTCCGGCTCCGGCTTCGCGGTGTATCGCGGAAAAGGCGCACGGCTGGAGCGGGCGCTGATCAATTTCCTGTTAGACACCCAGTCGGACAACGGCTACGAGGAGGTCAATGTCCCCCACCTCGTCCTGCGCGAGTGCATGGAGGGCACCGGCCAGCTGCCTAAGTTCGAGGACGACATGTATGGAACCGAGCCTGCGGAAAGCGACGGCCGCAACACCCTTTTCCTGGCGCCGACCGCCGAGGTTCCCGTCACGAACCTCTACCGCGACACCATCGTCCCGGAGGCCGACCTGCCGATCAAGCTCGTCGCCTACACCCCCTGCTTCCGCCGCGAGGCCGGCTCCGCGGGCCGCGACAACAAGGGCATCATCCGCATGCACCAGTTCGACAAGGTCGAGCTCGTGCAGGTGGTCGATCCGGAGACGGGTTTTGAGGTTTTGGAACAGCTCACCGCCGATGCCGAAAGCATCCTGCAAAAGCTAGGCCTGCACTACCGCGTGATCGAGCTCTGCACCGGCGACATCGGCCAGTCCTCCGCGAAAACCTACGACATCGAGGTCTGGGCACCCGGCCACGGGAAATACCTGGAGGTTTCCTCCTGCTCCTGCTTCGGCGATTACCAGGCGCGCCGGATGAAGCTGCGCTTCAAGGACAAGGAAGGGAAAAACCGTTTCCCACACACCCTCAACGGCTCCGGCACCGCTTTGCCGCGGCTCTACGTCGCTCTGTTAGAGCAATGCCAGCAGCCCGACGGTTCAATCAGGATCCCCCCCGCACTGGTGCCGTATCTCGGCTGCGAAACGATATGAAAACCCTTCCCGCCCTCGTGCTCACCATGGCATATGCCGCCGCCGATCCGGAACCGAAGTCGTTCGAGGCCACGGATGGGACGGAGGTGCTTTACCGATTCGCCACACCGGGAAAAACCGAGGAGGGAAAAACCCACCCGCTCGTCCTTTTCCTCCACGGCTCCGGCGAGCGCGGCAACGACAACAAATCGCAGCTCAAGCACGGCGTGGACGAAATCCTCGCGAACGCGGAAAAGCAAGGGCAGGCCATTTTCCTCATCGCACCGCAGTGCCCGGCAGACAAGACATGGGCTCCCTACCGCATCGATCCCAGCAGCCCCGCCGACGGAAAGGCGGAAAACCCGCTCCTCGATGCGGTGCTGGAACTCGTCGGCGAAACCTGCGCCAATCATCCCGTTGACCCCAAGCGCATCTACATCACCGGCCTGTCGATGGGCGGTTTCGGCACATGGGCGGCCATCGCCCGGAAGCCGGAAATGTTCGCCGCCGCGATCCCGATCTGCGGCGGCGGCGATCCCAGGACAGCTGCCCGTTTCAAGGAAATGCCCATACGGATCTTCCATGGCGATGCGGACAACATCGTCCCCCCTTCCGGCAGCCAGCGCATGTTCGACGCGCTCAAAGAAGCCGGTTCCAGGGCGGAGCTCACCCTATACCCCGGCGTCGGCCACAACTCCTGGACACAGACCTACCGCGACGAGGAAGTGATCCGCTGGCTCTTCGCCCAAACGAAATAATTCAATTACCCATGGGATCCGATCCGTGTCCATCCGTGGTTCCTCCCCGTCCTGAAATGCGTTTCCTGAAGTCAGAAGCCGGTGCGATCATCCTGTGGCTTGCCGCTTCGCTGTTCGCCGCCGCCCTGCTGATGCCATATCTATACGATGCAGGCAAAACCCTCGCCCACAATGCGGAGACGGCGGAATACCCTTCCGTCCTTGAGGGAGTCGCCGCTTCCGCAGGCCGCGCGAAGCCGGATCGCTTCTTCAGCCGCGCCCTTCTCATCTCTGCCCTCGCCCTTCTGCCGGCCCTGATCCGGAGGGTGAAAAAAATCCCCGCAAGAGATGGAGCGGATAACTACAAGCTCCGCAAGCTCAGCTGGCCACAGCGCCTCACCCAGCTTTCCGTCGGCATGCTCACCGGCGCGATGTGCCTCGGAATCCTCGCCACCGCCCTGGCTCTAACAGATGCCGCATCCCCGAAGGATGCCGCGCTCTCCATCGGGAAATTTTTCTCCAAAGCCTTTCTGCCCGCACTTGGAGCAGGCGTGATCGAGGAACTGGTTTTCCGGGGTCTCCTGCTCGGCCTCTGGCTGCGCGCCTGCTCGCTGCGCAGCGCCTGCATCGGCAGCGCATTGATGTTTGCATTCATGCATTTCCTCAGCCCGCCGGATGGCATCATCATCGCCGATCCCCGCGCATGGCACGCAGGATTCCAGATCCTCGGCTCCACCCTCGGCCATTTCACAAACCCCGCATTCTTCGTGACCGAGTTCGCCACGCTCACGCTGCTGGGACTGCTGCTCGCATACTGCCGCGTCCGCACATTCTCCTTATGGCTGCCCATCGGCATCCACGCGGGGCTCGTCTTCGCCCTGAAAACATTCTCCATGACCATGACGCTCGATCCGGAGTCCCCGCTCAACCCATGGTTCATCGGCGGCGACCTGAAGTCCGGCATCCTCCCCCTCGCCGCGCTCGGCATCTGCTTCGCCGCCTGCATTGGCATCACCCGGTTTCTTCCTGAAACAAAGCGCCCGTCCGCCGGGTAAAATAAACCTATGAAAACCATCGCCTGCCTCCTCGCCGCCACGCTCATTTCCCACGCCGCCCCGGAAGCCATCTTCGACGGAAAATCCCTGGACGGATGGAAGATCAAAGGCTCCGAAGTCTGGGCCGCGAAGGACGGCATCCTCACCGGCACCAGCAACGAGAAAAAGCAGGGCTCCATCCTCTGGACGGAAAAGGAATACGGGGACTTCGTTTTCCAATGCGAATTCAAGTTCGAGGGAAGGATCGATTCAGGGGTCTTCCTCCGCCACGAGACCGACCAGATCCAGATCGGAATCTCGGGTTCACTGAAACGGGATATGACCGCCTCACCCTACATCAGCAAGATCGGGAAATACCCGGTCGAGGCCAAGGGCGTGGCAGAACTCCTAAAGGAAGGCGAATGGAACACCATGGAAATCACCGTAAAAGGCAATGCATATGGCGTCGTGCTCAACGGCAAGCACGTCATGGACTACACCTCGGACACAGCGAAAGACAAGGGCCCCATCGGCCTGCAGGTGCACGCCGGCGTGAAGATGGCCATCGACTTCCGCAACATCACGGTCGCCCCACGGTAAAGGGACGGCCCGCTCACCCCCGCATCACGGTCACCACGACCACCCGGCGCGCGCCGGCTTTCCTGAGCACCTTCGCGCACTCATCTACGGTGGATCCCGTAGTGAAGACATCGTCCACCAGGATGAGCCCCGGGGCATCCAGCAAGGCCACCGGATCTTTCCGCCACCAAGCTCTCCGTATCGCAAACGCCCCCTTGAGATTCTCCATCCGCTGCCTCCGGCTCAGCCGTGTCTGGGTTTCCGTCTTCCGCACGCGCTTCAGCAGCCGCATCACCCGCAGCCCCGTTTCCATGGAGATCGCGCGGGAAATCTCCTCCGCCTGGTTGAACTGCCTTTCCATCTGCCTCATGCGGTGTAGCGGCACCGGCACCAGCGGCCACCTTTCTTCCAGCGCCACGGCCAGCCTCCTGTCCGAGGAAAAAGCCGCGCAGGCCAGCCTCCCAAGCTCTCCCGCAAGATGGATTTCCCTGCCGTATTTCAGCCGGTGAACCAGTTCCAACGTCCCCTCGGACCTATCCATCGCCGCCCTTGCGAACTCAAAGTGAAAGGACAGCCCACTGCAGTTCGGGCAGGAGAAAGCCCCGTCGATCTGCCCTTGGAAAGGCTCGCTGCAAGTCTCGCAGCAGGGCGGCGAAACCCGTGGCAGCCCTTCGCGGCAATCGCCACAGAGCGCGCTTCCCTGCGAAAGCCCGTCCCCGCACAGCGCGCAGACAGGCGGATAAACCCAGTCCAGGAAATCAATGGCAGGCATTGCGGGATCCGTGGGTAAATAGATGCACCAGCCCGCCCATCGCGAGCACCCCGATCAGGGGAATGATCCCGGCCTGCACCGAGCCTGAGAAAAGGTAGCCCGCCACCCTGTCGGCGACCTCAACCGGATGCGCCGCCTTCGAGAAAATCCGTTCAGCCAGCAGCCAGCCCATCAGCAGCCCGCCGGGAAGCCATACCGATGCCGTGCGCCACCGCGCCCAGCCCAACACGCAGCCGAAGGCGAACCACGGGATGAGAACCGTCACAACCCGCCCAACGAAATCCCCGCCGCCGAAGACAACTCCCGTCAGATGCACTGCGGAAAGCGTCTCCCCATCGAAGGCCTCCGCATTCCCGAAGCCACCCAGTATGAACCGGATCCCGCCGAACATCAGCGCCGCCAGCCCTATCGCCATGGCTGTCCGCATCGCCCGCAGGAAAATCCCGAGCACCACGCAGCGGAAAAAGATTTCCACCACCGCAGCGAGCGCGAGCGTCCAGCCTATGTCGAACACCAGATCCCTCTGCCATGCCGCGCCATCCGCCTCCCAGCGGAACGCGCCCGCCCTCACCATCATATACCCGATGAGCACAAAGGCGCCGAAGGTCATCAGGAAACCGACCAGCCCCTGCAGCGGCCCCCATCGGTTCGGGCGTATCGCCTGGCCCTCCCCGTTCCCGTGGGATGCCATGTGCGGGAGCCTCACCGACCACGACCCTTTCACCGCGCCGCCACCACCCAGCCGCAGCCACTCGATGAGCGGGAAAAGCGAAACCAGAGCGGCCACCGGCCAGCAGACCTTGAAGAAATCCTCCAGCCGCGCCGCGCCGCTCCACGCCGCCAGCTTGTTGACCACTCCGCTGAAATCCTTCGTCGCGGAAAGCTCGGAAAGCGCCTTGCCGCCGTTGTAGGCCACCGGCGTCAGCCACAGCCCTACGACCAGCGAGCCGACCGCCCAGACCCAAACCTTCAGAACATCGCCGATCGCGGAAATTCGCACGGATGTTTTTTGTCACAATCCGCGCCATGTGGCAATGCGCGCCTTGAGAGCGGCTGCACTAACGGCGCCGGCGCAGAATCAGCAGGCAGGAAAGACCCAGCAAAGCCGCGGATCCGGGTTCTGGGATCGCTTCGATCACCAGATTTGGCGGGGATGCAGAGTTCCGGTCAAGGAAGGTGGAGTTTCCGCCATTCGTCACGCGGGTGAAAACCAGAGTCGCGACACCATTGGTGTCGGCTTGGAGGAACGACAAAAGATTCGAATTGCTGAAATTGATGGTGTCCCCGGCATTCACGCCGGTGACGTCACCGAGGAGAGTGAGCTTGGTGTCATCGACCATGTCTGCGCTGTTATCGAAGACAGCTCCCGAATTGGGGTCATAGCCGCTTTCGGCAGCCAACTCGTCGTTGGCGGTCAAGTCCGGAATTCCGTAGATCCGGTAGTCGTAGGTGCCCTGAAACTGGGTTACGGTGTCCGGGTTTGCCGTGATGTGGAAGGTAACCGCAGTAACGCCAGCACCGAAAATGGAAGAATCAAAACGAAGCATCAGGTAGCGATCCGTCGAGTTGGTAGCTGATTGCTTGGCATGGAGACCGCCTTCGACCGTGGCAGTGCCAGTATTGCGTCTAACGGTGAAATCCTGCGCTGCGTTGACCGTGGTCGCGGCGGATGCGAATCCGGCGTGGGCAAGGGCAACTGCCACGAAGCCAAGGGCTGCTTTTCCGCCGGGAACGGTATGGTGCTTGGGTGATTTCCGCATTTCGAATTTTTTGGGTTTAATAAATGGGCTTCCATCGTATTCATCAGGGCAGACATGCCAAGGTTTTTTTGCCCGCAGGCCCAATGGGCAGCGGAAGGAAGACAAACACCGTGGATTTTCCGTCAGCGCCGCCACATGCGGGAATCCCGCTCAATCCTTGGACGACTTCGGATCCAAGGCATCCCGCAAACCGTCGCCGAGGAAGTTCAGCGCAAACAGCGTTGTCGCAAAAAACAGCGAGGGGAAAAGCAGGAGATAGGGCGAGATCTCCATCCTGTCCGCCCCCTCCTTGATGAGGATGCCCCACGAGGAATTCGGCGGCTTCACCCCGAGCCCCAGGAAGGACAGCACGCTTTCCAGAAGCATGATGCCCGGCACCGCCAGCGTCGTGTAGATGATGATGGGGCCGATCACGTTCGGCAGGATGTGGCGGAACAGGATGCGCGGGCGGCTCAGCCCCAGCGACACCGCCGCCTCGACAAACTCCAGCTTTTTCACGCTCATCACCTGCGCCCTGACGATGCGCGCAATGGTCAGCCAGCCGATCGCACCGATCGCGATGAACAGCGGGATGAGCGTCGTGATCGGCGCCACCCGGTCGCGCGGCCAGCCTGTCGTCTCGATCACCCACGTGGTGAACTCCGAGGAAGGCTCGTCCGCCACCAGCGCGAAAAGGATCACCAGCACCAGGAAAGGCAGCGCGAAGAGAATGTCCACGAAGCGCATCATCACGGAATCCACCATCCCGCCGACATAGCCTGAGACCGCCCCATAGACCACGCCGATGAGCACCGCCACCGCCGTCGCCACCAGCCCGACAAGCAGCGAGACCTGCCCGCCGTAGAGCACCCGCGAGAACAGGTCGCGCCCCAGCTGATCCGTCCCGAACCAATGCTGCATGCCGGGCTCCGCCACCGTGTTGGAGAGGTTGATCACCGTCGGGTTTTTCACGAAAGGCATGAAGGGCAACACGAAACAGGCGAACAGGATGAGCGCGAGGAAAGCCAGGCTCACCAGCGCCGGCTTGTTCCGGGACAGCCTGTGCCACGCATCTTTCCATAGGGAACTGCCCTGCGATTTCTCTGCTTTGTTTGCCACGCCGGGAAGCTAAATGCTCCCGCCGCAGATGAAGAGTATTTTTTTCGGGATGAAAGCCCTCTCGGCCATGCCCGGTATCGGAGTGCCATGAGCGCATCCCGCCTTTCCCCCATCGCCATGCTGATGGCCGGCTTGTCGGTGACCGCTGGCATGGCCACGAACGTCGATCTCGCAACCATCGAGCAACCGGTCAATCTGGGCGCGGATTCCGATCCTGCCCGCATCCCCCTCGGAAAGGTCGGGGTGACCAGCAACTACAACTACGGCATCCACCGCATGATCGGCGAAGCCCGGGCTTTCCCAGATGGTGCGATGAAATGGGACGGCGGCTCGGAGTTCGACCAGAATCTTGCCAGCGTGTTCGGCATCTCGGTGAACCCCGAGGATTCCACCAATGTTCCGGGGACTCCCGTGATCCTGAATGTGAAGCCCTGGAAGCCGCCAGGATACAGCCCCTACACGAAGGATCAGGTTCTCGCGGCCACCCTCTGGTGCGTGGTGCGAAGCGCAGGCGGGACCCCGAAAAGGCCGCTTGAAATCCGGGTGCTTGCGGAGGCCAGGGAGGACAAGCACCTCGAAGCGAAATATTCGGGGAAATACGTCACCCACCCCGATCATGGCGACAAGGAAGTCCAGCCAACCAAGGTGGCCGGAACGATCCTGGAGGAGGATGCACGCGGGATCACATGGGTGGTTTTCCCAGGTGTTCCCCGGAACGGCGAGTCGAAGGCACCTTCGCCCGGCTTTGCCATCATGGAATACGAAGGCGACGGAAATCACGGCTGGCATCTGCTCCCGGTCTGGGGAAGCGGAAAAATCGATCCCCTCGCCTTGGGCACCTGGTCCGCCCCACTGCTCTACTCCGCCTACAAATCCCGGGGTGTCACGGAAGCGAACTCGTTCCTCGCGGGGGGCGGTTCCCATTACTTCGATGTCGGGCGAACCGAGGCCGGTGATTCCTTCACCATAGGGATTCCTCACGTTCAGGAAGCCACCTTGGCGGCGGAAATCCTTGCGCTTGTGATCGCGGCCCCAACCCACCGGGGAAAAACCCTGACCGTGACGATCCGGCTCGAGGAATACAATCTTGCGAGCTTTCCCGCGTTCCGAGGCGCCCCCGGATGGAAGGAAACCAAACACAGCAAGAGTAACATTACCCTGACATGCGAGTTCGCATGGGACGGATCCGGGAAGAAACTCACCAAAGGATCCGTGCCCCTTGTGGAGAGAAAAGGAAGTCTTTGGATATCCCGTATCCGAGATCCCAAGCCAGACGGGGAAGCCGCAACAGCGTTGGCCGCCACTGTCGGACAACGGATCAAGCAAGGACTCCACGACGGGACCTTGCTCGCCGAACAGAACATGGCTGATACGATCCTTGCAAAATCGGGACTGCCCCGGGAGCTCGGGAAAGCCGGCTTTTATGCGGCGATGGCTACCTACTCGAACGACGAACGCCTGCCGGACAAGCCCCCGGGCGCTCCGGTGACGCTGGGGCACTACATTCCAGACCAATATTTCCGGGCTGGCTGGAACATCGGCCTCGGACGTGCCGAAGCGATCGCGATCGAAGTCAGAAAGCAAATGGAAGTGACCGGAGCGGGGGAATCCGTGCTACCCTCCCCCGAGTGAAAGCCATCATCTTTGATCTCGACGGCACCCTGGTGGAATCGCTCCCCGGCATCGCCGCCTCGCTGAACCGCTCCCTTTCCCTCCACGGTCTCCCCGGCCACAGCCACGCCGCCGTCCGAGGGTTCATCGGCGACGGCGCGAAAATGCTCGTCCAGCGCGCCACCCCCGGAACCCCCGAAGAAACCCGCGCATCCATCCTGAATGCCTTCGCCGCGGACTACGCCGCCACATGGCCCTCCGGCACCGCCACCTACCCCGGCATCCCGGAGCTCCTCGCCGGTCTGCGCGCGGAACAAATCCCGCTCGCCGTCCTTTCCAACAAGCCCCACCCCTTCACCGCCGAGATCGTCGCGAAACTTTTTCCGGAAAACACTTTCGCCGCCGTCCTCGGAAACCGCGAAGGACTCCCCCACAAGCCCGACCCCGCCGGAGCCCTCGAAATCGCCGCCGCGCTCTGCCTCTCCCCGCAGCACTGCACCCTCATCGGAGACTCCACCATGGATCTCGACACCGCAAAAAACGCCGGCATGAAATCCATCGCCGTCACCTGGGGCTACCATGACCGCGACCGCCTCTCCGCCGCAGATCTGATCGCGGACACCATGGAAGCCCTTGCCGCCGGCCTCGTCTGAAAGTTCCCGCCCGCAATTGACGTTCCGACATCAGACCTCCAGACTTTCGACAATCCCATGAAACGCATCGCCGCCATCGCCATCGCACTTTCCGCAACCCTCCATGCAAACCCCATCCCGGAAAACCTCCGCCAGGAAGGCTGGTTCATCGGCGCACAGGCATACACGTTCCGGAACTACACCGCCTTCGAGGCCATCGCCAAGACCAAGGAGGCCGGTGGCAACATGATCGAGTTCTACCCCGGCCAGAAGCTCAAGCCCGGCTCCGATGTGAAGGTCCACCACACCATGCCGGAGGAGGCGATGAACGAGCTTCTCGCCGAGTGCAAGCGCCTCGGCGTCCACGCCGTCAACTACGGGGTCGTCCCCGCACAGAACGCCGAGGAGGTCGATAAAATCATGGATTTCGCCAAGAAAATGGGACTCTACGCAGTCTGTTCCGAATCCACCGAGCAGATCGTCGCCTGGGAAAAGGCCGCCATCCGCACCGACATCAAGGTCGCCTTCCACGAGCACGGCGGCTCCATGAGCAACCCGAAATACAAGGTCTGGCACCCGCTCTACATCCTCGGCGTGGTCGAGAGCCGCGACAAGCGCGTCGGAGCCTGCGCCGATCTTGGCCACTGGTGCACCTCCAACCTCAAGCCCGTCGAGTGCCTCCGCATCCTCGACGGCCGCATCGTCAGCGTCCACCTCAAGGACAAGGCCGATTTCGGAGCCTCCGAGGTCGTCCCCGCCGGCAAAGGTGTCGTCGATGTCGCCGCCTGCCTCGAGGAACTCAAAAAGCAGGAATTCGACGGCCACATCTCCATCGAGCACGAGAACGACTGGAAGGACAACGTCCCCCAGGTCAGGGCGAACATCGATTTCGTCAAATCCCACCCGAAGTAGGCATCACCTGGGCGCAAAGGGCATATCCATCGCCCCTTGCAGGCCAGGCGCGGATCTCACCAAGGCAGCGGGAACGCCCGGTTGAAGGCAAAAACCTTGTCGCGGATCGCGTGCAGCTTGGCTTCGTTGGTGTGATCCGCCAACGCTTCGGCGATGAAGTCGGCCACCTGCTCGACATCCTTTTCCTTCATGCCGCGTGTGGTCACGGCGGGGGTGCCGATGCGGATGCCGCTGGGCTTCATCGGGCTGCCCGTGTCGAAGGGGATCCCGTTCTTGTTGACCGTGATCCCCGCCTCGTCGAGGGCGTGCGAGGCTTCCGCCCCGTTGAGGCCTTTGGGGCGGAGATCGACGAGCATCACGTGGTTGTCGGTGCCGCCGGAGCAGATGCGGAAACCATGGTGGGTCATGCGCGCGGCGATGGCCCGGGCGTTTTTCACAACCTGCTCCTGATATTCCCGGAAGCCGGGCTGGAGCGCCTCGTGGAAACACGTGGCCTTCGCGGCGATCACATGCATCAGCGGCCCACCCTGGATGCCGGGGAAAACCTGGGAGTCGATTTTCTTCGCGAACTCCTCCTTGCAGAGGATGATCCCGCCGCGCGGGCCGCGCAGGGACTTGTGGGTGGTGGAGGTGACGAAATCCGCGTGCGGCACCGGCGATGGATGCACCCCGGCGGCAACGAGTCCGGCGATGTGCGCCATATCCACGAAAAGGTAGGCCCCCACCTCTTTTGCCAGTTTCCCCATGCGCTCGAAATCGATGACTCGGGAATAGGCGGAGGCTCCCACGGTGATCAGGGCGGGCTTGAGCTCGCGGGCGGTCTTTTCCAGCTCCTCGTAATCGATTCGCTCGTCTTCCGGCGAGACCCCGTAGTGGGTGACATCGTAGAAACGGCCGGAAAAGTTCGCCTTGTGCCCATGGGTGAGGTGGCCGCCGTGGGCGAGATCCATGGTGAAAATCTTGTCTCCCGGCTTGAGCACGGAAAAATACACCGCGGTGTTCGCCTGCGAACCGGAGTGCGGCTGGACGTTGGCATGCTCGGCTCCGAAAAGCTGCTTCGCGCGGTCGATGGCAAGCTGCTCGGCCACATCGACGTATTCACAGCCGCCGTACCAGCGCTTCCCGGGATAACCCTCGGCGTACTTGTTGGTCAGCAGCGAGCCCTGCGCCTCCATCACGGCGGGCGAGGCGAAGTTTTCCGAGGCGATGAGCTCGATGTGGTTCCGCTGGCGGTGCTCCTCGCCGACGATGGCCGCGTAGAGCTCGGGATCGGAAACGGCGATGGCACTGCCGGAGGACTTGCAGACACGCCTCTCGTGGCGGCCACCCTCGAATTCCGTGGCCAGGAAGGCATCCACCATCTCCTGCGCGGTCGGGATATCGGTGTATTTCCCGGCAAGGCAGAGGATGTTCGCATCGTTGTGCCGGCGGGTGATGACCGTCTCCTCAACCGTGCGCACATTGGCGGCGCGGACATGGCGATGGCGGTTCGCGGCGATGCTCATGCCCACCCCCGAGGTGCAGGCAAGGATGCCGAAATCGAAGGTGCCGTCCGCAACATTCCTGGAAACCGCATTCCCGAAATCCGGGTAGTCCACCGAATCCGCCTTGTCCGTCCCGAAATCCTCCACCTCATGGCCGCTCTCACGGAGTCTGGCGACAATGGCGTTCTTCATTTCAAAGGCGCCATGATCGGCGCCGACGGCGATGCGGAGTGGGGATTGGCTCATGGGTCGGGGACGTGCGGGCATTCAACGACGGCAATCCCTGATTGGAAACCGGAAACTTCGGGAAAATCCGCAAGACTTCCGGATTCGCGGCCTATCCAGTGACAGGGGGGAAATTGAACCCCTTCATGATCTCCCAATGTTTGTGCTTCCGGCCTAGCGCCATACACGCTTAAAAACATCCCCACAACCCACCAACCGAAAACCCAAAATGACCATTATCTCCCTCATCCTGTTCACCGCCTTCGCGGCAGGCCTCACCTGGTTCATCACCCGCAAGGATGAAAAGGAAAGCTCGGAAGGTTTCTTCCTCGGCGGCCGCTCGCTCACCTTCCCCATCATCGCCGGCTCCCTGCTGCTGACCAATCTCTCCACCGAGCAGATGGTCGGCCTGAACGGCGCCGCCTTCGCCCACGGCCTGAGCGTGATGGCATGGGAGGTCGTCGCTGTCGTCGCCCTCGTCCTGATGGCGATCTTCTTCCTGCCGCGCTTCCTCCGCACCGGCATCACCACCGTCCCGCAGTTCCTTGAGCTCCGCTACGACCGCACCACCCAGTCCATCGCCAACACCATTTTCCTCCTGGCCTACACCTTCCTCCTCATCCCGCTCATCCTCTACACGGGCGCGATCGGCCTCATCAGCATCGTCGACCTGAAAGGCCTCACCGGGATCGAGAACGAAACCACCCTGCTGCGCGGCACCGTCGTCCTCATCGGTGTCATGGGAATGCTCTACTCCCGCTTCGGCGGCCTGCGCACGCTCGCCGTGCTCGATACGATCAACGGCATCGGCCTGCTCGTCGGCGGAATGCTCGTCGCGTATTTCGCCCTCAATGCCGCAGGCGCCGGCGAAGGCATCTCGGCCGGATGGGCCTCGCTCAAGGAAGCCCAGCCCGCACGCATGAACTCGATGGGTGCCGAGGGTTCCGAAGTCCCCTTCTCCACCCTCTTCACCGGCGTCGCCCTGCTAAACCTCTTCTACTGGTGCACGAACCAGCAGATCATCCAGCGCACCTTCGGCGCATCCAGCCTTGCGGAAGGCCAGAAGGGCGTGCTGCTCACCGGAGCCCTGAAACTCCTCGGGCCGCTCTACCTCGTTCTCCCGGGTCTCGTCGCCTTCCAGCTCTACGCGGGCAAGGGAATTTCCAACGACCAGGCATACGGCACCCTCGTCCGCGACCTCCTTCCCGGCCCGCTCACCGGATTTTTCGCGGCGGTCATGATCGGAGCCATCCTCAGTTCCTTCAACGCGGCGCTCAACAGCACCTCCGCCCTCTTCTCCATCGGCCTCTACAAGCATGTCCTCAATCCATCCGGCACGGAAAAGCAAACCGTCCGCGCCGCGAAATGGTTCGTGGTGATCGTGGCCATCGCCGCGATGGTCGGCGCCCCGCTCCTCGCCGGCCAGGACACGATCTTCGGATACCTGCAGAAGATGAACGCGATCTACTTCATCCCCATCTTCTCGGTCGTCGTCGTCGGGATGCTCCATCCCCGCGTCCCCGCATGGGCCGCTTCCATCGCGATGCTCGCCGGGATCCTGATGATCTCGCTCGGATACTTCGTCCCCGCCTTCGACACCGCCATGAAGGACGCAGGCCTCCACGGCTTCCATTTCATCGGTATCGTCTTCGCCATCCTCGTCATCTTCCTGCTCATCGTCGGGAAGGTCGCCCCACGGGCGGAGGCATGGAAGATCTCGACCTCAAACGACATCGACCTCACCCCGTGGAAGGGGGCGAAACTCGCCAGCGCCCTTCTGATACTTGTCGTCATCGGCATTTACGCCGCCTTTGCAGGCTGAACCCATGCTGACCCCCAACCCTCCCATCGCCACGCTCGTTTCCGAAGCGAGAAACGAGCTCCGCTCGCGCTTCGGCTGCGAGGCCACGATCCTTGCCGCCGCCCCCGGCCGCGTGAACCTCATCGGCGAGCACATCGATTACTGCGATGGCTTCGTCCTGCCATTCGCCATCGAGCGGACGGTTCTCATCGCCGCCGCGCCGAACGGGAGCGACGAGGCAAGGGTGGCGACCGCCTTCGACTCCGAACCCGCCGTGTTCCCGGCATCCGGCGCACAGCAAAAAGGCTCGCCGAAATGGGCCAACTACCTGCGTGGCGTGATCCACGGTTTCCACCGGCGCGGCATAGCCATCCCGGGCTTCGATGCCTTCATCGTCTCCAGCCTGCCGGGCGGGGCGGGGCTTTCCTCATCCGCCGCGCTTGAGTGCGCCGCCGCTACCCTGCTGGAGGCGCTCACCGGCACCACCTTGGGCACCCGTGAAAAAGCCTTGCTCGCGCAAAAAGCCGAGCATGATTTCGCGGGCGTGCCCTGCGGCATCATGGATCAGTTCGCATCCGCCTTCGGAAAGGAGGACCAGCTCATCCTCATCGACTGCCGCTCCGGCGAGCCGGAAATGGTGCCTTTCGCAGACCCCTCGCTGACCATCCTCGTCTCCAACACGAAAGTCTCCCACGAGCTCTCCGACGGAGGCTATGCAGCCCGCAGGAAAAGCACCGAGGACGGGCTGGCCGCCATCGGCAAGCCAAGCTGGCGCGATGTTTCCCAGGCGGATCTCGTTGCGGCAGAAGGGCACATGGATGAAACCACCTACCGCCGCTCGCGCCATGTCGTCGGCGAGATCGCCCGCACCATGGCCGCGGTCGAAGCCCTCAAAGGCGGTGATTTCCAGGAACTCGGACGCCTCATGTATGAAAGCCACAACTCCCTTCGCGACGACTTCTCGGTCTCATGCCCGGAGCTGGACCATCTCGTGGAGACGGCTTCCGGAATCGATGGGGTCATCGGGGCGCGAATGACTGGCGGCGGCTTCGGGGGCTCCACCGTCACCCTCTGCGAGGCCGGCAAGGCGGAAGCGATCGCCGCCGCCCTCGCGGAATCCTACGGGGCGAGCTTCGGCTTCGCTCCGGAAATCTTCGCAAGCCGCCCTGCCGAGGGCGCGAGGCTGCTTGCGGCCACCTGATGTCGGGCGTCCCCGGCTTGGCTTGCCGGGCTTTTCCTCCGCCGATCGCTCATTCGAATTCCAGGGTGTCGAACTCGGGGATGGGAGCCTCGCCGGGTTTGTGGATCCTGAGCAGGACTTTCCCGGCACGCGCCTGGAGCTCCTTCCACTCGACGTATTTGTCATCCTTGCTCATGTGCGCCTGGATGCCTCCCCGTAGCCTGGTGACCTCGATGTACTCGATGACATCCTGAAGCGCCTTGGCGGCGATTTCGGAATCGGCCGGGGAAAGCTTGCCCATGCCCTCGGCGCAGGTGATGAGGTTCCCGGCGGCGCTTTCCACTCCCTTTTCAAGGCAGAACATCAGGGCGCGCATGGCGCGGGCTTCCGGGATGTGGCTGAGTTGGGTGATGAGCTGCCTGTCGAGCGCGAGCTTGAGCATCGCCTCGGCGAAATCCATTTTCTCGGCAACCGTGACATCGCCATAGCCCTTGGGGCCGATGACCATGCGGCGGACGGAATGGGCGCCGACGATCTCCGCGCTGCGCTTGTCCGTGGCTGCGAGCTCGAGCATGAGCTTGTCCGCAGCCCGGCTCGGAGAGTAGGAGAGCGCGTAGCAAATCTCCTCGAATTCCGTTAGGCTGTCGGTCTGCGCGGCTTTTTTGAGCACATCGATGGATGGCGCGTCGCCGATGCGGGCAATGAGGTAGTAAGCGATGGGCCGGGCGGATGGCTCGGCATCCGGAAGCATGGCGATCAGAGCGTCGCGCAAGGCCGCATCGAACGCGGGATCGCCGATGAGTGGATCGAGCGCTTCCTCGCAGCCGCGCAGGTCTTCCTTCGAAGTTGACGCCTTCAGGTGGGCGACGACTTCCGGGATCACCGCATTTCCCCCGAGGGCCATGGTCGCACGGATCGCGGATTGGCGGACAAGCGGCTCTTCGTGGGACATCGCCTGCTTCGCGGTGGAAAGGCCGGACTCCACCTTGCAGAGCGCGAGCGTATCGAGGATGCCGGAGGCGGCGCGCGGATCCTTGGTTTTCGCAAACAGGTCGTTGAGCAGGTTTCCGCTGCCCGCAACGAGTCCGGGGGCTAGCTTGCGGCTGTGCTCGCGCAGCCTCCAGTAAGGATGGCTCAGATACGGCGCGAAATCCTCCAACGCATCCGGCCCGAGGGTCTCGGCGAGGTAATCCATCGCCGCCATCTTGCGGAAGTAATCCTTGCGGTCTGGATCGGCGAGGGTGGCTCGGCAGAGTTTCAGCTTCGCCCCCGTGCCGTCGGCCGCATCCAGGTTTTTCCGAAAAAACGAGCCCGCCTCATCGGCGATGCTGGGTAGATTGGGCACGGGTTTCGCCGCCTCGATCCTGGCAAGGAGCGTGTCGAGGTTGGTTGTCACCTCCACCCATTTGTTTCTCTCGTCCTTGGTCGTGACCGAGAGGTTCGGGTCGTCGGTCAGGACGGTTCTGAGGAAGCCCGCAAAGTCCCTGAAAGCGCCCGGACTGCCCAGAACGATGGGCGGGTCGATCAGCGGATCCTTGAACGTGACCTTGGCGCGGATGTCGCGCGGTACGCCCGCCTTTTTGCGCAACAGGTGAGCGGACGCCTCATAAGCCTCGCGGTATCCGAACTTGCGGAGCAACTCCCTCGCCGGCGCAGCGCGGTTGGCGAACATCTGGTCCCCGATCTGTTCCTCCTCGGCCGCGAAGGTCAGCGGCCCGGCGAGCCTGACGACGGTTTCCTTGTCCCATACGCCGTTTCTGGAAGCGATGAAACCCTTGCCGACGGGATCGAGCTCAATCAGTTTTTCCAAGGCGCGGTAAACGAGATCCTCGTCGAAGCCGGCCTCGAAGGGCGATTTCGCGAGCGGGCTGTCATCGCCGAAAAGCGGAACTTGGGTGGCGTTTCGGACGCTGTTTGGCGCGACCGCCTGCTGCGGCGCGGCCGTGGCTTCCAGCATCGCGAGCTGGGTTTCCTCGGTCTCGGTGCTCTTCGAGATCACATTGACCGCGCTGATGCGCACGAAGTCCTTGGGGTCGTCGAGGAGCTTGGTGAGTTTGGAAAGGTTTTCCAACACGGCATCATTACCGCAGGCGAGCAGGCCGCGGCAGGCGCCCTCGCGGAGGCGCGGCTCATCGCTGCCGAGCAACTCCACGAGTCGGGGCAGGATTTCCTTTTCGCCGGCCTGGTAGCGCTTGCCCAGTTCATCTGCGTAGGCTCCGCGCGCTTTCGGAAAGAAGATGTCGAGCAGGTCGAAGATCTCATCGGTGCTGCGCTCCTGCCATGGCTTTCCGGAACGCGCGATGAGGGCAGGGTCGTTGAGCTGTCCGCGCGCGCTGGTGAGCAACTGCTTCATCTCGCGCTCGGTCGTCCACAGCTCCTTGTCCTCGTCCTTGCCGGTGATGAGGGTCTGTTTGTAAATGACGGCCTGGTTGAAGACCTGGGTGGCGGTCGGATCGCGCAGCGCGCTGTAGCCGCCGGGCGAGTGATAGACGAAGCTGCCGTCGAACATTCGTGCAAGCGTGCGGCTCCAGCGCATGTTGCGCTCCGCGGCGATGCGCCCCTCGGGGCCGCACAGCGTGGCTCCCCAGGCAGACCATTGGGTGTGGTAGTCGTGGGCGTGCCCGCCGCGCGGGGTGAAGGAGGCGTGGGTGGACATCTGCGAGAAATATTTCGCGCCGTATTTGTCCCCCAGGAGTTTCAGGGAGAAGGCGATGCCGGTGTTCTTGCCGTTGCTGTCATCGGTGCCGGCTGCTCCGTGATCGCCGTAGGGCAGGGCTCCCTGGTCGATGAATGAGCTGAAAAATTTCTGCGCCCGGATCACGGCGGCATCGATTTCCGGATCCTTGATGCCAAGCTTCTGTGCAAGTGTGATGAGGAAGAAACAGCGGTTCCCGGCGGCGTTGAGCGCGCCGTATCCGGGGTTCATCCTGTGCAGCTCGCCGCCGTTGAAGGACGGGTAGGCGAAGGTGTGCCCCCAGCTGCCGCCGCCGCTCTGGCCCATGGCGGTGTCGATGGCGTATTTGCGGAGGGCGGGGAGGACGAAGTCATCGCCGGTGGCATCGTAATAGAGTGCGCAATAGAGCCCGCCGAAACCATGATGCCAGCTCTGGTAGCCCTTGTAGCCCTTGTAGCCGGGCTCGAACATCGCTCCGGGGGGCTCCGTGGGTGGACGCCATGGCGAGTTCGGGCCGCGCACCCAGTCATGCACGATCTTGCGGTGCTCCGGCTTGCCGGATGCGACCAATGCCATCGCCTCGATGATGCCGCCCTTGCCGCTGCGCGGATCCTTCGGGTCTGCGACGAATTTTTTCTCCAGCACCTTCCATGCGTCCTCGAGGATCTGCTGCGTCTTCGGGCAATCGTAGGGAGCAGTATCGCTGTAGGCGGGCATGGTGCGCAGCTTCAGCTCCACCTCGAATGTCTCCGGGACGATGGGAAACTTGTCGAAGCCCAGCTTGGTGACTTCCTTGGTGCGCTCCTCCTCGGGCTTCCAGTCGTAGAGCGAATTGTCATCGCGAACCTCGTCGAAGAGCTTGTCCACATCGACCCCAGCGACATCCTGCTTGCCGAAGCGCGCGGCGTAGTTCTTGTCGCGCCAAACCTGGAAGGTGATCTTGCCGCCGTTCTCCTCTTTCTCGGCCTCGATGATCGCATTGCCAATCAGGATACCAAGGTGCCCGCCGGGCTCGAACTTTTTCCCGTTCATTCCGGTGATCACATCGCCCCACATGAATTTCCCATGGGCGGGGGAGCCATTGAGCGTGCTCTGCACCTGGATCTGATCCCCTACGAAATCACCGACCATCAATCCCACGATCCCGGTCGGCCCGTAATACCATGGCTTCGGCTCCTTCTTCTTTGCAGGGGGGATGAGCTCGCCCTTGGTGAGATCAGGGAGGTTTGCCGGGCGCTCCACTTCCTCGGCGCCAAGGTCGCCGTCCCTGAGGAGCGCGTCCATCTCCTCCTGGGTGTGGGTGCGCTCCTCGGCGGCGGCGGGCAAGGCGAGAATCGCTGTTAGAAGGGCGGCGGAGAATGCGAGGGATTTCATGGTGGATGAGGTTTCTTATCTGGGCGGATTGGAAATGAAGAGAGACAGGCCGGCATCGCGGCCGAGGGTGGCGAAGCCATTGCGAATGTTTTCCGGGACCGGCTCATTGAGATCCCAGACGATGTGGACGGTCTGGGCGACGCGGGAACGGGTCTCGCGGCGCTCGGCCAGGATTTTGAGGAAAGTGCCGAGCATCGTCTTGGCGCGTGTTGCGGAGCCGACCGCGAAGGAGCTCCGTCCGAACCAGAGCGCCTCGAAAACAAAGCTGTCGCCCAACTCCATATCCCCGCCGAGGCGGATGACATCCATTTTCCCGAGGCTTTGGAACGAGTCGGGAAGCTGCGCCGCTTTCGCCGGATCTTCGGTGAGGTAGAGGAAGGCGTCGCCACGTTTCGCCATCCACGAAAGCTCCTGGATGATGCTGCGGCGGGCAGGCTCCGGCCTTGTGAAAACGGCTTCCTGCGGGGTCAGCGAGTTCAGCCAACCGCTGGGAAGCGGCAGCGGCAGGTAGGCCTCGCGGTAGGAATTCGCGCGGCGGAGGTAGTCGGCGATGACGATGGCAATCCCGATGAGCAGCAGGGCCTGTATCGCCCTAATGTTGAAAAGATCAAGCCGGTTGGCCAGAACGAGATCCTTCGCGTTCATCGTGATCGGCTCCTCCTCCACGACGCCTTCCAAGCCCTCGGTGGCGAGATCCTCGCGCTTCTCGTTGGCGCCGATCGCGCTTTCGAGATCATCGCCATCCGCCGTGCCGCCGCTGCGCTCGCGCTTGCCCTGTTTCCAGGCGGGCTCGCCGGGCTTGCCCAGTTGCTTGTCCATGTATTTCAGATCCGCCTCGTCCATGCCCGCGCGATCCATGAAATCGTCCGCGCCGTCCTCGGCGAAGCGGATGTCCGCCACCTCATCGCCACGGCTGTCGATCGCGGCCTGGCGCTTCGCCTCCTGCTCGGCTTCCTTGGCGGCGATCAGCTCGGTGCGATCGGGCTGGATGCGGTTCACGTGGTTTTCGGAATTCAGCTTCGCAAGCACCAGGGCCGCGATTCCTAACAGAAGGGCGATGTGGCATAGCCAGCGGCGCGGGCGCATCCGGGAGTGGAGCAGCCACAGCACAGGCATCGCGATCCAGAGGAGCACGCTGAGGTAGCCTAGGATGTTGAAGGAGTTCCAGTTCATCATTTCTTCTTCTTGGAAATCGCGTCATTCCACTGGTTGAAGGAGTAGTAAACCAGGTTGATGCCGAGGTTCATGGCGGCCTCGCGCATCTCGGGCGACACATCGGTGTAGCCCTGGGATTTCCATGCGTCGTTCATATCACCGGGGTGGTAGAAGACGCACCAGCGGCCTTCGTGTTTCACGCCGAGCGCGCGCCTGCCGCCATGGCCCCAGAAGGCGGGTGCGCCGTCCGGGAAGCCGTAGGGGAGCTGATAGATCATGTCGTCGTCGGCGATGTCGAGCAGCGGCTTGTCCGGGAACACCTGGCGCATGAAGTGCAGGAAAGACTGGTGGAAACGCGCACTGCCCGCATCCGCGATGAGCATCCCTCCTTTCAGGCAATACTCGCGCAACGTCTTCGCATCCTCGGAGCTGATGCGGCCCATGTCGGAGTTTCCTGTTAGATAGACGAAGGGAGGGAAGCCGTCGTCAGGATACTTCCGCAGGAGGGCGATGGAGTGGCTCTCGCCCTTGCTGGCGATTTTCCTGAAGCCTGTGGACTGTGCGAAGGCGCGGAGGAAATTGATGTCCGCATCGGTTTGATCCATGCCGTCATCCCAGCCCGCGCCGGAATGCTCAAGGCGGATGAAGCGGATCTTGTAATCCTCCATCCCCTCCGGCCAGCCGCCTTTGGTGCCGCCGCCCTTGCCCATTTTCCCGGCCTTCGCATTGGCGGATGCCTCGTAGGTCACCTGGGTTTTCTGCTCCATGACCTGATCGACCTCGGTGTTGTCGAGATCCGGCTGGTCGAAGATGATCGCTGAGTTTGGGCGCAGAGTGAGGGTCTGCTTCTTTTTCTTCTTCGGCTGCACCATTTTCACCATGGCAACCACCGGATTTCCGCTGCCCTGAGGCACCTTGTAGGCCTCCACACATCCGCCGAGGCTGAGGATGTAAGGGATGATGACGATGATGAGCAGGTGGGTCAGGATACTTGCGTAGAGGCTGCGGCGGTGGCGCGGGTCGCGGCCATGGGTGCGAACATCCTCAAGCAAGCGGTCGCCCTCCATGGCATCTCCGGTCTTCCCGGAAAAGGCGGCGAACACCGAGCGGCTGCGGAGCATCACATGGCACCATGCGGCATAACCCGCCACGGCCAACGCGGGCCAGCAGGCGCCCCACCAGAGCAGGATGGTGGTGGCCTTGTCCTGCTTCGAGCCATCGACAGCGATCTCTTCCCTGAGGATGGCGAACACGCCCTGCCAGACGGTGAAAACGTAAAACGCCACGACCAGATAAACCGCCAGCAGCGCGATGCGGAGCAGGTGGTAGGTGCTGCGGTTCCGCCAGAAGCCCATCCCTCCGGCCACCGCGCAGATGGCGGCGAGAATGCCGAATGACTGGATGCAGAGATTTAGGGAGGCGCTTGTATTGTTGCCGGAAAACAGGATGGCGATCTCGCCGTTGCGGGAAAGGAAAGCGGCAAGAACATCCGGGCCCCACGCCCATGCGGCGGCGGCAAGCCCGGTGAGCATGAGCACCGCGGCACTGACAAGCCGAGCCTTGAAGGTGGATGGATCCGTAGGGATCTCATCAACCCTCACTGCGGGGATCTCTGCTCGTATGTTGGGGCTCATGCTTGCTTTCCGAGGCGCTTATTTGAAAAGATCCTCGTCCTCCACGCTCGGCAGCGCCGGGCCGGGCTCGACTTTCTCGATATCCTTCTCGATGGCTGATTTCTCCGGCTCCGGGGCGGCGGGTTCCGTATCGGCGGGAGCCTCCACGGGCGCGGGCGAGGCGGCGGGCTTCGGTTTCCCGTCGGCGAAACGGCTGCCGAGATCCTGCGCCTTCACGCCGTGTTTCTCCGCGATCTCGCGCAGGGAGGCCGTGGCCTCGCGCACCGCGATGTCCATCCGCTCGCTCTCGCCGAGCTTCGAGGTGTCCTCGCCCCCGGATTTGAAAAAGTAGGATGCACTCGTCGCGACCAGCACCACGAGGTGCACCGCCACGGTGAAGATCACGATGGATTTGAGGCTTCGTCCCTTGAAGGTCTCCAGCAGCTCGGCGGGGGTTGTTTGTTCGCTCTTTGTCGTTGTCATTGATTGTTCGGGTTCTTGTTCATTGGTCGAGCTCGCCGACCGCCTCTATGATGCCGCCGGCCGCGGCGATGGCCTGGATGACAGGCTCGAAAATTTCCTTGGGCAGGGCGCTGTCGCACTTGAACTGCACATGCCTCTGCTCGTCGGCGACGGTGTTCGTCAGCAAAGCCCGCACGCCCCACTCCACGTCCTTCGCGCTGTCCACCTCTTCGCCGTCGAAATAGATCACGCCGGTTTCATCGACGGCCACCCGCGCCACCACCTGCGCCTTCATTTTTTCGACATGCTGTGAAAGCGGCAGCTCCACCTGGAGATTGCTCTTTTCCTTGGAAACCTCGCTGCACACCAGGAAGAAGATGATGAGAAGGAACGCGATATCGCCCATGCTCGCGATCGGCACGGGAATTGGTTTCCTTCTCTTTTTGCGGGAGCGTCTCATGGTCAGTTCCCCTCCTCCACGATGGCGACCACACCCTCGTTCGCGCTGATCGCGGCGAGTGCCTGGAAGTAATTTCCGTACGGGGTGCCCTTCGCGGACTCCAGCATCACAACCCGATCCGAGGGTTCCTTGGCGCCAAGCTCCAGCGCCGCAAGCCGATCCTCCAGCTCGTCCATCGTTAGCTTCTTGTCATTCAGGAAAATTTCAGCGCCGCGCAGGTTCACGATGGGGGTTTTTTCGGATTCCGTCTGTGCGGATTTCTCACCAGACGGGAGGTCGGCGGTGATGGTTTTCACTTTTACGAGAGTCGTCGCCACGAGGAAATAGATGATCAGAAGGAACGCAATATCGGAGAAAGATCCCGTGGGGATCTCGCCGCTGCGATGCTTCTTTTCCTTGCTGTATTTCTTTCTCATGGGCTGGGGTTGCGGTTATTTTTAACCACGGATTTCACGGATGGGCACGGATGGATACTGTTGGTTCAGATAGAGACGCGTTTGATCTGAAGTTTGGCGTGTTTGAAATTGAGGAGTAGGGCGGTTCTAAGACCGGTGATATTCAAGTAGCCTAACATCTAGGAAATATGGGTGTCCGTGAAGGCGGTGACAACTTTCGGGTCTGCGATGACCCGTTCATTTACCACGAGGTCTGGGATCAAGGTGCCGATGTGTTGTCCATCATAGTGAACAGGGAAGTTTTTCTGCTGATCACAGGTGAGGCCTTGCTTGGCTAACTCTATAATGAGAGCTCGTTCATAGAGCTTTTCATCGAGACCGGACTTGAGAGTGTTGAGAATTTTCATCGCTGCGCCGATTATGAGTTCGGTTATCTCGCTGTCGTTGGTGAGCATGGATTGAATGTCAGATTTGAGGACAACCCAGAATCCTTTTATGATCCGTGATCATCCGTGATCATCCGTGATCATCCGTGATCATCCGTGTCATCCGTGTCATCCGTGTCATCCGTGTCATCCGTGTCATCCGTGGTTAAATTTATGATCCATCAATGATGCGTCAGGATGAACTCCACGAACTCGCTGTTCGCTTCCTCGATCTCCAGCTCGATCTCGTCGCTCCAGCGGTTGTAGACGCTTTGGGGGATGACGGCGGTAAGGGCGACGATGAGGCCGACGGCGGTGGTCACCAGGGCTTCGGCGATGCCGTCCGCGACGGCTCCGCCGCCGCCGACATTGCCCGCCTCGGCGAGGCCGGCGAAGGAGGCGATCATGCCGGTGA